>JAPOUM010000028.1 GCA_026708645.1 Acidimicrobiaceae bacterium | reverse complement strand
ACCCGCCGAGCTCGACCTGCACATTCGACGGCGCAGGCGGAACCACAGGCGTCTGCGCCGAAGCCACAGACACCACAACGGACTGCGACAACGCCGCGACCAGCACAAACAACAGCGCACCCAGACCCCAACGAAAGGCCCGACACGCCCGGCCGCCGTCAGAACCCACCAGATAACCGGGAAGCACCCGAATGCCGCCCGCCGAACGAGACGCAAAGGCCGCGGACGGCACCGCCCCGAAAGTCAGCTTTGCGCCAGCCCCCCCCCCCCCGATGGAGTCCGCCGTGAGTCTGCCTTCATCGCCCGAGCCTCGCCACGACCCTCGAACAGCCCATAACCAGAACCGGAGGCACCCCCAGTCGCAAGAAATCAGCGGCTTTCACCCGCACTGTCAGCCGACGCTGCCTTCCATCTGCAATTCGATCAGCCGGCTCCATTCCACCGCATACTCCATCGGCAGAGTGCGCGTCACCGGCTCGATGAAACCGTTGACGATCAAGCCCATGGCCTGCTCCTCGGTGAGGCCCCGGCTCTGCAGGTAGAAGAGCTGGTCGTCGGCCACTTTGGACACGGTGGCCTCGTGGCCGATCACAGCGTCGCCCGAGCCGACCTCCATGTACGGGTAGGTGTCCGAGATCGAGTCACCGTCGAGGATCAGCGCATCGCACTGCACATGGCTCTTGCAGCCGTGAGCGTCGTCCTCCACCCGCACCAAGCCCCGGTAGGAGGTGCGGCCCCCGCCCGAAGAGATCGACTTCGACACGATCTTGGAGGTGGTCTCGGGCGCGGCGTGGGTCATCTTGGCGCCGGTGTCCTGATGCTGGCCCGGCCCGCCGTAAGCCACCGACAGCACCTCGCCCGACGCCTTGGGCCCCACCATCACCACAGCCGGATACTTCATCGTCAACTTGGAGCCGATGTTGCCGTCGATCCATTCCATGTGGCCTTCGGCTTCGACCCGGGCGCGTTTGGTGACCAGGTTGTAGACGTTGTCGGACCAGTTCTGGATCGTGGTGTAAGTCACCCGGGCCGAGCGCCCCACCACGATCTCCACCACTGCCGAATGCAGCGAATCGGTGGAATAGGTGGGCGCCGAGCAGCCCTCGATGTAATGGACTTTGGAACCCTCGTCGGCGATGATCAGGGTGCGCTCGAACTGGCCCATGTTCTCGGCGTTGATCCGAAAATAGGCTTGCAGCGGCGCTTCGACCTCCACCCCCGGCGGCACATAGATGAAAGAGCCGCCCGACCACACAGCCGAGTTCAGAGCCGAGAACTTGTTGTCGTTGGGCGGGATCACCGAGCCGAAATAGCGCTTCACCAGCTGCGGATACTCGCGCAGGGCGGTGTCCATGTCGCAGAACAGCACCCCCAGAGCCTCGAGGTCCTCACGGTTGCGGTGGTAGACGACCTCGCTCTCGTACTGGGCGGTCACGCCGGCGAGATACTTGCGCTCGGCTTCGGGGATGCCGAGGCGCTCATAGGTGTTCTTGATCGACTCGGGCACCATGTCCCAGTCGTTGGCCAGGGTTTCGGTGGGCTTGATGTAGTAGTAGATGTCGTCGAAGTCGATGCCGGTGGTGTCGCCGCCCCAGGCCGGGCGCGGGCGGCGCTCGAAGCGGCGATGCGACTTGAGGCGAAAGTCGAGCATCCACTGGGGCTCGCCCTTCAGCCAAGACATCTCGCTGATGATGTCGACGTCCAGGCCCTTCTTGGGCTTGAAGACGTAATCCTCCTCGTCGCTCCAGCCGAGCTGGTAGCGGCTGAGATCCACCCCGATGTCCGCCGTAGTCATGTTGTGACCTTTCGTCTTGCCGCGTGTCGCCGGCACCGTCGAATCTATCAGCCGTTACGGCGCATCTCGGCGCGGAAGCGCCGGCCGCGCTCCGCGTGAAGGTCGGCGTTGTCCTGGTTGTGCCCCTCGGCCAGCACCCTCTTCGCGGATCCGGGCCGGAGTCCCCAACGCCATGGCGCCGGGCGGCCCCATTTCACCGCCGCTGCACCCCTCCTCGCGGATCCGGGCCGGGATCCCCAACGCCATGGCGCCGGGCGGCACCACTGTGTCCGGGGCCGGACACGACCTGCGGTTTCTGCTAGCCGGCTGCTCGTTTCAAGCCGGTCGCGCGGGTGATCATGGTGGCTGCTTCTTGGCGGCTGATCGGCTGGTCGGGGCAGAAGCTCAGAGGCTCTGCTGTGCAGCCGATGGTGATGCCTGCCGCGTGCAGGGCGTCGATGGCCGCGGCATGGGGGTTGTCTGCGGTGTCGTCGAAACCGGCGGAGTCGTCAGCATCAGGCAGGTTGTAAGCGATGGCGATCAGCCGGGCCGCTTGGGCTCGTGTGAGCATGTCTCTGACACAATCACCGTCGGTGGTGTCGCTGCCGTCGTCGCAGATTGTGACGACGCCGAGATCGGCGAGACGCTGCAGATACGGCGCCCACCAGTCATCGGCGCCGGGCTCGTCACCGGCGTCAGCGGTTCCTGTTCCGCTGTCGGGCGCGTCGCCGCCGTCGGCGTCGGCGTCTGGCGTGTCGCTGTCGGGCGTAGCGCCAGCACCGCTAGGTGTCCCCTCGTCAGACGACCCTTCGCCGTCGGCGCTGTCGGGTGCTTCGCCGGGTGTCTCAGTTCCGCTGTCGGCGCCGTCGCCGGCGGGTGCTCCCTCGCCAGACCCTCCGTCATCATCAGCGTCTGACGTGTCGCTGTCGCTGTCGGGTGTTTGCTGATTGTCGATCCGTCTCAGGAGTATGACCGCGAACTGCCAGGTGTTGATCGGTTGTCGGGGACAAAGCCGGTCGTCGTCGCAGCCGACGTCGTCGAGTGTTCCGTCGTCGGTCAGCTCGGTGACGGATTCGCGATGCGCGGGCGCGGCACTGTCGATGTCTTCGAACACCGGCACGGGTCCGGTGTCGGTTTGGTCGGTCGGGGGTTCTTCGGGTGGGGCTTCTTCGGGTTCTTCGGTCGTTTCGGCGTGTTGTGCTGTTCTGGCGATGAGACTGGCGAACTGCTGCAACGTGATCGGCTCATCAGGACAGAAGTTCAACGGTTCGCTGCTGCAGCCGTTGGTGATGCCCGCCGCGTGCAAGGCGTTGATCGCCGCGGCGTAGGCGGCGTCTTGCGGCACGTCGGTGAACACGCCGGTTCCGGGGGCGGTCAACCCGAAAGCCTCAACGATGTAATAAGCGGCCTGCGCGCGGGTGAGCTGCACATCACCGCAACCGTCGCCTGAGTCGCAGCCGTCGGTGAGACCGAGCCCGGCGAGACGCTGCAAATACTCAGCACGCCACGCCTCACCGCCCGCACCGTCACCGCCGTCGGGATCGCCGTCAGCGTCACTGTCGGGGGGGTCATCGTCGCTTTCGGGGTCGCCGCCGGTGCTGTCGCCGGTGTCTTCGCCGGTTTCTGTTCCTTCGAGGCCGGGGTCGCCGCTGTCTGGCTGGTCGGGGCTCGTCTCGCTGTCGGGGTCTGGCGTGTCGCCGCTGTCGGGGTCTGGTTGGTTGTTCTTGTCGAGCTGGCGCAGGAGTATGACTGCTAGCTGCCAGCGGGTGAGGGGCCGGCCGGGGCAGAGACTGTCGTCGCCGCAGCCGACGTTTTCGAGGGTTCCGTCTTCGGTGAGCCCGGTGACGGCCTCTCGGTGCGTGTCGGAGGCGTCGTCGAGATCCTCGAAGTCCGTCTCGGTCTCAGTCACGGATCCGGGATCCAACCCCTGACCGGTACCAGTGTCTGTTTCTGTTTCTGGGTCTGTGTCGGTCTCGGGTTCGGTGTCTGTGTCGGGTTCCGGTGTCGTCGGCGGCGGGGCCGGGGTTGGCGGGGTTGGCGGCGGGGTTGGCGGCGGGGTCGGCGGTGTTGTTGGTGTGGTCGGGGTTGGTGGTGGAGGGTCGTTGTCGGTGATGGTGACCGTGACGCTCGACGGCGTGCCCGTCGCGTAACCGGTCGGCAGCGTGCCGAGGCGCACGGTGAGCGTTTCTGAGGGTTCGTCTGCGGTGTCGTCTGTGGCGGTGAGCGTGACCGTGCCTGAGGACGAGCCGCTGGTGATGGTGACGCCTGTGGCTGAGAGGCTGTAGTCGGCGATGGTCGTGGTGCCGTTCACGGTCGCGACCGGGATGACCACATTGGCTGTCGCTGCGGCGGCGAGCGTGACGGTGACTGTCAGGTTGTCGCCTTCGGTGACGCTGCCGTTGTTGCTGACCGCGATGGTGACAGCCGTGTCGGGAGGCGGGTCGACGGTGGCGGGCGGGTCTTCGATGGTGAACGCCGCGGCATTGTCGCTGGGCACAGTGCCGCCGTCGAGACCCGACGCAGTGGGCGTGCCGAGCCCGATGTTCACGGTCTCGCCGCCGGTTTCTGTCGTGTCATCGTCTGCGGCGGCGACCGTGATCGTCACCGTGTCTGCGGACGGGCCGGTGAACACCACCATCGCAGCGCCGCTGTTCAAATTGTTGCAGACCACGCCCGCCGGCAGCGGATCGGGACAGGCGAGCGTGTAATCACTGCCACGAGTCGCGGCACCGGTGTTGAACACCAGCGGCACAGTGAGCGTCTCACCAGCGACTAGGGCGCGTCCCAAGGTGAGCGTGTGATCGATGCTTTCGCCTTCTGTGAGCGTCGCGCCCGCATCGCGTGCGAGCGTGACGGAGGTGGCGTCATCATCGGTGATGGTGACCGTCACACTCGACGGCGTGCCCGTCGCGTAACCGGTCGGCAGCGTGCCGAGCCTGATGGTGAGCGTTTCTGAGGGTTCGTCTGCGGTGTCGTCGATGGCGGTGAGCGTGACCGTGCCTGAGGACGAGCCGCTGGTGATGGTGACGCCTGTGGCTGAGAGGCTGTAGTCGGCGATGGTCGTGGTGCCGTTCACGGTCGCGACCGGGATGACCACATTGGCTGTCGCTGCGGCGGCGAGCGTGACGGTGACTGTCAGGTTGTCGCCTTCGGTGACGCTGCCGTTGTTGCTGACCGCGATGGTGACAGCCGTGTCGGGAGGCGGGTCGACGGTGGCGGGCGGGTCTTCGATGGTGAACGCCGCGGCATTGTCGCTGGGCACAGTGCCGCCGTCGAGACCCGACGCAGTGGGCGTGCCGAGCCCGATGTTCACGGTCTCGCCGCCGGTTTCTGTCGTGTCATCGTCTGCGGCGGCGACCGTGATCGTCACCGTGTCTGCGGACGGGCCGGTGAACACCACCATCGCAGCGCCGCTGTTCAAATTGTTGCAGACCACGCCCGCCGGCAGCGGATCGGGACAGGCGAGCGTGTAATCACTGCCACGAGTCGCGGCACCGGTGTTGAACACCAGCGGCACAGTGAGCGTCTCACCAGCGACTAGGGCGCGTCCCAAGGTGAGCGTGTGATCGATGCTTTCGCCTTCTGTGAGCGTCGCGGCGGTGTCGCGTGCGAGGGTGACGGTGGTGGCGTCATCGTCGGTGATGGTGACCGTCACACTCGACGGCGTACCTGTCGTGTAGCCCTGCGGCAGCGCCCCGAGTTGCAAGACCAGCGTCTCAGACAGTTCGTCTGCGGTGTCGTCTGCGGCGGTGAGGGTCGCTGTGCTGCTGGTCTGCCCGGCGGCGATGCTGATGCTGGCGGGGGCTGTGTAGTCGGTTGCGACAGCGGTGCCCGGCGTCGCGGTGACCGGGATCGTCACCGCTGCCGGCGCCGGGCTGGCCAATGTGGCGGTAACTGTCAGGTTGTCGCCTTCGGTAACGCTGCCGCTGTTGCTGGCGGTGATGGTGACCGCGATGGTGGTGGGGGTGTCGTCGTCTGTGACGGTGACGCTGCCCTGGTTCGCCACCGCCACGCTGTAACCGGTCCCTGAGCGCAACGTCAACGTGGCCGTGCTGTCAGGCTCGGCTGTGCTGTCATCAACAGTGGGAACGCTGTAGACGACACTTGTGGCATAAGCAGG
>JAPOUM010000015.1 GCA_026708645.1 Acidimicrobiaceae bacterium | reverse complement strand
AGCGGAGGGGCTGAACGCGGACTCCGAAGCGGTGGACGTCGAACTGCGGCGCCTGGTGAAGGCCATCACTGGCGCTGCGGGCGTTGCCGCCGACCCCGATTCCGGGCAGGACGCTTCGGACTCACCGAACGGCTCAGGCGCCTCGGAACAGGCTTCAGAACAGGTCGACAGCCTGCGCGAGACGCTGGCATCCTCGGGGCGGCTCTCGGAGATGCGTTCGCAGATTTCCAAGCGCGCCGCTCTGGAGTGGATCACCGAGCGCGTCGAGCTGCTCGATCCCGAAGGCAACGCCATCGACCCGGATCTGTTGCGCCTCGCCGAAGAAGAAGAAGAAGAAGCTGCCGGAGAAACCGGGCAGCAAGACCCCGCACCGCAAGACCCCGCATCGCAAGACTCAGAACAGGAAGATCCATGAGCACGATCAACCCTCGCAACTATCTGGTGCCCACCGTGGTGGAGCAGACCAACCGCGGCGAAAGGGCTTTCGACCTCTACAGCCGGCTCCTCAAGGAGAACATCATCTTCTTGGGCACTCCCATAGACGACGTGGTGGCCAATCTGGTCTGCGCGCAGCTGCTGCACCTCGAATCCGAGGATCCCGACAAGGACATCAACCTCTACATCAACAGCCCCGGCGGCGACATCAATGCGCTCTTCGCCATCTACGACACGATGCAGTACATCCGCCCCGACATCACCACCATCTGTTTCGGCCAGGCGGCTTCAGCGGCCGCGGTTCTGCTGGCAGCCGGATCCAAAGGCAAGCGCTTGGCGCTGCCGCACGCCAAGATCCTGTTGCATCAGCCGTATGCGGGCGCCCACGGCGACGCCAGCGACATCGAGCGGATCGCCTCGGAGGTGGCCAGGCTCAAGAAGTCGCTGGAGGACGTTCTCTCCGAGCACACCGGCCAGCCCATCGAGCGGATCGCCGCCGACACCGACCGCGACTTCGTGATGACCGCCGATCAGGCGCAGGAGTACGGAATCATCGACGAGGTGATCCGAGCGCGTAACGTGGTGGACAACAGCAGCGCCATCAGGGCGATCGGCTGAGCGGCGGACACATGAGCAGAATGACGGATCAGCGACGCCATCAGCTTGCATCTGCCTCGGGCGCGCATCCAGAGGTCAGGGGGTGAGCCGCTGTGGCCAAGCTCGGTGAGGGGGGCGAGCTTCTCAAATGCTCGTTCTGCGGCAAGTCGCAGAAGCAGGTCAAGAAGCTCATCGCCGGCCCCGGCGTCTACATCTGCGACGAGTGCATCGACTTGTGCAACGAGATCATCGACGAGGAGCTGGCGGAGTCCTCCGAGGAGGATTTCGGCGAGCTCCCGCCGCCTCGTGAGATATACGCCTTTCTCGACGACTACATAGTCGGGCAGGAGAGCGCCAAGCGCATCTTGTCGGTCGCGGTCTACAACCATTACAAGCGTGTGCGCCTCGGCGAGAGCCAAGACCCCGAAGTGGAGCTGCAGAAGTCGAACATCCTGCTGATCGGCCCCACGGGCTGCGGCAAGACGCTGATGGCGCAGACCCTCGCCCGGATGCTCAACGTGCCTTTCGCGATAGCCGACGCGACCGCTCTCACAGAGGCCGGATATGTGGGCGAGGACGTCGAGAACATCCTGCTGAAGCTGATCCAGGCAGCGGACTACGACGTCAAGAAAGCTGAGAAGGGCATCATCTACATCGACGAGATCGACAAGATCGCCCGCAAGAGCGAGAACCCTTCCATCACCCGCGACGTGTCGGGCGAAGGCGTCCAGCAGGCTCTGCTCAAGATCCTGGAAGGCACTTCCGCCTCGGTGCCTCCCCAGGGCGGGCGCAAGCACCCGCATCAGGAGTTCATCCATATCGACACCACCAACGTGCTGTTCATCTGCGGCGGCGCCTTCGCAGGCATCGAGCAGATCGTGGAGCGTCGCACCGGCGGCAGCGGGGTCGGTTTCGGCGCCGACATACGCCGACCGCAGGACAAAGACCTGGGCGCCATATTCTCGGAGGTGCTTCCTGAGGACCTCGCCAAATACGGGCTCATCCCGGAGTTCATCGGACGCCTGCCGGTGACGGGCTCGGTCGGCGGACTGGAGCGCGAGGCTCTGATGAGGATCCTGGTGGAGCCGCGCAACGCTCTGGTGAAGCAGTATCAGAAGATGTTCCGATTCGAGAACGTCGAGCTGGAGTTCACCGAGGACGCGCTCGAGGCGATCGCGGACGAGGCGATCAAGCGCGCCTCAGGTGCCCGCGGGCTGCGCGCGGTGCTCGAAGAGGTGCTTCTCGACATCATGTACGACCTGCCCGGCCAGACCGACGCCGCTGATGTGGTGATCGACCGTGAAGCGGTGCGCCGCAACGTCAATCCCACTCTGGTGCCGCTGGCTGAGGCCGACTCCGAGGACACCCGCTCGCGGCGTGCCAGCTAACTGACGGCGAAACTCGCGGCCATGCCGCAGCCCGACGACAGCGGCGCTGCGCGGACCCGCGATCCGAGTCGTCGGCCTGACGCCTGAGACCTGAACACTTGAGACCTGAACACTTGAGACCTGAGGGGAAACCACGAGGGGCTTTTCGTTGGACTACCGAACAGCCCTCGACCATCTCAGCACGCTGATCAACCATGAGGCGCGCCCTCGGGCCGGAAGAGTCGCCGGGCTGAGCCTCGACTCGATGCGGCGCCTGACCGAGGCGATGGGCGACCCGCAGCGCTGCTACCGCGTGATTCACGTGACGGGCACCAACGGCAAAGGCTCGACGGTGCGGGTCGCGGCTCGGCTGCTCCAGGAGATGGGGCTGCGGGTCGGCGCTTACACCAGCCCTCATCTGGTGTCGCCGACCGAGCGCCTCAGCGTCGACTCCGAGCCCATCGACGAGGAGTCTTTCGGCGCAGCGATAGGCGACGTGGCCCGATTCGTCGAGCATCTGCGAATGCGCGCCACCTGGTTCGAGACGGTGACCGCGGCGGCGTTGCAGCATTTCGCTGATGTGGCTGTGGACGTGGCGGTGGTCGAGGTGGGGATGCTGGGCCGCTTCGACGCCACCAACATCGTGGAAGCCGAAGTCGCCGCCATCACCAATGTGGCCCGTGACCACACCGACGGCGTCGGCGACTGGCGCCGTGCCATAGCCCAGGAGAAAGCCGGCATCATCAAGCCCGGCGCCACGGTGGTGTGCGGCGAGACGGACCCCGCCATGCGTGAGATATTCCGCGCCGAGCCGCACGGCGCGATGCTCGAGCGCGGCCGTGACTTCGCGGCCGAGCGCCGACGGTTGACCGGGCACCGCTGGCGGGCTGATCTCCGCACGCCTTACGGCTGTCACGAGGATGTGCTGATGTCGCTGCACGGCCGCCATCAGCTCGACAACGCGTCGCTGGCGGTCGCCGCGGTCGAGGCTTTCTTCGAGGCTCGGCTGCCCGATGACGTGGTGGAGGCGGCCCTCGCCGGGGTGCGGGTGCCCGGACGCTTCGAGATCGTCGGCGCCGCGGGCGCTGCCGCCGGAGGGAGGCGCTCCGGACCGCTGGTGGTGCTCGACGGCGCTCACAACCCTGCCGGGGCCTGCGCCGCCGCGGCCACGCTCAAAGAGGATTTCGGCCCTGTCGGGGAGCGGTTCTTGGTGGTGGGCATGCAGTCGGGCCGCGATGTCGCGGGCGTGCTCGAAGGTCTCGAGGCGGCCGAAGCCGACCGGGTGCTGTGTTGCACCGCTCCCACCGCCCGCGGCGTGCCGGCAGCCGAGATAGCGGCCGCGGCCGAGTCGATGGGCGCGCCCGCGGAGGCGATCGACGACGTCGGCGCAGCGCTGGCACGCGCCCTCCGTCTCGCCGAGAGCGTCCTCGAAGCCGCCGCGCCCGACTCCGCGAACCCCCCGGCGGTGATCGTGACGGGCTCCTTCACGGTGATCGGCGCAGCCAAAGTCGCTCTCGAGTCCCGGGCCTGCGGCGAATCCGTCGGCGGCGTCAGGCGGTAGCATCGCAGGCCGTGAATCGCACGCTGGTCATCTGCAAGCCCGACGCCGTCGAGCGCGGCCTCGTCGGAGAGATAATCGGGCGCTTCGAGCGCAAGGGTCTGAGGGTGGTCGCGGCAGAGCTGCGCGTCCTGGATCCCGAAGTGCTGGCTCGGCATTATCACGAACACGTCGGCAAAGGCTTCTACGACGAGCTGGTCTCCTTCATGAGCAGGGGCCCGGTGCTGCTGGCGGTCGTGGAAGGCCCGCCGGATGCTTGGAGCACGGTGCGGGTCATGATGGGCGCCACCGATCCCTCGGCCGCGGCGCCGGGAACCATTCGCGGGGATCTCGCCACGCGAGTCACCGAGAACCTGGTTCACGGCAGCGACTCGGCGGAGTCGGCGCGAAGAGAGATCGAGATTTTCTTCCCTCATCTGCAATCGCGCTAGCGGTCCGACCCGACCGGCTGTGCGCGGACGCCGCTTGGCGTCTACACTCTTTGCGGCGGTTGGCTGAGTTTCATCCCGGCACAACACGGTTCGGCGAACTTATAGAGGCGACGTTATGAGCAAAGCCAGCATGCTTTCGGGGCTCAGTTGGATGGTGGGCCGCGACATGGCTCTGGACTTGGGCACCGCCAACACCGTCGTCTATGTGCGCGGCGAGGGGATCGTGCTCGACGAGCCGTCCGTGGTGGCTGTCAACACACGCAGCCGCAAAGTTCTGGCAGTCGGCTCTGAGGCCAAGAGCATGATCGGACGCACCCCCTCGCACATTCAGGCCGTGCGCCCCCTCAAAGACGGGGTGATCGCCAACTTCGACATGTGCGAGGAGATGCTGCGCTTCTTCATAGAGCGGGTCCACATGAAGCACTGGACCAAGCCGAGAATGGTCATAGCGGTGCCGTCGGGCACCACCGGCGTGGAGCAGCGGGCTGTTCAGGAGGCCGCAGAATCGGCAGGCGCCCGCAAGCCGACCCAGATCATCGAGGAGCCGATGGCCGCAGCCATAGGCACCGGACTCCAAGTCTGGGAGCCTACCGGCAACATGGTCGTGGACATCGGCGGAGGCACCACCGAGGTTGCTGTGATATCGCTCGGCGGCATCGTCACGAGCCAGTCGCTGCGGGTGGGCGGCGACGAGTTCGACAACGGCATCCTGCAGTTCGTCAAAAAGGAGTTCTCGCTGCTGATCGGCGAGCGCACCTCCGAAGAGATCAAGATCGTGCTCGGTTCCGCCGGTCCGCTCGCCCAAGAGTGCCGTGCCGAGATCCGGGGCCGCGACCTCGTCAGCGGCCTGCCCAGGGTGGTGCCGGTGACCACCGAGGAGATCCGCGAAGGCTTGGAAGAGTCGGTCAGCGCCATCTGCGACGCTGTCAGGAGCACCCTCGATCACACCCCGCCGGAGTTGGCGGCCGACATCATGGAAGCGGGCATAGTGCTCACCGGCGGCGGAGCGTTGCTGCGGAACCTCGATCAGCGGCTCGCCAACGAGACTGCGATACCCATAACGGTTCCGCCGGATCCGTTGCACGCAGTGGCGCGCGGCTGCGGCCAGATGCTTGACTTGGGTCTGCGGTGATTTCTCTTGGACGCTGTCAGATCTCCTGTTCGCGCGGCCTCTAAGCCTGCAAGATGGCGGTCGCCCAGCGCAGGGCACGGTCCCGCTACCGCCTGCTTCTGCTGATACTGACGGCAATCACTCTGCTGACACTCGATTTCCGCGGCTTCGGTCCGCTGGAGGCGGTGCAGAGCCGCGTCCGCGACGCTCTCGAGCCGGTGGTGTCGGCGGCTGACGTGGTGCTGGGCCCCGTGGCTCGAGTCTGGACCGTGATGTTCACCTACAGCGACCTCCAAGACGAGAACGCCAGACTCCAAGACGAACTCGACCGCCTCGCCACCGCCGACATCCGTTCCGCCGCCGAGCAGGACGCTTTCGACCGGCTGCTGTCGGCCACCGGCGTCGCCTACGTCAGCGACGTGCCTCGGTTGGCTGCGTCGGTGCTGCGCGACTCTCCCGGCAACTTCGCCGATGACGTGCTGTCGATCGACGTTGGGCATCGTGACGGCGTGGCGCCGGGCATGGCCGTGGTGACCTCGGCCGGTTTCGTGGGACGGGTGGAGCTGGTGGACTCCACTTCGAGCACGGTCACCACTGTGAGCGATCCCGGTCTGGTGATAGGCGTGCGCCTGCTCGGCACCGGTGACGTGGGCCTCGGCCACGGCTTGGCCGGCGACGCGTCGAAGTTCGTCGTGGACGCCGGGCTGCGCTGGCCCGAGACGGGCGACCTGTCTGAGCTGGCCGCGGTGGGCAGCGGGGTCGTGACTGCGGCGGGCAGCCGCTATCCGGCGGACATACCGGTGGGCCGTGTGCTGTCGGTCGAGCCCTCAGAGGCGGGTCTGGTGCAGCTGGTGACCGTCGATCTGAACGTCGATGTGGGGCAGCTGGGCTATGTGTCGGTGCTTCTGCAACAGCCCGAGGACGAGCCTCCGACAGCGCCGGGGTCTCCTTTCGACCCTCAGCCTTTCGCTCCCGAGCCCGAGACCCTAGAGCCCGAGCCTGAGATCTCCGAGCCGGGAGCTCCGCCGCCGGCCGCCGAGGAGTCGCGGTGACCCCGGTACGGCCTTCGGCGGGGATGCCGACGCCGTTGTGGGAGCGGGCCGCTTCGACGCAGCCGGCCCGGACCCGGTCGGCGCAGTCGTATCCGCGGCTGCTGTCGAACAGCCTCGGCGTCGCATTGACCTCGCTGCGGGTGATTCTCGTCTTCGCGGTGGCGCTGTTGGCGCAGTTGACTTTCTTCACCGAGGTGCGGGTCGCGGGCGTGGCGCCCGAACTGCCGGCGCTGCTGGCGATCCTGGCGGGACTTCTCGCAGGCTCCCAGAACGGTTCGGTGATCGCTTTTCTGGCTGGTCTGGCCTGGGACGTCTACCTGCCGACGCCGCTGGGGCTGGCGGCCCTGACCTTCGCGGTGGTCGCCTACGCTTTGGGAGACCTCACCGAGGACCTTTTCCACGACACCCCGGCGAGGACTCTGTCGCTGGTGTTCCTGGGAACCGCCGCCATGGTGTCGGCGTATGCGTTGCTCGGCACGGTCATCGGACAGAGCGGGCTCCTCACCGACCGCCTGTTGAGCATCGTGCTGGTGGCGTCGCTGTTCAATACCGTGCTGGCGTGGCCTGCTGCTGCGGCGATGCGATGGGCTCTGGGGATCAGCCGTGACGACGCTGCTGACAGCGGCGCGGCCTTCGGCGGTTTCTGGCGGCGCCGGACTCGGGCGAAGTGAGCGCGCAGGCACAGGCATCAGCGCCATCGCGGCCGTCGACCAGGCGATGCCGGGCGTAGGCGGCCGAGGCGCCGGCTGATGACGACCGCACAAGCAGAGTCCGCCGGGCGCCGAGGGTTCCGGCTCTACGTGATCGGCATCGTGGCGATCTGCCTGGTGGCGTCGCTGTTCGCGCGGCTGTGGTATCTGCAAGTCCTGGAGAGAGTGGAACTGCAGGACGCTGCCGCCGCCAACATTCTGCGGGTGGTCTACACGGAAGCACCCCGCGGGCGGATCTTCGACGTGAAAGGACGGATCCTCGTCGACAACCGGGTGGTGCAGGTGGTGTCCATCGACCGCAGAGCGTTCTACTCGGCGCTCAGCGAATCCGAGCAGCGGACCGCTCTGAGGGAGCTGGCCGCGATCATCAGCCGCTCCGGGCGCCTCACCAAAGTCAGCCATATCGAGGAGCGCCTCGCCAGCCAGCAGTTCGGGCCTTTCGACAGTGTGCCGGTCGCTTTCGACATCGAACCCGGGCTGCTCGTCTATCTCGGCGAGCGGCCGGATCTCTTCCCGGGGGTCACAGTGGAGGAGCGCACTGTCCGCAGCTACCCCTACGGCGAGCTGGCGGCTCACCTGCTCGGTTATGTGGGCCCGCTGACCCAGGCCGAGTACCGCGCCCAGGTCGCCCAAGTCGGACCGTCGGGGATCGGCGCCGATCCCAGCGCCAAGACCTATCAGCCCGACGACGAGATCGGGAAATCCGGGGTGGAGCGGATCTTCGAGAACCAGCTGCGGGGAGTGCCCGGCGTGCGCGTCCTGGAAGTGAACCGACGCGAGGAGATCGTCAGAGTCCACGATGACAAGAGCCGCCACCCGATGCCCGGCAGCGACGTGCATCTCACCATAGATTTGGACGTTCAGAGCCTGCTGGAGCAGGAACTGCGGCGCGGCCTCGACGAGGCCCGCCGTCAGGAGCTCCCCGAGGACGAGCCCGACGCCCCCGAGTTCGTGGCGTCCTCGGGCGCGGCCGTGGCCCTCGACCCCCGTGACGGTTCGATCCTGGCCATGGCGTCCTTCCCCACCTTCGATCCCGGTGATTTCGTCAACGGCATATCGCAGCGGCTGTTCGACGATCTGGTCGCCGAAGAGAACTATTCGCCGATCCTCAACCGCGCCATTCAGGGCCTCTACCCGCCCGGTTCCACTTTCAAGCTGGTGACCGCCTACGCCTCCATGACCCAGGGCGTGATAGGCGACGATCCTGCCTCTTTGCTGGCGGTGGACGACTTCTACACCGACATCGGCACCTACCGTTACCCGTACTGCACCGTGGATTCCGACACTTGCGTGTTCAACAGCCCCTACTGCTGCGAGCGCGGCGTCGATCTGCGCGACGCTCTGACGGTGTCCAGCGACACTTACTTCTACCGGCTCGGCGGCGAGGGCTTCTTCCTGCGCCCGGAACCGCTCGACGAAGGAATCCAGGAGTCGGCGCGAGCTTTCGGGCTGGGAGCGCATTCGGGCATCCCTCTGCCGAACGAGCGCCCCGGCGTCGTGCCCGACAAGGCGTATTACGACTACCAGTTCGAGCAGGGGGTGTTCCAGCGCAGTGGCGACCAGTGGTTCGCCGGCGACACGATCAACCTCTCGATAGGTCAGGGGAATCTGCTGGTCACCCCGCTGCAGATGGCCAACATGTACGCCGTGACCGCCAGCGGCGGCAAACTGCACCAGCCCAGCATCGCCACCAAGATCACCGACCGCAGCGGCGCGGTGCTCGACGAGTTCGGCCCCAGGCTGCTGCGCCAGATTGAATGGCCCGCCGAGATCTCCGAGCCGCTGCTGGACGGCCTCAACGGGGTCACTGCCTACAACTTGACCGGCAGCAGCGAAGCGACGCTGCTGCGCGGCACAGCGTTCGAGGCTTTCAACCGCCCCGGCGAGGGCGGCGTCGATTTTCCGCTCGACGCCTGGCCGGTGGCGGGCAAGACGGGCACCGCCGAGAAGCAGGGCCAAGCCGACTACGCATGGTTCGTGGGATTCGGCCCGTCCGCCTGGCCAGAGCGCGGCCTGGTTCACACCCCTGAAGTGGTGGTGTCGATGGTGCTGGAAGAAGCCGGCTTCGGCGGTGACGTGGCCGCGCCGGCGGTGGCGCGGGTCTTGCTGCCGATCGCCACCGACACCGTGGAGCGGGCGCTCACAGCCGCCGAAGTGGACATCTGTTACAACGAGGTCAAGCTGCTCGCGTCGTTCTTCGAGGGGATGCGCACCGGCGCGATCAAAGTCGACTCCGACGGTGAGCCGATCTCGACGGCCCAGCCGCAGCTGTCGCAGCACTGCTCCGAGCTGGTGGGCGGCCCCGAAGCCGTCGAGGAGAGCGGACTGGACGCGTTGCCGTGACTGCTCTGAGCCCTGCGACCTCCGTGCCGTCCTCGGCGAAAGACCCGTCGCGCCGCCAGGCTTCGCCGGATCCTTGGTGGCTGCTGGTGGATCCGCTGTTGATCCTTTCAGCTCTGGCGACGGCGGCGATGGGGGCGCTGCTGGTTTATTCGGCCACCCGCGGCGTGGTCGGCGATTTCACCGAGCCTGACACCTCCTACCTGGAACGTCAGGTTCTCTACATAGCGGTGGGACTCGTCGGCGCCGTGGCCGTGGCGTTCGCTCCGTTGGAATGGATGCGGAAGCTCTATCCGGCCGTGTTCGCGCTGATGCTGGCCTCTCTGGTCGTTGTTGCGTTGTTCGGCGTGGAAGTCAACGGCACCCGAGCCTGGTTGGAGCTGGGGCCTTTCAGGCTGCAGCCGTCGGAGCCTGCCAAGCTGGGGCTGATCTTCGGACTGGCCATGATGCTGTCGCCCGGCAAGAGAGCCCCGGGGACGAGCCCGGCGCCTCCTGAGGTGAGCCTGACCCGGACTGTTCTGGCTCTGGCTCTGGCTCTGGCGCCGATAGCGCTGATCTTGTTGCAGCCTGACGTGGGCACGATGCTGGTTTATCTGGTGATCACTCTGCTGATGGTGGTGATCAGCGGGGTGAGAGCACGCTGGATAGTGCTGCTGGTGATAGTGGCGGTGGTGGGCGCCGTGGGCATCTACCGCTCCGACGTGCTGGCGGAGTATCAGGAAGCCCGGCTGCGGGTCTATCTGTTCACCTCTGACGTGAGCGAAGAGTCGACCAGCTACGCCTTCAACGTCGAGCAGGCCCAGATCGCCATCGGCAACGGCGGCCTGCGAGGCCAGGGGCTGTTCCAAGGCACTCAGACCCGCTCGGATCTGGTGCCGCAGCAGCAGACCGACTTCATCTTCACGGTGGCCGGCGAGGAGCTGGGCTTGCGCGGGGCGTCTGTGCTGCTGGGCCTGCTGTCGCTGCTGCTGTTCAGGGTGTGGCGGACCGCGCAGCTCGCTGCGACGTCCTTCGAGCAGCTGATGTCCACCGGGATTTTCGCCATGCTGCTGTTCCAGACGTTCCAGTCGGTGGGCATGACCATGGGGATGATGCCGGTGACCGGCATCCCGCTTCCTCTGGTGAGCTACGGAGGGTCGTCGATGCTGACGACGCTGGTGGCGCTGGGTCTCGTGGCCGGCGTCTACCGGCGCCGCCTGGGCATCGAAGGCATGATCCGAGCCCACTAGTAAACTGCACGGCAGAGATTCCGCGGCGGCTTGATACAAGGCAGGGGCCGCGGCGACGAGACTCGCGGTAACGACTTTGCGACATCATGACTTGCGCGAACAGAGCTTGTGGCAGCAGCTTGAACCGATGCTGCCCCAAGTGGCGAAACCGGCCCACTACATCGGCGGCGAGGACGGCATGAAGACCCCCCGCCACGACGGTGTGAGGCTCCTCGACGATCTCGCCACGCAGCCTCAAGCGGTGCGTGGCGAGGAGTTTCTTGCCGCGCTGCGTCCGCCTTTGCGGGTGCTGCGCGCCTGCCGTCTTCATCAATGGATCACCACAGACACAGACCAGCGCCGCGAACCGCTGACGGTTCGCGAGCTGTCGGTCTCAGCAGCGGGAGCCGCGCCATGAGCGCCCCGCGCGTTCACTCGAAGGAACACAATGGACAAAGAACCGCAGTCGTCGAGCGCGTCGCGCTCAAGCGACTCCAAGACATCAGGCCGAGCGCGTCAGAACGCGTCACGAGCGCCGCAAGCCCAGCAAGCCGCCAAGGCTGCGAAGGAGCAGAAGGCGCCTCAGACGCAGCGGTCGTCTGATAAGCCGCAAGCATCTGATAAGCAGTCGTCCGAGCAACCCAGGCGGCAGCGCTCCAGACGCTCCAGGCAGGCCGGCGGCGCCGCGCCGGTGACGGCAGACGCGCCGCGCCGCGCCCGCGCCGCGCCCGAGAGCGCCGCTCCTGCGCAGCGCAAGCCACGGATCGGCGACACTCGCCCCGCCCCGGCGCCGCCCGGCAAGCAGCCTCGGTCCGCGCCCGCCGCCGCGCCCAAAGCCGCGCCCGCCGCGCGGAATCCTGAGCCGGCGGCGGGATCCGGTTCCGAGGCGGGATCCGCAAGCGCCCGCCGGCGCCGACGCCGCCGGGGCGGACGCGGCGGCCAAGCCGCGTCAGGCGGCGCCGCTCCCGCCGTGGTCGAGGCCGTGACCGTCGACGAACCCGTGCAACTCGACGAGAAGAGCTTGCACAGCCGCCGCGGGCGCACCCGCAAAGGCCAGGCCGTGGGCCGCTATCTGATGTGCGTCCACGTTTCGGAGCAGGCCACGCACATAGCCGTGCTCGAAGGGCGCCGTCTCATCGAGTTCAGCGTGTCTCGCCCGGCCGACGACATCGGCCAGATCCACGGCAACATCTATCTGGGACGGGTTCAGAGCGTGCTGCCCGGCATGGAGACGGCTTTCGTCGACATCGGCACGCCCAAGAACGCGGTGCTCTACCGAGGCGACGTCCAATACGACTCCGACGAGATCGATTCCGGTTCTGGCGGCGACCAGTCCCGGCCGCGCATCGAGGACCTGCTCAAACCCAACCAGTCGATTCTCTGCCAGGTGACCAAGAACCCCATCGGCGAGAAGGGCGCCCGACTCACCCAGGAGGTGTCGCTGGCTGGACGCTTCGTGGTGCTGGTGCCCAACTCCTCGGGTGTCGGCATATCCAAACGGCTGCCCGACTCCGAGAGCAGGCGGCTGCGGTCGATACTCGACAAAGCCAAGCCGGAAGGTCACGGAATGATCGTGCGCACCGCAGCCGAGAAGGTCACCGCAGCCGAGATCAAGCGCGACATCGCCCGCCTTGTGGGCCAATGGAACGACATCTCCAAGCTCGCCGCCGCCCGCACGGCCCCGGCTTTGCTCTACCGCGAGCCTGCGGCACCGTTGCGGCTGATCCGCGAGGAGCTCAATTCCGATTATCGGGGGGTGATCATCGACGACCGGTCGTTGCACTCCGAGGTCGCGGGCTATGTGTCGTCGATCATCTCGCCGTTGGCCGACCGTGTGGAACACTACGACGCCGACAAGGAGAAGCTGCCGCTCTTCGAGCGCTATTACGTCACCGAACAGCTCAAGAAGGCTCTCGTGCCGAAGGTTTGGCTGCCTTCGGGCGGCTCGCTGATCATCGAGCACACCGAGGCGCTGACGGTGGTGGATGTGAACACCGGCAAGAACGTGGGCAGCTCCAGCCTGGAAGAGACGGTGCTGGCCAACAACCTGGAGGCGGCCGAAGAGTTGGCCCGCCAACTGCGGCTGCGCGACATCGGCGGGATCATCGTGGTGGACTTCGTCGACATGGAGATCGCCGCCAACCGGGCTCAGGTGTCCAAACGCTTCCGAGAAGCGCTGGCGCGCGACAAGACCCGCACTCAGGTGCTCGACATCAGCGGTCTGGGTTTGGTGGAGATGACCCGCAAGCGCAGCGGTCAGGGGCTGCTCGAGTCGCTGTCGGATCTCTGCGAGGACTGCTCGGGCCGCGGCTATCGGCTCATGGCAGAACTCGCCGACTAGCCGCTAACCTGATTCAGTCATGTACGCAGTCGTTGAAACCGGCGGGAAGCAGTACCGCGTGGAGCGGGGCGCCACCATCGACGTGGAACGCGTCGGCGAGCCCGGCTCGGAGGTCTCGCTGCGCCCGGTGATGCTGGTCGACGGCGCCTCGGTGCTGTCCACGCCGTCGGAACTGGCCGGCGCCAGCGTCACGGCAGTGGTACTGCACGAGCATCGCGGCCCCAAGATCCGCGGCTTCACCTACAAGTCCAAAAGCAACCAGAGGCGCCGTTGGGGTCATCGCCAGACGCTGGCGACTCTGGAGATCACCGACATCAAGAAGGCCTGAGGGCCTGTGAACAAAGCCTGAAGGGCTGCCGACAAAGAAGGCTGATCAGTCATGTCCAAAACCAAAGGCGGGGGCTCCACTCGAAACGGACGCGACTCCAACGCGCAGCGGCTCGGGGTGAAAGTCTTCGACGGGGGACGGGTGCTGGCGGGAGCGATCATCGTGCGCCAGCGGGGCACCAGGATCCATCCCGGCGCCAATGTGGGCCGCGGCGGCGACGACACTCTGTTCGCCACCGCCGACGGCGTGGTGCGCTTCGGCGCCCGCCACGGACGCAAACTCGTCGAAGTGGTCCCCGCCGAAGTCTGAGAGCGCCGGGCGCGCCGTCCGTCAGTCTTGCCGCTTCTCTTTGCGTGGCAGCGCAGCACGGCGGCTACCGGTCTCAACCGAGGGCGCTCTGGGCGCCGGTCGGCTTCCCTGACAGCGCGGCCACAACGTTGCGAGCGTGTTTTTGCACGGCGCGTGTGCCGCTGCCCCAGTCTTGTGCGGACGCAGTCGGCTCGTCTGCTTCGCTCGGCGTCTTAGGCTTGAGGCGTGTCCGGTTTCGTCGACGAATGCAATCTTCACGTCACTGCCGGTGACGGCGGCGCCGGCTGCGTGGCTTTCCGCCGTGAGGCGCATGTGGCCCGCGGCGGTCCCTCCGGCGGTGACGGCGGCGCCGGAGGCGACGTCTGGCTGGTGGCGGACCGCAACGTCTCTTCGCTTCTGGCTTTCCGCGATCACCCGCATCGCCGGGCCGGCAACGGCAAGCACGGCTCGGGCAACAGGCGCCACGGCGCCCGCGGCGACGACACCGAGGTGGCGGTGCCGGTGGGCACCGTGGTGCTCGACCACGACGACGGTTCGCAGCTGACCGACCTTTCGGCTCACGGCGAGCGTTGGCTGGCTGCTGCTGCCGGCGTCGGCGGCCGCGGCAACGCGCGCTTCTTGTCCAACCGGGTGCGCGCTCCCGCCTTCGCCGAGCAGGGCGAGTTCGGTGAGCGCCGCTGGCTCCGTCTGGAACTGAAACTGCTGGCCGACGTGGCGATCGTCGGCTTCCCCAACGTGGGCAAATCGACTTTCATCAGCAGAGTGTCGGCCGCCAAACCCAAGATCGCCGACTATCCCTTCACCACACTCGAACCCAATCTGGGGGTGTGCCGTCTGGAGGACTCTTTTGACGACGTTTTCGAGATGGTGCTGGCAGATATTCCAGGATTGATCGAAGGCGCCGGCGAGGGGCGCGGCCTGGGTCATCGCTTCTTGCGGCATGTGGAAAGGGCACGGGTGCTGCTGGTGCTGGTCGACTTGTGCGAGCTGGCTGGCTGCTCGCCGGCTGAGCAGCTGTCGGTGCTGCTCGCGGAGCTGGGCCGCTACCGGCCCGAGCTGCTGCAGCGTCCCCGGCTGGTGGTCGGCAGCCGCGCCGACACCGCCGAAGAGGCTGCTCTGCCCGAGCCGAGCGATTCTTCGCCTGGGGTCTCTCATCTGGGGCGCATGTCGTCGGTCACCGGCGAGGGCGTGGCCCACACGCTGGGCGAGCTTCGCAGGCTGGTGACGCAGGCGCGCGCCTGCGAGCCGGTCGTCGAAGCGCCGATGCTGCATCGGCCGCTGCCTCCGGCGCAGGAGGTAGCGGTTCGTCGGCTCGACGGTCGCCTCTGGGAGGTGCGCGGACGGGCCGCACGTCGTGCCGTGGCCTTGAGCGACCTGACCGACGCCGGTGCTCTCGCCTATATGCAAGACCGTCTGAGGCGCCTCGGAGTCGAGAAGGCTTTGGCGCGTGCCGGAGCTGTCTACGGCGACGAGGTCCGCATCGGCGATTTCAGTTTCGCGTATCTCGCCGACACCGAAGACGGCGATGGCGACGATGAAGCCGGCGCCGTCGATGCCGGTTCCGGCGGACCGGGCGAAGCGAACAGTGTTCCGGGTGCTCGACATGCCTGACGAGGCCGCTCCTGAAGCAGGCGCCAGTAGCGGCGGCGTCCCGGAATCCGGCGTCCCTGAAGCAGTCATTCCTGAAGCAGTCATTCCACAAAGAGGCGACCCAGAGTCTGGCGCTTCTGCTGATGCCGCCGCTCCAGAGGCGGGAGCGCCGTCGCCGGGGTCGGCTGCGGGGTCGGGCCGCGCCGCAGGGGAGCGCACCGTCGTGGCCAAGATTGGCACTTCGTCGATCACCGACGAGATCGGCGCCATCGACCGGGCCGCGCTCGAGAAGTTCTGCGGCGAGGTCGCCGAGCTGCGCCGTTCGGGCAGCCGCGTGCTGGTGGTCACCAGCGGCGCCATCGCCGCGGGCCTGCCCGAACTGAATCTGGGCGGCGAGCGGCGGCCCTCCAGCATCAAGACTCTGCAGGCGGTCGCCACCGTCGGCCAGAGCGCCTTGATGGGCATCTACAGGGAGATCTTCGCGCGCCTCGGCGTGGTGGCCGGTCAGGTGCTTCTGGTGCCGCTGGATTTCGTGATCCGCAGCCAGTACGTGCATGCCGCGGAGACTTTGCGCAGGCTGCTGGATCTGGGCGTCGTGCCCATAGTCAACGAGAACGACGCGGTCGCCGACGACGAGATCCGCTGGGGCGACAACGACCGGATAGCCGCGCTGGTGGCCAACCTGGTGCAGGCCGATCTGCTGGTGCTGCTGACCGACACTGCCGGCGTGCTCAGCGACGACCCCCGCCGCAACTCCGACGCTTCGCTGATATCTGAGATCGTCGAGTTCGACCAGATGCTCGCCAGCCGCGTCGGCGGGGCGGGAACCAGGCGCGGCAGCGGCGGCATGGCTTCGAAGCTCACCGCGGCCCGGGTGGCGTCGCTGTCGGGCGTGCCCACCGTGATCGCCGACGCCAGACGACCCGACGTGCTGGCTGACGCCGCAGCCGGTCTGGCGGGGGTCGGCACCCTGGTGAGGGCGTCTGCTCAGCGACTGCCGGCGCGCAAGCTGTGGATCGGTTTCGCCGTGGTCTCCCAGGGCGTGATCGTGGTGGACTCCGGCGCCAGGGCCGCGCTGGAGCGAGGCAAATCCCTGCTGGCGATCGGGGTCACTTCAGTCGGCGGCGACTTCGACGCGGGCTCGCCTGTGGAAGTGCAGGACCAGCACGGCGCTGTCTTCGCCAAGGGCCTGGCCCGTCACAGCGGCGAGGAACTGCGCAGCGCCGTCGGTCGCCGCCGCGAGGATCTGCCGCCCGGCGCCCCGAACGTCGTCATCCACGCCAACGACCTGGTAGTCCTGCCCGCCGCTTGAACCAGCAGCGTTAGCTACCATCGCTAAGCAAACACCCCCGACACGAATCAAGCCAGTTGGGTTCTCAGCGGTAGCGGTGCGCCCCTGCGTGGCCGACCGCTAGCACGCATTGGAGTTTCGAGCGCGTGCCTCTGTGGGTGCATTGTGCCGACGCCCTCATCCGGGTGTGATCCTCTCTGCCGGCGGTCGCTGTCCGCTGCCGCCCGCCTTCGGGAGACGCGCCGCTCAGGATGTCGATCACATCCGGCACCGTGAACTTGCGGTTGCGTCGGGCGCCCGCAGCGACGATGCCGGCCTCTGACAGCGAGTCGACCGCCCGACGAGCGGACCGCTCGCCCACGTCGAGGCGCTCGCAGGCGGTTTCGACGGTGAACACGGGCATCGTCGGCAGCGCATCGAGCAGCCTGTCCGTCGTCGAGCCTGACATGACTCTCACCCGCCTGCGCCAATTGCTCTGCATCTCTCGAACCCGACGATTCATTCGCTGCCCGTCGGTCACAGCGCGTCGGCAGGCGCCTAGGAAGACTTCCAGCCACGGCAGCAGCTGAGCATCGCGGGCGGCGAGGTCTCCGGCCGGGCTGGGCGTCTGACAATGCCCGAGCGCTCGGTAGTAGCCTCGGCGGTCGGCTTCCAGGCTGGCGCTTATGGGCGCAGCCCCCTCCAGGGCGCCTCTCGCGTTCAGGACTGCCTGGATCAGCGCCCGTCCGGTGCGTCCGTTGCCGTCCTCGAATGGATGGATCGTCTCGAACTGGGCATGGGTCACGGCGGACAGAACCAGAGGCGGGTCGTCGGAGTCGTTGATGTGCCGGATCAGGTCCTCCAGCAGTTCTGGCACCGCAGAGTCGGGAGGCGCCACGAACGTCGCTTGATCGATGGTGCAGTTCGGGGGCCCGACCCAGATCGGTTCGTCGCGCAGCCGCCCGCCGAGGCGTTCATCGCGCGTGCCCGCGAACAGAGCACTGTGCAACGACAGGAGATCGTCCAGCGTGCAGTCCTGTCCCGATTTCATGCGGCGCCCCAGATCGACGGCTTGGTCGATCTGTCTCGAAGCTCCCAAGGTGAGAGCGTCCTCCTCGTCGTGCAAGGACTCTCCCGCGGCTTGCCGATACTGCGCCCAGGCCAGACCCGCGACAGTCGAACGCACGCCCTCGATGAGGCTGGACCGGATGCTCTCGTCGCGCGCTCTCAGCCAAGCACCGACTGCTGCAGCGACATCAGCGGCGCCTCCGAGCGTCTTCAGTCCCTCGGCGGCGGTCAGCAGCGGACTCAAGACACGACCAGGCACCGAAGGCGACCATCCAGCCAGTTCGTGGGGGACGAAGGCTGTGTACTGCTTGCGTCCGTAGGCACCGTTCGAGAACAGCCAGCCCTCCGCATCCACCAGTCTGCCCATTCGGACAGTCTAGCCTCGACTATTGCAGTTATTACCGCTATTGCGAGTTCAGGTGCTCTTCAGCGGTGCTCTAATGCGGTTATTACCGCTATTACCGCGATTAGGCCTTCCAGGGAAGTTTGATGGCACCAGAGATCGGGCTCGCGGGCCGCTAAGAGGTTTCAGTCCTTTGCGGGTGTGGACTGGGGGATCTCCGGGGGTGATGACGCCGCGAATCCGAGCTGCTCGCGGATCTGGCTGAGCCGCGCTTTGGCTTCCTGGTTGCGAGCGGCGGCCTCGATCTCCAGCATCCGGCCTTCGCTGCTGCCCTGCTCCACCAGCTCGGCGGCGCCTTTGGCTTTGGCGTAGCGGGATTCGATCTTCTCACGGACTTCCGCGAGCGTCGGCACGTCCTCGCCCACCGACTCCGACAGGGTGGTCATGGCCTCGTTCATCTGCTCTTGCATACGGGCCTGATCCAGTTGGCCCAGAAGCTTCTGACGCTCGCTCAGCTTCTCTTGGAGGCTCAGCGAATTCTGCGACACCGCCGCCTTGGCTTGGTCGGCGGCTTCCGAAGTCTGGAACAGCAGCCCCTTGAGGCCTTCGATCTCGTCTTCCAGGCTGATCAGCCGCCCCGCCAGCTGCTCCGCGGCAGTGGTGTAGGAGTCTGCTTTGGCCGTGTCGTCTGATCCGGCGGCCTCCTCGGCCATCATGATCGCCTGACGGGCGTTGCGGTTGACTCGCTCCAGCTCCGACAGCGCCCGGTTGAGGCGGATCTCGGTCTGCTTGTGGTTGGCGATCACGTTGGCTGCCTGGTCTTTGAGCCGGCGGTGCTGCTCGCGCGCTTCGGTGATGGCCTGCTCCATCTGGATCTTGGGGTCGGCGTTCTCCTCGAATCGGCCCGCCATACGAGCAGTGAAGTATTTCCAACGGCGTTTAAGAGCTTTCCACACGTTTGAGACTCTACTCGTTTTTGTCGGGTTCGTCTGTTTCGTTCGGGTCGTCTGTTTCGCTCTGGTCGTCTGCATCGGCGGATCTGCGCCAGATGATCCTGCGCGCCGGTTCCAGCAGCAGCTGCGACTCCGCGACCCCGCGCCGGAAGGCCACGAAGGCGTAGACGGCTGCCGCGAAGCCGCCCGCCAGCGGCGCCGACGCCAGCACAGGCCAGCCGCCGATCAGCAACTTCAACGCCGCGGTGGCCACGAACGTCAACGCCGCCGCGATCAGCGGCGCGCCCAGCGCCTCACGGACCGCCTCTTGCACGGCCAGCCGCCGGGTCAGCAGAACCAGCTCAGTCCAAGCGGCTATCGCCGAACCGAGAGCCAATCCCACCGCACCGAGACGCACCGTGTCCTCCAGAGAGCGCTGCGCTTCCGGCAAAGCCCAGGCCAGTCCCCAGAAGCCGCCGTTGCCGCTGTCGTCCACGAGGCCGCCGGGGGTCACCAGCACACGGTCGAGCGGGAACATCGTCACGACGCCGACCGCGGCGGCCACCGTCACACGCAGAGCGGCGATCCTTGCCGGCCCTGCCGTGTCGCCTTTGGCGTAGCACACGTTCTGCAGCACCCTGCTCAAGCCGGTGGCCGCTAACCCCAGCGCGTAGGCGCCCACCACGAACCACACGAGCACGGTGTCCTGCTCGGTGAACACGCCGCCTTGGAACAGCAGCCCCACCAGCAGGTCGCCGGCCGCCAGATAGACGGCGGTCGCCAGCAGCATCCAGAACGCCACTTTGCGCGTCGCTGCCCGACAGCGCGCCGCCAACGCCAGCGGATCATCGGCGAGCCGTGACATTTCCGGCAGTTCCGCAGCGGCCACGCTCATAGCGAACAGGCTCACCGGCAGCATGTAGAGGATTTGTCCCCGGTAGAGCGCAGCCACGGCGCCGGTGGCCAGCAGCGAGGCCAGCATCAAGTCGACGTAAGCCGAGACTTGCACCACGCCGCGGCCCAGCACCGCAGGGCCGAAACGGCGCCGCATCTCGGCCAGGCGAGGATGGTTACGCAGCCGCCTCACGCGCAGCCCTTTGATGAGGCGCAGCGTCAGCGGCAACTGCACCAGCAGCTGGGCCAGACCGCCTCCGGCCACCCCCCAGGCCAGTGCTCTTGCTGTGTCGTCGAGGTCGAACGCCAGCAGCCAGGCGGCTATCAGCGCCGCCACCTGCGTCGCGTTCCACAGCACCGGCGCCGCGTAAGACAAAAAGAAGCGCCTGTGGCTGTTGAGTACGCCCAGGCACCACGCCGACAGCACCACGAAACCGGCGCCCAGCGCGGTGACGCGCACCAGCGAGACCGCTAGCTCGAAGCGGTCGGCAGTCAGCCCCGGTGCCAGCACGAAAGTGATGGGCCGCGCCAGCGTGACGATAAGCGCCACCGACAAACCCACGATCAGCATCAGCGCAGCCGCCACAGCCCCTGCGATCCGTCCCGGCTCGTCGGTTGCGTCGGGATCGTTGGTTTCGTCGTGTTCTCGGGCTGCCTCGTCCAGCAGTCGGCTGTAGACGGGCACGAAGCTCGCCGACAGCACGCCCTCGCCGAGCAGGTTCTGCAGAAGGTTGGGGATGCGCATCGCCACCGTGAAGGCGTCGCCTGCGGCGGTGTTGCCCAGCAGCCGGGAAGCGACAGTCTCGCGGCCCAGCCCGGCCAGGCGGCTGGCCGCGATGCCCAGCGCCACCATCACCGAGCCCGAGAATCGCCGGGATCTTTGCGGCTCGGTCACTGCTGGGGCTGTTGGTGGCTGTCCATTGCGAGTGCATCGAGGCTAGCGCCCCGCCGGGCAGGGCAGGATTCGCTGTATGCGGGCACCTGCCTTGCGGCGTCTGAGCAAGAGAACCTGGTCGTTGTATGAGGGCTTACCGATATTGCGCGTGCAAGCAGACGCCGACTGCATCAAATGCTCTACGGAGGGAGGAGAGGGGACAGTGGGGGGGGGGGGCAGCGCCAAAGATTGCGTCTGCTGAGAAAGTTGCTCTTGACGTGGCGCAGGCTTTGCGCGATACTTGGTTCATGCATGTGTCGGGTTTGCCGGTCAGAGGTCGTTGGCGCTTGCGCTGGTCGTGTTGCTGGGGAGTGTGCCAACGCATGCTGAGGGTCAGCCATTAAGAGTGGTACCGGGCACTGAAGAGCAGTTGGTGGAACTGCCGCTGTGTCCGTCAGGTTTGACTCTGGATATTGCGTCGTTGGAGTGTTCTGGGGTGGCAAGTGTGGCTGCGTTGAAGAAGTGTGCTGCGCCGCCGTCGGGATCTTCGGTGGTGCTGCGTGACGGCAAGTGTGTGGTGTCGTCGGTGTCGGTGCTGGATCCGGTGGCGAGTTGCTATGCCACGACGGAGGATCCGCTGTCTTGGACGTTTGACTCCGAGTCGGGGGAGTGCGTGGCGACTGTCACCGAGAGTTATGAGGTGCAGTCGGGTGAGCGTCGTGTGCCGCCGCTTAGCGAGCGGATACGGGTAGCGCCGTTCACGAAAAGAGTGCGGGTGGCGTACACTTACACAGCTCGTGAGCGTGTATCAAATTTAAGATGATCGTATGGTGTACTTGAGAGTTATGAAGCTATTACCTGTATTAATAATCATGCTCTTAGTATCCTGCAGTCAAAGGTTAGATGCACTCCGAGAAGCGGATAGACTTGAGAAATACGATTTTGCTTCTCTTGCTGTCTTTGATGAAAGCATACCCGTATCAGGTTCAGTGGTTTTTGAAATGCCGTATGACAGTATTGAGGATATTTCAGTGGATTCACCTGTCATATTTTTAGGTCAAGTAGTCGGCTATAAAGAACGGCTATTGCTGGATAATTTGGAGTGGATTGATTGGGATGCTTATGATGTATATGATGGCATCATCATGCAGTCTACTGAGGTTTTAGTTGGTAAGATGCCGGAACCAGATAATAAAATCACTTTGGCGGTTAGAGCTTTGACAGAGAATGGTGACGGTACGCCACATTCTCGCCATATTAATCGAGAGATCGATATCTTTGGTGATGGGCTTCAAAGCATGAGATCTGCTAATGCTCCGGAGTATTTGGTGTATGCTGGTCCGAGCCGTCCGGGAACGCCAGAGCACGAGGCAGGTTTGTGGTGGATCAGCACTGCTGGTGGTGCTGTTCGTGTGTTTGAAGATGGATTGTTAGGAGAAGGAAAAGATAGACCGTTCGCAAGATTCTGGGGTGTGAATGAGGAGGGTGAGAATGGCTGGGTGGTCCCGTATGATTTGCAGGATGCTCGTGATGCGGCGGAGTTAGCCAAAGCGGGTATCGAGGACACGTCTGGAACACCTGACTGAGCACCAGCTTGCCGGTTGTGTACAACACTTATGCATGGCTTCTGCGATCAAGCAAGTGCTATCGGAGCATTATGTTGCTGGATCATTTGAGTGCGATGTACGAATTTCCAGTAATTCGATATGCCCAAGCAGTGAGATTGTAATTAATAGTGATGCCTATGTGGAACTTGGGAAGCAGTGCCTCAGGGAAAAAAGCCGCCGGATATTTGCCGTAAAAATGTCATATGCCATGAAATAGGGCATAGTATAGGGTTTGATCACGGTTCTGCGAAATCAAGTTGCCTCAATCAAGGTAATAATAATAAGCTTGATTCGTGGGAAGTCACTGCAATAAATCTTCACTATTAATAAGGATCAGTATGATGAGAAGAACTCGCAGATGGGTGCTCATGATTATTTTGCCACTCACAATTTTAGCGCTCACGGCTACGTGCAATTATGATGATCCTGACAATTTGACTGTGTCAAGGAGTGATTTATCAACAGTCTTTGATGATTCCATTCCAGTAGCTTCAGCATCATATTCTGAATACTTTCCTGATGATATTAATGAGATAACACAAGGCGCAATAGTCGCGTTCTTGGGACATGTAGTCGGCCACACTGAGCGCGTCTTCCTGCACCGCATTAACTCAAAAAGTTGGCCCCGGTATTGGGTGTATGATACCATCGTACTTCAAGCAGATGAAGTGCTAGTAGGTGAAATGCCCGAACCTGACTCGAAGATCATGATCGCAGCTCGCGCCCTCACTGAAAACCTTGATGGAAAAGTCCATTCGCGTCACATAGATCGGGAATTTGACATTTTTGGTGAAGGGATACGTAGTATAGGGGCATCTGATAGCCCGCAATATCTGGTGTACGCTGGCTCTAGTCGCCCTGGGACTAGGCCTCACGAATTGGGCTTATATTGGGTCCTCTCATCCGGAGGCGCTGTGCGTGTGTATGACGATGGGTCGTTAGGGGAAGGAAAAGGTGGACCGTTCGCGGAAGTCTGGGGTATGAATGAGGAGGGCGAGTATGGCTGGGTGTTCCCGTATGATTTGCAGGATGCTCGTGATGCGGCAGAGTTAGCCAAAGCGGGTATCGAGGACACGTCTGGAACACCTGAGGAGCAGACCACTGACCTTGACGAGGAGTCTGGTGAGGAGGATGACACAGACTCGGATCAGAGCAGCTCTGACGTTGACTCCACGGAAGGCACGGGCAGTGACGACCTGGAAAGCGAAAGCGACGCGGAGGCTGGGCGGGACGGCTCTGCCGAGTTAGGTGATGGCCAAGGCGAAGCTCAGCGTGAGGAGAGTTCCTGAGGCCGCGAGGCGGGAAGCGGCTCTTGCGGGAGAGCCGGCAGCCGCGTTGCCTATAGCCTGAGCGGGTGAGCAGCGCAGCAGCCTCAGCCTCCACAGTCCCCGCCGTCCCCGAACTGGCTGCCCGGGCCAAAGCCGCGTCGCGGATGCTCGCGGCGGCCTCCACCGCAGCCAAGAACGAGGCGCTGCTGACGGCGGCTGATCTTCTGGTGAAGCAGGCCGACGAGATCTGCGCGGCCAACGTGCTCGACGTGCGGCGCGCCGAGAGCGACGGCACTCCGGCGCCGCTGGTCGACCGCCTGAGACTGTCGCCGGAGCGCATCGACGCCATGGCCGACGGCCTGCGCCAGATCGCCGCGAGGCCCGATCCGGTCGGCTTGATAGCTGACGGTTGGACGAGGCCCAACGGGCTGCGCATAGAGCGTGTCAGCGTGCCGCTCGGGGTGGTGGCGATCATCTACGAGAGCCGCCCCAACGTCACCTCCGACGCCGCCGGCCTCTGCCTCAAATCCGGCAACGCCGCCTTCCTTCGAGGCTCGTCGTCGGCGATCAACTCCAACCTCGCGATAGCAGCCGTCATCCGCGAGGCTCTCGGCTCGGCCGGCCTGCCCGCCGACTCGCTGGTGCTGGTCGCCGACACTTCGCGCGACGCTGCCGTCGAGTTCATGCAGCAGGACGGCTTCGTCGACTGCCTGATCCCTCGCGGCGGCCCGTCGCTGATCGAGTCGGTGACCCGCAACGCCACCGTGCCGGTGATCATCGACGGCGCCGGCAACTGCCATGCCTATGTCGATGCTTCGGCCGACCTCGACACGGCGCAAGACATCATCGTCAACGGCAAAACCCAGAGGCCGGGGGTCTGCAACGCTCTCGAGTCGCTGGTGGTCCACTCTTCGGTCGCCGACGTGTTCCTGCCGCGGGCCGCGGCGGCGCTCGCAGGCGTGGAACTGCTGGGCGACGAGCGTGCCCGCCGGGCGGTGCCGTCGATGGGGGAGGCCACAGCCGCGGATCACGCCTCGGAGTTCCTCGACTTGAAGATGACGGTGAGAGTCGTGGACACGCTCGATGAAGCCATTGCGCACATCAACGACAACGGTTCGGGCCACTCCGAGACCATCATCACAGCCGAAGTCGCCGCTGCGGAGCGTTTCACCCGAGAAGTCGACGCCGCCGTGGTGCTGGTCAACGCCTCCACCCGCTTCGTCGACGGTGAAGAGTTCGGTTTCGGCGCCGAGATCGGCATCAGCACGCAGAAGCTCCACGCCCGCGGCCCGATGGGCCTCGAACAGCTCACCACGCTCAAGTTCGTCGTGCGCGGCGCGGGCCACGTCCGCTGACCGCAAGCCTGGGACCCGTTCCGTTCATGTCCGCCGACAGTTCTGCCACGCCCGAGCATCCTGCCACGCCCGAGCATCCTGCCGCATCCGCAGCGTCTGACCGCCCTGCCGGGTCTGACCCGTCCGCCCCGTCTGAGTGTTCCGCCGCTGTTGATCCGGCTGCCCCGTCTGACCGCGCCGTTGTTTCTGATGGCGTCGCCGCATCGGAGCGTTCCGCTGGGTCTGACCGCGCTGCTGAGTCTGATGGCGTCGCCGCATCGGAGCGTTCCGTCGGTTCAGGTCGTTCCGCCGGGTCGGATTCGTCTGATCGCACTGCCGCGCCCGACCCTTCCGGGCCCGTTGAACCCGCAGCGTCTGACCGTTTCGAGAGCGTCGAGGAGCTGCAGCGGCGACTCTCGGAGGTGGACTACCTGTGCGACTCCGGGCTCGCCGGGGTCGTTTACCTTGCCGACCGCCTCGGCAAGCCGGTGTTGGTGGAGGGCCCCGCCGGCACCGGCAAGACCCAGCTGGCCAAAAGCGTCGCCGAAGCGACCCGCAGCCGGCTGATCCGCTTGCAGTGCTACGAGGGCCTCGACGAAGCCAAAGCGCTGTACGAGTGGAACTACAAGAAGCAGCTGCTGCGCATCCAGTCCGAGCGCTCGGCCGACAGCGGCTGGGGCGACGTCTCCGACGACATCTTCTCCGAGGAGTTCCTGCTCACCAGGCCTCTGCTCGAGGCGATCACCGCCGTCGACCCGATCGTGCTGCTGATCGACGAAGTCGACCGTGTCGAGGTGGAGACCGAGGCGCTGCTGTTGGAGGTGCTCAGCGAATATCAGGTGTCGATCCCCGAGCTCGGCACCCTGCAAGCGCGTCAAGTGCCCTTGGTGTTCTTGACTTCCAACAACACCCGGGAGCTGAGCGAAGCCCTCAAGCGGCGCTGCCTGTATCTGCACATCGACTACCCGTCGATGGAGCGCGAGAAGCAGATCGTCTTGGCGAAGGTTCCCGACATCACCGCCAGCCTGGCCGACCAGGTGGCTCAGGTAGTGCGCTCGATCCGGCGTCTCGAACTCAAGAAGCCGCCGTCGGTGTCTGAGACTCTCGACTGGGCCCGGACGCTGGTGCTGCTGGGGGTGAGCCACGTCGACGCTGAGGTCGCGTCCGACACGATCAACATCTTGTTGAAGTATCAAAGCGACATCGCCAAAGCCAACAAGGAACTGACCGCCGTCGATGGCCTCGGCCTCTAGCGCGAGCCTTGACAGCCGCGCCGCGCCGGCCGGCCGGAGCCGGGGAACTCGTGCCATGCCGCAGCGCCGGCTGCGCTACCGGCAGCGCGTCACCGCCACGTTCGACGTCGATGTCGCGTGGCGGCCCGAGACGCAGCGCCGGCTGCGCTACCGGCAGCGCGTCACCGCCTCTCCGCACGGGGGTTGGGGGATTCGTGCCTCGTCGCAGCACCGGCTGCAGCAGATTGCAGCACCGTGAAAGCAGCCGCAACCGGCCAGCCAGGCCTGCCGAGTCTGCCCGACGAAGCCGGCCTGCCTGACCCGCCGGAAGGGATCGGCATGTCGGACCAGCAGGACAACGCAGTTGAACCCGATCCGCCGGAGCTGTCCGACGAACCCGGCTTGCCGTTTGAGGTTGAGTCGGATTTGCCGGACGAAGCTGGCCAGCCAAGCCTGCCTGATCTGCCGGTCGAGGCGGGCGACCCTCTGCTGGACCTGATCAACGGCTTCATCGCCGAGCTGCGGGCGGTCGGCATCCCTGCGAGCCTCACCGAGAGCCTCGACGCGATGGAGGCGGTCAAGCACATCAACATCGCACAGCGCGACACCTTCAAATACGCCTTGGCCGCCACACTGGTCAAGAATCAGGCCCACTGGCAGGCTTTCGAGACCGTCTTCGAGGTCTACTTCTCGTTGCGCGGCGACGAGTATGCGATCTCAGGCGATGCCGACGCGGCCGCCGGCGCCGACCCCGAAGACGACGGCGCGGAGCCGCCGCCCGAGGGTCAGGGCGGCGCAGCCGGCGCCTCCCTCAGCCCCGAAGAACTGGCGGAGATGCTCTACCGGGCTCTGCTGCAAGGCGACGGCGCCATGCTGCGAGCCGTCGCCCGAGAGGCGGTGCGCCGTTACGCGGGCATGGAGCCGGGACGCCCAGTCGGCGGCACCTACTACCTCTACCGCACTCTGCGCAACCTCGACCTCGACGGCGTGCTGGAGCGCCTCATGCAGGCCGAGCAAGACAGCAGCGGCGACCCCGAAGCCGACAGCGACGCAGCCGACGACTTCAAGTTGCGCTTGCGCCGTGACGAGCACGAGCTGCGCATCGCCGAACTGAAACGCCAGATCGAGTCCGAGATCCGCCGCAGGCTGGTGGCCGACCGCGGCGTCGAAGCCATGGCCAAGACCCTGCGCAGGCCGCTGCCCGCCGACATCGACTTCATGCACGCCTCCCGCGAAGAGATGGCCAGCCTGCGCAAAGCCATCTATCCGCTGACCCGCAAACTGGCGGCGCGGCTGGTACGCAAACGTCGCCACGGCCGCAACGGGCCGCTCGACTTCCGCTCCACGGTGCGCCATTCGCTGTCATACGGCGGGGTGCCTGCGGAGCCGAAGTTCCGCCACAAGCGGCCCCACAAGCCCGACATCATGGTGATAGCCGACGTGTCGGGCTCGGTGGCCGCTTTCGCCCGGTTCACGCTGCATCTCGTGTATGCGATCTCGAGCCAGTTCTCGAAGGTGCGCTCTTTTGTGTTCATCGACGGGCTCGACGAGGTGACCGGCTTCTTCGAGGGCGGCGACGACATCTCTGAGGCGATACACAAGGTCAACACCGAAGCCGAAGTGGTGTGGGTGGACGGCCACTCCGACTACGGCCACGCTCTCGGCGTGTTCTGGGACAACTATGTCGACGGCGTCGGGCCGCGCACCACGGTGCTGATCCTCGGTGACGCCCGCAACAACTATCACGCCCCCGAGAGTTGGATCGTCAAAGCCGTGCAATCCAAGGCGCGCCAAGTGTTCTGGCTCAACCCCGAGCCCCGCAGCTACTGGGACACCGGCGATTCGATAGTGGGGGAGTATGCGCCCTACTGCGACGGCGTGTTCGAGGTGCGCAACCTGCGCCAGCTAGAAGCGTTCGTGGACCGTCTCGCCTGAAGCGTCTGCTGCGTCTGGCTTGACGAGCCTCGCCTCCGAGCAGTCGTTGGGGTGGTCGGGCAGGATAGGCGCTCGGTGTTCGGAGGCGCCGTCTCGGCGAGCTTCGATTCACCGGCCGCGGCCGGTGCTGTGGCGCCGCCCGATTCGATCCTGTCTTTGGACGACGAAACAGAGGCTGACAGTCAGTAGTAGCCGGACAGTGGCTGACGAACAGCGGCGGGTGCTAGCTGACAGAGCAGTGGCTGCCGGACAGCGGTAGTAGCGGTAGGAGTCTGCGCCGCAGCCGCCACATCGGGCCGACCCTCAATGAGATCGACCGACAGCGATTGACGGACAATGGTAGCTGGACGGTAGTAGTCGGGCGGTGGCTGGCTGTTCGGCGGGCAGCGTCCGCCGGGCGGTGGTGGCTGGACGGCGGCCTGCGGGCCCAGCCGCCGGATAGTAGGCTGCGCGGCCGTGAACGACGCCATGGCCGAAGGAGAGTCGTCGAGTCGCCCTCGCCCTGGCTCTGTTGTGGAGTTGCTGAGGGAGCGTTTCGAGTCGCCTCAGCAGCGGGGCAGGGTTTTCGAGCGGCTGCTGGCCGCGGCGCTCAGGGCTCATCCCGGCCAATACGGCCCGCTGCGGTTCAAGCGAGTCTGGCGCTGGAGCGACTGGCCTGACCGTGAGCGTGAGGGTTACGGCGCGGACGTGGGAATCGATCTGGTGGCCGAGCAGACCAACGGGTGGAGCACCGACGGGCGGGGCGGCGGCTTGTGCGCGATCCAGGCCAAGCTGCACGACCCGTCGGCGTCGCTCGGCAAGGCCGCTGTGGACTCTTTCCTGTCGGCTTCCTCGGCCGGATGCTTCACGTCGCGACTGCTGGTCGTGACCGCCAAGCTGGGCGCCAACGCGGCGCTGATGGTGGAGAAAGCCCAGCCGCGCTGCGAGGTGTTGCATGTCGAGCAGCTCGATGAGTGGGATAAGTGGCCGGTGGATTGGGCCGCGTTCCTGGAGCGTCCCGAAGAGCTTCGCTTCGAAGCGCAGCGTTACGCGCCGAAGTGTTATCAGAAGGCGGCTGTCGAAGCGGTGGTCTCAGGGCTCGACAGCCGAGACTGCGGCAAGCTGATCCTGCCCTGTGGGACGGGCAAATCGGTTGTGGCTTTGTGGATCGCCGAGCGCATAGCCGGCGCTGGTCGTGGTGGAGGTGACGTTGCAGGCTCTGGCGCTAGTGCTGATGCCGGTGGTGTCGGCTCTGGCGCTAGTTGTAGTGGTGCCGGCGCTGCCGGGAAGGTGCTGTATTTGGTGCCGTCCATCGCCTTGATGGGCCAGACCATGCGCGAGTGGGCCGCTCAGCGCGATCCGCGGATCACGCACCGCTACATCGGGGTGTGCTCCGACACCAGAGCGGGCCGCAACGACGAGGACGCGGACCTGACCGAGCTGGCCATGCCGGTCACCACCGACTCGCAGCGCGTCGCTGAGGCGCTGTCCGCCACGGCGAGCGCCAACGACCACGCTGCGGACACTGGCACTGCGGGCATCGACACTGCAGGCGCTGACGCGGCAGGCGCCGACGCTGGAGATTCGGCCATGACGGGCGCTGCCATCAGGGGTGCCGGCACTGTGATCTCTGACATTGCGGGCATCGACACTGCCGGCTCTGACATTGCGAGTTCTGACGCTGTGGGCGCTGACGCGGCAGGCGCCGACGCTGGAGATTCGGCCACGATGGGTGCCGCCATCAGGGGTGCCGGCACTGTGAGCTCCGACATTGCGGGCATTGATACTGCCGGCTCTGACGCGGCAGGCGCCGACATTTCGCTCCCTGATAGTGCGGCCGCCGACAGTGCGGCCGCCGACTCTGCCGACACTGACGCCGAAGGCGCCATGACGGTGGTGTTCTGCACCTATCAGTCGCTGGAGGTGATCGAGCAGGCTCAGCGCGCCGTGCCCGGCGGCGCCGTCTCGGCGAGCTTCGATCTGGTGATCTGCGACGAGGCTCATCGCACCACCGGAGTGCATGAGACCGACGCCGGCAGCCATTTCACGCTGATACACGACCGGCGTCGCATCCTCGCCGACAAGCGTCTCTACATGACGGCCACGCCGCGCATATACACCGACCGGGTGCGCGCCCAAGCCCGCGAACACAGCAGAGATTTCGACGTTTTCTCTATGGATGACGAGACGGTTTTTGGTCCCGAGTTCTACCGGATGAGCTTCGGCGAGGCTGTCGAAGGTGAGCATCTCAGCGACTATAAGGTGCTGGTGATCGCCGTGTCGGAGCTGCACGTCTCGAGTTTGCTCGGCAACGAAGTGCTGAACCTGCACGACGACGAAGCCGCCGCGCCGCGGGGGGGGGGGTGCTCAGCGAACTCAGCAGTCCCAGAAGGCTCAGCGGATCACGACCGAGGAGGCCGTCAAGTTCGTGGGTTGCTGGGACGCCCTCGCGGATCCTTCCACTCGCAGCCCGCACGGTCGTGTCACCGGGGCGGTCGCTGCGGAGGGTCCCAGCGTCAGGCGGGCCATTGCATTCACCAACACGATCAAGTCTTCGCTGCTGGTCGAGCAGCACTGGAACCGCATAGTCGACACAGTCGCCGCTGAAGCGCTCAAAACAGCCGCAGCCCGCGACCGCGCCGCCCGACTGACCGGGCACTCCCTCAGCCCGGCGGCAGAGGGTCAGAGCCTCTCGACACCGAGTCCTTCGGCTTCGGGTCTTTCGGGTTGGACGAGCCGCACCGCGGATTCCCGGATAGCAGCCGACGAAGTCCGGCCTGAGGTGCCGCAGGGTGAACTCGACAGTCGACAGGGCGCTCGAACGTCGACGAGCGCATCACCCGGCAGCGAACCACCAGCGGGCGCCGCTGAGACAGCACGGGCAGCACAGACAGCACGGGCAGAACAGGCAGGCAAGAGAGAAGAACGGACGGACACGACAAAGCCATGTGACGACACTTCGTCGCGTGCGTCCGCGGACGGAGCGCTCCCTGCGCCTGGAACTGACCCGGGTCGAAAATGTGACGACATTTCGTCGCGTGCTGGCGCGCCCGGGATCGTCGAGGCGTCTGAATTGCTGCGTTTCGACGTGCGCCACACCGACGGCAGCCGCAACGCTTTGCAGCGCTCCCGGATTCTGGGCTGGTTGAGCAGCGGCGACCCCGACGGAGGCTGCCGGATAGTCACCAACGCCAAATGCCTCACCGAGGGCGTGGACGTGCCCGCGCTCGACGCGGTGCTGTTCCTGGCGCCGAAACGCTCGCAGGTCGACGTGGTGCAGGCGGTGGGCCGGGTGATGCGTCGCGCTCCAGGCAAGAAATGCGGTTTCGTGGTGCTGCCGGTGGTGGTGCCCGCCGGGATGAGCCTCGACGACGACAAGGTGCTGTCAGGCTCGGACTTCAAGGTGGTGTGGAGCGTTCTCAAGGCGCTGCGCTCCCACGACGAGCGCCTCGACGTCGCCATCAACACCGCCGATCTCAACGGCAAGCCGCCCTTCCGGATCATCCATACGGGGCCGCTCGACGACGGCGACGACACTGAAGAAGACGACGACAGTTCGGCGGTGACTGCGGCGTCGGTGCAGGGCCGCCTGCCGTTGCACGATGCGATTGCTTCCAAAGTGGTGGAGCAGTGCGGCGACCGTCAGTACTGGCACCGCTGGGGCGCCGAGGTGGCGCGCATCACCGGCACCATCGCGCAGCGGGCACGCACCGCGCTGCGCACCGATCCGCTGCTGGAGAGCGCGTTCGCGAACTTCGAGGCTGACATGGCCGCGACCATCGGCCGCGAGCTGCCCCGCTCGGAGCTGGTGTCGATGCTGGCGCAGCATGTGGTGACCGTGCCCGTGTTCGACGCGCTGTTCTCCGGCAGCGGTTTCGCTGACCGCAACCCGATATCCAAAGCGCTCAACGAACTGCTCGACGAGTTCAAAGCCGCCGAAGTGATGCTGCGCGACGAGACCCGAGGCTTGGAGCGCTTCTACGCCAGCGTCGCCGCCCGGCTGTCGGGCGCGGCGGATTCCGACACCCGCATCAAGGTGATGCTGGAGGTCTATGAGCAGTTCTTCGCGGCGGCGATGCCAGATGAGACCAAACGCCTCGGCATCGTCTACACGCCGGTCGAGCTGGTGGACTTCGTGCTGCGCTCGGTGGACGCGGCAGCCCGCGCCGAGTTCGGCCGCGGCTTGAGCGACGCGGGCGTCAACATTCTCGACCCTTTCACCGGCACCGGCACGTTCATCAACCGGCTGCTCATCCAGCGGGGCTCAGACGGCGAGTTCCTGATCCGCGACAGCGACCTGGCACGCAAGTTCCACGGCGCCCCGTCAGGGTTCGCTGCCAGCGCAGCGGCGCCGGAGATCCATGCCAACGAGGTGGTGCTGTTGGCCTACTATCTGGCGGCTTTGAAGATCGAGGAGGGCTTCCGTGAGCGCACCGGCGGCTACGAGCCCTTCGAGGGGATCGTGCTGACCGACACTTTCCACCTGTCCAGCGACGGCACGCTGCCGGGCACCGGCGCCATCGCCGACAACAGCGAAAGAGTCAAAGCCCAGAACGAGCTGCCGATCCAGGTGATCGTGGCGAACCCGCCTTGGTCGGCCGGCCAGAAATCCGCAGGAGACGACAACCCCAACATCTCCTATCCCCACATCGAGCAGCGAGTGCGCGAAACCTACGGCAGCCGCCACAAGCAAGTCACCGGCCGCGGCGCCGGCGGCAGCGCGGCCGGCAATCTTTATGTGGAGGCGATCCGCTGGGCTTCCGACAGGATCAGTGAGCCCGACGCTGGCTCGAACCGTGCTGGGATAGTGGCTTTCGTGCATCCCAACTCGCTGTCCAACGCCCCTTCGCTGGCTGGGATGCGGGCCTCTCTACGCGATGAGTTCACCAGCATCTATGTGGTCAACCTGCGCGGCGACGCCATGAAGTCGGGTGACGAGTTCCGCCGCGAGGGCGACAAGATCTTCGGTGCCGGATCGCGCAACGGGGTGCAGATCACCGTGCTGGTGCGCAACCCGGCCAAGGGCCTCGACGAACCTGCGGCGCTGCACTACGCCGAAGTGCCAGAGTATTCGACGCTCAAGCAGAAGTTCGACTGGCTGACCGACTTGGGCGATGTGACGGGCGAGGGGTTCGAGATCATAGAACCCACCGACTCTCACGACTGGATCAATATCACCGACGGCAGCTTCGACAAGCTCATGCCAGTATGTGCGCTCCGCTCGGCAGAGACCCGTGAGAGTGTCGTAAGCGACCATGCTTCGGGAATCAAGACGAACTGTGACGTCTATGTCTATTCGTTCTCACGCGAGGAGCTGCGTGCTCGCATGACCCGCTTGATCGACGCTTACAACGAAGCCCTTGAGTTCGTGGAGGCTGGCTGCACGGTCGAGGAATGCACCGGCAACGACGAACTCGACCGCATCAAGTGGACCGACACGCTCAAGCAGTCGCTGCGCCGCCGTCAAGAGATCGTCTTCGACGAGTCCCGTATTCGCGAAGTGCTCTACCGCCCGTTCACGAAACTCTGGCTCTATGAGGACGACCGCATCCTGTCGTCGGCCAAGACCATCTCAGCCATGTTCCCTAAACCTCAACCAGACGTTGATAACACACACACACACACACACACACACACGTTCTCATCAGCAGCCCATCCAACAGGACTCGGGTCTCAGTTATCGCCACCGAGCGGGTTCCCGATCTCAACACGCTCGACGGAGGATGCCGAGCGATCCCCCGGTGGAGGCGATCTTGATCAACTTGACTCTGCAGCTCCCGTTCGGAGTGCTGGCGACCGACAGGCTGGTGGACCTTTGCGTCACGGGCCGTCAGACGCGATGCCTTCCGGCGGTGACGAAATGAACGCGCAGGGGGGGGGGGTGTTCATCAGCACTCCGTCAACCACCAGCATCTTCACAGCGCTGGCCACGGGACGAGTCGGGGATCTCAAGGCAGCAGGGATCAACGCAGCCTGCCGGATCATTCCCCGGTGGAGGCGATGTTGATGGCGAGTCCGTCGAATCGGACGGTGTTCGCGGCGCTGGCGGCGGAGATCCTGCCCGACTTGCACACAGTGGATCCGGCGTGTCGGGCGATGACGCGTCGCAGGCCATGACCACCGGGGGGGGGGGGGTCTTGGTCGCTTCGCCCAACAATCGGGCGATCTTCGCGGCTCTGGCCACAGCAGTCCCGGCGGATCTCAGCGGCTGCGGCACCAATCAGCCGACCCGGGCGATCCCCCGACGGAGGCCGTCTTGATCTCGGGCACGTCCAACATGATCTTCCAAGCGTTGGCGGCCGCGATGATCCCCGATCTGGCGTGCATCGCCGGGTCGCGCCAGACCCGAGCGATCCCTCGACGGAGACGGTGATGATCGCCGGTCCGTCCAACATGGCGATATTCGGCGCTCTGGCAGCGGTCGATCTGCCTGATCTGCATCTGATGGGCCCCGGCCAGCAGACCCGCGCCCTGCCCCGCCGCCCAACGAAGCGAGCACGGCAGTGACCCCCGGCCTCTTGCCCGATCACTCGGATTCGAGCCATTCCTCGTGTGCGATCCCCGCTTGCCTCAGCACTCTGGCAAGCAGGTCCACCCCGATGTCACCGCCGTGCGGGTTGGGAATGGTTAGTTGGCTAGCGCCTTTGACCATGTGCTCGTGGCGGCTGCCTCGGATAGGACCGGTCCATCCGAGTCTTCTCAGCCGTCGGATGAGTTGCAGTCGTGAGACAGGCGCCAGTTTCACATGCTGGCGGCGTGGACGGTTCCGCTGATGCGCGGCAAGCCGTGCCCGCGTGCGACGCGCAGCTGTGCCCAGTCGAGCAGCACGGTACGCATCTCATCGCGCGCCTGTTGCTCGGTGCGTCCGAAAGCGAGGGCGCCGGGCGCTTCCGCGCATTCCGCCACGAAACCTTCAGGGTCTTCGATCTGTTCCACGGTCGTGCGATGCCAGGCTGCGTCCGCCCAGTCGTCGATCTGCTGCTCGGACGCCCTCATGGTCTCAGAGTATCATCCACGCGTTGTCGCTGAGGCCGTCAGCATGACGCGACGCTTCGGGCTGCACTGATTGATCATGGACGACACGCTTGATCTGAGGCTGGCGACAGCGGCGCCTTCGGACACCGACAACATCACCGACTGGTGCCTGCAACAGTTCCATGAGCGTTACGGCAGCCATGTCACCAAAGACGACATCTGGGAGTACATCTACGGCGTGATGCACGCGCCTGACTGGCGTGAGCGCTACCGCCACGATCTGCAACGCAACCTGCCGCGGATTCCGCTGGCGGAGGATTTCGAGGCGTTCCGGTCAGCGGGCCGCGAGCTGATGGATCTGCACATCGGCTATGAGACCGTCGCGGAGCATCCGGTGATTTGTCTCGTGGACGGCGAACCCGACGAGGGCGCCGCCGACCGCAACGCATATCGCATCGACTCCAAGATGCGCTGGGGCGGCGGTCACGGCCACGCCAAGCAGGATCGCCGCATCTTGGTCGTCAACGACCGCTGCCGCCTCATAGACATTCCGCCGCAGGCCCACAACTACACAGTGTCGGGACGTTCGCCGCTGCATTGGGCGATGGAGAGCCTGCGCGTCAAACACGACAAGGCTTCAGGCATCGTCGACGACCCCAACGGCTGGCACGACTGGGCCGACGAGCCGTTCAACCTGATCCGCCATCTGCGCCGCCTGATACACATCGGCGTCGAAACCGCCCGCATCGTCGCGGAGTTGCCGCCGTCACTGCCGCCCGATGACTGATCGCCCCTCTTTTCAGCGGGTCGTGGTGACGGTCAGTCCAACGGCACGCATCTCATAGCGCGCTCGTTGCTCGGTGCGTCCGAAGGTTGATAAAACGACAAGCCACATTGCGCGCCATGAAAGATCAAGATACATTGAAAGATGAATCAGGTGACCGACGAAAATGGCTAAAAAATGACCGACGATGGCAAGACTGGTGGGAAAAGCAGCTGCCAGGCCGAAAAGCAACCGCCGGGCAGGTCAGTCGTCGGTGCAAAATTCGGTGCAAAATAAGGCAGGGCGAAAGGAGGGGCCGTGTCGGAGGTGACGTTCCGACTCCATGCCCCCGATGGCGGAGGCGTCGCTGACGCTGCGATCCTGGCGTCCTACCCGAACGGCACCTACCGCACGGGCTTCACCGACTCCGCCGGCGACTGGCTGGTCGATCTTTACCGGGTCGACCAGCAGATGACGATCCTCGCAGCAGCGGAAGGCCACATGCCTCTGCGTGCGGCCGTCGTGCCCGACGAGGCCGTCGTCGATCTCAGCATGGCCGCGTCCACGAACGGATGTCGAGGGGTGCTGTTCACCAAAAGCACCGGCTGCATCCCTGGGATCGAGGGACGGCTGAACCCGATCAATGACGGACGCACCTACGTCTACGCCGGCAACATCGCCATCAACGGTCGCGTGGCCAATCCGGCGATGTTCGAGGTCGGGGAACGGTTGCATCTCACCGACGTCTACGGAGTCGAGACAGTGATTCGTTTCTTGGAGGTGACCGCCCAGTTCTCATTGATCGAGTTCACTGAACCCCGACCGTTCGAGGCGCAGCCATGACCACAGCCGGGCGTCATCAAGAGATCTGCAATCAGTTCCTGGCTCACGCTGAGGAGGAATATCGTCACGGCGACTACCTGCAGGCGGCCGAGAAGGCTTGGGGAGCGTTCGCTCACTGCATGAACTCGATCGCGAAGCAGAAGGGCTGGGAGGTCGGCACCCGCCGCCGGCTCAAACAGAACGCTAGAAGGCTCATCGACGCCGATGCAGCGAACGCCGGTCGTCTCAAGGTGCTGCTAGCGGCTGTCGAGTGCTTGCACACGAACTTCTATCGGGAGTTCCCCCAGATGGTCAATGGCTTCACTGAATGGCGAAACAGGTCGAGTCCTTGCACGCGAACTTCTATCGGGAGTTCCTGGAGGCGGACGAGGTGAGAGACGGTATCGACAACGCCGGTGAACTCATTGCGGAGATACGAGACTTGGCGCGTAGATAGTAGATAACCGCCTCCCTCGCGTTTCGGATCGGAGTGAAGGCGTCGAGCCGCCCGATCGGTGTTCCCCACAGAGCAAGGTCACACAGACTCGGCGGTCACCACAGGGCACGCAGTTGTGTCTGCACCCGCGTTGGCAACCGAATAGGGCAAGGTCATGCAGGCTGGGGCGGTCACCACAGGGCACGCAGTTGTGTCTGCACCCGCGTTGGCAACCGAATAGGGCAAGGTCATGCAGGCTGGGGCGGTCACCACAGGGCACGCAGTTGTGTCTGCACCCGTGTTGGCAACCGAATAGGGCAAGGTCAGGCAGACTGGGGCGGTCACCACAGGGCAAGGTCATGCATATCAAGGCGGGTAGTGGTGATCGTCGCTCAAGGACGCCGACCCCCAAGTGGTTACCAGAGGGCGGGGTCGCGGGCTCTGGGTCTGGTCTGGCCGCGGCTGCGGGCTCTGGGTCTGGTCTCGGCTGCGGGCTCTGGGTCTGGTCTCGGCTGCGGGCGCTGGCTTGGTCTTGTGTGGCTGCGGTCGCCAGCTTGGTCTTGTGTGGCTGCGGTCCGCGTCTGGTTTTCTGAGTCGTTTGTCGTGTTGTCGGGTCTGGTTATGTCCTCCTGGCTTCTGGCTGGCTTCGGGCGTGATTGGCTTCGGTTCTTGCTCGGCTTGTCGTGGTTTCGGGTCGGCTCGGGGATCGTCTTCGCC
>JAPOUM010000007.1 GCA_026708645.1 Acidimicrobiaceae bacterium | reverse complement strand
CTCGCCAGCACCTGGGCGCGCTGCGACAGCTCGAGGCGCAGGCCGGGCTCGTAGTTGTAGACAGTCGTGGCCGCGACCGTGCCGAGACGTCCGTCGGAGAAGTCGGTGTAGTCTCCGTCAGCCGAGCTGGAATGCACTCCTCTGATGCCGAACACTTCGTTGAGCGTCGCTTCGGACATGGCGTTCAAAGCGTCGCCCAGAGCCAGAATCCGGCCGCCTCCGGCCGCGAAGCGCTCCAACTCTGCGTCGGCCGTGCCGGGCAGAGGGCCGGCCACGACCGCCGCGTCGCAGCGGGCAGGGTCGAGATCACGGGGAGCGACTACCACGAACTCGCGGTGCGCCTCCAGCAGGGCTCTGGCGAGGCCTTGATCGTCGTCCTCGCTGCTGCTCGCGCAGACGGCGAGCCTCGAGTCTGGGCTGGCGCCCTCGACGAACTCCCGCAGGCCGCTGGTCGCCGCGTAAGACTGCCGCAGCAGACTGTAGGTCTGCGCGTCGAGGCGCCCGCGAGGGTCGAGCTGGTCGCCGAAGCAGCAGCGGGCGCCGTTGGCGATCATCGAGCGGGCCTCGTACTCCAAGCCTCGCTGCGATTTGTGCCCTCCGAACTCGCCCCAGTCGGTGTGGAATCGACCGCTCATCGCCACCAGTTCGGCGCTCTCGGCGTGATAGTGGCGGGCACGCAGCGACAACCGGTCGTAGCCTCCCCAAGTCGTCGGCATGTGCTCCAGATCTTGATGAGTGTTGAACTTGCTGAGCGCGCCGACGCGGTCCGCGACATGATGAGCGTTGCCGTGCAGCACCGTCGTGCCGTTCAGGAACACGCGGCGCCCTCGCTCGCCTGCGCCGGCCGCCGAGTTCAGCGCGCGCATCGCCCGCCGCCAACGGCTCAGGTTGAACGACTCAACCGCTTGCGGATCGCCGGGGTCGACGCGCTCGTGCGCCATCCGGTGGCGGCATCGGGCGCACCAGCAGGGATTGGTGGCGCCGATGTCGAACCAAAGCCCGTCGGGATCATAGAACGCGACGATCTCGGCCGTCTGTCGGGCCATCATGTCGAGGTAATCCCCGTCGGGGCAGAGATAGACCCAGGAATTGGGCGGTCGGGGATCGTCGAGCCCGGCCGCGGGGTCGACGTTGATGCCGTGGACGTTGCCGTGGCTGTCGGTTTCGGCCCATTCGGGATGAGCCTCGAGATCCGCAGCCGACCATCCGACGGTGTAGTAGACGCCCACGCCGAGCCCCGCCGCCCGCACGGCGCTGATCTGCTCGCCGAGGAGATCGAAGCTCAGAGCCGGATGAGAGCGGCCGACGCGGGTGGGGTAGTAGGACCAGCCGTGGTGGCATTTGGCGAACAGGTTCACCCAGTCGATGCCGGCAGCGGCCAGAGTGTCGGCGAACTCCTTCGGGTCGAAGTCCGTTCCGATTGCGCCGACCTGGTGCGGGGTGTGGAAGTCGAGGTGGACTTGCGTTTCGCCGAGCGCACGGCGCCGGGTCCGAGGCGGCGCTGCGCGCATCGCGAATCCGCCGGAAGAGAGCGCCATCACTAAATTATCCTACAGAACATGGTCATAGCGCTAGCCAACTCTCGCCGGCCCGCTCATCGACGCTTTCAGCGGTCACTGCGAGTTTGTGATGCTCGCCGAAGACATCGCTCAGAGATTCACGCAGACCCTCGACGGCTGGTCAGACGACGGTTTGGATTTGTGCCGGGCCGGGCGGGACGCGAGCGCGGCTTTCGTTCGCCCCACCCTCGAAGCGTTGAACGGGACGGCTTCACAGCTGCTCGAGGAATGTTTCGGCCCTGTCACCGTGGTGGCGTCGTATCAGAGCTTGGAATCTCTGATCGCCTTCTTGGACGCCGGCGACGGAACGCTGAGCAGCCCTCGCTCGCATCCACCACCGGAGTTCGCCGGCTCTCACTGGAGTTTTGCTCCCGCACGGACCGTCTTCTACCAGAGGGTGGTGACAGGGAACTGCGTGAATGCGGCGTCGGCGGTGACCAGGGCGAGTGATTCGATCTCGGCTTGGGCGGCCAGCATCCTGTCGAAGGGGTCTTTGACAGGCGTCGGGTAGCTGCCGGCCCGTTGGCCGTGCCGAAACGAGATCGGCAACAAGCGGTAGTCGGCCTTGCTCAGCAGAGCATCGAGGCCAACAGCGAAGGCTGCAAAGTCGGGCAGTCGCCCGAGTCGGACTTTGGTGGCGATCTCCCAGGCGCTGGCCGCGCTCACATTGACCTCGGCGCTCGGTTCCAGGACGGCTCGCCGGGCGCGAGCCGACAGAGCCGGATCGTCGGCGAGGCACCACAGCAAGGCATGAGTGTCAAGCAGCAGCCGTCTCAAGAGCAGCCTTCCCAGGCGTCGATTTCGTCCTCTGGCAGGGGTTCGAAGAACTCAGGCCCGATCTCGAGCCCCGGCAGCAGACCGACGCGCTTGCGGGGAGGTGCCGGCGCCAGCGGAACCAACCGAGCGCAAGGCTTCCCGGCTCGTGCGAGCACGATCTCCTCGCCCGCCTCCACCCGCTCGATCAGCTTCGACAAATGAGTTTTGGCCTCATAAACGTTCACAGTCTCAGACATCCGCCCCGATCCTTTACTTTGTGGCATCTATTTTGCGGCATTTACTTGACTAGACTATCTAGTCTGGTCAATAACCGCGAGCCGACGCCGGCGGGCAGAGTCGGTGAACTCCACTGGTGGATGCGAGAGGTCGGCGCTTGGGCCGCCCATCCCCGATGAGCAAGCGCATAGCCAGGATTCGCGCTGCGCTCAGCGGCACCTGAGACGAAGCCGAGCGAGTGCCGGGTCGTGCCTTCGGATCTCAGGCTTCGTGAATAGCGATGCGCAGACGCTTGTTGGCTTTGCCTTTCGACTCGGTTTTGAGCACCTCGAAGCGGCCGACCTCGCCGGTGGATTCGACGTGAGTGCCGCCGTCGGCCTGCTTGTCGAGTCCGACGATGTCGACCACTCTGATCTCCTGGACTGATTCGGGTATCAGATTGACCTTGGTGCGGATCAAGGCGTCGTCGCCCAGTGCCTCGGCTCTGGGCAGGAAAGAGACCTCGATGGGTCGGTCCGCGGCGATCTCGGCGTTGACCAGGTTGGTGACCGTCTCGGCGAATCCTTCGGGTAGCGGGCCGAACTCGAAGTCCATGCGCGCCTTGCAGGGTTCCATGTTGCCTCCGGTCACCGACACGCCCCAAGTGTTGTAGACGACCCCGCAGAGAATGTGCAGCGCCGTGTGGGTGCGCATCAAGTCATAACGGCGCTGCCAGTCGAGCCGCCCGTGAACCGCAGTGCCTGTCGACGGGGCGGCGCCAAGGTCTGCGAGGGTGTGCCACACCACTTCGTGGCCGCTGACGTCGGTGACAGGCACACTCACGTCGCCGTCGCCTGAGCCAGTGTCGGCTTTGAAACTGAGCGTGCCGGTGTCGTGGGGTTGGCCGCCGCTGGTGGCGTAGAAGGCGGTCCGGTCGAGCGCCACACGGCCGTCGTCGTCGACCGCCACGACGACGGCGTCGAAGGATCGGCACCGCGCGTCACGCAGAAAGATCCGGTCTGTGGGGTTCGAAGTGTCTGCGGTGTTCATAAGACTCAGTGCCTCCTGAAGTCTGAAGCTTGATGTCTGAAGCTGTTGTGCGAGTTCTTGTGCGGCGGTTCTCTTGTGTCGCGCGGCGGTTCACGCGCCTCCCGCTCAGCCGTCTCACGGGGTTGTGCGAGTTCTTGTGCGCTGGTTCTCTTGTGCCGCGCGGCGACACTCAGAGCGGCGACACCGACGCCGGGTTGCACGAGTTCTAGTGCAGCGGTTCTGTTGTGTGGGAAGTCCTTGCTGAGTCGGGGTCTTTGCATGTGTCGTGGGTTTTGCTCGGGTCGGCAGTATTGCTGTGTTGGGCATTGCTGTGTTGGACCGAGCCTGTGCATCAGATGCTGAGCCGGGGCCTCAGTTCTTGGGCCCAGTTCTTGGGTTCAGTTCCTGGGTGTCAGTTCGGGTTGATGTCGATTCGAACCTCGCCGTCGACGACGGTTGCTTCCAGCTGGCGCAGCCCCGTGCCGCGGGCGTCCACGACGTCGTCAGGGTCGCAAGTGTTCACGAAATCGGCTTCGCTGCGGCGCCATTGGAAGTAACAGTCTCGGCTCTGGCCTGGTCGACGCGCCTCGAACGCCAGCCAGCCCGACTCGGGGTCGTCGCCGAGATGCTGCACGATGATGTCGCGCTCGCCGTCGGCCACGTCACCGAACAGCACCGGCCCTCTGTCTGCGATCTCGGCGCTGATGCGACCGACTTCGAGGTTGCGGAAATCGCGGTCGCCGAGACGCACCTCGATTTCGCCGCCGCCGCGAGTCAACAACAGCATTCCCAGCACCAGCGCCAAAGCCACCCCGGCCCCGGCGATCCCCACAGCGATGAACGTGCGAAGATCAGGACGCGCCCTACGATCCACAGGCATCACAGACTCCGAGTCGCTGAGCCACGCTGAACTCTGCGGAATGCCGCAGTCGGCGCCTGTTTCGCGGCGGTCGTCGGGTTTCGCGGGTGATGGGTTGTTGAGTTGGGGGTCGGGGATGGGGGAGGGGTGTTGCTGTTGGGGCGTGTTTCGTGGTGGTCGTCGGGCATCGCGGCTTTCAGGTCGCGTAGCCGCGCTGAGCTCTGCGGAATCCGCGACCCGAGCCCGCTGAAGCATCGGAGTGAAGCATCTGAGCATCTGAAAGCCAGCATCAACGCCTAGTATCGCCGGTCGTGGATTTGTTCGAGCATCAGGGCAAAGAACTGTTCGCCCGCTACTCGCTGGCAGTGCCCGAAGGCGAGGTGGCGTTCAACCCCGAAGAAGCAGTCGCCGCCGCCGAGCGGCTGGGACTCCCCGTGGCGGTCAAAGCCCAAGTACACACCGGCGGCCGAGGCAAAGCAGGCGGGGTCAAGCTGGCTGCGGACCTCGACGAAGTGCGCCGACATGCCGGCAACATTCTGGGCTTGGACATTTCCGGCCATGTCGTTCGCCGGCTCTGGATCGAGCGGACCTCCGACATCGCCGCAGAGTATTACGCCAGCTTCACCCTCGACCGCTCGGCTCGCCAACACTTGGGAATGCTCTCAGCCCAAGGCGGTGTCGACATCGAGACCGTCGCCGCCGAGAACCCCGACGCCATCGCCCGCATCCACATCGACCCGGTCGACGGCCTCAGTCCCCAGCAGTGTCGCCAGTGGGTGCAGAAGGCGCGGATCCCTGCTCCGGCCGACGCAGAGGTGGCTCAAGTGCTGGGCGACTTGTACAGCGCCTACCGCGAAGCCGACGCCGACCTAGTGGAAGTCAACCCGCTGATCGTCACCGCCGCCGGTGATGTGGTCCTGCTCGACGCCAAGGTCACTCTCGACGCCAACAGCATGTTCCGCCACGACGATTATGCCGACTATGACGCCACCCAGAGCCGTGACCAGCGTGAGCAGGCCGCTCACGCCAAAGGCCTGCAATATGTGGGGCTCGACGGTTCGGTGGGGGTGATCGCCAACGGCGCCGGGCTGGCGATGAGCACAGTGGACGTGGTCAATCAGGTGGGCGGGAGGCCCGCCAACTTTCTCGACATCGGCGGCGGCGCCAACGCCGAGGTGATGTCCAACGCATTGGAGGTGATCAACAATGATCCCGCTGTGCGGGCGATCCTGATCAACATTTTCGGCGGCATCACCCGAGGCGAGCAGATCGCTGAGGGCATCATCGAAGCCACAGGCCGGGTCGACATCGATTCGCCCATCGTGGTGCGCTTGGACGGCACCAACGCCGCGGAGGGCCGGGAACTCCTGGTGCCGCACCTGAGCGAAGCGCTGCGGCTGGCGCCGACCATGCTCGACGCCGCCCGTCAGGCTGTCGAACTGGCCGCTGCCGACGCCGGGGACGCCGGGGGTGCCAAGTGAGCGCGGGGGATCTGAGCGCGGGGGATCCGGCGGCGGGCGCGGTCAGGGATTGTTTTGCGAACAGTTGCGGGGGTGCAAAGTGAGCATTTTCGTGGATGAGACCACTCGGGTGATCTACCAGGGCTTGACCGGTTCGCAGGGTCGCTACTACGGCCTGTTGAACCGGGACTACGGCACTCAGGTGGTGGCTGGCACCAACCCTCGCCGAGCCGGCGCCGATGTGGACGGGGTGCCGGTGTTCGCCACCGTCGCCGAAGCCGCGGACGCCACCGGCGCCACGGTGAGCTGCGTTTTCATCCCGGCGCCGGGAGTGCTGTCGGCGGTGCTGGAAGCTGCCGAGGCGCGCATGGAGCTGGTAGTGGTGATCACCGAGGGAGTCCCGGCGCACGACGAGGCGTATCTGTTCAACAAGCTGCGGCGCGATCATCCCGAGGTGCGGCTGCTGGGCCCCAACTGCCCGGGGATCATCAGCCCGGGACGCTGCAACATCGGCATCACCGCCGGACATATCGCTCTGGAGGGCGGCCCGGTGGGAATCGTGAGCCGCTCGGGGACTTTGACTTATCAGGCGCTGCACGAGCTCAAACAGCAGGGCATCGGGGTGACCACCTGCGTGGGCATCGGCGGCGACCCGGTGCCGGGCACGACCTTCGTGGATTGCTTGGCGGCCTTCGAGGACGACCCCGAGACCCGGGCGGTGATGATGATCGGCGAGATCGGCGGTTCGGCCGAAGAAGAGGCCGCAGCATTCATCGCGGAGCGCATGACCAAGCCGGTGGCCGCTTACGTCGCCGGGGTGACCGCGCCGCCTGGAAAGAAGATGGGCCACGCCGGTGCCATCGTGTCGGGCGGCAAAGGCACCGCGGCGGCCAAGATGGCCGCGCTCGCCGAAGCCGGAGTGAAGGTCGGCCAGAACCCCACCGAGGCCGGCGAGATGATGGTGGAGATAGTCGAATCGCTGTAGGTATGGCTGACCATGGCCGACACCCGCTCGGAGAGTCCCTGCGATGCCTGCCGGGTGCCCGTGATGCCTGGC
>JAPOUM010000043.1 GCA_026708645.1 Acidimicrobiaceae bacterium | reverse complement strand
CGAATCGTCCCCTTCCGGCGCCGGGTCTCGAGGCGCGTCCAAGTCGGTCGGCACGTCGCCGCCCGGCGGAGCGGCGGGCTGCTCCTGCTCAGGCGGATCGACCGGCGTCTGCGCCCAAGCCGTCGCCGAAGCCTGCACCGTCGCCGCAGCAGCAACAGCAAGTGTCAGCAGAGAGGCCTGCCACCAACGAAGCGATCCGGCTCGCAATCGCATGTGCCCATCATAGTCGTGCGGCGAGAGATTCTGCCACCGGTGTCAGAGTGTTCACGGCACCCGAGGTCGGGGCGCTTTGCGTCTTAGCTGCGGCGTTTCTGGATGTTGGCCCACTCGTCTCGCAAGCCGACGGTGCGATGGAACAGCATCGGCGTGTCCGGGTCGCACGCGAAGTAACCGAGCCGCTCGAATTGCACCACCTCGCCGGGTGCGGTGTTGCACAGCTCTGGTTCGAGTTTGGCGTCGGTGATCAACTCCCGCGAGCGGGGGTTGTAGGACTCCAACGGGTTGCGTCCGTTGCTGCCTGGCACGGCGTCGCCGAAGAGCCGGTCGTACAGCGCCACCGTGGCGCTGACGGCATGATCCGCCGATACCCAATGGATGGTGGCGCGCACTTTGCGCCCGTCGGGAGCGCTGCCTCGACCGGTGGCGCGGTCGTAGCTGCAAAACAATCGCACGATCTCGCCGCCTGCGCCGGTCTCGACCTCGTCGCAGCGCAGAAAGTAAGCGGCGCGCAACCGCACCTCGCGTCCGGGCGCCAGCCGGTAGAACTTGCGGTGAGGTTCCATCATGAAGTCGTCGCGCTCTATCCAGAGCCGCGGCCCGAACGGCACCGGCCGGCTGCCGGCATCGGGATCCTCGGGATTGTTGACCGCTTGGCGCTGCTCGACCGGCTCAGGCTGATCCCAGTTGGTGATCACCACCTCCAAAGGACGCAGCACAGCCATGCGACGCAAGGCGCTGCGGTTGAGCCGGTTCCGCACGAACGACTCCAGAAGTTCGATCTCGTGGACCCCGTTGACTCGCGCCACGCCGATGTGGGCGCAGAAGTCCCTGATCGCCTCAGGCGGGCAGCCCCTGCGGCGCAGACCCCGGAGGGTGGGCAGCCGCGGGTCGTCCCAGCCGTCGACCAGGCCTTCGTCGACCAGCGTGTGAAGCTGCCTCTTGGAGGTGACGGTGTGGGTCAGGTTCAGTCGGGCGAACTCGTGCTGGCGGGGCCGGTCCCCAGGCAGCGGCAGGTGCTCGAGATACCAGTCGTACAGTGGGCGATGAGCGTCGAACTCCAGCGAGCACAGCGAATGAGTGACCCCCTCGATGGCGTCGCTTTGGCCGTGGGCCCAGTCGTATGTGGGGTAGATGCACCAGGCGTCGCCGGTGCGGAAGTGGGATATGTGGCGGATCCGGTACATCACCGGGTCGCGCATCAACATGTTGGGATGGGCCATGTCGATGCGGGCCCGCAGCACTTTGGCGCCGTCGGGGTGGCGCCCGTCGCGCATCTCTGACAGCAGTCTCAGGTTCTCGGCCGCGCTGCGGTCTCGCCAGGGGCTCTCGGCGCCCGCCGTGGTGAAATCGCCTCGTGTGGCGGAGATGGTCTCGGCGTCCTGATCGTCCACATAGGCCCAGCCTTCACGCACCAGATGCTGAGCCCAGCCGTAGAGGGTCTCGAAGTAGTCCGAGGCGTAGACCGTCTCGCCGTCCGGCTCGAAGCCCAGCCAGGCGATGTCCTGGCTGATCGCGTCGGCGAAACTGGCGTCCTCGCCCTCGGGGTTGGTGTCGTCGAAGCGCAGCCGGCACGTCCCGCCGTGCTCGGCGGCGACCTCGAAGTTGAGGCACACCGCCTTGGCGTGGCCGATGTGCAGGAAACCGTTGGGTTCCGGCGGGAAGCGGGTCTGCACCCGTCCGCCGAAAGCGCCTTCGACGTCGTCTCGGCGAATCTGCTCCCTGATGAAGTCGAGGGGTCGGCCGGCGCCTCCGGCGGCATTCGTCAAGCTGTTCACCGCGATTGATTCAGGCGTCTGACTGCCCAAGATAGGAGGCTCTCAGCTCGGGGTGGGTCATAAGGTTCTCGGCCGAGTCGTCGAGCACCACTCTGCCGGTTTGCAGCACCCAGCCCCGGTCGGCTATCGACAGAGCCATGTTGGCGTTCTGCTCCACCATGAAGATGGTCAGCCCGGCGGCGTGGATCTGCTCGATCAGCTCGAAGTTCTGCTGCACCAGCGCCGGCGCCAAGCCCATCGACGGTTCGTCCATCAGGAGCAGTCTGGGCCGCGCCATCAAAGCCCTGCCCATGGCCACCATCTGCTGCTCGCCGCCTGACAAAGTGCCGGCTTTCTGGCTGAGCCGCTCCTTGACTCTTGGGAACAGCTCGAAAACCCTTTCCAAGTCCTCGGCGATGCCGGCGCTGTCAGAGCGCAGATAAGCCCCCAGGTCGAGGTTCTCGCGCACGCTCAAGCGTTTGAAGAGCCGGCGGTTCTCCGGAACCATGGTCACACCTCGGGCCACCCGGTAGCTGGTGGGCTTGTCGTTGACCACCTCACCGTCGAGCACCACCTCTCCCGAACTCGGTTTGAGCATCCCCAGAAGGGTTTTGAGGGTGGTGGACTTGCCGCTGGCGTTGCCGCCGAGCAGGCACACCAGCTCGCCCGCGTGGATCGAGAGGTCGACGTCGCGCAGCGCATGCACCGCGCCGTAGTGAGCGTTCACCGAGCGCATCTCCAGCAGCGGCACCGCGCCGGTCGGGGTTTCGCCTTTGCTCATGAGTTCTCGTTTCCGTGACCCAGGTAAGCCTCGATCACCAGCGGGTCGTTGGAGACTTCCTCGTAGACGCCTTCGGCGATCTTGGTGCCGTGATCGAGCACTACCACCCGGTCCGATACTTCTCGCACCACGTCCATGTGATGCTCGATCACCACGATGGCGAATCCCCATTCGTCGCGCAGGCGCCCGATCAGTTTGGTGAGCTCGGCCGACTCGACCGGGTTCATGCCCGCCACCGGCTCGTCGAGGAGGATCAGCTTGGGCTCGGTGGCCATGGCCCGAGCGATCTCCAGCCTTCGCCGGTTGGCGTAGGAAAGGGTGAACGCGGGCTGGTCGAAGCGGTAGCCGACCAGGCGAGACCCGAAGAAGTTGAGGATCTTCTCGGCTCGCTCGCGGATCTCGGCTTCTTCTCTGCGGAAGGCGGGCGTGCAGAACAACGCGCCGAAAGCGTGCTGACGGGTGCGGCAGTGCTGCGACACCATCACGTTCTCGAGCACGGTCATGTTGGCGAACAGCCGCACGTTCTGGAAAGTGCGGGCTATGCCGCGGGCTGTGACTTTGTTGGGGTCGAGGCCCAGCAGCGAGCCACCCTCGAAGACGATGTCGCCCGACGACAGCGCGACGGTGGCGGTGATGGCGTTGAACAATGTCGTCTTGCCCGCGCCGTTGGGGCCGATCACCGAGACGATCTCGCCTTCGCGCACCTCGAAGTCGAGTCCGTCGAGGGCGTGCAGTCCGCCGAAGTCGACGCTGAGCTTGCGGGTCTCCAGCAGCGGGGCGGCAGCGGTGGCGCCGCCGCCTGCCCCGGTGCTTTCCATGGTGCAGGTCATGGCGGTCACGACGTCGCTGCGGACGCCCGAAGGCTGCCGCCGCCGTTGGCCTCTTCGTCGAGTTGCTCGCGGAGCCAGGCGTCCTGAGCCATCTCTTGTTGATGAAGCTCGCGGGAGCGGCGCACGCTCGGGATCAAGCCCTCGGGACGGGCCAGCATCATCCAAATCAGCAGCGCTCCGTAGATCAGGAGCTTGTACTCCGAGAATTCGGCCAGCAGCCCCGGCTGTCTGGGGCCGCCCAGCACTCCGATCAGCACGGCCGAGCCGGCGATCACGCCTGGGATGCTGCCCATGCCGCCGAAGATCACCACCACCAGAATCACGATCGACACCAGGATCAGGAAGCTGTTGGGGAACACCGAGCCGACCTTGGCCGAGAAGATGGCGCCGCTGAAAGAACCCAGAACGGCGCCCACCACGAAAGCCATCAGCTTCACGTTCACCGTGTTGATGCCCATGGCCTCGGCCACGGTCTCGTCCTCGCGGACCGCCATCCAGGCTCGTCCCAGCCTCGAGCGTTCCAGGCGCCACGAGATGTAGATGGTCAAGGCGCAGAAGGCCAGCACCAGATAGAAGACGGCGCGCGGGTCGGTGCCGTCCACGCTGGCGAGTCCGAAGATTCCCGCTCCCGGGATCCGGACGATGCCCTGCGAGCCGCCGAACCATCCCGACAGCCAGTCCGACAAGAAGAGCAGCCGGATGATCTCGCCGAAGCCCAAGGTCACGATCGCCAGATAGTCGCCGCGCATCCGGATGACCGGCGCCCCGATGAACAAGCCCACCAGGCCGGTGATGCCCACCACGAAGATCAGGGCCACGAACCAGGGCAGCTCGGGGTTGATCCGCGGCGAGGTGGCCGCGGTGAGCACGGCGGCCGTGTAGCTGCCCACCGCGAAGAAGGCGACGTAGCCGAGGTCGAGGATGCCCGCCAGGCCGACCACCACGTTGAGCCCCAACGCCAGCAGCACGAACAGGCCGACGTTGGCGAGGAGCTCGTTGGTGAGCTTGCCCGTGAACATCGGCAGTATCACCAGCAACGCGCCGGTCAAGGCGATGAGACCGAGATTGGCGCGGTTGCGGCTGGCGCCTTCCAGCGAGGCGATGCGCTCACGGGTCCGGCGCACGCGTCCTCGTGCCAGCACCGACACCAGGCCGGAGACGGCCGCCAGTATCAGAGCCCAGTTCCAGTTGACCCCGCCGCGCCGGGCGTAGACCCTGTCGGTCAGCCACTCGAAACGCATCCCCTCGGCGAGGTCCGTCACCAGGGTCTCCATGACCGAGATGAGCCCCACCGTGAGGATCATGGTCACCGCCACCCGGCGGATCCTCGGTCTGAGCAGCCGCATGGCGCCGCCCGCCGCGCCGGACAGCCCCCCTAGCAGCAGCCAGATGAAGACCGCGAACCCTGTCGAGTTGCCGAAAGCCAGCAGATCCGCCAGCTGGGGGCTCCAGTTGACCAGCGGCTCGCGCAGGTCGAAGTTGGCCAGCAGCAGCGCCATCAGCGACACCCCGGCCCCGGCGACGGCCCCGGCGACGGCCCCGCCGATCACTTCGTGCGCGCCCGCGGCGTGCGTCGGAATGCCTTCGCGCTTGATCTGGTGGCCGACCCGGTTGCCGACAACGAAAGGCACGAACAGCAGCGAGAGATAGCCGAAGCTGAGGATCGGTTTGATCAAAAGGCGATCGTCGAGGCGCAGCGGCATGTTCGACAGAGCCAAGAACATTTGAGCTGTGGCGCCGACAGCTCCCATGCGCAACAGCCGCCGCCAGTCCTGGGCCAGCAGCGGACGCGGCGGCGCCTGCGGAGTCTCGTGCTCGTGAGCCTGCGCGCCCGCTGCACCCGAAGCAGCGTCCGTGACGCCCGGCGCGGCTTCTGAGGGCTGCTCGTCGGCGGTCATGTCCTGTCCTCGGCCGGCAGACGCTCGCCGAAGATTCCCGAGGGCCGGATCAGAAGAACGCCGATCAGCATGGCGAAAGCGACCGCGTCGCGAAGCTGTGACACGCCGCTCACTCCCAGCGGCTCGAGGATCACCAGCGGCCCCACCGACTCGGCCACACCTATGGAGACGCCGCCGGCCATGGCGCCGCCGAGATGGCCTATGCCTCCCACCACAGCGGCGCTGAATGCTTTGATGCCCGGCAGGAAGCCGGTGAGATGGGTCACGCTGCGGAACAGGATCCCCCAGAGGATTCCGGCCAGTCCGGCCATGGCGCCGCCGACCGCGAAGACTCTCACGATCGTGCGGTTGACGTTGATGCCCATGAGCGCCGCGATCTCGGCGTCCTCGGCCACGGCGCGCATGGCCTTGCCGCCTTTGGTGTGCTCCACCAGATACCAGAGCACGGCCATCGACACCGCCGACACCACCACCACCAGGATCCTGGCGCCTTCGATCTGCAGGAAAGTGTGCTTGTCTTTCACCCAGTCGGGCACGTCGGGGTAGGCCTTGGCGGTGGGCCCGAGCAGCACCAGCGCGGCGTTCTGGATGAAGAACGAAACTCCGATGGAGGTGATCAGGGGTATCAGCCGAGGCGCGCCTCGCAGCGGCCTGTAGGCGACGCGTTCCATGATCACCGCGGTGAGGGTGCAGACGATCATCGAGATGATCACGATCAACAGCAGCGACCCGATGAAGTTGCTCTCCCACCAGCCGGCGTCGGCGAGCTTGTTGGAGGTGATCATGCCGGTCATGGCGCCGACCATGAACACTTCGCCGTGGGCGAAGTTGATGAACCCCAGCACCCCGTAGACCATCGAGTAGCCCAGAGCGATCAGCCCGTACATGCAGCCCTGGGCCACTCCCGAAACGACGAGCCCTCGGAATTGTTCGCCTGAGAGCCCTGTCGCGTCGGGGTTCACCACACGGGCGAAGGGGTTGTCGGCGTCGATCTCCTGCCAGATGAAAGCCAGCAGGCCGACCGCGATGACGGTCAGAGCCGCCACTCTCAAAAAGGTCAGGAACCAGTCGACACCCGTGCGCGGCGCACCGCGACGAGGCCCGGCTGTTCGGATCATTGCCGCGATGTTAGAACCAATGGAGGAAGGCGGCCAATTTGTGGGTTCAGCGCTGCGGTTCCGGCTTTGAGGGTTCAGCGCTGGATGCGCATCAGCGGCCACGGGTCGGGCTCACCGGCGATCTCTGCGACCAGCAGCGACGGCCCCGGATGCGACAGCGATCTCTCCAGAGCCCGCGGCAGGCTTTCGGGTCCTGCGACCTTCTCAGTGCGGACGCCGAAGCTCTCGCCGAAGGCGATCCAGTCAGGATTGCGAAGCGAGGAAGCGATGGTGCGCTCGTCGCCGAAGCGCTGCTGCTGCATGCGCCGCACGTTGCCGTAGCCGGCGTTGTCGAAGACCAGCACGGTGGTGTTGATGCCGTGTTGCACGGCGGTGGCCAACTCTGTGCCGGTGAACAGCATCCCGCCGTCGCCGACGATGGTGAGCTGGGCGCGGTCCGGGGCGGCCGCCGCGGCCCCCATCCCGTGAGCCACCCCCGCGCCGAGTGTTCCTGCCCCGCCGGTGCTCAAATAAGTCCGCGGTCGGCGGTGCTCGTAGCCGATGTGCGCGACGAACGTCACCTGGGTGACGTCTTCGACGATGATCCCGTCGTCGGGCATCACCGAGCGGATGGCGCGCAGATAGCTGAGCTGGGGCTCCAGGTAGGCGATCTTCTTGAAATGGTCGGCCCGCAGTCCGGCCAGTTCCGCGGTGCGGTCCGTCCGTCGGCGGTTGCAGCGGCTCAAAGCGTCCAGCAGCAGCCTGCAAGCCTCGGCGGCGTCGCCGTGAACACCGACGGTTCCAGTGTTGTAGCGGTCCAGCTCGCAGGCGTCGAGGTTGATCTGGACGATCTGCTGGTCGGGGCGTTTCCCCCAGTGCAGGTTGGGGAACTCCATGCGAGTGCCTATCCCGACCACTGCGTCAGCGGTCTGCCAGAGTCCGTGGCCGACGGTGAGATAAGCGTGCAGGCGGTGACGGGCGTCCAGTACTCCGAGGCCCATGCGGCGGGTGAAAACCGGCGCCTCCAAGGCTTCGGCGAGCTCGCGAACGGGTTCGGGGGCGTCCTGGGCGCCGCCCCCCACCACTATCAAGGGCCGCTCGGCGCCTCCCAGAATGCGGGCGGCCTCCTCTATCCGGTCGCTGTCGATCTCGGGCCGGGTCGCTCGGGGCTGCTCGAGCGCCCCGTCGCTGCCGCGACGCCAGGCATCCACGGGAACCTCGACCGCCACGGGGCGTCCCACTCCCGAGACCATTTCGTCTATGGCGCGCTGCCACACCGCAGAGCTCTGGTCGCCTCGGCCCACGTATCCCGAGTGCTTGGTCAGCTGGCGCAGCACCGCAGCCGAGTCGGGCAGGTCGTGCAGCACGCCGGTGCCGCGGCCGCGCAGTTCCGACTGCACTGCGCCGATCAGAGCCAGCACCGGGGCGTAGGCCCAGTAGGCGCTGGTCAGCCCGGCGGCCGCGTTGAGCATTCCCGGACCCGGAACCACGCAGAACGCTGCCGGACGCGCTGTCGCCTGAGCGGCCCCGAGAGCCATGTAGGACGCGCCCTGCTCATGGCGGGTCACGATGGGGCGGATGTCAGCAGCGTCGAAGAGCTCGTCGAAGAAGTCGTCGTTCTGCACGCCGGGAAGGCAGAACAGCGTGTCTATGCCCAGGCGCCTCAGAGCGTCGATCGCCAGCTGGGCGTTGTTCTTGCGCGCCGGGGTTGTGCGTGTCTGCTCAGTCATGCCGGTCGCATGTCAGGCGACGACGCACGTCAGGCGATGATGCAGCGGTTCTCCGTCGAACCGATTCCTTCGATGGTGGTGCGCATCACCATGCCGGGCGCCAGCCACTCCTGAGGGTCGCGGGCTTGGCCCACGCCGCCGGGAGTGCCTGTGGCGATGACGTCGCCGGGGTCGAGGGTCATGATCGTGCTCAGATCGGCCACCAGCTCAGCGGGTTTGAAGATCAGCTGGTCTGTGTTGGACGACTGCTTGGTGACGCCGTCGATGTTGCAGCTCACTTCCAGGCCCGTGCCGTCGCCGATCTCGTCTGTGGTGACCAGCGTCGGACCCAGCGGTGTGGACTTCTCGAAAGTCTTCCCAGCCAGGAACTGCGAGGTGCGGAACTGCCAATCGCGAACCGACACGTCGTTGAGAACAGTGAATCCGGCAATGGCGTCGAGCGCTTCGTCGGCTCGGGCGTTTCGCACCGGCCGTCCGATGACGACAGCCAGTTCGACCTCCCAGTCGGCTTTGGTGGACACATCCGGCGCCGGCAGCACAACAGGGTCGTAAGGCCCGGTCAAGGCACGGCGGTATTTGGCGAAGTAGATCGGCGCCGCAGGCAGCGCCGAGTCGGTCTCGGCGGCGTGGTCGCGATAGTTGAGCCCCACACAGACGATCTTGTCGGGGGCAGGGATCAAAGGCGCCAGATCCGCGTCCCTGAGCGGCAGCGCGCCGCTGCCTTGCTCGGCGACGCCGACCTCGCCCGATGTGACCGGTCCAGCCTCCAGAACCGCTCGCACGTCGGGCGCGTCGAGCAGCACCACCTCGCGGTCGTCGCCTTCGCCGACGACTCTGCCCGCCTGGGTGGCGCCATCAATCCGAACGGTCACGAGTTGCACAGACGAACCTCCATATGGTCGGGCGCGATTGTAGCGCTGTTCGGATCGGGCCGATTGCGGGCAGGTTGCGGGCAGGCAGCGCAACGCCAGACTGTCGGCGTGCCCGATATCAGCCCCGGCCGGCGAAAGATGCGGCGATGAGCCGATTCGACGCAGAAACGGCGGTCACCGGTTGCGGAGACGGACTCTGGCAGTGCCGCTTGTCCAGCGCCTGGGACATCGGCGGCAACAGCAACGGCGGCTATGCGCTCAGCCCGGTGCTGCGGGCCATGCGCACCCTGGTTCCCCACTGTGATCCGATAACGACGACCGCGCATTTCCTGCGCCCGGCCACGGGCGACACTGACAGCGAGGTGAGGGCCTCGGTCATACGCCAAGGCCGCACTGTCAGCGCTTTGCGGGGCTCGTTGTGGCAACAAGGAAAGCAGCGACTCGAGGTGCTGGCCGCATTCTCGGATCTTCCCGGCAGCGGCGCTGCAGGCGCCGCCGCCGGTCCTGAGATCGTCGAGCCTGCGCCGGTGATCCCGCCGAGCGGCGAGTGCGTGAAGCGGGGCTTCCTCGAGCAAGGCGTGGAAATGACGTTGCTGTCGCGTGTGGATGTTCATGTGCATCCCGACCACGCTTCGCCGGGCAGCAGCGACAGGGCGCTGATCGACGGTTGGATCCGTTTCAGCGACGGCGCGGCGCCGTCTGTCATGTCGCTGCCGTTCTTCGGTGACGCCATGCCGCCGTCGCTCTACCCGCTGCTGGGCTTGACCGGCTGGGTGCCGACCATCGAATTGACCGTGCAGGTTCGCCGGACTCCCGCGCCCGGATGGCTTCAGGTCCGCCAAGAGACCCATGACCTGGACAACGGGCGCATGATCGAGTCGGGAACGATCTGGGACTCCAGCGGCGTGGTGGTGGCGACCACCCGCCAGATCGGTTTGCTGCTCGCCTGAAAACTCGCCGCTCGTGGCGAGAACCCCCCGCCGGTTCTTTGAGGTCGCCTAACCTCGTGATGTGCTGCCGGTTGAGCCGCGGAACTCTGAGCCGGGGAACGTCGTCCTGACCGGCTTCATGGGAACCGGCAAAACCACGGTGGGCCGGATCCTGGCCGAGCGGCTCGGCTGCGACTTCGTCGACACCGACGAGATGATCGAGTCCCGCGCCGGGACTGCAGCGCAGATATTCGCAGAGTCCGGCGAGGGGAGCTTCCGTGAGCTGGAGCGCTCCGTGGCTCTGGAACTGGCCGGACGCACGGGCCTGGTGATCGCCACCGGAGGGCGGATGATGCTCGACCGGGCCTGCGCGGACCGCCTTGAGCCGGGCGCTTGTGTGGTGTGCCTCACAGCGTCCGTAGAGACCATCATCGAACGCGTCGCCGACACCGCGAGCAGGCCCTTGCTGGCCGGTTCGCACCCTGCGCAACGGGTGCGGCGGGTGCGGGAGCTTCTCGACGAGCGGGCCGCGGCTTACGGGCGCTACACCCCGGTGGACACCGAAGGTCTCAGCCCGCAGCAAGTGGCAGAACGGATCGTGTCGCTGCTCGGGCAGTGAACTTCGGCTATAACTGCGCCATGGCTCTGAAGATCTTGGTGATCAACGGTCCCAATCTCAACATGCTGGGACGACGCGAGACCGACATATACGGCGATGTCACGCTGCAGGAGATGATGACCGACCTGTCGGCGTACGCCGCCTCGCAAGGAGCGGAGCTTCGCAGTGTGCAGTCGAATCTGGAGGGCGACCTGGTGGCGGCGGTTCAGGCAGCGGCCGGCGACGGTGCAGAATCAGCCGACGGCGTGGTGCTCAACGCCGGCGCTTTGACCCACTATTCGATCGCTCTGCGCGACGCGGTGGCGGCGGTGGACGTGCCGGTGGTCGAGACCCATCTGAGCAACGTCTACGCGCGCGAGGATTTTCGGCACAGGTCTGTGCTAGCCGAGGTCTGCCTGGGCGTGGTCGCCGGTTTCGGCCCGTCGAGTTACCGGCTGGCGACCGACGCCCTGATCGAGCGTCTGAGCCGATAAACGAAGCAGGCGTCAGGCGCCCGCCTGCGTCCGGCCTCAAAGCGTGCGTGTTTCGATGGGCAGCAGGCGCTGATGCACAGGATCGACGGCCAGGTTCAGACCCTCCAGCGTGTAGGCGCCGAGCAGTGCAGGGGCTTCGTCGTCGCCGAACACCACCAGCGTGACCTCTTTCGCCCCGTTCACGGAGGCCCATGCCCGTCCGACATCGCGGCGCACGTTGCGTCCGTCCGCCAACCGAAAGATGAAACTGTCGAACGGTCGCACACCGATGCGCCGCAGCGTTTCAGCAGGCGCCTGCGTGTAGAACGCTCCCGTGTCCACCGTTGCGTCAACGGTCGCGCTCAAGTCGCTGTCCATGTTCGTGAGCCGCAGCGGGCAGCTGAAGGTTCCCATGTCCGTTGCTCCTGTTCGCTCGGCCTCTAAATCGTGCGCTTCTCGATGGGCAGCAGGCGTTGATGCACAGGATCGACGGCCAGGTTCAGACCTTCCAGCGTGTAGGCGCCGAGCAGCGGCTTGGCTCCGTCGTCTCCGAACACCACCAGTGTGGTCACGCTCTTGCCGTTGATCGAGGCCCGAGCCTCGCCCATGTCGTAGCGACCGATGCGTCCGTCGGCGAATTCCAGGCTGACGTTCTCGTTCCGTGCGATCCCCAGTTCGTCGAGCAGCGACGCCGGTGCATGTGTGTAGAAGGCGCCCGTGTCCACCAGCGCCTCCAAGTCCAGAGTCCGCTCGCGGTCGGGGCTCGTGAGCCGCAGCGGGCAAGTGAAGGTGCCCATGTTCAGTGTCCTTTCTCGTCCTTATTCATTGCCTCTCGGTCCTTTTTGGTCGTTCCTTTTTGGTAGGCAGTCTCCTGAAAGCAAAGTTTATGTTCCTATATTTCATGCTATGTGATTCTGAGGGCATCCACAACTCGCTGCGGTCGGGGCCGACGGCGCGGCGCCGGCCCTTTAGGATCGAATGGTGACAGACCGCAGACGACGAGAGCCAAGACCCGCGTTCGCCGGTTTCTTCACCGCCGGTTTCTCCGATGGTCATCTCGGATATGGCGCAGTCTGACAGCGTCGCCTTGACGGTGGACGGGAGAGAGCTGCGCGTCAGCAGCCCGAGCAAGGTGTTCTTCGCGGCTCGGGGAGAGACCAAGCTCGACTTGATCCGCTACTACCTGTCGGCGGCCGAGCCGTTGATGCGCGCCGTCGGCGGACGTCCGGTGATGTTGGAGCGCCACCCGGACGGCGCCTCAGGCAAGTCTTTCTTCCAGAAGCGGGTGCCCAAGGGCGCCCCTGAGTGGCTCACCACCACCACGGTGAGCACGCCGAACGGCACCTTGTCAAATGCCATGGTCGTTTCTGATCTGGCCCATGTGGCCTGGGCTGTCAACATGGGCTGCCTCGGGTTTCATGTCTGGCCGTTCCGTGCCGACAATCCCGACTTCGCGGATGAACTGCGCATAGATCTGGATCCTCAGCCGGGCGTGGGCTTCGAGCAGGTGCGTGAAGCCGCGCACGAAGTCAGGGCCGCTTTCGACGAGCTGCGGATGAGCGCTTACATCAAGACCTCGGGCCGTCGCGGCCTGCACGTCTATTGTCGGCTGGAGTCTCGCTGGGACTCCTATCAGGTGCGTGCCGCGGCGGTGGCATTGGCTCGTGAACTGTCCCGCCGCCGCCCGGATCTGATCACCGACGCCTGGTGGAAGGAGCAGCGAGGCCGCCGTGTGTTCGTCGACTTCAATCAGAACGCTCCGCACAAGACCGTGTTCGGCGCGTGGTCGGTCCGCCCCCGAGTCGCCGGGCAGGTGTCGGCGCCCTTCAGATGGGATCAACTCGACGAGGTCCAGCCCGAGGATCTGACCATCGCCACGGTCGGCGAGCACTTGCAAGAGACGGGCGACCCGTGGAAGGCGATCAACGACGAGGTCTCGTCGCTTCAGCCGCTGCTGGACTGGCACGCCCGTGACACCGAAGCCGGCCTGCCCGACGCCCCTTGGCCGCCCGCGTATCCGAAAATGCCCGATGAGCCGCCGCGGGTGGCGCCCAGTCGTGCCAGGGCCGCCGGGCCTGTGGGTGAGTCCGCCGGTTCGCGGGCGCCCGCCGCCGGGGGCGACGCCTAGCTGACCCCGGGAGTCAGTGCGGTCGGCCGGGCACGGGCGTGTCAGGGGAGCAGCCTTCTCAAGATGCGCGAGATGGCTTGATGCTCGGCCACGCGGCGGGCGATCATGGTGTTGCTCGCCGCTAGCCGGAACTTGGCGTCGGAACTGAGGCGCTCTTCGAGGCTCTGCTCGAAACGGTCGGTCAGTGCTCTCTTGAGCCTCGGGTCGAGGTCCTCGTCGAGAACATCTTCCAGGCGCTCTCCGACGACGTCGTCGACCACGTAGTCCACCGACTCGTCGAGATCGACCTTCACTCCCAGGGCGCCGCCGGCTTGTTTGGCGCCTTCGTGGGCTGCGAAGTTGGCTGCCGTGCCTTTCACTGCGAAGTTGGCTGCCTGCTCGCCGGCTTCCTTGACGCCTTTGTCTTTGGCCGCCTTGGTCACCTGTTGCACCACCTTGACGGCGCCTCGCACTCCCGAGGCCGATAAACCCGGCAGAGGCACGAGGCTCAGAGCGAAGAGCCCGGCTGTGAAGAAGTCGCCGTTGAGCGCGTAATGAACCGCCCTGGCAGTGTCGACCACGTCGCCTATCACGGGAATGAACGACACCACGTCGAGCACCGTGCCGATCTTGAGCCCGCCTCCGGCGCTGTGGTAGGCGCCGTCGTCGAGCACTGTGCGCACGGCGGCCTGCTCTTCGGCTGTGAGGTCGTAGTCGCTGACGAAAGCTTCGAGCTCGGCGCGGCTGATGTAGCCGTCGGGTGCTGCGCCTGAGGCGCCGTCGATCGTGTCGCCATGCGATGCCAGCGCGGTGCGTGCGGCGGTCTTGTCGAGGTAGGCGTCGATGTCGTCTCGGCTCATCAAGCCGTCGCGGTCTTTCGGATCGAAGCTCAATCCTGTGGCGTCCGGTCGCGAGAAATAGTCGTCGTTGTGCTTGGCGGTCTCGATCTGGTCGAAGTAGCGGTCATGGCGCAAGAGCCAGTCGGCGGCTGCGGCCGTGGCTTCGTCGGCGGATCGGGCGGCCCAGCGAAGGTCGCGGCGCGACAACAGTCCGTCGGATTCGTCGACTTCGCCGCGCGACTCGATCATGGTGAAGTGCTCGCGTATTTGTTCCAGCGCTCCCAGGGCCTCGTTAATTTCCGGGCCCCCGGCGACGACCATGCGGGTGCGCTCCTGCAGATCCTGCGCGCTCTGGCGCAGTTCGTCGGCGATGCGCTGAGTGTCGAGCTCCACTGTGGGCACCGGCGTCTGCAGCAGCACCTCGGCCTCGATGAGCGGGCCCTGCAGGGCTTGCGCGTCCCAGTCGAGTCCGTTGGCGGCCGTCTCCATCCGCTGTCGCAACTCGGTGGCGCGAGAAATGTCCATTGCCATCAGGTCTGTCATGAAACCTCCTTGAAGACTCCTCCCTGAAAGCCTCGCCCAAAATCTGAATATATCTGAAGATTCAATAAGTACTGAAATGTATTTGAATATTCATATCTTGACAATAGTCGTCGAGCGTCCTTTTGTGCCTGAGCGTTGCGGCTGCGACTGCGGTCGCTACGGTCATGCCACGATGAGCAACCGCGTGAAAGCTTCCAGTTCTCGCAGCAAGTCCTCGGCAGCCGGCGCCGCATCCGCCAGAGCCGCATCGAGTCGCCGGCCGATCATCATCGTCGTCTTGGCGGTTGTGGCTCTGGTGGTGGCTGTGTCGTTGCTGGCAGCGAGGGACGCCGACCGCGACGACTCCAGTAGTTCGGCGCAGGTCGCTGATGTCAGCATCCAAGGCGCCGCACTGCCGATCTTTGAGGGTGCGCAGCCCGACCCGGCGCTGCGGACCGCGGCGCCCGCCTTCGCGGCCACGTCATTCGCCGGCGCCGAGTTGAGCATGCAGCCCGGCGACGGCACGGCCAAAGTGATCGGCTTCTTCGCGCACTGGTGCCCGCACTGCCAGCGGGAACTGCCGCGGCTAGCCGACTGGCTCAACAACAATCCGCTCCCCGACGGGGTGGAAGTGCTAGCGGTCAGCACCTCGGCCGACGCTGGACGCGGCAATCATCCGCCTTCTGAATGGTTCGAGTCGGTGCAGTGGCCTGCAGCTGTCGTGCGCGACTCCGCCAACAACGAGATCGCCGCCGCCTACGGCTTGCGAGGCTTCCCCTACACGGTCGCCGTGGACGCCGACGGCAGTGTCGTTGCGAGGATCAGCGGCGAGTTGGACGACGAGAGATGGGAGTCCCTGCTCCAACTGGTCGCTCCTTAGCCAGCCTCGTCTGAACCCCATAGTGCAGACGATGACGGGTTCGGTGCCAGCTCGGCGGCGTCGGGCGAGGGCGGCACGCAACGACGGGGGAGTTGGCTTCAGCAGCAGACTGCGGCGCGCAGTGCCTCGCAGATCTGTTGGTGGCCGTCTGCTGACAGCGCGCCGAGTTTGTGTTTGAGCAGTGACTTATGTACCGCAGCGAGATTGTCGAATGAGGCGACACTGTACACCGCCATCGACCACCTCACGGCACGCAAGCACGGCTCTTGCGGCGTCGATGAGCGCTGCGAGGGCCAACGGGCTGGGCGAGGCGCAAGAGCGAGGCAATAGACTGATCTGTCATGACCGGTGAAGATCTGCGTCATCTGTGCGACCGGCTGAAGCCTTTCGGCGGTGCGTCGGTCTTCGCGGAGATGTCGGCGCTGGCGGTGCGGACCGGCGCTATCAACCTGGGTCAGGGCTTCCCCGACGTCGACGGACCGACTGCGGTTTCCGAAGCTGCCGTGGACGCCATCCGTGGCGGTTTCAACCAGTATCCGCCCGGCATCGGGCATCCGGTGCTGCGTCACGCCGTCGCCGAGCATCAGCAGCGTTTCTGGGGTTTGGAGTTCGATCCCGACAGCGAAGTGCTGATCACCGCAGGCGCCACCGAAGCCATCACCGCGTCGCTGCTGGCGCTGACCGGACCAGGCGACGAGGTTGTGACCTTCGAGCCGTATTTCGACATTTATCCGGCCGACATTGCTTTGGCCGGGGCCACTCGCCGTCTGGTTCAGCTGCACCCGCCGGACTACAGCTTCGACCCGGATGAACTGGCCGCCGCGTTCGGGTCCCGCACGCGGGTGTTGCTGCTCAACTCGCCTCACAACCCGACCGGCAAGGTGTTCACCGCCGAAGAGCTGGACGTGATCGCGCGGCTGTGCGTGCAACACGATGTGATCGCGGTCACCGACGAGGTGTATGAGCATTTGACCTTCGATCACAATGTTCATGTGCCGATAGCGACCCGGCCGGGCATGGCTGAGCGCACCGTGACGATCTCATCGGCGGGCAAGACCTTGTCGTTCACCGGTTGGAAGATCGGTTGGGTGTGCGCAAGTCCGCTGCTGGTGAAGGCGGTGCAGGCCGCCAAACAGTTGTTGACTTTCGTCAACGGCGGGCCGTTCCAGCCGGCGGTAGCGGTTGGGCTCGGTCTTGGTGACGAGTACTTCAGTGATCTGGCGGCGGACCTGCAAGCTCGCCGCGATCTGCTGTGCGACGGGTTGAGCGCTGCCGGTTTCAAAGTGGCCGTGCCTCAGGGCACCTATTTTGTGATCGCCAACGTCAGTGGTTTCGGTGAGACCGACGGGCTGGAGTTCTGTCGTTCGCTGCCGCAGCGTTGCGGTGTGGTAGCGGTGCCGGTCGAGGTGCTGTGCGACGACAAGGCGTTCGGCTCGCCGCTAGTGCGTTTCGCGGCCTGCAAACGCCCCGAAGTCCTGGAACAAGCAGTCGAACGCCTCGCCTCCCTCACCCCCTGAACCCGTTACGCGCCTGACATTGCAGGACGTGGCGGGGGTCGAGTTCTTGCGGCCACACGGCCCTCTTTTCGGCACATGAAAGGCTTGCGTTTCGGCGCCTACCGAGTCTGCGTTTCGGCACATGAAAGGCTTGCGTTTCAGCATCTACCGAGTCTGCGTTTCGGCACTTGAGAGGTGTGCGTTTCGGATCATGGGGCTAGTATGAGCTTTCTGGCATTCGAGGAGCGTGGCTGCATGTCAATTGACTTGACACCGGAGGGATACCGGCCCAGAGTGGTGGACAGGGAGGTGCAGTCAAAGCATTGCTGCAGCTTAGGGACCAAGTGGACACCGAACGGATGGGCAAGCCCTCAGCATTGGTCGTCATCACTGCAACGGGTTACAGCTTCAAGCATAAAGACGGTGTACGCATAGTTCCCATATCAATGCTCGGACCATGATGTCTGCGCCTACCCTCGGACAGTGACCGACATTCTGCACATCGGTTCGGAAGTTGCTGACGCACTAGCTGCGGGTGATGCGGTGGTGGCGCTCGAGTCGACCATCTTCTCGACGTTGGGCCTGCCCGAACCCGCCAACCGTGCATGCTTTCAGCGTGTGGTGGCCGCGCTGCGCCGCGGCGGTGCTGTTCCCGCATTGTGCGGCGTGCTCGACGGCGCTGCCATCGTCGGCGCTGATACCGCTCAAGTCGAACGGTTATTCGAGGGCAGCGCCAAGCTCGCAGCCCGCGACTTGTCGTCCGCGGTGGCTGCCAAGTTGCAGGTAGGGGTCACCACCGTGTCGGCCACGGCGACTCTGGCCGCAGCCGCGGGCATCGAAGTGTTCGCCACAGGCGGCATCGGCGGAGTGCATCGCGGCGCCGAGCACAGCGGCGACGTCAGCGCCGACCTCGAAGCCCTAGCCCGCCAGCCGGTGGTGGTGGTGTCGGCAGGCGTCAAAGCATTCCTTGATGTGGCTTTGACGGTTGAACGGCTCGAGACCCTGGGAGTGACGGTGCTGGGCTGGCGCACTGACCGGTTCCCGGCGTTTTACGTGCGTGACGGAGGTCTGGGGCTTTCACACACCGTCGATGACGGGAACCAGGTCGCCGAGGCGCTGCGAGCCGCGTCCGTGCTGGGGCATCGCAGTGGGATTCTGGTCGTCAATCCCATTCCGGGAGACGCCGAACTGGACCGGGCCATGATCGATGAGGTCGTCAGCAAGGCCGATGACGACGCCCGGAGAGCCGGAATGTCGGGCGCCGATGTGACACCAGCGGTGTTGGCTGCGCTGGTGGAGGCCACCGACTCAGCGGTGGTGCCCGCCAACATCGCGCTGGCCGAGTCGAACGCGGCCGTGGCCGCCGAGATAGCCGCCGCTTTGGCTCAGCAGCGCTGACCGGTTCATCCTCTCAGTCACAGCGTTGTGTTCCGGCTTGCTAGGCGCTTCGCCGCTGGCTAGGGCGGCGTCGGACGCAAGCTGTTGAGCGAAGGAAGTCGTCATCTGAGCCGAGTGGCGGTACGGAGTCGTTGGTCAGGGGTCGAGGGTTTGGCGGGCTCTGTTGACGAAGCTGGCCATCTGGCCGCGGGTGGTGTCCCGCTTGGGGCAGTAGAGCAGTTCGGGTTCGGTCTGGCATCCGGCGGTGATTCCTGCGGCGTGCAGAGCAGCGACGTGGGCGGCGTGGACGCTGTCGGCTTCGACATCGGCGAACTCGACGGGATCTTGCGGAGCGGGCAGGTCCAGAGCCCTCACTATGAAGCTGGCCATCTGAGCACGGGTCACCGGCTCGTCGGGACAGAACCGCAGTTCGGGCTCGGTCTGGCATCCGAGCGTGATCTCCAGCTCAGCCAGACGCTCGATGAAAGGCGCCGCCTGGCTGTCGGATGCCACATCGGCGAATCGGGGCGTGCCCTGGGGGTCGGCGTCGGCGCCGTCGATGAGTCGCACCAGCCACATCGCCATCACCCAGCGCAGGATCGGCTCGTTCGGGCAGAACAATTCGGGTGCGCATTCGGTGCCCTCGAGCAGGCCCGCCTCTTCGAGTGCTTCGACCGCTTCGGTGTGGGTGACGGCCATCATGAGGTCGATGAAGGCGCTGCTGAACTGCTGCGGGGCTGGCTGAGGCGGCGGTTGCGGGCTTCCTCCTCCTCTGCTCGGAGGCGGGCGCCCGCCGCCTCCGCTGGGGATTGTGCTGCCGCCCCCGCCGCTTCTGGGCTGGGTGCTGGTGGCGGCCGCCATCACTCGGTCGGGCCAAGACGCCTGCGCTGACTTGCCTGATCCTTCGGCGTCGCTGTAGGAGGCTGCGGCCCGCAGGTAGAGCCCGATGTCGGCGGTCCGAGGCGTGTAGGAGCGCGATGTCGCCCCGGTGATCGCCGTCCAAGTGCTGCGGTCCCTCGAGCGCTGCCAGCTCCACGCTGTGCTGGTGACGCCGCCGTCGGGATCCGTGAGAGACGCAGCCAGTGCGGCGCCCACCATCGGCGGCGCAGCCGACCGGGTGACTGTGCCGGGCTCGTCGACGTTGGTGACGTTGACGGTGACGGTGATCGTGTCGCTGGCGCCGCCGGGGTCGGTGGCTGTGACCGTCACCGAATACGACCGCCGTGACTCAAAGTCGAGAGACGACCTGGTTCGCAGCTGTCCCGTGGCGGCGTCGATGGCGAAGGAGGAAGCGTGAGTTCCGCCCAGGGTGTGGGTCAGCGTGTCGCCGTCAGCGTCCGAAGCCGTCAATGCGGCGCCGATCGAGACGCCTGCGGCGGTGTTCTCGGCCACGCTGCGCCCTGCTGTCGTCGCCCCGAAGTCGGGCGCGCGGTTGGGCGTCGATGTGGAGGCGACCCGATTGCTCGACACTGCTCGAGCCGACTTGCCCGATCCTTCGGCGTCGCTGTATGAGGCGGTCGCCCGCAGGTAGCGGCCAACGTCGCTGCTCTGCGGCGTGTAGCCGGCTGAGGTCGCCCCGCTGATCGCGGTCCAGGACGACTGGTTCGTGGAACTGTGCCAAGCCCAGGTCGTGGAGCTGATCGAGCCGTCGGGGTCTTGCAGGCTCGCGGTGAGCGCCGTGCCCGCAGCGGGCATGCCCGACGACAGGGTGACCGTGCCGGGCTCGTCGACGTTGGTGATGTTGACGGTGACGGTGATCGTGTCGCTGGCGCCGCCGGGGTCGGTGGCTGTGACCGTCACCGAATACGACCGCCGTGACTCAAAGTCGAGAGACGACCTGGTTCGCAGCTGTCCCGTGGAGGAGGCGATGGCGAAAGAGGAAGCGTGAGTTCCGCCCAGCGTGTAGGTGAGAGCATCGTTGTCGGGGTCGGTGGCTGTGACCGGCGCGCCGATGTCGCGGTTGGCGGGGGAGGCTTCGGCGATGTCCCGACTGGCTGCCGACGAAGCGAACGCGGGCGCGCCGTTCGATGATGCCGTGATCGTGGCGGTGGCCTCTGCGTCGGTCAGCAGAGCATTGACGGGGCTGCTGAGCGTCAGCGTGAAGTCCTCGTCGGCGGAGTCCGAGTCGGCGGCGGTCGGAACTGTGACGGTCTTGACGGACTCGCCGGACGCGAATGTCAGCGTTCCGCTGGCGGCCGTGTAGTCGACACCTGCTGCAGCCGTGCCGTCGGAGGTGGCGTATTGCACGGTCACCTGCTGAGCGGGTGTGATGCCGCGTCGGTCGAGGTTGACGCGGAAGCTGATCGTGCCGCCCGCGTCGACTCTGGCGTCGTCCACGGAGAGCACCGGCGCCCAACGCTCGAAAATGAATTGCCCGAGCGGCTGGTCGGAGAACTTGCCCGTGTTGCGGATGCTGGTGATGGTCTCTTGCGGGCTGGTGGCCGTGTTGTTCAGCGAGAATCCCGAGCCCTCCTCGGTGCCCGCGTCGTACGGGAACAGGTCGATCTCTGTGCGGTCCACCCACGCGCCGCTCTCGCGCAGCGACAGACCCGAGACCCCGACGAACCAGTCGGGGCTGGGCGCCACCATCGAAATGAGAGTGACCAGAGGGAAAGACTCGGACACGTTGAAGAAGCCGGTGCTGGTGAAGGTGGTGCCGCCTCCGGGGACTCTGATCCACTGCCGGGCCGTGTTCGCGTTCACGGCCGCTGTGACTTCTCCGGAGAAGCTGCTGGTGATACCCAGCTCGGCCACGGCTTCGATGCCTGTTGTCGCGGTGCCGCCCCGCTGCCAGAACGTGACGCCGCTGCCGTGAGATGCGCCCACCAGCGTTGTGAAGTGGGCGCCCGAGGGGATCGACACGCCCTGCGCCAGCGAAGCGGTGGTCCAAGCGCCTTTGAACTGCACCCGATATTGCACCGCTGTGTCGGTCTGGAACAGGGCCACCTGAGGCGAGTCGGGGGACTGTTGCACGGCGCGGCGCTGCGGCTGGCTCGCCGAAGCCGAAGTCGACGCGGCGAGCATGGCCAGCGCTGTCAGCACCGCTATCCGAAGCCCCCGCCTGGCCTGGTTGTTGCCCCCTGCTTCGCTGCGGAGGCTGTTTCGGAGGCCGTGTGCGGATCGTCTGATCCGCCGCCTCGACGATTGCGGAGCTTTCACTTCCGTTGGTTCCACCAGCTTCCCTCCGAGGCTTCGCCGGGCATCGCAGGCTAGTTGTTCGGCTCGGCTGCGGCAACGGCTGCACGGCGCTCCTGGCGGCGCGACCGGTTTGCTGCAAAGGGTTCCGCGGTGCGGGGTCGGTCGCCGCGGCGGCGTTCGCCAGGCGCCTCGGAGCGTCGCGCGGCGGGTCGCGCGGTGGCCTGCGGCCTCGATGGCGCGATACTTGAGCCATGACAGACGCCAGCACCATCTCAGACGCCGAGATCGCCCGAGCCCACCGCTCGCTCGGTTTGACCGCCGAAGTCAGCGACGAGGCCGCCTACGCCAACACCGTCGAGCGTTTCCGGGATCGCAGGATCGCTCTGCCCACTTTCGCCGAGCTGTCCGATCCCTCCGCGATCCCCGCGGCTCGCCTCGCGGCTCTGGGCGGCGTCGACCGTCTCGAGCCCGACGCAGCCAACCTGTTCCGAGTTCACTGGTTCAACCGGCTCGACGGCAGCGGTCCTCACGGTGTGCCCGACTATGTGGAGCTCCCCTCAGAGTTGACCGGCGTCGATGCTCGCATCGTGCTGGCTCTGGGCAATCGCTTCCCGATGATTCGGGCCCACAAAGTGTTGGCCGCCTACGCTTGTCTGGCGCCCCGGCTGGTGACCGGCGGTTTCGACCCGACCCGGCATCGGGCGGTGTGGCCCTCTACCGGCAACTACGCCAGGGGCGGGGTGGCGATCAGCCGGATCATGGACTGCCGAGGGGTGGCTGTGCTGCCCGCGGGCATGAGCAAAGCCCGCTTCGACTGGTTGGAGCAGTGGACGCTCGACCCGGCCAACGACATCGTGCGAACGCCGGGCACCGAATCCAACGTCAAGGAGATCTACGATGCTTGCAACGAGATGGCGCAAGACCCGGCGAATGTGATCATCAACCAGTTCTCGGAGTTCTCCAACCATCTGGGGCATTACAGCGTCACCGGCCCGGCCCTGGAGCGCCTCTTCGAGCATGTCAGCGCCGGTCGGCCCGCGGCGCGGCTGGCTGCGTTCGTGTCCGCCTCGGGATCGGCCGGCACCCTGGGTGCGGGCGACTACCTCAAAGACCGGCACGGCTGCCGCATAGTCGCGGCTGAGGCTCTGGAATGCCCCACGCTGCTGGAGAACGGCTACGGCGAGCACAACATCCAAGGCATCGGTGACAAGCACGTGCCTCTGATCCACAACGTGATGAACACCGACGACATCGTCGCGGTGAGCGACGTCTGCACCGACTCGCTCGACGTGCTGTTCAACACGCCGTCGGGACGCGACCATCTGGCGGACCGTGTCGGCGTCGACGCTGCCACGGTGGGGCTGCTGAGCGACATGGGCTACTCGTCGTCATGCAACGCCCTGGCCGCGATCGCTGCGGCGCAAGCCCATGACATGGGCCGCGACGACGTGATCGTCACGGTCGCCACCGACGGTTCCGAGCTGTACGACGCCGAACGCGAGGCTTACGTCGGCCGCCATTTCCGCGGGGGTTACGACGACGTGGCCGCCGAGGCGGCCTTCGGACGCGGCATGATCGACGGCGCGGGCGGCGAGGTGCGGCATCTGGTCTGCTCCGAAGCGGAGAGGCGCCGGGTCTTCAACCTCGGCTATTTCACCTGGGTGGAGCAGCAAGGCACCGCCTTCGAGGATTTCACGGCTCGGAGCGGTCAGCGCTTCTGGGACGGCATGCGCCATTTCGTCGACGAATGGGACGAGCTCATCGTCGAGTTCAACGCACGCACCGGCGCCCGTGACGACGACTGAGCCGCTTGAGCCGATAGTGATCATGCGGTCAGCGCCGCCTGTGCGAGAGGTGACGACGACTGAGCCTGTGCAACCCGTTGAGCCTGCGCGGCGACCGTCGCGACGTTTGATCGCAAGCCGGACGGGCAGCGCAGCGGTGTCCGGGCGGGCGAGGCCACCGGCAGGGGTGACGTGCTTCGGGCGAACCGTGCGCGTGTGTTTTGTGAGCAGCCGAAAGGCAGCAGGCTGGTCGCTGTGAGTTCGACGTTCGAGAATTACGCCGAACGACTCGAAGCGTGCCGGCTGACCCTGCTAGACGCTTCAGGTTCAGGCGCCTCAGAGCCGGGCACGAGCCGAGAATCTCTGGAGGCGGCAGCAGCGCTGATAACCGAACTCGACAAGGCCGTCGGCGAAGTCGAAGGCCACGGTTTCGAGGCGACGCCGTTCTTGCAGGCGCCCGATCTGGCGACTGCCGCAGGCGTCGGCGACTGCGAGTTGTGGGTCAAAGACGAGACCGGCAACGTGTCCGGGTCCCACAAGGGCAGGCACCTCTTCGGGGCGGCCCTGTCGCAGCGGTTGCAACATCAGTCGCAAGACCGTGGCGGCGACGAAGGCACTGGTGATGCCGATGACGCAGCCAGCGCGAGCAGCGCCGGTGAAGCATCGGGGCGTCATGTGATCGCCAGCTGCGGGAATGCGGCGCTGGCTGCGGCGGTCGTGGCCCGGGCCGCGGGACTGCAACTGGAAGTGTTCGTGCCGTCGTGGGCCAACGATGCTGTGGTGGAGCGCATAACCGAGCTCGGCGCGAAAGTGGTGCGCTGCGAGCGTCGTCCCGGCGTCGCCGGCGATCCGGCGCACCATGCCATGGTCGCCGCCGTGAAGGCGGGGGCGGCGGCGTTCTCGTGCCAGGGAACCGAGACTCCCGCCGCCATCTACGGCGCTCGCACCCTGGCCTGGGAAATAGTCGATTCGCTGATCCGACACGACGGAGCGGCGCCTGCACGGATCGACAGGCTGTTCGTGCAGGTCGGAGGCGGCGCGCTCGCCACTGCGGTGGTCACCGGGCTCGCCGATGCGGTGGGCCGCGGCGAACTGGCCGCCATGCCGGTGGTGCATGCCGTGCAACCCGAGGGGAACCATCCGCTGGTGAGAGCCTGGGACACGCTGGCGCTCGAAGCGCTCACACCCGAGCGCGCCGTCAACACCCGTGACCAGTCGTATTTTCTGGACCGGATCGTTCGAGCCCAGGCTGCGCCCGAGGGCGCCATGAACAATCAGCGAAGAGCAGGCGTGGCCGCGTCTTTGGGGAAGCTGCACGACGACCGGCTCGCTGAACTGCGGCAACAGATGCTGCGCGACCCCGAGCGCTATATGCGTGTCTGGGAGTCAGAGCCGGTGTCGTATGCGTCGGGGATCCTCGATGACATCACCTACGACTGGATCGAGATCGTCTTTGCGATGCTGGCGTCGGGGGGCTGGCCTCTGGTCGCTTCCGAACACGACTTGCGCACGGCTCATCGGCTGGCGCAGCTCCATACGGGCATCGAAGTCTGCCCGACGGGCGCGTCCGGTCTGGGCGGTTTGCTTGCTCTGAAAACCGCAGGCGAGGCTGCGGGGGCTTCAGCGGGCATCGTGCCCGGCGAGCGTGTGGCAGTGCTGTTCACCGGACGGATGCGTCCCGGCGACCCCGACCCGCTGGCTTCAGTCAGCGACTGACCGTCAGCCGCAGCCTTCGTCTCGGTGCCAGCGGTCGACTCGCTGACAGCGCATGATGCTCACGCAACGGCGCCGGCGGCCGCGGCTTTCACTCCGGCAGTAGCGTCCAGCGCCTGCACGATCGCGGTCTTCGCTTCGGCCACAGCGGCCTCAAGATCACGGATTTCTGCTTCGACGACTCCAGCGTCGGAGGAGTTGACGAAAACGAACACCATCCGAGCCACGGGTTCGCCGGTGGCTGCCTCCAGTGCTGCGGTGTAAGCGGCACCCTGCAAACGGTAGCGAGCGAGTTTGGCCTCGACGTCGGCGTCGCCGGTGATCTCGTCGGTCTTCCAGTCGACTATCACGAGCCCCTCGTCGCTGCGGTAGACGAGATCGATGTAGCCCTCCAGCACCCGCCCGCCGAAAGGCGCCGCCACGAACAGTTCTCGCCAGTGCTGGGACTCGGCCGCCTCGCGGGCCGCGGCAGTGTCGAGCGCTGCCCGCGCCAGTGCCGCCACAGCGCTGCTCCGGTTGGAGACGCCTTCGGCGGCGGCCTGGCGACGCGCCAGATCCGTGAGGCCTTCACCGCTGCGGAGGTCGACGTCCTGGAGCACCGCGTGGACGGCCCGGCCCACAGCGGACCCGTAGCGGCCTTTGCTCCACGGGTTGTCGTCCTCGTCGCCGGGGTCCTTGCTCAAGCCCGGGTCGCTGTCGGCGAAGCTCGCATCATCGTCGGAGCGCTGCTGCGGTCCGTCCGCAGAACGACCGCCGACGACATGATCCGCACTCACGGTCCCGTGACTCGCGCCCGTGTCCGCATCAGCGTCGTCGTCGGCGCTGTCAGAGGCGCCAGCGCCGCGGGCCAGACCGCTGGCCGACACCGCCGTCGGCACGCGAGCCGCCGCGAGGCTGTCGCGTAGCTCTCTGCGCCATTCGTCTCGGGCGGGAAGCTGCGGCCTGTCCAGGGGCGTGCTCGCAGTGTCCGGCGAAGGCGCCGGCGCTGTCTCGCCCGAGTCTGGCAGCGTCGTGAGGCCGGCGTCGTGAGCGCTCGCATAGAAAGCGCCTGCTTGCGCGGCGCCCGCTTGCGCCAAGGCCCAGGCCGCCGTGTTGGACATAGTGCCGTTCTCGCCCGGGTCTCTGCGGTAGAGGCTCACCACCAGATGGTCGCAGGCACGGGTGCAGGCCACGTAGAGCAGACGCAGGCGCTCGGCGGCGTCTGCCTGCGCCTCCTGGGACTTCCAGTCCTCGTAGTTCAGGGACTCGACCCCGCTGCGCATTCTCACCACCGGCGCGCCGTCAGAGTCGAAGGCGACGCTCGGGCCCCGTGTGGGGTTCTGAAGCCGAGCGGTCATGCCCGAGAGCGCCACGATCGGGAACTCCAGCCCTTTGGCTGCATGCACAGTGAGAATGCGCAGGCTGTCGTCGTCGGTCTCGGGCAGCACCGCCTCGGTGACGCGAGCGTTGTCGGCGCCTTGCAGGCGCGCCCATTTCAGGTAGTCGCGCAGATTGCTGCCGCCGGCGTCGGCCCAGGCTTGAGCCTGGTCCATCACGAAACGCAGCCGACGCCAGACGTCGCGGGGCCTGCCGCCGGCCACGGCCGTCTCGAAGGCGCCGCGCTCACGGATCAGTCGCGCCAGGAGGGCGGGAGGGCTGGTCCAGCGTTTCGCTTCATGCAGCTCGGACAGATGACTGATCGCGGCCGCGACCGGATGATCCGGGTCGCAGTCGTCCGGCAGGCGGCCGATCAGCGAGAAGCGGCCCCCGCAGGCGATGCGCCAGTGCGCCAGGTCGTCGTCTCCGCAGCCGTAGAGCGAGGACCGCAGGGCTGCCACTAGTGCGAGCTCGTCGGTGGGGTCGGCCACAGCCTGCAGGGCGTGAAGCGCCTCGCGCACTTCGCGGGTGTTGTAGACCAGCGACGAAGCCTCGGCCCGATACGGGATCGTCGCAGCTTCCAGAGCGTCTTCGAGTTCGGCCAGACTGGTGCGCGAAGGGATCAGTAAGGCGATGTCGCCGAAACGCGCCGGCCTGGATGCCGGCGCCGACGGCGAGCCCTCGTCGACAGTCCAGCCGTCTCTGACGATCTCGCTCACTGTTCGAGCCACGGCTAGCGCCTCGCGTCGCCGCAATTCGGCTGCGTGAGCCCTGCCTTCCAGAACGAGCGGCAGCGCTCCCAGCACTGTCACACCGGGGCCCTTCAGGACCGGCTCGCGCACCGAGGCCAGCGGCGAGTACTGCGGCTGCACGCCCTCCGCCGGCTTGATCAGCTTGCCGAACACGGCGTTGACCCAGTCGATGATCGGCTGCGTGGAGCGGAAGTTGGTGGTGAGCCCCTCGATCCGGCCGCTGTCTTGGTCTGCGATCCATTGCCGCGCCTGCAAGAAGGTGGCGATGTCGGCGCCGCGGAAGCGGTAGATCGACTGTTTGGGGTCGCCGACGAAGAACAGCCGCCCCGGGTCAGGGGTCGTGGTCGTCCAGTCAGCCACAGCGGCGGACTCCTCGCCGCAACCGAGCAGCGCGGCGAGTTCGACCTGGATCGGGTCGGTGTCCTGAAACTCGTCGATCAGCAGGCGCCGGTAGCGGTCGCGCAGAGTCTCTCGGACCGCCGGTCCGTGAGTCTCGTGTCGCAGCAGCAGACGGGCCCGCACCAGCAGGTCATGGAACTCGAGCCGCCCGCTGGTTCGCCGCTGCTCGGCGGCGTCCAAGGTGAAGATCGCGAGTCGCGCCAGCAGGCACATCAACGCAGCCTCTGCCGCGGCTTGCAGCGCGTGCTCGCAGACGCTCTTCAGGCGCCTGATGGCGTCTTGAGCGTCTTGGACCTTGCCGCTCCAGTTGGCGCCCTTGCCGAGGTTGGCGCCCTTGCACTCGTTCTTGGTGGCCAGCAGCGCCTCGATGCGCTCGGCGCGCTCACCGGCGGGGTCTTCGATGTCTGCGAGGACGTCTTTGTTGCGGTCCTTGTCGAGAGCGAGCGCCAGTCGGGCGCGCTGCTTGGCGATCGTTTCTATGCGCTTCAGCAGCTTGTCGTTGGCGTCAGTGCAGAACGGGCTGAGCGCGACCAGTTCGTCGACCACGGCGAGCGCCTCGGACACGTCGACGGCGGGCAGGTCGGTTTCGAGGCGCAGTTCGTGCTGCTCCAAGCGGTCCCAGTTGTTGTTGAGCTGAACGGCCAGAGCACGGACCTGATTGAGGCTCACCCCCTGCACTTCGAGCCCCAGCAGAGTCGGCGCCATTTCGGTCTCGTCGAGCAGCTCGTCCAAGAACTCGCGCCAGCGATCTTCGAACTCGATCTGTGATCCGATGTCGTCGAGCACTTTCACGCTGGGGGGCAGTCCCGCCTCCACGGGATGCTCCGACAGGATGCGCTGCGCGAAGGAGTGCAGGGTGCCCACTGCCGCGCCGTCGAGTTGATGCAAAGCCGCAGCCGCTTGCTCGCGGCCCAGATCTGCGATGGTCTCGGCGCTCTTCAGTCGGGCGCGGATCCTGTCGCGGAGCTCGGCTGCGGCCTTCTCGGTGAAGGTGATGGCCGCGATGTTCTCCATCGCCACGCCCGAGGCGATGAGCGCCAGCACCCGGTCGACGAGCGCTTTGGTCTTGCCTGAGCCTGCGCCCGCTTCGACGAACAGCGTGCTGCCGAGATCGGATCTGATCGTCTCGCGGTTCGCCTGATCCGACAGCTGCAACGAGGTCACGGTGTCGCTCCGGCTGCTTGTCCCGCTGTCTGAGGCTGCTCGCGTTCGGGGTCGATGAGGTCCAGGTAGCGAGCGAGATCCGGATCGGCTTGTTTGCGCTGCCAGTCGCGCCACTGGTCGCGGGTGCCCAGCCCGTCGGGGTCGCAGAAGCCGCAGGAAACCCACGGCTGTCCGCTGGGCTCGTCGGGATGCAGCGGGAACAAGCCGTCGCCGATCCCGTCGATGATGGTGTTCACCGCTTCGAGCACCTGCCGGCGGGCCTCGTCGGCGCGGTAGCCGGCGTCTCTGAACTGTCCCTTGGTCGAGACGAACCAGTAGGCGCCTTGACTGCTTGCGTCTTCCGGGACGTCGAGAAGCGCACGGGCCGCCAGGTCGTAGAGGACGAGCTGGAGATGCCTGCCGCCGAGTGTCGGGTCGTCGAGGCTCAGGCTCTTGTGGGCCTCCGACGAGCCCGTCTTGTAGTCGATCACCAGCAGACCGCCGCCGACTGTGGTGTCGATGCGGTCGATGGCGCCGCGGACGTTCACAGAGCGCCCGTCTGCGATGTCGATGCTCACAGGGCCGCTGGCGCTGCCGGGAAGACCGAAGCCGAGTTCCGCTTTTGCGGGCTTCGAGAGGTGGCGCGCCCGCTGCTCGTCGTCGAATTCCAGGAAGCGGACGAGGTCCCCCACGATCTGGCGGCGGTCGTGCTGCCAGTAGAGCCGGCGGCCGACCAGCCCCCGAGCGGCGAACGCGTCGCATTCTTTCGCTGCCAGCTCGAGCAGGCGGGCTTGCCGAGCCTCGGGCCAGGGCCGATCGTGCTCAGGCACGTCGCCTTCGCTGATGGCCTCGCTGAGCCAGAGTTCGAGGATCCGGTGCACGAGGCTGCCGCGTTCCAGCGGGCTGATGCGGTGGTCGTCCTCGGCGTCGTCGACAGGGTCGACCTTCAATACGTAGCGCATGAAGTAGGCGTGAGGGCATCGCGCCCACAGCTCCAGTCGTGAAGCCGAGACGATGCTGCCGTCTTCGTCGGGACGCGGCAGCTCCAGCTCTGCGCCGTGCGGTCGTCCTGCCGTCAGGTTGCCGTCGAAGCGGGTCAAACTCGACGACACGCGGGCTCGGCGCATCTCGATCCCTCGCCGCAGTTCCGGTCGATGCCGCACTCCCGGAATCTGGTCGAGTTCGCTCCAGCGGCCGGCGTCGCGGCCTCTGGCGTCGTGCCAGTCGAGCATGCAGCGCGTGTCGTGCTCTTGTGCGTGCGCCGGGAAAGCTGTGCGGCGCAGGCCTGCCACGAACGAAGGCACCACCTCGGGCTCGCCCGCGTAGTCGAGCAGCCAGCGGCTCGGCGAGCGGTCGGCGGCTCGGCGCAGGTCGCCTCTGGGGCACAGCAGCAGCGTCTCGTTTGCGGCGGCCAACACGGCCAGCAGCGCCCGATGATCGTCGCCGGAGCGGTCGCTTCGTGCGGGCAGATCATGACCGACGGCGCGCCGCTCGCGGTCCGGCAGCAGCGTGTCGTCGCTGCGGCGGGCCGGGAAGGCGCCCTCGGCCATGCCGCACACCACCGCAAGGTCGAGTTCCAAGCCGACCGCCAGGCTCACCGGTCCCACCAGCACGCCCCCGCCCAAGCGCCCGTGCCGGCTAGACGAACTCTCTATCTCGTGGCGCAGAGCGCTCTGGAACACCGCTGCCGAGGCCGGCTCTCCCGTGCTGTCGAGCTCTCTCAGGCCTTGGATGGCCTGATCGACGCGGCCGGCCATTTCTCGTTCGTCGTCGGGCCAGCTGGAGCGGTTCCTGCCTCCCAGGTATTTGTGAACCAGGTCTTGGCACCACTTCGACAGTGCGACCCATGATCGCAGCGGCGTCGGGGGGTGCAGGTCGCTGTGCAGTTCTGTGATGAAGCTGCGGAGCTCGTCGGCGCGACCGGCGCTGCGCCGCAGGCTCTCCGCCCGCCACGACTGCTCGTCGTCGCCTTGCAGTCGGCCGGCTTCGTCGCGGCGGTCGGCGGCGTAACGCTCGAGCCGTTGTTGCCAACTGTCGATGCCCGCTTCGACTCTGGCCGCTCGGGCGACTCGTTCCCAGGCCGCTGTGGGTGCGCTCTGCCATTCGCTGCCGGCTGAAACGGCGCCGGCCGTGCCGTCCGCGGCGTGGGTCGTGTCGTTTGCGTCGCCGGTAGCGTCGCTTGCGTCGCCGGTCGTGCCGGTTGGAGCTTCGCCGGTCGTGTCGCTTGCGGCACCAGCCGTGTCGGCTGAGGCTTCAGAGCTTCGATGATCGGCCAGCCGCACGCTGATGGGAGCGCCGGCCAGCCACGCCATCACCGCCCGACGCGAGAAACCTCGGCCGTGTGTCTGCCCGGCCGGGTCGCTGTCAGCCAGTGCCAGCATCTCCAGCAGCGACCGACCCAGCAGCGACGTCGCCACAGTGCGCACCGTCGATCCGCATCGTGGGATCCCGGCTGTGTCCAAAGCGTCGCCGAGCAGACGGGCATACGGCGAGTCGAGCCCGTAAAGAACGGCGCAGCGGCCCAACGGAGTGCCTTTGCGGGCTTCGTCAACCACGGCCCGCACGGCGTGACGCACCTCGTCGTCGGCGTCCGAAACACTCATAGCCCGCACCTCGCCGCCGGACGTTCCGCGGACGGGTGTCTCGCGGCTGAGTGATGCGTCACTGTCGGGCGATGCGCCGTCGGGCGGTTCTACGGCGCCTTCGTTGAGGGTGGCCCCGTCACCGTGGAAGTCAACCGACGGTTCACGGCGTCGGACTTCGTCTACGACCGCGCTCGAACAGGTGACTCCACTGCCGCAGTCGTCAGAGGATGATTCGCGAGAGGACAGTTCTGGATGGAGTGTCGCTCGGGCAGCGGCCTGGCTCACACCGAGGCGCTGCAAGCAAGTCCAGACGGCCGCGTCGGCGTCCTGCGCCCCGGTGAGCCCGGCGATGATCTTGACGCCGACCGTGTCGGCCAGCGCACGCAGCAGCAGCGTCTGAGTGCGAGTGAAGCTGTGCGGCAGGAACACGATCACCGGCCCGAGCTCTCGGTGCGCCTGAGCAGGTGCGGCTCGCACGAGCGCCGAGGCTGTCGCCGCCAGCTTTGTTGCAGACGTGAACCCGGCAGCGTCGAGGCCGGAGGCCACCTGGCGATGAATCCGCACAACGTCTCGGGCTCGCAGCGACTCGCCCCCGAGCTTGTCGAGCTGTGCGTCGGTCAGTTCCGAAAGCTCTCGGTGCGCCCGTGCCAGCGCCGTCTCAGTGGCGGGATGGTTCTCGACGCCTTGAAAGTGGCCGGGGTTTCGACGCAACGCCACTCGAACCGTTGACGCGATGACGGCGCTGCTAGCGCCTCGGCGCTTCTCGGTTGCTGCGCTCGTTGCTGCGAGCCGCTCGGCGAGCCTGTGTGCAGTGAGAAAAGTCACAGCCGCGATGCCGCCCGCCGCCCGCCGCCGACCGTCTTGCGACTTCTGATCGTCCTGCGGCTGCTGACAGGCCAGTGCCCGCCGGGCGGCCAAGCCCACGTAGTTGCTCGGCACCACCACCGTCACCGGCGCCAGGCAGTCGCCGGCCTTGGCCGCAGCCACCGCCTCAGCCAGCGCCCGATGTGCAGGCGGCCCGAAAGCCGTGCAGATCAACCCGATCTTGGTGTTGATCGTCGGACCGCTCGCCCCGGAACTCGACTCGTCTGCCATGCCCGCACCCTACGCCAGAGGTGTGACATCATCCTTTCGCAGGTCGGCCGTGCGGGTGGCCGACAACGACTCCGACGTGAACGCTCCGATCCGCGACGCGTCCCTGCAGCGACGCGAGAGCGCCAAGGGCTTCGACGATGTGGTGCGCTGGGGCCGTGCATGGCCTAGTCAAATGTCGCCTGACAAGTTACGGTTGACAAAGCAGACTTGACAAGATTAAACTTGAATGGTGATCCAATCCTTCAAGCAGCGAGGCTTGATTGAGATCTATGAAGGCAAAGGCGGACGGCGGGTCGTTCCTGAGCATGTTCAAAGGTTGCGTCGCATCCTTGCCGTTCTCGACCAGAGTCGAAGTCCCGCGGACATGGATCTGCCCGGATTCCGGCTGCATGCGCTGTCAGGTCAACTCAAAGGCCACTACGCCGTGAGAGTCTCGGCGAACAACTGGCGGGTGATCGTCAGGTTCGAAGAGGGCCATGCAACCGATGTCGATTACACCGATTGCCACTAGGAGAGCGAAGCGATGTCTATGAACAATCCGCCCCATCCAGGAGAGATCATCAGGTCAGAATGTCTGGAAGCTCTGGGATTGTCGGTGACCCGCGCGGCTGAGGGTTTAGGTGTGACTCGCCAGGCACTCTCCGATGTTGTCAATCAGAAGGCTGGCATTTCGATTGAGATGTCGTTTCGATTGTCTCAAGCGTTCGGTTCCACACCGGAGACCTGGTTGGGCTTGCAGCAGGCTTATGACCTGTGGCAGGCGCGAGAGCAAGCAGAGAAGATTGAAGTCGAGAGGTTCGCCTCTGCTGGCAACGTGTAGAACGTCTTGTCGTTCGTTTCGCTGACTGCTTGCAGCAGAGCTGCCTGCTGGTAGCGATCCCTGCTGGGCCGCTTCTCTGCTCAGTTTTTAGTAGTAGGTGTATGTTCGGTGAGATGAGATAATCCTTGTGAAATGAGGTTCTTTGCGGCGGTCTTGATCTCAAGGCCGCACTCTTCACTATGAGTAAATAAGCGATTAAACTCCTCGACTTCATCTGCTTGCCATACCAAATCAAGCCGTCTCGTAGGCGTTGTGGCAATATGTTCATATGGGCGATCTGGACCAGCCCAATAGCATCGTGAACATACAGAAGCTTGGCGCTCATTCCAATTTGGACAAGCCTCACACTCCCAAGACTTAACGCGATTCATGGCAGGACTTACAGGCATGAAGTCGCTAACACTGAAGGGTTGCACTGGGTCACCTGATATGTGAAATGGTATTCGATGATCGATTTGCAGTTCGCTCGATTCGCTTGGAACTCCGGTGAAGAGATCTCTTTGGCCATAGTGATCGAGCACATCTTGTCTGAACTGTTTAGAAATCGATAAGCGACCACTGGCAGTACGATCCAGTATCATCGGAGGATCCGGAAATCGATAGTGAGCGATCTTTTTGTTGTTCACCTCTTTCATCACCGTCTCAAGTGGGATACCCCGGTCCCTGACATCTCTAGCTGCTCTAGGAGGATGGTCGTAGCCTAGTGATGCTAGGGTTGGCGTTGTCACGTAGCCATGATCTAGAATTTGTTCTACTACACGTCGGCTGCGTCCGGATGTGCGATCTAGGATTTCCTTGATCGTTTCATTATCAAGTTCTGCCTTAGTGGGACCAATTTCAGAATTAGGCATCTATACAGAAATAAGCGCTAGTTGTTCGATGTCGACCGCAGCATTTGATGTGTCGTCGATCAGCCTAGGAGAAATATATAGCGCTTCAGTTGTGCGGTCTGTGCGCCCTAGCAGTGTCGCTGCTGTAGATCGGCCAGCGTCAAGCTCCATCCGCCGTAGTCCCAACTCAGGAGGAAGCGGGGGTCCGTACGTTTTAGTGCCAGTATGGCCGTCGTAGGACAGCACAAAAGGAATCTGCATATCGATCAAGACTCTCAAAAAGCGCTCGAACTCTGAGCGAACTACCGTGCAAGCGTAACGAGAATCCCGTGTTGATGATACGCCCTGATAAGGGGGATCCATATACCATATCTGACCTTCTTCGTAAAGTTCGGGTATTGCGCGGTAATCCATAGAGGTGATACGAGTCCGGCCTTTCATTGCTTTAGATATTGCGGTGATTCGTTTAGCTAAAATATGAGGTTGAGTGCCGAGTCTCCTATTATCGGGACTCTGATTGAAGTATCCCTCTGAGTTGTAACGCACCGCACCTTTCACAGCCCGGGATAGCAAATAAAGAAGATCGGCAGGGCGATGTCTCTGATTGAATCGATCTCTGATTTCGGTATAGAAGCCTCTAGGGTCTGACTTCTGTGCTCGCCATAGTTGTGAATAATCGTATGCAAGGCGATGGGGTTCTTCAACGATTTCACGCCACAGATCCGAGAGTGGCTCGTTCTTGTCGTTAATCCAATAATGCCCAGCGCGTCGTTCTATTGCAGCGCGAACAGAAACAGCAGCAGAACCAGCGAACGGCTCCACCAGCTCTGAATTGCTGGACAACTGCAGTTGCTTAAGGATCTCTGACGCAATCAGACGCTTCGACCCTTGGTACTGAAACGGCTGCAACATTGCGCTTGCTTTCTCCATGGGCCCTCCTTTCACGGGCGTCTGCGCTCGTCGTCTGAAGCGCGAATGATCTTTGCCTGCGAGACTACACGCAGGGTAGGACACATCTCAGGAATGCCGACTGGCCGCCGTCGCTGCCGAGTCGGCGGCGGAGGGACGCGGGCGACTTGACGCGCTCTTAGGGGAAGGGGGCGCTCAGGGCGATCCAGATCAGCCATAGGCCTACGACTATGAACGGCCCCGGGATGGCGATGAACACGATCCACGTCAGGTAGCGCACCCAGCCGGGCCGGTCAGCGAAGCGGCGCTGATGGAAGGCCGCGTCGAGCCGTTCGGCCTCCAAGTCGGGCCGTTCCAGCCCCAGCAGATCGGCGGCAACCTCCGCCGCCTCGATCCGCACCACCAGCAAAGCGAGGCGGTGGGTCATGTGATGCGGCGCCACCTCGCTGGCCGGGTCGGCCAGCACTGTCGCCTCGAATCCCGCCTCATGCAGACGCGCCGCGGCGACGTCTGCCTCGAAACGGCTGGGATACTCGGCGATGGCCACCATCCCCGGCAGCGGTCTCATCGCTATATCGTGCCCGATTGGCAGCCGGGTCGTGCATCGGCCGGCTTGCGCCCGGAATCGGAGATCAAAAGGTGTGCGGTAGTGTGCGCAACCGTGAGCGCGGCGGTGGTCGTAGACCGACTCGTCAAGGACTACGGCGCAGCCCGAGCAGTCGACGGAGTGAGCTTCGAGGTCGACCGCGGTGAGGTCTTCGCCCTGCTCGGCCCCAACGGCGCCGGCAAGTCCAGCATCGTGGAAATATTGGAGGGCCACCGCGAACGGACCTCCGGCACGGTGCGAGTGCTCGACACCGACCCGGCGACCGCAGGCAGCGACTTCCGTGAGCGGATCGGCATCGTGTTGCAATCGTCGGGGATCGATCCCGAGCTGACGGTGCGCGAGGCGGTCGACTTCTACGGCGCCGCCTACCGACGGCCGGCGGCGACCGACGAGTTGATCGAACTGGTGGAACTGCAAGACAAAGCCGACTCCCGCGTCTCCACGCTGTCGGGTGGCCAGCAGCGCCGCATCGACTTGGCGCTGGGGCTCGTGGGCGACCCCGAGGTGGTGTTCCTGGACGAGCCGACCACCGGATTCGACCCGGCTGCTCGTCGTCGTGGATGGGAACTGGTCGAGAGGCTCGCATCACAGCAGCGGGCCGTGATCTTGACCACCCACTACCTCGACGAGGCCGAGGCTCTGGCTGATCGTGTGGCTGTGCTGGCCAAGGGCCGCATCGTCGCCGAGGGCACACCGGCGCAGCTGCGGGCCCGTGCCGGGTCGGCGTTGATCTCGTTCGTGCTGCCGGATCACCTCGACACGGCCGCGGATCTTCTGTCGCCGTTGAAAGGCGAGATAGTCGGACGGCAGCGCAGCGTGCAGATCACGACCGACGCGCCGACCGCCGATCTCGCTCACCTGACCGGCTGGGCGCAGCAGCGCGGCCTGGAACTGGAGGGTTTGACCGTCACCAAACCGAGTCTCGAAGACGTGTATCTGGCCCTTGTCGCTGACGACGCCGATCCGCTGCATCCAGCTGATGCTCCGGGCCAAGCCGTCGAGGCGCCAGACAAAGCCAACAATGCGCCGCTCCGGGCCGGCGAGCCGTCGGTCCGGGCCGACGAGGCTCCAAGCCAGACCGGTGAGGCTCCAGAAAAAGCAGGCGAGTCGCCCGAGCAGAGCGCTCTCGACACGGGCGATGAAGGCGATGAAGATGCGGACGCTGAAGACGGAAGCGACGGCGCGTCATGAAACGACTGCGGGCGCGACTCACGGGACTGAAGCAGCTTTGGCGCTGCATAGGACTGCAGAACCGGATCTTCTGGCGGACTCCCATCGCCGCCTTCTTCACCCTGGTGTTCCCGATCCTGATGCTGGTGCTGTTCACCGCCATCTTCGGCAACGACGACTTCGACAGCGTCTACGGTCGCGTCACCAGCAGCCAGTTCTACACGCCCGGCCTGGCGGTTTACGCGGCGGCTTCGTCCACCTACACCGGCATCGGCATCACTTTGGCAAGCCGCCGCGAGCTGGGCATCCTCAAACGTGTGCGGGGCACGCCGCTGCCCGGCTGGGCCTACCTCGGCGGGGTGGTGATCTCAGCGGTGTGGATCGCAGCCGTGGGAGTGACGGCCATGGTGCTGCTCGGCGTGGCGGCCTACGGCGTCAACATCGAAGCCGCCAAGATTCCAGCCATGATCGTGACCTTCGCAGTGGGGACGGCGTCCTTCGCGGCGCTCGGGTTGGCGTTGTCGTCGTTGGCCCGGTCGGTGTCGATGGCCGTGCCCGCCGCCAATGCCACCCTGCTGCCGCTGGCGTTCATCTCTGACATCTTCGTGCCTTTCGGAAGCGACATCCCCCTATGGCTGGACGTGCTCGGTGACATTTTTCCGCTGAAACATTTCGGCAGGGCCTTCAGCGAGGCGATGAGCCCGTTCTCGGAGGCGCCTGCCTTCGAGTGGCACCGCCTCGCCATACTGCTGGCATGGCTGGTGGTCGGCGCTCTCGTGGCGGCCCGGAAGTTCAGCTGGGAACCGCCCGTGCTCGCAGGGCGCACCGGTCGCCGCCAGCGACGCAGCATCCGTGCCGCCAGCCCGGCCGTCGCTGACTGACGCCGCGGCCTAGAGGCCGAGCGAACAGGAGAGCCGCCTTTGTCCATACGCCGATGGCCGTGACCCGAGCGGCCCTGAGGTCGCAGCGGACTCCCGGCTCGCGCCGGACGGGCAGCACCGCAGCGCTCTTGCGGACCCGAGCGGCCCTGCGGTCGCGGCGGACTCCGGCGGGAATGACACCGCTGCGGCGCGACGGATTCTCGCCTGTCCGCACCGACATCTAGCCTGGCGTCTAATGGCTGCTGACGACGACTCCTGCGCTCACGCTGACAGCGACTATGGCTACGACGAGTTCGGCCTCTTCGTCGAGAACGCCGAGGAGCACGGCCTCGATTGGCGCGGCCCGCCGTCGGTCCGCAGAGAGACGCTGCCGTTGCCTTCGGGGCTGGCTCTGTCGGCTCTGGTGTGGGGCACCAGCGATCCCGAGCTGGTGCTGATCCACGGCGCCGCCCAGAACGCGCACACCTGGGACACGGTGGCCCTGGCCCTTGACCGGCCTCTGGTGGCGTTGGACCTGCCCGGTCACGGCCGTTCCGATCATCGACCTGACCGTCACTACGGGCCTGTTTCGATGTCGCGGGATGCAGCTGTGGCTGTGGCGGCGCTGGCGCCTGCCGCCGAGGCTGTGGTCGGCATGTCGCTGGGCGGCCTCACCTCTGTCTGCCTGGCTGCTGATCGCCCGGAACTGGTGAAGCGCTTGGGCGTGGTGGACATCACTCCGGGCACCGACCACAAGAAGGCCGAGTCCATAATCGCCTTCGTCGAAGGCCCCGAATATTTCGACAGTTTCGAAGCGATCCTCGCACGCACCGTCGAGCACAACCCCTCGCGCAGCGTCTCTTCGTTGCGGCGCGGCGTGCTGCACAACGCCCATCGGACGCCCGACGGGCGCTGGACCTGGAACTATGACCGTCTGCGTGACTGGAAGTCCGGTTCGGGGCCAGAGCCCGGGTTCGGCGAACTGTGGGAGAAAGTGTCGGCTGTCACGGTGCCGGCTGCGCTGTGGCAAGGCGGTGCGTGGAGCGTGGTCGATGACGACGACGTGGCCGAGTGGATGCGACGGCTGCCCGACTCGACGCATACGGTGGTGGAAGGTGCCGGCCATTCGATCCAAGGCGACCGACCGCTGGAGCTGGCGGCATTGATCGAAGAGCTCCTAGCCCGCCCTGCGTCCTGATCTCGGGCCTGGGCGCTGCTCTTGTATCAGCCGACTTATCTGAACCGGATGCAGAAATTCCTGACAGGCTCTTGACAGGTCGAATGTCGTCTGCGTAATGTGGGCTGATGTTCGGTTCTGGTTGGCCTGTCAGCGGTCGGGCGGTGTTGTGTGTGTTGGCAGTGTCGATGGGGGTCGGTTCGGTTGCGTGCGCGGGTTCTGAGCCTGACGGAGAGTCTGTGATGATGCCGCCGGTTGTTTCTGCTGCGCCCGACAGCGGCTGGTTCTCCGACCCGCGCGACATCTCTGAAACAACAGACCCTGATGACGCGGAGCCTACCGACAGGATAGCCGTGTCTGAGAGCACAAACGACTAACACCACTAGCACACACGACACCGTCCGCTCGGCAACAGATCGTCTCGAGTGGAACATCGGGCCCACATTACACGTTGAACGACGCCCCTGCAGGAGAAACGAGAGTCTAGGCCTTACAGCGTCAGCGGAGTGGGCTAGCGGCGGCCTGAGTCGTCGAAGCGGTAGCCGTTAGGCGTCATCGCCAGACGGTGCCGCGGGCCCGGCAGCGAGGCGTCGCCGCTTTCGTAACCGGCGTCGCCTTGCCACATGCAGATCGGCCCGTGGTCGCTGTCAGCCAGGCGGGTCAGATAGTCCCGCGGCTGTCGTTGGCGCAGCAGTGCCAGCAGCTCATCCACAGTGGCATGCCCACCAAGACTGTGCAGCGTCACCCAGGTGGGGGCGATCAACTCGATTTCGCCGGCGCCGCAGCGCCGCAACGCTTCGCTGGGAGTCATCCAGTCGTGACGAACGACCTCGGATTGATCGACGCGCACTTGCTCGTCGGGCGCGGCCGCAGCAAAAAACCAGGTTGCGAAACGCTTCGGGGCTACAGCGGGCGGCAACCAGTAGGAGAAATGCACCAGACACGCCGGGTCGAGCACCAGTGACGCCTCCTCATGGGTTTCGCGGACTGCCGCGTTGCGGGCGGCTGCCAGCAACTCGCCGGTGCTGTCGTAGTCGCCGGCGTCGATCCGACCGCCGGGGAACACCCACATTCCACCGAAGGTGAGACACGGATTGCGATGCAGCATCAGCGCTTCGGGTCCGTCACTGCTGTCTCGCAGCACCACCACAGTGGCCGCAGGCACAGCCTGAGCCTCGCTGCCGTCTGAGAACTGCTGCCGCCACTTCTCGATCGGCGGCAACTCCCGCTGCGACGGCGGCTCGCCGTCACCCGAAGCCGTGCGCGGGCCGCTCATTCGATCACACCGTCGGCTCGGGGTCGTTCAAGCTGGCCTCCGAGACTCGGTTCAGTAGATGTGGCATGAGGGTTTGTGTTTGCCGAGGGGTCCCCAGCCGTGGCCGCCGGTGTAGGTGCCTTCGTATGCTTCGGCGGTTAGTGAGATGTCGCTGTAGATGACTCCTAGTTGGAGGCATCGGTTCCTGTAGCGGCGGTTGATGTCGTCGGCTTCTTGTTGGCTGCTTGGGGTTTCTTTCTCCCAGCGTTCGGCTAGGGAGGTCACGGACAGGTCAGCGGCTTTTTGGCGAGGGTCGCCGGAGCGGACTCTCTCGCCGGTGTCGGCTATGACATTGTTGATGATCACTACTGAGACTGCTGCTAGTCCTGCGACTGCTGCCACGATCAGAAGCCATTCCAGTGATGTGAGACCCGCTTCGCGGCGAACGCTGCGCTCTCCGCGGGTAGTGAGATAGATGCAGCAATGGTCAGTGATCGAGTCGAGCATTGGAGTGGGTTCTGGCGTCATGGGGTTTCGGTGGATGGGCGTGTCCATGGGCCTGCCCCGCCGATATGCAAAACGATCTCAAGGCCATCGTATTCGCTGTCGGCAGGCCAGTTGAAAGCCAAGCGGAAATCATAGTAACGGTTACCGTCGCTATCGATAAACGGAAGTTCTTGTACTGGCACTATTGATTCAGGCCCGAAATCGTATGGGGCTAGTCGACGCGACGCGAATACTCTGCCTTGTTCATCAAGAAAGGTCAGATAGGCGCGCATGTCCTCGATCACTAGAGTCTCCAAAGCAGCAGCAACAGCAGGGTTGTCTGTATGAGAGTTCGGTGCCAGCAGATCGACATCGATCATCCATTCGCGTAAGAAGACCTCATCAGATCTGAAAGATGGATCCATCGGTGCCCAGTTCGCTCCGAAATCTGGATCTGCTATCTGCTCTCGCACCCAGGAAGCATCCCAATACGAAGAATGCATCGGATCGAAAACGAAAACTGCGTCACCGTAGAATGCTCGGCTGAGATCCGGGTCTGGG
>JAPOUM010000025.1:109730-114157 GCA_026708645.1 Acidimicrobiaceae bacterium | reverse complement strand
ATGAAGGCGGGGGGCGCACCCCCCGCAACGCCGCGCAATCGCATATGCACGCGACCGGCGCGTTCTGCGCGCTCAATGAAGGCGGGGGGCGCACCCCCCGCAACGCTGTTCGCCCAATAGGCCTGTCCGCCGCGCACGCACCCCGCTCAATGAAGGCGGGGGGCGCACCCCCCGCAACGCTGGCCAGGTGATGCTCACCTTCGCGACCAGCCGCTCCGCTCAATGAAGGCGGGGGGCGCACCCCCCGCAACGCCCGTCGTGTATATCCTGGCTGACGCGTGAGGCACCGCTCAATGAAGGCGGGGGGCGCACCCCCCGCAACGCATCAGGTGAACGATACGTTTATGCTTCAATGCGGCCACGCTCAATGAAGGCGGGGGGCGCACCCCCCGCAACGCGCGGTCGCGCGGCGCGGCCCAAGCAGGGCTGCAACACCGCTCAATGAAGGCGGGGGGCGCACCCCCCGCAACGCTGGAAGGCTTCGGCTTGCCAGGCGCTGCGCGTTTCTCCCGCTCAATGAAGGCGGGGGGCGCACCCCCCGCAACGCCTCTGCCAGCCCAACAAGTGGTGCGGGATCCCCGGCGCCGCTCAATGAAGGCGGGGGGCGCACCCCCCGCAACGCCACCCAATCCGCGAGCGCTTTGCGGTGCTGCTTGCCCGCTCAATGAAGGCGGGGGGCGCACCCCCCGCAACGCCCGGCGCATCCATCCCGCCGACCGGCCATGCGCCGCGCTCAATGAAGGCGGGGGGCGCACCCCCCGCAACGCAGCATCGCAACCGGTCATCGACGCGGCATGCAGCTGCCGCTCAATGAAGGCGGGGGGCGCACCCCCCGCAACGCGCCGCGAATACCTGCACCCGGGCCGCCGATGTCGTACGCTCAATGAAGGCGGGGGGCGCACCCCCCGCAACGCCGACCGCCCGGACGTGCCCTGCCGAAAAGTGCGCTCCGCTCAATGAAGGCGGGGGGCGCACCCCCCGCAACGCTTCAATGCTTTCATCGATTCCCATGTAGCTACGTAGCCGCTCAATGAAGGCGGGGGGCGCACCCCCCGCAACGCAGATTCGCCGGGATCAGACTTTTCGTGGTGTCGGTCGCTCAATGAAGGCGGGGGGCGCACCCCCCGCAACGCGCGGATGCGGACAGTCGATTGAGTGTGACATCGACCGCTCAATGAAGGCGGGGGGCGCACCCCCCGCAACGCCTCGACACCCACGACTCGCTCACGATCGTGGGCGTCGCTCAATGAAGGCGGGGGGCGCACCCCCCGCAACGCGGCCGCGACCCGACGGCGTCGGGAGGTGCCCATCGCCGCTCAATGAAGGCGGGGGGCGCACCCCCCGCAACGCACGCACCTCCAGCGCCGCAGAACAGATCCAATGCGCGCTCAATGAAGGCGGGGGGCGCACCCCCCGCAACGCCCCAGCTTTCGGGACTCGTGGTCGCCCACAGAATTCGCTCAATGAAGGCGGGGGGCGCACCCCCCGCAACGCGGGCAGCCGGGGCGTGTTCGACGGCGTCCCGAAAATCGCTCAATGAAGGCGGGGGGCGCACCCCCCGCAACGCCTAATCGCAGCCTGCGAGAGCCCCTACGTGACAACGCGCTCAATGAAGGCGGGGGGCGCACCCCCCGCAACGCCAGCTTGTCACCCATCACCACATCCTTTCATCTCACGCTCAATGAAGGCGGGGGGCGCACCCCCCGCAACGCATACCTTCGCCAAGCCGGATGATTGTGTAAGTCAGGCGCTCAATGAAGGCGGGGGGCGCACCCCCCGCAACGCGATTTCGGCGTGACGCCCCCGGCCGACCGAGCCACGCTCAATGAAGGCGGGGGGCGCACCCCCCGCAACGCCGGTCGCGCGGCGCGCCCCAAGCAAGGCCGCAACAGCGCTCAATGAAGGCGGGGGGCGCACCCCCCGCAACGCACTCGCCGCGGCGAGTGTTTCGACATATGTTACTAGGCGCTCAATGAAGGCGGGGGGCGCACCCCCCGCAACGCCCACGGCGTCGAGCAGCGGCTGCGCCCGCCAATGCAGCGCTCAATGAAGGCGGGGGGCGCACCCCCCGCAACGCTTCTGCCTTGGTCATCCCCGGAACTAGCGCACCTCGCTCAATGAAGGCGGGGGGCGCACCCCCCGCAACGCCGGGCCCCGCGCGCCGGGAGTGGACGCCATCGTCACCGCTCAATGAAGGCGGGGGGCGCACCCCCCGCAACGCCTGATAATACCGCGTACGGATGCTGTTGCTCTCCCACGCTCAATGAAGGCGGGGGGCGCACCCCCCGCAACGCTCGACGCTGAGAGTCTCCGCGTCGGGAATGTGATCTGCGCTCAATGAAGGCGGGGGGCGCACCCCCCGCAACGCGAGTAGAGATTGTGTCGATAGCCCGTGTAGCTAACGCTCAATGAAGGCGGGGGGCGCACCCCCCGCAACGCCTGCCGTCTCATCCGCGGCCTCATCCGCATCGTCGACCGCTCAATGAAGGCGGGGGGCGCACCCCCCGCAACGCCGTGGCGGGCAATCGTGAGTCTCCGGTGAGACTCGCGCTCAATGAAGGCGGGGGGCGCACCCCCCGCAACGCCATATCGCCACCCTTGTGTTCGGTATTGATCCCCTACGCGCTCAATGAAGGCGGGGGGCGCACCCCCCGCAACGCCCGCCGCACCCGACTGGCCGTTCGACGCGCCCAGCCGCAGCGCTCAATGAAGGCGGGGGGCGCACCCCCCGCAACGCGCGGATGCCCGCTGCCGTCATCAAAAGCCAGATGCGCGCTCAATGAAGGCGGGGGGCGCACCCCCCGCAACGCCTGGATCCATGACCAAGCCCGTGAAGTGCAAGCACCCGGCGCTCAATGAAGGCGGGGGGCGCACCCCCCGCAACGCTTGTCTGTTGGAGTTTCGGCAGTCAATACCCGCGCACGCTCAATGAAGGCGGGGGGCGCACCCCCCGCAACGCACCTCGACGCGGGTCACATCGGCGGCGCAGCCGACGCTCAATGAAGGCGGGGGGCGCACCCCCCGCAACGCGTGCTGCCGATGGCAACAGCGACTCTCGACGTGCCCGCTCAATGAAGGCGGGGGGCGCACCCCCCGCAACGCCGGATCCGGTTGCCGAAGCTCCGGCTGCGGCGCAAAAACGCTCAATGAAGGCGGGGGGCGCACCCCCCGCAACGCTTGCTGGTGCAGCCGCCTGATCGCGACCCGCCGGGACCGCTCAATGAAGGCGGGGGGCGCACCCCCCGCAACGCGTCCAGTCGGAGACACTGCCACACTCATAGGCGACCGCTCAATGAAGGCGGGGGGCGCACCCCCCGCAACGCAACTCGGCTAGGCGCGGTTATGTCACTTATCGAAGACGCTCAATGAAGGCGGGGGGCGCACCCCCCGCAACGCTAGACCTGCCCACAGGTGCCACGCTAGCGCATGGAGCGCTCAATGAAGGCGGGGGGCGCACCCCCCGCAACGCATGTTCTGGCGGGGCGCCTACGCGGCCGCGAACAACTACGCTCAATGAAGGCGGGGGGCGCACCCCCCGCAACGCAGGATCAGCAACGCAGCCAGCACGTCCATCACCTCCAGCCGCTCAATGAAGGCGGGGGGCGCACCCCCCGCAACGCAACGTCATCGGGCGATTTTCCGCCAGATCTTCCTGCCACGCTCAATGAAGGCGGGGGGCGCACCCCCCGCAACGCCGGCTCGCTGGCAGCACACTCACCGGGCTGATCCCCGCTCAATGAAGGCGGGGGGCGCACCCCCCGCAACGCACAGCTCGCCGCCACCCTTTCCCGACCGCCCGCTACGCTCAATGAAGGCGGGGGGCGCACCCCCCGCAACGCATTGTCGCCACCGAAGTCCTCCCCAGTGGTCTCTGTCGCTCAATGAAGGCGGGGGGCGCACCCCCCGCAACGCAGGCGCGGCGAGCGCACCGGCGGCAGAAGGCGTCGGCGCTCAATGAAGGCGGGGGGCGCACCCCCCGCAACGCCGCCGGGTGCTCGCCGACGGCTGGACCCAACGAGCGCGCTCAATGAAGGCGGGGGGCGCACCCCCCGCAACGCCGGTCGACACGAAGGTGAAGCCCAACGACTTGGCCGCTCAATGAAGGCGGGGGGCGCACCCCCCGCAACGCTTCGAGACCTACGAAGTCGTCGAGGCCGTGCAGCGCACGCTCAATGAAGGCGGGGGGCGCACCCCCCGCAACGCCCGTTGGTAGCCGCGGAGCTTCACGACGGATCGTCGACCGCTCAATGAAGGCGGGGGGCGCACCCCCCGCAACGCCAGGCCTCTGGCGGCGCTGCAGGTCGACGCGGTAGTCCGCTCAATGAAGGCGGGGGGCGCACCCCCCGCAACGCCTGCGCGGGTGCGGGTGCTGCGGCTCGACCGTCCGGGCGCTCAATGAAGGCGGGGGGCGCACCCCCCGCAACGCC
>JAPOUM010000025.1:0-109474 GCA_026708645.1 Acidimicrobiaceae bacterium | reverse complement strand
CGCTCAATGAAGGCGGGGGGCGCACCCCCCGCAACGCTGCCTCATCCGCACTCTTAGAGTATCTGATGCAAGGCAGAGGCCCTGAAGCTGGACACAACCAGCCGCACCGAGATAAGTTTTCAAGGATCGCTGAACATCCGCAAATCATAGGTTAGCCGCCCAGCTCGAACTGGTGCTCATACGGCATGACAAGCTCTACTTGAGGGGCGGATCAGGTCTCCGTGCCTGTTTGGGCCGACCCAGAACGGTGCTATGTCACACCCCTCCTCTAAAGTTCGAGTTGCGTCCAAATGACGCCGTGAGGCCTCCGGTGGGTCTTCCTGGCGTGATAGGCGCTGCAGCACAGAATCCCGAATCCTCGAAGGAGGCTGAAATGGAAATCACATTGCAAAGACTGCTCGATGGCACATCGAACAACTCGTTCGAAGATGGAATCCGACTGGACTCGGTGCTTGAGCCGATCGGAGGCTCTGGCGCAACCGTGAAGCCAGCCATCTACTCTGGAGCTGTCTATCAGGCTGACCGCAGATGGCCGCCAGCAGACGACCCACAAGGCGGTGGCGAAAAGCCCCAAGACATCTACGTCATCGACAACGTCCCTTCACAGGCCAACCGGTACGAGGATGCCCTGCGACGCAGCCGCTCAGACACGGGAGTGCCGGAGATGATCCTAGACCTCTCCGATTTGCCTAGCTTGCCTCCGCACTTGCCGCGCGAGCTTTCGAGCTGGCAATTCCCGCATCGAAACGCCGACGCCTACCTTCGCGACTCAACCCTAGAAGGGGTCGACTTCTCAAGTCACCCAACCGGACGCTCTGTCCTTGATGCCACACACGACAGAGCAGCGGCGCTCATGGCTTGGTGGCCGCAGGCATTGCTCTACGGCTTCTGGCAATCTCACCTCGGCAAGAAGCGCAACCAAGCCAAACACGCTCGAGCTTGGGCTTCAGAGATCATCGGCTGGCAGCCTGCCAGCAGCGACACGAAGATATTGGGCCTCAAGGGTGATCCGCTGAACCTCAGCATCGAAGAATCGGCTATCTACGACGACAAGGACCACGAAGGTTGGCGTCTTGGTGCAAAGCCAGAGAAGGGGGAAGTCAAGAAAGCTCTGTCAGAACTAGGTCACGGCCAGGTTCCGGTTGGCGGCGCAACCCCGGCGGCCGTGTCGTTCCGTCGATTGACACAACGAGCGACCGTCTCCTTCGCGCAACTCCGACGGATCGGGCTCGGCCCTGACTACGACACCGCCGCAGACGCCGCAGCGAGAGCTCTGCTAGTGGCGATGGGCTTGCACGCTCATTGCTTGGCCTTCGGGCGAGGATTCACTCTGCGGTCGGGATCTGATCTTCGAGTCTCCAGCAGCTCAGCGCTGTGGCTCGGACTCTCCGACGAGTCGCTTGATCCTCTCAACCATCAAGCCACCAGAGAACTGCTGGAAAGCGCGAAGCAGCACGCCAGTTCGGTCGGTGTTCCACTCGACGGCTGGGACAGAGACCCGATCAAGCTGTCGCCGAAGGACAACATCGCCAAGGCAATCGAGTCTTCGTGGCCGCTGGCTGAGGAAAGCTGATGCTGACGATCACCGTCGAGTTCCTGCATGGCACCTATCGAGCCGACCCTGACGGCAGTACTGTCACAGGGCGGGCTGAAGTTGGAGAGTGGCCGCCGTCTGTGACCCGGCTTCTGGCTGCCTTCGTCGCTGCGGACGGAATGGGGGATGACTGCCGCATCACAAGCGGTGCCGAGTTGGAGTTCCTTGAGGCTCTGGGACCGCCGGTGATCCATGCTGAGGCGAGTCCCCACCATCAAAGGTTAGAACAGCGCTACGTCGTGCAGGCTTTCACCTCTGTCAAGAAGATCGGGGCGGACTACCCGAGCAACCATCAGGAGTACCCCGCTAGGAAAGGGGCTCTCGTGCGGCCGGGCGTGCGGATCGCTGTTGAGCATCAGAAAGTCACGTACGTCTGGCGGGATGCTGATGCAACGGTCTGGCTTGACTCCCTAAGACTCCGCGCAGCGCGTATCGGCTATCTCGGATGCGCTGATTCCCCGATCAGAGTGCGAGTCGACACTTCGCTCGACGACAACGATACCGAAGCGCTTCACGCGTTTCAGCCAAGCCCCGATGGAACATGCATGGTTTCGGTGCCTCGCCCGGGCCAACACCTGAAGACTCTGCAAACAGCATATGAGTCATGGTTAACAGAAGGTCCTTCCGTCTCACGTCGGCAGTTCCCGGTGTTGCGAAATCTCACGGCCTACGCGGGCCCAGATGACGCCAACGAAGACGAGACGGGCTCGGTCGTCGCCTGGCTCCAGCTTGAGCCTGGAGTGCCAGGACGTCGTATCGCCGACGTGACTGCCGCTCTCAAGGCAGCCACCATGTCGAGGTACCAACGGCTCTACGGTGATCCTCTGCCGCGTGAGCTTCACGGACACGGCTTCGAGGGCAACGGCTACGAGATAGCGCGCTACCTGGCATTGCCCAACGTTGGCTACGCCCATTCTGACGGACGGATCCTGGGAGCGGCAGTATGGCTACCTCGTGACTGTGGCAGCGACGTCATTGAACGTGTCCGTGCAGCTGCCAAATCGCTCGACTGGCTCCGAGGCACGAAACTCGAAGCCAAAATCTCGCCTTGGCGTGGTGACGGGCCGCTGGCATCCAGACCGAGCCGATGGCGGCAGAAGTCCGAGATATGGGTGACGGCCGTGCCTGCTGTGCATGAACGCTTCGGTAGTCTCGACCTTCCTGAACTGCAGCGCTGGTGTAGCAACGCCGGGCTCCCCCAGCCGTTGGCGTTTCGCAAAGCCCGAGTACCACTGGTTCCTGGAGCGCTTGATCTGCACCCCTCAGAAGTCGAGCGCAACGATTCCAAGAATCGCGGCACCGCAAAGCCCTACTCCCACATCGTTGTCAGGTTCGCGGAACCTGTGAGGGGACCGGTCATCATCGGAGGTGCCCGATCACGAGGCTTCGGACTGTGCATTCCCCACCATCCGAAGAAGACAGCCGATTCGGTCGGCGGCGGGAGGCACGCATCGTGAACAGCCACTCCCAGCAACTCTCCGAGATGCCCGAATTCAAGGACTTCTACAAGGCGATCAACGACCGTGACCCATTCCCATGGCAACGCCGCCTCGCCGAGCAAGTCTCCACTGATGCCGCGTGGCCCCTTGAAATAGGCGTGCCGACAGGGCTAGGTAAAACGGCGTGCCTGGACATATCGGTCTGGTGGCTCGCGTCTCAGGCACATCTGCATCCTTCGCAGCGTTCGGCGCCGACCCGCATCTGGTGGGTCGTCAATCGGCGCTTGCTCGTCGATGAGGCGAGCAGGCACGCCGAAAAGATCCAGGCAATGCTGCGCGACCCGACTTCTGGCCGCATGGGGACGGATGTCGACGTGCTGCACAGGGTCGCAGCCCGACTTGAGAGTTTGGCCGGCACAGCCGTTGAGGAACCGCTCTGCGTGATCCCGCTGCGCGGCGGGATCAATCTCCAACGGCCCCCGCATCCGGCGCAGCCTTCGGTCATCGTGTCGACTATTCCGATGTACGGTTCAAGGCTGCTGTTCCGCGGCTACGGATCATCGCGTTCCATGCGTCCCATCGACGCCGCCTTGGCGGGCACCGACAGTCTCGTCCTAGTCGATGAAGCCCACCTGGCCAGCCACCTCCGAGAACTCATCCCGAAACTTCAACAGTGCATGCATCCGCGCATAGAGACGCTGCCCAAGAAGCGGGAATCGCCGCAAGTCGTGTCGTTGACCGCTACCGGCGATGCATCCAGCGGCACTCGCTTCGACTTGGACGAAGCTGACTATGCCCATCAGGGCATCTGCAATCGGCTTGATGCTGCTAAGCCGGTCGAGATCGACTCAGAACCGACCGGCGATACTGCCAAAGCCCTGTGTGATTCTGCTGCGAAACTTCTGCCCCATGCTGATGCTCCTGCGTCGCTAGTGATTTTCAGCAACACCCCGGCACTGGCCCGGAAGGTATTTACCCTCCTCAGAGGTCACAAAGAATGCGCCGACGCCGACCTGCTCCTAGTCACGGGCCGTACTAGGCAAGCCGACAGCGACGAGTTGCGGCGGCGGCTGCTGTCGCCGGAGGAAGGGGTGCCGGCGAACGCTCCAGAACAACTCAAAAGATCCCGGCATTTGGTGGTGGTGTCAACACAGACCCTCGAAGTGGGCGCCGATCTCGACTTCGAATACCTGGTCACCGAGCAATGCGGAGTGCGTGCTCTCACTCAACGCCTGGGCCGCCTCAACCGACTAGGGCGCCACAGACACGCTCGGGCCGTTTACCTCCACCGCCCACCCAGACGGTCAGAATCAAAAAACAGAGACCGGGACGGCAACACGCAGTCTGACGGATGGCCGGTATACGGCACAGAACCCGAGGTGGTGCTGGAACGCCTTGCGGGCGCTGAAGCAGACGGAAAAGTCCATCTCAGTCCGAGAGTGATAGCGGAACGCTTGGGTGAACCCGCTGACGATCCAGGGCGAGCGCCCGAAGTGTTGCCGGATCTGGTGTGGGAGTGGATCAAGACGACCACCCCGCCCCACGGCGAGGCACCAGTAGAGCCCTACTTCTCAGGCATCAGAGAGACACTGCCAACAGTGTCAGTCCTGTGGCGGATATACATTCCCGCCACCGAAGCCCCCCATGAAGAGTCCGCAGAAAATGCGGACGAGCAGGACGACGAAACATCGGCCTTGTCACACCTATGGCCGCGAGTCCGTCCAGACGAAACGATCGAGCTGCCTCTCTACGAACTGCGCTCCGCTCTGAAAGCAACAGATATCGACCAAGTCCACCGGATCGTGGACGGCGGAAGAGTGGAACTAGCGCAACCGTCCGGCCTGCGCCCAGGTGACGCAGTGATCCTGCCTTCGGATGCGGGCATGTGTGACGAGTTCGGCTGGAATCCTGAATCCAGAGATCGGGTTGTCGATCTTTCACTCAAGCGCTCGGGTTTGCCCCTCGACCGTCAAGCCCTGGGAACACTTTGTGGCGGCTCGTCCCGCAAACTCGATGCCCAACTTTCGGCCTCACTTCTTGCTGCGATAGGAGATGGCGAACAAGAGTTTGATGAAGTTCGGGCGCAGGAAGCGTCCGAGCGACTCATCGCGCTGCTTCGCGAACGCGACCTTCTCGGGTTCGAGCCCGACGCCCGCGACGAGTTCCTCGACACGCTCAATCCGACTCCCGTGCGTGCGCTCAACGAAGTCCCTCGCCTCGAAGTGAGTGCCACCGGACAGAGCGCGAGCCTCGACGAATCTGACGAGATCTCGCTTTGTGAGACACTACCGCCCCAAGCGATGGAACTGGTGGCCCATGGGGCCGCTGTCGGAGATCGCGCCAAGGGGCTGGCCTCTGCTCTCGGGCTCTCGGAGGAGTTGACGGGCGTGATCGCTCAAGCGGGCGACTTCCACGACCTCGGCAAGGCGGACGCCAGATTTCAGCGCTGGCTTGACCCGGATGCTTCCGCGGACGCCGACCGTGTACTCCTCGCCAAGTCGCAGATGCCCAAGTCTCGATGGCAGACAGCGCGCTCTGACGCCGGTTGGCCTAGGGGCGGGCGCCACGAAGATCTGTCTGCCCGACTGGTGAAGGCGTGGATTCAGGAAGATGGCAGCGCCCTCGCGAACGACGATCAGGATCTGCTGTTGCATCTCGTCATAAGCCACCATGGCAAGGGCAGACCTCTCCTAGCTCCAGTCGCCGACGGAAGCCCGGACACGGTCCAATGGACCTTTGACGGTGGAGTGGACGTGAGCGTGGCCGTCGACCTGTCCCTGCCAGACTGGGAACAGCCTGCACGATTTCGGCGACTCAACGAAAGGTTCGGGCCTTGGGGATTAGCGCTCCTAGAGGCTCTGGTCCGTCAGGCCGACCATCAAGTGTCAGCCGCCACGGAGGTTCAATGATGACAAACGTCGAATGTCCTGGACTCCCAGCTAGTTGGCTCAACGCCTGGCTCGCCGCTGTCGGGCTTCTAGCCCTCGAACCTCGCTTGCGCCTCAGCTGGACTCGCGAACCTGAGCCGATAGCGGTACTGAGCACTCCAAGCGGAGAAAACCCACTGGAATTGGCAGTCAACGCTTGGCCGTCGTCGTCCCGAATAGATGCAATGCCAATCGCAGAGCATGTCGAAGGGCTCGATGCAATGCAACGGAAGGTTCCACTCGAAGTATTCCAGCAGCGGGCCGAGTTTTGTCGACAAAAACTGCACGATGACTCCTGGGCACTCGCCTCAACGGTTACAGATCTCTGCGTCGACACTAACAACGACAAAATAAGGACTGTGAGGCACGCGCGACTGGATCCCAAGGGGCCAGGAACGACCAAGTGGCTCCATCACAGGCTATCAAAATCGCACAAGTTGGTTACTGACCCTTCACTACAAGTGAATTCAACGCTGCATGGACATGCTAAGCGCATCAAGGACAACGGTCTTGGATTCGATGCAACTCGAATATCAGCTTTAGCCGACTCGGCTCACTCAACAGTTGATCCGGTTATCGAAGTGCTCGCCTTCTTCGGGTTAAAGCTGCTGCCTATGCGCGGCGAAGGCATCGAAGTGAAAAACTCTTGGACGCGAAACCGATTCGCGGCGCGTCAACGCAACTGGATCCTCGACCGTGAACAGGATTCTCAGCTAATGACCTGGCCAGCCTGGGAGCAACCTCTTGATCTCTCGGGGGTTGACGCGCTTCTGGACCTCTGGGCGGATATGATCAGATTTCTAGTTCGCGGAAAGCGAGTATCTAGGACCGAACGCTCGCTCATCGGCATTCATGCGGCGTGGCGAACCGTTGCCTACAAAGAGCGCGGAACCAGTGACACAACCGTCGGCTTCGCTTCCGCACGGGTGGAGTTTGATGCCATTCGACGCTGACATCGTGGTGCCGATCTCCGCGATCGAACACTACGAGTACTGCGCTAGGCAATGCGCTTTGATACATGTCGACGGCGTGTGGAGCGATAATCAACACACAGTAAGAGGACAGCATGAACATCGTCGTGTTGATTCGGGTGCCCATCGGCAGGAGCGCGGCGCTCTTGTGCTGCGCGCCATTCCTCTGTGGTCAGAGACCTTCGGTTTGTCAGGGCGCGCCGACGCTGTCGAAGTCACAGACGGGGCAGTGACACCGGTCGAGTACAAGGCTGGAACACGTCACGGCCAAGCTGCCGACCTACAAGTGTGCGCTCAAGCAATATGCCTTGAGGAAATGCTTGGAATCGAGGTGCCCTACGGATATGTGTGGTATGCATCACCACGCCGCCGAAGCCGCGTCGCCTTCACTGCGACGCTTCGCTCAGAAGTCCTTGACGTGGTTGAATCGATTCGGTTCCAGATCAGATTCGGCACTCTGCCAGACGCGCCCAACGACACTCGATGCCGTGAGTGCCAGTTGCTGCACCACTGTCTACCGGAGATCAGCGACGGGCGCGACCGAGTCACACATTTCATGCGAAGAGATGTCTTCGGGTGCGCTACCTGAACACCGTCTACGTTCGAGACCACACCGCACGGATCGGGCACCGACAAGGTTCGCTGATTGTCAAACAGGAGGCCGGGGCCACCCGGATACCTCTAGCCAGCATCGACGGAGTGGTGCTGCTGGGCTCAGGTCAGATCAGCACTGATGCGCTCGCCGCGTGCGTCAAGAGGGAGATCCGAGTGGCATCGCTGAGGCGAAGCGGCTCAATTCGATTCGTCGTCGGCGGGCCTCTTTCGGGCAACGTTCACTTGCGAATGGCTCAGCACGAAGCCGTCGTGAGCATGGAGCATTCGCTGACTATCGCCCGGTCAGTGGTGGCAGCCAAGCTGCAGAGCAGTCGGACCATGCTGCTGCGATGGTCGCGCGACGCCGACAATTCGTCCGGTCGGCAACGACTGCACAGACGCGCCGCGATGATCGCAGAACGGATAACAAAAGTACCCAACGCCCAATCAGCCGATCACCTGCGAGGCTTGGAAGGCGACGCCGCCCGGATCTACTTCGGAGGACTCGGCCTTCATCTGGCCGGTGTCGGAGTCCGATTCAGCGCCCGAACACGACGGCCGCCCAGAAATCCAGTCAACGCACTAATGAGTTTCTGCTACGGCCTGCTGACCACCGAATTGGTGGGCGCTATCAATGCTGTGGGGCTCGACCACCAACTCGGATTCCTGCATCGGCCTAGATCAGGGCGCCCATCGCTCGCTTTGGATCTGGCCGAAGAGACGCGTCCGCTTACAGACCGCTTCGTCGTAGCACTTCTAACACGCCGCCAAATAGGCGCCGATCACTTCATCCTCACTCCAGGTGGTGCCGTCTACCTGAACGATGACGGACGCGACATCGTTCTCAAGTCGTGGGAAGCGCACAAAGAGAAGTCCGTGCCCCACCGGATTCTCCGTCGACCAGTGGAGCGCTGGGCTCTGCCGACAGTGCAAGCGACTCTTCTGGCACGGCATCTGCGCGGTGACTTGCGGTACTATCCGCCTTTCGTGGCTCAGTAAGGCGGGATCGTTCATGGACATGCTCGTGGCCTACGACATAGCCGACACACAGGGATCCGGTGCAAAGCGACTGCGGGCAATCCACGACCTCTGCTGCGGTTACGGCACTCGCGTACAATTCTCCGTGTTCGAATGCCGCCTCTCACCAGCACGCTACACAATGCTGACGAGCGAACTCGAGGGCATCATCGACACCAAGAAGGACTGCGTACACATCTATCACTTCGGTGGACGTCCGCTTCCAGAATGCAAGACCGTGCTCGGAACCCCAGGATCTCGTGAAATGGGCGACGCATGGCTGCTGTGATTACTGCGTCGCTGCGCGCTTGGGTCGGGTGGGCGCTGGCGGCCGTCGGCGGTTGAGGGTGGCTGCGGCGGCCGTGAGAAGGCTGCCAGCGATCATGTCGGGGTGGGCTGGCGGACTGGCGGCGGTTGAGGGTGAAGAGCCCCGACCCCCCCCCCCCGGCCCTTCCCTGATCGGCGCGCGCCACGCCCGTGCGGCTATCAAGAAATTTGTTCAATATTCAAGATTTTTTGTTGAAAGAGGTTGTTTTGTCGCACCCATGACCTATACTGCTGTTCATGGTGTTATCAGACGCTCGACACGCGGTCGCAGCCGCCAACCGGATGCTCACAGCAGTCCGTGACGGGGGCGTGGCATCCGCTGAGCTGCGCGCCGCGCTGGAGCAGACTCGGATGTTCATGGCTGCCGGCGCCGCGTTCCAGACCGTCGCCGCTGAGCTGATCGCCCGGCGGGAGCGTCACGGCGACGGCGGCGCGGGGATCCTGGCTGAGTCGGCGGGGCTGTCACAGCGCGAAGCCAATGACCAGGTCGCCACAGCCGCGTCGCTGCGTCAGGTGCCGGGACTGCGCGACGCGGTGCAAGCCGGGGAGGTGCCGCAGGCCAACGCTCGGCGGCTGGCTGACGCGATCACCAAGACCGGATCTGAGGCCGTCGCCGGCGACCGCGAGTTGTTGGCGCAGGCCCGGTCGATGCGTCCCGAGCAGTTCGCACGCACAGCGCAACGCTGGGTCGGCGCCCAGCAGGCCGACGACGGCACAGCGGAGTATCTGCGCCAGCGCGCCAGGCGCTATCTGAGGATCTACGACACTGACGACGGGATGGTCGCTTTACACGGCGAGTTCGACAAGATCACCGGCACACGCATCCACAACCGTCTGCGCCACACCGCCGGCAGGCTGCTCGACGCCGACAAGAAACTGCCTCAGGCCGAGCGGCGTAAGTTCCCGCAGTGCATGGCAGACGCCCTGCAGCACTGCACCACCAGAACCAGCGGCCCACAAACCGGCGCCGGCGCCCACCGCACGTCCGGCGAAACAGACTCCGGTTGCGGCGTCGCCGATGCCGGCAGCGCCACAGGTGGTGGTGCGGGCGTCGATGCTGATCGAGATCTCGGGCGGGCGGGCGAAGCCACAAACGCCGGGAGCGCCACAGGTGGTGGTGGCGCCGCTGCCGGTTGGGTCGCTGACATCACAGTGCTCGCCCATGTGGACGACACCACCGGCGAACTCATCGGCGAACTCTCCGACGGATCCAAACTCCCGGCAGCAGTGCTCGATGAACTGTCGTGCAACGCCCGCTGGGCCGGGCTGGTCTATGACCGCGCCGGTGACGCGATCTGGCGCAGCCGCTCACGCCGCACAGTCACAGACACGCAATGGCAAGCCCTGCTCGCCACCTACGGCGGCTGCTTCCACTGCGGGGCGCCCGCAGGCATGTGCCAAGCCCATCACATCACCCCCTACTCACAAGGCGGTGCCACCAGCTTGAATAACCTGATCATGGTCTGCTGGAACTGCCACCACAAAATCCATCACCACAACTGGCGGATCGAAAAACATTCTGACGGCAGCCACACCCTGCACCCGCCCGACGACACAGCCACAGCCACAAAACCCCGCTTCGGGCCGGCCTGTGCAGACGAACCGCCGAAGCCGGCGCCGCCAGCCCCAGCCCAACAAAACCGAGCCCGAACCAGGAAAGGAGGCGCCCAAGACAGAACCCGAGATCGGACTACATCTAGAGCCCGTGACCCGGCCACGCCTAAAGCCAAGGCCGGTGCCAAAGGCCCTGCACCGGGCACGCTCTGGTGAAACCACCTCGATTTAATGAAAGGAGAGGACATGGTCACATGGAGAAGGCCTTTCATCTGTCTGTGGTGCCACCACTTCGACCAGCTCGGCCCGTACCGAGACCCGATGGAGATCCAATGCAAGGCCTATCCCAAGGGCATCCCGGAAGCCATCCTCGATAACGAGGTCGACCATCGGGAGCCCTACGAAGGCGACGGCGGCATCCAGTTCAAGTCGGGCGCCACGGGGTCGGCCATAGCCGCGGAGGCGCTGAGCGTTGGGTAATCAGGGCGAACCGATGATACTGCTCACGGGCGAGGCGGCCCGCCGCTTCCACGCCGCCTATTGGCGCTGGGTGGCGTCCGGCTACGACGACGATTTGAGTCCGTACCTCCACGGCCTCGACGAACTCGAAGCGCGATGAGCTATGACCCCGGCCCAGCAGGGAGACCGAGATGACGAGCTGGAGGCGCCCGTTCATCTGCCCGTGGTGCGATCACTTCGACGTATCCTCCATGGGCCGACCGCCAATGAGGCCGGAATGCGCTGCATTCCCGGAGGGGATCCCGAAGGAGATCACCCGCAACGAGGTCGACCATCGTCAGCCCTACGAGGGCGACAATGGCATCCAGTTCGCGGCGGGTGAGACGGGTCAGGCGATGGCGATCGCCGTCCTGTCCGGCGTGAAGGGGGGAGCGAGTGCCCAGGCAGGGTGAGCCGATAGCTTGGCTCACTGGGGAGGCTGCGGCCTGCTTCAGCAGGCTCTACGACCGTTGGGTGGCTTCCGGCTACAGGAACGAGCTGAGCCCGTATCTCAACAGCTGGGACGAACTCGAAGCCAGGTGGAGGCGCGAAGCCAGGGAGAACCTCGACGCTGATCCGACCGCTTAGCCGTCCCCGGCCCAGGGCGTGGGATTCAGGAGCCTAGGGCTGTTAGAGGCAGAACTGACACTCCGTCGGGACGTTCGTAGCCGTAGCCGGACGCGGTGATCAGCAACTTCTTGGATGGCGGCCCCATCCGCCGAACATCGATCTGCTCACAAGCCTTCGTGATCGACCGGGCGGCTTCGTCGAGACGGGCGCCCGAGCCCAGTTTGACCTCGACGGCCATCCAACGCCCGTCCGCATGCTGCACCACGGCATCAAGCTCGTGGCCGTTGCTGTCGCGATAATGGTGGACGGACGCCTCGTTCGCCTCCGCATAGATCCGCAAATCGCGTACCACCAACGACTCGAAAGCTTGACCGAGATAACCGGGGTCACGCCACAGGCGCTCGGGGCCGGCGCCCAGAGTCGCAGCCGCCAGAGACGGATCGACGAGGTGGCGCTTCGGCGACCGGCGCAACCGGGCACGGGAGCGCAGATGAACCGACCACGCAGGCAGATCCTCCACCACATAGATCATTCTGAGCGCCTCCAGGTACTCCGTCACGGCCTCGCGCGACGGCGGCGTATCACCGGCAACGTCTTCGGCCAGCGTGGATGTCGCAGCCACAGTGGCAATGTTGCGGCTCAGCGAAGCCAGCAGTCGCAACACCCCGTCGGGGCGGTGCCGGGTGCGCCCCAGCCGAGGGATGTCGGCTCGGGAAACTTCCTGAAGGTAGGCACGGCAGAGCGCGCGAGCCCGCGGCGCAGGCATGCTGAGATGCCTGGGCCAGCCGCCTCTGCACAGAGCCTCCACGACATCGGCGGCAGACGCCTGCGGCGCGGCCGCGGAACATTCGGAACCTTGCAGCAATGCTCCCAATGACACGTCGCCGGTGGACTCGCCGGACTCGGCCAGCGACATCGGGCGCATTCTGACCCTCATCACCCGACCCGCTCCGGAGTGACGGGTGCTGTCGTCGGGAGGATGCGCCGATCCCGTGAAGATGAAATGGCCGACCCCCGTCTCGGCGTCGACCACTGATCTGGCCGAGTTCCACAGGCTCGGCGCCAACTGCCACTCGTCCACCAGCCGGGGTCTCTCGCCTTGCAGCAGCCTGACAGGCGCCAGAGCGGCCGACTCCACCGCTCCGGGATCCCTATCAAGGCGCACTTCGCTGCGGGCGTGGCGCAATCCGGTCCAGGACTTGCCCACACCCCTGGCGCCGTCCACCACGACTATGGGCGAAGACCGCAACGCCTCCGTGAGCACCGAGTCCGCCACACGCGGCCGATATCCCGCCGGAGTCAGAAGATCTGGTGAAACCACCTTGGGCACAAGCCCGATCCTAACATCATTCACTCTCGAAATCCACAGATTGCAGGAATTTCAACCTGCATATTGCAGGAAAGTTGCTCCACACATCGCAGAGTTTTCAAACCACACATTGCAGGCTTTCACGGCATCACGCCGGGCGCGATGCCGTCAAGTTTGGTCCGGTCGGGTTTCAAACCCCATCATGCAGACTTCGGCACCGGGAGACCGCAGGAATCCCGGACAGCAGGCTCAGGGTGAGAATGCCCGTTCGTGATCGCGCGTTCCCTCGCCACGGCGGGGTCGCAGGCGGCCTGCAACGCTTCGACCGATCCAGCGACTGACCCGGCACGATTGACCCGGCGGCGCCGGGCACAGCCGCGGCCGGTGCCGGTCGTAGGAGGCCTGCAACGCTTCGACCTATCCAGCAAGCGTTCGTGATCGCGAGTTGCCTCGTCGCGCCGGGGGTCGCAGGAATCTCAGACCGGAATGCAGGAGTGAGTACCGCCGCCAGCAAATCCGCCGCCCGCACCACCCCGGCCGCAGAAATCCCAGACCGCAGGCTGCAGGGGTGCGAGTGCCCGTTTGAGCCACTCAAGCGGCGCTATCCGACAGCACCTCGGAAACGTCCGAGCGGTCGGAGTCGTACCTCCTGACACTCTCCAAGCCTCTCCGACGGACGGCTCTCGCACCAATAATGCAACGACACCAGCCATCTGAATCTGCTCAACACAGCCCACGCCGACACAGACGCTGCCCTCACACCACAGACACGACAGCGACGTAACCGAAGCCCCCTGAAACTCTGTAAGCCGCGCGGCGCACTGTTGGAAGGCTGAGTGCTGGAGCGACGGCGACGGAATCGGAGCCCCTGAAACTCTCCAAGCCTCTCCGCGACTCAAAGAGCGCGGCGCTGGGACCATGCGTCGATCGACACGGCGGCGAGTATCACCGCTCCCTGGATGACACGCTGCCAGATGGGATCGATCTGATGCAGGTTGAAACCGTTGATCATCAAGGCGATGAAGAAAGCCCCGGCAATGGTGCGCCAAACGGCGCCCTCGCCTCCGGCTATGGAGGTGCCGCCGACGACCACCGCGGCGATCACCCCGAAAACGAAGCTGAAATCATCGGAAGGCAGCGCCGACAGCGACCGCGAGGACGACACCACCCCGGCCAGCCCGGCGGACGCTCCAGCCAGAGCGAAACAGATCGTTTTGACTCTGGCCACCGGCACGCCGGCGAGCCGGGCCGCCTCGGCGTTGCCGCCGACCGCATAGACGTGACGTCCGAAGCGGGTGCGGCTCAACAGGATCCAAGCCACGGCGACCACCGCAGCGGCGAGCCACGCCCCGGTGGTGATGCCCCACCAGCGGGTTCGGGCGATGGAGGGCCAAGCGTCGGTGCTGGCGCGCAGCACGCTTCGGTCGCTGACCAGAAAGCCCGCTCCGAAGACCATGAACGACGTGGCCAGCGTGGCGATGAACGAGTTGACTTTCAGAACCGTCACCACCAGACCGTTGCCCACCCCCACGGCCAAACCGACCGCGACGCCGACAGCGACAGCCAACGCCGCGTTGCCGGTGCTGTTCTCGACCTGCAGGGCGAACAGAGGCGACACCACGTAGACCGAAGCGGCAGAAATGTCGAAACCGCCGGAGATCATGGTGATGGTGGCGAAGGAAGCCGCTATCAGCAGCGCCGACTGCTGATCCAGAATGTTGCGGAAGTTGGCCTGGCTCAAGAAGCCGTCGGTGGTGGCAGCCAAACCCAGGAACAACGCCACAGTGACGACCGCGATCCCGTAACGGCGAGCAACCGGCAGCGACTGCGCGATCATCACGGCGACGACACCTCCACGGCGCCAGCGGCGGCGCCGGGCCCGTCAACCTCAACCCCAACCCCGCCAGCCACACCAGCGCCAGCACCAGCCGCAGTGGCCGCACCACCAGCAGAATTCGCCGACCCAGCACCGGGCCCGTCAACCTCAACCCCAACCCCGCCAGCCACACCAGCGCCAGGCTCGTCAGCGCCGTCCGCACCGCCAGACCCAACCCCGCCAGCCACACCACCAGCGCCAGGCTCGGCAGCAGCAGCCGCATCGCCAGCCTCAACCCCGCCGGCCGCACCAGCACCAGCCGCAGCAACCCCGCCAACCACACCACCAACACCACCAGCGCCAGCCTCGTCAGCACCAGCCGCATCGCCAGCCTCAACCCCGCCGGCCGCACCGCCAGCCTCGGCAGCGGCGTCGTGCGTGCCGAACGAGGCTGCCAGCAGGTTCGCGGCGGTCATGTCGGCATCTTCGTAATGGCCCACTATCCGCCCGTTTCGCATCACCAGCACCCGGTGGCACGTGCCGATCACCTCCTCGAGCTCGGAGGACACCAGCAGCACCGCGCAGCCCGCACGCGCCATCTCGTTCAGCGCCTCATAGATCGCCTGCTTCGAGCCCACGTCAACCCCGCGTGTGGGCTCGTCGGCGAGCAGCAGCCGCAACTCGCCCAGCACAGCACGAGCGAACAGCACCTTCTGCTGATTGCCGCCCGACAGGGACTGCACCGGCTGTTGCAGGCTCGCTGTGCGCACGCCCACATCGCGACAGGCCTTCTCGGCGGACTGCCGCTCGGCGGTTCCCCGTATCCCGGCCCAGCCGGCGAAACTGCGCAGATGCGGCAGAGTGGTGTTGTCGAGCACCGCACGGCGCCCGACCAGGCCCTGATCCCGGCGCGATTCCGGTATCAGCCCCACCCCGGCGGCCAAAGCCTCGGCGACATCGCCGGCGAGCCGCCGGCCTCCGAGCTCCACCGAGCCCGAGGCGACACGGCCCGCGCCGTAGACGGCATGCACCAACTCGCTGCGGCCTGCGCCCACCAGGCCGGCCAAACCCAGAATCTCTCCGGCGCGGATCTCGAAAGAGACGTCGGAGAAATCGCCGTCAGCCGAGCACAGGCCGGAGACTCTCAACACGACCTCGGCGTCGGTCACGGGCGCCGGAGGCTTCGGCGGGAAGATCTCGCCGATGTGGCGGCCGGTCATGCCTTCAACGAGCGACTCCTGGGTTTCGGCGTCGGCGGAAGCCGTCCGCACGATCCGCCCGTCGCGCATGACGGTGACAGTGTCGGCCACCGAGAGCACCTCATTCAAGAAATGCGACACGTAGACGACGGCCACGCCCCGCTCGGCCAAACCGCGAACGGTGCGGTGCAGATCCTCGGCCTCGTGCCCGGCCAGCCTCGCTGTGGGCTCGTCGAGCACCACCAGCCGCGACTCGCGTCCCAGCGCCCGCAGGATCTCGACTTTCTGCTGATCGGCCACCGACAGCGACCCGGCTCGGGCCTCGAGCGGCGTCTCCAGACCGTGCTCGGCCATCAGAGCCTCGACCCGGCGACGATTGGCTCGCTGATCCACGAAAGGGCCTCGGCGCTTCTCCGAGCCCAGCACGACGTTGTCGACCACGCTCATGGCAGGCAGCAGCGACAGTTCTTGTGCCACCCCGACCAGGCCGTGGCCGGCGCCTTGGGCGGGACTGTCGAGCCGCATCGGAGAACCGCGCAGCAGCAGTTCGCCCGAGTCGGGGGCGTGAACCCCGAGCACCACGCCGCACAGCGTGGACTTTCCGGCGCCGTTCTCGCCCACCAGCGCATGCACCCGGCCGGCTTCGAAATCGACCGTCACGTCCTTGAGGGCGCGAGTCGCGCCGAAGCGCTTGCTGACGTTGCGAACGCCCACAAGCGCTTCGGCGCGGGTCACTTGACGCGTGCGCTCAAGCAGAGAGCCGCCGCCGCGGCGCCGGCAGGGTCAGCCGTCCCATTGCGGCGTGAACAAGTCGACGTTGTCGGCGGTGATCAAACCGTTGTCGGGCAGATCCACCAGCGGATCGACTCCGCCGAAGTCACGACCGCCGGTGAGCACCGAGACCATCGCTTCCATGGCGATGCGCCCCTCGTCGCCGGGGGCGCCGAAGACCCCGCCGAACCAGCGCCCGTCGGCGATCGCTTCGATCGCCGGGGCGGAACCGCCCAAACCGATCAGGCGCACCTGATCGAGCTTGCCCTCTTCGGCGAGCACGATCTCGGCGCCCTGCACCGACTGGTCGGCGCCGACCAGAACGTCGAAATCGGGAGAGACCTGCAGAATGTCTTGAGTGGCGTTGATCCCGCCTTCAGGGCCCAGGTACTGGCCTTCGCCTTCAGCCACGACGGTGATATTGGGATGATCCGCGATCACCTCATCGAAGCCGGAACGCAAGGCGTCGTCGAGCGGCAGGCCTTTGATCCCGTAGATGTAGACCACCTCGCACGGGTCCAAGTCGGCACAAGCCTGCACGGTGAGTTGGCCGTATCTCTGACCGTTCACGAAAGGCGCGGCCATGACGTTGGCGCTGACCCCGGGCACCTGAGGATCAGACGTGGTGAAATCCTCGCCCACCACCTGATTGAGGGTGACCACTTCCAAGCCGGCGTCCAGAGCGTCGGCGATGTCGGGCGCGGTGGCGATGCCGGTGATCGCCACCAGCACCACACCGTCGTAATTGCCTGATGCGATCACGTCTTGGAACTGCGTCGCCTGCAGGCCGGGGTCGAACTGGGCGTCGAACTCGGTGAGTTCCACATTGTTGGCTGCTGCCACCGTCTCCATCTGCTGTCGCGACGCCAGCAGCCATGTGTTGGCGGAACTGGCCGACAGGTAGGCGACCTGAAGCGGCTCGGCCGTCTCCTCGGGCTCAGGCTCGGGCTCGGGTGCCGGCTCGGCCGTCTCCTCGGGATCGGGCTCAGGCTCGGGCGCCTCCTCAGGCTCGGCCGTCTCCTCGGGATCGGGATCGGGCGCCGGCTCGGGATCGGGGGCCTGTGTCTGTGTTGCCGTGCTGGGTGCCGAATCGTCGTCATCGTCGTCGCCGCATGAAGCCGCGACCAGAGCGAACACGGCAAAGAGGGCCAACCACACAATCGAGAGTCGTCTAAACGTAATCCTCGCCATGGTTCGTCGTTACCTCCTCCTGGTACTTGCCCGACCCGCGTCGAGCCTGTCGAACAATAGAACGAGGTATGCGCCAAATTGGCTATGCCATGTGCATAGTTGAAATGCTTGGGGAGGGCGAAGTGCCCATATCGGTGTTCTCGGTGCGGAGCATCCTACACGCCAATTGCAGAGACAAGCGGATTTCTGCGTCGCTGAGATGCACGCCCAGCAGCCCGGAGATGCGTCGCACTCGATTAGTCACGGTGTTGCGATGCAAACCCAGGGTTTGGGCTGTCTCACTGGCGGAGCAGCCAGTGTCGAGGTAGACCTCCAGCGTCTTGAGGAGTTCGCTGCCGGGGTCAGCGTCAATCAGCGGCTGCAGAATGAACCGGGCATATCGGGCGAAATCCTCTGAGCCGAGCCATCCCATCAGCACTCTCTGAACGCCGAGCTGGTCGATGTGAGCCGCCCCGCAGCGGCCCCCGAAGCGCGTCCGCGCGATCAGCGCCGCCTCATGGGCTTCGGTCAGCGATGCGCGCAGTCCTTTGAGGCCCGGGCAGGGGCGCCCTATCCCGGCATGGGCCAGAAACCCCGAGTGCGCGTCGACGAACTCGGCGAGGGCGTCTCCCAGGCGTTGCACCATCTCCGAATAGCTCTCCACGACAGGCTCCGAGACGCTGCTCACCCAGCCGCTCCAGCCGTCGTTGCGCTCCACCAGCGGCCCGTCGATGCCTGCTGCGCGCAGCCGCTCGCGCATCTCGACGTGCAGGTCGATGATGCGCGGCGTGTCGATGCGCGGCGTGTCGATGCGCGGCGTGTCGATGCCGCGCATCATGATGTGCAGGCCGGTGTTCCATCCGGCGGCGCTCCAGCCCAACGCCAGCATCTGGTTGTGGATGTCGCCTTCGTGAAGATCGCTCGTGGCCAGCAGCTCGTTGAGCACGGCGATACGGCGACGGGCGTCGCTCTCGGCACGGGCTCGCACCGACGCCAGCAGAGCAGCCAGATACCAACCGCCGATCTGCAGCAGCGACCGCAGCAGCCGCTGCGTCGCGTCGGGGCCGCTGCTCTCGGCCACCAACCAGTAGTCGGTCACGGCGTCAGGGTCGCCGGGCGCCAGCACTATCGCGGTGCTGTGAAGCGCCCATTCAGTGGAGTTGTCCACGAGATGTGCCGGACCCGAGGCCAGCTGGCGGCCCGCCACGTCGATGGGTTCGCCCGCGCGACGGCTGAAGTCTTGTCCCAGCAGGCAAACCCTGGCAGCGCTGAGTTCGGCGATCACGTCGAGAACCCCTTCGACGCTGGCGCTGCGAGGCCCGCTCAGCGACACCAGCAGCGAGTTGACCGTGGCGGCATGTTCCACGTCCGCCGACCACAGTTGGGCCCTCAGCCGATGCGTGAAGGTCATGGCGTCGACTTCGCCGACCACCACCAGAGGCACATCGAGGCGCTCAGCCAGACGGCGCACCCCGACCCCCAGATCAAAGCCGGCGTTCGTGACGATCAGCATCGCTGCGCAAGCGTCGGCCGCGACCCGGATGGCGATGTCTATCTGATACAGGTGCTCGCTGATCTGGCTGGCGTCCAAGACGACCGCTTCGCCGGGTTCGACCGCCGAGTCGGCTGCAAGCCGTCCGTGCAGCACAGCCTCATCGACCACGGCATCCAGCCTCTGGGGGCCTGCCACGAGCTCGGCCGCGGCCATCACCGGCGACGCAAGCAGCTGCGCCACAGTCACCGGTCGCTCATTCGCCACGACCTAACGCTAGCCACACGCCCCCCAGCCACCCGCAAGTCGCCATCGCAAGCCGCCATCACAGACCCCCCCCGTCCGCGCCGCCACTCCAGCGAACAGTCCAGCAAACGGAGAACGGGCCAGTGGCGCGGCTTCCCCCATCGACCTGCCGAGCACCATTGCGAGGACCTGCTCGACAAGTGCGACGATACGGGTCACGACTAGCCTCCCTCCAGTGCTCCCAGCCCACTCCCCCTCAACCGCTGACTAGCCCGGTGAGCAGTAGCACGCAGGCAGCCGATCACACCTAAAGGAGATCCCGACCCGGAAAGCCCGCTGTTCGCCAAGAGGATCGTTTTCACAGGAACCTTGGAGTCGATGCCACGCCAGGAAGCCTTCCAAGCAGCGGTGAACGCAGGCGCCAAACCGTTGCAATCTGTCGGCAAACGCACCGATTACCTTGTTTTGGGTGCAACTGACCCGCGCAAGGTGGGCGAGACAGGCCTCAGCAGCAAACATCGCAAAGCACTCGATCTTGCCGCTGAGGGCTTCCCCGTCGAGATCATCGACGAGGACCAGTTCGTCTGCCTGCTCCTGGAGTGATCTGAGGGCGGGTTGCGCTGTGTGCATTTTTCACTTATAATATTAGCGTGATTGTAACTCCAACGCCTTCGGAGGTGCTGCCCCTGATCAATGCGAGCCTGCCCGAGATCCGAAAGGCGCTACTCGACGGCATCGACTTTGCCAGCGACATCCAGCCGGAAACCGATAGCCGAGACCGATGGTATTGGGCACACTCGGCTCGCTACCGGGCGCGGCGAACGCTTGAGACGAGTTCGCGGGATGCTGACAGCTGGGAACTGGTCTCTGGTGTCCCAAACTCTGGGATCCACATTCTTGTCGACGGATTGCACAAGGTTCGCGTCCTGCGATCCGCCGAAGGCACCACGCCCGCACCTGGTCATACCCGCAGGCGTCGCCAAGCTTGGCAGCAGATCCGTCTCCAATTCCCGATCGACGGCGAAGCCGGAGCGCTTCCGCCGCTTGATCTGGTTCTGGACTGGACCACCGACCACACCGACACCTTGACGATGCATCTCGGGATGCCGCGGGGGGTCTGGAACTACGGCAACGATCCGATACTCGAATGGCGGGTCTCGTTGCCGTCCGCCGACGACATCGACGAGTTGGCATTCGAAGGCGCAGACGACGACTTCATGCCTGCTGTTTTGCGAATCGACGACACCGAAGCCGGGGCGCTGTGATCGGCGAACGCGTCCGCATGGTTCGCGAGTATCTGTCCATGACTCAGCAAGGGCTCGCTGAAGCTGCCCGTGTGACCCAGCCAGCGATCTCTCAGATCGAGAAGGGCGGACCTGTCACAGACGAGACGCTCATAGCAATCGCAGCGGCAACCGGCTACTGCACGGACTTCTTCAGGCGCGGCACCCTGCCGGATCTGCCAGAGTTGAGCTTGCGATACCGCAAGCGCGCCTCGTCTCGGCGCAGCGACGACAAGCGTGTGCGAGCCCATTGCCGACAAGGCATCGAACTCATCGACCAACTCGAGCGACGAGCCCAGCTGCCGCCTGTCGCCCTGACTCCCGTTCACGATGACCTCGACGACGACTGCATAGAGGAACTCGCCGTCTCGGTCCGCAATCAGCTCGGCATCGGCCCCGACGATCCCGTGGCGAACGTCATGCGAGCCGTCGAACGCGGCGGCGTCGTCGTTTTCGGCGCCTCTGTCAACGTGGACAAGCACGACGCGGCGTCCGTGTGGCCTAACTATCCAGTAGGAAGACCCATAGTCTGCTATGCCCGCGGCTGGCCGGGGGACCGGCAGCGACTCAGCATCGCACACGAAATAGGTCACCTTGTGCTGCATCAGACGCGCAAGGTCGAAGCTGATCGCGCTGAGACCGAAGCCTTCCGCTTCGGAGCAGCCTTCATGATCCCAAAACAAGCCGCTGTCGAAGCCATCGATGCGCCGGTGACGCTCCGCAGGCTCGCATGGGCGAAATCGAAATGGGGAGTCTCCATATCCGCCCTCATCCGGCGCAGCTACGACCTGCGCATCATCGACACGCTGCGCTACCAGTCGCTCATGAAGCAGCTCTCAGCCCGCGGCTGGCGCAAGAAAGAGCCCGTCGACGTCCCCGTAGAACAGCCCGCCCTCCTGCCGGAGTTGCTGCGCCTCGCCTACAAGACCGACCGGCCCGCAGCCTTAGCAAACAGGACGGGACTGAGCCCGCTCGCAATCAGAGACCTCATCGCATGATCCCCCGTCAGAGTCTCAGCAGTTGCTTTGCGGCTCTTCGCATTTGGGGTTGGGTCTAATCGGGATTGGCTGGGGTGGCGCGGCACCCCCCGAACACCTCTGAACTCCCCCTACCCCGTGATCTGGAGTGCTGGTTTCTGGGGCAGCGTTGGGCCGCGGGGCGGGGTTTAGTTGAGGGTGGCGCGGAAGAAGTCGATCATGTTGGCAGCGGCGAAACGGGCGGCCCGAGCAGGCCCGCAGCGCTGCTGCAGACGCTGCGACAGGTTCGCGAAGTCCGCAGGCGCCTTCAGATCGTCGATCACGACCAGGCTCTCAACGTCAACCAGGATCTGGCGGCCCAGGATCGGGTCGACTATCCGGACCAGGTCCATGATGAAGTCGGCGCCGATCGCGGCTTTGTCGTCGCCGGCGACGGCTGCGACATGCTCGAGATGATCGATGAAGACGTCGATGCTCGGTGCTCGTTCATCCACGAAAGGGCCGAAAGCGTTGACAGAAACGAAACCGCCGGAGTCGGCGACCAGGCGGATCTGAGCGTCGCTGAGATTGCGGGGATGGTCGCACAAAGCCCGGCAAGACGAATGGCTCGCCACGAACGGAAGAGTCGCGATCTCGGCCAGATGATCCACCCCGGCAGCCGACAGATGGCTGACATCGACCACCATGTTGAGCCGCTCCATCTCGGCCACGGCTTCAACCCCCAGCGAAGACAGGCGCCCGCCTGTGCCGGACTCGGCGATGCCGTCGGCGAGCATGGTGCGGCGATTCCACGTGAGCGAAGCCATGCGCACCCCGAGACGGTGCAGGGTCTCGAACATCGAGATCGACGAGCCGACCGGTTCGGCGCCCTCGATGGCGAGCAGCAGCGCGATCCGACCGCTGCCGATGATGCGATCCATGTCAGCCGCTGTTTCCACGACAGCCACATCACGGCTATGCAGTTCGGCTATCTCACGGGCCAGCGAGACGATCTCCAGCGTTCGGCGCAGCGCCGCCTCGCCGATGAACTGCTCCTCGGTGAAGATCGGCAGCACCTGGAACACCACGCCCCCGGCGCGCAGGCCCGGCAGCCAGTCGTCGCCGAAGGGGTCTCGCACGCCCCGCTCGCGGCGATGCATGCAGGCGAGCAGCAGATCGTTGTGAGAGTCCGCCACGGGCAACAAGCGGCCGTCGGACGGCGAGAAGCCCGACAGCTTTCGCCGTGAAGCCATGTGACGGCTGCCGTGCCGAGCCGTTGAGCCGTTGAGCCGCTGAGCCGTTGTCCGGCCCGTCAGACGAGAGGCCCGACAGCTTTCACCATGACCCTGCAGCCGCCGCCCGGAACATAGGTCATGGGCACCTCAGTCACCGTGGTGATGCGGACGCCGTCGGGATGCGCCCCGGAACGCACTGCGGCGTTGACCGCCAGCTCCCGCGCGTCGTCGAGGCACTCCTCGCGGCTGGTGCGGTCGTAGCTGTAGACACGGTCGACGGTGCCCGAAGCTTCAGCGATGCAGGCCCCGTAGGCGTTGGCCACCGAAAAGTTCTCAGGACGCAGCACCTCGGAGATGCCCGGCACCTGCTGCGCTATCAGATGCGCGCCCCCGCCGACGGCCAGCAGCGGTATCTCGGCACGGCTCGACTTCATGCGGTCGCTCATTATCGACACCTGCTCGTCCACCCAGGCGAGGGCGTCGCTCACCAGCCCCGAGTCGAGATCGCCGAGCAGGCTCTTGTCGCCGAAATTGTCGAGACGGCCCGCAGCCAGAGAAACGTCGGACAGGGTCAGCGTGTCGCCGCCTGTGCAGCGGGATTCGGTGGCCACCGCGTAACCCACCGAATCGGGGCCGACGGCCAGCGTCGTGCCGTTGCCGCCGCGGGCGTCGCGCACCACGGTGCCGCCGCCGAGACCCATCGAGATCAGATCGGGCATGCGGAAGTTGGTGCGCACCCCGCCGACCTCCACGGCCGCTGTGGACTCGCGCGGGAACCCGTCCACCAGAATGCCCGCGTCGGCGGACGTGCCTCCCACGTCGATGACGACCGCGTCGTTGACTCCCGCCAGCGCGCAAGCGCCTCGCATCGAGTTGGTGGGGCCCGAGCCGAGAGTCAGCACCGGGAAACGGCGAGCCTCAGCAGCCGTCAACAGAGTGCCGTCGTTCTGCGTCAGATAAGCATCGGCGGTCAGGTCATGGGCGGCTAGAGCCTGACCGAAACCGTCGACCACGCTCGAGGCGACGCTCAGCAGCGCAGCGTTCAAGATGGTGGCGTTCTCGCGCTCGAGCAGGCCGAGCGAACCCACTTGATGGCTGAGCGACACTGAGAAGCCGGCGCCCAGCTCCTCGGCCAGGATCTCACGGGCGCGATTCTCGTGGTCGCTGACGGCCGGGCTGAAAGCAGCCGAGACGGCGATGGCCGAGCATCCGGCCGACACTGCCTGAGCGGCGAAGCGTCGCACTGCGTCAGTGTCGAGCGGGGCGATCTCTGATCCGTCGTATTCGTTGCCGCCCTCGATGATGGCCGAAGCGGCGATCACCGTGTCTCTGATGTCGCCGGGCCAGGCAGCTCCGGGGCGGACCCCCAAAGACGACGGCGCAGCCAGCCGCAGCACGCCCACCTGATCGAGGTCGCGGCGCTGAATGATCGCATTGGTGGGATGGGTGGTCCCGAGCATCGCCTTGGCGATGAGCGACTTGTCCACGTCGGTCAGCACTCTGCCGAGCGCCTCTCGGATGCCGTCGATGGGTTCGGGGGTGGTGACCACTTTCACTGCGGTGATCACTGCGCCGCTGGAGTCGATGATCACCGCGTCGGTGTTGGTGCCGCCGACGTCGATGCCGACGCGCAGTTCCGGACGGGATCCTGAGCGGGTTGCTGGACTTTCACTCATGACGGCAGCTCCACGAAGTCGATGTCGTAACCGAACGCTTTGGGCCCCACCAGATCAAGCATTCCCTCGCGGTGCCATTGCGGTGCGCAGGGCATGCCGATCACGACCACACGGTTGCCGTAGGCGATGGATTCGGTGGTGATCGGATCGAACGTCTCGCAGTCGAGCAGGCAGATCAGGTTGGGGGTGGTTATCACCGGCTCTCCGTCGAGGAAAGCCAGCAGATTCTCGTTCTGCACTTCGATGCGCATGGTGGCGCTGCTGCCTTCGAGGTCTTCGAGGATCAAGGTCGAACGGGCGAAACCGTCGGTAGTCCGCCGATCCAGGTCGACCACTTTGCCGGTGAAGAACTGATGCGAGCCGGATTCGGACAGGAAATGCTCCCAAGCGCCTTCGTGGCCGTCCTTGACTGCCTGCAACATGCGGCCCATCTCCGCGCAGTAGGTGAGCGATCCCGTAATGCCGTGTTCGGCGATCTGACCGGCGGTGAGCGGATAACAGCTGATCGCGTTGGCCAATCCGAGCTTTATCACGGCGGCTCGGGCCAACGATTCGGCCACCTGGTTGGTGGTGGTCTCGAACACGCACTGATTGCCTTTCTCGTCAGCCACCGTCAACGGACCGGCCGGCAGCCCCGCCAGAGTGAACACCGTCATCTCGATCTGAGGGAACGCACGCCGCATCGAATCCGCATTGACGACAGGCAGGCCCATCTCGGCGGCGGTGGCTATGGGCAGCAGCGTGTTGAGACCCCCGACTTCAATGATCATGATGGCCGCGGGCGCCTTGCCCAGATACTTGGACAACGCTCGAACGCCAGCCACGAACTCCGTGCCAGCCGGAATCTTCTCCAGAATCACCGTCGGTGCGCCGATGATTGCGGTGGTGAGCACCAGCGCATCGGGTTCCAGATCGGCTGCTTCAACCACTTTGACCGGGCCGTAAGTCTCGAGAGCTTGATGGGCGACGAGTTTGGCGATGTAGGGGTCGCCGCCGCCGCCGGTCCCCAGCAGGGTCGCGCCGAGGCAAATCGCCTCGATGTCGTCGGTGGTCAAGATGTCCATGGCCATGGCAGCTCCGTGTCGGCTGAGGTTTCGAGGCATTGCTCGAGCCGCTGCGCTGCCCGAGTCGTGCAGAAACTAGTTGTTCGCGTCGCTAGCGGATCATGGGCTTCAAGCACAATCAAATACACATAGATATGCGAAGCGCACAAGAGACAGTTTGTCAGAGACAGTTCGTCGACCGCTTCGATGCGCTCTAAGCGTCGCTCAAGCTCTGTTACTCAAGCCCTGTTAGACGTCAGGCTTCAAGCTTCAGACAGCAGGATTCAGGCATGGGGCGTCGCGTCAGGCAGCGGCTCCAAGCGTCAGGCGTCAGACATCCGCGTCAGGCGTCAGGCGGTTGAGCCGGCGTCGGCTGTCAAGGCTTCGAGCGCCGTTCTTGCCATGTCGAGGAAAGAGTCCTGGCGCTCTTGCGATGTGGCGTGCTCGGCTCTGAGTATCTGGTCGCTCACGGTGAGAATCGCGGCGGCCCGGGCCTTCAGACGAGCGGACACGGCGAAGAGGCCCGCCGCTTCCATTTCGACGGCGAGGCAGCCGGCTTGTTGGAGCTGTTCTATGGGAGTGACGGCGCCGTAGAACAAGTCCGATGTGAAGACGCTGCCGACATGGAACGTCAGCGACGCGGCATCGGCGGCACCGGTGAGAGCCGCCGTCAATGCGAAGTCCGGCACGGGCGCGAAGCCGTCGAAGCCGAACATGTTGCGCGGGGCGGCGCTGTCGGTCGAAGCGCCCGAGACGATCACCAGATCGCGCAGGTTCACATCGTCTCGGATGGCGCCGCAGCTGCCGACCCGGATCAGGCGCTCAACGCCGTAGTCGGAGATCAGCTCGTTGATGTAGATCGCCGACGAGGGGATGCCCATGCCCGTGCCCATCACCGAGACGGGCCGCCCGGCGTAGCTGCCCGTGAATCCGAGCATGCCTCGCACTTCGGTCACGAGCCTGGCTTCGGTGAGCAGCTCCTCGGCGATCACCTGAGCCCGTCTCGGGTCCCCCGGCAGCAGGCAGGCTTCGGCGAACTCGCCCTTCTCGGCGGAGATGTGCGGTGTCGGCATGGATATTCCTCCTCACGCAGGTTCACGGCCCATTCTGGCGGCTCGCAAGCCTCGCAGCAGCGCCATCAGCGGTCTCCGTGCGGCGGCGGCGGGCGGCGCCCATTCGTTCTCGCGGTCGGCGCAACGCCATAAGACTCAGAAAAAGCGGTCTCAGAGCGGCTCACAGAACGCAGAGCCGGCTGCGATAATCCGCCGCTCTCGCACTGCCTGCGGCTCACGGATCGTAGGTCTGGATCCGGCGACCGTGGCTCACGTCGACCAGCTTCGGGGCTCGCTGTTTGATCTCGTCGATCAGCGCGTCGATGTCCACCCCGGGGACTCGGCCGTCCAGAGCAGCGATCCGTCCGTCGACGACAGTGGCGTAGACGTCTGAAGAACGCGCGCTGTAGACGAGAGCCGCCAGCTCGTCGTGCAACGGCTGATTGTGGGCGCCGCTCAGGTCGACGATGGCGAGGTCGGCTCGGCGGCCTGCCTCTACGCGGCCGCACTCGTCGCCCAGACCGACCACACGGGCGCCGCCCTCGGTGAGGATTGAGAGGGCTTGGCCGGTGTTCATCCAAGTGGCGTCACGCTTGATCTGTTTCTGGGTCAGCGCCATCAGTCTGGTGTTCTCGAACATGTCCAGCGAATTGCAGCTGGCGGGGCCGTCAGTGCCGACCCCCACCGCGGCGCCGATGTCTCGCAGCCCCGCGATGGGCGTCAGCACATGCATGGCGTGCTTCAAATACGTCTTGGGGCAGTGCGCGACCCCCACCCGACCGGCGTGCGGCGCCAGCAATTGCAGGTCGGCGTCTCGGATCCCGCAGCCATGGCCGATGATCACGCCCGCGTCTAGCACTCCGGTGTCAGCGAGCACCTCTATCGGCGAAATCCCGCGGGAGGCCAGCGACGATTCGGTCTGCTCCACGGTCTCGGCGGCGTGAATGTGGACACGGACTCCCAGTCGCCGGGCAGCGTCCGCGGCAGCGCTGAGGTCTTCGTCAGTGCAGGTGTAGGGAGCGTGAGGCGCGATCGCGGTGGTGATCCGCCCGTCCGCGGCGCCGTTCCAGGTCTCGGCGAGCCCGAAGGCGCCGTCTCGGGCTTCTTTGCCTTGCGAAGAGAAGAAGGCCGGGCCGATGATGGCGCGGATACCCGACTGCTGCACTGCTCGCGCGGCTTCATCGGCGAAGAAGTACATGTCGGCGAAGGCGGTCACTCCTGCGAGCAGCATCTCGGCGCAGGCCAGCAGGGTGCCGAGATAGACGTCGTGAGGCTCGAGGTTGACTTCGAAGGGCCAGACGTAGTCGTTGAACCATGACTCGGCGGACACGTCCTCCGCGGCGCCGCGGAAGAGGGTCATGGCTGCGTGGCAGTGTGTGTTGACGAGCCCCGGCATCGCCAGCCGCCCTGCGGCGTCGAGCTCGGTGGCGGCTGTCGTCGTGGGGCGGTCGTGGATTTCGGTGATCATGCCGCCTGCGATCTCGATCGTCATCGGGGCGCTGACCGTCATGGCGCCTGTCGCCGATGTCGCCGATGTTGCCGACGTCTGCAGCACCCGGCAGTTCGTGACCGCAAGGTCGGACGCCGGCGGCTCAGTCTCGCTCATATCGAATCCTTCCTCATTCAATGCCTCAGTCGGCCGTGCCGCGAGGCACGATCCACTGGGTGGGCTGACCTCCGGAGGTCGCCTGCGAGTCGTCGCTCACGCGCTAGGCGAGAGAGGCGACCCCGAAGACCACTCCGAAACGCACGCACCAGATCGCCACTGTGGAATAGCGTCCGAGATCGACGTCGGCCGGGATTTCGTAGTTCTGGGATCCGACGTTGCCTTTGAGGTCGCCGAGGTCGATGAAATCGTCGTCGAACTGACCGGCCGAGGCATCCGTCGGAGCGGTCGACAGATAGACGTTCAGGTCCGGGCCGTTGTCGGTGCGGAAATCCTCGAACCGCAGGAAACGCTGACCGCTGCCGTCGCCGAGCACCAGCGCAGAACCTTGCGTCGGATGAGACCGGTCGATGAAAGACCCGGAGGCTTCCACGACGATCTGAGGTTGCGGCGCCTCGGTGACGACCGGCTCAGGATCAGGCTCAGTCTCAGGCTCGGCGGCGGGCTGCGACTCAGGCTCACCGGCGGGCGGATCAGTCTCAGGCTCTGGTACCACCGTCGTCTCTGTGTCGTCGGCGGCCGCCGTGTCGCCGCCCGAGGGGGCGTTGTCCGACGAGGGCGCCGTCGAGCCCACCGACGCCGCACCGCCGGAGGATGCTGCGGCGGGCATTTGCGGCATGGGCTCGTCGACTTGTTGGATCATGGGCATGTCGTCGTCTTCCATGGCTTCGTTCATGGCAGCCGCCAACGCCGACGTTGTTTCGTCGCCTGCCATGCCCGAGGGCGCCAGCCCCGCCGTGAAGAACGGCAGCGCTTCGTCCACCTCGTCGTCCTGGAAAAGAGTCTGGAACGCGAAGTAGCCGAAAATCAGCCAAGCCCCGAACGCCCCCAGAACGACTCCGACCGGTAACGCCCAACGCCAATGCCGCTTGATCCAGTTTCGCATCGACCACACGCTAACCGACAGCCAGCTCAGTCGGCGGGCCGGGCTATCGCAGCTTTCTGATCGCGCGGAGAGTATGGGATTCGAACCCATGGTGACCCGGAGGCCACAACGGCTTTCGAGGCCGCCCCATTCGTCCGCTCTGGCAACTCTCCGAAGCAGAGGCTATCTGCCCGATGCGCCGTCCTGCCAGAGGACGCCGGAAACCGCGGGCAGGCTCGCCGCGGCGGCGGGCGCCGGTCCGACGGCGGCGGGCGCCTGACGGGCGAAGCTTGAGGCCCAGCCGGATCAGTCAGCGCGGCTCGTGCGCAGCGTCCTGAAGAACTGCTGCAGCAGTTCGGCGCATTCCGCGGCTCGCACTCCGTGCCTTGTCTCGAACTCGTGGTTGAGCCGAGGGTCGGCGCCGAGGTTGTAGAGCGATCCCAGGGCGCCGGCTTTGGGGTCCGCGGCGCCGTAGACGACTCGGGCCACTCGGGCTTGCAGCAGCGCGCCCGCGCACATCGGGCACGGCTCCAGGGTCACCGCGACTGTGGCGCCGTCGAGGCGCCAGTCGCCCAGTGCGGCCGCGGCGTCTCGCAGGGCGAGGATCTCGGCGTGGGCGGTCGGGTCTTTGGCGTGTTCACGCTCGTTGCGGCGACTGGACAGCACTGTGCCGCTGCGCCACACCACCGCCCCGACCGGCACGTCGCCGGTGGACGGAGCGAGCCGAGCCTCAGCCAGAGCGAGATCCATGAGTTCTTCGTCGGTCATCGGCGCCGGCGCGGCGGCGGCCGCGTCGTTCTTGGTCTCGTGTCGGCCGTCGGCCGCATGTGTCATCGTCTCTTGAGAGTCTCGGCTGCGTCGGTTCCGGTCTCGTGCCGGGCTGCGGGCTCGACGGCGGCTCTCACGATCTTCACGGGTCGATGTTGGTGGACAGCAGACCTGTCAGCAGCGCCGCCGCGGCGGCGGTCGACGGACCGTCCACCACCGGCAGGTCGGTGTCGTCGATGCGCCCGATCGACTGCACCAGCCGTGTCGTCGACGCCAGGAACGCTTCCGTCACGTTCGGCAGCTCCCGCACCGGCAGGTGAGTCTCGGCCACGTCCATGTGCTCGATGATCAGAGCGCGGGTCACTCCGGCCAGGCAGCCGGTGTCCAATGGCGCAGTGTGCAGACGCTCTCCGTCCGACCAGAAGATGTTGGACCCGGTGCCTTCTGACACCCGGCCCTGAGTGTCCGCGAAGATCGCTTCGCTAGCGCCCCTTCGCCGGGCCACCTCCAAAGCCAGCACGTTCTCGGCGTAGGAGGTGGTCTTGACTCCTGTCATGGCGCCGCGCTCGTTGCGGGCGAACGGCACCACCGCCACCGTCGTGGCCGGAGCGTATATCGCGGGATTGTTGCCGGCGATCACGATCACCGACCCGGGTCCGGCGCCACGCTTAGAGCCCACGGCGCCCCCGCCGCTGGTCACGGTGATCCGCACGATCCCGCTTCCGGGGGCGCGCAGCAGGCACTGCTTCACGGCATCCCGCAGATCGGCGTCGCTCCACGGGCATTCGAGCCTCAGAGCCGCAGCCGATAGGCGCAGCCGGTCGAGATGCCGCTGCACCGCGAAGGCGATGGCCGTGTCCCCTCTGGGCACCACCAGCAGCGTCTCGAACACGCCGTCGCCGACTATCACGCCATGATCATCGACTCGCAGCTGGGGTTCTGCGGGATCGACCATCCGTCCGTTCAACCAAACCGCTTTAGCGCTCACCGCACAAAGCTAGCCCCGATAGTGCGACAGGCCGAGCGAATCCGACGCGAATCAAGCAACCAAGAGTGTCCGCACGGGGCGCAGCAGTGGCCCGAGCGCCCCTCAGACCACGCGGGTCTCAAGCGGGAATGACACAGCTGCGGCACGAACTGCTCTCACCAATTCGAGCAAATTCGTGCGCTCTCGGGTGCCGGTTCGTCCGAGGTTGCTGGAGTGAGATCAAGCGGGGCTGTGTGAGATCAAGCGGGGCTGTAGTCGAGCAGCGACGACCGTCCCGCGACAGCCGTGATCCGCACGATCAACGATCTGCCGTCCGCGTCCGTGAGGTGCAACTCCTCCTCACCGGGGATGAAGGGGACCGGCTGCTGCTGTCCGCCGTTGACAGCGATATTGGAGGCGTAGAGATACGTCCTGTTGCTGGTGTCGAGAATCGGGTTGAGCCGCCCGGAAAGCCCGGGCAGGCAGCCGGTCGACTCGGCGAACACCGCCGAACCGCCCCCGAATTTGGGAGACAATGCGACCGCGAGCGCTCGTTGCATCGGCAGCCAGTCCCGCTCGACATGACCCGCATGACCATCGCAAGCCACGAACACCGTCATGGGCAGATGCACAGAGTGAAGGTCGAGACGCGCCTCGCCGCCGCCGTCGGTGCGAGCACGTTTCCAGGTGTTGTTGGGAAACAACGCCAGAACGTCCGCTCCGACGAGTTGAGACCCGCCGCTTCGCACCGTGACAACAACGGTGGCAGGATCCGAATGGACAGCGGCGGCGGGAAGAGTGAGACACAGTTCCGAGTCATCGATGACGCAGAAATGTGCATCCTTGCCGGACAGTTCGCGGGTCTCGCGACAGATGATGGAGACACCGTCGCCGCGCCGCTCCATGAAGTGCTGCCGGCCTCCGGCGCCTTCGACAGCGCCATTGCCGACGCTCGCCCGGCCCAGGATCGAGGCGAGCGCCTGGTTGCGGGTCACTTGCCGCTCCGTCATGCTTTCCACGGTCAGGTTGTTGGGCAGCCCTCCAGGTGATCGCAACTCGAGGCGGTCAGAGAAGATCAACAAGCGGATTCTGCTGGCGGTGATCGAGTAGTCGCGATGCACGACGGCGTTCACCAGAGCCTCGAAAACCGCCTGTGAGCTGTATTCGGGCAGGTCGACGCGCGCCGGATCCTTGCGCGCCCCGACGGACATGTTGCGCATCACGAAAGCCAGCGCCTGGGTGATCTGCTCGTTGATCGGACCCGCTATATCTTGTGCGTCAACCTGCCCCGAGGCGCGGTCGGCGCCCTTGTAGCGGACCGCGGCTATCTCTGCGCCTGCGATGAACTCGCCGGGCTGACGCGTGCATGTCAGGACGCCCGCCACAGTGGCACGCAACGCGCCATGAGCGTCGGCGCGCAAGAGTCCGAGCTTCTCGAGTCCCAGCTGGGGGTCGCGCAAGCCCTCGGCACTGAGCATGGGCTTCCAAAGCTCCTTGTCGAGGGTCGCGAAACCGGTGCCTGCGACTGTCTGTTCGTCGAATCCGCTGAAGCGCGCCTGACCCCGGCGCTGCGCCAGTCGCATCCGCTCGTCGGGTGACATGGGCTGCTTGGCGCTTCCGACACGCACGAAGCTGCCGCCGGGGCTGTCGTATTGCGCTTCCCCTTGCGGAATCGAGATCAGCAGGAACGAGCGATCATCGAGTTCTCGGCGGTGCGTCTCGATCCTGAGCTTCGGCTTGATGGAGTCGTTGCAGATCTCCATGACTTGACGCTCGACCGCGTCCAGTTGGGGCCGCGACATTCCTGGCACGTCGCCGGAATCGGTCACGCCGAGCAGCAGAACACCGCCTCGAGCATTGGCGAAAGCAGCGATCTCATCGGCCCAAGTGTCGCGTTGGCGACTCGACACAGCGTCCCCTCGGAACTCGACGCTCTTGAATTCCCAGGCGCTGTCCTCCCCGAGACGAAGCCGACGGCGAATCTCGTCGTCGGTGTGATCCGTCATCGTCGGGCATTCGCTAGCGGGTGCATCGCTTGTCACGCTATCCCGTGAGGCCGGCCGGTTCCGGTGCGAGGCCGGGTCACCTGCACGACGCTCCCCAGTCAACGCTCCCAGGTCAACGCGTCAACGCATCAGGGTCGAGTCGAGCGGCGGTTGGTGGCGGGGGTAGGAATTGAACCTACGACCTTCGGGTTATGAGCCCGACGAGCTACCAGACTGCTCCACCCCGCAGCTACACCCTAGAGGTTGGCACACCACTCCGCAACGCGGCATCGGTCGCGGCTCCGCCCGCGACTGCTGTGCGCCTTGGAGTCAGTTGGAGTCAGTTGGAGTCGTCCACCTGGCTGAGCAGACGCTCCAATATCTCGTCTTGGCGGCGGCGCAGCTCGGCGAACTCGTCGAGCAGCCGCTGAGTCTCCGCAGGGGTCAACTCTGCGAACTGGGCATCCGGCGCCGGGGCGTCGTCGGACTCGCCGGCGCCGGCACTGGCGGCATCGGCGGGTTCCGCAACCTCGTCGACCGCTACCGGCGCGTCGCCGGCGGTAGCTATCGGCGGCAACACCAAGTCGCTGAAATCGGCGCCCGGATACAGTTTCTCCAACGCCTGCTCGAAAGTGTCGCCCAAGGCGGTGCGGTTGCCCACCGAGGCGATCACTCCCGCCAGCAGCGGGATCTGGGTGCCCTGAGCGCGCACATACATGGGCCGCACATACAGCACCGACCCCTCAACGGGCAGCAGCAGCATGTCGCCGAAATCGACCTGTGAGCCCTGATCATTGAGCAGCGTGAGCTCGCGGCTGATCTCGGGGTTGGTGGAGATGTTCGACGCCACGATCGCCGGGCCTGGCGCCAGCAGGTTCGACATCTCATAGGAGACCAGACGCGACGAGCCGTCCTGGCGCGTCTCGCCCACCATGAACGCGGTCAGTTCTTTGCGGCTGTCGTCGTCGGACACCGGCACGAACGACCGCAGAGCCACGAACGACGCCTGCTCCTCGCCGGGCAGCTGGATCAGCGAGTAGTAGGCCGGCACACGCCGCTCCCGCCTGGTCAGCTGACCGCCTTCGCCGATGACCGCCTCGGCGATACCGCCGGCTTGGACGCTGCGGCCCGGGTCTTGAGCAACCGCCCAGCGCTCAGTGCCGATGATCAAAGCCTCCGGCTCGGACACCTGATACGACGCCCACATGTTGGTCTGCACGGTGAACAGGTCCGTCGGGAAGCGCAGATGGGAGCGCAGCTCCTCGGGCATCTCCGAGAAATCGGTGAACAGATCCGGGAAGGCCGACTGCCACGCCTCGACGATCGGATCCTCGATCGGCATCACGTAGAGCGTCACGTCGCCGTCGAAAGAGTCGACTACGGCCTTGACCGAGTTGCGGATGTAGTTGCTGCCGCCCGCGGCCAGATCAGCGCCGAGCTCCAAGCCGCTGACGTCGGCGCTCTGGGAGTAGGGATAGCGGTCGGTGGTGGTGTAGGCGTCGACCACGTAATGGACGCGCCCGTCGAAAACCACCGGGTAGATGTCGGAATCGAACTCCAAGAACGGCGCCACGCTCTTGACGCGGTCTTGGGCGTCGCGGACGTAGATGATGCTGGTGTCACCGTCCACGAAGTTCGAGATCAGCGGGTCGAGCTGGCCGAAGCGCAGCGCGAAAGCGGCTTGACGCACGAACGAGCCCATGCCGACGCCGCCGGCACCGCCAGCCTCTTTGTAGCGGAACCGCTCCTCGCGTCCTTGGCCGTCCACGTAGTCGACCTCGTCACGGGTGGCGCCCACCAGCGAATAGCCCTCGAGGTTCTCACCGACGTATATCTGGGGCGCGTCGAGCTCCAGGTCGATCGCCGGGTCGACGTCCACGGGCAGGCCGCCTGCTATGAACACGGGGCTGCCGCGCACGTCGGTGACGTTGGCCCGAGCGATGGCCACCCCGTATCCGTGGGTGATGGCCACATGCTGGCGCTCCCATGATCCCAACTCGCTGAGACGCAGCTCTCGGGCGGCCAGGACCACCTGGGTCAGTTCGCCGTCCACTTCGTAGCGGTCGACGTCGAGCACCTGCGGGAACCGGTAAAAGTCCCGCTCGCCCTGATCCTTCTCGAAAGTGTCGGTGAGCGTCAGGGGGTCGAGGATCCTGGCGTTGCGGATCGTCTGAGAAGCGGCCCTCAGCTGATCGGGGTTGGCGTTCTCGCTGTAGTCGAACACTTCGAGGGCGACGTCGCTGTCGGGCACCATCGCGTAGGCGGCTCGCGTGGCCGCGATGTTGTCGGCGGTGTAGACGGACTCGCGGGCGGTGGTGTTGGGATCCACCTGGAAGCGCTGGACGAAAGCCGGGTAGATGTTGCCCATCACCAGAGCGGTGAAAGCCCAGAGTCCCACGGCCAGCGTCGGCAGCACCCAGCCGCGGCGGCGCAGGTTGACGATCAGCAGAACCGCCGCGAACAGCGAGATCAGAAGCAGCAGATTGAGAGCGGGCAGCTTGGCGTTGACATCGGTGTAGAGAGCGCCGTCGACCACGCCGCGATCCGACACTGTCAGCTCGTAGCGCGACAGCCAGTAGTCGGCGGCCCGCACCAGGGCCAGCACCGCCAGAATCGCCGACAGGTGGACTTTCACAGCCGGCAGGACCCTGGGCGTGCCGCGCGGCACCTGGACTCTGATGCCGCCGTTCACGTAGTGGGCGATGCCGGTCACCACGAGGATGATCATGAAAGCCGCGAAAGCCCAGCTGACGAGGAACGTCAAGAACGGCAGGCGGAAAACATAGAAACCGATGTCTGTGTCGAAGAGCGGGTCGGTTATGCCGAAGTCTTTGCTGTTGACGAACAGCAGCCACTCTTCCCACTGGCTCGCCACGCCCGACGACGCCAGCAGCGAGAAAACCGCCGACACCCCCAGACGGAACAGGCGGGGGCGAGTCGAGAGCACCTCGTTGAAGCGACCGAGCATCTCCTCTTCGGGGCCGGGCGGGCGAACGGCGGGCTTGAGACGGTCGACGATCGCCAGGTTGATCCAAATCAGGATGAAGAACAGGACGGCGAATATCGCGAACAGCACCACCCTGGCCAAAAGCACGCGGCCCCACACGTCGGTGCGGTCCAGAGAGTCGAACCACAGGTAGTCGGTGTAGAAGCGGGCGATGCCGCGCATCGACAGCAACAGCACCACCAAGCCGCCGGCTATCAGGACGGCTATCAGACGGAATCTTCTGGTGCCGAAGCGGGCGCGGGCACCGGCAGGCACGGGAGAGGCGTTAGTCACAGCGCCTCACGTTATCGCCTTGCCGTGCCCGCGAGGGCCGGCGTCACCCCCGCAGCAGGTCAGCCGACAGGAGCAGCCCCGGTCTCAGGAGGTCAGCCGGCGGGAGTCAGAAGTCTCAGGCGGTCAGCCGGCGGGAAGCTGCGGGGCTTGGCCGCCCATGTCTCGAAGCGCCTGCAGAGCGTCGCCCAGCGTGGACACCCCCACCACAGCGACTTCGCCCGCCGCCGCGCGAGCTTCGGCCAGCGACGCTTCAGGCACGATGATCAACTCGGCGCCTGCCTGACGGGCGGCCACCGCCTTCTGGGCGACACCGCCCACATCGCCGACCGTCTCGTCGACTCTGATCGAGCCGGTCACAGCGACCCGCTTGCCGGCGGTGAGCTCACCCGGTGTGAGCACGTCCAGCATGATCAGCGTGAAGGCCAGGCCGGCCGACGGCCCGCCCACCGCACCCAGGTCGAGGCCCACGTCAAAAGGAAGCGGGCGCTCTTCGACACGCTCCGTGATCCCCGCCAGGCCGATGAACGGGCCGCCGTGCTCGGGATGGCTGCCGAGGGTTATCTCGACGTCTCGCCGATTCTCGCCGTCAAGGCTCTCGACGGTCACCACTGCGGAGTCACCGGGCTGCAGTTCGGCCAGCACCGCGCGCAGCGAAGCGACCGTGTCGGTCGGCTCGCCGTTGATCGCTCGGATCACCTCCCCTGCTTCGAGCCTTCCGACCGAGGGTCCGTCCTCGAGGACTTCGACGAACTGCACGCCGGTGAAATCGGCGACATCGAAGCCGAGCCGCTCCAGCGCGACGATCGTCGCCGAATCGATGGAGTTGGTCATCTGCAGGCGGTTGAACTGGCGCTGCTCGGTTTCGGAACGGTCGCCGAAGACTCCCCGACGGTCGTGCAATTCGACGTCGTCGTCGATTGCGGCTCTGAGCCATTCGAGCAGATCCAGATCACTGTCGATGGAGACGGTCAGGACCAGGATCTCTCCCTCAGGGTCGAACACTTCGGCGCCTTCTATCTCAAGCAAATGAGACGAGGCGATGGCCGAGCCCGGCAGGAAGGCCACAGGATCGTCCTCGCCAGGCAGGAACTGCCCGAACCATCGGACGGGGACGATGTTGAGCAGCGTCACAGCAGTCGTCAGAACGGCCAGAGCCGACAGCGCTGCTATCCACTTGGATCGCAGCGGGCGCCAGCGCTTGGAACTGTGAGGAGAAGGGTCTTCGTCACGCCAGCGGGGCCGCGGCACAGGAGGAGGCGGCGGAGTCGACGGGGTGGAAGCTAGCGTGGTGGACCGTCCAGTCGTCTTGACTTGAGCGCCGTCGATTCAGGTGGCGTCAAGCAACAAGGTAGCGCCCATGGCGACAACTCCGACCACCGGTGAAGCCACCCTGACCCCGAGCCGGGACAGACCTCGAAGCGACGAGCACGCATCGCAGACAGACGAGCACGCATCGCAGACAACTGACGAAGCCGTCGAAGAATCGAGCCCGGCCGGCGGCGAAACCGTGACCGGCGGGCGGCGCCGCGGCCGGGGGCTGCGGGCGGCTCGAGCCGGACTGCGATCGCTTTGGGATGCGCGACCCAGGCGGCGGATCTCTCTGGTGGCGGTGCTGCGAGCCCTGGGTCTGGCACGACAGGCGGTGCCCGAACCGGTGGTGGGACTCAAGGCCTATCCGCGGTGGTGGCAGCGAATCGCAGCGCTGCTGGCGCTGGCGGGCCTGGTGGTGGCGATCGGCTTCGCGACGGCTGCTCTGGTGGGCTTCCTCGTGGTGGTGGCGGGCTTTCTGCTAGAGCAGGCCATCGCCTGAACGGCTGCTGCTTGAGCCGCCAAGCGACCAGAAGTGACCGAATCCCGAGCAGTCGAGCCGAAGGCGGCCGAGCCAGGCGACACCGAGCCGAAGGCGGTCACTTCGGAGGCGGTCGCGAGACGGCGGCGCGAGACGGCGCTCGCCGGGCACCGCGGCGACACGGACACAGCTCGGGCGCATCTCCGCGACCGCGAAGCCGTCGTGCGCTGCAGTGCGCTGAGGGCTCTGCAGCGAGCCCGAGACCTGGCCGCCGCCGAACTGCACGAGGCGCTGGCAGACCCTGAACCCGCGGTGCGGCTGACAGGTTTGGAACTGGCCGCTGAGCGCGACGACATCGCTGTGGAGAAGATCGCGGCTCTGCTCGACGACGAAGACAGCGGCGTGGTCGAGGCCGCGGCCTGGGCCTGCGGCGAGAAGGTCTCAGCCGGTCATCAGCAAGACCGCGACAGCGCCGGCGCGACGCTCGCGGCACTGTCGCGGCTGGCGCTGCAACACCGCGATCTACTGTGCCGAGAGTCCGCGATCGCGGCGCTCGGCGCGATCTCTGACCCTGCGGGACTGCCGGCGATCCTGGCCGGGCTCGACGACAAGCCCGAGGTGCGGCGACGCGCCGTGGTGGCGCTGGCGCCTTTCGAAGGGCCCGAAGTCGAGGCGGCTCTGCACAAAGCCGGCAGCGACCGAGACCGTCAGGTGCGCGCGGCCGCTGCTGAACTGCTCAGCCTTTAGCCGAACTCTTCCTGGAAGATCGAGAAGTCCATCCCCAGCTGCTCCAGGCAGCGTCCCGCGCCCTGCACGACCGTCTCCAAGGGTGCTTCGACTCGTTTCACCTGCAGCGAAGTCGCCTCGGACAGGCGTAGGTCCATTCCCTTGAGCAAACCCCCGCCGCCGACCAGATAGACGCCGCGGGCGATGAGATCCAGAGCCAGTTCGGGAGGCGACTGCGACAGGCAGCTCAACACCGAGTCGACCATGGCGGACACGGGCTCGTCGATGGCGTGACGAATCTCTTCGGGGGTCACCACAGCCGTCTTGGGCATGCCCGACATCAGCTCGCGTCCGCGGATCTCAGCGGCGGTCTCATTGGGCGTCGGCGCGGCCGAACCGACCAGGATCTTGGTGTGCTCGGCCGTCGGCTCGCCCACGGCCATCCCGTACTCGCGGCGCATGTGGGTTTGGATCGAGTCGTCGATGTCGAAAGAGCCCACCCTCACCGCTTCGAGGGCCACGACCCCGCCCAGGCTGAGCAGGGCGGTCTGGGTGGTGCCGCCGCCGATGTCGATCACCATCGACCCGACCGGCTCGTCGATCGGCAGGCCCACCCCTATCGCCGCTGCCACAGGCTGATCCATCAGCCGGACTTCGGTGGCGCCCGCCCTGCGAGCGGCCTCCATCACGGCGCGACGCTCCACCGGCGTGATCGCCGAGGGCACGCACACCACGACACGAGCCCGGTTGATCTTGTTGACGCCCACTTGGCGCAGCAGTATCCGAATCATGTCCTGGGTGACCTCGAAGTCGGTGATGGCCCCCATGCGCAAAGGCCGTCGAGCGACGATGTTGGCGGGCGTGCGCCCCAGCATCCGTCTGGCTTTCTGGCCCACCGCCAGCAACTCGTTGGTGGAGGTGTTGATGGCCACCACCGACGGCTCGTTGAGCACCACGCCGCGGCCGCGGGCGTAGACCAGAGTGTTGGCCGTGCCCAGGTCTATGGCCAGGTCACGAGGCACAGCTCAGCGCTCCGTGGCGACGGGCGCGTCCGCTGAGGCTTCCATAGTGCTGTCGGGCTGGCGCGGTCGTTCGACGTGCGGGCTCTCGGGGGCGCCGCCGAACCGGTCGGCAGCGCCGTTCGAGAGGTTCTGCGCCGAGCCGTTCAAGTCGGGCGCCATCGAATCGACTATGGAGACTCCGCTGGAAGGGCCCGAGCGTTCGCGGGTCTCCGACAGCGACTGCAGCCGGCGCAGAGGCGAGACGGAACGGCGCCAGGTGACCTTGCGCGCCATCCAGAACAGCGTCGACAGGATCACGGCGAAACCCAGCGAAGCCGCCACGAGCAGCACCGAGCCCCTCATCGGCTGGTCACGGCGACAGCGGAGGCGAGAGCCGTCTCGGTCTCGGCGCCCACTTCGACGATGTGCTGGGCTTCCAGGCCCCAGCTGGCACCGCCTTGCCAGCTCTCATGCTTCCAGATCGGCACAGTGGCTTTGAGCGTGTCGATGCCGAAGCGCGCGGCTTCGAAAGCGGCGGCGCGGTGCGGCGAGGAAACGGCCACCTCCACCGCGGGATCGCCGACGGCTACCTCTCCCACCCGGTGCAGCATGGCCACGCGGCCCAGGTCGGGCCAGCGGGCGCGCATCTTCGCGACGATCGCCGCCAGACGGGGCACAACTTGATCCTCGTAGGCCTCATAGCTGAGCAGATGCACCCCCGGCCGGTCCTCGGAATGGTCGCGCGCGGTTCCGCTGAACTGCACGACTGCGCCGCAGCCGGCGACAACCACCCACTTCGCGACCAGCGACGAAGGCAAAGGATCAGGAGACAAACCGAGCCAGGTATCACCGATTTCAGGCGGTGTCAGCACTGTCATACGCTAGCGCGGCGCCGGCGGCGCAGGACCAGCACGCCGACGACGGCTGCGGACACGGCGCCGACCGCCAGCAGCGACGCCAACGCCAGCAGCAACTCTTGGCGGCGGCGAGGAGGCAACGCCTCAAGCGGGTTGGGCCCATGCGACGCCACCCACGCTTCTTCGTTGCTGTGAGCTGGCGCCCAGCCCAGCGCCCGCAGCCGGTCGTTGGCCACCACCCAGGAATGCATCGTGTACGGCACCACTCCCGGCGGTGTCGGCGCCAGCCCGTAGCGCCAACGCAAGGCGCTCAGGATCCGCACCAGATACGAAGGCGCCCGCAGCCGCGGTCGCGGGCCTTCGAGTTGGGCCAGCGTGTCGGGAGGGATCCAGCCGTCGGGCGCCACGTTGAGTATTCCGTCGTAGCCGGCTTCGACTGTGACGACCACCGCCGCAGCCAGATCATCGGCATGCAGATACTGCATCGGCGGGTCGCCGTCGGCCGCCACCCCCGAGCGAACGGCGCGCAGCGTGTTGGCGAGATGGCCGAGCCAGTCTTCGGCCACGACCGCGCAGGGACGCAGTATGGTGGCCGAACGCCCGGGCGCCTGCCCCCACTGCTTGGCCATCCGCTCGAGCCGGTGACGCTGCAGCCCCCAATCGAAATCGGGGTTGGTTCGAACCGGGGCGTCCTCGGTGAGCGGCACCGGGTTGCCCTTCCAGGCGCCGTAGACCATCGCGGAGGACATCACCACGAGATGGCCGACGCCGGCTGACGCCAGCGCATCCAGCACACGCTGCAACAAGGCTGCCTCCAGTTCCACTTCTGCGGCGCTGAGGGTGCCGGCGGTCACGGTCGAAGCGAGATGCACCACCGAGTCGGCGCCGCTGAACAGCGCCGCCAGATCGGCGTCGGCCAGGTCGGCCTGCTTGAAGGCGACCGACGGCGGCTGCGGGGCGAGGCTCACCGGGGGAGCGGCCTTGTCGACGGCCACGACCGACACCTCCTGTTTGTGCCGGGCCAGCTGCTCCACGACCCTGCGCCCCACGGCGCCTTGCGCGCCCGTGACGACCACTGTGGTCATGGCCGCCGCTGCCGAGGCTCGCCGGTCGGGGGGCGCTGCTCGGGAGCTTCACCCCACAATCGCTGTTGCATTCCCATACCATGCCCGCATGAGCGGTGATCCGCCAACAGCCGGCCCGGATGAAGAACCCTCGGAGGGGAGCGACGATCCTTTCGAGAGCCTCAAAGACCTGGAAGGCTTCGGGGATCTGGGGGATCTCGAGGATGCGCTGAGCCGCGACGACCGCGACGACAGCCGGTCAGGCGCCCGGTCGCTCTTCGAGGGCATGGAGGATCTCCCGCTTTTCGGGGGCTTGATGCAGATATTGCAGCAGGGGGCGACTGCGGACGGCGGCGCCCGCGGCTTCGCCCGGGCCGTGGCCTCAGGCGGTGAACTCGAGCAGAACATCGACCCCGCCGAGCGCATAGCCATAGAACAGCTGGTGCGCGTGGCCGAGCTGCGAGTGACGGACGCCACAGGACTGCAACCCTCACGCGACGCCTCGCTGCGGGTGGAGGTGGTGAACCGCACCGGCTGGGCCGACCGCACCGTCAGCGACTACAGCGACCTGTTCGCAGCGCTGTCGTCGTCGCTGTCCAAAACTGCCGCTGACCCCGCGGACGAGCCTGAAGACCCTGTGTCGGCCATGCTGGCCGCCGTCACCAAGATGGCGGCGCCAGCTCTGCTGACGGTCGGCACCGGCGCCATGGTGGGCCAGCTGGCCCAGTCCGCCCTCGGCGGTTACGCGCTGCCCGTGCCGCGGCCGGCCAACAAACCGATGCTGGTGGCGCTGCCCAACGTCGACTCCTTCGGCAAGCAGTGGTCCCTGGACTCAGACGACCTGCGGATGTGGGTCTGCCTGCACGAGGCGCTCTATTGCGCGGTTTTCGGGGTGGCTCACGTGCGCGAGGCGGTCAACGAGATGCTGCTGCGCCATGCCTCCAGCTTCGAGATCAACCCAGATCGTTTCAAGGAGCTGCTCGGTGATTTCGATCCGCTGCAAGAAGGGCCGGAAGCCTTCGCCGACTTGCAGTCCCAGCTGGCGAGCCCCGAAGCGTTCCTTGGGGCGACGCGCTCGCCGGCCCAGAATGACTTGGTGGCTCAGTTGACTGCTCTGCTGGCAGCCGTCGGCGGCTACGTCGACCACACCATGGACCGCATGGGCGCCGAACTGATCGGCGCCCACAGCCGGCTGTCGGAGGCCCTGCGGCGCCACCGCACCGAAGTGGCCGCTTCGCACAGTTTCGTGGAGCGCCTGCTGGGCTTGGAACTCGACCAAGCCCAGTACGAACGCGGCGCAGCCTTCGCCGCGGGTGTGGCCGAGCGCGCCGGCGGCGACGAACTGCGGCGCTTGTTCAGTGATCGCAACAACCTGCCCACGCCCGCCGAGGTGGACGCGCCCGGGTTGTGGCTGGCTCGCATTGATCTGCCTCGCTGAGAGAGCGCTCCGGCAGATCCAGGGGCCGGCGAATCTAGAGGCCGGCAGATCCAGGGGCCGGCGAATCTAGGGGCTGGCAGGCGATGCGGGGCCGCCTTCGGCGGTGGCGGTGCGACGACGGCTGACCACGAACGACAGCAGCGCCGACGCCATCCCCAGCGCCACCAGCACCGAACCCAGACGGGCCGGGATCGGCAGGATCACCGGAACGAAGGCGCCCACCACCCAGGCGATCTGAAAGCGAGCCTCAAAACGCGAGAACGATCGTCCGTGGTTGGCGTCGGGGGCGTCTCTCTGCACCAGCGAATCGAATGCCAGCTTGCCGACGGCGGCAGATATCGCCACGCCGCCTGACAGCACCATCATGCCTGTCAACCCACCCGAGACCGCCCCCAGCAACGCCGTCGACAACAGCACGGCCAGCGAGCCGAGCAGGATTATTTCCTCGATCAGGCGGCGTCTCAGCAACGGCGCCGCCTGCACTCCCCCGAACGCGGCCAAACCCGCCGCGGCGACCACCACGGCGTAATGCCAGACAGGGGCGCTCGGGTCGCCGACGATGTCGATGCCGCGCTCGGCAGCCACAGCTCCGCCCAGTGCAGCGCCGTCGGCGTTCACGTCGAGGCCTTCCTCGCCGCCTCGCAACTCGAAGGCCAGCAGGAACGTCACGAACCCCACCGCGCCCCGCATCCCCGCCATCACCCACGCTGAGGACAGGATCGTGGCGGCACGCAACTCGTTGCGTTCCTCGACGCTGGGCCGCTGCGCCGCAACCGGCACCTTCGGCAGCTGGAACGTCATCAGCGCGGCGACCAGATACCCGACCGAGGCCGCGCCCGCAGCCGCACCGGGACTGCCGACAAAGGCCAGGATCGCACCGCAACCGGCGCCGACGAGGCTCATCACGGCAGCGATCAGCGCCAGACGGCTGTTGGCTTGCACCAGGTTGATCTTGGAGGTGACATAACGCGGCACGACCGCGCTCTTGGCCACGGCGTAAGACTTCTGAAACACCAGCAAGGCGAAAGCTTCAGGGAAGAGCCAGTAAGTGTCGAGATGTCGGATCATCAACAGAGCAACCACGAAGCGCCCGACGTTGGTGACCAGGATCATGGCCCGGCGCCCGCCCGCCATCCTGTCAATGACCGGACCGATCAGCGGCGTGACCACCGCGAACGGCGCGACCGTCAAAGCAAGATAGAGAGCGATGCGGTTGCGGGCCGCGTCGGGGCTGATCGAAAAGAAGATCGACCCGGCGAGCGCCACCGCTATCACCGCGTCGGTGGCCGTGGCAGCGGCGTGGACTCGGGCTAAGCGCTGAAACGGACTGAACACTCTGCTGCCTTCAGGGCGCAGCCCGCTGCGGTGCGCGTGCCCTGCTCAAGGCGAGCTGCTGCAGCCTCACATGGGCGTCCGCCTCGTCGTCGGCGCGATCACCGTCGGCGTTGGCGTTGGCTTCGCCGACAGCAGTCCCGTTTCCTCCGGCGGCGGCGACGGCTCTCGGCCGGCAGCGGGTCCAGACGCCTTGAGAGTCCAGAGTCCAAGCCAGGCGCTCATCACTGAGAGAAACCTCGACTGCTTCCATCAACCGCTCGACCAGCCTGGGATCAGTCACGCGCACCAGCGTCTCGACTCTGCGGTCCAGGTTGCGTGCCAGCAGATCCGCCGAGCCGATGTAGGTGGCGGGCCGGCCGGGACCGTCGGCGTTGGCGAAGTGGTAGACGCGCGAATGCTCGAGGAAGCGACCCACTATGGAGCGCACCCGAATGTTCTCCGACAGGCCCTCCAAGCCGGGACGCAGGCTGCACAAACCCCGTACTATCAGATCGATCTGCACGCCGGCGCGGGAAGCGGCGTAGAACTGCTCGATCAGCGGGCCGTCAGCCAGCGAGTTCAGCTTTATGACGATGCGACCCTCCGGTGCCTGCATTTCTTGACTGATCAGCCGGCTGAGTCTCGATCGGAGCTGTTCGGGCGCAGTGATGAGATGCGTGTGCTCGAGGCGGCGCCCGTAGCCGGTGAGACGATTGAACAGTCCGGCGACGTCGGCGCCGATCCCGGGGTCGGCTGTGAGCAGCCCGAAGTCTTCGTAGAGGCGGGCTGTGCGGTGGTTGTAATTGCCCGTGCCGACATGGCAGTAGCGGCGGATTCCTTCGGGTTCTTCGCGCACGATCATGGCGATCTTGGCATGAATCTTCAAACCGACCAGTCCATAGGCAACATGCGCGCCGGCCTGCTCCAAGCGTTTCGCCCAGCTGATGTTGCGCTCTTCGTCGAAGCGAGCCTTCAGCTCCACCAGCGCAGCCACCTGCTTGCCGTTCTCGGCGGCGGCCACCAGAGCGTCGATGATCGGGCTGTCGCCGGAAGTGCGATACAACGTGAGCTTGATGGCGAGCACCGCCGGATCCGTCGAAGCTCGATGGATCAGCTCGCCCACCGAGCGGCTGAACGACGAATACGGGTGATGCACCAGCAGGTCGCCGCCGCGCAGCACCTTGAAGAAGTCCGGCGGGCTGTCCTCGGTCACCAGTTCGGGTTCGGTGATGCCAGACCAGTGCGGCCATTGCAGCTCGGGCCGCGACAGTCCCGCGATCTCGTTCAGGCCGGTCAGGTCGATCGGGCCTCGCACCCGCATGACCGCGTCGGGCATCAGGTTGAGTTCGCGGATCAGCAGGTCGAGCATCTCCTGGGAGATCGATTCGGCCACCTCCAGACGCACCGCCCACTGGAAGCGTCTGCGCCTCAGTTCCATCTCCACCGCTATCAGCAGATCGTCGGCGTCTTCGTCGTTGAGGGTGAGGTCGGCGTTGCGGGTCACACGGAACGCATGATGCTCCAGCAACTCCATGCCCGGGAACAGCATCCCGAGATGAGCCGCGATCAGGTCTTCGAGAGCCACGAAACGGTTGGATCGGGCGCCGGTGGGAACCCAACGGCCCAGAGTGTCGGGAACCTTGACCCGGGCGAAACGCAGCTCCGCGCCGCCCGGCTCGCGCAAACCCACGGCCAGATTCAACGACAGATCAGAGATGAACGGGAAGGGATGACCGGGATCCACCGCCAGCGGGGTGAGCACCGGGAATACCCTCTCCTCGAAGCGTCGGCGCAGCTGCTCGCGCTCGCCCGCATCGACCTCGTCGAGGGCCAGCAGCTGTATCCCTTCGTCCGCCAGCGCCGGCTTGATCTTCTCCAAATAAAGCGACTGCTGCTTGCGGCACAGCTCCGCGACGATGCTGCGAACCTCGTCGAGCTGCTCGGCGGGCGTGTGCCCGTCCAGGGTGCGCTCGGTGATCTCGGCGGCCACCCGGTCTGCTAGACCCGAGACCCTCACCTGGAAGAACTCGTCGAGATTAGAGGCGAAAATGCTCAGGTAGCGGACCTGCTCCAGCAAAGGAACTTCGGGGTCGTCGGCGAGGCTCAGCACTCGTGCGTTGAATGCCAGCCACGAGATCTCGCGGCTGAAGTAGTCGGTGAGAGGCTCGGACCATCCCCCGACTTGCATCATCGTCCCAGGCAGCCGAGGCGGCCGAGTCGCGGGCGCAGGCCCGACTGTGACGAGCCGCGGCGGGCGGCCCTCAAGCTGCGTTTAGCGTCGCTCCCGGTCGAAATACTCATCTTCTTCCTCTGGATACCCGAGATCCCAGTCCACGATGATGCGCTCGCGTTCGGCGTCACGGTTGACCCGCTCGCGATTGCGACGGAACTGCGGGTCGTGGGGAGGCAGCAGCAGCAGCCGCGCCTGGACGCGATCTTGGAAGGCGTTCATGAAATCAACCTCGCCGAACACCGCCCGGATCTCCCAGTGCGGCGCGACCGGACCGAGATAAGTGATCTTGGCTTGGCCGACGGGTGACTCGTCAACGGGTTCGATGCCGGCGCCGGCACCAGAGGCGAGGGTCATCAGAGTCGGTCTCCGCTGTCGGGCTGGGCCCTCAGGCGGCGCCGTTCTTGTCCGCAGCTGCTCCACCCGGGGCTTCGCCGCCGGCTTCGCCGCCGGCCTTGGAAGAACCGCCGTCAGACGATGAGTCGCCTTCTTCGGCGGAATCGGACAGGCCGTCTTTGAACTCGCGTTGAGCTTGACCCAGCGAACGAGCGAGCTTGGGAAGCTTCGCTCCGCCGAACACCAGCAGAACGAGCACGAGGATGATCAGTAGTTCAGGCGCACCGATGTTAGGCATCGCCGCACAGTGTAACGCGATCTGTCAGCAAACGCATACCGGCCGCCGCTCAGGCCACGGCCTCGCCGAACGGCTCAGCCTCAGGCGCTGGCGGCGGCACACGCGCCAACCCATCACGCGGCAGCTGTGCCACTCCCGCTCACGTTCGCTGCGCTCACGGGCCGCTCAGGCCACGGCCTCGCCTAACGGCTCAGCCTCAGGCGCTGGCGGCGGCTCGGCGCTGTATGGCGCGGGCTCGGCGGATGCGTCGCCGCTCCCGCTCGCTCATGCCGCCCCAGATGCCGAACTTCTCGCCGTTGCTGAGAGCGAACTCGAGGCACTCCTCGCGCACTACGCAACCCTTGCAGACCTCTTTGGCCTCTTTGGTGGAGGCGCCGCGCTCCGGGTAGAACAGATCGGGATGCACGCCCAGGCAGTTGGCTTCGCGCTGCCAAGACATGTCCTCGGCTGGAAATATGCCGTGTAGCTCCATTGGATTCCTTCCCCTGACTAATGCTTGTGGCCCATTGCCGGACAAGTTCCCGGATCCAAACTTCGCTGGATCCGGCGCCGCCCGACGACCTTGATGTAATTACACCAGTGGAATATGACATTTGCCAACCCGGGCCCGAAATATTTCACCGATCACGTCAGAAGGTCGAGCCGGCAGGCGAACCTGGCAGGCGAACTGGCAGCTCCCGCAAGAGGCGAGACCGAGGCCCGAGAGGCCCGCGGGCTCGGCTAGGGTCAGTCGATGGCGCGGCCCAAGCCTCTTCGCAAGCTCCGGCGCCCCGAGTTGCAGGCCCGGCCCGAGCCGGTGCGGTTCGCGTATTCGCGCTGGGACGGCAGCCAGACAGGATTCGAACTCGATGCCGACCACATATTCGACGAGGTCGCCGATGATCTGCTTTATCACGGCGCCCTGACCGGCGCCCTGCGCCGCTTGATGGCCGACGGCTTGCGCGACCGCGCAGGGCGCGACATCGAAGGACTCCGCAGCATGCTCGAACGCCTGCGCGAGCAGCGCCGCCGGCTGCTGGAACAGCTTCAGGCGCTCGACGGCGCAGACTTCGCAAGCGGCGAGGCCGTCCCAGACCTCGCCGAGCTGCGCGAACGTATCAGCCGTCAGATGATGCAGCAGGGCGCCGGAAAGGCAACGCCGGAGCGCCGCTGCGGTGACACGACGCAGCAGGGTGACACGCCGCAGCTGCAGCAACTCTTGGACGCGCTGTCGCGACTCGCTGAGATCGATCAGCTTGAGCGGTTGCTGCAGAGTGCCACCAACCCCAGCGACCTGCTCGAAGCCGACCTCGAGGCGGTGCGTGGTCTGCTGGGCGGCAACGCCGCCTCAGGCCTGCAAGGCATGGCCCAGATGGCGGACCTGCTCGCCGAGGCGCGCCTGATCGACGCTCGACAACCTCATCCCGGTCTGACCCCTCGGGCGATCCGCAAGATCGGACAGAACGCTCTGAGAGACCTGTTCAGCCGGCTCGACCCGGACATGCGCGGGCGACACTCCATCGCCCGCGCCGGGCCCGGCCATGAGCGTGAACCCCTCACCAAGCCGTACAGCTACGGCGACCCTTTCAACCTGCACATCGGCCAGACGATCCGCAATGCTGTCGCCCGCACCGGCGGAGGGGTCCCGGTGCGGCTGCATTCCGACGACTTCGAGGTGGAACAAACCGAGCAGCAGGTGCGCTCAGCCACGGTGCTGATGATCGACTTGTCGCTGTCGATGCCGATGCGCAACAACTTTCTGCCGGCCAAGAAAGTAGCGATGGCTCTGCAGGCGCTGATCTCGAACCTGTATCCCAACGATTATCTGGGTCTGGTCTCCTTCGGCGAGACAGCCCGAGAATTGCGCCCCGAACAACTGCCGGACGCTTCTTGGGATTACGTCTACGGAACCAACATGCATCATGGGCTGATGCTGGCACGCGCCATGCTGCGGCGCCAGACCGCCAACAGGCAGATCATCATGATCACAGACGGCGAGCCGACGGCTCATCTGACCGCGTCCGGGCGGGCCTTCTTCAGTTATCCCCCGATCCGTGAGACGCTGGACCTCACCCTGGCGGAGGTCGCCGGCTGCACCCGTGAGGGCATCCGCATCAATACCTTCATGCTGGACGCCACGTCTCAGATGACCGGCTTCGTCGAGCAGGTCACCGCCTTGAACGGCGGGCGGGCCTTCTTCGCCACCAACGAGAACCTCGGCGACTATGTGCTGGTCGATTTCGTGGCACACAAACGCAGCCTCGTCACCGCCGGCCGCTGAAAGCGTCGCTCAGGGCAGAGGCTCAGGGCTGGGCCTCTCTGAGCGGGGCTGGGCCTCTGGCAGGGCCTCTCTGAGCAGGGCTGGGCCTCTCAGGGCAGAGGCTCAGGAGGCGCCAGCGGCAGGCCGGACGCCGCCCAACCCACGACTCCGTCGGCTAGGTCGGCCACCTGCGCGAAGCCGAGACGCTTGACCGACGCTGCGGCCAGACTCGAAGCGCATCCCTCATTGCAGACCATCACCAATCGTTGCTGATGCGAACGCACCGCAGGATGCGAGTGCGCCGAGGCAAGGTCGCAACGCCATTCCAGCACGATCAGCGGGATGTTCACTGAGCCGGGGATTATGCCGGTGCGCTCACGGTCGGGGTGCTCGCGCACGTCGATCACCAGCAGCGAGCCGTCGTCGTCGGAGGCCTCCATCAGCTCGGCGAGCTCCGACGGAGTCACACGATCGATCTCGCTTCGGGCCGTGTCGAGCAGTTCGTCGACGGTGGCGCCTCGACGCTGGGGCTGATCGGACACGGAGTTCGAGGGTAGCCGCCTGTACGGCGTTACCTGTCAAGCCTCACCGCCGGCCAAGCCGCGACGCCAGTCGAGACGCGCCGAAGATCGCAACGCTCAGCCCGTCAAACCGCGCAGCCGGTCGAACCTCGCCGCCCGCCAGCGTGCCCGTCAAACCGCGCAGCCTGTCGAGGCGCGCAGCCCGTCAAACCGCGCAGCCTGTCGAGGCGCGCCTGCCGGATCGGCGGGCCAGCACAGGAGCGAACGGGGCCAGCAGATGCGCCGCTCGCACGATCGCAGCGAAATAGAAGTACGCCGCCAGCGCACTCCCGGCTCTGGCGGCTGGACTCTGCTGCGACAGTCGGCTCACGTCGAGGGGCTCGACATCGACGAGGAACCGGGCTTTGAAAGCGGCGATGAAAGCGGGGTCTTCTATCAGCACCCCCAGCTCCTGGTTGCAGCGCAGGCTGTGACGATTGAAGTTCGACGAGCCGACCAGCAGCTTGCTGTCGTCGACCAGCAAGAACCGCAAATGAAAGAACTCGGGATAGGTGCACAGCTCCACCTCACTGCGCCTCAAGCGGTGCCACAGGTAAGGCTCGGCGACTCGCAGCCAGCGATAGTTGTTCTCTTGGGCGGTGATGACGGTTCGGTTCTCTGCCTGCGAGCGCTCCAGAAGTTCGACCATTCCCACGTCGAGCGCATACGGCGAAGCCAAGGTCACGCTTCGTGCGGCGCCGATCACCAGATCGGTGAGAACGGGCTCCAGTTCCCGGTTGGTGATGATGCGACTGTTGACGCTGCGTCGCTCGCCTCTTTGAGTGCAGGCGAAATCGTCGGCCAGAGCCGCTACGACTTCGGGGTCGTCGGTGCGCACCATGAAGTCGCGCCAAGCGAAGTTGTGGTCGCTGATGTTGATTCCGCCGACGTACGCGTGATCATCGATCACATACATCTTCTTGTGGTTGCGGCTCAGACCGAACATCAGCAACGGCCCCCACGGCTGGGTGAACTGCACCGATACGCCGGAGCGGAGCAGCCGCTGGAACATGGTCGCAGTCTCTGCGGCCTCGGCACGCACTTCGTGATGGCTGGATCGGCGGTCGCTCACGTACCGCAGAGCGAAACAGTCGATCAGCAGCCTCACATCCACGTTTCTGGAGGCTGCTCGGGCCAACAGCTCGGCCACGGCGAGGCCCGCTGCGTCGCCGTCGAATGTCATCACCTGTATCAAGACTCGCCTGCGGGCTCGGGCGAGGCTGCGGCTCAGGTCAGCAACGAACTCGAAGTTGTCGAGAAGTTGGAACGAGCCGGTCACACCTCGCGGGCCGTGAACACGCCCGCGTCGAACACCACTTGGTCGCCCACACGGGTCTGGAACAGCGTCTGGTCGCCTTCGTCCCAGATGTGGACATCGAGGCGCTGCCCCGGCAGGACCGGCATTTTGAAGCGTCCGCTCATCGAGGCGAAGCGGGCGGGGTCGCTCGCACAGCAGGTGTGCAGCAGCGCTCGTCCGGCAACGCCGAAGGTGCACAAGCCGTGAAGGATCGGGGTCTCGAAGCCGGCCAGGGCCGAGAAGGAGGGATCCGTGTGAAGCGGGTTGCGGTCGCCGTTGAGCCGGTAGAGCAGCGCCTGGTCGGTGCGAGTGTCATAGCCGGTGACATGGTCGGCCGGGCGGTCGGGCCGCTGCCAGGTGCTGGACGGGCCGCGGTCGCCGCCCCAGCCGCCTTCGCCGGATATGAACAGGCCCGCTCGGCTGGTCCACAGCGGCTCGCCGTCATGGCTGCGGGCGTTGGTTTCGAGCACCACGAGGGCGGCCTTGATCTTGTCGTAGATGCCTGCCACCCGCGTCTGGCTCACCGCCGATCCCGCCGGCGGCAGTTCTTGGTGCAGCTCGATGTGCTGGTCGCCGTGCAGCAGCGCCGCCAGATCGAAGTCGCCATAGTCGGGCATCGCGCCCATCCCCATCACCACCACCTGGGTGGGCAGGGCTCGCTGAGGCAGGTCTCTGGTGTTCTCGGTGGTGAACTCGAGCTCGAAACCGGTCGGGTCGGAAGCTCCAGCGCCCACGCCGAGGGCGTAGAGCAGGCTGTCGTCGGAGGTCCAGGCGACCTCGGACTCTTCTCCGACCGCACCCACGGCATCAGGGTTGATGGGCATTGCTTGCTCCTGTTCGGTGTCGACCCGCTGTTCGCAGACTCACGCTATGTGCCGTCCGACGGCGGCGCACTCTCGGCGCCTGTCGCTACCGGCCGTGCCGCAGGCAGCCTCGCAGCGGCTGCATCACATTCCCCAGACGGTGATCGGCTGGTCGCCCCAAGACTCCGATCTCCGGAAGATCTTGTCTTCCCAAGCCGTGTCGGGGCGACGGTCGAAGATGATCAGATGCCCCGCGTCAGCTAAGCACAGCAGGCCCGGAACGCCTCAGACCCCGCTACCTCGGTTTGCTCAATTGGGCGCCACTCGCAGCTGGGAGCTGGTCGGTTTCCTCCCTTCGGATTTGTCGTCCACCGACACGTCCCGGACCGCTTGACTCGCCGTTTCGACCAAGGCGGATAGCGGCACTGCGTGAAGACAGTGAGAGTAACTGAGACGCCCGAGAGCCCGTATGGCTGCTTGAACCGGCTCGCGCTCGACTTCGGTGCCAACGCCATGCACCTCTGCCAATGCACAGATCACCGCAGCCAATGCCTGCGGCGCACACACCGCTGTCACCTGTCGCAGCAGCATCCCCACCAAATTCTCCCAGACATTGCTCAATCGAAGCAGTTGATGCGCCGCATCGAACTCAAGACGGCCTTCCGAGCTGGTTCGCGCCTGTTCGGCGAGACGCACACGCCACCAAGCCGCTGAGATCGGGCAGTCTCTCAGCGGCGAAATATTGCCGCGCACGGGGCGCAGCCCTCCAGTGCGGCGCAAGAAGTTGCGAGTACGGGCTTCTGCGGTATCGGCCTTTGATCCGTAGACGAACACCGTCGGCAAATCTCTGCCGAACACTCCGCGGCCCATCCAAACCGCATGGCAGAGTGCCCAGACTGCGGGTTCCGCGGCGGCCGAAGGAGTGATCGCACCATTGAGAGACTCTGCGACCCGCCGCTCGGCATAGCTGGGCAATTTGCTCATCTCTCCCGCTGTGAGATTGCCCAGTTCCGGCACAGAGCCGCGAGCAGCATCCAGATCGGCGACTTTGAGCACTCCCGTGACTATGAACCTCTCAATCGCGGTGGGCCCCTCTTCTAGCTTCGCCATCAGTTCGTCCTGAAGTTTCGACGTCTCCTGCCTGCGTTGGCGAGCTTGCTCCGACTCTGTCTCCGCGAACTGCTTCTTCACGTAAATCAGAGATCTCTGCCACTCCTCGTAGTGATCCGTATCGATCTCGACAGCGCCGAAGACCATCTTGCTCATCGTTTGGTTCCTGATCTCCTAATCGTCCTCGACACTGCCCTGTGCGTCTATAGCGAAGGGCTCCCAAGCGGTAGCCGCAAGAGCCGGATCGAAGTCGTCCTCATCGTCCCAGTCGGGTATCCCCCTTGACTCAAATTCCGAGCGGAGTCTCTCGGCAATCTGGGAATCGGCATGCTCTCCCCCAGCTCTGAGCGAACTGCGAGGCAGGCGTCCGAACGCTGCTATCAGACCAGCAATCTGGATGTCGCGATCATGCCGACGATGTTCGTACAAATCAGTGGCAAGCTTGACCCGGAAGTAGACTTCGGTTGCGTCAGAAACCTCTTCGACTGACATCGCGCCGGGCTTGAGATCGGCGCTAGAGACGAACCGCACCAACGACACAATCAACGGTTTGACGCTGCGTATTTCGCCCTTGGCGAGCCACCATCCTTGCGGGAAAACCACTTCGGCGGTGGTCGGCCAGATTCCTCCGCTGAGTCCGAGCCCATGTGCAAGCTTTGCCTCGCGTGCCGCTACTAGCCCCGGTAACAAGAAAACGTCTCCCGCGATCTCGTCAGCGCTCCAAGTCACTTCTTGCCGCTGCGAAGACCCGGAAATTCGCCGGCTGAGCAATGTCCTAGGACACCGCAGTTCTGTAACCCATTCAGCGCAGCCAGCGTCGATCAGAGCTTGCAGACCGGCAGCATCGCTGAGGCGATGCTCTATGGACGCACCCTGACGCCGCAATGTGACTTCGACGCTGTAATGCGCCTCGCTCCAATCGAGCGATGACCCGTCCTCGAGCAGCACCGGCAGTCGCGAGTTCTGCATTGGTCGTGTCAGCACTCCCGGCACGAGACGGCGGTGTCAGTTCTCAACACTAGCCGAGTCCGAGGCATCGGCGGGAGCGTCCGGCACTGCCGAGGTATCAGAGGGATCCGGTCGCCGCCTCACCAAGTCGAGTTCAAGCACCCGAGGATCTTCTACCGCTTCCAACAGCGTCACCTTGAGAACGCGCCTGCCTGCAGTGGCCTCCAGCGTCACTTCCAACGCTCCATCGGGACCTGCGGATGCTCGGCTTGCGCCGTCTTCAACGCTGGCAATCCGCAAATAGCCGTCAGGCAGCGGCGACTCGCATGAGCCGTCGGCGCCAGACGCCTCCCGCACACGCACCCCGATTTGTGATCCGTCTACAGCCTCCTCGTCATAAGACAGGTGAGCCACCACCACCCGCTGGCCGCTCTCCGCCGACAGCGACGACCTGTACCGGGGTACCGAACCCGGTGTCGGCGTTCCTCTGCGGCGAGGTCCGCCATTGTCGCCGTTCGTGGGCTTCTCGCCTGGCATGACGGGTTCTTTCTTGGATCCGCCGCCAGCGGGAGAGCGTGCTCTGCGCACTTTCTCAGCAGCTTTGGTCAACCGGCCCCTCAGTTCAGCGAACCCAGGGGGTGTGTACTCTTGGAGGTCGTCGCGCTCTCCGATTTCAGCTCGGAGTAGCTGTGCCACAGCGTGCAAACGTTCACGAAGCCTCTTCTTCTCATCGGGCTCGAGACGCTTGTGGTCGAGCCCGCGGTGCTCAGGCCCCTCAGCCGCCCGCACCAGTTCCTCTAGTTCGCCGTCGTCGAGGGAGATCACCGCATCGAAAGGCTCCTGATCCGCGAAATCGGCCTTCTTGAGCCCTTCTGCTCTCGAAGTGATCCACATTCCACGCCGAAATACGTGAACCTGAGTCTGGGCGCCATCGATGCCCGCTAAGCTCCGCCAGCGTGCTCTGATTCCTTTAGGGGTGTCGATCTGCTGGCCATCACGCAACGTTAAAACTGCGCTGTAAGCTACCGAACCGGCGATGAAGCCGCCGCCTCTGCGAGCTCTCTTCTGATCCTTGATTAAGTCGAGCACTGATTCGACGTCGTCTGCAGACGCAAGGCACAACGTCGAGTGATTGCGTGATTCCCCTCTTATGTCGGCCGCAGTGAGGCTCAGACTGCCCGAGCAGATCGCGTCAGAGAAGTTCGCCGCAGCAACGCAGCCGATCATCTCAACCGCGCCGGGCTCCCCTTCGTCACGGTTGAAGTCGTTGAATCCGACTATGCACACCACAGTTCCAGAGGCGGGGAGTTTCTCTATATAAGGCCTCAGGAGGTTTGGAATGATACAGGGATATCGCTTAATCGAAACACCGAAGCCCTTATCTCCTTGACCCTCAACGAACCAGTAGCCATCAGCTGCCAGTTCTGGACCTTTCGACTTCTTGCGATGGCTCGCCAGGATCGCATGTCCCGAAGCAATTGACTTGAGCCTGTTTTCCTCCTGGTACCTGGCACCGTAGAGAACGTAGCGAAGGTCGGAAGCCCCGAAGGCAGCGTGGTGACCAAGTCCGAAGGAGCCGGCACCGCGCTCGCCCTTGCTGGTGTTGCCGGGCGTGAGCAACGCATCCATCCGACGATCGTCCAGCCCGTGTCCATTGTCGACGCACAGAAGCAGAGGAATGCGTTCTTGGTGACGCATCAATTCTATCCGTTGGAGCACTGTCCGTTCATCATGCGAAGGTTTCCCCGAATTCCAGCGTTTGCGCTCTTGCTTTGCTAGTTCGAGTGCTTTCAAGTAGTCCTTCCATCCAGGAATATCATCACTGTTTGCATCACGAATCTCGAACCGTATCTCAGCAACTCTTTCGGCTTGGTTCGCCGCATCCAAGCTGTTCTGGAGCAACTCGCGCACTACCGGTTCGGCCGATCCGTCGAAATGCGCCAGGGCGGCACTGGTGAATCCCACCGGCTGGTGTGTTTGACCAAAATAGAGCGACGCACGCTCTGGCTGCGCTCCCATCAGTCGGTGCAGTCGCAAGCAGGTGTGCCGTTGGCGTACCTACCGTAGGCGGCTGGCTCTGCATCGGAGGCAAGGTCTGCGAAGGTGGCGGAGTTAACCCCGAAAAAACCAAAGCGAGAAACTCCCTCACCATTGCGCTTTGGAGCGGTGCGCAAATGCCGCTCCTCAAAGTCAGCCCACCAGTCCATATCGCTTGGCGTTCCGCTGCGACGACGAGCGTCGGGCTTAGCCCCGAGTTTGACCAGGCTGCTGGTGCCCTTCATGAAACAGAAAACGCAGTTGCCTGCGCCGTTTGGGATGCCCAAGTCGAAGTCGCGGCGCTGCCAGAAATCGATCACCCCAGCGGCGTCGATTCCGGCTTCGTGAAGCGGGAAATAAGGTCTCTCTCCAGGCGGCTGAGTTCGTACCGTGCAACTAGCAGTGCTGGCGCCCTCCGCAAAGAGCGTGCGCGACAGGACTCGGCCCACGCGATTCGATTCGTCTGCTCGCAAGCCGAGGAGTCGGATGTGCAAGGCCGCATCGGGTCCCCGCATAGGCACAGGACGTGCTCCGGGCACGATCGCAGGAAGTTGCGCAGAGGTGAAGTCAGCCCAGCGCTGAGCAGGGCGGGATGGCGGCAGGCTCGCGAGATGCTTCGCTCGTCGAAGCACCGACTCAGCCGGTGCAGTACCGCCGCCGAGCGAGTACCGCTCTGCTACCAGTACCGGGTCGATCAGACCCTGTCTGTTAGCCCCCCCCCCCCGGCGGTTTGCTCCTGCTGCCAGTGATGCCCGGCATGAGCAGGGCCCTCAGTCCCGCCGAGCCACTCACCGATCAGATCGTGTGAGGGATACAGCTTGAGCTTGGCTGTGCAAGTGCGGGAGTGAGGGTTGGGCAGCATGCCCTGCAAGCTTACGAACTCTTCGAACAACTCGCCTGAGGAGCGGTATCCGTCCGAGTCTTGTTCCACCGGCAAGGGTTTCACGAGACGGTAGGAGGCCTTGCGCCAGTAGTCGCCGCGCCAAGCGTCTTCGACTGTGCAGAACTCGTACCAGAAGAACGGCAGCCCGAATTCAGTTTCGAGGCGCTGCTTGCACTCTGCGGCGAACTCGTAGGTCCCGGGGTGCTCCGCGGAAGTGTTGGCAAACAGCACTGCGTCACGCCGGTCCGGTCGAAGCAAGCCCTCCTCAGCAGCCATGAAGGTCAGCGCAGCCGAGGAACGGCCACCTGAGAAGCTCACCAGATGGGGCAGCTCGGCATGGCAAGGCTCGCGGTAGCGGAGCTGGCCCAGTTTCAGCGCAGCAGCCTCAATCGTCTGTTTGGACATGTCTATCGACACCGCTTCTGCCGCAGCTCGGTTCCAGCCCTGAGCCGCTCTCTGCCGTCGCAAGCCTTCAAAGAATGCATGCTCAGGATTATCCCACCGCCGTGTGACATGCGAGGCAGACCGGCCGAAACGGACACAGGCAGAACTTCATCAGAACTCCGTCAACGGCCTACCGAGCAGGTCTTCCAGGAAGCTGTTGGCGGCCTCAGCAAGCAGACGCCTTCTCGCTTCCAAGAAGTCCTGATACCTGTTGGGGCGCCAGAGAGAGCGTTCCTGCGGAATCCACTGGGAGGCCAACACGCCGGGGTTCTTATCCTCGTACTCGGGCAGGTAGTCCACTGGCGCCTTGGCACCAATCTTCAGGTTTTCGCCTTGGCGGATGAACGCCAGGTTCGCGACTTGGTCGATCTGCTTCTTGGGCACCTCGAGTTTGCCGAGCAAAGCCCGCGGAAAGATGTGGTGCATCTGCAATCCAGCCAAATCGCCTACATGCTCGAACGACAGGCCAAGACCGCTGCACAGCGACCGGGCGCCGCAACGTCTCGTCATGATCCGCATGAGTCGAAGCGCACCTTGCGATGGGCTCCGCTTGACTTCGAAATGGGCAGGAGCGAGCTTCAACCCCTCTGACCGGCTTCTCAGTTCACGCATGAGGCCCTCAACCCCTTCGTCTTCTGAGACAACTCTCAGATCAGCATTGACTCGAGTCTTGACATCAGCAGACCAACGGCGCCAAAGCGTCCCTAGCAACCACCAGCCCAGATAAGGTCGAGCTGCTTCTACTGTCATATCGACGCCGTTTCGCAGATGAGCTGAAACAATCGGTACCAGGCCCATGTTGAACTTGGTGGTCTGGCTTTGATCGAATCCAAGCTGATCGCGGAGCAGGTTCTGTAGTTCTTCAGTGGCTTGAGCTACTCTTTTGTAACAATCTTCAAGTTCGGCACGGCCAGTTTTGATGACACTGTCATATTCAATACTCTCATAGCCACTCAGATCAGCTGACATAGCGTGTAAAAGCCACTCAAGCGGCACTTCGAAGCCAGAGTCTCGCCATAGGCCAAGACGTTTCTCAATCGTTTCGCGCGCCTCGTGCCACTCCAGGCTTATCTGACCCAGAATCAAGTCACCTTCACTGACTCTTGTGCCAGCGCGGTTCACTATCGAAAACACATCCACTGCGCTAGCCACATCTATCATTTCGGGCAGGCGGAACACGACAATTTCTTTAGAGCAAAGGCTAGCAAGTTTGCTGATACGCTGAGAATATAGAGCCCTTTCTGTTGAATCCCAATCAAGCGTGTCTAACTGCTCGTGCCACCATTGCGTGTCGTCGCAGACTCTTTTTACACTTACCCAAAGTGGATCTTCCATGCGCTCTTTGCTTGCAACATCAAACTCTTCGGACTGAAGATTGAAGTGCAAATCCCACGCGGTCACATCATGATCTGTTAGCCATGGCGGCTGCTTGCCCCTTATCACCGCGTACAGGGTGGACAGCCGCTGTTTTCCATCAATCACAGAGTCCAGTGGTCGGCCATCGTTGCTTTTGATCGGACACACGATGAGCGAGCCGACCGGATAATCGCGGTAGAGAGAGTTAAAAAATTTCTTAACGTGCTGCTTCTTCCAGACCCAGCCGCGCTGGAAGTCGGGCATAGTTAGTTGCCCGTTGTCCGCCTGGAACAACAGTTCTGAGATTTTCGCCATGCTCTTGACACTTCCTCCTTCGGCGACGTCAGTGAATCTTACCCTGCTCAAGCTGTCGTGGACTCGATGCCACCTAGCACAGAGATGAAGTAGATGCATATTTTAGATTATAAAAGTTTATTTAATGGTATATTAGTAAATATTAATTTCATAGATTGGATGCTCAGCAATCAGCAGCGGGGCTCGAACTCAACATCAGAGGCCCAGTCGCTCCACAGCGTCGCGGCTGCGCCTGCCAGCACGCGGAAGTCTCCTGCTGTCGGTGCGGCGGAGTTATCTGAAACGGGCTGGGTCCAAGGCTTTGATCAGATCGGGGGCCGGCGTGTGCGGCTGCTGATGCGGCGATGAGCTTTGGGTGATCAGCGCAGCCGTCAGGCGGCCCAGCGCCGGAGCGGTCTTGATGCCGTAGCCGCCTTGACCGGCCAGCCAGAAGAAGCCGGGATGGTCGGGGTCGAAACCTGTAGCGGGAACGCCGTCGCTGGTGAAGGTGCGCAAGCCTGCCCAAGTGCTACGCACCCCGCGCACACGCAGAGTGGTGGCCGCTTCGAGTTCTTGCACTCCCCGAGCGATGTCTTCGGTTTCGGGGCGGGCGTCGCAGGGTTCGCTGAGGGTTTCGTCGGCGGGTGACGCCAGCAGCAGCTCGCCTTCAGGTTCAAAATAGAAGCGGTAGCCGGCTTCAATCACCAGCGGCCAGGCGTCGATCGACACGTCTGAGGGCGGAGGGAACATGAACACCGAACGACGCAGCGGCCGCAGACCCAGCGGCGCCACGCCAGCCATTTGCGCGACCTGGTCGCACCATGCCCCCGCTGCGTTGACGACCACGTCGCAATCCCAGTGCTGATCAGCGGCGGTCACCCGCCAGCCACTGGCGCTGCGGATGATGCCGGACACCTCCGACACCAGATGCAGCTGTGCTCCGCGGGCTCGGGCGCCACGCAGAAAGCCTTGCAACAGCGCATCGACATCGATAGTCATCGCGCCCGGCTCGTAGACACCGGCGGCAGCGCCTTGCGGTTGCAGCACGCTGACGAGCTTGCGGCAGGCCGCTGTGTCGAGTTGATGCACTTCTACGTCCAGCTCAGCCGCTTCAGCCGCTTTTTGTTCCAGAAGGTGCAGTTCGCCCGGACGGGCGATCCACAGCAGACCTCGAGGCGTCAGCAGTCGCTGCTCGCTGAACCCCTCCGGGGGTTCGGCCAGAAACGGCCGGCCGTCGCCGGCAAGAACACGAATCGCAGCCGCACCGAATGTCTCTGTGAACATGGCAGCCGAGCGACCGGTGGCATGCGCGCCCGCCTGAGACTCGCGTTCGACCATCACCACCGAAGCGTCCTCTGCCAGATGCCAGGCAGCCGAGGCACCGGCGATCCCCGCACCGATAACCACCACTCTCACAACAACTGCCTCCGTCTGCCTGAGCGTCCGAGCACCCGAGCGTCTAGGCGTCCGAGCAGGATGCTACCGCATCAGGCATCGCTCATTCCTGCGTGCTCTAGAGTCTTCGGCGGTGGGGCCCATTCCAGTCTGCAACGCCCGCACCGGAACCGCAGGCGTCGCCAGCGGGCACGCCCTGGCCACCGAGGCCGGCATCGAAGCCCTGCGGCTCGGCGGCTCCGCTGTAGACGCTGCGCTGGCGAGCGCTTTCACCCAGTGGGTGGTGAACGCCCCTCAGTGCGGTCCCGGAGGAGAGCTTGTCGCCCTAGTGGCGGCGCCCGGCACCGGCGACGGCGCCGGGGAAGATTTTGTGGGGGAAGATTTTGGCGGGGGAGATGTTGTGGGGGGAGGCATCACCGTCTACGGCGGTTGGTCGAATGCGCCCCTTGCTCTAGCGCCATCGGTAACTCCAGAGCCATCGGGCGCTCCTGCTGAGACGAACAGCCGCGGCAACAGCGGAAGCGGCGCAAACAGCGGCAACAGCGACAGCGGCGGTGGGGGCACTGACAGCCGCGGCGGCGGGCCGCGCAACAGCGCCTTCGGGCCGCGCAACGCTGTGGTGCCGGGCGCCCTCAGAGGAGCGGAGGCAGCTTGGAACGAACACGGGAAGCTCAGCTGGGCGAGCCTGTTCGAGGGCGCATTGGCAGCTGCGTCCGGACATGCTGTGACACCGCGAATGGCCGAGGTTTACGGATTGGTGCAGGACCGCGGTCACACGGAGGCCTTGGAGCGGATTCTGGGCAGCCGCCGAGCCCCCGATGCGGGCGCCGTCATCAGAATGCCGAGGCTGGCGTCCACTCTCGAGTGGGTCGCTTCACAGGGCGCCGACGTCTTCTACACCGGCGGGCTGGCCGAGGAGTTGGTGGCTGCGGCGGCGAGCGACGGCGCCGCGCTCAGCCTCGACGACTTGGCGGCGGTGCGGGCGAGCATCGAGCCGGCTCGGCGCTTCGAGTTGGACGACGTCGTCATGTGGGTGACCCCTGCGCCCAGTCAAGCCGCCATTGTTGCGGCGCTGCTGAATGCCGTGACCGCCGACGCGGACCCGGCGGCGCGGAGCTTCGCCGAGGCGGTGGCGCCGCTCACCGAGCAGCAGCTGACCGAATTCTGCGTCGACGGTCCGGGTCCGGGTCCGGGGCGGCGGCATGGAACCGCCGTGTCCACGGCCGTGGACCGCAGCGGACTGTCAGTGACCGTGGTCCACAGTCTTGCCGAGGTGCAGTTCGGCACCGGATGGGTGGCCGGCGACACGGGGGTGGCTTTCAGCAACCGGGTGGGCACCGCGCTGTCGCAGCGAGCCGACCTGCCGGGATGCAACCCGGTTCCGGGCGGCGTGCTGCCGCACACTCTGAGCGCCGCGCATGTCCGCCGCCGCGGCTCTGCAGGCTGGGTGACTCTGGCCACCCCCGGAGGCGACCGGCAGGTGCAGTGGCTCGCCCAGGCGATCCAGCGCTTCCGCCGCGGCGGTGACGCGGCTGAGATAGCGGCGGGGCCGCGCTGGTTCGTGTGCCCCAGCGGCGACCGCTTCGGAGTGCCTGCAGGCATCGGCGAGCCGTGGTACGCCTTCGCCGAGCCTGGGATCGCATGGCACAACGACGACGAAGTGGCCGGCTACGAGGTACGCCGAGTAGAGAACGTGGGCGGCGGGCTGCAGCTGACCCTCAGCGACAGCGCCGCTGACAACGGCGGCGGCGTGACACTGGCCAGCGACCCCCGCTCAGGCGGCGCCGCCCAGTCTGTATGACTGTGTGACTGTGTGACTGTGTGACACCGCAACAGCTCACAAGAGGCCGCAGCGTCGACTGATCTCCGCCCGAATCGCCCGCATGCGAGGCCGAGAAGAAAAGATAATAATTATTATTTCCTAGTTTCGTCTGATTCGGCAGGCGATAGCACTACAAAATAATAGTTATTATGATGCTTTCTCAACTTTGGAGACTCGCAATGCAGCTTTCGATACAGGGGCGCGCCACAGGCGGGCCGCCGCGGGGAGAGGCTAAAGTAAGATAATCATAATTATTACTACGTTGTCCGAGCGGGCGGCTCGGCCGCGGAAACTCGAGGTTCAGACTTCTACCGATGCCGTGGAACTTTTCAAGTGCAGGGCGAACTCTAGATCTCGGTTATCGTGAGGTTGTTTGCTCGTGTTGCGGGTGGGCCGCCTACCGCTGTGTGGTGTCGGTGACAGCTGTAGTGACGGATCCAGCGTTTGAGGCGGTTGCGTCTGTCGGTTTCTGATCTGAACCGGTAGTTGTAGAGGAATTCGTCTGTGAGGGTGCGGTTGAAGCGTTCGGCTTTGCCGTTGGTCTGGAGCCGTCACGCGAGTTCCCCGACCCGCGTCCCGCCGCCGCGTGACACTCATAACCGAGATGCTCAGCCATCTCTGCCCCCAGACCGGTCTGCGGCACACACTGCACCAGAGCCGTCAACAACCCGCCGTCGCCGACTGATCTTCATCCCCTCGACCCGGGCGCGCTCCACCAGAAGCTCAACCCAGTCCCTCATCGCCGCCTCACCAGCAGCCCTCGAAGCCAGAGATGTCGACAGATCATCATCAGTCATGAAAGGATCTTTCCCGGCCCGCAGCACCAAACCGCGGACCCTCAGACCACACCAGTCACACAAAATTCTGACAGGATCGTTCAATTTTGCAGGACCATCTTCCATACGGCGCGGCGCAGAGCATCCACACGAACCCAAAAGAGCTAATCAAATTCTCCACGAAAGGGAGGAGGCAAATTCATATTAGCCATGATTCACTATTCGCTCAGCGGTGTCGATATCACCACTGCCGCGGATAGCCGCCAGCCCTACCCTCGCCTCAAACGTGAAGAGCCACTATAAGTTGTGCTCAGATCTTCGATGTGGTTTGCCTGTTTCGAGCGGGATTTCACTGCTCAACGAAGGCGCCAAATGATAGCCGCCGATCTCAATGCCAGCATCCGCTAGTTGCTTCACAACTTGACGACTTCGTTCGATCGCGGTCGGATCAACATGAGGATTTGATTGGACAACGTCGTCTAGTTCATTCTGTTGTTCGTTCTGTTTCATCGATTCCATGGCCTTTCTGTGGAAGAGATTAGAAGTAGTCAGGGGCATGAACACACAACTCGACTTGCGACTCAGCCATGTAGCTACGCAAGAACCAGAAATAATTCCACACCGCTTTCTTGAGTTCCGGGCGTTCACCGAGGTCATCGACACGCACTTTAAGCGAACCGGTCAAGGTGCGCATATCAATCCCGCGGCTGTGAGTCAACCAACGCTGCTGGTCACTCAAGCCCTGCGCGATCTCTTCGGCCCGCTTCTCGCGAATCGCCTGAGTCACGGCCTTGCCTTGAGTCTCGGTCTTGTCCCAATCCTTGAACTTATAGCGAGTCAGCCAATCTTTAAGCATCTGAATGGTGAGATCTCTGGCTAGTTCGTACCGATGCAGCTCTGCCAGATCCAGTTTGGACAAAAGCACGAGTTCAGCTGTCGACAATGTCTCCTGACGGCTCTTCTCTATCAGTCGCTCATATTGAGCGAGATACGACAGAGCAGGCTCCAAACGGCCATCCCGCTCGACTTGGGGATCAATAGGCCCCAGACAGGAGTGATAGTCCATCCAAATCTCGTCGCCGGACATGGCCAGCACAGTCCCGGCCGACATCGCCCGGTCAGGAATGATGAACTTGACCTCGCTGTAGTGCTGTCTCAGCACGCGAACGATCCGCTCCACAACGTCCACGATGCCGCCTGCGGTGTCGAGCACCACGAACAACTGGTCTCTGCGGCTCTCTCTGGACTCGACCGCGATCTTGACGTGGTGCTCTACGCCCCAAAGCAAGGGCGAAATTATCGCAAGCCCATCAGCGTCAAGCAGCTGCTCGATCTCCCGCAGGCGTGCCGCTGCCCATTCGCGGACGCCGTCTGCGGGGGTCGGCGGCAGAGGAGTTTCGCGGTCACTCACGATTGGCAACGGCTCCTAGTCGATGGCAGCAGCAAGGCTCTACAGTGCCTTATTCAAGCGCACATTCAGTAGCCAGACAACGTTTCCTTCGGTCGAGCCTACAGTTTGGCGACGCGGTCCCGCACTCAGACCCGTCGGGCTGATCAAGCGCGACAGTGGCAGACCAGCGCATCGAGGCATCCCGACGCAGAGCCAGCTGACGACGCGGACGGTGCCATCCGCGAGGTCGATGTTCGGCTGTGGGGAGGCCCACCCCCCTACGCGCTGCTCCCAACCTCTATGACCACTACAACTAGGTGAACTCAGGTATCCCCGGTGGTCAGCCGCTTCGCTTGCAGAGAGATCACATCAACCGACAAGCCGTCGAGACGGCGGCGGTGCTTCAGCGACGGTCACCGGCTCGAAAGCACCCGCTCGCGAGCGTGCCCGCAGACCGACCCGCCCGATCTCAGCAGTGATCGTCTTCGGTGACGGCCCGTCACGCGAGTTCCCCGACCCGCGTCCCGTCGCCGCGTGACGCTCATAACCGAGATGCTCAGCCATCTCTGCCCCAGACCGGTCTGCGGCACACACTGCACCAGAGCCGTCAACAACCCGCCGCAGCGCGACTCCACGCCCTCGACCCGGGCGAACTCCACCAGAAGCTCAGCCCACTCCCTCAACACGGCCTCACCAGCAGCCTCGTTCGCCAACTGCACCAACAGATCGCGATCAGTTAATGAACATGACTTTTCTACATGATCCTTCCCGGCCCGCAACACCAAACCGCGGAACCTCAGACCACGCCATTTACACAAAAATCCTGACAACCCCCGCCACCACGATCAAGGGGGAACCTCTCTTCATAGTTTCTGAACTCCAGAAGCCAGGCATCAGTATATCTTATCCACTAGATTCAACTTGCTGTACGTCGACAGTCGTGCATGGAAGTTCGACGTTGCACACTGTAGCGATCTTCACTCCAAAGATCGCAATATCTGCGAGGCGCTCCTTTCGGAAGGCTTCCCAGTCTTCTTTCTCAATTGCATCGACCATCAGGCCCGCCAACTTTGTGACATGAAATGTATAGTGACGTATTTGATCGACCTTAGACATACCAAATACATCTGGATGAAACTGTCTATCGTGCATTATTTGACCGATCTGCAATTCCTTCCATGTTCCAACGTGCATGAGTGCATCAGTTCCAGCTAAACTTATGTCGCCTTCGGCCGCTGGATCATACCGTAGTAAGCTTTTCTCTTCGACATCACGCAGCCGAGCCGCATAAATGGCCGCCAAAGAAACCTCGAAACGGTAAGATAACTGTGAGGCTATCTCACGCAGATGATCGCCAGCACTTGCTGCGGACTCAATGGAGTTAGGCTCGTTGTGCTCGACATGCTCACAAAAGCTGGCAAGATCTGCCGCCGCGCGCGTAAGGGCACGCTGGCTAGCCTCAAGAAACTGCCGATCTGTAGCAGTCGTAACAGCGGCGACGACCCTTGAACCCGCAATTTCACTTGTCATTGCATCTCATCCTCTCTACCTTGAGCGTTCTTATGGTAGCTGTCACTTTACACGGTGTGTTCATCGGGGTTGAGCGTAGATATGTCGCTTACGAACGCGGCGGGTGTTCGGAGGCTCGTCGGATCAATCGCAGCCGCTCGGACTGCAAAAGCGATCAGACAGTCGAGAGGGAGCCACCCGTAACCACCGGCACCCCACCCCCGTCCCCAAGTGTTGCGGATCAGTAGGTTCCGAAGACTGGAGGCAAGGTCGGTCGCCGCGCCCACGGCGAGCACCGCGTGATAATCACCTGCAGGCGAGTTCAACGACGGCACCGAGATCACCCCCTGCGAGTCCGCGACCTCGAACTCCTCGGTCACTTCTATGACCACAACCGTTGGCAGCGAGGCGGCCAGGGCATCTTCTAACAGACTCTCGACACCATCGTGAGCTAACGGCACGTCAATCACCCGAGCCTGGAACCAGCGGGCAGCTGCGGCGGCAGACGGTGGAGGCTCCTCTGTGCTGGTGCCCAGACCCGGGTTGTAGGGCCAAGTCCTCAGCGGTGGCTGGCCACGAACTGACAAAGCATCGCTTACCGCTTCCAGCGTCGTTCCTAGCGAACTTACCCGGCCTGATTCAACGCAGTGCGCCCACAAGGGCTCGGGTGCAAGGGGCTCCGGCGTCTTTGCTCCCAAAAGAACGCGTGCCCCTTGATGAGCACCCGAAACACAGATCGGGACACACAACGGCCTCATCCCTTGATCCCGAGTCGCGCCACGCAAGAGGGGGCGCAGATCAATTGCAGGGCGATCCAAGCTGGCCGAACGACGTTCAGCGAAGCTCTGCACGACTGCTATTGCTCAAGGGTCGGTGATTGCACACGAACCGTCCCCAAGAATGCGCTCTGCCTCGCTCGCACAACTTAGATCCAGTCTGGATCTGAGGCCGCAAGTAGCTGCTCAATTGACAGACCATGACGGCGCGGTTCGACAACAACTTCTAGGGCATAAGTATCTGTGTCTTCACTGTTGTCGCTGTAGGCCGACCGAAGGTTCAAACGAATCGCATTGATGCCTGTTTGCCGGAAGCGAACATTAAACACGCGCTGGCCCGTCCCACCGATGGCTGGGATAGAATTCAACGCTTCGCTTGCAGGAGGAGCATCCGTGCCATCCGCACCGATTCGTGCCAATCGCGCATAGCGAGCATCGCTGCTGGACATCGCAGGTACCCGTGCGGTGAAGTACCTGTCTCTAAGGATTTCCACTGACCCATGAATCTGCTTTGAAGGTGCCGACAGGACACCAGTCGCCGCTAAGGCTCGATCCACTGCTGCAGTTGGGTCCGGATTCTTAGTCTCTCTGTTCATCTCATGCACTTGGGTCACGAAGTTGTCAGATTCCTTGACAAGAGCGAGTTGTCCATACGGTTCAGCAGGTTGCAAAGCAGGCGGCTCAGGCACTGACTGTCTGGGTGGCGTATGGCCCTCAAAGAACCACCGATACCCGGTGCTTCGATTCTCGGGCAGAGATATCACGACCTCATCGTCAGCGTGGATTCGAAGTTGTTGGCCGTGCCACCTCTCGTCGACAGGCCAGACATCCGCGGTGCCGACTACCGGTCTGTGCCCCCTACCTATCAGTGTCTTGATCTTCAGTGGCTTGATCTTCAGCAATTCGCTCGCCCTAGCACCATCGATGATCTCCAGGTTGGCGAGTTGGCGCACAGCTGCCTCATAGCTCACGCCCGCCGCACGCGCCACTTCATAAGCATGCACAGATGACATCTCCTCACTATGCGATCCTAGGCGTTTGAGGGTGCTGAAGACCAGCGGTGGAGGCATCAACACGGCAGCAGCGAAGACCTGAGCGAGTTGTTCGGATTCGCCCGGTGTGTCACCGAGGATTTGCTCTTCACTGACAAGCACTGATCCCTCTCCATGACGCAGTCTCCAATGACCGAGTTCATGAGCAGCTGTGTAGCGTTGAACCGAAACAGGCCGACGAGTAGTAATGATAACCCCACCGGATCCCTCCGGCAGATAAGAGCCGAGCAGGCCGTCAAGAGGAAAGAATGCCAGCCAGAGTCCCACTTGCTCGCACAGCCCGAAGACGTCAATCCGGCGAGTTTGGTCAACATCTAGCTCTGCTAAGAGACGGCTTGCCGACTCAACAGCATCAAGCTGACGAGACTTGCGCTCTCGGTTCATATCATTCAGACTCGCTGCTTCTGTTGAGGGAACTGGGGTGACCTGCTCCGGCGAGGAACTCAGCGAAACGCAGAAGTTGCTCTTTGTCGTTATCGGACAACGCCGCAGCAGCACGGTGCAACGGGACAGAATGATCGGCTTCCGAATCTTCGCCTAGAAGCCACCCCACCGGCCGGCGGTACAACCGAGCAAGGCGGCGCAGTTCGAGAGACGACACTTGACGCTTACCGGATTCAAGAGCTGAGACGCTCGCCCTGGGAATCCCAAGCGCGCGAGCCACATCCTCCTGGAGCAAGCCGATATATTCACGAGCCTCCCGTAGTCGGGCAGCCAACTGCCGCTGATTCCATTCGGAACCCACTTCCGCGGCATCGCCTTGTGTCTGGTTTTCGACTTCCATAGCTTCCTTTCTACTTACTATTCTGGAGAGCCTTTTATGAAGAATTCTCGGATAGTAACGACACCACCGCAAAGGCAATCGCCCACCCATCTTCATGCGCCATCGAAATGTATATGTCCTCGACACCTGCTTGCTCAGCCGTAGAGGCAGCTGCGCCGTGTAGACGCGCGATAGGTCGCCCGCCGTGATCGTGCAGGATCTCAACATCCAATGGATCGACATCACCTAGTCCTCGTCCTAGCGATTTCATCACAGCTTCCTTGGCCGCCCACCTCGCTGCGAGACGTTCAGGATCGTCCGCCGCATCCCGTTGCTCGACAGATGTCCAAGCCATATCGAGAAATGGTGAGAGATTTGATGCCAGCAACCTTTTGAGCGTATCTACATTCACCAAGTCGACTCCTACGCCCGCAACACAGGCGAATTCGCTGTTCAGCGATTCAAGGGCCTGAACGATGCTACGATTAGGGGCGGTCATAGTTCGAGTCCCAACGTTGCGCCGTTGAGTTCGTCACGCAGTCGCTTCGCCAAGCGGCGCGAGCGACTACTCGGCTGGCCATCAGCTAGCCCATCCAGAACAACGAGTTCGCCCATCTTAATGCCACTTTGCTGACACATGAACTGCATCAGATTAGAGAGACCTACTAGATTGCCATACGCTTTGGTCAACAAGTGATGATGTCGATACACAGCAGCACAATGCAGTTCGCCATCCAATAGCGAGAAGTCCAAATGCACTAGACAAGGAAACCCTCTCACTCTCTTGTCATCAGATGCAACTAACTGAGCACCGTCTAGCACGGCTTCAACCCCATCGTTTAGACAGTCAGCCGACAGATCAATGTCAAGCGTATTCTCAGTATTTTTTGCTTGATGCCGAGATTTTCGAATCCGACTGATCACTCGATCAAGCTGATTTATGCCTTCCGTTTCCTTGCCAGGCCAACTGATCATTCGCGAGAAGTATGTTCCCATACGGTTGGCTTTATCGGTGCGAAGCACAGGCAGCATCATCAAATAGTCACTATACAAGTCTCTAGCTGCCTGGTCGATTTTATGCAGGTGTTCCAGAGAAAGATCTGGACACCAGTCGATTCCGGGATCTCGGTATAGCGGCTGAGGAAAGATGGTCTCGGCGACAGTATCGACGCACTGCTTGTTCCTGAACTTGAGTTCGTTGTCGATCCCTCGACGGATGCAGGAAGTCTCACGGCCTGGCTGTGTGACAGTCATCATCAGGTGCGGAGTGCGACCGTTGCCTGAGCCGATCGTATAGTCAAGCGCCGCCAGCCACGCTTCGCTGAGGCTCTCGACGGGCTTGAGGGCATGACTCATGACGCTTTCCTGACGAGCCGTCGATTCGCGATTGCGCTGTGGAGCAGCCCGGCGATGCCCGCGAGGCTTCTGAGGCATTCCTTGTTCTCGACCTCGGAGAGGTTGATCAACTTCTTGCCGCCGACTACGCCACCAACTTGACTGATGAGCCAGACCGCCAGCAGGCTGCTGACTCGAGGCGAACCATCCGCGGATGCCTGTTGCGGCTGCTGATCGAACCCCGACCAGTCCAGCAACTCTTTCAGGTGCTCCTCTAGCTCGCTCTCACCCATCGCAAAAAGCTGGGGTACGGTGATCCGGATCCTGGGCTGGTCAGCAGGGGGAGGTGGCACTGCCGGGCAGATGTCATTTTTCATAACACAGATGTTAGCAAACCTGACATTGGGATGGCACCCACCCCATCTGGCTGCGCTGGCAGGGTGAACCTTAACCCACACGCGACGGCGACTCAGCGGACCAGCGCAGCCCCCACTTCGGAGGGTAGCCCAAGCACAGCGGACGGCCGTCGGGCGAGTACCGCTGCTTGACACGGCTGGGGCCTCCGTTGGATCGCTCAGGATGCCGGATCCGAGCGTACTTGTCGACCTCACAGAAGAGGTTCTGGTAGTCGATCAGATGCAGAGGCCGCCCGTCAAGGTCCTTGAACGGGGTCGACTGATCATTGAGATGCGCCGCTGCGTCAACAGCCATGCTGGCGATGACCTGCTCGGGTTCGAGGCCGCCCGTGTCCTGGAAGCACTTGGCGATGCCCCGGATCGCGCCAGGGCCGGCAACGACGAAGTCCATCTCGTTGAAATGGAAGTGGGGAGAGTAGTTGAGATCGATCGCGTACTGGAACGCCAGGAAACTCCCGAAAGACGGCACGGCCAGTAACTCAAGGTAGAGAGCTTGGAGAGACGCCGCGCGAGCGATTCGGGGGATGGCACCGTCTCGAAGAAGGCTATCTAGGAGCGCAAGATGGTTGTGATGCTTGCGGGAGAAGCCAAAATTGGGATTGGGCATGATGTAGGCCGCCGAGTAGAGGCGTTCTCCCGCTTCAAGGCGTTCGTCAAGGGCACGAGCGCACGCCTCATGATCGAAGCATGAGACCTCAGGCTCGCCGACTCGGGCTATCAGGTGTTCCCAGGTGTCAATCCGGTTGAATATCTTGAACAGCAGTATCCGCAAGACCGTGTCGTGAACATCTCGGGCCCTGTCATAGATCACATGCTGCAACAGGTACTGGCTAACACGATCCGAAGCACGGTAGGCGTTGGTGAACCGGTGCCCAGCGAGGATCGCATCGTCCGTCCACGGTGCCAACTCACCTGAGACACGACGAAAAAACATCTTCTGGCGTTCAGCCGCGAGGAACCAATACGATTGAAACACCTCGGTGACAACGACCCAGTGGCCGCCCAAACGAAGCCGCCAAGTGCCTCTATCACTGCACGGGCTTGAGTCCGAGTAGTCGGAGGCCGCCCCGAGCGTCGCGTCACCCATCCATAGAAAATCTTATGCTGCGCCATTCCTCTAGGTGGTGGATAGTGTCGAGCTTGGGCCTGTTCGGATCTTGTGTAGCTGGCGTGGTCTGAGGGCCCTCAGCCTGGTGCTGCCGATTCCCGCCAAGGCTGACGCATCGATCCCTACAGACCTGGCTGGAGGTCGAGATGGCCGAGCACTTGGGCTATAGGCTCCAGTCAAGGGGCTCGCCAGCGATTCCCAGATGCGCCTGACCCCTAAGCCAGGTTGTGAATGCCTTCCGTAAATCTTCGGGGAAGTTGTAGCGATAGTTTCGTCCACATTCACAGATGTCTTGACCGTCCCAGTCGCGGAATTCGTCGGGAATCTCTACGGCTCGGCAGCCGTAGTACACGAAGGTCTCTGACAACAAGACCCTGGACGCAGCCGTGTCACGCTTGACATGAGCCATATTTGGGGAGCCATCTTCGAGGCTGTGACGGCTATCCTCCTGTATCCATGACTTGCCGTCAAGGCACCGGTGGTAGATGTTGTCACCATATCTCTGCTTGAGACTGCCAACTCTGTTCGGCTTCTTCTGCTGAAATCTCGAATCGCACCAATACTGCTCATAACACAGAGTTTCCTCGACGCGCATGGCGAAGACGAGTTTCCCCTGTTGACCCTTCATCTTCGAGCCGATGCCAGCAATCCAATCACCGACGCTCGCATGACCGCGAATACCCGATTTGCAGGTTGCAAGCGTGCAGAAACCATAGAAGGGATTCGGCGCGAAGCCGATGTCATGTCGAACAATGTAGACGTAGAGCCTTGGCATGGCTTCAACAACCAATCCGATTTATTGGCTGAGGAGGACGAGGTTGGCCATCGAGGTCTTCGAAGCTTCGCTCATCGTTGATAGCTGCCAAGACTCGTTCTGCATTCCACCCGACGACCGCGTCTCCGTACTTATCAAGAGGCTCTGGCACCTCGCAGCCTGCTGAGCCGGGTGCCCACACGCCGATGATGCGCTTGTTGTGCTTGTTTGCATACTCGATCTCCCAGTCGATCCAGTCATGATTCTTGGTATCGGGCGTGATTAGCACTACCAACGCTCCAGCCCACTTGATACCGGGCCCCAAGATGTTGGTCTTGATGTAGTCGGGATTGCGAGCCTGGTTCGGGTCGTCGCTTGTGATCGATGCATCTCGGATGGTTACGCCCTTGTTTTGCATCAGGTTCTTGAAACTAGAGATGAGAGCGTCGTCCTCGTGGCGGTGGCTGATGAAAACGTTGTAGGTGTTTTGCATGAAGACTCCTCCTAATCTCACCCCCAAGCTTAGAGGCATGTGGTGACATCGCGTCATAAGATGGTGGGGTGCTGCCACCGATTCTTGAGGTCTATGTCGTCTGGCACCCCGACGATCAGGGGGGCGCGCAGATCGCCGAATGGCTGCTAACGCATTTCCGCGGTGCTCCATACTCGGGTCTTGTGGGTGGAGCAGTCGAGGTGTACACGCGATCGGTGCCCTGGCAACCTGGCTCGGACGCGCCCCGGCCCCTACCATGCCAAGAGCCGCTGCCCTACCAGCTTCCACACGCGCGGATCACCGCGATCGTTCCAGTTCTTGGGGTGCGGCTTGCGCGAACCGTCAAGCAAGATTCGTCAGATTGGTGTAGATACTTGAACAGCATTGACGCCGCTAAAGAGCCGGAGCAGGATGTGGTCGGAATCTTTCCAGTGAGGCTGCCAGACACACCTGCCAATAACTCTTTCGGCGGGATCGGGAAACGCCAGGCTCTTCATGCGGCAAGCTCTGAACAGCCGGAAGTGTTGTGCCGCGAACTCTCTCAGGCCGTTGCTCAGCTCGTGGGCGACCCCTTCGGAGAACGGCTGAAGATCTTCATCAGCCACACGAAGCGTCATCGTGTCGAAGAGGAGCAAGATCACATTGATGAACTCGTCGACCGTGTCCGTGCGGCGATCTCGGGAACTCACCTTCAGGGGTATTTTGATACTGCCGATCTGCAGCCAGGCGAGGATTGGGAACAAGAGCTCAAATCGCAAGCGGCGTCCAGTGCTCTCTTGGCTGTTCGTACCGATCTGTACGCCAGCAGGGAGTGGTGCCAGCGTGAGCTCCTTGTTGCGAAGCGGGCTGACATGCCGATCGTGACGCTCAACGGAGTGCAACAAAAGGAAGAGAGAGGGTCTTTCCTTCTAGATCATGTGCCTTCCGTAGTTTATCGTCAAATTGATGAAGAGCTTCGACAGCCTAGTATTGAAGAGGCCCTAAACCTGCTCGTAGATGCCGCGCTTGCCCGAGCCTTATGGGGGCTTCAAAAAGACACACTTGCAGAACTTGGGGTTGCTTGTGACTGGGCTCCTTCGAACGCGCCCGAGCCCGTAACAGTGCTCCCATGGCTGCTCAAGAACCGCGAGCGCTCAGTTGACGAAGGCCCCTTTTTGATCATGCATCCTGATCCACCGCTGGGCCTGGAAGAAGCCAAGGCTCTGCGCGAGTTGTTCGAAGTGGCCGGAATTCACGATGCTGTAGATATAGTGACACCACAGACCTACAAGAGCCGGACAACAACGGGCTTCTGATGACTATCGACAAGATAGCCCCGAGCGACTCACTGCGAGAGCTGCGGGTCGGTATCTCTGTCTCAGAAAGCGACGACCTGAGCCGACTGGGCCTGTCCTCGACGCATGCCGAGCAGGCCGTTGGAGAACTGGCCCGTGCCGTGCTGGTAGCAGGCGGCAAGCTCGTATATGGCGGACACATCAAGCCGTCGGGCTTCACCCAATACCTCATGCACGAGGTACACCGCTACGGCCGGGACGATGAGTCATCTCTCACCTTGTGTCTTGCGGCACCAGAGCACCTCAAACTCTCGTGCAGCGAACTCGACAAGCTTGACCGAGCACTCGGCGTAAAGGGTCGAGTCATCTGCCTTGATAGCGAAGGCGTCGAGATAGAAGACATCTTAAAGACTAAGCCCCATGATCCTGCGTCCTTCTCACAAAGCGATGCACCGCACGCTTACAGCTCACTGCGCCGTTATCTTTCGACTGCTACCGACGCTCGAGTGCTAGTTGGCGGCAAACTCTCGGGCTTTGTTGGATCAATGCCAGGAATCATCGAAGAGGCAATCACCGCTGTAAAGGCTCGGTGCCCCCTGTACGTGTCAGCGGGATTTGGAGGTGCAGCTGCTCTAGTAGCGAAGCGGTTGCACCTTGAAGATCTGAAATGGGCACCCGATAATTTCCCAGAATATTTAGACGACAAGCGCATCGCCCGTGGTCTAGAACTGCTAGATGACGCAGTCGCATCCAGCGGATGGAAGGCAGCGTCATGCGGATTAGATGGGAAGGCTATTAAACAGTTGGCAGTTACGCATCGTGCCAGCGATATAGCATCACTAGTAGTCCGGGGTTTGACTCGGTTGCACCACTAAAGCTGGCGAAGGGATCCATGCTCCAGTTTGTGCAAATCACTACTATTTGAAGGATAACTTCTGACAGGAGTTTAATAATTTAGTGGGTCCTGGATTGGCAGCCGACCGTGATAGAGGGATTCATGTGCTGCTAGGCCTTCGCCGGCGAGCGGCAGTAGTTCTAGTAACGCAAAACCGGCAAACATTGATGGCACTCTCACTAACATCTACATCATTGCAGCCCATCGAGGGCCTAGAGGAACTCTCATGATGGATCGTCGCCGAAGATGGCCAACACCGAAACAGCGTTGGGCGTCGACGTCTGCTTCATCGATAACGCTGATCGGGTGACTCGTGTCACGGGTGATGTGGCCTTGCACAGCGGCCTCAACGCCTCTGATCCGAATCCGGGCGGTTTGATGGTTCAGTGCTGAGCCGTGTGCTTCGCATGCTGGCAGCGTCAAGCTTGAGGCGGCCAGCAAGTTTGTTGCCGCCGACGTCGACGGCGAGAGCAATCGGGTCAAGGTCACGGTGACCGACCAGTACGGCGATCCGTGGAGAGGTGCTCGTGTGACGTTCACCGGCGAGCTCGGCGGTGACGGAGACGTGTATCGGAGACGTGCATGTGATCAACTATGACAGCGCCGATCGCTCAATGTCGGCTCGACTGCCGGCAGTGAGCCAACTACAACGTATGCAGTCTTCGAGAGCAGCCTCGCCGAAGGCCTGCTGCTTGACTGGGGCGTGATCGGCACAAAACGCAGCGGACGTGCGCGTCGAGATGATGGCGCAGCGTCTGAGTTGGGATTCCCCGACGATCTACCGAGAACCGGCGCGCAACAGAGGCAGCGACGGCTGGTCTAACGCCGTCGAGGTGCAGAATCTGGCCGATCAGCGGGCGTTGCGCCCCAAAACGCTGAAACTCGCCGCGGGTCTTGAACGGGCTGCGTGGTGAACGGGCTGCGTGGTGAACGAGCAGCAGGCGATGCGCTGTCTGTGCATGCGATCACAGTGCCGACCTGCGCTGCGAGGGCCTCGGATCTGTGCTGAGACGATCTACTGGCGTGTTATGACCGAGACGGCTCACGGGGACTGCCTTAGGACGCTTGACGGTTGCTGCCGAGACACGCTGCGGCAGATGCGAACCTTGTCGATTCGTCGCGCGCGGAGTCGGTGTTGTGGGCGGCGCCTTTCAAGCCGGCCGGTCAGCAACCGGCCTGCAGCCGTAAAGCGGCACTTGGAAGCCCGGCAGCAGCCGCCACACTCGACCCAACCCGAATGCAGTCCTCATTTTCAGATGTACGTCTGCAATCAATTCTCGGTGCCGACGACTACAGCCGGAGCGCATACATCAGAACCTGCGGGATCGGCGCCTTTGACGCCGATGATGAAAACACACAAGCGCAGCTCCACGGAACGCCTAGCTGAGCGGTGGCGAGCCGCCCTGGTGGGCGAAGACTCCAAAAAAGCGGTCAAGGCACTGGTGAGCAGACGCAGGGAGGCCCCGGCACTAGGCTGGGGCCTCCCTGGGGTTGGGTTGGATGGACTGTTGAACCAGCCCTTGTTGGGGATAGCTACTAGCACCGAGACGACTCACGGGGTCTGGCTTAGAACGATTGGCGGTTGCACGGCCCGCCGGGACCGGCGGGTCTACGGGCCGCAGGCTCACGGGGACTGCCTTAGGACGCTTGGCGGTTGCTGCCGAGACGCTGCCGCATACGCGAACCCCCGTCGAGTCGCCGCACGCGAACCCGGTGTTGTGGGCGGCGCTTTCAAGCTGGTCAGTCGCTGTCCCGCAACGGTAGAGCGGCGCTTGGAAGCCGGGCAGCAGCCGCCACACTCGACGGAGGATCACCCGGCAGCAGGCGCCACACTCGACCCAACCCGAATGCAGTCCTCATTTTCAGATGTACGTCTGCAACTAATTCTCGGTGCCGACGACTACAGCCGGGGCGCATACATCGGAACCTGCGGGTTCGCCGCCTTCGAAGTCGGTGATGAAAAACACGCAAGCGCAGCTTCACGGATCGCCTTGCTGAGCGGTGGTGAGCTGCTGCCGGGCGGAGACTCCAAAAGCTGTCAAGCCACTTGTGGGCAGACGCGGGGAGGCCCCGGCACTGGGCCGGGGCCTCCCTGGGGTTGGGTTGGTTGGGCTGTTGAACCAGCCCTGTTGGGGTTAGCTACTAGCTTGCGGTGGTCAGCCTGAAGGTGTTGATAGCGCTGCGCCTTGTGCCGATCGCGCCCCAGTCGAGCAGCAGTTCTTCAGCGAGGCTACTCTCGAAGACTGCATACGTTACAGCTGGCTCACTGCCGGCAGTCGAGCCGACATTGAAGCGATCGCCGCTGTCATAGTTGACCACATACACGTCTCCGTCACCGCCGAGATCACCAGCAAAGATCGTGTTGGTGTCTTTGTCGAACGCCCGAATCGCCTGGTCCGTCTGTGCGTCGGTAGCCGGTGCGGCCCACTCAACATCGGCGTTACCAGTCAACGCATCAGTATCGGAGTCGTTGTCGTGATCCCATGAAGCTGTGACAACTTCGCTCGCCGCCGCAGCGTTTTTCCGCTCATAAGACAGCGTGTAGGAACCGTTACGATCCACAGCGAACGCCCTGCCAGCACCGAGAGGTTCGGAATCGCCACCGTTGACAACGCTGGCGAAACTCACACGAGCACCTTTCCACGGATCGCCGTACTGGTCGGTCACCGTGACCTTGACCCGACTGCTCGCGCCATCGGCGTCAGTGACGACGAACTTGCTGACTGCCTCAAGCTTGACGCTGCCACCATGCGAAGCACGCGGCTCAGCACTGAACCTCAAACCGCCCGGATTCGGATCAGAGGCGGTGAGGCCGCTGCGCACGGGCACGAAGTTGTTTACGGGGTTTGTCGCAGTTTTAGCATCGGCACCGACGTAAACATCGTTCGGAGCGCCCTCGCCTGGCAGGATCTCAATATCAACCTGGAACTGGTCGTTACGAGCAGACGGATCCCCTGCTGGCGCCGTAACCGAGAACGTTGCCTTGCCGTCATCGTCAGTCTTGATCTTGATCGTGTCTGAACTCACCAGTCCGCCACGGGTCACCGTCGGCTGATAACCATCAGTGCCTGAGTCACCGTCGGGAAGCGCATAACGCGACAAACGAACATCGAAATTGGCGGCCTCCGTCGCGGAAACAGGGCCGTCAGCATCCTCAAGCTGAACCGTGTAAACCACCGACGAACCCAACCTCGCTTTGGTACCGCTCAAATCAGAAGTGACTCGAGCCAAAGTCGCCGTTCGCTCAGAAGAAGCCTCAGGAACATCTACCCGGAAAACTTCCGTGTCCGAACCGAACTTGTCTTCGACAGCACCAGTCCAAGCCCAAACCGTTATACCGCCACTTGGGATGTCACCCAAGCTGACGGTATCGTCGCCGCCGCCTTGAGTAAGCAGATCGCCTGTATCAATCTCACACAGATCGGTACCAGCATTTTCTACGTCCTCAACTTCGTCGCAAGTGCCGTCAGCATTCAACGCCGAGTCAACATTACCAGTAGCGATCTTGAAGACGTCCACATAGACGTTAGCCTGCGGCTGGAAGTTTTCGTCACGCGCCGACACGATCAAACTGGTCTTGTCAGCTTGTGCGGTGATGCCTGCGGGACGCGCTGAGGTGTGGGCGAGTGCTCGGGTGATGAACGCTGCCATCTGGCCGCGGGTGAGGTCTCCGAGCGGGTTGAAGGTCTGAGTGCCGGTGCCTTTCGCTACTCCGAGTTCGTAGAGTTGGGAGATAGCAATGTCAACAGTTCGAGGAGTCGCGGCGCGAGCATCTTCGAAGTGATCTAGGTCAGCATTAGCTACCTCTTTGAGTTCCCCATTGCTACTGTACACATCAGAGGTTTCTCTGAGCAAGGCGGCGACCATCGCTGCCATGTCGGCTCGGGTAGTGTTGTCACCGGGCCGGAAGTTGCCGCCACCTGAGATCAGACCGTTCTCGGCGAGAGCGTTGATGGAGTCGCGATGCACTTCGGCAACGCCTTCGAGGTCGTCGAACTTGTCGTCCGTCGCGTCGTCGAGGTCGGCGCCTGCGACGGTGGCGGCCCGCGCGATCATGGTCGCGGCCTGAGCGCGGATGATGTTCTCGTTCGGCGAGAAGGTGGTGCCGTCGCCGGTGCCTAGCGTGATGCCGTAGTAGGCGATGCAGTCGATCCAGCCTTTGTGAGCGTGATCGTCGCTCACGTCAGTGAACGCGTCTTCGGGACTGGTGACGCCTTCGAGACAGGCTTGAGTCCCGGCTAGATCACCGGACTCGGCGTCGTCGGAGCCGACCTTGGCCGCACCGGCGGGGGTCGCGGCGACTGCGAGCAGCGACGCGAACATGGCACATGCGGCGAGCACAGCCCAAGCCGAACGCCGCTTCTTCACTAGCTGGGGCATCGACCCCTCCTTTGCTTGTGCTCGGGGCACAGGCCCCACATAACGGGGCATGCGCCCCTCCTTTCCCTTGTAGGAAAACTCAACCCGAACCCCGGCGCGAGCCCTGCCCGCGCCAGCCGTCGGGGATGAACCATCTGTAACACTATCTGCGCCGTTCAATGGATGCACCTCTTCCGGCTGCTAGTCCGAGACATTTGAAACCGAACCCTACCACAGCGGGCGGGGTTCGCGGTGAGCCGCAAGTGTAGCAACGTGGAATGCCGAGAACACTCAACTACCACCGAACACGGCCCAAGCCCCAGCAGGGTCGGCCGACGCCGCGGCGCAAGGGCCTCGCTGAGGCGCGTGGGCGACTGCACACGTCTGACTCATCGACCGCACTCTAGCAAGGCGGCGCGGCCAAGCCAAACCGGACCTGGCGCGGGCGTCTGCTGCGGCGGCGCTGCCGCTGCCGGGCGGGACGGCGGCGCTCGGTCGGCGGCTTCGCTCGTCGTCGGCGCTCACGTTGCTAGCTCTAGCCACAGCGACAGGATAGCCCGCAGCCGTGCGCCCTACAGGGATGCTCTGGCAGCGGGGGCGCGCAGGAGAAGCGTGGGCGCGGGTCGTTGTTGGAGCGCGGGTTGCGGCGGGGGCGCACGCAGTGCTTATGGGCGTCGCGTCCGGCGCCCGCCGGCCCGGTCAAAGCGCTTGTCTCACTGGACGGGTAGCGTGGCTGCTGCACAGGAGGCAGCCAGGTGGTTGAGGCGACTGTTCGCAAATACGGCGTGACCCATCGCCGGTCGAAGCCTTTGCGTCTGAGCCCGCATCCCGACGCGCCCGCCGACGAAGGCTGGAGTGAGTGGGTGCGGAGCTCAATGCGAGGCTCGACGAAGCCGGTGGCCGTGGATCTGTTCTGCGGCGCGGGAGGGCTGAGCCACGGGCTGGAGGCCGCCGGATACCGAGTGCTGCTAGCCGCCGACACCGACGAGTGGGCTCTAGAGAGCCACAGACACAACCTCGCCAGCCGGGCCATGCGGTTGGATCTGGCTGATCCGCAGGCCCGCCAGCAGATCGTGTCGCTGCTTGATGGAGTCGATGTTGGGCTGATCGCCGGCGGGCCGCCGTGCCAGCCGTTCTCGCGGGCGGGCCTGTCCAAGATCCGCAGCTTGGTCGATCAAGGGCACCGCAACGCAGACGACAACCGCAGGGATCTGTGGCGAGCGTTCTTGGAACTGGTCGAGACTATCCGACCGCGTGCCATGCTCATGGAGAACGTGCCCGACATGGCGCTCGGCGACGGTTTCATGGTGATCCGAGCGATGATCGAGCGGCTCGGCGAGATCGGCTATGAGGCCGACGCCAGGATCGTGGACGCGTGGCGCCACGGCGTTCCGCAGCACCGGCAGCGCCTGATTCTCGTCGCTTTGAGGGACGCAGTCGCATTCGAATGGCCCTCCGAGTCGGATCCGGTGACGGTGCGTCATGCGATCCACGACCTGCCTCGGCTCAGCGTGTCGCCCGACACCATCTTGGGGGCGCCGGCCATGCCCTACGGTGAGCCTTTGAGCGATTTCGCAGTGCGGGCGCGCCACGGCTGCGACGGCGACAGTGCCGAGGTCGTCTATGACCATGTCACTCGCCCGGTCAGAGCTGACGACTTCGAGGCGTTCAAGCTCATGCACGGACGCACGCTCTACTCAGATCTTCCCGAGAGTCTGAGGCGTTACCGAGCGGACATCTTCAACGACAAATACAACCGGCTCAGCTGGGACGAGCTTTCGCGGACGGTCACGGCGCATCTGGCGAAGGACGGCTACTGGTACATACACCCCGAGCAGCACCGGTCGCTCACAGTGCGCGAAGCTGCCCGTCTGCAGACCTTCCCGGACGCATTCCGGTTCGCCGGATGCCGGTCGCATCAGTTCCAACAGATCGGCAACGCGGTCCCTCCCCGGTTGGCGCAACGGATCGGCTCTTCGATCCTCGACAGCGTGCGCCGCGGCAGGGGCAGTGGCCGGGCGAGTCCTGGAGCGACGCGTCCGCTGCGGTCGCTGCGGTCGCTGCGGGTGAGGCGCAGCACCTTCCGAGAGGCGATGCTGCGCTGGGTCGAGACCGACAGCCACGCTGTGTCCGCGGTCGAGGCCATCAGGCAGAATGATGCACAGAACCGGCGATGGACAGCCCTCATGGCTGGAGGCGGGAGCGACCTGGTGGCCTCGGCTCCGGCTCTGCGCGTGGCTTCGAGGGTCTCCGGCAGCCACAACGGGGGGCGCGCCTCTGGATCGACGGCACGGATGGAGCTGGCCAAGCTGGTCGGTTTCGACGGACGGACCGCGTCTCTCAACATTGCCGCTCACGTCCTCGGCACCATTATCTGTCGGCCTCGTGACCCGCGTTGTGGCAGCTGCCCTGTCGCTGCCGTGTGCGCTTCGCGCCCGAGCGCTGACCCGTCCGCTCCGAAATTGGCGACTCCGGCAACGGCGGCGGGCTGACCCCTATGGCGGGCGAGACGCTCAGAGGACTGAGGTTCCGGCCTCGTGCCCGCCTGATGGACACGCTGGGCCGAGAACTCATCAGCAGTGAACGGGTGGCACTGGTTGAGTTGGTCAAGAACTGCTACGACGCCGACGCAAGACACGTCGTAGTCAGCATCTCCGGCGACATCGACGAGTCGGGGGCGATAGTTAAGGAGTCCGGCTGCATCAGCGTGCTCGACGACGGTCACGGGATGGACGCTCAGCGCATTACAGACGCCTGGTTGGAGCCGGCCACGGCATTCAGGAGGAATCACCGAAGCGAAGCCGAGGAGGGGCGGCGGGTTCTAGGCGAGAAAGGCGTCGGGCGGTTCGCTGCCGCGAAGCTCGGAGACCGGCTGGAGTTGGCCTCCAAGGCCGAGAACGGCGAAGAAGTCCGTCTGCAGCTGGACTGGAGGGACTTCAGAGACGACGCCAAGTATCTGGAGGACATAGATCTGGACCTTCAAATCGGCTTGACGTCGGTTTTCTCGACCGACAGCAAGTCAAGCGGCGGCAAGGCGGACGGTGGCGAGTCAAACGGTGGCGAGGCGGAAACCCTGTGGCGCTCTCAGCCCGACATCAGCCTTGATCCTGGTCGTCGGCCAGCCGTCGGGCACGGCACGCTCGTCAAGGTCTCTCAACTTCACAGCCGCTGGACCTCGGAACTCGTCGGGGAGCTGCGCCGGTCGCTTGCAATGCTCGTGAGCCCCTTCGCGCAAGACCGGGGCATAGTCGATGACTTCAAGATCTACATTGACGCGCCCGAGGCGTTCGGCACGCACGGCGGCGAGGTCAGCTCCGCTGATCTGCTCGAGCGGCACCATTACAGCTTGAGTGCGGAAGTCGATGCTGCTGGGGCGGCCACCGTGTTGCTGTCGCTGAAGGACGCTCCCGATCAAGAACTGGAAATCGATCTGAGCAGCTCCGAGGCGGGAAGCCTGCGGTGCGGCCCGTTCGAGGTTTTCTTGTACGTGTGGGATCGGGATCCCGAGTCGATGAGGATCCTCGGCGAGGACCTCGGCGGCAGACAGACCGCCAAAGACCTGCTGGATTCGACATCCGGCGTCAGCATCTATCGCGACGGGTTCCGAGTGCTTCCATACGGCGAGAAAGGCGACGACTGGCTGGGCTTGGACGCTCGCAGAGTCCAGAACCCGACGCTCGCGCTTTCCAACAATCAGATTGTCGGCTACATCCTCATCAGTCGTGACGACAACCCCGACCTGGTGGATCAGTCGAATCGGGAGCGTCTGGTCGAGACGCCGGCGCTGGCAGATCTGCGCGAAGCGGTCACGACGCTGCTGCGCACACTCGAGACGGAACGATACAAGCTCAGACCGAGACATCCGAAGCGCAGCGGTCGTCGCCTTTTGGAGACCATCGACTTGGCGCCATTGCGTGAAGCCGTCGCTGAGGCAGCTCCGGACGATTCGCGCATCCAGACCATCGTGGACGAGGCCCAACGCGAACTCGACGACCACCTCGAACGCGTAGGCGAGGCACTCTCCAGATATCACCGTCTCGCGACGCTGGGCAAGTTGATCGACCGGGTGGTTCACGAGTTGACCCACCCGGTCTACGTCATCAAGCAGGAGGCTTCGTTGGGGCGCCAGGCGATGAAGGGCCTGTCCTGGGAGGATTTGGCTTCGTTGGAACGCGTCCGCAAGGAGATGGACGACCGGCTCACAGCGATCCAGGGCCAGGCTGAGTCGGCGGATGTGATCGTGGGGCGCATCGCTCCTTTCGGCGGGAGGAGACGCGGGCGGCCTGCTCGGTATGTGTTGGAACGGGCCATCCAAGAGACCGTCGCGCTTCTGGCATCCATGCTCGCGTCGGCTGAGGTCGAGGTGACCCTGCCGTCGTCGTCGCATGAAGTGACGATCGACCGGACCGAGCTCCAGCAAGTGCTGGTCAACCTCATCGAGAACAGCGTCTACTGGCTGGGCCGATCCCGACAGAAATCCAAGAGGATCGACATATCGGTGCTGCGCAACGAAAACAAAGAAGACGAGAGCCTGTCAGTGATCGTCGAGGACTCCGGTCCTGGGGTTCCGGCGGACAATGTCGACTTGATCTTTCATCCCTACTTCACCACCAAGCCCGACGGGGCAGGACTAGGACTGGTCATAGCAGGCGAGATCATCGAGGACTACTACGGCGGCTCTTTGGAACTGCTGCCACCCGGACCGCTGGGCGGCGCCCGGTTCAGCGCAACTCTCAGGAAGCGGGTGTCGTGAGCATCAGCGGGCGCAGCGTGGACGCACCTTGGCGAATACTGGTGGTTGATGACGACGAGCGCAGCGCCCAGAACAACGCAACGGCCTTGAACCAGGCCTCAAACTCCGCTGCTGTCCCCTACCCAGTTGAGGCAGTCGCCACTGAGTCGTTCAAGGATGCGCTGGATCGCGTCAGGCGCGGAGACATAGACCTGCTGGTGTTGGACGTCTTCGATCAGGCGGGAGCAGGCGCCGGCGCAGACGCGACAGACCTCGAACCGGTTGGGCGCGATGTCTTCGACCGGATCAGGACAGAGCGATTCCTGCCTATCGTCTTTCTCACGGCGCTGCCGGATCAAGTGGACTGCGACAAAAATCCCCCGTTCGTGCAAATCGTGTCGAAGAGGGCAGACGGCCCGTTCGAGGCGGAAGCAGCCGACCCGTCAAGGGAAGCAGCCGACCCTTTCGAGGCTCTGTTCACAGCGGTGAAGTGTTGTCTGGACTCGCCGTTTCCGTGCCTGTACCGCAGAGTGCGCAGCCACATCGATGACACGTCCCGCCGGTTCATGATCGACTTTGTTGAGACGCACTGGAATGATCTGAAGGATCGTCCTGCGGATGTTGCGCATCTGCTGATGAGAAGACTAGGTGCTTCGTTCGATGCTGATGCTGGTCAGGGCGTTCTGGCCGATCCCGCGACTGAGGGAGCTTCGGCGACGGGCAGCGTTCCCCCGATTCGTTATTACCTCGTGCCGGTGCCGAATGAGCATCGGACCGGCGACATCGTCACCAAGATTCTCGCGGTTGACAAGGGCGAGCATCCCGAGACCCGATGGCACATCGTCATGTCCCCGAGCTGCGATCTCGTCGAGGGTCGCGCGAAGGCGGAATATGTGGTGTTGGCTGAATGCCTTCCTCTTTCGTCATTCGGCGAGCATGAGGATTGGATCACATCTGATACGGCCAGCAATACCAAGCGGAATAAGCTGGAGAAACTACTCAAGTCCAACCCGGCCGGCGGAGGCAGGGACCGATATTTCTATCTCCCGGCAGCATGGAAAGTGCCCGACTTGCTGGTCGATCTACAGAAAATCGAAAGCATCCCGTATTCGGATTTGGGACAGTACGAGAAGCAGGCATCGCTGGATGATCCCTACGCCGCCCGGCTGTCTCATCAATTCCACTGCTACCTGGGACGGGTCGGCACCCCGGATCTAGATTTGAAAGCGGTGCTCGATGCGATGCGGCCACAGCAGTGAACATGGGCGCGCGACCCGGAACCGATGCAGCTGCCAGCTAACAGGACTGCTAGGTGTGTGTGAGAGAGAGACCGGTGATCATGTGCAGGTGCGTGTGGCGGGAATGCTTCGCTGCGTCGAAGCCGGCGGGGGCGCGCAGGGGTAGCGGGGGCGCGGGTCCGCTGCGCAGCCGCGCTTTCCCGCATCACGCGTCAGAACCCTCAAACGAACCGACAGCTGCGAGGCTTGCCGTCAGGAGCAGTTGGCGGTGTAGGCATATGAGGCGGCCCCGGGTAGGTCGCTGGCCGCGGCGGCGGACCGGAGTGTGCGCGCTGGCCACAGGACGTGTAGCGTGTGGTTCCGGCGGAGAGGACCGAATATGCGGTTCCGCGAGTTCTGCTCCTCTGCTGCTGTCGCAGAACCGTGCCCCGCTTCGGCGGGGCACGGACGCGTTCAGGAGGAACGTTGTACCTGTGCTTCGTGGATGAGTCCGGCACACACGGGTCCAGCCCGGTCCTCGTCGTGGGCGGAATCGTCATCCACGAAGAGGACGTAACGAGAGGCTTTGAGCGCCCCAACCTCGGCAGGTCAGGGACGAGCCTCGATCTTGCATCCCGGGCTCTACGCCTATCTCCATTAAGCGAGTCGCGACGGCGAGCACCGCCGGTAGAGTCAGGCTTGGCTGGTCGCCACCAAGGCTCGCTCGCGGGCCTGCTCGCTTAGCCGAGAACGAACCTGGTCGTGGATGTCGGATCGGACCGTAGGCCCCACTTCAAGCGAGGCCGCTAGCCCGTAGCGGACGGGGTTCTCTAGCTTGCCGCCATCGCTGCGACAGTCGACATCGATAACGAGTTCTGCCCCGCTGGCGTAGGTGGTTGCAGCTTTACCTTCTAGGACTTGGTGCTGCACGGTGCCATTCCGGGCGGCATTGTGATCGGCCTCAACAAGGCTGACGCCGAGATCCTTTTTTGAAGGCGTGAATATCAGCCTGGCCTTGCGATATTTCTGCGAATGCACGTTGATCGGCGATAGCCAGCCCATAGTGATTGTCAGCCGGCGCCACTCCGTTGAAGCCGAAAGCTCTGAGGGCAGCGGGAAGCGGAAGGTGTGGCGCTTGCCCTGCTTGATAGACCCGGCCCCAAGAAGCATCACGCGCGTGCTTGTGGCTGATGTGGCCCGCTGGCCGCGAACGGTGCCGTAACCCAGCATCCGGGTGAGTTCACGGCGAACGCCCTGACCGGACAGCCCGAGCAGTTCTTTCAAACGCAGAAGGTCTTCGTGCCACCCAGCAGCATGCACCAGCAGAGTTTTTGCGAGTACCGGGTGATACTGCGCGTCGGGGAAAGGATGCAGGTCATCCTCATCCTTGAGTCCTTCAAGGACATCGAAGACTTGGCTGAGGGTCCGAGCAGCAAGAGCCGTAGCGTTGCTCGTGCCACAGGTGTAGCCAATGGCGTCAGTCTCGCCAGCTAGGCCAGGAGTGGCCACGCCTAGACCAGGCCCGACCGGCGAACTGTGGAGGATTTCCAGCTGCGCAGGCCCTGTCTGATGTGGTGGAGGGGCGCGGTATACCTGCCGTCCGCCCGGCATCAGGATCTCCGGCTTCACCGAACGCCGATAGCCGAACCCAACAGGTGAGTAGGGCGCGGGCAGTCCATCTGGCACAACATCTAGGACCGTGTCGGGAAGGTCGCGATCTTGAATGTCGGCATGGGTCGCGCCGACGGTCAGGACGTTCACAGCTTCGGCAGGCGCAAGTAGGCGACGATTCAACGCCTGATCATGCAGCGACTTGAGAGCTGCCGACTGAAGCTCTTCTTGATCCGCCATGGCGGCGAGCTCGATCTCGGGTCGAGCGACGACGTTGCCTCCACTCACGACAATGACGATGTTGTATTTTTCTGCCAGCCAATCCAGCAATCTCGCCAGTGGGCTGAGGCGACGAATGAAGGCTCGGGCCGGATCGCCAAGGGCGAAGCAAACGATCCGGATGCTCGGTGCCGCGGGGCCTTTTGAGCCGTCGCCCTCGAAGATGCCATGGAAAGCTCGATGGATGAGATCCACCAGCAGTCGATCCTGCTGAACTACCTCGACCCTTTGGTAGATCTGGTGAGGTTCGAAGACAGGGCGGACGTAGATCTGCTGTGGGAGCGCAACGCCAGGTGCTGATAGGTCGCCGTGAGCGATCAATGAGGCCATGGCAGTGCCGTGATTTCGCTGTGTCAACTCGTACTTTGCGGAGTGGGTATCGGGGTCGTCAACGATCAGCCGGCCCTCGAGAGCGGCATGGTTCTCCATGGGGACACCATCGAGAAGTGCGATGCGTGGGCGGTTGGTGTCAGGTGTACGGCCCAGTTGGCGCGCAGGGCTGGCAACAGGCTCTGATGCGGGGAAGTTCATTGGCTTGCTCGGACTCACGAGCATGACCCGCTCGGTGGTCAGCAACTCGATTGCGGAAGGGCCCTCATCTAGGACTTGCTGGACACACGAGATGGGGATATCAGCAAGAATGCCGTGATAGACGATGTGTGGCAGCTGAGCGGACGCGACAATCACGCCGCCGAGACTCCGGACGATTGCGGTGACCTCGTCTTCGGCTATCCGTCTAATCTCTGCGTCCCGTCGGTGCCAAAGCTCGATCTCTACGCGGCGGGTCCCCTGTGTGCCGGCGACCTCGACGTCTTCGGCCCACTGGTCGAGGATTCCTGTCTCGCGCACTCGATCCTCAGGACTCCACCGGCGAATCGACCGCAACAGTCCGAAGACCTGCTTCAGGGGTGCAAGCCCCTGCGCGAACTTGACAGACTGGTTCTGTTGCCAGAGTTCGAATAGGCGCACGAGCTCTTCAACAGCTTGTGCATTGGTCATCAGCATGTAGAGAGACTGCGGGACATCATCATCTGACGGATCGCCCTCCGTCTCATAGAAGAAGTCGTCATCAGCCTCCACTGAGTCCTCCAGCAGGTCGGCGAGCAGCTCCAGGCCATCAATACGTGCAGCAGCGCTCAAGAACGCATCAACCGTTCCGGCTAGATCCAACACTGCCACAAGCTCTGGATCGGCGGCCGCCGTTGAGTCGGCGAGTTGTGCCCGCTCCTGCTTCAGGGCTCCGCTCAGGGTTCGGAACTGGGGCGCGAGACGCTCGCCCTGCCTTGCGGCGCTAGGACCTCGGACGGGCGGACGGAAGCTCGGCTTGGTGCTGCTCTGAGGGATCGGCCCTTCCTTCGCTGGAGCGAAAGCCAGCAGCGGCCGAGGTTCGCTCAAGGGTGAGCCTGCGTCCGCCACTGCTCGATCCTTGAGCGAGCGATCTTGGCTGCGTCGCCGCCGGGCAACTCCAACACGAGCCGGCGCCGTATATCAGCAGCAATCTGCTCTAGTTCGGCATAGCTGGCTCCGGGGAGCTTGTCAGCAAGCGTGCGCGGAGCAAGCCCTAGGTCACCCCCCAGCCGATGCCTCAGACGCTCCAAGAAATCCGCGGCTTCGGTTCGGGTAGGAGCTCGCAGCTCGAGCCGCAGTTGAAAACGCCGCCAAGCCGCACGATCAAGGAGCTCGGAGTGATTGGTGGAACAAACCACTACGACATGGGCAGGCAGCCGATCGATCTGCAGAAGCAGCGTAGAAACAACCCGCTTGATCTCACCAGTCTCGTGAAGGTCTGAGCGCTCCTTAGCGATGGAGTCGAACTCGTCCAGGAAGAGGACGCAACGCCGCGTCCGCGCGAAGTCGAAGATCGCGTCAAGCCGTGAGGCGGTCTCCCCGAGGAAGCTGGACACTACACCCTCGTAGCGCACTACGTAGAACGGCAGCATCGTTTCGCAAGCGATCGCCTCCGCAAGGGTCGTCTTGCCGCTGCCGGGCGGCCCGTCCAGCAGCACCCGGCTGCGGGGCTCGAGCCCGTAACTGCGCAGGAGATCCACCCGTTTGTGCTCCTCAACGAGTTCGTCCACCGCTCTCCGGACGAGCGGCTTCAGCTGCAGCGAGTCGATGCGCCGCTTGGGCACGAGATCGAAGAGCAGGTCACCCACGCGGGAGGAGCTTTCGTCGCGAGCGAGAAGGCCAGAAGAACCAACCGGAGTGATGATCTCCGAAAGTCGGTCGGCGACCAGATGATGCTGTTTCGAACGCTCCTCGGCGATGATCGCCTCGACCAGAGTCCGAAAGCGCTGCTTGTCACCGCGGTGCTCGGCGTCAACCAGATCAACCAGCAGATCCGCGCGCGCCATGATTAAGCACCTCCTTCAACTGCCACTCTACGCAGCGATGCTACGCCGCTATGCGTCCAGTTCTAGGACAATCACCCCGATCTGGGGTGAGCCGGATGAAGCCTGCTGCCATTGCGAACTTCAAGCAGTGTAGGCAGCAAAGCGATGCAAGGGCGGGCAAAGTAGGAAGGGAACCATCCGCTCGGCGGCGAGGCCCCAAGGACAGCCCCCCGAGCTCGTGGTGCAGCACGAGCCTCGCTCCCGCTCGCCGGGTAGCGGGACTGCTGATGTGCGCCAGAGCACCGTCGTTGTGGGCGCGTGATGCGGACACTGGTGCGTAGGATGCCGCCAGTTTGCTAACCGCAACCTCCAAACATAATAACTATTACTACATCTCCCCTGAGTTGAGTTGTCCCCTCCTGCTGAGATGGCGGAGTGGTGACCGGCGATCATGTGCGGGGGCGTGTGGCGGGAATGCTTCGATGCGTCGATGCCGACGCTGGCGGCAGCGTGGACAGGCGGCTCGGCTTCGAGGAGTTCCACGACTTGATGGACCGCATCGCGGAGCATCTCGACAACGAAGCCGAGATCGCAGACCCGAGCACATGGGGCCAAGCCAGCACCGGCGACATGGAGATCCGCTTCGTGCTGGAGGCGCCGCCCGTCGGCGGGCCTGAACTCAACCAGCGGATCGGCTCGATCCTCAAGCGTTTAGGCGACGAGGTCGGTCTGGCCTGGTCCACCCGACCAAGCACGGGACCACGCCACGGCACCTCCGGCATGATGCTGACCCAAACCCGCCAAATCTGCGAACTAGCGCCTGCCTAACCAGAGTTGGCTCGCGTCCGTCCTGATGGGCTGACGATCGGCGGCTGGGCGTGGCTCCAGAGCCCCAACCACCCCTGCGATGCCAGAATCCCCGGCTGCTATCAGCGACGATCTGCTATCCGACATGCAACCTTCACCGTGACAGCGGTTAGAATTCAACGATATAGCGGGGAGTGAAAGTCTCGGACTCGATGCTGACCGCGCGGATGCGGTCAGCACGATAGCTGCGGAGCGCTCCCCTGTCGTTCACGACGAAGACCAGCAGCTTTCCTTCTTGCGAGCGGCGGAGGGAATAGGGCTCAACTGTGCGGGGCCCAACTCGGCCTTCCACAGCGTGATAGTCGATTGTGACCTTGAGTCGGTTCGCTCCAGCGAATCGTATGAGCTCAATCGGAGATCTCTGTTGCCATGAGGTCATGTGCCGGGCTGGTCTCCACTCGGTGACCTTCTCGGACGGCGGGATCACGGTCAGCTTTTGCGGCGGCCCGGTTCCGGCCAGCCAGGCGAACACGTCGTCAAGTTGGGCCCAGAATTCGTCGAAGCTGGGCAGGTGGGGCAGCTGGTGGCCGAGCATGTTCGACCACTCGGTCTCGATTTCGTCTCGGAACGGCATGGAGCGGATGGTTGCAAGGGTCGGAGTGTCGATGCCGGCGTGCGCGCACTTCGACGCAAGAATCTGAGCCACCTCGTCGGCACGGCCGATCAAATCCGGATGACGATATGTGTGGACAACGTCGTAGAGGTCGCGGGGCCTGCCCCTCTCAGCCAGCGCACGCATTTTCTCGCCCAAAAGCTCGGGCAGTGAGTAGCAGACCACACAGGCGAGGTGGCCGGAGGCAACGCTCGACGGCGTGTCGCTGAACGGGTGCATCACCGGTCGCTGCTCCAAGCGCCGCACTATGACTTCATCGGCGGTGAGGTCGAGCTTGACCTTGGGTGGTGTGGGCATGCCGAGCGGCCCCAAGTAGCCGAGCCGTCCCACAATCGTCTGATTGCCTCGCTTGTTCTTGCGGAGACGGAACGATCCCTCTTCTACTATCAGCCCCAGTCCGCACCGGTCTTTCAGCCATGCGGCGATCTCCATGAACGTCTCTCTCAGTCGCTCCGTGTCGAGATCGGATTCGGCGACGGTGAAATCAAGGTCCTCAGAGAACCGGTAAGTCTCGAACCAACACTTCCGAAGACATGTGCCACCCTTGAACGCCCAAGACCGCGTCTGCGGGTGCTCCGCGATGACGGCGAGGAGCCAACCGAGGACGTAGTCCTTTTCGACCACATGGTGGGCGAGTCGCCACTCGTCGGCTAAGAGGGCGATTTCTCGGGTGGTGATCACGCCGACACGTCTGCGTTGATCCGCAGGCCCCATCGAGATGACCGTGCGCCTTTCGCGGGCAGCGCCGGGTCCAGCAGCGGAAACCCCGAAGTCAAAGACCGTTTGATCGGTGCAGTGTCATAGCCCAGCACCTCCAGCAGATATCCGAGCCTCTTGATCGCCGCGCCGTTGCCGAGCTGTTCAAGAGCATCGACCAGGCCCTCGAGTCTCGCCACCGACAGCAGCGCGTCGAGCGTCTCCATCGTGTGGCGGATGCCGCCGCCCAGCGCCGGATCCGACAACATGTCGGCGACCGTGCGCTCAGGGCTCGACACTTTGACCCTCCGATCGCCGCGCCACTCGCCGACGAGCCCCCAACCGAGACGGTCAGCGCCGACATGATGCACCAGATAGTCGACGCCGGCCAAGCTCTGATCGACCCGGCGCACCCGTTGTGAGGTGGCGACGATCGTGCAGCGGAATACCTGATCGGTGAGCGCCCAGTGACTCGCGGCCGACCATCCGGCGATGTAGCACGGATCCCACACCAAATCTGCCAGATACCAGGGATCCTCGCTCCAGGACGCCGGATCGCGCGCGTCCGCCGGGACCGCCGCGTACAAGCCCCGCCGGACGCGTCTCAACCAACCGCCCGCCGCCCAAGCCGCCAACCGCCTCGCTGCAGACCCGCGGCTGACCCCCAACGCCGTGGCCGCGGCAGCGACCGTGACCGTCCGCTGCCCCGACCCGAACAACACGGCAAGATCACGCCGACCCCGCGCCGACACCCCCGCCGGCTCTACGCTCGGACCGCTCGGGCTGCTAGGGCTGATCGGGCTCACACAGACATTCTAAGTCCAATACTTACAGCATGAACAGAACAATCGGCTTCGCGCTGTCATATCCAGGCTTCCGGGACAGGCAGCGCAACAGTTCAAGGGAGCAACACCGCAGCACGCTCGACAGCAAGCCCCCCCCCCCCCCGGCCCCGGGGGATGTGGCTGCGTGATGCGGACACTTAGTGCGTCGGACGCCGACAGTCCGCTAACCGCAACCTCTAAGAATAATAATTATTACTACATCTTTCGACTGGGTTGGGGTGTCCCCTCCCGCTGAGGTGGCTGGCGTGGCGACCGGCGACCATGTGCTGGTGCGCGTGGCGGGAATGCTTCGTGCTGGCGCCGATGCGTCGATGCCTGCGGCAGCATGGACAGGCGGCTCGGCTTCGAGGGGCCCCAAGACACGATGGGTCGCATCGCGGAGCATCTCGACAACGAAACCGGGATCGCGGACCCGAGCACATGGAGCCAGACCAGCGCCAGCGATGTGGAGAACCGCTTCGTGCTGGCGCCGCCGGTCGTTGCTCTCCCGACATGGCCGATGTCGTAGTTACCTACTAGGTTCGAGTTTGTGGCGCGCAGCGACTTGGTGAAGGCTTTGCTCCGCAATCATCAGCGGGGCGATGACGCCGGGTTCCGACGCGCGGCCAAAGAGATCATCGACGACGAGAGGCGCAAGCGCCACGACTTGGTGGCTGAGCAGCTGGAGGCGATCCTCGAGGAGCCGGGGCGGACACGGCGACCGCTTCAGGTGTCGTCTCTGCGCCCGCTGCCTAAGACACGGGACGATCTGCCGCTGCTGTCGCTCGAAGAACCGAGGACGTCCTTCCAGGACTTGGTGCTGGCAGCGTCCGCTGTGGAAGTCTTCGATTCGCTTGTTGATGAGTTCCGTCAGCGGTCGGCGTTGCGCGCCCATGGCTTGTCGCCGCGGTCGAGCCTGCTGCTGGTGGGGCCTCCGGGTTGCGGCAAGTCGGCTAGCGCCGAAGCGATGGCAGGTCAACTGGGGCTCCCCATCGCCAAAGTCCAGTTGGCTGCGGTCGTGTCGTCGTATTTGGGTGAGACGGCGAGGAACTTGGAACAGATCTTCAGTTTCTTGGATGTGGGATCCTGGGTTCTGGTCTTCGACGAGTTCGACATGCTGGGCCGCGAACGCTCAGACCGTGCCGATCACGGCGAGTTGCGGAGGGTGGTGGCTGCGATGCTTCAAGTTGTCGACGGGCACCGAGGCGACTCGCTTTTTGTGGCCACGACGAATCATCCCGCACTGCTCGACTCGGCGGCTTGGAGACGCTTCGATGAGATCATCGAGATCGAACCCCCGGAACACTCCGCTCGATGCGAGATCTTGGAACTGAGGCTGAGATCGGTCCGACATGACTTCGACATCTGTGATGCAGCTAATCAGCTGGGAGGCTTCAGTGCGGCCGAGGTGGAAGCGGTCGCTCTTGATGCGATGCGCGTGATGGTCCGCCGACTCGACAAATGCGTGAACTCAGAGCACATCGCGTATGCGATCAGCCGTGGGGAGGCAAGACGCCAAACGGTCCAACGCTCCCTGGTCTAAAGCCTGAGCCGCCTGCCGGTCTCCCGCTCCTGAGGCTCCGGCGCGTCATCTCAGCAGGCAAGAGGCGGCCAAGGAGGGGTTTCGGAGGCGGGAAGCGCCGTCATGACGACCTGCCAGATCACGGTCGCCGGATCAGGGAGACGATTTCTGGCATCACTATGCATCATCAGCAGAGGCCGCAAGTGCTCGGGGTGGATCCCCGTCTGCTGCTGGTATTTGAACTCGGCGCTTCGGTCGATGTCGATGAATTCCGAAGAGCGGGTCTGCGTGTCGTCGATTCGTCGGATGAGCGGCTGATCGTTGCCTTTGCCGACGATCCGGAGCTTGCCGACTTCAGAGAGCGGATCGACGCCTTGACAGGCGGAGTTCCCGAAGGCGGGAACTCCGAGCCTTATGCACAGTTCTTCGATGCCATCGATAGCATTCGTCCTCTTGGTTCGCAGGACCGAGTGACGCCCGCACTTGCGTCAGCAGTTAGAGAGCGCGATGATGACCGTTTGCGGTTAAACGTTGAGTGTTGGCATCCAGACAACGCTGAACGAGCTCAAGAGTGGATGTACGAGGTCAAGGCTGGAATCGAAACCGCAGAAGGCAGCGTTACCGACACTTTGATAAACAACAGTGCGGGCCTGGTACTTTTGCGGGCATATGTTCGAGCGTCGCGGATCATGGAAGTGGCTGAGTTGGATGCCATCGCTCGGATGAATTTGCTTCCGCAACCCGCCCTGCCGATGCCGAAGCTCTACAGCCTGTCTGTCGACGAGATCCCTGAAGTTCGGGTGCCTGACGCCAATTCGGCCATAGTGGGACTCGTGGACTCTGGGATTGCGTCTGGTCATCCTCTCATCAGCACAGCAGTGCTGGCCTCAGATGCAATCGGCACCGGCATAGACGAAGACCAAGACCAGCACGGCCACGGCACGATGGTCGCCTCGCTGCTGCTGCACGGCAATGTCGAGAACGCCATCGCACAGGGGCAGCCATTGCGGCCAACTTGCCGGATCGTCTCAGCTCGCGTCTTGGATGCCAACAATGATTTTTCGGTGGAAGCTCTGTGGGAGAACGACCTTCGAGAGGCCATCACATGGTGCGTTCACCACGATGCACGCATCATCAACCTCTCCATCGGTAACAGCCGATCGCCATTCTCACCACCGAGACAAATGAGTGCCGCATCAGTGGTCGACACACTGGCCCGAAAACTCAAACTAGTGATCGTGGTCGCCGCTGGTAATTCTCGACCAGCAGATTATCTGGACGGGATCAGCGAAGCTTCTAGCAGTGATTACCCGAAAGCTCTTCTCGATGATGACTCGACAGGGCTTCTCGACCCGGGGACATCTTTGCTTAGCCTTACTGTAGGCGGCTTGACAGATGCTGCAGCGGCAGGAGCCCAGAGCAGCCACGAAACTCTGCTACGCCAGCCGATGGGGAAGCCAGGCTGGCCCTCTCCCATCACCCGCAGAGGCTCAGGTCCGGGCAAGGCCGTCAAACCCGAAGTCAGCGAAAGCGCAGGAACCCTGGGCATTGAAAATGGGCACCTCGTATCCAACGATCCTGAGCTAGGAGTCGTTGGAGCAAACGCTGAAGCCGGTCGCCTTCTCCAATGGAGCGTGGGAACAAGCTATGCGGTGCCGTTAGTCAGCCGAGTCGTCGCAGCCGTGGCCACCAAGTTCCCCAAGTTCTCGGCAGAACTCATCCGATCGCTGGTACTAGCGTCCACTGATCGGCTGCCTTTCGCCGACAGTTTAGAGGGCAGCGAAAGTGAGCGGCTAGAAGCGGAGAGAGCGCTCGTCGGGTACGGACGGCCGTCAATAGAACGAGCAACTGAATCAACGAACCATCGAGTGATCCTTGTTGCTGAAGACCGCATACCAGTCGACGGAGTTCACATCTACGAGATACCCATACCTTCGAGTTTCATGTCTGCAGGCGGCAAGCGAGGATTGGATGTAGCGCTCTCATATTCACCTCCCACAAGAGTTCATCGCCTCGATTACATGGCTAACCGCATAGAGTTTTATGTAGTCAAGGGACTCCTCTTAGATAAAGTGGCGCAGGTCTTCGCGAAAGTGGCGCAAGATGCGGACGGCAATCAGGACGAGAAGATGTCATCCATATCTGAGCTTGGCTCGAAACAAGTGAAGCTAGTACCTGCAAGCCAGACTCGATCACGAGGAGCGAACCAGCTTGGGCGCAAGGTTTTTCATCAGAAGCTTCGGGAGTCCACTGATAGTCCCATGTTCCTGGTTGTCAGGAACATCAACCGATGGGATGATGAAAGCGCACAGCAGTCATATGCGCTTGCCGTCACTCTATGGCGCGACAAAGATCAACCCGAACTGCACGCCGAGCTACAGGCGATCCTTGAAGCCGAAGTAGAGATTCCAGTTGAACTCGAAATCGAGCAGTGAGACTTGCATCCCGAAAATATGAGAGCAACAGCATCCGCATCATGCGCCGACAACCTTGCGAGTAAAAACTGAGGCGATCAGAGGCTTGTAGCCCTGCACAGCAGTGGCCGAGAATGCCGTTGAAATTCGCGCGACTGCGCGGTTGATTGCGTCACAACGAAAGCTGCGCCTGATCAAGGCCTCTTTAAAGTTCTTGGGGAGGGACCTGCGGCGACCAGCGCAGACTGTGCAAATTTCTCTCAGCCAGCCCCAGCAGGGTGCCACGCAGTTACACAGGTACAGCGTATGGAGCGCGCACATGTCCACCATCACCTGGAACATTCGGTTCAGCGTGTTGAGATCGGAGTGGTAGTCCCTTCGTGCATTCCAGCCTCTTCGCCGATCACAACTAGTCGAGTCAGCGACTCGCGGCATTGCTCAGCTCGATTCTCGCGGTAGTTGAAATGATAATAATTATTACTACTGTTTCGGTGGGCCGCCGCAGGTTGGCTGGGTCTGCCACCCCTCACCACGCGGAACACTCCCTTCTCTCATATCTCCGTGCAGGCTCAAGAGACGAAGAGATGTAGGAAGATGGCTGGCGTGGTGACCGGCGATCATGTGCGGGTGCAGGTGCGTGTGGCGGGAATGCTTCGACGCGTCGACGGCGGCGGCAGCGGCAGCGTGGCCAGGCGGCTCGGCTTCGAGGGGCCCCAAGACACGATGGGCCGCATGACACGATGGACCGCATCGCTGAGCATCTCGACAACGAAACCGGGATCGCGGACCCGAGCACATGGGGCCAGGCCAGCACCGGCGAAGTGTAGATCCGCTTCATGCTGGCGCCGGCGGTCGTTGGTGGGCCTGAACTGTTGGTGGGCCTGAACTGAACGAGCGGATCGGCTCGATCCTCAAGCGATGCGGGCGGCGACCATCAGCAGGCGTGAGATCGTCCTGAACTGAACGAGCGGATCGGCTCGATCCTCAAGCGCTTCGGGAGCGAGACCGGTCTGGCCTGGTCCGCCCGACCAAGCACACTGGCCACCCAGGAGCTGCGTTCCGGGTTGCCTCAGGAGACCGGTCTGGCCTGTTCAACTGGACCAAGCACTGGACCACGCCAGACTGCCTCGGGACGGCTGCACGCCGCGGTTCGGCTGATCGGCACGACCGCCCAAGCACTGGACCACGCCAAACTGCCTCGGGAACGGTGCTGACGCAGACCCGCCAAATCCGCGAACTGGCCGCCGCCTAACCAGAACGAGAAGCTTCGAGCGGCCCACGCTGCACAGAAACGCCTAGATAGGAGTGGTGATTCCTTAGAGCATCCCGGCATCTTCGTCGTCCAGCTTATGTAATAACGGTTACTACGCTTTCGCTGGGGCTGGTCGCCGTCATAGGCGAACCTCTCGGCGAGATGAGTCTTCAAGCCGGTCTGCAACTAGGAGGGCCTCAGTACCAGGGCGGCGGACGGTGGGACGCCGCCGAAAGAGATGCGCAGCACGGTTAGTAATAGTTGTTATTACTATTTGGCTGGAGGCGGGGCGCCGGGTCTGTCTTTGCGGCGTTGAGCATGCAGATTGTCGATGGGGCAAGCGTCGAAACGAACAGGCGACAGCTCGAGAACAAGCCAGCAGCGGCACCGAAACTCTGCTGTCGATGGGGCAAGCGTCGAAACGACCGGATGACAACTCAGCTTGGCGCTTCGCGTTCAAGCTCGACGCAGAACGCTCGGGTCCCGGCCCCTCTGCCCCACACCAAGGCGGCGCGGTTGATCCCGCAGAATCCGCAGATCCCGTCATCGTTCAGGTTCCGGCCTCTCTGCCCCACACCAAGGCCGCTGCCCCGCCTGCCCTGGCGCCGCAGGCGTTGTCGCCCGCGATCCCGGGCCCCCTCCGGCACGAACCCAGGCGCTGCCCTAGTTCGATGAGGAGTTCAGACCGTAATCAGAGGACGAGGCACCCTCGGAGGCGTGATCGGGACTGATAGCCGCTTCGGGCAGTTCGTGGTCGGCGCTGCGCCGAGAGCGCGTAATAGCAATTATTATACATAATAGCAGATATTACATGCGTTGTGCGGCATCGCTGGTCGTGTTGGCCGCCTGCCGTAGGCGAACGAGTATGTTGGCCGCTGAACAAGAATTTTTCATGAGATAGGTGTGAATGTCACACCACTGTCCTATACTGCTGTTCATGATATTGGAAGCCGCCCGACGAGCCGAAACAGCCGCCGCTGCCCTGCTGGCCGCAGTCAACACCGGCACCGCGAGCACCGCCGAACTGCGTCGGGTGCTGACCGCGACCCGCTCTGTCACAGCCGCAGTCGGCGCCGCACAGACCGCAGCCGCGGAACAGATCGCCCGACGGGAACGCCACGGCGACGGCGGCGCCGAGATCCTCGCAGCATCCGCAGGCCTGTCACAACAAGAAGCCCGCAACCAAGTCACCACAGCCGCAGCACTGCAAAAAGTGCCGGAACTGCGTGACGCGGTGCAATCCGGTGACGTGCCGCAAGCCAACGCCCGACGCCTGGCTGACGCGATCACCAGAACCAGCTCTGCTGCCGTCGCCGGCGACGCCGAGTTGCTGGCACAGGCCCAGTCGACGCGCCCCGAACAGTTCGCACGCACCGCGCAACGCTGGATCGGCGCGCATCAAGCCGACGACGGCACAGCGGAGTACCTGCGCCAACGCGCCAAGCGCTACCTGAGAATGCACGACACCGAAGACGGCATGGTGCGCCTGCACGGCGAGTTCGACAAGATCACCGGCACACGCATCCGCAACCGGCTACGCCACACCGCCGGCAGGCTGCTCGACGGCGACAAGAAACTCCCACAGTCTGAGCGGCGCAAGTTCCCGCAGTGCATGGCCGACGCCCTGCAACACTTCGCCGACCGAGCCAGCGCCGGCACCGACCGGAGCGAAAAGCCCGCGAGCAGCAGCCGCCGCAGCACAGGCTGCAACAGCATCGACGGCGGCGACGCAAAGAACGGCGGCGACATTCACAACGCAGCCGAAAACACCGCGAACAGCGGCGGCTCGATGAGCGCTGTCACCGGCAGCGGCGGCTGTGGGGCGAGCGCTTGCCGCGATGACACAGTCGCCACGGTTCACGAGCGTGTGACTGCTGACAGCACAAGCCCAGCAGCCAGCAGCAGCACAGACGACACAGCCAGCGCCAACAACGAAGACACCAACAGCGGCGACCCAAACACCGGCTGCGGCAACAACGACATCGACAGCAGTTGCGCTCAATGCTCCCACAGCACAAACGACACAACCAGCACCAACAACGAAGACACCAACAGCGGCGACCCAAACACCGGCTGCGGCAACAACGACATCGACAGCAGTTGCGCTCAATGCTCCCACAGCACAAACGACACAACCAGCACCAACAACGAAGACACCAACAGCGGCGACCCAAACACCGGCTGCGGCAACAACGACATCGACAGCAGTTGCGCTCAATGCTCCCACAGCACAGACGCCGCAGCCAGCGCCAGCAGCGAGGACACCAGCGGCGGTGATGGCATCAACTCAGACGAGAGCGCCGGCAGCAGCGGCGGTTGGGTCGCTGACATCACAGTGCTCGCCCATGTCGACGACACCACCGGCGAACTCATCGGCGAGCTCTCCGACGGATCGAAACTCCCCGCCGCGGTGCTCGAAGAACTGTCGTGCAACGCCCGCTGGAGCGGGTTGGTGTTCGACCGTGCCGGTGACGCCATCTGGCGCAGCCGCTCACGCCGCACCGTGTCGGACACGCAATGGCAAGCCCTGCTCGCCACCTACGGCGGCTGCTTCCACTGCGCAGCGCCCGCAGGCATGTGCCAAGCCCACCACATCACCCCCTACTCACAAGGCGGCGCCACCAGCCTCGACAACCTGATCATGGTCTGCTGGAACTGCCACCACAAAATCCACCACCACAACTGGCAGATCACCAAACACACCGACGGCAGCCACAGCCTGCACCCCCCAGACGACCTGAACACAGCCACGCAACCCCGCCACGGGCCGGCCCATGCCGACGACTATCCACCAGAACCAGAATCCCCGCAGCGTCGAAAGCAACCGCCGGCCAGACCCGAGAACACAACACGCCGGACCAGAACCCGCGCCAGAGACCCGGCGCCGGCCACGCTGTGGTGAACGCTGCACCAAACAAGACAGCAGACCATCAACCAGACCAGAGCCGCCACCTCATCGAGAGCGGTCATAAGCCCGACCCGAAAGCATGGTCAGCCGGACCCGAACCGAATCAACCAATCAGGAGGACACAACCAGACCCGACAACACAAAAAGCAGCCACAACCAGCCGGACGCGAACCGGCGCCCAACAAAGACCGCGCCGAGTTGGCTTAGGCAGTGCGTGTTGAGAGTCAATCAGCCGGACGCGAACCAGCGCCAAACAAGACCGAGCCGCATCCAGCAGCCGAAACCAGACTAGGGCCAGAGCCCGCGACGAGATCAACTCCCTCGCCTTCTTCAGGCAGGCGGCCTGGGATCAGACCAGGGCCGGAGCCAGAGCCTGCGACCCTGCTCTATGGCGACCGCCCAGGGGTCGGCGAACTCCACGAAATCTCTAGGCACATGGCTTTGGGCGAATGGCTAGCCATCGCGAAGACGGCCCGGACACCTCCTCCTCGCGTCGACGACTGCCAGCCCCATAAGTGATGCGGCACGCCCGGCGACCGCGCAGATGGCCCGGACACCACCTCCTCGCATCCCAGACGACGAACTGCGCAACGGTCGGAGCCGCACGCATCGCGAAAATGGCACGGACACCACCTCCTCGCATCCCAGACGACGAACTGCACAGCGGTCGGAGCCGCACGCATCGCGAAGACGGCCCGGACACCTCCTCCTCGCGTCGACGACTGCCAGCCCCATAAGTGGTGCGGCACGCCCGGCGACCGCGAAGATGGCCCGGACACCTCGTTCACACATCTCAGACGGCGAACTGCGCAACGGTCGGTGCGGCACGCCCGGCGACCGCGAAGATAGCCCAGATACCTCCTCCTTGCGTCGGCTGATCGTCATGAATGCGAACTCTCCTGGGTGTGGCTCCAACGGCTGCTAACCAGGCCAGCGCCACACTGAAGCCTGCCGGCAAGATCCGCCGGGCGCCGGTCGCCGTTGGACCAGATAGCCACTTAGGGAAGGTCACACTCAACCCTGCCTGCGGCTCATACAGCGCATCGAGCACCCAACCGGCAACAGCCACTTAAGGAAGACCACGCTCAAACCCTGCTGGTAAAGTAATAGTAATTACTACGATCTCTTGACGAAGCAGGGTGGTGCCGCGTCCGCGGGCTTCTGATGGAGACAGCTTCGAGACGAGCAGGCGACGGCGACGTGGAGCACGACATCTAGTCGTCCTGGATCTTCATAGAGTGCTCCCGCTGCACAAATGCTCCCGTCGCGCAGTCAGACAGCCGCCGCTAAATCATCGCCCGTCGTCTTGAGGTGCAGCCCCAGCCGTTCTGCCGTGAGTCGGCCGGCAATGCAGGCAATTCAGTCGAAATCAACCCGTGACGCGTGCCGGGGAAGCGTATAGTGGTGCTTGAAGACTCCGGAACCGTCCCTGCCTTCGGGCAAACGGCCGGGGTTACGCCTTTTTGAGGTGACCGGCTGGAGATGCTCGGCGAACCGACGCTTGGATGCTTCGGCAAACTTTGCATTTCGAGCTCTTGCCAAAACCTCGTTGTGATAATAGCTATTACTATGTTCAGCTTGCGTGAGGGCTGCATTCATTAGGCGCCACCCGCCGACTGCCGTCCAACAGCGGGCTGTGAGCACCTCGAGAAGCTCGCTCCAGGCGGCCCGCTGACAACTGCTCGGCTCCGGCGCTTCGCCCTCAGCCAGCGAGACACGGCGAGACGCCCAGCCGACCGGCTGATAATAGTTGTTACTACTGTCTTCGCCGAGTCGGCCATCCGGTAGCCGCCGCCGCGCAGCCACGACCGCGGAGCGCCACACTGAAACCTGCCAACAAGATCCACCCGACGCCGGCCGCCGTTGGACCAGATAGCCAACTCGGGAAGACCACGCTCAACCCCGCCAGCGGCTCATACAGCGCATCGAGCGCCCAACCGGCAACAACCACTTAGGGAAGGCCACGCTCAACCCTGCCTGCCGCTCATCTCGAGGGTTGGACCAACGCATTCATCAACAGCTGCTTCGAGAAAGCCATGCTCAACCCTGTTGGCAAAATAATAGTAATTACTACGATCTCTTTGGAGGAGGGTGGTGCCGCGACCACAGACTGCTGATGGAGGCAGCTTCGAGACGAGCAGGCGACGGCACTGCGGAGCACGACATCTAGTCGTCCTGGATCTTCATAGAGGGCGTTCGCTGCACAGATTCTCCAGTCGCGCAGTCAGACAGCCGCCGCTGACAACTGCTCGGCTCTGGTGCTCCGCCCTCAGCCAGGCGAGACACTCAGCCACTGGTTGATAATAGTTGTTACTACTATCTTCGCGAGTCGGCCATCCGGTAGCCGTCCTGCGGAGCTAACAGTGCCACCACTTTGCGACCGTGGCCCGCGACACGCCCATCTGAGCAGCCACGTGAGCCTGCGGACAAGATCCGCCCGACGCCGGCCGCCGTTGGACCAGATAGCTAACTCGGGAAGACCACGCTCAACCCCGCCAGCGTCTCATCTCGAGAGTTGGACCAACGCATTCATCAACAGCTGCTTCGAGAAAGCCATGCTCAACCCTGTTGGCAAAATAATAGTAATTACTACGATCTCTTTGGAGGAGGGTGGTGCCGCGACCACAGACTGCTGATGGAGGCAGCTTCGAGACGAGCAGGCGACGGCACCGCGGAGCACAACCACTAGTCGTCCTGGATCTTCATAGAGAGCGCTCACTGCACAAATGCTCCAGTCGCGCAGTCAGGCAGCCGCCGCTAAATCATCGCCGGTCGTCTTGAGGTGCGGCCCCAGCCGTTCTGCCGTGAGTCGGCCGGCAATGCAGGCAATTCAGTCGAAATCAACCTTTGACATGTGCCCGGGAAGCGTATATATGGTGCTTGAAAACCCTGGAACCGTCCCTGCCTTCGAGCAAACGGCCGGTTTACGCTTTTTCGGGGTGGCCGCTGGCGATGCTCAGCGAACCGACGCTTGGATGCTTCGGCAGGCTTTGCGCTTCGGCCTCTTGCCAGCACCGCGTTGTAATAATAGCTATTACTATGTTCGCTTGCGTGAGGGCTGCGTTCATTAGGCTCCACCCGCCGACTGCCGTCCAACAGCGGGCTGTGAGCACCTCGAGGAGTTCGCTCCAAGCGGCACGCTGACAGCTGCTCGGCTCTGGCGCTCCGCCCTCAGCCAGGCGAGACACTCAGCCACCATATAATAATAGTTGTTACTACTATCTTCGCTGGGTCGAATGGCTGGCGACCGCCGGTGCGGAGGCACGGCCGCGGAGCGCCACACTGAAGCCTGTCGGCAAGATCCGTCGGACGTCTGCCTCCGTTGGACCGGATAGCCACGTTGGGAAGGTCATGCGCAATCTGGGTAAAATAATAGTTATTATTATTTGATAGGCGAAAGAGCTTGATGCGCCGTCCACAGGCTGCCGACGAGGCGGGCGTCGAGGCGATCAGGCGAGGGCACCGCGGAGCACAACATCTAGTCATCCTGGATCTTCGGAGAGGGCGCCCGTTGCACAGGTGCTCGAGGGCGTGCAGTCAGACGGTCGCCGCTGACAACTGCTCGGCTCTGGTGCCTCGTCCTCGACAGGCGAGACACTCATCTGACATAAATAATAATGATTACTACGCCTTGGATGAAGGGTCGGCGGCGGGAGGAAGAAAGAGGACGAACCTGTCGCTGTAGCATGAATACCGGCACGCGGAAGTTCCGGAGGCGACTGCGGGTGCAGTGGTCGGAAGAGAGACGGACCCGTCGCTGCAGTTCTACGCCACAGACTGCTGACAGAGCCGACGTCAAGGCGACCAAACGCGGCACAATCCTCAGTCCAGCAGCGAGCGGACCAACGAACGCGAGCGACGGGAACAGCCCAGTCTCCAATCGAACGAACGAACGAACGCCAACGACAGCGGAGCGGCAATCCAGGCCTAGGGTCGCTCGCCTCGGCTTTGAGCAGATCAAACTAGAGGCAGGAGCACAAGAGAAGAGACTGCACCGGAAGCTCGTCGGACACCGAACCGGCGTGCCGGCCGCTTCATGCCGGGCGACGCCGGGCGACGCCACTAACAACTGCTGAGCTCTGGCGCCTCGTCCTCGACAGACGAAACACTCAGCCCACAGTCGATAATATTGATTACTACGTCTTGGATGAAGGGTCGACTGCGGGTGAACGGAGAGGATGGCCGCGGGATGACCAGCAGCGACGACTGGGGCACGCGGAAGTTCCGGAGGCGGCTGCAAGGGAAGAGAGACGGACCTGTCGCTGCGGCGCTGCGCCACAGACTGCTGACAGAGCCGACGTCAAGGCGACCAAGCGCGGCCCGATCCTCAGTCCAGCAGCGAGCGGACCAACGAACGCGAGCGACGGGAACAGCCCGGTCTTCAATCGAACGAACGCCAACAACAGCGGAGCGACAATCCAGGCCAGGCGGCGCCACTGACAACTGCTCGGCTCTGGCGCCTCGCCCTCGACAGACGAAACACTCAGCCGACAGTCGATAATAATGATTACTACATCTTGGATGAAGTCGGCTGCGGGTGCAGTGGCCGGAAGAGAGACGGACCTGCCGCTGCGGTGCTGCGCCACAGGCTTCTGACGGGGCCGGTGCCGAGGCGACCAAGCGCGGCCCGATCCTCAGTCCAGCAGCGAGCGGACCAACGAACGCGAGCGACGGGAACAGCCCAGTCTTCAATCGAACGAACGAACGCCAACAACAGCGGAGCGGCAATCCAGGCCTGAGGTCGCTCGCCTCGGCTTTGAGCAGATCAAACTAGAGGCAGGAGCACAAGAGAAGAGACTGCACCGCGACTCGGAGTGGCCCAGCCGCAGCGAGCTGCAGATCAAACAGAGGCAGGAGAACAAGGGACGAGACTGCACCCGAAGCTCGTCGGACGCCGAACCGACGTGCCGTCCGCTTCGCGCCGGGCGGCGGCACTGACAACTGCTCGACTCTGGCGCCTCGCCCTCGACAAACGAAACACTCAGCCGACAATTGATAATATTGATTACTACGTCTTGGATGAAGGGTCGACTGCGGGTGAACGGAGAGGATGGCCGCGGGATGACCAGCAGCGACGACTGGGGCACGCGGAAGTTCCGGAGGCGGCTGCAAGGGAAGAGAGACGGACCTGTCGCTGCGGCGCTGCGCCACAGACTGCTGACAGAGCCGACGTCAAGGCGACCAAGCGCGGCCCGATCCTCAGTCCAGCAGCGAGCGGACCAACGAACGCGAGCGACGGGAACAGCCTGGTCTCCAATCGAACGAACGAACGCCAACAACAGCGGAGCGGCAATCCAGGCCAGGCGGCGCCACTAACAACTGCTGAGCTCTGGTGCCTCGTCCTCGACAGACGAAACACTCAGCCCGACAGTCGATAATAATGATTACTACGCCTTGGATGAAGGGCGGTTGCGGGGGGGGGGAGGATGAACCTGTCGCTGCGGTGCTGCGCCACAGGCTTCTGACGGGGCCGGTGCCGAGGCGACCAAGCGCGGCCCGATCCTCAGACCGGCAGCGAGCGGACCAACGAACGCGAGCGACGGGAACAGCCCGGTCTTCAATCGAACGAACGAACGCCAACGACAGCGGAGCGGCAATCCAGGCCTAGGGTCGCTCGCCTCGGCTTTGAGCAGATCAAACTAGAGGCAGGAGCACAAGAGAAGAGACTGCACCGCGACTCGGAGTGGCCCAGCCGCAGCGAGCTGCAGATCAAACAGAGGCAGGAGAACAAGGGACGAGACTGCACCCGAAGCTCGTCGGGCGGCGATCCGACGTGCTGGCCGCTTCGCGCCGAGCGGCGCCACTGACAACTGCTCGGCTCCGGTGCCTCGTCCTCGACAGACGAAACACTCAGCCGACAATTGATAATAGTGATTACTACGCCTTGGATGAAGGGTCGACTGCGGGTGCAGTGGCCGGAAGAGAGACGGACCTGCCGCTGCGGCGCTGATACCGGCACGCGGAAGTTCCGATGTCGGCTGCGGGGGAACGGAGAGGATGGCCGCGGGATGACCAGAAGCAACGACTGGGGCACGCGGAAGTTCCGGAGGCGGCTGCGGGTGCAGGGGTCGGAAGAGAGACGGACCTGCCGCTGCGGCGCTACGCCACAGACTGCTGACAGAGCCGACGTCAAGACGACCAAGCGCGGCCCGATCCTCAGACCGGCAGCGAGCGGACCAACGAACGCGAGCGACGGGAACAGCCCAGTCTCCAATCGAACGAACGAGCACCAACAACAGCGGGGCGACAATCCAGGCCAGGCGGCGCCGCTGACAATTGCTCGGCTCTGGCGCTTCGCCCTCGACAAACGAAACACTCAGCCCGACAGTCGATAATAATGATTACTACATCTTGGATGAAGGGTCGGCTGCGGGTGCAGGGGTCGGAAGAGAGACGGAACCTGCCGCTGCGGCGCTGCGCCACAGGCTGCTGACGGGGCCGGTGCCGAGGCGACCAAGCGCGGCCCGATCCTCAGTCCGGCAGCGAGCGGACCAACGAACGCGAGCGACGGGAACAGCCCAGTCTTCAATCGAACGAACGAACGCCAACAACAGCGGGGCGACAATCCAGGCCAGGCGGCGCCGCTGACAATTGCTCGGCTCTGGCGCTTCGCCCTCAGCCAGCGAGACACGGCGAGACACTCAGCGACGATTGATAATAGTTGTTACTACTATCTTCGGTGAGTCGGCCATCCGGCAGCCGTCCTGCGGAGCCACGACCGCGGAGCCCACACTGAAGCCTGCCAGCAAGATCCGCCCGACGCCTGCCGACATCGGACCAGATAGCCAATTCGGGAAGACCACGCTCAACCCCGCCGGCGGCTCATCTCAAGGGTTGGCCCAACGCATTCATCAACAGCTGCCTCGGGAAAGCCACGCTCAACCCCTGCCGCAAAAGTAGTAGTAATTATTACGATCTCTTGGCGCAGGAGGGTGGTGCCACGACCGCGGGTTGCAACCGATGGGAAGGCGCCGAGGCGGGCGGGCAACGGCTCAACCCTCGTTTGGCAGCGACTCCAACAGGGCGGTCGAGTCCTGGCGAACCCCGGTAGCGCCAATCCGCGCCGATACTACGCGCCAGACAGCCGGTGTCAGTCATCCCGCCGATCGACCCGACGGGCCCGTTGTGAGATGACAACGATCTATCGTGCAGCGGAAGACCTGATCGGTGAGCGCCCAATGACGCCCGTTGATTCACGCTGGCCCCAGGTTGCGGGCGGCCCTCCCCCACACGCTGCTACCAACCTCGATGACCATTACAGCTAGAGATGGTGGATGTGGACGACCTGGAGCCCCATGAGGCTGTCACAGCTCAGGCTTGGAGGAGCGTGGGCGACTCGATGCGTGTCGCCATCCAATCTCGCTCTTCGATCGACGGCGCCTGACGGCCGCTCGTGCCGGGCGGCGCCACTGACGACTGCCGGGCTCTGGCGCCTCATCTTCGACAGACGAAACACTCAGCCCACAATTGATAATAGTGATTACTACACCTTGGCTGAAAGGTCGACTGCGGAGGCAAGAGAGAGAGAGAATGAACCTGCCGCTGCGGCATGAATACCGGCACGCGGAAGTTCCAGAGTCGGCTCCGGGTGCAGAGGCCGCAAGAGAGAGGGACGGATCCGGCGCTGCGGCGCTGCGCCACAGACTGCTGACAGAGCCGACGTCAAGGCGACCAAGTGCGGCCCGATCCTCAGACCGGCCAGCGGGCAGTCGAGCTAACGGACGAACGCCAAGCACGAACCGATCTTCGCTCCAGCGGCGAACGGGCAGGCGAGCCAGCACGGGTGCCGGGGGCGGCGACCGGAGCCTGGAGTTGCTCGCCTCGGCTATGAGCAAGTCAGACTGGAGGCAGGGACGCAAGGGGCGAGGCTGCGCCGGAAGCTCGTTGAGCGCCGAACCGACGTGCCGGCCGCTTCGCGCCGGGCGGCACCACGACGACGCCACTGACAACTGCTCGGCTCTGGCGCCTCGCCCTCGACAAACGAAACACCCAGCCCACAGTCGATAATAATGATTACTACACCTTGGCTGAAAGATCGGCTGCGGAGGCAAGAGAGAGAGAAAAAGAATGAACCTGCCGCTGTCGAGCTAACGGACGAACGCCGAGCACGAACCGATCTTCGCTCCAGCGGCGAACGGGCGGGCGGACGCTGGCGACGGGGGCGGCCCGGTCTTCAGTCAAGCGAACGAACGAGCGCCAACGACAGCAGGGCGGCGACCGGAGCCTGGAGTTGCTCGCCTCGGCTATGAGCAAGTCAGACTGGAGGCAGGGACGCAAGGGGCGAGGCTGCGCCGGAAGCTCGTTGAGCGCCGAACCGACGTGCCGGCCGCTTCGCGCCGGGCGGCACCACGACAACGCCACTGACAACTGCTCGGCTCTGGCGCCTCGCCCTCGACAGACGAAACACCCAGCCCACAGTCGATAATAGCGGTTACTACGCCTTGGATGAAGGGTCGGCTGCGGAGGCAGGAATCAGAAGAGAAACGGACCTGCCGCTGCAGCGCTAATACCGGCACGCGGAAGTTCCAGAGTCGGCTCCGGGTGCAGAGGTCGAAAGAGAGACGGACCTGCCGCTGCGCGCTGCGCCACAGACTGCTGACAGAGCAGGCGTCGAGGCGACCAAACGCGGCCCGATCCTCAGTCCAGCAGCGAGCGGACCAACGAACGCGAGCGACGGGAACAGCCCAGTCTTCAATCGAACGAACGAACGCCAACAACAGCGGAGCGGCGACCCAGGCCGGGCGGCGCCACTGACAACTGCTCGGCTCTGGCGCCTCGCCCTCGACAGACGAAAC
>JAPOUM010000020.1 GCA_026708645.1 Acidimicrobiaceae bacterium | reverse complement strand
CGAATCGTCCCCTTCCGGCGCCGGGTCTCGAGGCGCGTCCAAGTCGGTCGGCACGCCGCCGCCCGACGGAGCGGCAGGCTGCTCCTGCTCAGGCGGATCAACCGGCGTCTGCGCCCAAGCCGTCGCCGAAGCCTGCACCGTCGCCGCCGCAGCAACAGCAAGCGTCAGCAGAGAGGCCTGCCACCAACGAAGCGATCCGGCTCGCAGCCGCATGTCCGCATAGTAGTCTCCCGCAGGCACTCGTCAGAGTGTTGACGGTACCCGAAGTAGAGCGCTTGATGCCTCAGCGGCGGGGGATTTGACGGCATCGCCGAGATAGCCACCGACTGTTGAGCCCGGCGTTGAACAAGGCGCCCCAGAAGGCTTCCGTGCAAACCCCCTGCAGCCTGACGCGGCTATTGCTGAGGGATTTCGGAGCGGGATCGGGTCAGGCGGGTGTCTATGCCGGCACGGGCGAACAGTCGGCGGGCGGCGGTGTTCGCTTCGGCCATGACCTGACGCTCGTCGGCGACTTGCAGCCGGCCGTCGCGGATGACGATGCGGCCGTCGACCACCACGTCTCGCAGGTCGCGGGGGGTGGCGTTGTAGACGAGGGCGCTGGCGAGGCGATGCACCGGCGACACGAAAGGCGAGCCCAGGTCCACCACCAGCAGATCGGCGCGCCTGCCCTCGGCGATCACGCCGCAGTCCTCGGGCATCCCGAACGCTGACGCCCCGCCCCGGCAGGCCATGGCGATCACCTCTTCGGGCTGCAGCGCCAGAGCGTCGAGATGATGCACCTTCTGCAGCAGCACCGTCGCCTTCAGAACCTCGAACATGTCTTGGCGGTTGTTGCTGCCGGGCCCGTCGCTGGCCAGCGCCACGGTGATCCCCCGATCCCGCATGGCGGCCAGCCGCGCCACGCCCGATGCCAGATACATGTTCGACACCGGGCAGTGAACCACCACCGCGCCCGCCGAGGCGATCAGGTCGAGCTCGGCGTCGTCGAGCCAAACGCTGTGAGCCAGCTGCGCATCAGGCCCGAGAACGCCGAGCGAGTCGAGCCACGGCACATGGCGCAGGCCGCGCTCGTCGAGGCTCATCTGCACCTCGACTGCGGTCTCGGCGCAGTGAATGTGCGTGCCGCGGCCCCAACTGCGCGAAGCAGCCACCGTGGCGCGCATGGCGTCATCGGAGCAGCCCCACGGAATCAGCGGCGCCAGCTCCACCCGGATGCGGTCGGCGTCGTGGCCGTCCCAGCGGCGCCTGACCGCGTCCGCCTGCGCGATCGCCTCGGACGCTGTGGTCTGCAGCGGCGGGTGGTAGTTGCGGTCGGCCCAGCCGTGCGCCAGCAGGAAGCGCACGCCGAGGCGATCCGCTGCGGCGCACACCGCGTCGTCGATCGAATCGTCGATGTTGATGTACTGATGGTCGATCACCGACGTGGCGCCGCCTCTCAGGTTCTCGACGAGGCCCGCCATTGCGGCAGCCCCGGCGATTTCGGCGTCGAGATGCTCAGCCGCCGGCCAGATGCAGTCCTGCAACCATTCGAGCAGCGGCTTGTCGTCGGCCAGTCCCCTGAAGAAGGCTTGGAACAGGTGAGTGTGGGCGTTGGTCATGCCCGGCATCACCGCGCAGCCCGTCGCGTCGATCACTTCAGCGGCCTGGCGCAGCAGACCCGGAGGCGCCTCGCCGGCGGCCGCTTCGACGACTCGGCGTCCGCGCGCATGCACCCAGCCCGGATCGTGGACGGTGAAAGCGTCGTCGACGGTGACCACAGCACCGCCGTGAACCAGAAGATCAGCCGCAGCCACGGCCACGGCCTCGAACTCGAACTCGCAAGCCTGTCAGAGCCGGCCCACCAACTCGACTAGACGTCCTCCGACTGGATCGACCGCGAATCTCAGACCCTCCAAGGTGTAGGCGCCGAGCAGCACGGTTTCGCTGTCCTCGCCGAACACCACCAGAGTCTCGATGCTGCGGCCCTGCACCGTGGCCACGGCTTTGCCCAGCGGATACTCCACACGGTGGCCGTCTGCCAGCGACAGCCACACCGTGTCGAAGGGTTCCACACCGATCTCAGCGAGCTTCGTAGACGGCACCACCGTGATGGCGGCACCGGTGCCGACGAGCGCCACCGTCTCAATAAAGCGCTCTTCGACCATGTGGTCGATCCGCATCTCACAACTGAAAGTTCCCATGAGTGATTCTCCTGATCTTGGATTTATAACAATATCATGTAATATTCAGTATGATAAGAGACATCATGATAAGAGACATCATAATAAGAGACATCGCAGCCCCGCACTTCGCAGCACAGCCCCGTAATTCACGGTGACCAGCCGGCGAAGCTGTCGATCACGGGGCGCATGTCGTCCATCAGCGGATACAGAACGGGGCAGGTCACGCCGGCGTCGATGTACTCGGCCACCTTGTCGCGGCATTGCGCGGAGGTGCCCGCCGCCATCACGCGGCGCACCAGCTCATCGCTGATCAGCGGCGCGGCCTTGAGATAGTCGGCTTCGGTGGCCGGCCACCCGACCACCTCCTTGACCCGCTCGATCAGTTCGGGATCGGCCCCGGAGGCGGCCATGATGTGCGGCTCGGTTCCCAGGTAATAGGCGACCAGCGTCTTGCCGACGGTCAAAGCCTCTTCGGGATCGTCATCCGACAGACAGCAGATCAACAGCTCGGGGCGGTCGATGTCGGCGACGGTGCGGCCCGAGCGAGCCGCCCCGGCGCCCACTCTGGCAACCGCGTCACGGATGTAGTCGGTGGGCACCACATAGTTGAGCATCGCCCCGTCGGCGATCTCGCCGGTCAGTTCCAGCATCCTCGGCCCGGTGGCGCCGATGTACACGGGTATGTCACGCGGCGAGGCGTCGCCGTAGGCCACGTCCAGGCGCACCCGGTCCAGATGCACGAACTCGCCGTCGTAGCTGACCTCATCCATGGTGAACAACAGCTTGATGGACTCCAGATATTCGCGCATGGCTCTCAACGGCTTGCGACGGGGGGCGCCGACCCGGCTGGCGATCGGCTCCCACCAGGCGCCCAGCCCCAGCATCACCCTGCTGCCGCCGTCGGGGGCGGGGCCCGCGAGCTCGTGCATGGTGCTCCAAGTGGCCGCTATCACCGCCGGGTTGCGTGTGTAGATGGGCAGCACGCCGCTGGCGACTTTGAGGCGTTCGGTGGCCGTGAGCAGGGCGCTCATCATCACCACGCAGTCACGGGCCAGCCGGGTGTCGGCCTGCCAGATCTCGCTGAAACCCTTCTCTTCGGCGTAGCGGGCCATCTCGATCTCGTGGCTGATCGGGTGCTTGTCTTGAAAATACAGAGCCATGCGTTGTGTCACGGCAGCGATTGTTACACAGCGCAGGCGCCGGACATATGATCGGGCGTGATGGGATCGCACCCGGTGGAGCCCGCAGGCATCGCGCCGACGGCGGCGCGCTACGCCCACGCAATGGTCACGACCGACGCCCAGAGATGGCTGCACACTTCAGGGATCGTCGCCACCCAGCCAGACGGCTCGATCGCCGACGACGCTGGCGCGCAGGCCCGCGACGTGTGGAGCAACATCGCCGCCATGCTCGCCTCCGCAGGCATGGCGCCCGGCGACATCGTGTCGGTCACCACTTATGTGATTCCCGGACAAGACCTCGGCGCGGTGATGGCCGAACGCGACCGTTTCCTGGGCGGCCGCCTGGCGGCGTCGACTCTGGTGGTCGTGCCGGAGCTGGCCCAGCCGGCCTGGAAGGTCGAGATCGCGGTGGTGGCCGCTCGCTGACGCTGCGTCCCGCAGATGTTGTGCTTGATCGAACGGCTGAGCCTCGGTGAGCGCGCGGACAGGTAGCGGACAGGTAGGAGCGCGTCGCGTCGCTGCTGTGTCGCGCCCGCTGGAGTTCGCTGTGACCGGAGGGCCGGTCGGGACACGGTCGCCAGCGTATGAAACAGCCGGTTCCTCTGTTCGTTCGGCCTTCTAGAGCTGTGAAAGCTCCGCGACGGTGCTGTCGATGAAGGCGGCGACGCGCTCGGCGGAGCTCTGATCCAGACCGTAGAGAGCCAGCCAGCGCAGCCTCGTGCCTGGGGCGCACAGCCGTGCGACGGTGCGCTTCAGCAGTTGAAGCCCCGGCTGGCCTTGCAGCCAGTTGACCCGTCTCGGGGAACCGTGAGTAGTGACTGCGACCAGGTGCCGCACGGTGCGCAGCGGCGAGGTGGCTGCATCGGCGGGGCCGTCGATCCAGTCGAGGAGCTCCCTCTGGAACCAGCCCAGGAGGGGCGCCGGCAAACCGCCCCACCATGTGGGATAGACCAGGATCAGGCTTTCGGCGCCAGCAACGTCCAACGCGCTGATCGACTCGCCTTGAGCGATCCGCACGACCTCGACGTCGTGACCCGAGGCTTTCAGAATGCCTGCCAACCGGTGGAGAAGCGCGACGTTCAAGCAGCCCGTCGACTGCGGATGAGCCTGCAACATCACACATCGCACCGCTGCAACTGTAACGAAAGCCCGGACCACGCGGCCGTGCAGAACCCCTGGAACCGTTGCCTGGAACCGTTGCCTGGAACTGTCGTCTGAACCGGGACTAATCGGGACTCTGGATGCCTGAAAACCCTTGCCTGAGACAGGACTCCGGGATGGACGGCGAAGCGACTCGCGAACCGGCCTTCGGAACTGGCCTAGATTGACACCGTGGACGGAACCCGTGGACGATGACATGAATGACGACATGGGCGACGCCGTGAGCGGCAGCTCGCGCTCGACGGCTGAGACCGTGTCATGGTCGGACTTCGAGGGGGCAGCCCCCGATCTGGCTCGCCGGGTGCGCGCCAGAATGGAGAGCCATCGCCATGTGGTGATGGCCACCTTGCGCCCTGGCGGCGCGCCGAGGCTGTCGGGCATGGAGGCGCCGATCCGCTCGGGGCATCTTTGGCTGGCCATGACCCCGGGATCGCTCAAGGCCCGTGATCTGCATCGGGATCCTCGCTTCGCTCTGCACAGCGCACCCGATTCGGAGCGCCTCCCCGCAGGCGACGCTCGGATCAGCGGTGTCGGAGTCAGCGCCGACGCGTCCCAGCAGGCTGAGTTCGTGGCCGGGCACCGTTACCCGGTCGAGGACCCGTCGATCATGGAATTGTTCGTGGCTCGAATCAGGCGGGCTGCTCTCGTGCGGGTCGAAGACGACCATCTGCTCATCGAGGCTTGGACTCCCAGCGGGGGCCTCGTCCAAGTCACCCAATGACGCTCACGCCATAGACAGCCGCACTCAACCAGAACCGGCCACCACTACTCCCCCCGACTCCCCCCCCCCCCCACCCAAACACACACACAAACGAGCGGCACAGGCAGAAGGAAGCAGGCGATCATGGATCTGCGAAGCTGGATCATCGGCGACTTGCTGACGTTGCGGGGAAAGCTCGAAGGCGGGGTGCTGAAGATGATCCCAGCGCAGCAGCTGCGCCAAAGAGCCGACGGAGGCGGAATCGCTCCCAGCTACGTGCTGTGGCACTTGGCCCGTCATCATGACTTGGCCGTCAACGGCACTCTGCGGGGCGGTGGCTGCGTTGTCGAAGGCTGGACCGACCGGCTGGGAGTGGCGGAGAACTTGTGGCGAGGCTTGGCCGAGGGGGAGGACTGCGAACTCACCGATGTGCTCGACCCCGAGGCGGTCGGCGGCTACGCCTTGGCGGTGTTCGACTCGACCGCGGCTTGGCTCGACGAACACGGCCTGCCCGAGATGGACAGCCGACCCGACACGGCTTCGGCCCTGCAGGCCATCGGCGCCCCGGAGGACCGGTTCGACTGGCTCTACTCGATGTGGGACGGCAAGCCGGCGGCCTGGTTCTTGCAGTGGAGCGCCGTCGGCCACGGCTACAACCACTTGGGCGAGCTGGTGTCGATCCGCAACCGCATGGGATTCAACCCTTTCTGAGCCTTCCTGAGCGCCCACCAGCCTCATCTCTTATTCTATAAATCGTTATTTTCTGGAATAAATACTGGATCTGTCGGCTCTTATTCCAGCATCCTGGAATTACCAGGCCCATATCACACTGCCAAATCTAGAGAATCTCACTATGCTAGAATAAGCGGCAGATTTGCTGGCTGTTATTCCAGCATCCTGGAATTACCAGGCCCATACCGCGCAGCTAAATCTAGCAAACCCTGTAACACTAGAATAACAAAGCCGAGGGTGGGGCATGAAAGGCGGCATGATGGACAGCGGGCGCGCCGGACACTTTCGTCGGCAGCCGAACGGCTACGAGTCATTCGTGCCGAAACCGCTGCCCCCCGACCCGCCGCTGCGGTGGGACGACAGCCTGATAAGAGGGCTGTCGGAGGCCACCACGGCGTTGGCTCGCCTCGACGGACTTGCGAACATACTGCCGAATCCCGGCTTGTTCATCGCTTCTTACGTCCGGCGCGAGGCGGTGCTCAGCTCGCAGATCGAGGGCACTCAGTCGAGTCTCGACGACGTCCTCGCGCACGAGGTCGCAGCCAGGACGCACGAGCCGCCACCTGACATCGCCGAGACGATCAACTACGTGCGAGCCATGAGACTCGGTCTGGGCCTCCTCGACGAGCTCCCACTGTCGGGTCGCCTCATCCGCAGGGTTCACCAAGAATTGATGACCGGAGTCAGAGGACAGGAGCGCAGCCCCGGGGAGTTCCGCACGACCCAGAACTGGATCGGCGCGGCGGGCTGCACGCTGGAGACCGCGACGTTCGTGCCCCCGGCGCCCGACGACCTCGCCGCCGCTTTGCGCGACTTTGAAATCTTTCTGAACGACAGCGACGATCCGCCACTGGTGCTGGCCGCCTTGGCGCACGCCCAATTCGAGACGATCCATCCGTTCCTCGACGGAAACGGGCGTGTGGGCCGCCTGCTCATCACCCTTGTGCTGGTGCAGCGCAGGATGCTGGCCCGCCCGCTGCTCTATCTGAGCCTCTTTCTGAAGCAAAACCGCAGCGAGTACTACGACCGCCTCGACGCCTTGCGAATGCACGGCGACTGGGAGGGCTGGCTCAAGTTCTTCCTCACCGGTGTGGCTGTCACGGCTGACGATGCGGCACGGGTGGCGGTCGAGTTGGTGGAGTTGCACGAGACTCATCGCCGCATCGCCGCCGATCAGGGTTTCGGCAGGTACGGATGGCCGCTGCTCGACCTGCTGGCCGAGCAGCCGATCGTCACGATCAAGTACGCGTCCGAGCGGCTGGGCTCGACTCCCACCACAATCGGCCGGTGCCTAGATCAAATGGCATTCTTGGGGATGGTCGAGGAAGTGACCGGGCGGGAGCGCTACCGCGTCTACAGGTACACCCCGTTCTTGGAGGCGCTCACGGCGGGTTCCGACGCCGGCTAGCTGTCGGCTAGCTGTCGTCAACCCCAGCCGAGCTGATGCAGGGTCTCGTCGTCTATGCCGAAGTGATGCGCTACCTCATGCACCACCGTGACGGTGACTTCGTGGCGCAGTTCGTCTTCGTTGTCGCAGATCTCGCAAATCGGCATCCGGTAGACGGTCACCCGGTCGGGCATCGTCAGCCCGCCATAGTCATGGCGCTCCGTCAACGGGATCCCCTCATAAAGACCCAGAAGCTCCTCGGTGGGATGATTGTCCTGCACCACCACGGCGATGTTCGCCATCATCTCCCCCAGCGACGGCGGCAGCGAGTCGAGAGCTTCGGCCACGAGCCGCTCAAAATGCGCAGTGTCGACCATGAACACCAACCCCACAGTAATGACACCGCCACGACGCGACGGGCTCTCACCCGCCCGCACGCGTTCAAGAGGCCGAGCCGATCGGGGCGCCAGCAGCGGTCATAGGGAGCGAGGCCGTGGCCCGAGCGGCCCGTGAGCACAGCGAACCCCAGCGGGAATGACACCGCCGCGCTGCGACGGGCTCTCACCCGCCCGCTCGCGTTCTAGTGTGCAGCGGTGACCGGAGACGATCACCCGCTGCTCGCAGGCCTCAGCGCAGAACAGCGCGAAGCCGTGACGACCCGAGCTTCGCCGCTGTGCTTGATCGCCGGTGCGGGATCCGGCAAGACGCGCGTCCTGACCCGTCGCATCGCCTGGCATGCAGATCAGGGCCATATCGACCCGAGACGCACTCTGGCGGTGACGTTCACCCGCCGCGCGGCACGCGAGTTGCGGTCTCGGCTGAGGCAGCTGGGCGCGGCCGGCGCAGTGAAAGCCGGCACCTTCCATTCGGTTGCTCTGGCCCAGCTGCGACGCCACGCCGCGGACTCCGACCGGCGTCCGCCTCAGATACTGGACAACCCCGCCAAGCTCATCGCTGAGTTGCATCCTTCGTCTGACCGCAGGACGCGCAACGACATCATCGCGGAGATCAGCTGGTGCCGAGCCCGTCTGGTGACGGCTGGGGACTACCCGGCTGCGGCCAAGGCTGCGGGACGGAGAGCGCCGCTGGGTCGCTACGAGTGTTTCGCTGGAACCTTCGGCGACTACCAGGCGGCCAAGCGCAAGCGCAGAGTGCTCGACTTCGACGATGTGCTGGCACGGGCCACAGAAATGATGGAGTCCCTGCCCCAGCACGCAGCCGCGCAACGCTGGCTGCACCGACACCTGCTCGTCGACGAGTTCCAGGACATCAACCCGCTGCAGTTCCGGCTGCTGAAATCGTGGCTGGGTCCCGATTCGACGCTGCTGGTGGTGGGCGACCCCGACCAGGCCATCTACGGCTGGAACGGCGCCGACCCGAAGCTGATCGACTCGGTCGCCGAGCACTTCCCGGGCTGCGCCGTGATGCACATGCGCACCAACTTCAGGTCGACCCCTGAGGTGCTGACGGCTGCGGGCCGGGTCCTGGGCCGGGCGCCCCAGCCGGCCGTGCGACCGCCCGGCGGCGACCCCACCATCACGGTCTGTGACGGCGCTGAGGAGGCTGAGGTCTTGGCTCGGCTGATCCGCCGCCGTCACCGGCCCGGATCGCGCTGGCGGCGCCAGGCGGTGCTGGCCCGGACCAACTCACAGCTCGAGCCGCTGCGTCAGGCGCTGCTGCAGCGGAACATCCCGGTCGTGACCACCGGCGAGACCGGGCTGCTGCGGCGGCCTGAGATAGCAGCGGTGCGAGAGTCTTGGACCGACAACGCCCGACTCGCATCTTGTGTCGCCGACACGCGCCAGTGGCTGCAGGAAGCCTCCGGCGACGGCGGAGGCGCCTCCGACGACGGCCACAACGCTGCTTTCGGCATCGGCAACGGCCCCGGCAGCAGCGGCCACACGCCCGCTACCCGAGCCGACACACCCGCCGCCCGAGCCGACGTCAAAGCTTTCATCGAAGCCTTCCTCGACTTCGCCGAGGATCATCTGTCGCTGGACCCCGACGCCACCGCCGGGGCCTTCTTGACCTCGTTGCGGGCCGACGACCGTGCGCTGGGTCGCGGCGACGGCGTCGACTTGACCACCTTCCACGGGGCCAAGGGCCAGGAATGGCCGATCGTTTATCTGGTAGGCCTAGAGGACGGCTATGTGCCGATCCACCACGCCCGCACCGCCGAGGCTCGTGCCGAGGAGCGGCGCCTGCTGCATGTGGCAGTGACCCGGGCGCAGCAGGAACTTCATCTGCTCTGGTGCGATCAGCGCCACAACGGCGACAAGACCTTCCTAAAAGCGCCCTCGCCGTGGGTGGAGGCGATCTCTGAGGGCTTCAGCGGCGCCACCGGCCAGGCCGACAATGTGGCAGCCGTGGGCCGGGCGCGTGAGATGCTCCGAGCCAAACGCGACGAGCAACGCTGATCCCGCGCCGCTCCCCGGCGCCGGCGGGTCGGGCGGCGCCTCGAAGCTCTGCTCCACGCGTCACGATCGCGCTGGGCCTGATGCGTGCGGATTCGTTGGGCGTCTTCATTGCATTCGGGCGCTGCGCTCTTGACCAGCTCGGGCCGGCGCTCTGGGTGCGACAGACAGCGGCGACGACTCCGACGTTCGCAGTTCGCTGCGCGCCTGTTCGACTCGGGCCTGCCTCTGGGTACTGTCGGTGGCCGTGAGCGCATCGCAGGTAGCCGTCGAAACGCTTGTTGAGGTCGTCTCGGCGATGCCGGGCGGCGGAGAGGAACGGGCCGGTCAGTTCGAGATGTGCGAGGCCGTCGCGTCCGCTCTCGACGAGGGCCGGCATCTGGTGGTGGCGGCCGGCACCGGAGTGGGCAAGTCGATGGCCTACCTCGCGCCGCTGGCCGCCAACGGGAAGAAGGCTGTCGTCGCCACCGCCACCAAAGCCCTCCAAGACCAGCTGATGAACAAAGATCTGCCCTTCCTCGCCGAGGCGCTGGGAGTGCCGCTCAAGTTCGCCGTGCTGAAAGGCCGATCCAACTACGTGTGCCGCAAGAAGCTCGCCGACATCGCCGGGGAGACCGGAGGCGGCGGGCTGCAGCAGCAGCTGATCGCCGCTGAGTCAGCCGCCGAAGCGGCCCGCGTCCGCGAAGAGATCACAAAGCTGGTCGCCTGGTCTGACACGACCGGCGACGGCGACCGTGCCGGGCTCGGCTTCGAGCCTTCGGTGCGCGCCTGGGAGGCGGTGAGCGTGTCCGGGAGGGAGTGCCCGGGCGCGGCGAACTGCCCGGCGGGGTCGGAGTGCTTCGCCGAGCAGGCCCGCGACAGAGCCGCTGAGTCAGACGTGCTGGTGGTCAACCATCATCTCTACTGTTTGCACGTCTTCACCGATGCGGACATCCTGCCGTCGCACGACGCGGCGGTCTTCGACGAGGCCCACACGCTCGAGGACATCGCGGCAGGCGCCGCCGGGGTGTCGATCACCGGGGGCAGGTTCAGGCACGCAGCCCGTGCGGTGAGGGCGGCGGTGAGGCGCTCGGAGACTGCGTCCGGCTTGGAGGAGGCGGGCCTCATTCTGCGGGAGGCTCTCGCTTCGCACTGCGGCACGCTGCTGGCTTCGCCTCCCGACGACCTGGTCGAAGCGGTCGCCGTTTGCCGGGGACGGCTCGACGCGTCCAGCACCGAGGTCCGCGAGGCCGAAGGCGACGAGACGCGGCGGGCGATGGCCCGACGGCTCATTGCCGCGCTCGCAGAGGATCTCGCCAGAGTGTCCGATCCGGACAACGAGGACGCCGTATGGGTGGAGGAATCCAAAGGGAATCCGATATGGCGGAGCGCCGCCGTCGATGTCGGCCCGATGCTCCGAGAGCTTCTGTGGGCGCACACTCCGGCAGTGCTCACCAGCGCGACCGTCCCCTTCAATCTCGCCGACAGGCTCGGGCTGCCCGACGACGCCCACGACAGCCTCGACGTGGGCAGCCCCTTCGACTATCGCAGCTGCGGCTTGCTCTACTGCGCGAAGCATCTGCCGAGCCCTAAGCAACCCGGATGGAAGCAGGCCGTGCAGCAGGAGATCTCACGGATGGCCGCGGCGGCGGGAGGGCGCACTCTGGCGCTGTTCACCAGCTACGGGGCCATGAGGAACGCCGCCGACGCCGTCCGTGAGTCCACGGGGCTGCGGATCTACTGTCAGGGCGACTTGCCGAACCGCGAGCTGATAAGCCGTTTCGCTGCGGAGGAGGAGAGCTGCCTGTTCGCCACTATGACCATGTGGCAGGGAGTGGACGTGCCCGGACGTTCGCTGTCGCTGGTGGTGATGGACCGCATCCCCTTTCCGCGGCCCGACGAGCCGCTGCTGGTCGCCCGACGCAACCGCCTAGGGGCGCACGCTTTCGGCAGGATCGACGCTCCACGCGCGGCCACGCTGCTGGCGCAGGGCGCGGGCAGGCTGATCCGCTCCGCGCGGGACCGGGGTGTCGTGGCGGTGCTCGACTCGCGGCTGGCGACCGCCCGTTACCGCCACGACCTGCTGCGGGGCCTGCCGCCGCTGCGCCGCACTATCGATCCTGGCGAAGTCGATGAGTTCCTTACCGGAATCCGCCTCTCCGCCGAAGCCCCCCACCCGCAGCCGGCGAAACACTGACAAACCTCACCCCCTCAGACCGTGTTCGGGTTGATCATGTTTATCAGAGGTACGAGATTATCGGCCTACAGTCCCGACAAAAACTTTTGGACGGGTACCAGTGATTCATGATTGAGGTTCCAGATACCACTGGCTTGCACGGAATGTCCGACAGAGCGCGCCGGATTGGATGATGCTGCGATCCGTGCATAGGCACGAGCTTTGTCGAGGCGGCCTCCAGATAATTGAAAGTCTGCCTCGCGTCCAAGACAATCAAAGAACGCGTCAATGCAAGCATCGGTCGCGTCTCCTTCTTTAGTTCTGTTGAGCATCGTCTCCAGATTCCCGGAGCTCAAGTTGTCAGGCACGATAAACACGGATGTCGCTGGATAGTTTCGGCTACGCTCCCCCGCCTTAGATGGTAACCTTGTCTTGAATGGTTGGCACTTGCTAAGCGCATCACGCACAGACTGAAATGCTCTCTGAGCGTCGGTATCAGCATCACGCGCTATGGCCAGGGATCGTAGAGCACGAAAGCCAGGATCCCGCACCAACACTTCAAGGCGCGCATGTAGGTTATCAATTCCTTTCATCTCCATGATCTGGATGTCCACAATGCCCCAGTGATGGCAGAGTTCTTTGAACACTGCACTATCTTCTCGGCCTTCCACAAGCAGGAGTTTCAACTTGTGAATGCTCTTATTTTCCGACCGACTGCTCTGTTCTATTGGATTACAGTTGGCTGTCATCCGCGTACCTCCATCTGTGCTGTGATAGCATCTGCTAACACATCAGGCGGATAGCTTGTTGCTGAACCATCTTGAAGTCGATAGAAATGCGGTTCATCATCATCCAGAAACTCAGCAGCAGCACGGACGCACTCGTAGCTATGGGTGGTGGCAAATACCTGCACGTTCCTGTCGACAGCTATGGCGTGAAGCGCCTTCCAGACATCTCCAATTTTGCTATGGTGCAGTCCGGCATCAAACTCATCGATCAGCAAGAGCCCTCCAGCGGCAGTCGCTGCATTCGTAGCTAGCGATGCGGCTCTTTGTGGGCCAACACCCAGAGCCTGCAGGGGAAGACGGTCTTCAAGACCGATATCGGCAAGAATTATGACATGATTGCCGAAGACTCCGATCTCGATACTGTTTACAGATGAATCGACCATCTGGATCGCCTTGAGGACGCTGTCATCCGCCTTCTCCTTTTTCAGTCGCGAGAGGCGTTCTATGTCAATAGCTATGTCGTGCATACTAACGAAAACCGACTGGAGAGGAACCTCTATTTCCCCATTTGTTCTAATGTCGTAGCCGGCTCCTGAAGTCTTTATCCTGATTTCGCATGGGTCGCTTTTGTCGCTGTTTCCGAATCGAAAGATCAGATCATCGGGAAAACCGTTGCTAGTATCGGTATTGGATGAGATCACTAACTCGTCGGATTGTTCTGTTGAAATATTGAGCTTTAATGCCCCATAAGATCCATGAGTGCCGACGATCTCGATGGGAGTTTCCACTCCGAGAGCATGGAACATCGGCTGCCACGCAGTGCTCCACATATACCCAGCACCTGGCATCACACTAGGTACTGGACCTGGAATGGGCACTCTTTCAACGGGTACATCGACTCGCACCAAGATAGGATTGAATGCGGACTGTGGGTTGCCAGCAGCAGACCAAAGAAACAGCGCTTCCAACAAAGTAGTTTTGCCCGAGTTATTCATTCCAGCAAAAATATTGATTCTACCGAAGTCGCCAATCAAGCAATCTTTGAAGCCTCGATAATTTTTAATGCTAATGCTCTCAAGCATCATTTTCTCCTTGCCTGAGTTCGATTTCATCGCACAGTTTGAATCGTTGTTACTAAAGTTCCAGTTCCTTGGCTGTTTTTCGACATCTTAGGCACTGCCTAGTTCGTAACTTATCACGCAGCATACCTCACCGCGTGTCATCTTACCTCAATAACTCTAGGAGGTGGGCAACTCCACCCGTGGAGTCCGCCCTCCTCCAGCAGCCGCTGCTTGGCAGAGCCACTGCGCGCTACGCCTACGAGCAAGCTTTCGAGCCTGAGCTGTGAGAACTCTCTCGGACGCGTCGCTGGACCGCTCTGGCGACTGGTTTGATTCATCACCGACTTCAGCTCCAGCATCCAGTTCACACTGCGCCCGAGGTCTGCTATGCGCAACCCGACACCATCCCGCCGCCGCAAAAGTGCGGCGTATGCAAATCGCGTGGATTGAGGGCTTCAAAATGACTAAGTTATGGTCTTCAAAACGCGCAGGCATAGACTGTTGGGCGTGCGCAAGCCACGAGTGCGGGTAGTGCTGTGACCGGCTTGGAGATGGGCATCGATGGCTGATCTCAGGCCGCCGCACAGAGCCGGCAGGCTGCCCGACGATCTTTCCGTGCTCACCTCGGCGGCGCCTGGAGGCCCCGAGCCTTACATTCCGAGGCTGGTCGACGGCGGACTCGACAGGGCGTTGTCGCGTTCGGCGGCGGTAGAGTTGCGCGGCCCCCGCGGGGTCGGCAAGACCACCACTGCGTTGCAGCTGGCCGGATCGGTGCTGGCGATGCAGGATCCGGACGTCGCGGCTGCGGTACGAGAGGATCCGCGCACGCTGCTGCTGGTCCAGCGCACGCCTCTGCTCATCGACGAGTGGCAGGAGGCGTCGGGGCTCGGCCGCAAGACCGTGACCGCCATCGTCGAGGCACAACTCTCCCCCGCCGAAACTCAGGAGCAATGCTGAGCCGGGCTGAGCCGGTCGGGGACACCGGCTGGGCGCGCTCCCTCTCGGCGGTTAGGCGGTGGAGGGCCGGGGCAGGGCCACCACGGCCACGTTGGCCGGGCACTGCTCCAGCACCGTCTCGACTGTGTGCCCCAGGAACGGTCGTCCGTCCACATTGCGCAGCGAAGCTCCCAGAACAACAAGGTCGGCTTCCTGCTCAGCCGCCGCCGACACCAGCGTCGTGGCCGCCGTGGCGCCCTCAGAAACCAGAGTGCGCGCAGCGACGCCCATCTCCGCGCCGCGAGCCTGAGCCGCGTCCATGAGCGCGTCCACCACCGGCCGGGTGTCGCCGGTCGAGGACTCGCCGAGCACTCGGGTCGCCAGGCGGCTGCGGGCCAGTCGGCGCGGCAGTCTCTGCAGTTCGGCCCACGGCCGCTGCACTACGTGAGTCAGCACCACCTCGGTTCCCAGCTGGCTGCTCACCCCGAAAGCCACTTCCTGGGCGGCGCTCGAGGACCGCGTCCCCGTCACCGGAACGATCGCACGGGTGAAAGCCCCCGGCAGCGGAGTCTCCAGGCTCAACGCCCGCCTGACGATCACCACCGGCAGCGGCGAGTTCAACAGCAGCTCGTCGACCAGCGGCGAGTAGAGCTGCGCGTCGTGACGGACCGCCACCCCCACACAGATCGCCCCGTACCCGAGACGCGCCTCGGCCACGATCGCCCCAGCGACGGCCGCGGCGTCCGAGCCCGCAGCCCTCAACTGGCGGTGATCGACTTCCCGTCCGTCGAGCACGCTGCGGATGACGGCGATGTCGGGCCAACGCCCCTTGGCCGCGGCGCTCTCGGCGGCGCCGGCAGCACCCACGACACCAGCACCGCCCACGGCACTGGCAGCGCCACCGGAGCTGGCATCGCCGATCCGGTCCCGTCCCCGGACTCGGTCGGACGATCCGGCGAATCTCCCGGATCTTTCAGCGCCTCTGTCGTCGGCGCCGCTGTCGGGAGTCACCGAGACCACCGTGGCGGGCACCTGCACCGGCCAGGCGAAATGCATCAGCTGGGCGGCTGCTATCGACGCGGGCTCGGACCTGGAAGCCAGAAGCAACCTCGAGGAGCGCACCACGAGGTTGCGGCTCAATGCCTCCTCGCGCTCCAGCCGCTCGACTTCGTCGGGCGACCCGATCCAGTCGCGCACCACCAGACGCAAGCTGACAGCGGCGAACACCGAAGTCACCAGCGGCACCAGCACTATCACGGTGTAGGCCGTCTCGCTGAACACGCCCAACGACAGCCCGACAGAGGCGATGACGATCTCGAGGGCGCCGCGAGCGTTGAGCCCCGCCCCCAAGGCTGAAGCGGCCCGCCTGGACTGTCCCGCGAGCCTGGCGCCGACGAACGCTCCGGCGAACTTGGCGACGATGGCCACCACCATCACCGCCCCCGCCCAGAGCAGCGCCTCGCTGTCGCCCAGCAGCCCGAGATCCATCCGCAGCCCGGCCATAGCGAAGAAGACCGGAGCAAGGAAGGCGTTGGTGAGCGACTCGATGTGCTGAACGACTTCGTGCTGTTGGAAGCGCGACCGGTTGAGCACCACCCCGGCCACGAACGCCCCCAGCACGGCTTCGATTCCCAGAGCCTGGGTGGACACTCCGAACACCAGCATGGTCATCACCGCCAGGCTGAGCGCTCCTTGAATGTTGGGGCCGTCGCGGCGTATCCGGCGCAGGCCGGCGTCCACGGCGCGCTGGCCAAGCGTCATGGCCAGCGCCAAGAAGGCCGCCAAACCCAAGACGGTGCGCAGCGTGCCGCCCAGCGACACCTCGCCGGCTGTGGCGAAACCCGTGAACACTGCGAGCATCACCCAGCCGACCACGTCGTTGGCCATGCCGGCAGCCACGGTGATCTGTCCGAAGTCGCGCCGCATCAGGCCCAGCTCCGACAAGATCCGCGCGATCACCGCAAGAGCCGAGACCGACAACGCCGCGGCAACGAAAAGCGCGAACACGGTGCGGTCGGCGCCTCCGCCCACGAAGTCCTCAGGCAGCAGCAGACCCGTGACCAGACCCCCGGCCAGCGGGACCACAAGGCTGAAGCCGGTCACCAGAGCCGCGGCGCGGCCGAGGCGGCGGATCAGCTCCAGGTCGGTCTCGAAGCCGGCAGTGACCAGCAGCAGCGCCACACCGAGCCAGGTGACCGCGAAAAGCGCGCCCGACGAGATCACCTCCTCGGGGATGAACCATTCGAAGCCGCCCGGCCACACAGCGCCGAACACCGAGGGGCCGAGTATCACGCCGGCCGCCAGTTGGCCTATCACCGAAGGAAGGCCCACTCGACGAGTCACGTAGCCCAGCGCCCGTGCCGCCGCCACCAGCACCAGCAGCTGGGTCCAGAACACCAGCAGCGCGTGCTCGTCCAGCGGCGTCAGCACGGCGTCCTCACAACTCCGTCACGCTTCCCGGCGTAATGCTTCTCATGCTTCGCGGCGCTTCATCACGGTTCTCCGCCATCCCGTCGGCGCTTCACCACGACCCGCCCCACCGAGAACTCAACCAGGGCAGTCCATCGACGACACCGACGACTCGCGCAGCGCGGCGTCGTCAAGATCGACCAGCAGCGGAGCGTGGTCGCTGGGGGGATCGTCCTTCGGGCCTTTGCGCTCGTTGCGGTCGATCAGCACGAAGTCGGCGGCCGCGGCGACGCGGCGGCTGCCCAAGGCGAGGTCGATCCGCATTCCTTTGCGCTTGTGGAAGTCGCCGCCGCGGTAGTCCCACCAGCTGAACAGGCCGCCGTCATGGTGATGCTCGCGGAACAAGTCCACGAGCCCCCAGTCGAGCAGGCCGGCCAGACGCTCGCGCTCGGCGTCAGAAGTGTGGGTGGCGCCGACGAACTCCGCAGGGTCGTAGACGTCCCGGTCGTCGGGGGCGACGTTGAAGTCGCCGCACACCAGCACCGCAGCACCTCCGGCAGCCTGATCTCCGGCAGCCTGGACGTCGAGGGAGTCTCGCAGCCGCTGCAGCCAGTCGAGCTTGTAGTGGTAGTGGTCATGGCCGAGGGCGCGTCCGTTGGGCACATAGCACGAGGCCACCCGCACGCCGCCGCACGTAGCCCAAGCGAGCCGGGCCTCGCCGTCGGGTTCGACGCCTTCGCCGAATCCGGCTACCGGGTCGTCGAGCCCCACCCTGCTCAGAATCGCGACGCCGTTCCAGCGCCCCTCGCCGTTGTGGACGCAGTCATAGCCGAACGACTCGAAGTCCAGTCGCGCGAACGCGTCGTCGGAGAGCTTGGTCTCTTGCAGGCAGACGACGTCAGGAGAGAAGGCTTCGATCCAGCGCCGCACCCGGCCGAGACGCGCCTTGAGCGAGTTGACATTCCAGGTGACCACCCGCACGACCGCGACCCTATCGGCGCCGCCGGGCGGCAACTAGGATCGCGGACGTGAACGACCGGGAGCGTCCTGAAGCCGGCGAATCGTTGGGCGCCAACGCCTGGATCATCGACGAGATGCGCGCGCTCTGGGTCACCGACCCCGGCTCGGTGGACGAGTCCTGGCGCGCACTGTTCGAAGGGGAGTCCGCCGCCGCTGCGCCCGCGCAAGGCCGGTCGGGCGCATCCCCGGGCGCCGGACGCGCCGCTGCGGCCGGCGCCACAATCGAGGCCACCGCCACGGAGGTGACCCCCGACGCCGACTCCTCGACGACCGACGGGGCCAGACCCGACCCCGCACAAGCCGCCGAGCAACCTGAACCCGGCGCCGGCGGCGGCGCAGAGCAAGCCGAACCCGCGCCAGCCGCCGACGCCGCAGCCGAACCCGACGGCGAGCTGATCCGAGGCATCGGCGCTCGCATCGTCGACAACATGGAAACCAGTCTGGCCGTGCCCACCGCCACGAGCTTCCGCGACATACCCGCCAAGCTCCTCGAGGTCAACCGCAAGATCATCAACGGGCACTTGAGCCGCAAAATGGTGAGGAAGGTCTCCTTCACGCATCTGATCGGCTTCGCGGTGGTGAGAGCCATCAGCGAGACGATCCCGGCGATGAACAGCATTTACATCCGCGACCCTCAGGGCAGGCCGCGCATTCTGCGACCCGACCACATCGGGCTCGGCATCGCCGTCGACATAGCGCGCCCCGACGGCAGCCGGACGCTGATGGTGCCGTGCATCCACGACGCCGACACGCTCGACTTCGCGGATTTCGTGGATCGCTACGACGAGCAGATCGCCAGAGTCCGCGACAACGCGATACGCCCCGAGGACCTTCAAGGCGTCACCGTCACCGTCACCAACCCGGGGACCATCGGCACCAGGCAGTCGGTGCCGCGCCTGATGTCCGGTCAGGGCACGATCGTCGGCGTGGGGGCGCTGGCGTTCCCCACCGAGTACGAGGCGGCGGATCCGTCGCTGCTGGCCGACTTGGGCGTCAGCAAGCTGGTGACGATCAGCAGCACCTACGACCATCGGGTCATCCAGGGCGCCGAGTCGGGAATGTTCCTGCAGCGAGTGCACGATCTGCTGCTGGGCGCCGACGACTTCTACGGACCCGTCTTCAAGTCGCTGCACATCCCCTACGAGGCCGTGAAGTGGCGCCGCGACTTCAATCCGGTGGACCGTGAAGCCACCATGCTCGAAAAACAGGCGAAGGTCAACCAGCTGATCAACCAGTACCGGGTGCGGGGGCACTTGATCGCCGATCTCAACCCGCTGCGCGACGAGGCGCCTGAGATGCACGCCGAGCTGGATCCCGCCACCTACGGACTGACGATCTGGGATCTGGACCGCGAGTTCCTCACCGGCAGCGACACCGGCATCTACGCGACCGTCGGCCCGAAGCTCCGCATGAAGCTCGGCGACCTGCTGGGCGTGCTGCGCGACGCTTACTGCCGCACCGTCGGCGTGGAATACATGCACATTCAGGACCCCGCCGAGAAGCGCTGGACACAAGAGCAGATCGAGGGCACCGACACCGCTCTCAAGTCCGACGATCAACGGCGCATCCTCAGCCGGCTCAACGCCGCAGAGGCGCTCAGCAGCTTCCTGGGCACCAAATACGTCGGCCAGAAGCGCTTCGGGCTGGAAGGAGCGGAATCCGCGATCCCGCTGCTCGACGCCTTGCTGACTTGCGCGGCCGACGCGCCCATGGCCGAAGTGGTGATGGGCATGGCTCACCGGGGGCGGCTCAACGTTCTGGTCAACCTGCTGGGCAAGACCTATCACGAGCTGTTCAAGGAGTTCGAGGGCGCCATCACCGAGGACCAGATCCAGGGCAGCGGAGACGTCAAATACCATCTGGGTCAGATAGCCGCCTACGAGAGCCCCTCGGGCAATCGCCTGCTGGTGGAGTTGGCGGCCAATCCGTCGCATCTGGAGGCCGTCGACCCGGTGGTGGTGGGCATGGCCAGAGCCCGCTTGGACAACCTCGACGACGCCGGCAGCTACGGCCCGTACGCGGTGCTGCCGCTGCTGGTCCACGGCGACGCGGCCTTCGCCGGCCAGGGCGTGGTGGCTGAGACCTTCAACCTGAGCCTCATAGACGGCTACCGCGTCGGCGGCACCATCCATCTGGTGATCAACAACCAGCTCGGCTTCACCACCACGCCGGACTCGGCGCGCTCCACCCAGTACTCGACCGACGTGGCGAAAATGGTGGGCGCGCCGATCTTCCACGTCAACGGCGACGACCCCGAGGCCTGCGTGCGGGTCGCCCGCATGGCTTTCGCCTACCGTCAGAGGTTCAACAAGGACGCCGTGATCGACATGGTCTGCTACCGCCGCCACGGCCACAACGAGGCGGACGACCCCAGCTACACGCTGCCGGAGATGTATCGGCGCATCGACGCCAAGCCCTCGGTGCGCACCCAGTACCGCGAGTCGCTGCTCAAGCGGGGCGACATCAGTGAAGCCGACGCCGACGCCGCGCTGGTGGAGTACCGCGAGCAGCTTCAGGCCGCTCTCGACGAGACACGCGACTCCTCGGGCGGCCAGAGCGCTCGAGCCCGCCGACCGCCGGCACCGCTCGGAGTGATGCCCCATGTCCGCACCGCCATCGACTCGGTCACCGTGGAGCGGGTCTTCGAGGCTCTCAACGCTCTGCCCGAGGGTTTCACCCTGCATCCCAAACTGGCCCGGCAGTTCGAGCAGCGCAACCAGACCTTCCGCAACGGCGAGGTGGACTGGGGGGTCGGCGAAGCGATGGCCTTCGGGTCGCTGCTGCTCGAGGACACCACGGTGCGCCTCAGCGGACAGGACAGCCGGCGGGGCACTTTCTCGCATCGGCATTCCACCTTGGTGGACTATCTGACCGGCGAGGAGCATGTTCCGCTGACGAGACTGTGCGGCCCCGAATCGCAGCTTTGGATCTATGACTCGCTGCTGTCGGAGTACGCCGCTTTGGGCTTCGAGTACGGCTATGCGGTGGCCAAACCCGAGGCTCTGGTGATTTGGGAGGCCCAGTTCGGGGACTTCGCCAACGGCGCCCAGATCATCATCGACCAGTTCATAGTGGCCGCAGAAGACAAGTGGGGCCAGAACTGCGGCATCGTGCTGCTGCTGCCTCACGGCATGGAAGGCCAGGGTCCCGAGCACTCCTCGGCGCGCATCGAGCGATTCTTGACCCTGGCCGCAGAGGACAACATGCACGTGTGCCAGCCGACCACCGCCGGGCAGTATTTCCATCTGCTGCGCCGCCAGATGATCCACCGTGTCCGCAAGCCTCTTATCGTCTTCACGCCCAAGTCGCTGCTGCGCGCCAAGCCGGCCCGCTCGAAGGTGGCCGAGCTGTCGTCAGGCACTTTCGAGGAGGTGCTGGGCGACCCGTCCGTCGATGCGGGTTCCCTCGACGCCGAGGCCGTCACCCGAGTGGTCTTCTGCAGCGGCAAAGTGGCATACGCCGCGATGGAGCTGCGCGACGAGCACTCCGCTCCCCTGGCCGTGTGCCGCGTCGAGCAGGTCTACCCGTGGCCCTACGGCGCGGTGGACTACGAACTGCGCCGCTATCCGAACGCTTCGGAGATCGTCTGGCTGCAGGAGGAACCCGAGAACATGGGCGCCTGGAACGCAGTCAAAGGACGGCTCTATGAGGCCCACGGCGACGACTACCGCATCCGTCGGGTCAGCCGGCCCGAGTCGGGCAGCCCCGCCGGCGGCAGCCCCACAGTGCATGCCCAGGAGCAGCAGGACCTCCTCGACGCGGCGGTGCTGGCCTGAAACCGCCACAGCAGGACGATCGCGGACTCGAAATCGGCGACCCCCTCGGCCAGACCGGCGGCTCAGGCGACGACGCCGGTTCGGACGACGACGGTCGTCGGGCGCAACCGGCGCCGGACGATCATCGCCTGGCTGCCGACCTGGCCCGTGAGGCCGGCGAACTGTTGCTGGGACTGCGGGCTCAGCTGGGCGCCCGAGGGATCGACGGGCCGGATCTGGGGTCACAAGGCGACCGGCGGGCCCATGAGCTGCTGGCGCAACGACTCGCCGCGGCGCGCCCCGGCGACGCGGTGCTGTCCGAGGAGGGCGACGACGACGGGTCGCGCCTCGGTGCTGAACGGGTCTGGGTGATCGACCCGCTCGACGGCACCGATCAGTACTGCTGGCCGCCGCGTGCCGACTGGGCGGTCCATGTGGCGCTGGTGATCGACCATCGTCCCGTGGCCGCGGCGGTGGCGCTGCCGGCGCTGGGCCGGTTGTTCTCGACGGCTGATCCGCCGGCGGCGCCTGAGCGGCGAGACGGCCCCGCCCGGATGGTGGTGTCCCGCAACGGCCCTTCGTGGCAGGCCTGCGTCGTGGCCGACGCGCTGGACGCCGAGATGATTCCGCTGGGCTCGGCGGGCGCCAAAGCCATGGCAGTGGTCTCGGGGGCCGCCGACGCCTATGTCCACGCAGGCGGCCAGTACGAGTGGGACTCGTGCGCGCCCGCGGCGGTGGCTGAGTCTGCGGGATTGGCCACCAGCCGGATCGACGGCTCGCCCCTCCGCTACAACCAGCCCGACCCCTACCTGCCGGACCTGGTGATCTGCCGCCCCGAGCTAGCCGAAGCAGTGCTGCACGCCCTCCGCTGAGCCAAGCCACGCACGGCGGGTTTAGCCAACCCCGCCGCGAATAAGCTTCATTCAGGCGTTTCAATGTTTGCAGTTGTATCTATAAGATACGTATGGAGTATACTATCGAGCAAACAACTAACCTGGAGATCCGTCCACGATGATTACTGGGATGCCCGAACCTGCCGACTACCTCAGAGTCGTCGCAGAACAAAACCCCTGGCAGAACAACGCAACAGTGCCTCCTGCGCTCGCTCCTCCCCACGAGCGGTACCTGGCAAAGCAGCTATGGCAGCGGCTGCGGCACAACGAGCCGCGACGCTACCAAGTGATCCTCGGGCCGCGCCGGGCAGGCAAGACGACAGTGCTGTATCAGACAGTCCGCCGGCTGCTCAAAAATGGCATAGAGCCCGGCCGGATCCTGTGGCTGCGCATGGACCACCCCCGGCTGATAGGCGAGAGCTTGGGAGATCTTGTGAAACTGTCGCTGCGAGGCGCCGCAGCAACCCCGGAGCGTCCCCTCTACCTGATGCTCGATGAGATCGTCTACGCCGCTGACTGGGACCTATGGCTCAAGACGTTCCACGACGAGCATTGGCCGGTGCGTGTCGCAGCCACATCGAGCAGCGCAATGGCGCTTCGCAAACAGCGGCGCGAGAGCGGGGTGGGCCGCTGGGAAGAGCATCACCTCCTGCCATGCGACTTGACCGAATTCGCAGAACTTCTAGGAACTCTGCAAACCGAGATCACCATGCAAGCCGTCACCGAGGCATGGGCCGGCGACACCGCCAGCCCTGCCGGGGAGTCGCCTTCAGGTCTGACCCTGCGGAAAATGCTGGCAGCTCTGCCCACCGGGCACGCACCCCAAGCGTTCCCAGAACAACTGTGGTCGCTGCGCACGATGGTCGGCGGCTTTCCCGAACTCGTGACCACCCTGCACGACTGGCCAACAGACGGCGGCGTCGGGCAGCTCGAGCGCTATGTGCTCGAGTCTCAGCGGGTGCTGCGCAGTGACGCTGTGGAGCGAGCCGTCTACAAGGACATCCCCCAGACCGCCGGTGTCGACAACCCTCTGATGCTGGAACGGCTGCTCTACGTCCTAGCCGACCAAGTGACCGGCATCCTCGCACCCACACGCATCAGCAAAGATCTGGGCGTCGCTCAGCCGACCCTGGACCGTTACTTGTCTTACTTGGAACAGGCCTACCTGGTGTTCACGCTCACCAACTATTCAGGAACAGAGGCCGGGATGCAGCGGCGAGGGCGCAAGCTGTATTTCGTGGACAGCGCAGTCCGCAACGCAGCTCTGCACCGGGGCCTCGCCCCGCTCAGCGATTCCGTCGAGCAGGGCATCCTTCTGGAGAACCTGGTGGCGGCGACTCTGCACACACTCGCCGCGCACGCAGGCGTGCGGCTTCACTATTGGAGAGACGCCGACCGCGAAGTCGATCTGATCTACGACGACCCGCAGCAGCCCTTGGCCTTCGAGGTCGCTTCATCGCCCGACCACAGCCGCCGCGGGCTCGAGGCATTGATCAAGCGGCATCCACGCTTCAGCGGCAACAGCTACCTCGTCGCCCCTCGAGCAGCTGTGATCCAGCCCGATGACGACAGCAGAGGCGTCGGCACTCTGCCCCTCGACACTTTCCTGCTAGCAGTCGGAACGCAGATCCGCTGGGCTGCACTAGTGCGCCTCGGGTTCTGCCGGCTCGAGCGGCCGACTCGCCGGGCGGGGGCTCGGCTTTGCATTTGAGGGTGGATCAGGGTCGAGGCTGCTAGTTTGCTGCGGTGCGGCTCGTGATCGCCCGCTGCACCGTCGACTACGACGGTCGCTTGCAGGCTCATCTGCCTTCGGCGGTTCGTCTGATCATGGTCAAGGCGGACGGCTCGGTGTCGGTGCATGCAGACGGCGGCGCCTACAAGCCCCTCAACTGGATGAACGCCCCCAACCGGCTGGTGATCGACGAAGACGCCGGAGTGTGGCGGGTCACCGCCGCAGGGCGCAGCGACTCGCTGGTGATCAACGTCGAAGAGGTGCTCGACGACAGCTCGTTCGAGATGGGCGCAGATCCGGGGCTGCGCAAGGACGGCGTCGAGGCGCAGCTCCAGCAGTTGCTGGCACAGCAGCCGGGCGCGATCTCAGAAGGACTCACTCTGGTGCGGCGCGAGTTCCCCACTGCCATCGGGCCTGTCGACCTGCTGTGCCGCAACTCAGCGGGCGCGGCGGTGGCCGTGGAAGTGAAACGCACCGGCGAGATCGACGGCGTGGAGCAGCTCACCCGCTATCTGCACTACCTCAACTCCGATCCGGCTCTGGCGCCGGTGCGCGGTGTTCTGGTCGCTCAGAACATCAAGCATCAGGCCAAAGTGCTCGCAGCCGACCGCGCCATCGACTGCGTCGAGGTCGATTACGACGAACTGCGAGGCATGGAGTCGCCCGAACTGCGCCTTTTCTGAGCGGCATGGGCGCTCCATCCTGGGCTGATTGAGGACGCTACGCTCCGGCGCGAGAGTCGCCGCAGAGCGCTCGACAGATGGCCAGGGTGGCAGCGATACCCTCAAAGCGTGGTCAGACGGCCGCTCCAAGGCAAACCTCGACGCAAGCTGTTGTGGCCGCTGACCGCGGTCGCGGTTCTGTTGTTCGCCGGCGCGCTCGTCGGCTGGCAGCTTTATGAGACAGGCGACGAATCCGAGCGCAGCACAGACGAGGCCGTGCAGGAAGCCGAAACCGGCGGCCTCGCCGCGCCGCCGGAAGAGACCGCCGTCGAACCGGCAGAGCAGGACGCAGTCGAGACGACAGTCGGGCTCCAGTTCATCGAGCTGAGGTTCCAAGACCGAAGCGTCACCGTCCCCGCGTCCGAGTTCACGGCAGCAGAACTGGGGCTGGGCGGCGACGAAGACCCCGCCACGACGGCGGCGCGGCCGGCGGCGTGGCTCCTCGACCTGTTCGCCGATCCTGACGCGGCCTCAGCGGCGTCCGCCGGCCTCGAGGCCCTCGACAGACAGCTGCTCGACCCTCACACCGACCCCCAGACGCCGCACATCGAGTTGATCGACGGAGCTTTCCGGCCTGCGCTGCAGACCACCGCGGGAGCACCCGACATGGAACTGCTCGCCCAACGGCTCAAGAACGCAGCGAGCAGCCACGCAGGCGGTCGCGCAGTGGTGGAGGTGCCGGTGAAAGCCGCCGTGCCGACAGATCCGGCAGCGACGGGACTGGCGGCGAACCTCGCAGCGGAAGCCAACGCCATAACCCAGGGCGGGGTGATGGTGCAGCTCGAGGGAACCGACGCAGTCTTCCCGATCAGCGAAGCGGCGCTGCGGCAGTTCATCACTCTGGAAGGTCGGCACCACGACGCTCGACTGGCTGTGGACGAGCGCATCCTGGACACTCTCACCAGTCTCTTCGTGGGGGTGGGAACCCCGGGAGGCGAAGCCCAGTTCGGCATAGACGACAGCGGCGCCGTGACCATCACCACTGACGAGCCCGGCTTCATGTGCTGCCACGAGACGTCGCCGCAAAGGCTGCTGGAGGGCATGACGGCGGATCAACCCGTGATAATGCTGCCCAGCACTGTGGCTGCCAGCCCTCGCAACCAGGATTGGGCCGAGTCTTTGGGGATCCTTCAAGTGGTCGGCGAGTTCACCACGCGCTTCCAACCGGGACAGGATCGGGTGGTCAACATCGCCAGGATCTCGGATCTGACCCGCGGAGCGATAATCGAGCCGGGAGGGCGTTTCTCGGTCAACGACCACGTGGGCAGGCGCACCGCCGTCAACGGCTTCGTTCCGGCGAAGATGATCCGTGAGGGCGTGTTCGTCGACTCTGTGGGCGGCGGCATCTCGCAATACGCCACCACGCTGTTCAACGCGGCGTTCTTCGCCGGACTCGACTTCGTCGATTACCAGTCCCACTCGATCTACCTGAGCCGCTATCCGTACGGGCGTGAGGCCACAGTGTCGTTCCCGGCGCCAGACCTCGTGATCGAGAACAACACGCCGTACGGAGTGATGATCTGGCCCACCACAGACGACGACTCCATCACGGTGAGGCTCTACTCCACGCCGTGGGTCCTGGCCCAGCAGACCAACCAGTGGACACGCACAGTCGGGACGAGCTGCACCCGAGTCACGACGGAGCGCACACGCACTTACCTGAGCGACCAGCGCAACGAGACCGACACGGTCTGGGCCCAGTACCGCCCCGAAGGCGTGCGCTGCGATGGCAGCCCGTCGGTCACCACCACCACCGTCCCGACTTCGACGACCGCCGGCGCCCCGCCCGAGCCCGCCCGCGAGGACGGCTGGGAGCAAGGCGGCGCCACTGAAGGCGCCGACAGAAGCTCGGCGCCCAGCGAGCCATGAGAGCCGCCGGAGCGGGCGTCGGCAGAGGCGTCGAAGCCTTCATCACCGGCATCGACGAGGCCGTCGAGTCTTGGTGGGAGGACAACCTGCGTGGCAAACCGACGCTGGACCGGATCATGTACTCGCTTTCCGAGGCCGCCAACCACTCCCGACTGTGGCATGCGCTCGGTGCGCTGCAAGCCGCGGCGCGCCGAGATCCACGAGGCGCGCAGCGTCTGAGTTCAACCCTCTTCGCCGAGGCGGCGCTGGTCAACGGCTTGATCAAAACAGCCGTTGGGCGGCGGCGGCCTGCTTTCGAGGGGCAGCGGCCTCACAGCCTGCGCCAGCCGCTCACCAGCAGCTTCCCCAGCGGCCACGCCAGCGCGGCCATGGTCGCGGCCGCTCTTCTGTCGCGTCGCAGCCGCTGGACACCCGCCTACTACACGCTCGCGGCGGCTGTGGCAGCGAGCCGGGTGCATGTGGGGCTGCATCACGCCAGCGACGTGGCGGCAGGTATGGCCCTCGGCGCGGCCCTCGGCGCGGTCGCCCGGCGGATCTGGCGCTGAGCCCGAGCTCATGGACTTCACCGACGCCGTCGCTGCTCGGCGACAGCGTCGGCTCGAAAGAATGCGGCGCATGCAGCGCGACCTCCTATAGAGGCTCCGGGCCTTGCGGAAGCGCCCGCTGCCCGGACCGGGTCGCAGAATCGCTCAGAGCTTCAGCCGCCGCTTGGCGACAGGGCACGCTGATGTCGAAGGGCGCGCTGATGTCGTGTCGTTGAGCGCTTCGCCGAGTGGTCGATGCAGTCACGCCGACGAGAATGTCACACCCTCTCGACATTATGTTCACATGATCAATCAACTGCTGCTCATAGACATCTCCGACTTGGCCGACATGGCCGACAGGAACGCCGCGGCCGGCCTGTCTGGTGGCGAGACGGCCCCCGTGAGGTCCGGCCGGAGATCCCGCAGAAGGGCTGCTCCGACCAGAGCCGAGCGGGCCGCGGCGCATGCCGCGACCGTCGGCAGCGGCAGCTGGCAGCTAGACACGGCCACCTGTGAAACGGGGAGGCGCGGGGTGGCGCGAGCCCGCCAGGCGCTGCGAGCGGCGCGATCCGAGACGTGGGCCGCGGCGGCGCCCGGCACCGAACTGCCCGCTGCGGCCTGACGGCTGGAAGCCGACGACCGGAGGCCGGGATCGTGTTGCGGGCAACGTCTGAGACGTCGCACAAGCCGTGCCGTGTGCTCAGAGCCGTCGTCTTCGTCGTGTCGGGCGTGCTCGTGTCGGGACTGACGGCCGGCTGCGGGCGTCAGTCCGTGGAGAGCGACCTGCCCGCAGCAGCGGCGGCAGGCGCATTGACAGGCCCGGCCGGCGCCACCGTCGCCGGCTGGGCGCCCAATGCCGTGGTCGAGCGTGTCGTTGACGGCGACACGCTCGTGGCGCGCATCGGCGACCGCTCGGAGCCGGTGCGACTGATCGGTCTCGACACGCCCGAGTCGGTGGCCCGCTCTCGTCCGGTGCAGTGCTACGGCCCCGAAGCGTCGCTGTTCCTGCAGGCTCTGCTGCCCGAAGGCACCCCGATCACGCTGCTGCGCGACGTGGAGGCCCGCGACGCCTACGAACGGCTGCTGGGTTACGTGGTGAGATCCGGCGACGGCCTCTTCGTGAATCTGGAGATCGTCGCAGCCGGTTACGCCGAGGCGCTGACTTTCGCGCCGAACGTCCACTACGCCGCAGCCTTCGAGCGGGCCGAGCGGGATGCGGTCATGGCCGATCGGGGGCTCTGGGGCGCCTGCGGCGGCCCGGACGTCCCTCTCGAGTGACCATCGAGACGCTCAAGGAGGGCTTGAAGACTCAGACACGCATGTGGGGCAGAGCGGGGCGTCAGCTACCGTCGCGCGCGTGGAATCACTGGTCGAGCGGCTGGGGCACAGAGCCGGCGCCAGACTCGTGCTCATCAGCGCCGACCGGATCGGGACCACTCACTCCTCCACAGCCGGCGGCTTCCAGGCGCTCCGCGACGGCGCGGCCACCACCGGCACAGTAGTGATGCCCGCGGCTTGGGCGCGCCACGCCGCCGAGCTGTACCGCGGCGAAGACCTCGGAGTCCATCTAACCCTCAACTCAGAGCTCGACTGCTTCCGTTGGGGGCCGATCACCAACGCCCCGAGCCTGCTCGACGGCGACGGCGGCTTCCCGCGCACGCTGCAAGACCTGTGGGACCACGCCGACCTCGACGAGGTCCGACGCGAGAGCCGCGCCCAGATCGAACGGGCCGTGCTTTGGGGATTCGACGTCACCCATCTAAGCACCCACATGGCTGCCATGCAGCAACGCCCCGAGTTCTTCGACGTGCTGCTCGACCTGGCCGCCGCCTTCGATCTGCCGCTGCGTCTCGAGAGCGGCGAAGCGGAGCGCAACGCCGGATTCCCGTTCCGGGCTCTGGCGACGGCGCGAGGCGTGGTTTTCCCCGACCATTTCAGGCTGGTCCGCGGCGACGCCCGCAACCACGTCGTCGAACAGCTCGCCGACCTGCAGCCGGGAGTCACCGAACTGTCACTGTGCCCTGCGCTGGACGAACCGGAGATCCACGCCATCGATCCGGCCGCAGCCGGCCGCGTCGATGACTTGGCGCTGGCGCTGTCGGCCGAGCTGGCTGAGATGCTCGAAGAATCGGGGGCCGTGCCGGTCGGCTACCGGGCGCTGCGCAGCGCTCAGCGAAGAGCCCGCCATCGCATCTGACCCGGCGGCGATCCTCTACCCCCGCCCCCGGGCACGAACGCCGGTCAGCGCAGACGCTCCCATGCCTCGCGAAGCTGCCGCGAACGCAGCAGCGGGCGCCAGCGGTCGAACAGCAGCACTTGGTCGCCCTCGAGCTTCATGCGGCCCGACATGTATGCCGCCTCCAAGGTGAGCTCGCCCTGCCAGACGAGCAGAAAATCCCGGTAGTCGCCCGACAGCACCATGTCGGGTCGGCGGTGGCGGCGGGCATGCACGCTCAAGCACCCGTCGCTCGCCTCAACGTAGAAGCCGGCCAGGGCTCCGGACTCCAGAGGCGCATTGCCGACCAGAACCTGAACCACGCCGTCGGACGCGTCGATCCCTTCGCTCTCCAAGTCGACACTGGCGAGCTCTGCAGCCAGCTGCTGCAACCAGCCCTCAGCCAGCGGCGCCGGCACGGTTCAAGCCCGCCCGTACTGCGCCTGAGCAGTCGAAAGCTCAGGAACCTCGGAAGACCCGGAGGACTCCGAAGCTTCCGGAGCTTCGGGGCGCACGCCCTCGAACAGGTCGCTCTCGGGCAGCTCCGCAGGTCGAGTTCCGCGCGCCAGCACATAATCGTCGTATGGGTAGATCGAACGCTCGATCTCCGGCGGCAGGCCGAACCAGAAGCTCGACTCGGGATCGATCTGGGTGGCGTGCGCCAATAGGCCGTCGATGCGCGCGTCGATGAAATCATGCACCGGCACCCGTGTGGTGATCTCGTCGTCCCGAGACGGCTGCTCGAACCAGGACTCCTGATAGGGGGACTCCAAACCGAGCTCACCGAAAGCCTTGTGACGCTCTTCTAGACGCTTGCGCGACCAGAGCGTGTAATACAGCTTCGAGACGGCCCAAGGCTCGCCCAGATCGGGGCGGTAGTGCGGGTCGGCGGCACGCTCGAAGGCGGGCACCGAAATGTCGTAGACCCGCAAGTGGTCGGGATGCTGATACATGCCCTGATCCTCGGGATAGGTGATCATCACCTGCGGCCGCTGACGGCGTATCACCTCCACCAAGCGGCTCACCGCCTCCTCGAAGTCGGCCTTGGCGAAGCATTCGGGGTGCTCGTTGGCCGGCGATCCGGCCATGCCCGAGTCGCGGTAACCGAGCATCACGACCTCTTCGTAGCCGATCACTTGAGCCGCCCTAGCCAGCTCCGCGGCTCTGACCTCAGCCAGCTTCTCAGCCATCCACGGCTGGTCCAAGGCCGGGTTCAGGATCTCTCCCTCCTCGCCGCCGGTGCAGCAGACCAGCACGGTGCGAACGCCCTCGGCGTGATAGCGGGCCACCGTCGGCGCGCCTTTGGACGCCTCGTCATCAGGGTGGGCATGAACTGTGAGCAGGCAGAGCCGGCCTTCGGGGCCCGTGTCGGTCGCCATGGCGATGAAACTAGCGGGGCGACGGCTCAAGCGGCGCTAGGAGCATCTCGCTTTCGTCGTCTTTGTCGGTGAGCTGCCAGCCGCACATCTCCGCCAAGCGGTCGCGCCCCTCGTCGGGGCCGCTGGCGATGACCGCGTCCCCGGCCATCACCCGCTGGCGGCCGCGGGGCCGATAACGGTATTGGCCGCTGCGGCGAATCGCCAGCACGGTGAAGCCGGGCTCTATGTTCAATCGCAGCTCGCTCAGCATCCTCTGGTCGACCTCGGAGCCCGCCGCCACGGGAAGGTTCACCACCACTTCGTCGCTGTCGCCCAGCGCCACGGCCAGGATCGGATGGATCTGCTCTTGGCGTTCGATGATCCAAACCATCTGCTGGGCCTGGTCGCCGAGATCCTCGGCCGCCTGCGACAAATGCAGCAGTCCTCGCAGGCCCGCGTGATCGACACCGCCCCGGGCGGCGCTGAGCACCCATTCCTCGAGCTGGTCCTTCATCTCGTCGAGGCGGTCCTCGAGGTGGCGCACCTCGGCCGCGAGGCTCTCGTCGCGCAGCACCAGCGACGAGTAGGCCAGGCCCACCGCCACCTCGGAGAGGTCCTTCATCTCCACCAGCACGTTCACGGCGCGATGCAGGTCCGAAGCGTGGGGGCCCTCGGGCCTCTCCGGCGGACTCCAGTGAGGCGAACCGGCCAGTTCGCGCAGTTCGTCGATCCCGTCGGGCGAGCCCCGCAAGAACAGCACGTCGTCGGGCACGACGACCGTGTCGCCGCGCACCTGGGTGATCCATTCCCGTTCGCGCCTGATCGCCATGACCCTCATCCCCACCTTGGCGGGCATCTCATGGTCGCAGAGCCGTCGGTGCGCCAGCAGCGAGCCGTCGGACACCAGCACGCGATGCGACACCTCTTCGGCGGCGCTCAGCTCCGCCACCAGCTCGGCTGGTATGCCCACCCTATGGGTGACGATGCGGGCGATGTCCACGGCGTCGTTGGCGATGCGCTCGATGGCCGACACCACTTGCAGCACCGACGACATCCCGTCGGCGTCGCGAGGGTGGCGCACCGCCAGGATGCACACCGCTCTCATGTCGTGCACGAGATCGCTCATGCGCTCTTCGAGCTCGCTCACCTCGTCGGCCATGTCCGGATCGCCGAAGTAGAGCGCGGCGTACGCCATGTCCACCATCAGCTCGGAGGTGTCCTTGGCCTCGGCCAGCATCTCTCGCAGATTGCGAGGTCTGTCTTCCATCTACGCTTCTCCTCGGATCATCGTAGGCCTCCTGAGATAGCCCGCAAAGGCGTTCACGCCAATCCCACCACGACGATGGCCACTATCAGTGTGAACGCCCCCGCCAGGTCGAGCGAAGAAGTCACCACCGGTATGCCGTAGGTGTCGGGATCGACCCCGAAACGCACCGCGGCGAGCGTCCCGTAGTAGGCGACCACCACGATCACCAGCGTGGCCAGGAGCCCGCCGAGCAGCGCAACAGCGACCAGATCCGCCAATGAGGGGCCGCTGTGACCCGCCAGACCGGCAGCAGCCGACGACACCAGTCCGAGCAACGCGAACAGCGGCGCCGCCAGTGCGAAGGTCGTGCCCAGATCGACGCGCGCCCCGCCTGACGGCAGAGCCGCCGGCCGCGCCAGACCGAGATGGAGCTTGGTGGACAGACGGCTCGACAGCACCCCTCCGAGAGCTCCAGCCGTGCTCAGAAATCCTGGCAGCATCACCAACAGCGCCGGGAAAGCAACGAAATCGTCGAGGCGCTTCTCGACTGTGATGCCGGCCACCAGATCGAGCAGCCCCGCAACCAGCAGCACCGGGATCGACTCGCGCATGATCCTGCGCAACTCTGCCAGTCGGCTCCGCAGCCCCCAGACGGCCGAGGCCGCAGCCGCCAGCGCCAGAGTCCAAGCGACGGCGGGCGTGAGTGTCTCGAAGCCCGCGAGCTCGGCGGCCAGCACCAGCGAAGGCAGCGTCACCACATCGCCTGACACCGTCACCATGGGCGCCACCACATTGTCGAGATCCCAGCCGAAACGCACGGCGGCCGCGGTGGTGGCCAGCGTGATCGCCAGCACCACGAACGCCGCGATCAGGCATCCCAGCGCCGACACCACCACGAAATCCGCGAGACCCATCGTCGGCGAGATGTCGAAGACCAGCGCCGTGCCCTTGGCCATCACCGCCAGCATCACCCCGATCCCGAGACTCAGCGCCAGCGAGGCCGCGGCATTCTGGGACACCAGCGAGTCGCGGCGGCGCGACAGTCGGAAAGTGCCGGCGTGGATGGCGGTTCCGAGACGGCTGCCGAGCGCGCCGAAGATGTTGCCCTTGACCGCTATCGCCGCGGGCACCAGCAGCAGCAGGCCCGGCAGTTCCTCGAGCGTGTCGGTGATCGACGCCAGTATCAGGCCGGCCACGAGGCTGGCGACCGCAGCCAGCACGAGGGCAGCGAAGGCGCTGCGCACCGCCAGCAGCTCGCGCAGCCAGCGCGGCCTGCTCAACGCCTGCAATGTCCGGGCCTTCCGGCTCTGTGAAGCCATCTCTGCAAGTCTGCTCCGAAAGTGTGCTCCTTGAAGGCCGCCGCAATGTGCGAGGCGTCCGCAATGTGCCAGGCGCCGCTGCATCTGGCTACCGTGCAGGGCGTGCCTGTGATCGCCCTAGTCAACCAGAAGGGCGGGGTCGGCAAGACCACCGCCACTTTGGGGCTTGCCTCGGCTGCCTGGGCGCGGCGCGTTCCGTGCCTCGTCGTCGACCTGGATCCGCAGGGCAACGCAACAACGGGGCTCGGCGTCTGGGACTCCGCGACCAACGTCGATGCGGCTCTGGCGGCGGACCGGCCCGGCGCGGCCCGCGAACTGGCGGTGCTCTCATCGTGGCAGCACGACGCAGGCGCCGCCCCTCGGGTGATGGCGTCCACGACCGCCCTCGCGGCTCGCGAGCGGCAGCTTCTGTCTGATCCTGTCGGCGCTCAGGACCGTTTGAGGCTGGCCTTGTCGGGCTGCGACGGCTTGGTGCTGATCGACTGCCCCCCGTCGCTGGGCCTGTTGACGATCAACGCCTTGTTCGCGGCCGACAAGGCCCTCGTCGTGACTGAGCCCAGCGCTTGGGCGTCCGACGGGGTCAGCGAGATCATGGGAACCATCGAGCGCGTCGCCAATCGCAAGCCTCTGGGGCTGCAAGTCGCGGGTGTGGCCGTGAACCGGCTCGCCCGCACGCGGGATTCCCGCTACTGGCATGAGCAGCTCGTCGCCGATCACGGCGCGCTGATGCTGCCGCCGGTGCGTTTGCGGGCTGCCGTGGCCGAGGCCGCTGCACGGTCGCTGCCGATCCATGCGTTGCCGCCCCGCAAAGGCGCGTCCGAAGCGTGCGCCGAATTCGACAAGATCTACGATCTGGTGATCGGTTCGGACGCCCGAGCCACAGCCGGCGAGGAATGAGCGTCGCCAATGGTCTATGACCCTCAGCGGGACCGGCCTCGCCGGAGCGGCAGAACCGAGAGCTCCTCTGTCGTGGACAGCCTGCTCGACCCGGTCGCAGACGACCCGACGCAAGACCAGCGACCCGGCGTCGATGCGCCGCGCAGCGGAAGCGGCGACGCCTCGAGAAGCGCGCGCCGCTCATCGCCGGACAGCAGCCGACAGCGCGACGGCGGGGCTTCCCGCGGTCACCGGATCCGGGGACTGCCGCTGTCGGTCTGGGCCGCGGCCGCGGCCGTCGCGACGGTGACGCTGGCGGCTGCGCGACTGCTCAAAAAACTCCAAGACCGGCGCCGGCGGGACTAGCCCGCAGAGCCGGCGGGACGGACCAACGGGAGGACGCCCACAGAGCCGGCCGGCGGGACGGACTAGCCGGCCATCCGCAACAGGCTCTGCTCCTCGGCGGCTCGCAGTTCGTCGCGCAGGTTCTTCTCGGCTAGGCCCTCCGGGCAGTGCGACGAATAGGCGCAGTAGCAGCACAGCGGCCCCGGACGCGGCTCGAAGTCGTCGTCGCGGCACGAGTCCGCGATGGCGCCCCAAGTCTCGGTGAACTGCCCGACGGCGCCGTCGAGCTCCGCTGCGTCGACTGCGGTCGAAACCGTCTTCTGGCCCAGATAGAGCAGCTGCGCCCGCACGGGCTGCTCGCCCGACTCCTCGGCTATCGCTGCGGCGTAGAGCAGCACCTGCTGCAAGCGCCCGGCCGCGTGGCGCGGCGACGGCGCACGGCCCGACTTGTAGTCGCTTATCACCAGACCGTCGTCGGCAGCATCGACCCGGTCGACCACGCCCCGGAAAGGCACGCCGCCGAGAGTCACCGACACCTGCTGCTCGGTTGACACCACCTCCACCTCGGAAGGCTCCTCCAAATCCCAGAGACCTTCAACAGCAGCCCAAGCCGCCCAGCGGAACTCGCGAGCCGCGGCTTCGTCGAGTTCCAGTTCGCGGTAGTCGTCGCTTCCGGCCATCTCCGGCCAAGCCTGCCGCGCGATCCGGCGCGCCTCGTCTTTGCCTCGCCTGCGGGGATGCTGCTGCATCAGAATCTCGAGCACCCGGTGGGCGAAAGTCCCCACCAAGGCTTCCCTGCCCGGCGGATCCGGCAGACGCTCGACGTAGCGGAACCGCCACCGGCGAGGACACTGGTCGAAGGTGGCCGCACCCGACGGCGAAAGCCTTCGCGGCGGGGCCGGGCTGCCGTCGGTGTCCACGGCGCCGAGACCGCCCGGATCGTGGATGTCGCTTTGGTCGAAGGGGAGTTGCACGGCTTTGTTCTAGTCCAACGGTGAGACGACTGCCCGGACTGACCGCGGAGACCGCCGAGACCCCGTCTGCCTACCGCCGCCCGCAGACCCGATCCGCAACCCTCGCGCCTCGACTAGATGTCGAGAGTCGACTCGTCGACCAGCGAGGAGTGCTCGACCAGATAGTCGCGTCGCAGCGCCACGTCGCTGCCCATCAACACGTCGAACATGGCCGCCGCCGCGTCGGCCTGCTCGGCGTCGGCCATGGTGATCCTTCGCAATGTGCGCGTGGCCGGATCGAGCGCGCAATAGCGAAGCTCGTCGGTGTTCATCTCGCCGAGACCCTTGAACCGCTGCCATCTGATGTTCTCGCGTCGCCGCCGGCCCCGGCACAGCTCGGCGGTGATCCGGTCTCTCTCCTCGTCGGAGTAGGCCCGGTGCGTCCGATCTCCGACCCGCGCCGTGTAGAGCGGAGGCTGCGCCGAGAAGACCCGGCCCTGCAGCAGCAGCTCGCGCATGTAGCCGTGGACCAGAGTCAGCAGCAGGCAGCGGATGTGGCTGCCGTCGACATCGGCGTCGCAGAGGATCACTATCCGCCCGTAGCGGGCCGCTTCGATGTCGAAGGCGTCGCCTGCGCCTGCGCCCATGGCGGTGAATATCGCTTGAGCCTCGGCATTGTCGAACACCTGCTTGGGGCTGGCCTTGGCCGCGTTGACGATCTTGCCGCGCAACGGCAGGATCGCCATGAACTCCGAGTCGCGTCCCCGCTTGGCCGGGCCCGCGGCCGAATCGCCCTCCACCAAGATCAGCTCGGCCTCCGGGCCGTGGACCCGGCAGTCGGCCAGCTTGTCGGGCATGCCTGCGCCGCCGAGGCTCGCCGCTTTTCTCTTGGTGTCGAGCATCTGCTTGGAAGCAACCCGGTTGACTACCGCGTCAGCGAGCTTCTCGCTGATGGACTTGACCTGCGAGCGCGGCCCGCCTCCCGGCTCGAACCACTCTTTGAGCTGTTCGTAGGTGATCCGAGCGACGATCCCCTCTACTGCGGGCGTGCCGAGTTCCTGCTTGGTCTGGCCGCGGAACTGCGGCTCCGAGAAGGTCACCTTGACTGCGGCTACCAGGCCCTCTTGGACGTCGTCTTTGGTGGCGCCGACCTTGGCGGATTTGCCGTTGCGGGCGCCTCCGCTGTCGCGGGCCAAGCGGGCCAGCTTGCGGTTGTCTTTGAGCAGCACGCTGTTGACCGCACGGGTCAGGGCCTTGTCGAAACCGGCCAGGTGAGTGCCGCCCAGGCGAGTGGGGATCGTGTTCACGAACGACTCGACCGAGCTGTCGTATCCCGACATCCAGCGCAGCGCTATGTCCACTGTGCATTCGCGCTCGACTTCGGTGATGCGTCCGTTGACCGGGACCTTCTCGACGAAGCGGTCGATTCCGTTGATTGCGATCACGCCGCTCACCGGCGATGTCTGCGACTGTTGTGACAGCTCCTTCACCATGTCGCTGACGCCGCCGCGACTGACGAACTCGAAGGGCTCGCTGCTCTCTCCGGCGCGGTTGTCGACCACGGTCATCCGCAACCCCGGCACCAGGTAGCAGAGCTGCCGCGCCCGGGAGCGCACCTCCTCAGCGTCGATGCGGGCGTCGGGGGCGAACAGCGCCGCATCCGGCCAGAACCGCACTCTCGTGCCGGTCGTCTTGGTGCGCCGCTTGTCGGGGCGGACATCGTGACCGGGCTTGAACCCACTGCCAACGAAATGCCCCGGCTGCTGATCCTTGAAGCTCAGCTCATGGAAATAGCCGTCGCGGCGCACCTCCGCGTCGAGACGAGTCGACAGAGCGTTCACCACTGAGGCCCCGACGCCGTGCAGCCCTCCCGAGGCCTTGTAGGCGCCCTCGCCGAACTTGCCGCCGGCATGGAGCTCGGTGAACACCACCTCGAGCGCCGACACGTCGCGGTCGGGATGCCTGTCCACGGGGATGCCGCGTCCGTTGTCGGCCACTTCGACTGAGCCGTCGCGGCGCAGGTTCACGTCCACTTTCGTGGCGAAGCCTGCGGCTGCTTCGTCCACGGCGTTGTCGACGATCTCCCAGACGAGATGCATCAAACCTTCAGAGCCGTTGCCGCCGATGTACATCGCCGGGCGCTTGCGGACAGCCTCGAGCCCTTCGAGAGTCTCTATCGAACCGGCGTCATAGTTTGCGGCCACGATGGCGGCTTCAGTGCTGGCGGAGCGAGCCGAGTCAGCGGAGCGGGACGCATCGCTGTAGCGGGCTTCATCGACCTTGCGGGCCGAGTCAGCGGAGCGGTCAACGTCACTGGAGCGAGCCTCGTCGTCGGAACGGGACGCATCGCTGTAGCGGCCCTCGCCAGCGGGAAGATCCAGCAGCAGCGGCAGGGTGCCCGCGTCCCAGCCGGCGGACGATGCAGCGGGAGACGTCATGTCACCACCTTGCCGGCGCCAGCACATGGATGCGCCGCTCGAATCTCCGCGGCGACCGGTACCGCGCCGTGGGCTCGACCCGCAACGGAACCGGGTTCGGGTCGATCTTTCGGGGGTCGTCGTCTTGAGCCATAAGCGCCAGCAGCGACTCGCCCGTGGTCACCGCTGCGGACACGACCGACTCGGCAGTCCCCAGCTTCACCGCCAGCACACCTTGAGAGCCTCTGCCCTGCGTGGGCAGCTCCGAACAGCGTGTGGCCGCAATGCCGCTGGCGGCGCCGCTGCCGTTGCCGGACGCCGTGGCCAGCACCAGCACCGGGTCGCCCTGCGGTGCCTCAGCGGCCACGGCACCCGCGCCAACAGCCGTCGCGCCGGCGCGGAGTTTGATCCCCGCGACTCCCGCGGCGCCGCGCCGCTGCACCCTCACCGAAGCAGCTTCGATCCGCAGAGCCCTTCCGTCACTGGACGCCAGCACCAGCTCGGCGTCATCGGGCGCAGTGAACGCGCTCACCAGATGGTCGCCTTCAGCAAGCGCCAGCAGCGTCACAGACGAAGAAGCGGCGAGCGCGTCGGCTGCGTCGAGACGTTTGACGACGCCGCGCCGGGTGACCAGCACCAGCTTGTCGTCGGACCTGCCGCTCGGCTGCGCGCCATCGTCGCCGCTGCCGCCGACGAGAGCCAGTATTTTCTCTCCCGATCCGAGACCGACGAGCGACTTGGCGTCACCGCCCCGCACCCGGTTGTCGGCGGTCTCGACGTCGGCGCAGCGAACGGCCAGCGCTCGGCCCGTGCTCGTGACCGCCGCCAGCGAAGCCCCGGTCGAGGCCACTGCGCGGGCGGCTATCAGGTCGTGGCGCCCGGGCGATGCCCGTCGGACGCTCTTGAGCGGCGACCTTCCGATGTTGCCGCTCGTCGAAAGAGTGACGACGCAGGGCACGTCAGGCCCAGACTCGACCCTGCTGCCGTCGGCACCGTCGGCGTTCGAGCCTGCGTCGCCGTCGGAGGTCGCGGCGAGCTCACGCTCGGCCTCGACGGCGGTGACCATCCGGCTGCGACGCGGCCGGCCGTGATCATCGACGATGCGGCGCAGTTCTCTGCGCACGATGGCGCGCTGCTTGCGTGTGCTGGCCAGTATCTCGCCGTATTCGGATATGTCGGCGCGCAGGCTCTCGGCCTCGTCGGCGAGCTTGTGGCGCTCGAGTGCTGTGAGGCGCCGCAGGGCCATGTCGAGGATGTGCGTCGCCTGCACTTCCGAGAGCTCGAAGCGGGCCATCAGCTCATCTCTCGCCGCCGCGGCGTCAGCGCTCGCACGGATCAGGGCCACCACCTCGTCGATGTTGTCGAGAGCGGTGATCAGCCCTTCCACGATGTGCAGGCGCTCCTCGGCTCGCCGCAGCCTGTGGCGAGTGCGCCGCACCACCACCTCGAGTCGGTGGGACACATAGTGATCGCAGATCTGTCGCAAGCCCAGAGTGCTGGGGACTCCGTCGACCAGCACCACGTTGTTGATGTTGAGGCTCTCCTCTAGGGGCGTGTGCCGGTAGAGGTCCGCCAGCACCTCGGCCGCGTCCACTCCGGGCTTGAGATCGATCTGAAGCCGCAGGCCGTCAATGTCGCTGAGATCGGTGACTCCTCTGACTCCGGCCAAGCGCCCGGCAACGAGCAACTCGGTGATGCGCGACACCAGACGCTCGGGCCCCACCTGATGCGGCAATTCTGTGACCGTCACCGCCTGACGCTGGCGAGTGACCGCTTCGACGCTGAGGCGCGCCCGCATCCGCACAGAGCCTCGGCCGGTCTCGTAGGCGGCTCTCAGGCTTTCGTCGGCCACCACGATGCCGCCGCCGGGGAAGTCAGGGCCCGGCAGAACCTCCATCAATTCGTCGGTCGTGGGCCGCCGCTGGCTGCTCATGACCAGCTCGATGGCTTCGCAGACCTCGGCCAAGTTGTGCGGCAGCATGCTGGTGGCCATGCCCACGGCGATTCCCGAGGTGCCGTTGACCAGCAGGTTGGGCAGTGCCGCAGGCAGAACCGCCGGCTCGGTGTCTTCGGAGTCGTAAGTCGGACGGAAATCGACGGTGTCCTCGTCCAGCTCGCCGACCATGTCCATGGCCGCCGCGCTGAGCCGGCATTCCGTGTAGCGGGCTGCGGCGGGCGGATCGTCGAGGCTCCCGAAGTTGCCCTGCGGATCGACCAGGGTGACCATGCGGCTGAAGTCCTGACCCATCCGCACGAGCGTGTCGTAGATGGCGGCGTCGCCGTGGGGGTGGTAGCGGCCCATCGTGTCGCCCACCACTCGGGCCGATTTGCGGTAGGGGGTTCCCGGTCGCAGCCCCATCTGCAGCATCGACCACAGCACCCGGCGCTGCACGGGCTTGAGGCCGTCACGCACGTCGGGGATGGCCCGCGAGGTGATGACCGACAAGGCGTAAGCCATGAACGAGTCGCTCATCTCCTCGGCCACCGGCACTTCGTCGACCTGGCGCGCGGGCACGCGGTCGATGGTCGCGGTCGTCATTTGCTGTTGTGGTGACAAGTTTCTCTCCAGGGTTCTCTCCAAGTCTTCGGAGTCTTGCGAAGGCTGTTCGTTCGACGACTGCCCAGCTGAAAGGCGAAACGGGAAGCAGACAACCTCATTCGCCCCAAGCGACCGTAGCGACCGTAGTGGCTGATGATCCGCCGGTCGGTGATCTGCAGCCTCGCCGCACTCCGGCGCAGCGAGTGCTCGCCAGCCAGCTAGCGGCGAGGCGTATCGTAAGGCGCGTGACACTGCCTGCGCCCTCGGCGGTCGCCGTTTCACATGATCCGGCCTACGGCTCGCTTCTCGGCGACGCCCGCAGAGTCGCGCGAGCCGTCGTCGCCTATTCACGGTCAACACACCGATGAGGCGCTCACCGAACTGGGCCTCGGCGACCAGCTTGAACGACTCCCAGCCCGACGGTGTGATCGAATGAGCGGCCCGCACGCGGCTTCGGGTGACGGCGAGCCGCCGTCGCAGCGGGAGTTGCCGCCGATCGAGAAGTGGCGGCAGCAGTTCTCAGACGGCAGCGAGGCTCAGGCTGTTCCTGCGGCCACTGTAGTGGTGCTGCGAGACAGCAGCGACGGACCCGAAGCGCTGATGCTGCATCGCAATTCTCTCGCATTTCTCGCTTTCTCTGCAGGGGAGATGCTCAGTGTGTAATGTGGGGTTATGCACACTCCGGGTCGGTCTGGTGGCGGTCGGGCGGTGTTGTTTGTGTTGGCGG
>JAPOUM010000009.1 GCA_026708645.1 Acidimicrobiaceae bacterium | reverse complement strand
CGGGAACGGGTTGCAACCGGCGCCTCGGCAGCAATGACCAGAAGGCCGGGCAGAATAGGAGAGTCAGCTGTGTCATACGCCGTCGACCGCGGCCCGAGCGGCCCTCTGGTCGCAGCGAACTCCAGTGGGAATGACACAGCCGCGACACGACGGGCTCTCACTCATCGGAGTGCTCTCTTAGCGAGGAGTTCATGACAGACGTAACTGCGGCGGATGGGCGCCTGCTGTCTCCCGCGGCCCGGTGGCTTGCAAGCAGACGCGGCGACGCCGGACTGCGGCCCTATGTGGTGTATGCGGCCGCGCTGCTCATCTTCGGGCTGTTCGCGGTCACCTTGCGCGACGACGGTTTCCTCACAGCCACCAACCTGTTGAACATCGGCCGTCAGGCCACCCCGATCGCGGTGATGGCGGTGGGCATGGCCTTCGCGCTGGCTGCTTCCGAGATAGATCTGTCGATCGGCTCGGTCTGCGCCTTCTCTTCGCTGGTGGCGGCCGCCGGGGTCGCGAACTACGGCTTCGTCGCCGGAGCTTTGATAGCAGTGGCGGTGGGGGCCGGGATCGGGCTCCTCAACGGCCTGATCACTGTGAAGGTGCGCATCCCGTCGTTTCTGGTGACCCTGGGAATGCTCGGAATCGTCAGCGGCGTGGCCCGCAACATGAACAATCTCCAGTCACGGCCCATCCGCAACGACAACTTTCTGGCGGTCTTCGGCGGCGGATCGTTGGGACCGGTTTCGTCTCTGCTGATCTGGACCGTGGTGGTGGGCATGATCGGGCATCTGGTGCTGCATCAGCTGCGTTGGGGCCGCCATGTGCTGTCGGTCGGATCGGACCGCTCAGCTGCCGCTGCGCTCGGCATCAACACCGCCCGCATCCGCATCACCGCGTTGATGGCCAGCGCCGCCGCGGCTTCGTTCGCCGGCGTGCTGCTGGCAGGACGCCTCGCCATCGGACGCCACGACCTGGGTGAGAACCTGCTGCTCACGGTGATAGCGGCTGTGGTCATCGGAGGCACCAACCTTTTTGGCGGTCGGGCTTCGGTAGCAGGCGCCATCGCCGGGTCGGTGGTGATGGCCATGCTCAACAACGGACTCATCCTCATGGGACTGCGGGTATCGGACCAGCTGATAGCCAGAGGCGCGATCATCATCTTGGCTGTGGCGCTGAGCATGCGAGAGCAGAAGGAGGCTTGAGATGTTCCTTCAGACCCTGCTGAGACGCAACCACCGGTTCGTGGAAGCCGCGGTCGAACTCCACCAAGCAGGCCGCATCCCGGCCAACAGTTGCGTGCTGGACCTGGACGCCATCGAAACGAACACGTCCGGTTTGTGCGCCGAGGCCCGTCGTTTGGGCCTCACCGTCTATGCCATGACCAAGCAGATCGGGCGGGCACCTTCAGCACTGTCGGCCATGGTCTCCGGCGGCGTCGACGGTTTCGTCGCCGTGGACATGCCCTGCGCACGGCCTGTCGTGCGCGGCGGCCACAATCTCGGCCATCTCGGCCATCTGGTGCAAGTGCCCCGCGCCGAGACCGACGAAGCCGCTGAGATGGCCCCCGACTACTGGACGGTCTTCTCTGCGAATAAAGCCGCGGAGGCCGCCGCCGCCGCCCGCAGGGCCGGGCGCGTCCAGCGGCTGCTGGTGCGTGTGTTCGATGAGGGCGACACTTTCTACCCCGGCCATGAGGGCGGTGTGTCGCTAGCCGAACTTCCCGACATGATCGATCGCGTCTCCCGGTTAGACGGCGCCGATTTCGCCGGTTTGACCACCTTCCCGGCGCTGCTGTTCGACTCCGACTCCGGCGGCGCCCGCCTCACCCCCAACGTGGAGACGTTGGCACGGGCCGCAGATATCGCCCGCAGCCACCCCGCCTGTCCGCAGACGCTGGCGATCAATGCTCCGGGCACCACCTCCACCGAGGTGCTCGAAATGCTGGCCGACGCCGGCGCCACGCAGGTCGAGCCCGGCCACGGGCTCACCGGCACGACCCCTCTCCACGCGGTGCGGGACCTGCCCGAGCAGCCGGCGGTGCTGTATCTCAGCGAAGTCGCCCATGTCCATCAGGGCGTGCCGCTGTGCTTTGGAGGGGGGCTGTACATCGATCCTGTGTTCGGGGACTACCAGGTGCGAGCCGTCGTCGCTCACGAGCCGTCGGAGGTTGCCACACCGCCGATTCCGGTGGACATGCCCGATCCTGCGGCCATCGACTACTACGCCCCGATGCACCCCGAAGCTCAGCGCACCGTGTCAGAGGGCGCCACCGTGATCTTCGGATTCCGGGTCCAAGCCTTCGTGACCAGAAACTTCGTGGTGGGCCTCAGCGGTGTGTCCGCAGGCCGGGCCCGGGTTGCCGGCGTCTGCAACGGTTTCGGCGACGAGGTGGACTTCGGAGGGCCGCGATGACAAGCGTCGCAAGCACGGCCGCACTCGAAGTCGAAGGCCTGTGCAAGTCTTTCAAGGCTGTGCGAGCGCTCGATCAGGTCGCTTTGAGCCTGCACTACGGTCAGGTCACGGCCCTGCTCGGCGACAATGGCGCCGGCAAGTCGACGCTGGTCAAATGCGTCTCCGGCGTCTACGCGCCCGACTCCGGCGTGATCAGAGTCGACGGAACCGCCCGCTCCATCGCCTCGCCCGAAGCGGCCCGGTCGCTGGGAGTCGAGACCGTGCATCAGACCCTCGCCGTCATCGATCCTCTCGACGTGGTCGAGAACTTGTTCCTCAACCGTGAGCTCACGAGAGGCGGACGGTTGGGCGCCTGGCTCGGCTTACTCGACAAGAAGCGGATGCGCGCGGAGTCCAGAGAGATCCTGGGCCGTCTCGAAATTCGCATTCCTTCGTTGCGCCGCTCGATGAGCGCGCTGTCGGGAGGGCAGCGCCAGGCTGTCGCCATCGGACGAGCCGCCGCCTGGGGCCAGCAGATCGTCCTGCTCGACGAGCCTGCCGCCGCGCTCGGGGTGGAGCAGGCAGCACGGGTGCTCGACCTGATCCGCAACCTGCGCGATGCGGGCGTGGCCGTGCTGCTCATCACCCACAACATGGAGCGCGTGATAAGCGTCTGCGACCGTGCGGTGGTGTTGCGTCAGGGACGCAAAGCTGTGGAAGTGGAGGTCAGCGAAGTCACCAAGGACGACCTCGTCGCCTACATCACCGGCGCTCAAACCGGCGACATCGATCCATGAGCAGCGAGCGTCGCAGCCAACTCGGCATAGACGTGGGCGGCACCAGCATCAAAGGCGCCGTCGTCGACCTGAGAACCGGGGAACTGGCAGGCGCCATCCATTCGGAACTGACGCCGTCGGCTGCCACCCCGGACGATGTGGCAGCCGCTATCGGCCGCATCGCGTCGGCGGTTGAATGGCGCGGCCCAGTCGGGGTGGCTTTGCCGGGCGTCATCAACGGTTTGACTCTGCGCCATGCTCCCAACCTCGCGGCGGAATGGGCGACCGAAGGCGCCCTGACAGACCTGAGAGCGCCAACCGGTGCCAACGCTGTGACGATCAACGACGCGGACGCGGCCGGGCTGGCCGAATTGACTTACGGAAATACAGGACTCGAAAGCCACGGTCTCACCATCGTGCTCACATTCGGCACCGGAATAGGCAGCGCTCTGTTGCACAACGGCGAACTCATCGCCAACTCCGAACTGGGAGGCCTCGTCGGCCCCGAAGGCTGCTTCGAAGAGTTGGCGTCGGGCAGGGCCATCTCCGCGGAGAGGCTCACGCCGTGCGACTGGGCGCGGCGGGCTCAGCCCTTCTTCGACGAGATCGAGGTCATTCTCAACCCTGCCCGCTGGGTGGTCGGCGGCGGCCTCAGCGAGAGCTTCGACAGTTTCGCGTCGAAGCTCAAACTGTCTAAGCCCATCTCGGTGGCCCACCTCGGCGTCCATGCAGGCATCGTCGGCGCCGCCGTTTTCGCTGCTCATGAGCACCGCATGAGAATGCCCGAGCTGGTACGCTGAAGCGGCCGCTCGCGCCAGTATCACGTCGGTGAAGCAGGCGGCGAACCTCGCAGACGAGAACGGAACCTACATTCTGCAGTACGTTCAGGACTACGCAGGCTACGAGACGCCTTTTTCGAGTCTCGGCTTCGACAGTGAGGCCCCGTAGGCGGTGGAGGCTTGGCAAGCCGGCCTATCGACCGTTGCGCCGCCATCTCCGGGGCGCAGTCGCCGGCGGATCGCTGGCGGCTGCTATCCCGTCGCTCTTGTTGTCGATCCAGCCTCTACCATGGCGTTGTGACTCTTGACGCTTCGGCGCTCCGTCGTGGAATGGCGCGCTGTGTCGTCTGAGACGCTTCCCAGAACTCGCGCCGAGCCCTCCGATGGCTCTTCTCACGGCACCGCGGAGCGGGTGTTCAGCACTTCGGTGGCGGTGTCGGGAACTCGTTGCTTTTTGTTCTATGTGCTGTTCCCGTGGCTGCTTCCGGCGCTGGGGGTGGCTTCTGGGATCGGTTCCGGCTTCGGTGCCGTGATCGGCGCGGTAGCCATCGTGTTCAACGTTTTGAGCATCCGCCGCTTCCAGCGCAGCGGGCACCGCTACCGCTGGCTGATCACTTCGCTGAACGCCGCGATAATCGTGCTGCTGCTGGTGTTGATGGTGATCGACATCGGCGACCTGCTCAGCTGAGCAGCCAGATCGTCGAGCCGCAGCTTCTTGTCGCCCGGCTTTCTTTCGCAAGACTTTCTTTCGCAAGCCTGTTTCGAGCGCCGTCTGCCCGGCAGCAGCCCGCATGGGCTGATTCGCTAGACTCTGCCGAGCCGTGACCACGATCCCTGACTTTTCGCGGGTCGAGCTGCGCTACGGCGAAGCCGCAGACCGCCCGTCCAGCAGCGTCAGCGCCGCCGATGCTGCCAACGGCGCCGCTGGCGCTGACAGCGCAGCAGTCGACGGACCGGCCCTTGAATCCCAAGCCCACGAAGCGGCGCTCTTCGTCACACCCGAGGACATCACGCTGCCGCCGATGGCCGGCCCCGAGGATCTGGAGGGCGCCGACTTCGTGTCGAGCTTCCCGGGCCTGCCGCCGTTCGTGCGCGGTCCGTATCCCACCATGTACGTCACCCGGCCCTGGACGATCCGCCAGTACGCCGGGTTCTCGACCGCCGAGGAGTCGAACGCCTTCTACCGGCGCAACCTGGCCGCCGGTCAGCGCGGCCTGTCGGTGGCTTTCGATCTGCCCACCCACCGGGGTTACGACTCCGACAATCCTCGGGTGGCGGGCGACGTGGGCATGGCCGGGGTGGCCATCGACTCGATCCTCGACATGCGCGTGCTGTTCGACGGGATCCCCCTCGATCGGATGTCGGTGTCGATGACCATGAACGGCGCGGTCCTGCCCGTGCTGGCCCTCTACGTGGTGGCCGCCGAAGAGCAGGGGGTCGCCCCTGAGCAGCTCACTGGCACCATCCAGAACGACATACTCAAAGAGTTCATGGTGCGCAACACGTTCATCTATCCGCCGGCGCCGTCGATGCGGATCGTGTCCGACATCATCGCCTACACCGCTGAGCGCATGCGCAAGTTCAACTCGATCTCGGTGTCGGGCTACCACATGCAGGAAGCGGGCGCCACTCTCGACATCGAACTGGCCTACACGCTCGCCGACGGCTTGGAGTATGTCCGCGCCGGCCTGAACGCGGGTTTGAGCATCGACGAGTTCGCTCCCCGGCTCAGCTTCTTCTGGTGCGTGGGCATGAACTTCTTCTCCGAAGTCGCCAAGCTCCGAGCTGCGCGGCTGCTGTGGACTCGGCTGATGAGCCGCTTCGACCCGCGAGACCCTCGCTCGTCGTGTCTGCGCGCCCACTGCCAGACCAGCGGCTGGAGCCTCACCGCGCAAGATCCCTACAACAACGTGATGCGCACCTGCATCGAAGCCATGGCGGCTGTCGGCGGGCATACCCAGTCGCTGCACACCAACGCCTTCGATGAGGCGCTGGCGCTGCCGTCGGACTTCTCGGCGCGCATCGCCCGCAACACGCAGCTCTTCCTGCAGCACGAGTCGGGCATCACCCGCACCGTGGATCCGTGGGGCGGCAGCTACCACGTCGAGCGCCTCACCAAGCTTCTGGCCGAGCGGGCATGGGAGCACATCAGCGAGATCGAAGACCTCGGCGGCATGGCCGAAGCTCTCTCCACTGGCCTTCCCAAGCTGCGGATCGAGCAAGCTGCGGCCCGCACCCAGGCCCGCATCGACTCGGGCCGCCAGAGCGTGATCGGGGTCAACCGCTACCGCGTGGGCCATCCCGGCAGCAACGGCGCCGACCACGAAGCGGGCTTGTCGGTGGAGGTGCGCCGCATCGACAACGCCGAGGTCCGCCGCCGGCAGATCGATCGCCTGCAGCAGCTGCGCGCCGAACGTGATCATGAGGCTTCGCGCCGGGCATTGGACGCGCTCAGCGAGGCGGCTCGCAGCGGCCGGGGCAACCTTTTGGAGCTGTCGGTCGACGCCGCTCGGGCGCACGCCACGGTGGGTGAGATCAGCGACGCCCTCGAAACCGTCTACGGTCGTCATGTGGCAGAGATCAGAGCGGTCGAAGGCGTCTACCGTGACGAGATGCGATCAGCCGCCTCAGCCTCAGCCTCCTCGGGCGCCGGGCCTGACGACGATGACGATGACGCCGGCGGGACAGCGGGCATCGGCAGCATCGACACAGTCAGGGCGTTGGTGCAGGATTTCGCGGACAGTCGTGGCCGCCGCCCCCGCATACTGGTGGCGAAGGTCGGCCAGGACGGCCACGACCGCGGCCAGAAAGTGATCGCCACGGCTTTCGCTGATCTGGGGTTCGATGTGGACATCGGGCCGCTGTTCGCCACTCCTGCTGAGGTGGCGCGCCAGGCCGTGGAGGCCGATGTGCATGTGATCGGCGTGTCGACGCTGGCTGCGGGCCATCTCACGCTCGTGCCGCAGCTGCGAGACGAGCTCGCCGGTTTGGGCCGTGACGACATCGCCGTCGTTGTCGGCGGGGTGGTCCCCGAAGCCGACGTGGACGAGTTGTTGGCTGCCGGGGCTTTGGCGGTCTACCCGCCGGGCACGGTTATCACCGAGGCAGCGGTCGAGTTGTTGGAGCACTTGGCCTGATGGATGGCGAAACAGGCTCACACGCCACGGCCACGCCGACCTGCTGAGCGTGTGCCGACATCGCGTATGCCGACACCTCGACATGGCTGGACCTGCCGTGGCCAGATTCGTCGTGTTCCGGCGGGAGGCGGCGTGGAAGACCTGATCGAGGGATTGTTCGCGGGCGTCCGGTCGGGTGATCGCACTGCTGTGGGCCGAGCCATCACGCTGGTGGAGTCGACCCGTCCCGACGACCGCCACCAGGCTCAAGAACTGCTGGAGAGGCTCCTGCCGTATGCGGGCGGCGCCCATCGTGTGGGTGTCAGCGGCGTGCCCGGCTCGGGGAAGTCCACTCTGATCGATGCTCTGGGAACCCGGTTGACTGCCGCCGGTCATCGGGTCGGTGTGCTGGCCGTGGACCCCTCCAGCACTCTCACCGGCGGTTCGATCCTGGGTGACAAGACCCGCATGAATCGTCTGGCGGTAGATGAGGACGCTTTCGTGCGCCCTTCGCCGTCAGCTGGCACTTTGGGGGGTGTTATCAGCACCACCCCGCAGTCGATCACCGTGCTTGAGGCTGCCGGCTACGACATGGTGCTGGTGGAGACTGTCGGCGTGGGCCAGTCCGAGGCCGCGGTCCACGCCGCGGTGGACTGCTTATGCGTGCTGGCTCTGGGCGGCGCCGGCGACGAGTTGCAGGCTGTGAAGCGGGGCCTGCTGGAACTCGTCGATGTGGTGGCCGTCAACAAGGCTGACGGCGCCGGTGAGCGGCCGGCGCGTCTCGCAGCGACCGAGTTGAGCAGGGCTCTGCCGCTCTTGGCGCCGACGGCCGGGGGTGCTCCGCCCCCGGTGGTGTGCGTCTCGGCGTTGACGGGCGCGGGCATCGACGAACTCTGGAGCTGCATTGTCGAGCATCGCCGCCTGCTCGAAGCTTCTGGTGCGCTGGCGAGTCGCAGGGCGCAGGGCCGTCTGGCGTGGATGCGGTTGCTGCTGGAGCGCCGCCTGCTGGAGCGTTTCGATGCGCAGCCCGGCCTAGCCGAACGCCGCGCAGAGCTAGAGCAGGCCGTGGAGCAAGGCAGGGTCACCCCAGAATCAGCCGTAGAAGCTCTCTTGCAGTAACCCGAAGCAAACCGCGATCATCTAATGTTAACCGGCAGATTCAAAATGCTGCTTTGAATTCGCCGCTCTTGGTATGCTGCGAGGGTGATCGGCAGGGAGATAGCTCCGCATCTTCTGCGTCTTTTCGGGCAGTACCCGTTCGTGACGGTTGCCGGCCCGCGCCAGTCCGGCAAGACGACGCTGTGTCGCAGCGTCGTCTTGCCGATGCCGGGTTCCCGAAGACGCCGAGATCATCTTGGTGCATGACGGGGCTCGGCCTTT
>JAPOUM010000042.1 GCA_026708645.1 Acidimicrobiaceae bacterium | reverse complement strand
GGGGGGGGGGGCGGTGGGGGGGGGGGGGGGGGGGGGGGGGGGGGGGGGGGGGGGGGGAGTCGAGTTCCTGTCCTCACCGGTAGACGGTGAATGCTCTCTGCTCCGACCGGGCTGGGCCGACAGTCGGTGTGGTGGTGGTGGATGCGCCGATTTTTGTTGGTGTCCCTGTAGAGGCATCCCTGTAGAATTGTCATCCTGTAGACTTGACTACTACCTGATAGACCCGGAAGCTCACAGGCCGAGAACTCCCTGCGAGCACGAGTCGAGAACAACCGCCCAACCGAACCAGCTCCAAGACGCCCTGCAACGCCCGCACTCAAGAACTGACCAGGAAGATCCGCGATGCCCGCAAACGAGAGATATCCCCTGTCCAAGACCCGCAACATCGGGATCATGGCCCACATCGACGCGGGCAAGACCACCACCACCGAGCGGATCCTGTATTACACGGGCCGCAACTACAAGATCGGCGAGGTGCATGACGGCGCGGCCACCATGGACTGGATGGCCCAAGAGCAAGAGCGCGGCATCACCATCACTTCGGCTGCCACGCACTGCATCTGGCGCGATCACCGGATCAACATCATCGACACTCCCGGCCACGTCGACTTCACGGTGGAGGTCGAGCGCTCGCTGCGCGTGCTCGACGGAGCGGTGGCGGTGTTCGACGGGGTGGCCGGTGTGGAGCCCCAGAGCGAGACGGTGTGGCGCCAAGCCGACCGTTATCGAGTTCCGAGGCTGTGCTTCGTCAACAAGATGGACCGCACCGGGGCCGACTTCCATTTCGTGCTCGACTCCATCCGTGAGAGGCTGACCACCAAGATCGCGGTGCTGCAGCTGCCCATCGGGGTCGAATCCGACTATCGGGGCATCATCGACTTGGTGCGCATGCGCGCCCGCATCTGGTCGGGCGAGGACCTCGGAGTCACTTGGACCGAGACCGACGTCCCCGACGACATGCTCGAAGAAGCCGAGCTTTACCGTCATGACCTCCTCGAGACCTTGTCGGACTACGACGAGAGCCTGATGGAGAAGTTCCTCGAGGACGCGGAGATCAGCTCCACCGAGATCGCCGCGGCGATTCGCTCCGCGACCCTCAACGACGGCCTGGTGCCGGTGCTCAACGGCTCGTCGTTCAAGAACAAGGGAGTGCAGGCGCTGCTCGACGCGATCATCGACTATCTGCCGTCGCCCAGCGACGTGCCCGCAGTGACCGGGGTCGAACCGCGCTCCGGCGCCGGGATCTCCCGGTCGGCCGACGACTCGGCGCCCTTGACCGCGCTGGCGTTCAAGATCGCCACCGACCCCCACGTCGGCAAGCTCACCTATTTCCGCGTCTACAGCGGAACCCTGGGAAAGGGAGCGCAAGTTCTGAACACCCGCACCGGCCGCACCGAACGCATCGGCCGCATTCTGGAGATGCACGCCAACGACCGCGTGGACCTGGATTCGGTGGCCTCCGGCGACATTGCCGCGGCCATCGGGCTCAAAGACTGCCGCACCGGCGACACGCTCTGCGATCCGGCTCACCCCGCGGCTCTGGAGGATCTGGACTTCCCCGAGCCTGTGATCGACGTGGCTGTCGAGCCGCGCTCCAAAGCCGACCAGGACAAGATGTCGAAGGCGCTGACGGCGCTCTCCGAGGAGGATCCGACTTTCAGGGTGCGCACCGACGCCGACACCGCCCAGACCATCATCGCTGGCATGGGCGAACTGCACCTGGAAGTGCTGGTGGACCGCATGTTGCGCGAGTTCAACGTGCAGGCCAACGTCGGCAAGCCCCAGGTCGCATACCGAGAGACCCTCGCCGGCACCGTCGCCGACCACACCTTCGTTCACAAGAAGCAGACCGGCGGATCCGGTCAGTTCGCCGTGGTCACAGCCACGATCGAGCCCAACCCCGGCGGCCACTACCTCTTCGAGAGCACGATCCGCGCCGGCGCCATTCCTCGTGAGTTCATCAAACCGGTGGACGAGGGGATCAAGGAGGCGATGAGCAACGGAGTCCTGGCCGGATTCCCCACGGTCGACGTGAAGGTCACCCTCACCGACGGACGCACGCACGACGTGGACTCCTCAGAGATGGCCTTCAAGATCGCCGGCGGCGCCTGGTTCCGTGAAGTGGCGCCCAAGGCCAAGCCGATCCTGTTGGAGCCGGTGATGTCGGTGGAGATCGTCACGCCGGACGATTACCTCGGAGAGGTCGTCGGCGACCTCAACGCCCGCCGCGGGCAGATGCGCGGCACCGAGAGGCGCGGCAACAATCAAGTAGTGAACGCGCAAGTGCCGCTCGCAGAGATGTTCGGATACAGTACCGACCTGCGATCACGCACGCAGGGGCGAGCCACGTACACGATGCAGTTCGACTCGTACCAGCCCACTCCCGCGAACGTGCAGAAAGAGATCGTCGCCCGCGTACGCGGCGAGTGATCCGAAGTCCTCAACCAACCGACCACAAGAGGGAACACCCATGGCCAAGGAGCAGTTCGAGCGCAACAAGCCTCACGTCAATGTGGGGACGATGGGCCACATCGATCACGGCAAGACCACACTCACCGCCGCCATCACGAAAGTGCTGTCGGACCGTGTGGAAGGCACCGCTTTCACCGAGTTCGAGAAGATCGACAACGCTCCCGAGGAACGCGAGCGCGGCATCACCATCAATGTCGCCCATGTCGAGTACGAGACCGACAACCGCCACTACGCGCACGTCGACATGCCCGGACACGCCGACTACATCAAGAACATGATCACCGGCGCCGCCCAAGTGGACGGCGCCATCCTGGTGGTGTCGGCCGCCGACGGCCCCATGCCGCAAACCCGTGAGCACGTGCTGCTGGCGCGCCAAGTGGGCGTTCCCCGAATTGTCGTGGCCCTCAACAAGGTGGACATGGTCGACGACGAAGAGATCCTCGAGCTGGTCGAACTCGAAGTGCGCGAGCTTCTCGACGAGTACGACTTCCCGGGCGACGACACCCCGGTGATCGGCGTGTCGGCCCTCAAGGCTCTTGAAGGCGATTCGGACGCGGCCGAGAAGGTGCTCGAGCTGATGGCCGCCGTGGACGACTACGTGCCCACCCCCGAGCGCGACATCGACAGGCCGTTCCTGATGCCGATCGAGGACGTGTTCTCGATCACCGGGCGCGGCACCGTGGTGACCGGACGCGTCGAGCAGGGCGTGGTGGAGACCGGCAACAAAGTCGAGATCGTGGGCCTGCGCGACACTCAGGAGACCACCTGCACCGGCGTGGAGATGTTCCGCAAGATCCTCGACCGCGGCGAGGCCGGCGACAACATCGGCGCGCTGCTGCGCGGCGTCGACAAAGACGAAGTCCAGCGCGGCCAGGTTCTGGCAGCGCCCAAGAGCATCACTCCCCACACCGAGTTCGAGGCCCAGGTCTACGTGCTGAGCAAAGAGGAGGGCGGGCGCCACAAGCCGTTCTTCTCGAACTACCGGCCGCAGTTCTATTTCCGCACCACCGACGTGACCGGCACCATCAACCTGCCCGAGGGCACCGAGATGTGCATGCCTGGCGACAACACGGTCATGCACGTCGATCTGATCAGCCCGATCGCCATGGACGAGGGCTTGCGCTTCGCCATCCGCGAAGGCGGTCGCACAGTCGGTGCGGGCTCGGTCATCAAGATCATCAAGTAACACCTGATCATCAAGTAACACCTGATCATCGAAGGCGAGGTTCTTGTGGCAGCGGCCAAGCAGAGAGTTCGTATAAGGCTCAAGGCCTACGACCACGAGATCCTCGACCAGTCCACCAAGAAGATCGTCGAGACGGTGAAGCGCACTCAAGCCGAGTTCCGCGGCCCTGTGCCTCTGCCCACCGAGAAGCACCGCTTCACCGTGGTGCGGTCGCCTTTCAAGGACAAGGACTCTCGCGAGCACTTCGAGATGCACGTCCACAAGCGCCTGCTGGACATTCTCGAACCCAACAAGAAGACCGTCGACACGCTGCAGCGCCTAGAAGTCCCCGCAGGCGTGGACATCGAACTCAAAGTCCAGCAGACCTGACCCCCCCCCCCCGGCTGTCCGCCGAGGGTGGACATACGCAGAGGTGGACATAGCCGCGGGTGGACATAGCCGAGGTGGGTATCGCCGAGGTGGATATAATTTCAATTAGCTTGTTGGTAAAACTACTACTAGCTAATAGTTAAAACTACTGGTAGCATGTATTCATGCCGCCTGTGCCTGTGCAAGGGTTTGTGCCGCGCCAGATAGAGCCGGTTCTGCGAAAAGCGCTTGAGACGTTTCGGATCGTGGTCTTGTCGGGGCCACGCCAGTCGGGCAAAACCACATTGGCGCGCCAGATAGCTCCTGGTGGCAGGCCCGTGACCCTTGATGGCAGGCCCGTGACCCTTGGTGGCAGGCCCGTGACCCTTGGCCAGTCGTTCCTGAGTCTCGACGAGCCGACCATGGCTGCGCTCGCTCGCGAAGATCCGACGGGCTTCGTGAGCGGACGCACACGCCCCACCGTCATCGACGAGGTGCAGCGCGGCGGTGACGACTTGGTCAGAGCGATCAAACTGGCTGTGGATGCCGATCCAGCACCTGGCCAGTTCCTGCTCACAAGCTCGGCGGGCTTCCTGCATGTTCCGGTTTTGTCGGAGTCTCTCGCCGGGCGTGCAGCGTTCTTCGAGTTGGCACCGCTGTCGGAGGTGGAAATATGCGGCCGACCCGGCGGGTTGTTGACGCGGTTGCTCAGCAACGCGCAAGAAAGTCTCGAGCATCTCACAGCGGCTTCATACGCTCCGCTCGACCGTTCTCATTACGCCGAGCGAGTATGTCGTGGCGGCTATCCGGAGGTGACAGGTCTGTCAGAGGCCGACCGGCAGCTCTGGTTCCAATCGTACGTTCACACGTTGGTGACCCGCGACATCGTCGAGTTGACTGGGGCAAGGCGTTCGAGCGAACTTCCGCGACTGTTGCGCGCGGTGGCGGCTCGCACCGCCGGGGAACTCGTCATGCAAGACCTTCACCGTGACATGGGATTCGGCAGCATCGAAACGACTGCCGACTACCTCGCTTATCTTGAGATGACGCATCTCGTATGCCGTCTTGATGGTTGGGCTGCGTCGGCTCCGACACGGGCCAAGCGCAGGTCCAAAGTCCACGTCACGGATTCGGGCCTGGCAGCGGCGATGCTCGGTGTGACCTCTGAGTCGCTCAGCGATCCGGCGACACGCGAACGGGGACAATTGCACGAATCTTTCGTGTTCGCTGAGTTGCGCAGACAAGCGCAGGCAGTGGCCCCTGATTTGCGATTCTGCCACTACCGAGACTCGCGCAAGCGTGAGATCGATCTGCTGATCGAGCGTCCCGACGGTCGTCTGATCGCAGTGGAGGTAAAGGCAGCGGCCACAGTCAGGCCTGATGACGGCAAGTCGCTGGCCTGGTTGCGTGACCTGATCGGTGAGCGCTTCGAAACTGGCATCGTGTTGTACACGGGCTGGCATCCGCACAGGCTCAGCGACCGCATCGCGGCTCTGCCGCTGTCTTGCCTGTGGGATGCGTGATCGTCGCGTTCGGACGATCACGCCTCTCAACTATCCTGCCGAACCCGAGCAGCAGATTCAAGAAAGTAATATCAAAAACAAAGATGCGGCAGTGGAGGCGCAGGCGGGTCAGTCGGTTTCGGGCGGATCTATCGGCTCGGTCGGCGACGCTTCGGCGGATTGTTCATCGGTAGGCTCGGCAGGGACGCCGCGTTGATCCAGCCAGCTGGAGATGAAGGCTTGGGCTATGGCGGCCACCGGCAACGCCAGGAAGGCGCCCACGATCCCCATCACAGCGGTGCCTGCGATCACCGATCCGAACGCCAGAGCAGCATGAATTTCCATGGTGCGCGCCGAGATGCGCGGCGACAGGACATAGTTCTCGATCTGCTGATAAGCGACGATCACCACCAGCGTCCACAGTCCGGTGCTCGGCTCGTGCAGCAGCGCGATCAGCACCGGCAGCACCCCGGCGACGTAGGCGCCGATCGCGGGAATGAACTGCGACACGACCCCCACCCACATGGCCAAAGCCACCGGTGAGGGCACGTCGAGCAGAGCGAAGGCCGCCCAATGCACGAACCCCGATATCAATGCCAGGATCGTGCGCGAGTAGATGTAGCCGCCGGTCTTGTTCATCGACAAGTCCCAGATCTCGGTGACGACCGCGGCTCGGCGAGCGGTCAGCCGCGACCCGATCATGCGGCGCAGCTTGGGGCCTTCGGCCAGCAGATAAAAGGTGAACAACACAACCGTGAAAAGCTGGAAGATCAGATTCGCCAGGGTGGTGCCCGCGTTGACGACGTCGTCGGCGAAGCGGCTGGCGAGGTTCTCGACGCCGCCCTCTTCGAGGAACTCGTCGCGCAGGTTGTCGAAGTCGAAATCCGAGTTGAAGGTGTCGTTGAGCCACTCCTCGATGTCGTCGATGTAGCCGGGAGCGTTGTCGATCAAGAAGTTGACCTCGTTGGCCAGGGCTGTTCCGATCACGGCCGAGAAGCTCGCCGCCAGCAGCGCCACGAAAATGAACACGGCGGCTGTCGCCAAGCCTCGGCGGACGCCGCGGCCGGCCATCCAGTTGACCGCCGGCTCAAAAGCGAAAGCCACGAACAGCGACACCACGATCACGGTGAGCAGGCTGCGCAGCGAGCTCACCACGTCGACGAAGTAGAAGGCGATCAGCCCCCCGAGCCAGAACCAGACGATGGCCCGTTTGACCCAGCCTGGCATCTTCGTCGTGTCTGGGCGGACTGTTGCCCCCTCATTCGGTATTGCCATCGCAGCCAGGGACGTCGTGTCGGTCGGTGAAGCAGTCTCGGCAGCGTTCTCGCCTGCAGCGCCGGCCCCGTCTGCGTCTGCTGCGTCGCCTGGTGTCTCGTTGGTCGCCTTGTCCGCACCTCCGACGGCGCCTGCGTCCGCGCCTGCCGATTCGGCGGACTCGCCTGGTTTGTGAGTGTCCGGCACTGTTTAGACACTACATCACGACACTACATCACTGTTTGCGATCCCGTCGGCCGAGGCTGGCCGAAGCGGCCGCGGCGGGCTGAAGAGCCGACAGCGTCCGTGCGGCGGCGAGGCGACAACTCCCCGGAGGCGCCACTTCAGCGGCCGCGGCGGGCAGAAGAGCCGGCAGTGTCCGACAAAGTCCGTGTGAGGCGGGGTCGTGATCGCCAGCGGGCCTCGCCGTCGCAACAACACAGCAGTGGCGATGACACTGCTGCGACGCAACGAACTCGCACCTGCCTGCATGCGCTCTAAAGTGTCCGGCTGAGAAAGAGGCTGGCTCAGGGTTGGCGAGAATCGATCGAGCCATCGAGCCGGGGTGTGATCAAAGCAGTGTGATCGAGATGCAGCGCAGCCGACCCGTAATCGAGTTCGTCAACCACGCATCGTTCGTGATCGATTTCGAGGGCAGCAAGATCATCAACGACCCGTGGCTCTTCGGGACGGCTTTCAACGACGGTTGGAGTCTGCTGTGCGACAGCGTCTTCGATCTGGAGCGGTTCTGCGAGATCGACTGCATATGGATTTCGCACGAGCATCCGGATCACTTCTCGCCGTCGGTGCTGCGCAGCGTGCCTGAAGCGATCCGCCGCAACATCACAGTGCTGTTCCAGCAGACCGCCGACGGCAAAGTGCTCGACTTCTGCGCGGAGCTCGGATACAGAACCCGCTCGCTGCCGCACATGGAACCGGTCACGCTCGACAACGGCGTCAAGGTGGTCTGCGGGCGGGTGCCGCTGTATGACTCCTGGATCCTCTACGACTGCGCCGGTTTCAAAGTGTTGAACATCAACGACTGCGCGGTGACGCCCAGAGTCCTGAAGGCGATCAGGCGGGTCGTGGGGAGACCCGATGTGCTGTTCACCCAGTTCAGCTACGCCGGCTGGAAAGGAGGCCCCGACGACGAGCCGATGCGGAGAGCCGCCGCCGCCGCCAAATTGCGCGCCATGCAAGCCCAGATTCGTGTGCTGGCGCCCACATGGACAGCGCCGTTCGCGAGTTTCTCGTACTTCTCGCATCACGAGAACCGGCACAGCAACGACAGCATCAACCGCCCCGGCCGAGCAGCGGACGCTATCCGGGTTGCTGGCTCGGAACCTGTCGTGATGTATCCCGGCGACACCTGGCGAGCCGGGGACCCGTGGAACAGCGACGCTGCCTTGCAGCGCTACAGCGGACATTACGACTTTGCGTCCAAGCGCTATCTGAGTTCCGAGAGCACTGATGAGACGACTCTGATCGAGGCGGGCCGGGCGTATGCCGCGAGGATCCGCTCGCGCAACAGCGGCGCGCTCCTGCGGCTGATTCGCATGATGCCGCTGCTCGGGTTGTTGCGGTCTGTCACCATCGAAGCGCACGATCTAGGGCGCCGCTACCGCCTGTCGCTCGAGCACGGGCTCGAGCCTCTCGGCGCACCCGGGTCTCCTGACACGCCGGCCAGCCCCGACGTGAGGATGCACTCCAGCAGTCTGGAATACCTGCTGCGCCACGATTGGGGATACGACACTCTCGCCGTCAACGGGCGTTTCGAAGCCGACTTGGACGGTTTCAAGAAGATGAAGAAGACGTTGTCGATCGGCTCGCTCAACAACGCGGGCCACCGCTTGACGGTCGGCCTGCTGTTCGACAGAGACTTTCTGCGAATGGTCCGGGCCGCGGCCCTGCGCCTGAGCCGCCTAGGCGCCTAGCTCGAAGTGACCGGTAGCGACTGCTCGCAGCCGTTCACGCCCGCAGTCTCTGCGTAGTCCGGCCGCCTGCAGGCGCCGGCCGAGTTAGCGGTTCGCGGCGCCCTGGATCGGCCTCTAGCTGATGACGCGTGCTTGGGAGCGGCGGCGATAACGGACCATGCACGGAGGCTTGGGGCCCGTCACCCAGCTGCCGTAGTTGGGGGCCGGGAACTCCGTGGCGAGCTCGAAATCGAAGCGGTCGAGCAGCACCGTCCAGATCGCCTTGAGCTGCAGCAAGGCGAATTTCTCGCCCATGCAGCGGTGCTTGCCTCCGCCGAATCCGATCAGGGCGTATTTGTGCTGATCTCCCTCGTTGCGCGGGTCGGCGAACCGCTCCGGGTCGAAGCGATGCGGGTCGGAGAACAGGTGGGGCAGACGGTGCGAAGACGCCGAACACACAGCCGCCATAGTGCCGGCTGTTACGGTGTGGCCCGCATACTGCAAAGGCTCGACCACTTTGCGGATCAGAATTATCAGCGGCGGGTGCAGCCGTTCGCATTCGCGCACCACGCGCCCCAGAGCGGACTGCTTGTTGAGTCCCGCCAGGCTCAAGGCCCCGTCTTCGGAGTAGACCTCCTGCATTTCGCCGCGAACTCGTGTTACGCAGTCGTGGTCGCGGAACATCTCAAGGCCGATCCAGGTCGCCAGCACGGCGCTGGTGTGCTGGCCCGCGAAGAGGGCTGTCAGCAGTATTCCGGTCGCCTCTTCGTCGTTCAAGGCTCGACCGTCCTCGTAGCGCGCCTCCATGAGCGTCTGCATGAAATCGTCGGTGGCGGTGCCGGAGCGTCGCCTTTCGCTCATGACCTCCGACAGGATTTTCGTTATCTTGCGGCGCGCTCTGTCGCGCCGGACGTGCGCCGGGATAGGCAGCCTGGGAGCGAAGAATCCGAGGAGGTTGATGCCCCCCTCTAGGTCGTGGTACGCCTCGGCGAATCCCGAATCGACCTGATCCCGTACTTCCTGCCCGAGCAGGCAGCGGCTGGCTATTTTCACGGTGAGCTCGTTCATGTGGACCGGCAGATCGATGGTCCCCTCCTCTCCGAGCGCGTCAGCGAAGGCGCAGGTCTCCTCGTACATGATGCGGGCGTATCTGCGCATGGAGGCGTCGCGCAGAGCCGGATAGAGGAACCCCAGCTGCTCCGCCATGATCTCGGGTTCCACGTCGTAGGCCACGCCGCGTCCGAAGATGGGCACCGTGAACTGATACCCGGCCCTGGCATCGAGCTGCTCCTCAGGCGCCCTGAAATAGCAGTCGTGGGCTTCCGGTCCGGTGAACAGCACGAACTTGCGGGTACCCAGCCGGAAACGCACCAGATCGCCGTGGTCGCGCCAGCAGCGGTCGAGCATTCCCACCGGGTCCTTCAAGAATTCCGGCAGATGGCCGATCAGCGGCCTGCCCCCGGACAGTTCGGGGATCGAGGCGGCTGAGCTGCCGTTATTGCTCGTCGCTGTTGCTTGTGTCATCTGTCTGACCCTTCGTGTGTCTGTTCGTCTCGTGATGCGTCCGTTCGTTCCGCGATGCGTCCACTCGTTCTGCATTGCGTCCATTTGCCGCCGCCCCTGCATGGAGCTCCTGCGTCATGGACTTCAGTAGACGAAAGGCAGCATCGCATACGGCACTCGTTGCTTGTAGCGCACCCACAGTTCGCCGTATTTGGCGCTGCAGCGCCGCTCGTCGCGGCGGGAACGGTTCCAGAGCAGGCCTGCGAGCCAGGCCGGCAGCAAGAACGGCACGAACGACGTGAAGCCGGTGGTGAGCGCGAAGGCGATGTAGATGCAGATCTCTCCGCTGTAGTTGAGATGCCGGCCGATCCCCCAAAAACCCGAGACGAGCAGTCGCCCGTCGAGGGCTTCGGCGGGCCGGCCCCAAATAGTGGCCGAGGGGTCGCGCTTGAAGCGGTGCTTCTGGTTGTTGGCGCCGCGGAACATCCAGAAACCGAGAACATAGAGCAGCACGATGGCGCCGGCGGCGAAGGGGTTGAGTTCCGGAGCGCCGGCGTCGACCAGCCACCAGCCGGCGATGCAGTAGAAGAACGGCACCAGCACGTAGTCGCCCCATACCAGCATCCATCCGAAGCGCTCGTGGATGATGTCCCAAGTGTGGACCATGCCGCCTTCGAACTGGAAATAGTTGATCACATAGATCCATGTGAAGATCTGGTAGAGGACCATCGCCAGGGTCAACTCGTCGTAGGTCTCGTACTGCACCACGGCGAAGGAGGTGTTCAGCATCGCCAGCCCGATCAGGGACGGGCGATAGCTGAACATCTTGAGGTCCACCCCCGCCAAGGAGGGATTGAGCTCCGAAGTCACGAGGCAGGACTGCAGGAAACTCGGCTTCTCGGCCTGCTTGCGCGCCCCGCGTCGGCACAACCACACAGAGAACGCCACGGCGAAGACGTTGGTAACTATCAACAGCGCGAAGAAGTGCGTGTACAGCGAAGACAGCGAGAACACGTCGAATGCCTGGGCGACGCCGGCAGCGAGGGCGGTCAGCAGCAGCAGCGCGAGGCCGTTGAGCTTGTAGGTGATGGTTTTCCCGCCGCCGAGGTCCGGCCCTGTGATGCGCCGTCCCGGCACCAGCATCGAGCCCACGAAAAGGGCGCCCACGAAAACGGCGAGCATGGCTGCGGCTTCGAGCAGCACTGCGCCTGAAGGCGCCAGCACCGGCGGCACGTCAGGCACCGGCGCCGCCTGTCGCTGCGCCGATCCCCAGCACCGGCTGCTCTGCTCGGTCTCGTCGCCGCCGGCGGCACAGGCAGTCGCGTGCGATGTCGCCGACTTCGTCCGGCGGTCTGACGTGCGCTGGGATGATCTTGCTCATGTCGAACTTTCGAGGGCGAGGTTGAAGCGAATTCACGCTAGCGGTTCAGCCACGCGCTGCACAGGCTTTCCGCAAGGCACTTAGAACCTCGCGAGCGAATCTCGCGAGCGCCGGGTTGCGAAGGCTTGGCTGTCGGCTCGCGTGAGCGTGTTGGCGCGTGCTGCGGGCGGCGTTACACTCCTCGCTTCGCTTCGGAGTCCTCCTACGGGTTCTCTGAGGCGGTCACGAATCGACGTCCGCACAGGCCCTCGCAGGGAACCGTGCGGCACAACCGAGTAGCCGCTCCGCCGGGCCCGCCCGAGCGGAGCGTTCGCGTGAGGCAGGGGAAGGCATGGCCACAAAGGCGATCGTCGGCACCAAAGTCGGCATGACCCAGGTGTGGGACGACAACAACCAGGTCGTCGGTGTCACGGTGCTGCGCGTCCAGCCTTGCCGTGTCGTGCAGGTGAAGACCAGCGAGAATGACGGCTACAGCGCCATCCAGGTCACCTACGGAATGGCCGACCCCGCCAAGCTCACGCAGCCCGAGGCCGGGCATTTCCAGCGAGCCGGCGTGACCCCCGGCAAGGATCTGTTGGAGCTGCGCCTCGACGACGTGAGCGACTACTCCGTCGGACAGCAGATCGCCGTCGACATGCTCGACTCCGGCGAGAAGGTCGATGTGACGTCAGTCTCCAAAGGCAAGGGTTTCAGCGGCGTGATGAAACGTCACGGTTTCAAGGGCCAGCCCGCGGGCCACGGGGCGCACAAAGTGCATCGCAAGCCCGGGGCGGTCGGCCAATGCGCCACCCCGTCGAGGGTGTTCAAAGGCAAGAAACTGCCGGGCCGCTCCGGCGCCGGTCGGGTGACCACGCTCAACCTCGAAGTGGTGTCCGCCGACGCCGAAACCGAAGTGCTTCTCGTCAAGGGGGCGGTGCCCGGCCCGAAGGGCGCCACGGTCGTGGTGCGCAACGCAGTGAAAGCCGCTTGATCCGATGGCCTCTGTGAAAGTCGTGACGCCTGAGGGCGAAAAGGTCGGAGAGGCCGATCTGGACGAGGCGGTCTTCGGAGTGGAACCGAACGTCGCGGTGATGCACCAGGTCGTGACCGCGCAGCTGGCGGCGCGCCGAGCCGGCACTCACAGCACCAAGACTCGAGCCGAAGTGGCGGGCGGCGGCTCGAAGCCGTGGCGGCAGAAAGGCACCGGCAGGGCGCGTCACGGGTCCATTCGCTCACCGCAATGGCGCGGCGGCGGGGCCGCGCACGGTCCCAAACCCCGCGACTACAGCCAGCGCACCCCCAAGAAGGTGAAGCGGCTCGCTTTAGCCTCCGCGCTCTCGGACCGGGCCCGCTGCGACGCTCTGATAGTGGTCGACCGCTGGCGTTTCAGCGAGCCGAGCACCAGCGCGGCAGCGAAAGCCCTCGACGCCATCGGCGCCGCCGGCAAAGTGCTGGTAGTGCTCGGCGACGACGACTCCCACGCCCGGAAGAGCTTCCGCAATCTCGCGGTGGTGCATTGCCTGCACTATCGGGAGCTGAACACTTATGACGTCGTCAACAGCGATGTGGTGGTGTTCACCTCCGAGACCCTGCCGCCGGTTTCCGGCGTCGCGCCCGGCGATGATGACTCTGCGGATGCGGACGCCGCGCCCGATGACGCTGCCGAAGCCGTGGCGGCGGACACAGAACCGGCGGACACAGGCGCCGTCGCAGAAGACGAGCAGGCTCAGGACGAAGAGCCTCAGGGCGATGAGACTCAAGAGGATGAGACTCAAGAGGCAGAGCCGCAGGGTGAAGAGTCTCAGGGCGATGAGACTCGAGAGGCAGAGGCTCAAGAGCAAGAAGCTCGAGTCGAAGAAGTTCAAGACGTTCAGGCTCAGAGCGCAGAAGCTCCAGACGAACAGGCAGAAGCTCCAGAAGTTCAAGAAGAAGAAGAAGAGGCTCGAGGCGATGCGTGATCATCGTGATGTGATCCTGAGTCCTGTGGTGTCGGAGAAGAGCTACGCGCTGCTCGGCGACAACGTCTACACATTCGTGGTGGCGCCGCAGGCCACGAAGCCCGAGATACGCGCCGCGATCGAGGCGCTCTTCGATGTGGAAGTGGTGAAGGTCAACACCCTGCGCCGCAAAGGCAAGCGCCGCCACAATCGCCGCAACAACACCTGGGGCAGGCGCCCCGACATCAAACGAGCCTTGGTCACTTTGGCCCAAGGCGACACGATCGAGCTTTTCGAGGCCTGACGATGGCGATCCGCAAACGCAAGCCTTCCAGCCCCGGCCGCCGCTTCCAGACTGCGTCGGACTTCGCGGAGGTCACCCGGACGCATCCCGAGCGCAGCCTGCTGGTGAAGCAGTCGAGCACCGGAGGCCGCAACAACCACGGACGCAAGACCTCGCGCCACCGCGGCGGCGGGCACAAGCAGCGTTACCGCAAGATCGACTTCATCCGCAACAAGGACGACGTGCCGGCCACCGTCGCCACGATCGAGTACGACCCCAACCGCACCTGCCGCATCGCATTGCTGCACTACCACGACGGCGAGAAGCGCTACATCCTGGCGCCGAAGGGTCTGGAAGTCGGCGATCAGCTGATGTCGGGACCCCGGGCGGAGGTCCGCCCAGGCAACGCCATGGCTCTGCGCCACGTCCCGGTGGGCACGGTGCTGCACAACGTCGAGCTCAAGCCGGGCGCCGGCGGCAGTCTGGGCCGCAGTGCCGGGGCCAGCGTGCAGCTCGTGGCCAAGGAGGGACGTTTCGCCACTCTGCGCCTGCCGAGCAGCGAGATGCGGCGAGTGCCGATCGACTGCCGCGCCTCCGTGGGCGAAGTCGGCAACTCCGAGCACGAGCTCACCAAGATCGGCAAAGCCGGCCGCAACCGCTGGAAGGGCGTCCGTCCCCAGACTCGCGGCGTGGCCATGAACCCTGTGGACCACCCCCTCGGCGGCGGCGAGGGCAAGTCCTCCGGCGGGCGTCATCCGGTGTCGCCCTGGGGCAAGCCCGAGGGGCGCACCCGAGCCCGCCGCAAAGAATCCGACAAGTTGATAGTACGTCGTCGCCGCCGACGCGGCGCCCGGAGGTAGAGACGATGCCCCGCAGCCTCAAGAAAGGTCCCTTCGTGGACGACCATCTGTTGCGCAAGATCGACGAGCTCAACGAGCTCAACGAGAAGCGTGTGGTAAAGACTTGGTCGCGCCGCTCCACCATCATCCCCGACATGGTGGGCCACACACTGGCCGTGCACGACGGGCGCAAGCATGTGCCGGTCTACATCACCGAGTCGATGGTGGGCCACAAACTCGGCGAGTTCGCGCCCACGCGCACTTTCCGCTTCCATGCAGGCCAAGAGCGGGGAGCGCGTCGCTGATGGTCGCCGCCAAGACCAACGAGCGCCCCGGCACGCGGGCACGGGCTTCCTACGTGCGCTGCTCGGCCTACAAAGTCCGCGAAGTCCTCGACTTGATACGGGGGCTCGGCTGCACCGAAGCGCAGGACGTCCTGACCTTCTGTGAGCGCGACGCGGCCCGACCGATCTCCAAGTTGCTGCAATCGGCGCTCGCCAATGCCGCGCACAACGACGGTCTCGACTCCGATGACCTGTATGTGTCGGTCTGCTACGCCGATGAGGGGCCGACTCTCAAGCGCTGGCGTCCGAGAGCGCGGGGACGAGCCACTCGCATCCGCAAGCGCACCTGCCACATCACTGTGATCGTGAGCCTTTACGATGCTGAGACTCTGGAGCAGATCAGGGCCGCGGAGTCTCGGCTCAGCGCCGGCACTTCGGAGGCTCGCCGCCGCCGAGTGGAGCAGTCGCGTGCCGCGGCTCAAGCTCGGCGAGCCGATCGCCAAGACGGCGCCGCCGCGGCCGATGCCGATGCCGAGCAGGACAGCGAAGCCGATGCGGCCGCGAAAGCGGCGTCGGTGGTCGAGGCGACCGAGGCAGCCCTGTCAGAGTCCCAGGAGTCAGAGTCCCAGGAATCAGAGACCGCCGCCGGAGGCGCCGAGGTCGCCGCGGCCGGAGACGAGGTTGCCGAGGCCGACGGCGCCGGCGAGATCGTGAACGCCGGCGAGGGCGGCGACGCCGACAAGGATAAGCAAGAGTCCGGCGAAGAGACCGAGAAACCTGACGGGAGCGTCTGATGGGTCAGAAAGTCAACCCCTACGGGTTCCGCCTGGGTGTCACCACCGAATGGAAGAGCCGCTGGTTCGCCGACCGCAAAGAATACGCCGACAACGTCATCGAGGACTGGAAGATCCGCGACTTTCTGATGACCGAGCTGCCTCATGCCGCCATAAGCCGTGTCGAGGTGGAGCGCACCCGCGACCGTCTGCGAGTGGACGTGCATACGGCCCGCCCAGGCATCGTGATCGGCCGTCGGGGAGCTGAAGCCGACCGGCTGCGCGCCGGCCTGACCGACATCAGCGGCAACCCCCGCGTGCAGCTCAACATCCAGGAGATCAAACAGCCCGAACTCGACGCGGCTCTGATAGCACAAGGCGTCGCCGACCAGCTCGCAGGCCGGGTCGCGTTCCGCCGTGCCATGAAGCGGGCCGTGCAGAACGCCCAGCGTGCCGGCGCTTTGGGGATCAGGGTGCAGTGCTCGGGCCGCCTCGGCGGTTCTGAGATGGCTCGCACCGAGTGGTACCGCGAGGGGCGGGTTCCGCTCCACACGCTGCGCGCCGACGTCGACTACGGCTTCCGCGAGGCTCGCACCACCTACGGCCGCATAGGCGTGAAGGTGTGGCTCTACAAGGGCGACATACTGCCCTACAAGACCCTCTCAGAAGACAAGGCCTCCAAAGAAGCGGCCATGGCAGCCGGCGAGACTTCCGGTCCCGGGGCCAGGCCCAGCAAGATCGTCTCGTCTGCCGCGGGCCGCCGCCGCGACGGCGCCGACGAGAGCGTCGACGAAGAGGCGGCGCCGCTCATCAGTGAGGCGGATCCCGAGTTCGAGAAACTGCTCGACGAGGAGGACGCCATCGAGGCTTCCACGCGCGAGCACCGCGAAGCCCCCCATTTCCGCCTCGGCGAAGACTGAGACCGACAAGACCGAGACCGACCGGGACCCGAGACTCCACAAACCCGAATCCAGGAACGACGAAGAGCCGGAAAGAACGAGAGAACCGTCATGTTGATGCCGCGAAAAGTCCGCCATCGCAAACACCATCGAGGCCGCACCAAAGGCGTCTCCAAAGGCCGCACCGAGGTCTCCCACGGCGACTTCGGGATACAGGCCCTGGAGCCTGGCTGGGTGACGTCGCGTCAGATCGAGGCTGCTCGTGTGGCCATGACCCGCCACATCAAGCGCGGCGGCAAAGTCTGGATCAACATTTTCCCCGACAAGCCCGTGACGCAGAAGCCCGCCGAGACCCGCATGGGCTCAGGCAAAGGCAACCCCGAGCACTGGGTGGCGGTAGTGCGACCCGGAAGGGTGCTGTTCGAGCTGTCCTATCACGACGAGGAGATCGCCCGCGGCGCCATCAACCGGGCCATCCAGAAGCTGCCGATGAAGGCTCGTTTCATATCCCGCGAGGAGGGCTTCTAGCGATGCCCCGCACCAAATCCTTGGCCGATCTCGGCGACACCGACCTGATCGAGCGACTTTCTGAGACTAAGGAAGATCTGTTCAACCTGCGTTTCCAGTTCGCCACCGGGCGGCTCGACAATCCGGCGCGCCTCGGGCAGGTGCGCCGCGACATAGCGCGTCTGCTCACCGAGGTGCGCGCCCGCGAGATAGCCGCGGCCGAGGCGGACGCGGCGCGGACAGAAGCGAACGCAGCAACCGCACAGGGAGAAGCCGATGGCTGAAACAGACAGCTCACAGACACGCGTCAACAGTCGCAAGGTGCGCGAAGGGGTGGTGGTGTCGGACCGCATGGACAAGACCGCCATCGTCGAAGCCACTGAGCGGGTCCGTCATTCTCGCTACGACAAGACGGTGCAGCGGAAGTCCCGCCTGGCGGTCCACGACGCCGACAACGATCTCGGCGTCGGCGACCGGGTGCGCGTGGCCGAGACCCGGCCGTTGTCGAAGACCAAGCGCTGGCGTGTCGTCGAGATCTTGGAGCGTGCCAAGTGATCCAGCAGGAGACCCGGCTGCGGGTCGCGGACAATTCCGGCGCCAAGGAGGTGCTGTGCATCAAGGTGCTCGGCGGCTCGCGGCGGCGCTACGCCTCGGTCGGCGACGTGTTCGTGGCCACCGTCAAGGACGCCATTCCCGGCGCGCAGGTGCGCAAGGGCGACTTGGTCCGCTGCGTGGTGGTGCGCACCCGCAAAGAGAAGCGTCGCGGCGACGGCAGCTACATCCGTTTCGACGAGAACGCCGCGGTTCTGATCAACGACCAGGACCAGCCGCGCGGCACTCGCATCTTCGGGCCGGTCGGTCGCGAACTGCGCGACAAGCAGTTCATGCGCATCGTCTCGCTGGCGCCGGAGGTGCTGTGATGCCGCGACGAGTCGACGGGCCTCGTCGCCGGCGCCCGCTGAAGATCGTCAAAGGCGATCGGGTCGTGGTGCTTTCGGGCAAGGACGCGGGCGTCGAGGGCATGGTGGAGAGGGTCATGCCCGACAAGGGCAAAGTGATCGTGGAGGGAGTCAACGTGGCGAAGCGCCATCAGGCGCCGAGGCGCGACGTGCAGCAGGGGGGGATCATCGACAAGGCGATGCCGATAGACGTGTCGAACGTGGCGGTGTTGAGCCCCTCGGACGGCAAACCGACTCGGGTGGGTTACCGTTTCACGCCCGACGGCGAGAAGGTCCGTGTCTGCCGGCGCACGGGGGCCGACTTGTGAGCCCCGCCACCGACTACCGGCCGCGGCTGCGCTCCTCCTTCGACGAGGAGATCAAGCCGGCGCTGCTCGCCGAACTGGGCTTGCCGAACGTGATGATGGTGCCGCGGCTCTCCAAGATCGTGGTCAACATGGGCGTCGGCGAGGCCATCACCCAGGCGAAGATGCTCGAGGGGGCGCTCGACGACTTGGCGGTGATCTCAGGTCAGAAACCGGTGATCACCAGGGCCAAGCGGTCGTTGGCCAGCTTCAAGCTGCGCGCCGGCATGGCCGTCGGCTGCAAGGTCACTCTGCGCGGCGACCGCATGTACGAGTTCTTCGACCGGCTGATCACGCTGGCCGTGCCGCGCATCCGCGACTTCCGCGGCCTGCCGTTGCGATCCTTCGACGGCAACGGCAACTACACGTTCGGAATCGACGAACAGCTCATCTTCCCTGAGATCAGCTACGACAATGTCGACGCCACGAGGGGGATGGACATCACGATCGTCACCACAGCCAAGTCCGACAGCGAGGGCAGAGCGCTTCTTGAGGCGTTCGGTTTCCCGTTCCGGCGAGAGGGGCAATGAATCGATGGCTAAGAAGGCTCTGATAGAGAAGCAGCAGCGCACCCCCAAGTACAAGGTGCGGGCTTACACGCGCTGCCGTGTCTGCGGCCGGTCCCGGTCGGTCTACAGAAAGTTCGGCCTGTGCCGTATCTGCCTGCGCAACTTGGCTCACGCTGGGGAGCTTCCGGGCGTCAAGAAGGCCAGCTGGTGACACGAGCGGGCGAGGTGACACAAAAATGACGATGACAGATCCGATAGCGGACATGCTGACCCGCATCCGCAACGCCAATGTGGCGATGCACGACGAGGTATCGATGCCTTCGTCGAAGCGCAAGATCGCGCTGGCCGAGGTGCTGCAGCGCGAGGGTTACATCAACTCTTTCGCCGAGAAGGACAACGCCGAGCGGCCGGGCAAGACGCTGACCATCGAAATGAAGTATTCGCCCGAGCGCGACCGTGTGATCCGCGGCCTGCGGCGTGTCTCCAAACCTGGTTTGCGCATCTACCGCAAGCGTGACGAGATACCACGAGTGCAGGGCGGGCTCGGAGTGGCTGTAGTGTCCACCAACAAGGGCCTGATGAGCGACCGCGAGGCTCGCCGCAACCGCATGGGCGGCGAGATCCTCTGCTACGTCTGGTGAGGACGCCCACGATGATGCTCACAATGCAGATGCAGACGACACCGCAGCAGACGACACCGCAGCAGACGGCGCCGCAGTGGTCGGTGCCGCAGTGGTCAACACCTCGGCGGCCTGCGGCCCGGTCCGTTGAGGCTCGGCAGGGAGCGCGGCCATGAGCCGCGTCGGCAATGCCCCGATCCCGCTGCCCAGCGGAGTCGCAGTCACCGTGGAGGGCGGCACTGTGGTGGTGACCGGCGCCAAAGGCACTCTGCGCCACCGGATGCCCGCTGAGATGAGCCTCAGCAACGACGGCGGCGCAGTGCGCGTCGAGCGACCCGACGACACTGCGTCGAGCCGGTCGCTTCACGGGCTCACCCGGAGCCTGGTGGCCAACATGGTCAAAGGAGTGAGCGAGGGTTTCAGCAAAGAACTGCGCATCCAGGGCGTGGGCTACAGGGTCGCCGAGTTCACCGACACCTCTCTCGAGCTGGCGCTGGGCTTCAGCCATCCGGTTCACGTCCGCGCCCCGGAAGGCATCGAGTTCGAGGTTCCTCAGCGCACCCAGATCGTGGTCAAAGGCATCGACAAGCAACTCGTCGGCCAAGTCGCGTCCGACATCCGCAAGTGGCGCCCGCCCGAGCCTTACAAGGGCAAAGGCATTCGTTACGTCGATGAGAGAGTCAAACGCAAGGCTGGGAAGGCGGCCAAGTAGTCATGGTTGATCAGGCTCAGAAGCGCCGCACCGGACGCATCCGCCGCCACCGGCGGGTGCGCAAGAAGATTCAGGGGACGGCCCAGCGGCCGCGGTTGTCGGTGTTCCGCTCGACGCGCCACATTTCGGTGCAGCTCATCGACGATCTCGCAGGCGCGACCGTCGCCTCGGCTTCGACGCTGGAGGCGGATCTGCGCTCGGCTTCGGGAGGCAACGTCGCCGCGGCTCGCGCTGTGGGCACGCTCATCGCCCAGCGGGCTGAGGCTCTGGGGATCACGGCTGTGGTGTTCGACCGCGGCGGTTACAAGTATCACGGCAGGGTGGCCGAGCTGGCTGACGCGGCTCGCGCTGCTGGACTGGAGTTCTGACATGCAGGTTCACGCCATCGGCGGTGAGTTGTGACTGAGGAGCGCTCAGGGTCGCTCCCTCTGAGGGAGTCGCGGGTCATCAACATCAACCGGGTCGCCAAAGTGGTCAAGGGCGGGCGCCGTTTCTCGTTCACCGCCTTGGTGGTGATCGGCGACGGCGGCGGCCGGGTCGGCCTCGGCTACGGCAAAGCCAAAGAAGTGCCGCTGGCGATCCAGAAGGGCACCGAAGAGGCCAGACGCAACATCTTCGAGGTGGCCATGGCGGGCAGCACCATCATGCATCCGGTCATCGGCACCACCGGCGCAGGCCGGGTCCTGCTCAAGCCGGCCGCTCCCGGCACCGGCGTGATCGCCGGCGGCGCGGCCCGCGCCATTCTGGAGGAGGCGGGCATCGGCGACGTGTTGTGCAAGTCGCTCGGCTCGCCGAACCACATCAACGTCGCCCGCGCCACGATCAGCGGCTTGCGGTCTCTGCGCCGGCCCGACGAGGTGGCGCGTCTGCGCGGCCTCGACCCGGAGAGCTTCCTGCCCAAAGGCCTGTGGGACGCCTACCAGGGCACCCGCATCGACCGCGCCGCGGCCGCTCGGCGCCTCGACGAGTCCGAGGACGAGTGATGGCTCTGCGAATCACCCAGGCCCGTTCCGCCATCGGGACTAAGCCCAAACAGCGCGGTACGCTTCGTGCTCTGGGCTTGGGGCGCATCGGGCGCAGCAACACCTTGCCCGACCGCCCCGAGATCCGCGGCATGATCCAGCGGGTGCCGCATCTGGTTTCCGTGGAAGAGACAGCAGAGGACGAAGACCTATGACACCTGCGATCAAGCTGCATGATCTGCGCCCGCCGCCCGGGGCGCGCAAAGCTCCCAAGCGAGTGGCGCGCGGCATCGCCGGCGCCGGCGGCAAGACCGCAGGCCGAGGCATGAAAGGCCAGAAGGCGCGCAACAAGGTGCCCGTCGGCTTCGAGGGCGGCCAGATGCCTCTGCTGCGACGCGTCCCCAAATGGCGCGGTTTCACCAACCCGTTCCGCGTCGAGTATCAGCCCGTCAACCTCGACACCATCGCCGCCACGGGATTGGACGAGATCTCGCCTGAGACTCTGCGCGAGCGCGGCCTGGTCGGCAAGAAAGCGCTGGTGAAGGTGCTCGGGAGGGGCCGGCTTGACAGGGCGGTGCGGGTCAAGGCTCATGCTGTGTCCGCCTCGGCGGCCGAGGCCATCAGCGCCGCCGGCGGCAGCGTCGAGATCATCGCCAAGCCTTGGGGCGACCGCAGGCCGCCTCACGGCAGCTACAACCAGCACACCAACCGCTGAGATCAAGAGGCTGCTGCCGTGCTGAACCGCATAATGAACATCTTCCGGATCCCGGACCTGCGCAACAAGATTCTGTTCACCCTGTTCATCATCGGCGTCTACCGGCTGGGCGCTTTCATTCCTGCGCCCTATGTGGACACCGACGCGGTGCAGCTGCTGCGCGATCAGGCCAACACCTCAGGCGGGATCCTCGGGTTCATCCAGCTGTTCTCGGGGGGCGCGCTCACCCAGTTCGCCATTTTCGCTCTGGGGATCATGCCCTACATCACCGCTTCGATCATCATGCAGATCCTCGGCGTGGTGATACCCCGCATCGAGCAGTGGCAGCAGCAGGGGGCGGTCGGTCAGCGCAAGATCACTCAATGGACCCGCTATCTCACCATCGGCATCGCCTTGCTGCAGTCGACCAGCTTCTCGTTCCTGTTCCACAGCGGCGCCTTGGTGGGCGGCATCGACCTGCTTCCCGACTTCACTCCGTGGGCCGTGTTCGTGGTGGTGCTGACGCTCACCACGGGCACCGCCTTGTTGATGTGGATGGGCGAGTTGATCACCCAGCGCGGCATCGGCAACGGCATGTCGCTGCTGATCTTCGCCAGCGTGGTGTCGACTCTGCCGGCGCAGCTCACCGCGGTGAGGGCCAACAACGGCATCGACGCCCTGATCGGATTCATCGTGGTCGCGGTCGCTCTGCTGGTGTGCATCGTGTTCGTGGAGCAGGGCCAGCGCCGCATCCCGGTGCAGTTCGCCAAGCGTGTGGTGGGACGGCGCATGTACGGCGGCCAAAGCACCTACATCCCGCTCAAAGTCAACCAGTCGGGCGTGATCCCGATCATCTTCGCAAGTTCAGTGCTGTACATGCCCACGCTGATCGGAGCGGCCATGCCCGACGACGGCATCGGCGGAGCGATCCAGGACTTCATCAACGATCATCTCACCTTGCCGACCAGCCCCGTTTATCTGACGGTCTTCGGGTTGATGATCATCGGATTCGCCTACTTCTACACGGCCATAACCTTCGACCCGGTCAAGCAGGCCGACACCATACGCAAGCAGGGCGGCTTCATTCCCGGGATACGCCCGGGAATGCAGACCGAGCGCTACCTGGCCAAGATCCTGTCGCGCATCACTCTGCCCGGATCGCTGTTCATCGCTGCGGTGGCCCTGGTCCCCTCGATCCTTTACGCGGTGTTCCTCGACACCGAGTTGGGCCCCGGCCAGGGCGGGGGCGCCAGCGGACTGCTCTACGGCGGGATCTCGCTGCTGATCGCCACGGGCGTGGCGCTCGAGACGATGAAACAGATCGACAGCCAGCTGATGATGCGCAACTATGAGGGCTTCCTGAAGTAAAGCCTGATGGCTCCTCTGCGCATGGTGATCCTGGGGCGCCAGGGTGCCGGAAAAGGCACACAGTCGCAGCGGCTCGCCGCCGAGTTCGGATGCGTGCATCTCTCCACCGGCGACGCCCTGCGCGCCGCTGTGGCGGCGGGCACCGAGCTGGGCCGCCAAGCCAAGTCGATCATGGACTCAGGCGGGCTGGTCGGCGACGACGTCATGAATGGCATCGTCTCCGAGCGTCTGGCCGCTGGCGACGTCTCCGTCGACGGTGTGCTGCTCGACGGTTATCCGCGCACCGTCGAGCAGGCTGACGCTCTGCAAGCAATCCTCGAAAGCTTGGGCCAGAGCCTGGACGCGGCCGTCAACATCGAAGTGCCCGTGGAGGAAGCCACTCAGCGGATGCTCGAGCGGGGCCGCTCCGACGACACAGGCGAGGCGATCCGGCGACGCTTGCAACTCTATGAGAGGCAGACGGCGCCGTTGCTCGACTGGTTCGACAAGCGCAGCCTGCTTGTCACAGTCGATGGCGTCGGCACGCCTGACGAGGTTTTCGACCGGCTGGTGAGCGGCATCGAAAGCACGTCCGCCGGCAGGTTGTAGGCCTGCTGTGGCGCCGGTAGCGTTGCCGTTCGGCTTCGGGCCGGCGCTGACGCGCGCCGGCCGGGGCTGATCCACAGGAGGACACCGCACTGCCGAAACCGAAAGAGGACGCGATCGTATTGGAGGGAACCGTCACGGAATCCCTCCCCAACGCAATGTTCCGTGTGGAACTCGAGAACGGCCACTTCGTGCTGGCGCACATCTCGGGCAAGATGCGGATGCACTACATCCGGATTCTTCCCGGCGACCGTGTCCAGGTTGAAGTGACGCCCTACGACCTCCAACGTGGTCGAATCACCTATCGCTACAAGTAGCCGCCAACACAAGTGAGCATCCTGCAGCCATGAAAGTCCGCCCCAGCGTCAAGAAGATCTGCGATCGCTGCAAAGTGATCCGTCGGCGCGGGCGCGTCATGGTGATCTGCGACAACGCTCGCCACAAGCAGCGGCAAGGCTGAGGAGGCGGAGACTTCGATGGCTCGCATTTCCGGCGTCGACATCCCCCGCGAGAAGCGCGTGGAGGTGTCGCTGACCTACATTTTCGGCATCGGCCGCAGCACCGCCCAGCAGATCTGCGAAGCCACCGAGATCGACCCCGACACTCGGGTGCGCAACCTCACCGACGAGGAAGTGGCCCGCATCAGGGGCTTCATCGAAGGCAACGTGCGCGTCGAGGGAGACCTGCGGCGCGAAGTCTCCCAAGACATCAAGCGCAAGATGGAGATCGGCTGCTATCAGGGGCTGCGCCATCGTCGCGGGCTCCCGGTCAGGGGTCAGCGCACCCACACCAACGCCCGCACCCGCAAAGGCCCGAAACGCACCGTGGCCGGCAAGAAGAAGGTCACGAAGTAGGCGACTGGAGCAATGGCGAAACCATCGGACAAGAAGCGCACTCGCAAACGCGAGCGCAAGAACGTCACGCACGGCGTGGCGCACATCAAGAGTTCTTTCAACAACACGATCATCACCATCACCGATCTGCAGGGCAACGTGGTGTCGTGGGCCTCGGCCGGCAACGTCGGCTTCAAGGGCTCGCGCAAGTCCACGCCCTTCGCTGCGCAGATGGCGGCGGAGCAGGCCGCCCGCAAAGCCATGGAGCACGGCCTGCGCAAAGTCGACGTGCAGGTGAAAGGCCCCGGATCGGGCCGTGAGACGGCCATCAGGTCCATCCAGAACATCGGCATCGACGTGACCGGCATCACCGACGTCACGCCGGTGCCTCACAACGGCTGCCGCCAGCCCAAGCGCAGAAGGGTCTGACGTGTCGCGCTACACCGGACCCAAGGCGCGAGTATCGCGCCGGCTCAACACCAACATCTGGGGCACCAAAGGCGAGGCGATCGCCCTCGACCGCCGGCCTTACCCTCCGGGCGAGAGCGGTCGCTCGCGGCGTCGCGGCAATCCCTCTGAGTTCCTGGTGCAGATGTCCGAGAAGCAGAAGGCGCGTCACACCTACGGTTTGACCGAGCGACAGTTCCGCAACCTGTTCGCCGAGGCCAACCGTCGCCAGGGAGTCACAGGCGAGAACATGCTGAAGTTCTTGGAATTGCGGCTCGATAATTTCGTGTATCGCATCGGCTGGGGCGCCACACGCCCGCAGGCGCGTCAGCTGGTCAACCACGGCCATGTCAACGTCAACGGATCGCGGGTGACCATCCCCAGCTATCGCTTGCGCAAAGGCGACGTCGTGGATCTGCGCGACAAGATCCGCGACTCGGCCACGGTCCAGTGGAACGTCGACGTGCTCGACCGCAACCCGCCTGCATGGATCGACCACGGCGAGAACGCCTACACCGCCACGGTGCGCGAGCTGCCTCTCCGCGAGCAGATCGACGTGCCGATCCGTGAGCAGCTCATCGTCGAGCTGTACTCCAAGTAAGCAGCTCAAGGAGCCCACATGCTTGTAATGCAGCGTCCCGTCGTTGAAGCGCTCGAGCCGGCGGCCGGCGGCAACCGTCAACAGTTCGCCATCGGTCCTCTCGAGCCCGGCTTCGGTCATACGCTGGGCAACTCGCTGCGCCGCACTCTGCTGTCGTCGATTCCCGGCGCGGCCGTCACCCAAGCTCGCTTCGACGGAACTTTGCACGAGTTCACCACCATCTCCGGCGTGGTCGAAGACGTCACCGACATCATCTTGAATCTCAAGGATCTGGTGCTGGTGGTGATGAGCGGCGAGCCGGTCACTCTGCGGCTCGACGCCCGCGGCCCGGCCGAGGTCACCGCCGGCGACATTCAAGACCATCCCGATGTGAAGATACTCAACCCCGAGGCGCCGATCGCCACGATCAACAAAGGCGGCCGCCTCGCGCTCGACATCACCGTCGCGCAAGGCCGCGGCTACGTGTCGGCCGAAGACAACAAAGAACTGACCGCGGCCATCGGCGTGATCCCCGTTGATTCGATCTACTCGCCGGTGCGGCGTGTGGCCTTCAACGTCGAAGCCACACGCGTCGAGCAGTCCACCGACTACGACCGGCTGGTGCTCGACGTCGAGACCGACGGCTCGGTCGCGCCGCATGAGGCGGTCGCGTCGGCCAGCGCCACGCTGCGGAGTCTCATCGAACTGCTAGAAGGCTTGAGCGAGGCGCCGCAGGGCTTGGAACTGGCCGAGGTGGTGTTCCCATCGTCGCCTGACGCCGAAGCCGAGGTCCGGATCGAAGACCTCGACCTGACCGAGCGTCCGCGCAATTGCCTGCTGCGCGTTGAGATCAACACACTCAACGATCTGCTCCAGCAGACCCCGCAAGAGTTGCTGGCGATCACCAACTTCGGCGAGAAGAGCCTTGATGAGGTGGTGGCCAAGCTCGACGAGATGGGCTTGTCGCTGCGGACGCCCTCAGAAGACGAAGATGCCGGCACGCCCGCGTAAAGGCGCCCGTTTCGGGGGCAGCAGCCGTCATCAGAGGCTGATGATGGCCAACCTGGTGGCGTCGCTGATAGCGGCCGAGGGGATCACCACCACCGAAGCCAAAGCCAAGGCTGTGCGCCCGGTCGCCGAGAAGATGATCACCAAAGCCCGCCGCGGGGGAGTCCACAACCATCGCCAGGTCGTGAAGTTCCTGGGCGACCGCGAGATGGCGTCCAAGCTCTTCGACGAGATCGGCCCCCGCTACGCGGACCGTCCCGGGGGCTATACCCGCATCATCAAACTCGGGCCTCGCCATGGCGACAACGCGCCCATGGCGCGTATCGAGCTCGTCTGACGCGCTCACCTGACGCGCCAAGGCGATCGGGGATCGAAGCGCTGCCAGACAGCCGCTCAGACAGCTGCACGCAACGCTCGGCGCTCGTGCGAGTGCGCATGACGCTGGCTTACGACGGTTCGCAGTTTCACGGTTTCGCCCAGAATGAGGGCGTGGCTACGGTAGCCGGCGTCCTCAGCGAGGCTTTGAGCCGCGTCCTGGGCGCCGAGGTGGACATCGTCTGCGCCGGACGCACCGACCGTGGCGTGCATGCCCGGGCTCAGGTGGTCTCCTTCGACGCGCCGGCGCGCCGCGTCGACCCGCCGCGGCTGATGCGCGCCGTTAACCGCATGTGCGCGCCCCACATCGCGGTGTCGCAAGTCAGTGTCGTCGCCGACGACTTCAACGCTCGGCACTGTTGCAGCGGACGGGTCTACCGTTACCGGATACTCAACTCTGCGACCCCGGATCCGCTGGCCGCGGCCCAGAGTTGGCATGTCGAGCACGGTCTCGACCTGCGGGCCATGCGCGCCGCCGCCGATCTGCTGGTCGGCGACCACGACTTCAGCTCCTTCTGCCGGAGGAACCCCTCCAAACCCGACCAGTCGATGATCCGCACCGTGCGCCGGGCCGTTTGGTGGACCGAAGGCGACTTCGCAGTGTTCGAGATCGAGGCGAGGTCCTTTTGCCATCAGATGGTGCGTTCGCTGGTTGCGCTGCTGGTGTCGGTGGGTTCGGGCCGGCACGAGCCTAAAGCTGTGGTAGAGCTGATAGCGGCCCGTGACCGCGGCGCGGTTCCATCGCCTGCGCCGCCGCAGGGCCTGGTGCTCTGGAGCGCCCTCTACGACGCGGACACGCCGTGACCGCCGTCTGCGCGCCTCACGGCCGCCGTCGTCGCGGCTGCCGGTCGTCTCTGCCATAGCCGCCGCAGCTGCCGTCGCAGCTCGGCGGTTTTACAGCGGTTTTTTTTACAGCAGTTTCTCACAGCGGTTTTCACAGATGTCGGTCTCGCAGGGAGACCTAGGCAAGATAATCGGTAAAGGTTCAAAGCCTTTCACAGACGCCGGTCTCGCAGGGTCTCGCTCACTCGGGCCGCGATGCGATCAGCGGTTGCGGCGGCGGTAGCGGGATCAGAGGCTTCCACCATCACTCTCACCAGCGGCTCGGTGCCCGAGGGTCGCAGCAGAACCCGGCCCGAGTCGCCCAACCGCTCGGCGGCCTCGTCAGCGATGGGCGCCAGCAGCGAATCGATGCCGGCGTCGCCGTTTCGCGGGTCCGGCAGCGGCACCGCGAGCAGCACTTGAGGCATGCGGGTCATCGCCGCAGCAGCCAGGTCGCTCAGATCGCTACCAGAGCGCTTCACCGCGTCCAGAAGCTGCACCGCCGTGAGCAGGCCGTCGCCGGTGGTGGCCAGATCACGGAAGATCAGATGACCGGACTGCTCGCCGCCGAGCACCAACTGCCGCTCTTCGAGCGCGGCCAGCACGTGCCGGTCGCCGACCGGCGTCTCGACTGCTTCGATGCCGTGAGCTCGCAGGGCTCGTTTGAGGCCGAGGTTGGCCATCACGGTCACCACCACCGCGGCGCCGCTCAGCAGCCCGCGGCCCGCCCGGTCGAGGGCGCACACCGCCAGGATCTGATCACCGTCGATCAGTTCGCCGGCGGAGTCGACGGCCAGCACACGGTCGGCGTCGCCGTCGAAAGCCAGCCCCGCGTCGGCGCCGGCCGACACCACCGCTTCCTGCAAGCTCTCGGGATGAAGCGACCCGCAGTCGCGGTTGATGTTGTAACCGTCGGGCGACGCGTGAACGGTCGAGACGCGGGCGCCCAGCAGGCGCAGGCATTCCGGGGCTGACCAGCAGGCCGCGCCGTTGGCCGCGTCAACCACGATCCGCAGGCCTTCCAGGTCGCGTCCCTCGATGCTGGCAGCCACCGCGGCCGTGTGACGGCGTCTGGCGGCGTCCTCGCTCGACGGGACCGGCCGTGGCGGCGAGGTCCCGCCCGGCGCCCCGGTAGAAGCAGCGCTTCCAGCGTCGGCGAGCAGCTCCGCGAGCAGTTCCTCGACGCGGCGCTGGGCTTCGTCGGCGAGTTTGTGCCCGCCGCGGGCGAACAGCTTCACGCCGTTGTCGTGCCACGGATTGTGAGACGCCGACACCATCGCCCCGGCGACCTGCTCGTCGCTGCACCAGCGAGCCACTGCCGGTGTCGGCAGCACCCCCAAGTCGACTATGTCGCCGCCGGCGTGCTGCACTCCGCTGCAGAAGGCCGCCACGAGTTCAGGCCCCGACACTCTGGGGTCGCGTCCGACAGCGAAGCCGTCGCCGAGCACCTGCGCCGCGGCGCGGCCCAAAGCCTCAACGAGTTGCGGGGTCAGCCGGCTGCGTGCGTCCGCACGCAGCCCGTCGGTGCCGAACTTCAAATCCATGGCTGTCGTGGCGCAGCCGCACCCAGGCGCTGCGGCGCGCCATCAGCGCTTGCTGTACTGAGGTGCTTTGCGGGCCTTCTTGAGGCCGTACTTCTTGGCTTCCTTCTTGCGAGGGTCGCGAGTCAGGTAGCCGGCCTTCTTGAGCGCGTCGCGAAGCTCGGGCGCCAGCTCTACCAGTCCGCGGGAGATGCCCAGACGCAGCGCTCCCGCCTGACCGCTGGCGCCGCCGCCGTGGATGGTGGCCTCCACGTCGTAGCGGCTCTCGGTGGCGGTCTCGGTCAGCGGCTCGAGTATCTGCATCTGATGCACTCGCGACGGGAAGTAGTCCTCTGCGGTGCGCCCGTTGATCACCACCTTGCCGGAGCCGTCGCGCAGACGGACTCGAGCCACGGACCGTTTGCGGCGTCCGGTCGCCTGCACCAGCGGAGCGCTCATTGTGGCTTCCTGCTCGTTCTCATTGTGACTTCCTGCTCATCGTGGCTTCACCTCTGTGGATCGGAAAGTTGCTATCGGGCCCGAGCGTGCTCGACCGCGTAGGGCTGAGGCTTCTGGGCGGTGTGGGGATGGCTCGGGCCTGCGTAGACCTTGAGCTTGCGGATCTGCGAGCGACCCAGCCTGGTCTTGGGGAGCATGCCGCGGATCGTGTCACGCACCGCGTCGTCGGGGCGCCGCGCCAGCTTGGCGCCGTAGCTCTCGCTGCGCAGTCCGCCCGGATAACCGGAGTGTCGATGCACCTGCTTGGCCTGCGCCTTGTCGGAGGTGAGCACCACCTTGTCGGCGTTGACGATCACCACATGGTCGCCCGTGTCGATGTGGGGGGCGTAGGTGGGCTTGTGCTTGCCTCTCAGCAGAGTAGCGACCTCCGTGGCGAGCCTGCCCAGCACCATGCCCTCGGCGTCGACGAGATGCCAGTCGCGTTGGATTTCCGAGGCTTTGGGGCTGTAAGTGGGCACTTCTGCTCCCGGGAGTCTTGTGCTTCGACTTGTGCTTGGATCAGCGCTGCGGCGCAGTTCGCCACTGACGCACAGGCCGACTGCACAGGCTAGGCCCGCAACGCCGCAACAGCAATACAGGCGCAGCAGCAATACAGGCGCAGAGGTTCGCCGCCGCCTGTCCGTGGCCGGCGCCGCCATGCCGGAGGGCGCCGGGCTGCCGCGAGTAGCCTTGTGAGGTGACTGATGAGGTCGCAGCGCTCGCCGCAAGCCCCGCACACGGCGCGAGTTCTCCGGCGGCGTGATCCCTGTCGTCACACCGGCCCGGATGGCGCAGATCGACGCGTCCGCGTCCGTCTCCACAGAAGTCCTGATCGAGCGGGCCGGCGCAGCGGTGGCCAGAACCGCGTCCGCGATGATGTCGGGACACTACGGCCGCCGGGTGGTGGTGCTCGCCGGCCCCGGCAACAACGGCGCCGACGGACGAGCCGCGGCCCGCATGTTGTCTCGCCGCGGCGCCAGAGTCCAAGTGACGGACGCGTTGGACGCGCCCAGCAAGCTGCGACCCGCGGACTTGTACATCGACGCAGCCTTCGGCACGGGCTTGTCGAGGCCTTACCAGCCCCCCGAACGCGGCCGTTCTGATGCGCCGGTGCTGGCAGTCGACATTGTCAGCGGGCTCCACGGCGGCAGCGGCGAGATGCTGGGAGGCCCGTTGTGGCGGGCCGAGCGGACGGTCGCTTTGGCGGCGCTCAAGCCGGGTCTGCTGCTCGGTCGAGGCCCGGCTTTCTGCGGCCGTGTGACTGTGGCCGACATAGGCCTCGCCGCCGACACTGAAGACGCCGCAGCTTGTGCGTTGCTCACCGGCGACGATGTGGCGCCTCTGCCGGCCGGCACTGGCGCCACCCACAAGTGGGAGTCGGCGGCGCTGGTCGTGGCCGGCTCATCGGGCATGACCGGCGCCGCTTCGCTTGCTTGCTCTGCGGCTCTGCGCAGCGGTGCAGCGATAGTGCATCTCAGCTCGCCGACGCCGGCTGCGGTTCATCCGCTCGAGGTGGTGCATCACCAGCCGCCGCTGCGTGTCGATGCCCGCCGTTTCAAGGTGTGCGCCGCCGGCCCCGGACTGGGCGGCGGCCCGCAGGCTGCGGAGCGTCTTGCCGAGGCGCTGGAGCTGCAGCTGCCCACAGTCGTCGACGCCGACGGACTGCGTCTTCTGCGAGCCCCGGCTGTCGCCGCGGCGCTGGGGCGTCGACGCGCCGGCGGGGCGCCGCTGGTTCTGACCCCCCACGACGGCGAATACGAAGCGCTGATGTCGGCGCCGCCGGGCGGTGACCGCATCGCTGCGGTCAGAGCCGCCGCGGCCCGATTCGATGCCGTGGTTCTGCTCAAAGGCGGTCCGACTCTGGTGGCCGACGCCGCTGGACGGGTCAGGATCATCGCCAACGGCGACGCCCGGCTGGCCACGGCGGGCAGCGGCGACGTCCTCACCGGAGTGATCGCCGGCCGCATAGCCGGTCTCGGCGCCGAGGATCTGACGCAGCGGGTGGCTGAAGCCGCCTGCCTCCACGCGCGGGCGGCTGCCGCGATCGGCGGCGCTCGACTGGTGGCCGGCGATCTTGTGGACGCGCTGCGCGCGGTCACGCCATGAGCGGCCACGGCGCCGACCCCGTCGCGGTGCCTGAGCGCGGTCGCGCTTTGATCTTCCCCGGCCCAGGCGCCGCGACCCGCTTGCGGCGAGTGCGTTCCGCAGCCATCGAGACGAACGTCAAGCGGCTCGTCGAGCGAGCCGGAGGCGCTGCGCTGTGCGCAGTGGTCAAAGCCGACGGCTACGGCCACGGCGCTGTCACCGCGGCGAGGGCCGCACTGGCAGGCGGCGCTTCCTGGTTGGCGGTGGCCACGATCCCCGAAGCGCTCGAAGCGGCCGAAGCGGCCGAGAGCGTCGGCAGCGAAGCTCCGGTGCTTGTGCTCTCGGAGCTTCCGCCGGCTGCGGCGCACGCTGCTGCGCGGGCCTGTCCGCAAAGAGTCAGGTTCACTGTCGCATCGCCTGCCGGGATCGAGGCTCTGGCGGCTGCCCGAAGCCCTTGCGGCGCACGCGCAGTGCATCTGAAGGTGGACACCGGCATGAACCGCATGGGCGCGCACCCCCACGAACTGCAAGAGGCGGCGGCGGCGCTGCGGGCAGCCGAAGGCCGGCTGCGCCCCGAGGGAGTGTGGACTCATCTGGCGGTAGCCGACCAGCCCCGAGATCCCTTCACTCAGGTGCAGCTGCGGCGATTCGACGACGCTTTGACGGCGCTGCGCGGCGACGGCATCGATCCCGGCATCCGCCACGCCGCCAACTCTGCGGGTTTGCTGGCCCATCGAAACTCGCATTTCGACATGGTTCGCGCGGGCATCGCCGTATACGGGGTCGCCCCCTCGCCCGTGCTCGACAGCGCCGTCGAGTTGCTGCCGGCGCTGGAGCTGGTGTCGCAGGTCACGGCGCTGCGCCGCGTCGAGCCCGGTGGGACCGTGTCCTACGGCCGACTCTGGAAAGCTCGGGAGCCCACCCTCGTCGCCACTTTGGGGATCGGCTACGCCGACGGCGTCCGGCGCGACAGCGGCTCGGCAGGCGTGGAGGCGCTGGTGGGCGGGCATCGCTGCCCGATCGTGGGCGCAGTGACGATGGATCAGCTGATGGTCGCTGTGCCCGAAGCCGCAGCGTCGCAGGTGCGTGTCGGCGACGAGGCGGTGCTGATCGGTCGCCAAGGCGACGAAGAGATCACCGTGCAAGAGATAGCGCGGCGCCTCGGAACCGTCGGCTATGAGGTGCTGACATCGTTGACGCACCGGGTTCGCCACGAGACTGTGTAGCTACGCTCGAAGCCATGAGCGTCTTGTGCGGCACAGGCGATGTCGAGCAGACCAGAGCCCTCGGCGGGGCTCTCGCCGCTGTGGCCGAGCCCGGTGACGTGATCGTGCTCGTCGGTGAGCTGGGCGCCGGCAAGACAGCTTTCGTGCAGGGCTTCGCAGCCGGTTCGGGCGTGAGCGCCGCAGTGACCAGCCCGACTTTCACGCTCGCCAACCGTTACGAGGGTCGAATGGTGGTCAACCATCTCGACGTCTACCGTTTCGAGAGCCTCGACGAAGCCGACGACCTGGCTCTGCCTGAGCTTCTGGAGCAGGGCGTCACCCTCGTGGAGTGGGGAGACACCATCGCTTCGGTTCTGCCCGCCGACCGACTGACTGTGACGATCCGCTTCGGGTCCGGCGACAGCGAACGCCGTTTCGAGCTGCGAGGCGACGGCGCGACATGGCTGGGCCGCGCCGAGCGCCTGGCTGCGGCTGCTGAGCCGTGGTCTGTGCGGGACTGCTGATCCCGGTGTGCGTCTGGTTCTGTGGCTGGATGTTTCTGCGACTGTGATGTCGAGATAGTGATGCTGCGACTGCTTTTGGGACTGCCGTGCTGATACTGGGCGTCGAGTCGGCGACAGGCCGCGTCGGCTGCGCTGTCGGCGGACCCGACGGCGTCTCTGCCTGCGTCGAAGCGACACGAGACCGTCGCCATGCCGAGCTTCTGGCGCCGCAGATTCAGACAGCCTGCGCGCATGGCGGCATTGCGCTCGGTGATCTGGATGCGGTGGCGGTGGACGTCGGCCCGGGTTTGTACACCGGTCTTCGAGTGGGTGTCGCAACGGCTGTGACCATGGCCCACGCTCTGGATGTGCCGATGATCGCGGTCTCCAGCCTCGACCTGCTGGCCTATCCGCTGCGTCACAGCCGCGGCAGGGTCGCGGCCGTGATCGACGCCCGCCGAGGCGAAGTGTTCCATGCCGTCTTCAGTTGCGGTGACGGCCTCGTGGAACGACTCACCGAGCCGGCGGTCTCGACGCCCGAGCAGCTTCGTGAGCTGCTAGTCGGCTCTGAGCCCGCTGCGGGTTCTCGAGCGGGCAGTCGAGCGGCGGCCGCGACACTGCTGGCGGGTGACGGCGCCGAGCGTTACGGACCGCTGTTCGATGGCCTGAACGGCCTGGAGCGGGTTGACTCGGGCTTGGCGCATCCCTCGGCCGCCTCGCTGGTTCAGCTGGCCCGAGCCGCCGCGGCGCGTCAAGAGTTTCTGCGCCCCGAAGAGGTCGAGCCGATGTACCTGCGCCGCCCCGACGCCCAACCTCAACCCCGACATCTGGCTGCGGGAAAGCAGAACTAGCCGAGGGCGAGAACTGTGCTCAGGGCGGTGTCGATGCCCCATTGCTCCTCAGGGCTGACATGCCCGACCAAGCCGTCCAAGCGATTGACGTCGACGGCGCCGACTTGTTCGACGAGTGCAGTGGTTTCCTGCCCGTCGACTTCTATGCAAGGCCGGAAAAAGGCGCGCCGAGCACTGGTCGATGTAGGAGCGATCATCACCACCGACCGGGGCAGTAGAGCGTCGGACTGCACCACGACGCCCAGACGTCGGCACTGCTGCTGGCGCGTGCGCGCTGGGCGAGTTGACGATGGACGTTGTCGGGGACGTCTCGAACAAGAACATTAGGCGTGCATTCATACTGCAAGCATTCGCCGGCATCTGCAACCCGCGGCTTGGTGCAGGGTTGGTAGCGTCACGGCGATGGATGGTTCGGCGCCGAGCCCGCGCTTGTTGTCGAGCGCCGACTCGAACCGGCAGCGAGATCCGAGGGCGAGGTGAACCCCGTCGCCGATCCGGGAAACTTGGTCCTCGGCATCGAGACCTCCTGCGACGAGACCGCGGCGGCGCTGGTGGCAGGGGGTGACCGGGTGCTGTCGTCGATCGTGTCCAGCCAGGTCGACCTCCACGCCCGCTACGGCGGCGTCGTTCCCGAAGTGGCGAGCCGGGCTCATGTGCAGCGGATCGTGCCGGTGATCGCGCAAGCCTTCGAGCAGGCTGAGCCGCCCGTCGGCCAGGCCGAGGTCGCCGCGGTGGCGGCAACAGCCGGCCCCGGCCTCATAGGCGCTCTGCTGGTGGGGGTGTCGGCGGCGAAGGCCCTGGCTCTGGTGTGGGACGTGCCGTTCGTGGCTGTCAACCATCTCGAGGCCCATCTGCACGCGGCCTTCCTCGATGAGCCCGATCTGGAGTTGCCGGCGATCGTGGTGCTGGTCTCGGGGGGGCACACCATGCTCGTGCTGATGCAGGACCGCCTGCGCTACCGCGTCATCGGCGAGACCGTCGACGACGCCGCCGGAGAGGCTTTCGACAAGGTGGCCCGCTTCATGGGTTTGGGCTATCCGGGCGGCCCGGTGATCGACAAGCTGAGCAGCCGAGGCGACCGCGCTGCCGTCGATTTCCCTCGGGCCATGCTGCACGACGGCTGGAACTTCTCCTTCAGCGGGCTCAAGACAGCGGTCATCACTTATCTGCGCCACCATCCCGACGCTTCAGCGGAGGACGTGGCCGCCTCGTTCCAGGAGGCGGTGGCCGATGTGCTGGTGGCGAAAGCTCGCCGAGCCGCGGCCGAGCACGGCGTCAAAGGCTTGTGCCTGGCCGGCGGAGTCGCCGCCAACAGCAGGCTGCGGGAGATGACCCGTGAAGTCTGCGCGGCCGACGGGCTGGCTGCATACCTGCCGAGCCGGGCCATGTGTACCGACAACGCGGCCATGGTCGCAGCAGCGGGCTGGTGGCGCCTGCAAGCTGACGGGCCCTCGACCCTGACCGTCGGCGGCGACCCTTCCTCCGGCCTCCCCGGGAACTACTGAGCCGGCCGCACCCGGGAACTGAGAATCCCAGCTCCCATACGCAATCCGAGCCGGCGAAATCCGGGAGTCGTGCGAGGAGAACACGGGAGCTGAGCGAGCTGAATCCGATGTTTAGCGGGCAGAACGGCGAGAACTGAGCGGGCGAGGCCCGATTAGGACCCGAATAGTCTCAATAAGGCGGGCTCGGGTGTTGTCGCTGCGAACGAATGCCCCTATCGTTAGCACTCGACACGGGAGAGTGCCAACGCCTGTGTCGCGGCTGAAGGCGAAGACGATCGCCTCAGTCGAGTCAGTCAATCCATTCATATTCCAGTCCGGGAGGACACATGAATCTGCAGCCACTCGATGACCGCATCGTTGTGCGGCCCGGCGACGCTGAGGAGACCACCGCCAGTGGTCTCGTCATCCCCGACACCGCCAAAGAGAAGCCCCAGCAGGGCGAGGTGCTCGCGGTCGGCCCGGGTCGCCGCTCCGACGACAGCGGTGAACTCATCCCCATGGACGTCGCCGTCGGCGACACGGTCGTCTACTCCAAGTACGGCGGCACCGAGATCACCGTCGAAGGCGAAGATCTGCTCATCCTCAATGCCCGCGACGTGCTGGCCAAGGTTGGTTGAGCGATCCCATGCCCAAAATCCTGAGATTCGATGAAGAGGCCCGCCGCGGCCTCGAGGCGGGCGTCAACAAGCTCGCCGACGCGGTGAAGGTCACGCTAGGCCCCAAGGGCCGCAACGTGGTGCTCGACAAGAAGTTCGGCGCGCCGACCATCACCAACGACGGCGTCTCGATCGCACGCGAGGTGGAGCTCGACGACCAGTTCGAGAACATGGGCGCCCAGCTCGTCAAAGAGGTGGCCACCAAGACCAACGACATCGCCGGTGACGGCACCACCACCGCCACAGTGCTGGCGCAAGCCCTGATACGCGAAGGGCTGCGCAATGTGGCTGCCGGCGCCAACCCGACGAGCCTCAAGCGGGGCATGGAGGCGGCCGTCGCCGCGGCTGTGGACTCGCTGGCCGAGCAGGCCGTGCCGGTGTCGACCGACAAAGCCAAGGTCCAGTCGGTGGCTTCGATCTCAGCGGCCGACGGCGCGGTGGGCGAGACCCTCGCCGAGGCTTTCGACAAGGTGGGCAAGGACGGCGTGATCACCGTCGAAGAGAGCAACACCTTCGGGATGGACCTCGACTTCGTGGAAGGCATGCAGTTCGACAAGGGCTACCTGTCGCCGTATTTCGTGACCGACCCTGAGCGCCAGGAAGCGGTGCTCGAGGATCCTTACGTGCTCTTCAACCAGGGCAAGATCAGCGCCGTGTCAGACCTGCTGCCCGTGCTCGAGAAGGTCATGCAGACGGGCAAGCCGCTGCTGATCATCGCCGAGGACGTCGAGGGCGAGGCTCTGGCCACGCTGGTCGTCAACAAGATCCGCGGCACTTTCAACTCGGCCGCGGTGAAGGCGCCCGGCTTCGGCGAGCGTCGCAAGGCGATGCTTCAGGACATGGCTGTGCTGACCGGCGGCCAAGTGGTGGCGGAGGAGGTCGGCTTGAAGCTCGACTCCGTGGATCTGTCGTTGATGGGCTCGGCCCGCAAGGTGGTCATCACCAAAGACGACACCACCATCGTCGAGGGCGCGGGCGACTCCTCCGATGTGGAGGGCCGTGTCAACCAGATCAAAGCCGAGATCGACAACACCGACTCGGACTGGGACCGCGAGAAGCTGCAGGAGCGTCTCGCCAAGCTCGCCGGAGGGGTGGCTGTGGTGCAGGTCGGCGCCGCCACCGAGGTGGAGCTCAAAGAGACCAAGCACCGCATCGAGGACGCCATTTCGGCTACTCGTGCAGCCATCGACGAGGGCATCGTGGCCGGCGGCGGCACTGCGCTGCTGCGCAGCCGCCCGGCGGTCGCGGGGGTCGCGTCCAGTCTCGACGGCGACGAGGCGACAGGCGCCCGCATCATCGCTGAGGCTCTCGCAGCGCCGGCCAGGCTGATCGCCGAGAATGCCGGCCACGAGGGCGCCATCGTGGTGCGCGAAGTGGAGTCGGCTTCCGGTTCGGAAGGCTTCGACGCGGCTGCGGGCGAGATCGTGGACCTGATCGCCAAGGGCGTCATCGACCCGGTGAAGGTCACTCGAGCGGCTTTGCAGAACGCGGCTTCCATCGCCGGTTTGATGCTCACCACCGAAGTGCTGGTGGCCGACAAGCCCGAGGAGAAGCCGCCGGCCGGACCCCCGGGCGGCGGCATGGACGGCATGGGAGGCATGGGCGGCATGATGTAGCCGAGCCCGTCAAGCGATGATCCCGCGCAGTGCAGCGCGGCCTCGCCAGACGAACTCGCTGCGAACGTCGCACGCGCCCGGCGTGTCGTGACATCTTTCAAGCAGCCCGGGTCCTGTCCTCAAGGCCCGGGCTGCTGCGCGTCCGCGGCGCCTCACTCCTAGCTCTCTTCCACGAGACGCGCCAAGAGGCGCGCCACGACACGCCACGACACGCCACGACGCCGACCGGCCGCAGGTCTTCTGTCGCGTCGCAGCCGCTGGGCGCCGGCCGCGCTGGACGCTGGTCAGGTTTCGGGGCTGGCGGAGCGTCCCGCGGGCCGGATCTCGAGGATCAGGTCGCCGGGCTCGAGCAGCGCTCCCGCGGCGATCGCCACCGACTCCACAGTGCCGGCCACCGGCGCCGATATCGACGACTCCATCTTCATGGCCTCGATCACCGCCACGGTGTCGCCCGCCCGCACCGAGTCGCCGACGCTGACGGACACGTTGACGGCGCCCCTGAAAGGCGCGGCCACATGACCAGGTCTGGTCGGGTCGGCCCGGGCGTGCTCGAGGCGGTCCGAGGCCACGTTGCGGTCCAGGGTGTCGATGTCGCGGGGCCCGCCGTTGACCCGGAAGCCGACGATGCGGATGCCCTCGTCGTTGGGCTCGCTGATCGAGCGCAGCCCCAGCAGCAGCCGCACGCCGCGCCCCAGCTCGACGGCGGTGTCGGTGCTGCGAGGGTCGAGGCCGTACCAGAAAAGCGTCGAGGGCAGCAGCGACAGGTCGCCGTAGCGGTCGGTCTTGTCGGCCTGCTCCGCCGACGGAGTGGGGAACAGCAGGCGGTTCAGGGTCGCTCGCCGGTCGGTCGCCAGGCCGGCTTCGTCTGAGGCGCTGAGATCCTTGCGGTTCGGCGTCCAAGTCCGTCCCGCGGTGGCCCGAGTGCGGAACGGTTCGGGGAAGCCCCCCGGCGGGTCACCGAGTTGCCCGTGCAGGAACCCGATCACGCTGTCGGGCAGGTCCACACCGGCCGGGTCCTCCAGCAGCTGCTCGGGGGTCACTCCCGAGGCCACCAAGTGCAGCGCCAAGTCGCCGACCACTTTCGACGAAGGCGTCACTTTGATGGGTCGGCCGAGCAGCTCGTTGCAGGCGGCGTAGAGCCTCTCGACCTCCTCGAAGCGGTGCCCGAGGCCCAGCGCCCGAGCCTGCGCACGCAGATTGGAGAGCTGGCCTCCGGGGATCTCGTGGCGGTAGACGGTGCCCGTCGGCGACTGCAGTCCCGCCTCGAAGGGCGCGTAGACACGACGCACCGCCTCCCAGTAGGGCTCGAGGTCGCCGATGGCGTCGAGGCTCAAGCCGGTGGCCCGCTCGGTGTTGTCGGTCATGGCGACCAGCGCGGCGATCGACGGCTGCGAAGTCATGCCAGACAGCGGCGGCGCGGCCGCGTCCACGGCGTCGACGCCTGCCGCTATGGCTGCGGTGTAGGCGGCGAGCTGCCCGCCGGCGGTGTCGTGGGTGTGCAGATGCACCGGCTGGTCGAACCGCTCGCGCAGCGCGCCTACCAGCTTTGTCGCCGCGGCGGCCGTCAGCAGGCCCGCCATGTCTTTGATGCAGAGGATGTGAACCCCGGCGCCGGCCAGCTCGTCGGCGACGCGCAGGTAGTAGTCGAGCGTGTAGAGGTCCTCCGTGGGGCTCGACAGGTTGCCGGAGTAGCAGATCGCCCCTTCTGCCACCGCCCCGGCGTCGATCACCGCGGCGATGGCGGGCGCCATCTGCTCGATGGAGTTGAAGGCGTCGAACACTCTGAAGATGTCCATCCCGCAGTCGGCCGCCTCGGCGATGAAATGCGCGGCCAGCGAGTCCGGGTAGGGAGAGTATCCGACGGTGTTGCGGCCCCGCAGCAGCATCTGGGTGCAGATGTTGGGGGCCGCCTCGCGGATGCGTGCCAGACGCTCCCAGGGGTCCTCGTGCAGGAAGCGCAGAGCCACGTCGAAGGTGGCGCCGCCCCAGCACTCCAGGCTCAGCAGCTGCGGCATGGTGTGGGCCATCTCGCGGGCGCCCGCCACCAGGTCGATGGTGCGCAGCCGGGTGGCCAGTATCGACTGGTGCGCGTCTCGCAGGGTGGTGTCGGTCACATGCACGGCGCCGGCGGCTCGCAGTTCGGCCGCGAACTTCTCGGGCCCGAGCTCGGCGAGGCGCTGACGCGATCCAGCGGGGGGTTCGCCGCGGCGCTCGCCGCGGAGTTTGGATGCCGGCTCGACGCGGGTCGGCGCCGGGCCGTGCGGCTGGTGGACGGTGACGTCGGCCAGGTAGCGCAGCAGCCGGGTGGCCCGGTTGGCGCCGACCGAAGCAGCGGTCAACTCGGGCCGGTCGTCGATGAAGCTGGTGGTGACAGGCCCGGCCTGGAACTGCTCGTCGGCGAGGATGGCCTGCAAGTAAGGCTGGTTGGTGGAGACGCCGCGCACCCGGTATTCGGCGAGGGTGCGCTGCATGCGGCGCACGGAAGTGGCGAAGTCCTTGCCCCGGCAGGTGATCTTCTCGATCATCGAGTCGAAGTGGGGGGTGATCTCCACTCCCTGATAGACGCAGCCGTCGAGGCGCACTCCCGCGCCGCTGGCGGGGCGGTAGGCCACGATGCGACCCGTGTCGGGCCTGAAGTCGTTGGACGGATCCTCCGCGGTGACCCGGCACTGCAGCGCGAAGCCCCTCACGGCGATCCCGTCTTGGGACAGCCCCAGGTCTGCCAGCGTGGCCCCCGAGGCGATCAGCAACTGCGATTCGACGAGGTCGACGTCGGTGACCTCCTCGGTGACGGTGTGCTCAACCTGGATACGGGGGTTCATCTCGATGAAGACGTAACGGCCAGCGCCGTCGACGAGGAACTCGACGGTGCCGGCGTTGGCGTAGCCGATCTGAGACGCGAAGCGCACCGCGTCAGCCAGCAGGCGGGCGCGGACCTCGGCGTCGAGGTCGCGTGCCGGCGCCATTTCGACCACCTTCTGGAAGCGCCGCTGCACCGAGCAGTCACGCTCGAAGAGATGCACCACCGACCCGGCGCCGTCGGCGAGCACTTGGGCCTCGATGTGGCGCACGCCGGTCATGGCCTCCTCGAGGAACACTGTCGAGTCGCCGAAGGCGCTGCCGGCTTCGCGCTTGGCGGCCGCCACGGCCTCGGCGAGCTCAGCGGGCCGCTCCACGCGGCGCATCCCCCGGCCGCCGCCGCCCGAGGAGGCTTTCACGAACAGCGGGAAGCCGATGTCTTCGGCATGGGCGCCGGCTTCGGCGGGATCGTCTATAGGCGGCGACTGGCGCAGCACCGGCAGCCCGGCCCGCTCCGCGGCGCCCCTGGCGCGCATCTTGTTGCCGGTGAGACGCAGCACCGCCGCACTCGGCCCCACGAAGGTGACGCCGGCGGCGTCGCAGGCCTCCGCCAGGTCGGGGCTCTCCGAGAGGAACCCGTAGCCGGGGTAGACCGCGTCGGCGCCCACCTCGACCGCCTTGGCCACGATCGCTTGATGGTCCAGATAGGCCCGCACGGGCCGCCCCGGCTCGCCGATCACGTAGGCCTCGTCGGCCTTGATGCGGTGCAGCGCCCCGCTGCGCTCTTCCTCGACGGGCAGGATGGCGACGGTGCGGATGCCGAGCTGGGTGGCGGCGCGGAACGCCCTGATGGCTATCTCGCCTCGGTTGGCGACCAAGAGCTTCTCCATGGTCTCGGCGTGGTCCTTTCGTCGGGTCTCTCTTGTCGGTCCGTGGGTGTCGTCGGGCTTTGCTGTGGAAACTACACGGCGTTGCGGTCGTCGTCGGGGGATCACTGCTTCCGGGCGGGGTTCGTGCGGGTTTGCTGGGGGCGGAGGTCTGACTGGCGCCTAGGCCTGTTTATTCCTAGGCCTGTTGTTGTGGTTGGTGGTCGACTGTTGCGTGTCTGCGGGCGCCGCACGGCGTTGCGGCCGCTGGTGCGGCTGGTCGCTGATGGGTCGGGGTTGGTTCGGGTTTACGTGGGGGGTGGGGGGTGAGGGTCTGGTTATAGTGTCGCCCCGTTAAATATCTTGTTCCGTCTCTCTTGTTCTGCTGTCGGCGTTTGCGCCTGGCAGTGGGGGGGGGGGGCTCGTTGCAACAGTCGTCTAGCAGTTTTGGGCACGGCCGAACTGGGGCCTTGGCGCGCGCGAGGGTTGTTGGCTTTCGGTGTCGCATTTATGGTTTAGTGTGTTTTCATGATGTTTTAGTGTTTCTGGTATCTTTGGCGTTGCTTGGCTCGTTGTTGACTGTGTCGGGTGTCCCGGCTTCGGCTCAGGGGGAGCCGCTTCTTGAGGATTCTGAGGTGGAGACGGTTGGGGTAGTAGTAGTTGAGACTGGTGTTCCGGTCGGGACGGTGGTGTCTGAGGATGGTTCGTCGCTGAGGGACGGCTATTCGTTGGTGTTGGGTTCTGAGCCTGCCGGCGATGTGGTGGTGTCGGTGGTGCCTGGGGTTGGTGTGGAGGTGGACGCTCCTGGCGGGGATGTGGTGTGGGTGTCGTCGTCTGTGGATGTGGTTTTCACGGTTTCGGATTGGG
>JAPOUM010000012.1 GCA_026708645.1 Acidimicrobiaceae bacterium | reverse complement strand
ATCACCGGCACACGCCTGCGCAACCGGCTGAGCCACACCGCCGGCAGACTGCTCGACGCCGACAAGAAGCTGCCCGAAGCGCAGCGGCGCAAATTTCCGCAATGCATGGCAGACGCTTTTGAACACCACATCGCTCGCCCCCGCAGCACAGACGCTGCGGCCAGCACCGGCACAGGCTGCCGCTGCGACACCGGCTCAGACGACGCCAGCAGCGACGGCGCCGGTGGCGGGTGCGCTCAACAACCTCGCTGCAAAGACGCAGGCCGCAGCGTTGCGGATGCCGTCAGCGCAGGCGAGGGTGCTGGTGGCGGCTGGATCGCTGACATCACAGTGCTGGCCCATGTCGACGAGGCCACCGGCGAACTGATCGGAGAACTCTCCGACGGATCCAGGCTGCCGGCAGCGGTGTTGGACGCGCTGTCGTGCAACGCTCGCTGGACCGGTTTGGTGTTCAACCGTGCCGGTGACGCCATCTGGCGCAGCCGCTCAAGTCGCACGGTCACCGAAACGCAATGGCGAACCCTGCAAGCGACTTACGGCGGCTGTTTCCACTGCGGGGCGCCAGCGGGCATGTGCCAGGCTCATCACATCACCCCGTATGCCAAAGGCGGCGCCACCAGCTTGGACAACCTGATCATGGTGTGCTGGAACTGCCACCACAAAATCCATCACCACAACTGGCGAATCCACGAACACGCCGACGGCAGCCACACACTGCACCCACCCGACAACCCGGCCACGCAACCCCGCTACGGGCCGGCCCACGCCCCGGACCCACCGGAACCCCCGCCACAACCACCATCCCAGCCCGGCCGGTCAAGCCAAGCTCGGACCAGCGCCCGAGGAGACCGAGCCCGCGGCCGCCCACCAAGCAAGGACCGCGAAGGCAAAGCCAGAGACCCATCACCAGCAACTCTCTGGTAGCACTCAACAGCACCAAAACCGCCCAGTTGCTCCTGAGCGAATCGCTCGCTATCCGTAAGTCGGTCTAGCCCCTTCTGTGCCGGTCTAGCTAGGAGAGGCATAGCGATCAAGTGGAACCAGGTTGTCAGTCGCTATGTCGCGTTCAGCTTCTTCGAGATCGGCAACCGCCTTCTGGGGGTGCTGAGTATCTCCAAGGCCTCAAGAGCCCCCCTCGGGATCGATCCAGTCCAGTTGCGGGTGCTGTGATCGCAGCCAACGCTCCGAAGCGGAACTCATTTGCTCTTCGAGTAGCTTCGCCAGACAGCCTGCAAAGGTCATCTCAGGCCGATCATCGCCAGAAGATGCCGAGTTTACCGTTTGATCCACATCCCAACCTTATCGAAAACCCACGAAGCGTCGGCAAAATTTAGTGGTGGTTGCAAGTGAGGGCAGTGTAGATGTTGTGGGCTGATTGCCAGTTGTGGAGTTTGCGGGGCATGTGGTTGAGGTTGTCTTCGATGACGGCGAGCAGTGCCGGGTTGATGTCGAGGTTGGTGCTTTTGGGCAGCCAGCGGCGTAGCAGGCCGTTGTTTTGTTCGTTGCTGGCGCGTTGCCACGGCGAGCGCGGATCGCAGAAGTAGACGTCGATGCCGAGCGCTTGTTTGATGTGGGCCCAACGCGCCATTTCTGAGCCTTGGTCCCAGGTGAGGGTCTTGACCAGATGCGCCGGTTGGCGGCTCAGCGCCGCGATGAACGCTGCTGCTGTGCGCTCAGCGGTGTAGCCGTGAGGCAAAGCGGCGATCAGGCTTTAGCGGCTGAAGCGCTCGACGAGAGTGACCGCGGCGCTGCGATTGCCAGCGCCAATGATCAAGTCGCCTTCCCAATGGCCGGGCTCCGAACGCCGCCCCGCGACCGCGCTACGGCGGCTGACCGGTTTGAAATCGCCTAGAGCGCAGGGTTTGCGGGCGGCGCGTCTGCGGGGTTTGCGTCTGCGGCAGCGTCTCGGCAGCAACCGCCAGGCGTCCTGGGGCAGTCCCCGTGAGCCGTGGCGGTCATAGCAAGCCGCATAGATCGTCTCCGCGCAGACCCGGCGGCTCGCGCAGTGCAGATCCGCGCTAATCGCATGCGGAGACCAGCGCATCGCCTGCCGTTCGCGCACCATCGCAGCCAAAAAACGATCCTCGGCGAGTTTCGGCGTTTTGGGGCGCAACGCCCGCCGGTCAGCCAGACGCTGCGCCACAGCGGCGTCATAACCGCCGCCGCGGCTGTTACGCGTCAGCTCCCGACAGATCGGCGAAGGATCCCGACCCAGCCGCCGCGCCATCGTCGCCACAGCAACACCCGCCGCCCGCAGCGCCTCAACACGCGCACGCTCCTCGAAACTCAACCTTGATGCCATACTGTGAACCTCCACCGGTTGGATGCTTGTAGTGCAACCGGCCATCATGGCCGATCTCTTGCATCCACCGGTGGAGTTCGCCGTCCAACTCGCATGCCATTCTGGAAGCGGCTGTACTTGAACAAGCGCACAAAACTCTGCTCCCCACTTCATCGACACCTTGTAGGTATCGCGGCTAGGCTGAGCGCGCAACCTCAGCAAAACATCGACGTCGCAGAGGCTGAACTGCTCTTAGCAGATCGGATCAGCAAGCTGGCCCTTGCCTCCTTGACTGCAGTATCTTGCTCGCAATTCAGAAAGGGCTAGATCATCAAGGTCACATCCGAGCCAGTAAGTAATCACTTGAGACGCGAAATTTACGACTGACTTACCGAACATTACTTTGTCTCCGTTCATCAGAACACTCTGCCAACGGGAGGCCGATACGGACCAATCCAGACGATTTACTAATTGACATGCCTCTTTCAAGCTTTTTCTATGGCCTGTAGCTTCGTCTTCTTCGCACAGCTGCACTATTGCCTGGACTAAAGTCCATTGTGCAACAGGCTTACCTATAAGAAAGTCAGCACGAATCTCTTGTCGACGGCGGTCCCCCATTTCATTAGGGTCAAATAGAGCATCCTTAAAGAGTTCTATGTTTGAGCACAATACTTCCCAGAACTCAACTGCCTCCGCTCTCATAACTCCCATCTTTGCCTTGTCGGGCAAGATGTGCGTTTTGATTTTACCATGTGTATCCTCTAGTAAATACTTTGTTCCTTCGTATAAAGTCGTCAAGGTCGTGAACTCACTCGCTTTAGCCGTAAGCGTATTACTTTTGGCATTTACCAATACATCTGGAATAATATTATTCGGCCCAATGACTGACTCTCGGACGATTAGAGCAATCGCATCATCATCAGCAGTTATCAGATCATCAGCTTTCGAGGTTTTCTTAGCGTAGCGATTAACTTTATTGAAAATCTTCCTGGATTTAATTGGATCATGCTTCACCAGAATTACAGTACAAATATCCTCTGCAATATCGATATTCGGCTCAAGGTCCTTGATCGGTAGGTTCTTTTCATCTCTTCCAGTAATCGCAAAATCGAGCGCTGCTAGGCGATGCTGACCGTCCAGTGGCACAAGCACTTCGGTTCCTTCAAGTGTAAGGAAACCGAATGCACTTCCGGCAGACTTATAGAGTTTGGGAACCTTTTCACCAAAAATTCTAGTCATCGGCTCAAACTCGGTATCGTCTGAATGCAACATAGTGACAATGAAAGCTCCAAAGAACCGGTCGTCATCCTGTGCTAGATAGGGAACGATCTGTCGCTTCACACGCCCATAGTTAATTTCTCTCTGATATCGCTCCTCTAAGGATAAGTCATTCCATTCTTCCATATCACGCGGAATCACGAGCCGTTCAGTCAACTCTTTTGCGGGCATCGTGACAATATAGTATTCGGTGCTACCAAATTTACCGCGCATTGCAGGCAATACTGAAGCCATTTTATCTCCTACTTTAGCATTCTATTGGTTAGGGGTTGGAACTTTTTTATGTATCTCTTCTCGAGATCACTGATCTCCGACTGATCTGCAACGACTAGATATCCAACACTTAATCGTGATCCCATAGCAATGATCCAGTCTGCTAGATTCGGATTGTGTGATCCTTTCCAGTGTTGCTCCAAACGTTGAGCTATGGATTGTTTCTCAGCTTTGCCGACATATATACATCGTTTGCGAAACCACAATCCGTAAATCCCGAAAGCACCGGAAGGCACTTTCATCAAGTCGGACTTCTTGAAGATCAGCTGGTTCTCATATGGGTGCCAATCAGATTGCCGAAAATCGGCAGATAACTTTGTAGCGACTGAAGTGTTCATAGGGCGCAGACTGTGCAGGGTTGGGTGTCGTCTTCTTCTTCTAGGGCTTCGCTTAGAGCTTCTATCAGGGGGAGATTGGCCCTGGTTTTGTTGGCTCGGGCCATGGAGGTCTCGTGGCGTTCGAGGATCTCGTCGCGGCGGGATCGCAGCTGTAGCAGGGTCTCGCCGCCTGACCAGGTGTACTGGCGGCCTCGCATGGCCCGGTCACCGAAATCGGCGTCGCCGTCCACGCCGGCGTCCTGGAGCACCTTCTGCTCGATGGCGACCGCCCGCTCGAACAGTTCGGGGTGGCGCTCGGAAAGACCGATCCACTCGGCTTTGCGCTGGTAGAAACAGAAATAGCAGCCCGAACGGGTCCGCCACTCGTAATAGGCGGGCAGGCCGATGCCCGCGTCATCGAGGATCCTCATCACCCCGGCGTGATCGATGCCGTCCTCCACGAACGGGAACCGGGTCTCGATGTTGGGTTTCGTCGAGACGTAGCCCTTGCGGTCGGACTCGTCCGCCCGTATCGCCACATAGGACACAGCTGACTGCTCGCCGATCCACTCCTCAATGGGCTTGATCTTCATGTTCCTGGTGCACCAGCGCATCTGCGGCGACGGCAGCGTTCCCCGGAATACCTCGAACCAATGATCGAAACCCCGAGTCGCGTTGAGCCTGGCGATGGGCTGCCCCAGGATCACCTCCAGACGGGTCAGATATTCGTAAGTCTCGGGCAGTTCCGCGCCGGTGTCGCAGAAGAAATACTCCATCTCCGGCACCCGATCCCTCATGTACACAGCCAGCGCGCTGGAGTCCTTGCCGCCGGAGATGCCGCAAATGTGACGCACGGGCGCCTCGCTTTCACCCACCGGCAGTCCTCGATTCTTTCGATCGCCTCGATTCCTTCGATCTTCTTGATCCCCTCGATCCAGCCTTAGCAGCACTGCTCGCCGCCGCCTCACTCGTCTCGCCGTGCTGCCGCGCAAAAGAGCGAGCGCCTGCGTCTCCGGCCGGCAGTGCTGCAGAGATGTCACCGGATATGTGGTCCAGCCGCGCAAAAGAGCGAGCGCCTGACTCTCCTACGACGCCGACTAAGGGGGAACCTCCGACGATCCCGACGTCGGGCGCATCGGGTTCAGAGATCGCAGAAGGCACAGAGATCACTGCGGGCTCGGCGGGCACAACCGACGTCGAGGTTGCTGCAAGCACAGACGTTCTCCTCTGTCGTAGCTGCTGGTCCTGCGGCCAAATCGCAGCAGGCTCAGAGAGCACGGCAGGCACAGAAGTCACGACTTCACCCGACTGCGGTTCCGCTGCGGCTGGTCCGGGAGAACACAGAGGGCACGGCAGGCACAGCCGGCTCGGGCGTCTTTTCCTCTTCGCCTGATCCTCGTTCAGTGAGCAGTCGCTCGCCCGGCAGTCTCTCCCCCGCCTGGCTTGATCCGTGGCCGGCTAGCAGTCGCTCGCTCAATAGAGCCATCAGGCTCTGCTGAGCCCGCTGAGGCGAGCCGGCGATCTCCGCCAAGTCGGCCAGCATCCCGTCGAGGACCGCCTCCGACTCTTGCCGGCAGCGAGAGTCGATGCTCACCAGCCTGATGTACTCGCTGCCGTCTGGGCGGGTCACGGTCACCCGCAGAGCCTCGAACGGCCCGCCCCCGTGAGCGCGTCGCTCGGCGTGCAGAGCGACCAGCCGATGGAAGGCTGCCAGCCTCTCGGGCAGATCACGGCAGAACCGCGCCCGGTCCTCGTCGCTCCATTCCGCGGGCGCCTTGCAAGCCACGACAGTCGCCACCGCGGCGATCCAGTCGGTGTCGGATGCGGCGCTCTCGTTCGCCAGCGCCAGAACGAACGCCCGCACTGCGGGATCGAGCACCTCGTCGCCCAATGCCGCAGCCTCGCCCACGACCGCCGTGCGGCTGCCGGTCGCACAAGCGTCGAGCAGTAACTGCAACAACTCGGACAACATGCGGTGCAGGCACGACTCGAGCTCTTCGAGAGCCGCTGCCACAGCGCCCGCCAAGTCACCGGCTGCGCCGTACTCCTCGTCGTCGACAGCGACCGGATCGAAACCCAGCGCCTCGGGCAGAGCGACGAACAGCAACTCGTCGGGCTCGACGGCCACCGTCAAAGCCTCTCGCACCGCCAGGGCCTCGGCCCCCAAGCTGCGGGTGCGGCGGGAATAGTTGTCCAAACGGCTGATCCGCGAGACCAGAGCGCCGACCACCGCAAGAACGTTGCCCACCCGCTGCCGACGGCGGCGACCGGCGCCCCGCGCGACAAGCCCGAGGCGTTGCGTCAGCGCCTTGACCACCATGAGACGCCCGCCGCTGGTGTTGGCGAAATGCTTGACGTCGAAATGGACCGGATTGCGCACCATCCGCTCGGAGAGCTCAGGCGACAGCAGCGGTTTGAAAGTGCCGTGCTCGTAGATGGCGACCTCGTCGCGGAAGGCCAGCAGTCCCGCAGTGACGAAGACAGGCACCACCTCGGCTTTCATGCCGATCGGGGGCGACATGAGCGCAGCGTTGACCTCGCTCAAGCTGATGCGCCTGTCCCTGGAACGCTTGAACTCGCCCACCAACACATCCCACGCAGGCCTCAAGGTCGCATCGGAAGGCGCACCGAACGCCATTTCGACGCCACGGCGGTCAGCGTCACGACGACCTGCGCCGCGCCGGCCACGACTACCAGCACGCCCGTCAGCGGCACACCGGTCTGCATCACGATGAGAGTCGTGACGCCCGTCTTTTTCACGACGATCAGCACGCCGGTCAGCACTCCCGTCAGCAGCACGCCGGTCGGTGCGCTGGTCAACACGCCGAGAGTCGTGATGTTCAGCAGAGTGCAGCCCGGTGCGCAGCAGGAAAGATCGGTACATGGCGGTCTCGGGCCCGTAACCCTCGAACCCCAGATCTGCGCTACCGGCAGGACCAGTGGCATCTGCGGCATCAGCAGCATCGGCGCTGCCGGGGCCGTCCGCGTGGCCGCGTTGGATCATGGCTTCCAGCAGCAGGCGTCTGGACTTGGATCCCTGCGAGGTCAGTTTGCTGCGGTTGAGCATCTCGTTGCCGACCGCCGGCGTGAACGGGTAGGCGATGTCCGCTGCCGCCGACACCGGCGCGCTGCCCCGACCGGCCGGAAGCTCGATCAAGCTGTCGCCGTCATGCCCACCGTCATCCCCATCGCCGCTGGCAGCACTAGCTTCGCTGACATCGCCAGCACTGAAATCACCCGCATCATCAACATCGCCGCCGGCATCATGGAGATCGCTGGCATCACGGAGATCGCCGGCGTCATCGTCAACATTGCCGGCAGCATGATTTCTCAGCAGATCATCGGGTCCCAGCAGGATCCAGCGGCACGCCTCGGAACCGAAAGCGTCGGCGAGGGCGTAGTCGAGGGCCGCGCGGGTCTGCGCCAGGCGCTCGCCCAGCTCACGGCGCGCCACCCGGTCTCCCGCCACAGCGGGATCATCGAGCACCGCAGCCACCGCGGCCGCCTCTCGAGCCGCAGCATCAACGGCGGACACGTCCCGGGGGACGGCCGCTACCACGGGCTTGACCCCTGCCGCTGATCGGCTCAGGCTCGGGCGCCGGCCGCTGGGATCGACAACCAAGAGAACCTCGCCGTCGAAAGGCGACGCCGCTTCGGGTGCTGTCACCTGCTCGCCGCCGCTGACGTAACGCCGGCTGAAGACCCGCAGCACGTCGTGCTCGGCGCTGTGACGAGCCGCGACGACCGCAGCGGGCTGGTCGATCCCCGACACGATCTCACAGAGCGGCTCGCCCTGCGCTCGCAGACGGGCCGTGTCCAAAAGCAGGCCGATGTCGATGTCGCTGCCGTGCCATATCCGGTATTCGTCGGCGAAGTCCCGATACGTGACGACGCCGGCGCTCTCCAGTTGGGCCAGAGCCCCCTCGGCGCCCTTCCCGGTGAGCGCCAGAAGCGGCTGCGACGCCCGGATCGTCCCCGTGGTGGACACGAGGTTGAGCAGAGCGACAGCCTTCGCCGTCCGTTCCTGCGGCCCGGTGAGGCCGTGGGAGTCCCGCAGCCGGGTGGCGATCTCGGTCCAGCGGCTCGACTGTCGGGCCGAAGCGATGCTGAGAGCGCCGCTCGCGACGAAATAGTCGTAGACCGTGTCGAGCCCCAAAGAAGGCAGCGTCCCTCTAGCGGGCAGGTTCGTAGTCTCGAGAAACGCCCGGACGCCGTCGCGGTGGCTGCCGGCGAGGAACGAGAACAGCGTGCGCTCATGCTGGCCATAACGGCTGCACAACTCGGGCAGAACCAGAGCCGACAGCGGATGCAGCGGATAACAGGAGGCGATGACCGCCGGGGCCGCCAGTTCTGCGATGCCGAGGGCTCGCATCTGTCGGGCGTGCGTCTTTGCCCAGCGGTCGATGCGGCCCTGCAACTTTTGATCGACGACTTCGAACACCGTGCCGACCAGCGAGCGGGTCTGCTCATGGGAATCGACGAAAGCCACATCCTCGAAACGTCCCTGAACTTTGGCCCATTCGCGGCGCCGGCCGTCGTCCGCGCCAGCCAAGCAGTCCTCGAAAGAGAGGTGCTGCAGCGTGACCACGAAAATCGGCAGGCCCGATCCCTGCCCGGCCTCGGCGAGTTGCTGCAGCAGATACGGATCGGCGTCGCCGCCGTCGCGCACTGCTTCCAGGTTCTTGCCGAACTCGTCGATGATCAACAGCAGCGGAGCGACCCGCGCGGCACGACAAGCCGCCTCGACGACAGCCGACGGCGCGAGGCTCGCGTGATCCGGCTCGTCGCCTGCGGCGGCGGCGCGGCGCGCGCCCGTCAGCTTGGAATCGTCAAGAAGTTGATTCTGCGGGGGGGGGGGGGCGATTTTCGAGGCGTAGCGAATTTATGCCGGGTGCAGGGC
>JAPOUM010000021.1 GCA_026708645.1 Acidimicrobiaceae bacterium | reverse complement strand
CGAGCACGACCGTGAACAACACGCTGATCGCAGTATCGCGCTGCCGCCGACCTCCAGGCAGTCACCACAGGGCGGGATCACGGGCTCTGGCCCTCGCTTGCCCTCGGCGGCGGCGGGCGATCCGAGCGGCTGGGGCTCGAGTCGAGGTTCCAGCTGGCGGCTTTGGACGGTGTGCAGATATCGCGCTGCCGCCGACCTCCAGGCAGTCACCACTCGCGAGCACGACCGTGAACAACACGCTGATCGCAGTATCGCGCTGCCGCCGACCTCCGGGCGGTCACCACAGGGCGGGGTCACGGGCTCTGGCCCTCGCTTGGTCTCGGCGGCGGCGGGCGGTCCGGGCTGTTGGGGCTCGTGTCGGGGTTCGAGATGGTTGTGACGGCGGGTCGTCGGCGTGGGCCGGTCCGTAGCGGGGTTGCGTAACGGGATCATCCGGCGGGTGCAGGCTGTGGCTGCCGTCGGAGTGCTCGTGGATTTGCCAGTTGTGGTGATGGATCCTGTGGTGGCAGTTCCAACAGACCATTATCAGATTGTCGAGGCTGGTTGCGCCGCCTTCGGAGTACGGGGTGATGTGATGGGCTTGGCACATGCCCGCAGGCGCCCCGCAATGAAAACAACCGCCATACGTCGCAAACAGGGCCTGCCATTGCGTGTCGGTGACCGTTCGGCGTGACCGGCTGCGCCAGATGGCGTCACCGGCACGGTCGAACACCAAACCAGTCCAGCGGGCGTTGCAAGACAGCGCGTCCAGCGCCGCTGCCGGCAGCCTGGAACCGTCGGAGAGCTCGGCGATCAGTTCGCCGGTGGCGTCGTCCACATGAGCCAGCACCGTGATGTCAGCGACCCATTCGCCGCCACTGCCGCCACTCGCGCCGCTGCCGGTGATGCCGCTTGTGCTGGTGGCATCGGCGCCGCTGGCGTCCTCGCTGCTGCCGCGGACGGCAGCCGCTGTGTTGTGGGAGTGCTGAGAGCAGCCGCAACCGGTGCTGTCTGGGGTTGCGATTGCGCCGCAGCCGGTGATGCCGCTTACCGGATTGCCGTTGTCCGCTGCGTTTCCGCTTCGACGGACGCGGTCGGCGCCGGTGCTGCTTCTTGAGGCACTTTCGCTGTCGGTGCTGGTGTGGGCGGTGTAGTGCTGCAAAGCGTCGGCCATGCATTGCGGGAATTTGCGGCGTTGCGCCTCAGGCAGCTTCTTGTCGGCGTTGAGCAACTTATTGGCGGTGTGGCTCAGCCGGTTGCGCAGGCGTGTGCCGGTGACCTTGTCGAACTCGCCGTGCAACGCAACCATCCCGTCATCAGTGTCATAGATCCTCAAATAGCGTCTGGCGCGCTGGCGCAGATACTCCGCGGCGCCGGCATCGGCCTGCTGCGCGCCGATCCAGCGCTGCGCGGTTCTTGTGAAATGCTCTGGACGCATCGTCTGAGCCTGCGCCAGCAAATCAGCGTCACCAGCGACGGCTTCAGGGCAGGTTCTGGTGATCGCGTCAGCCAGTTTGCGTGCGTTGGCAGCAGGCACGCCACCGGACTGCACCGCGTCACGCAGTTCCGGCACCTTCTGCAGTTCCGCCGCGGTGGCGACCTGGCTGCGGGCTTCTCGCTGTGACAGGCCCGCAGACGCAGCCAGGATCTCGACGCCGCCGTCGCCGTGACGCTCTCGTCGGGCGATCAGCTCCGCAGCGGCGGTCTGTGCGGCGTTGACCGCGGCGGTCACGGCTCGGGTCGCGTCCAGCATCTTGCGCAGCTCGCCTGTGGAGGCGGTGCCCGTGTTGACGGCAGCCAGCAGGTCGGCAGCGGCGGTCCGGGCTCGTTGAGCGGCTTCCAAGATCATGAACAACAGTATAGGTCACTGGTGTGACATTCACACCTATCTCATGCAAAAATCTTGTTTGAAGATCAAAAATATTCCTCTGAGCCCTCTCCAGCTGACCCACCCAAAAAGCCACCGACACTGGCGCAGGCTGCTTCGCCTTCTCCTTCAACCGCTTCCCGCTACTCAGCACCGGCCGCTGTCACCCTCCAGCCCGCCTTGGCGAGCGCGTCGGCTGCTACTTCAGGATCTCCCCGGACTGCCGCTTGCAGTTGTCGCTTGTGGAACCAGCGACGCGACTCTTCAAGAGCCTTTTGCCATCCGTCGTGCGGCACCACGAGCTGTTCCAAAATGCAGAACTCGATCAGATCCTCCAGGCAAGGCCGAAACCGGCGCCAGCCGACGGGGAAGTGCAAGTCATCGGGCTTGTCCTTGGTTCGGCCGCATCGATCCAGCATCTCCCGGATGGCGACAGCTTCACCATGGAGATGAAAGTGCGCCTCCGGGTAGCTGTTGGGTGGGTTGCAGGTGTAGTCGTAGGTCACGATCGGACACGAATCGCGCGCATGTGAAAGCTTGTAGCTGTTCTTGGTCGTGGTGAGGAACTGCTGAGATTTGTCGAGCGCCAGCGTGTGCAGCAGACGCAGTTCCAGCCGGGGTTGGGCTCGAGACGCCGACAACGACACCGGTTCACCCAGTGGTTTCTCTCGGGAAATACGGTTCCCGATGACCGCGCAGCCGCTCGGCTCCATCACCACGGACAGCCGAGGGCCGTGCGTAAGCGTTAGATTGAGCACCTCCGTGAGTTCGTTCGCGAACTCCCTCGCTTGGTGCTGGAGGTCAGGCTGGCGACGGCTCGGCAAAGGTCGACACCACGAACCAGGCTTCGCGAGCCGTCTCGTTCGTGAAACGTCCAACTCTGGCCTGCTCCTGCAGTTCCTCCCAAGTGCAGCCCGCTTCAGCCAAAGCGTTGTGGATCAGTTCTTCGACGCCAGCTTCGTCAAGGACTTCGACTTCGATGTCGGCATAGAGATCGTCGCTAACGGCCATAGCTCCTCCTGGCTCAACGATAATCAGGATCCGTCTGTCCGACGCACCCGACTCACATCATCCTACGGCAGTGTGACATGCCGCTTGCAACGGGGCCCCGGAACGCACGGCGCCCCTTTTTCTTTTCTGCCGCAAGTCCGCATCTGAATCTGCCTGCGGGTGGCGGAGCTAGTCGGGTTGAGCAGCGGAGCGGCCTTGCAGGGCAGACCAGTGGTGGAAATGGGGCAGGACTGCGGCGTGGTGATCGGCGTAGCGGTCGGGGCGCTTGGCGTCGAAGGTGCTGTAGATCACGGCGAGGTCGGCGGAGTCGAGGCCGTAGAGGATCGCCACACAGGCGTCCAGCTCGCAGATCAGGTCTTGCTTGACGGCGGCGTCGCTCGCCGAGCCGACCGAAACACCGACCTCGGCGGCCCACTCGGAGAAGCGCTCATCGGTCGCAGCGAGGCGGCCCGCTATCTCCGCCACCCGGTCACGCACCGGATGCCCCTCACCCGGATCGGGCACTACCAACTGGCCGACCTGTTCAAAAGACATGACCAGTTCGACTGTGCGCCGCGACTGCCAGTCGCATGGCATCGAACTGAGCAATCCGAGCAGATACGCCTCGTCACAAGCGCTGCCAACCTTTCGCAGCAGATACGGGGCCTTGTGGACGACGACCCGATCAGGCGGGATCAACGCCGCCACGATCGTGCGAGTGTTGGTCGGGTTGGTCACGTCGCGGAAGGCGATACGCGGCTGACGGCACGGCAGCGTCGCTGGATCCTCAAGCACCGACTCGGTCAACCCCGAGAACGCCGACGACTTTGTGCGGCTCTGCCTCGAGCGTTTCTCGTGCAGATGCGCAAAAATCTCATCCGCGGCGGCGCTGTCGTAATAGTCGCCGGTGTCTGGCTGCCAAAGGTTGAAGCTCTTGCCCGAATAGACGGGCCAGACCTCGCCAGAGTGTGCCTCGGCAAGACTTTCGCTACCTCTGCTCGGTGACGATTCTCCGGTAGTGGGCGAGGACCGCGTCGCGTCGCTCATCCCACTGCCCCGGCCTGCCGAACGTGTCGTAGACCACAGCGATGTCGTCCCCGTCCAGCCCGTAGAGGTAGGCGACACACGCGTCCAACTCGCATAGGGCGTCTACCCCCCCCCCCCGGTCGAGGAGGCAGCTGTCGCTGAAGCGACCGGAACACCGACTTCAGCAGCCCACTCAGAGAACCGCTCATCGCTAGCCGCCAACCGCGCTGCCAGTTCAATCACCCGGTCGCGCACCGGATGCCCCTCGCCTGGATCGGGAATAGTGAGGCTGTTCAACTGCTCGAAGGTGACATGCAATTCAACCGTCCGACGAGCCTGCCAATCACACGGCATCGAGCACAACACGCCCAGCAAATACGCTTCGTCACGGGCAGAACCAGCGGCCCGCAACAGATACGGTGCCTGATTAACGATCACGCGATTAGGCGGCACCAGCGCCGACACGATCGTGCGAGTGTTGGTCGGGTTGGTCACGTCGCGGAAGGCGATACGCGCCCGGCGACACGGCAAGGTCGCCGGATCGTCCAACACCGCTCTCTCGACTTCTGCGAAAGCCGACGACCTCGTGCTGCTCTGCGAACGCCGCTTCTCCTGAAGGTGCTCCGTGATGCTCGCGGCGTCAACGCTGTCGTAGTAGGTGCCCGTGTCCGGGTCCCACAAGTTGAAACTCGAGCCTTTATAAACAGGCCAGACCTCGCCGGAACGTGGCGACACCGGGCTGTCGCTGCTTTCGCTACCGCTGCTCGGTGACGATTCTCCGGTAGTGGGCGAGGACCGCGTCGCGTCGCTCATCCCACTGCCCCGGCCTGCCGAACGTGTCGTAGACCACAGCGATGTCGTCCCCGTCCAGCCCGTAGAGGTAGGCGACACACGCGTCCAACTCGCATAGGGCGTCTACCCCCCCCCCCCGGTCGAGGAGGCAGCTGTCGCTGAAGCGACCGGAACACCGACTTCAGCAGCCCACTCAGAGAACCGCTCATCGCTAGCCGCCAACCGCGCCGCCAACTCAGTCACCCGGTCACGCACCGGATGCCCCTCACCCGGGTCGGGCATCGTGAAGCTATTCAACTGCTCGAACGTGACATGAAGCTCAACCGTCCGACGAGCCTGCCAATCACACAGCATCGAGCACAGCACACCCAGCACATACGCTTCATCACGAGCAGAACCAGCGGTTCGCAACAGATACGGCGCCTGATTCACGATCACCCGTTCTGGTGGCACGAGGGCTGCAATGAGAGTTCTCGTGTCGGTGGATCTAGTCACGTCTCGGAAAGCGATACGCGCCCGGCGGCACGGCAGCGTCTCAGGGTCGTCAAACACACCATCATCAAGTTCTGCGAACGCCGATGACCTGGTGCCGCTCTGCGAACGCCGCTTCTCCTGAAGGTGCTCCGTGATGCTCACAGAGTCGACACTGTCGTAGTAGGTGCCCGTGTCAGGATCCCACAAGTTGAAGCTCGAGCCCTTGTAGACAGGCCAGACCTGGCTCATTTCTCATTCCGCCTAGCGTCAGTGGCTGTCGCACCGTCGTCGTTCACGAAGAGCCCCCGGTCGTTGGTGGCATCGAGTTCGCGGACCGGGCGGAACTGCCATCGTCGTTCACGAAGAGCCCTCTGTCGTGGGTCGCGTGTAGTTCCGCGACTGCTCGAAAGCGCCAAGTCCGTCGTCTCGGAAGAAGCGGTGGCGGTCGGTCGTGGCGTTGAAGTCTCCCTGGACTGGCCGGAATCTCCATCTCCGACGCCCCCCCCCCCTTCCGTGGGCGCGACGCTGCTGTCGAGGTCGCTGCCGTCGAAACGGGGATGCTGTTTCATTTTGCGCCACACCCGGAACGCTGCCCGGCTGGGAACCTGCGGGAACGCCGCAGAGTTCGACCAACGCTGAAATTCCGACACGGGGACCAGTTCCGGGCCTCCCCTTAGCAACTTGTAGTAATGATCCAGCGAGCTTGCCGGGCCGGGATATATCGCTATCTGAGGATCTATGTCGTCGGCGTCTTCGGCGGCTTCGTCGAAGCCGCCCCCAAGGCTCGGACCTGGGATTGGCTTTGCGAACTGCGACGAGGGCAACGGTGTAGCGGCCGTCGACGTCGTCGAAGGCCCACTGGCCGGTGTTGAGACAGGTCGCGACGGTGAGGATCGCGTGACCGTCAGCAGCGCCACCGTGTAGGAGTTGTGAACCCCCTCGAACACCCAGCCCTTGTGGTTGATGAGCGTGAGAACCGACATCTGCTCTGATAAACTCGGAACGCTTGGCTTGGCTCGGCTCGGCTCGGCTCGGCTCGGCTCGGCTCGGCTCGGCTCGGCTCGGCGCTTTAGACAGTGGGCTCGCCACTTGGCCATGCCAGCGTCGGACACTGCCGTGCGAGGCAGCACGATCCCTACCCTGCCGCCGTGGCGGGCAAGTTCCAGGTTCGCCCACGAGAACGCCTTGTACAGATCGGTCTGACCAGACCCGAGATTGGGGAAGGCGGCTCGCAACACCAGCTTGAGCGACTCGGCAGCATCCTTGGCCTCATCGAACTCGAAGGCCAGATCGGGGCGGCGGCGCTCCAAGTCGTCGATGCTCGCTCGGCGTTTCGCCACCGGCAGAGAGCGAACGCCCGGCAGGTGCATACCCCACCAGACTTCTCGGTCGGCCACGACTTTCTCCCACGGCGGGTTGCCGATCAGACAGTCGAAGCCGCTGCGCCTTTCCCTCAGGAACACTTCGGGGAACACGGCAGGGAAATGCACTGGCTTCAAGCTCGCTACAGCCGCCCGCACAGCGTCGCTGTCCGCAAGCGCGATCAAGGCCGCCGGATCAAAATTCTCGGGAAGATCGCCGGCGTTGGCGCGGTGAGCAGCCACCACATCGAAGATCGCAATCGCTGGCTGCACAGCTTCGCGAGCCTCCTTGTAAGCCTCGCGGGCTTCGGCGATCTCATCTTTGGTGGCATCGGCGGTGCGGGCCAGACGCTTCAGCGACCCTTCCGACTCAGCAAGCATCTGCTCTAGCTGAATGCGGGTGAAGCTCACCGTGTCGGGGTCGGCACCCGGTTCGAAGATTCGCAGCACTTCGTCGAGGGTTCCTATGCCGGTGAGGCTGTTGCCCTGCACGAGGTTGTGGTCGAGGAAGCTCAGCGGCAGGCCTGGCACGAACGTGTGGACCCAGATCGACAGTCGTGCCAGTTCCACCGCCACACGGTTCAAGTCGACGCCGTAGATGCAGTGGCGGGCCACTTGGCGGCGCAGCAGCAGGCCCGTCTCGATCTTGTCGTCGGTGGCGAAATCGCCGAGCGCCGCGATCGCCGCTGTCTGAAGCCTCCGCAGCTGCGCGTTCACGCCCGCCGCGGGGACGGGGTTGCGGCTCAGCCAGCCTGTCAGGCGCCTCTCGATGCGGTCCACTGCGGCCACCAGGAAATGCCCCGAGCCCATGGCGATGTCGGCGCAGCGAAAGTCGAAGAAGGCCTGTTCCACCCCGGCGGTGTCGTCGGCGGCGGCCAATGCGTCGAGACGCTCCAGATGATCGTCCAGCGCCGGCTCCAGGGCGTGGTCGAGGAGGTGCTTCACTGCGAAGGGCTTGGTGAAATAGCTGCCGGTGCTTTTGCGCACACCCGAACGGTTGTGGAAGTAGACGCTGCCCGCGGGCACCTCCACCTCGTCGCCGTCGGCGGCCGGCACGAAGGTCGGGGCGCTGTCCTTGCCCAGGCGCCTGACCGCCAGATCCTGTTCGGCCAGCGACAGCTGCGACTCCAGCAGACCCTCATAGATCGTGCCGAAGGTGCGCACCGACAACGACCGGAAATCCACCGGCCCGACGCCCTCGGCGCCGCGGTCGATGAGCATCGACGACAGCGCGGGCGCGAGCTCGGCGTCGGTGAGCGGGGCCATCGCCTCTATCGCCGCGCCCGAGGCGCTCACCTCACGGTCGCGGGCGAACAGCCCGCCGTTGTAGGCGGGCAGCGCCCAAGCCACGTTGCCGGTGTCGACGGCGGCCCACAGCGCCTTGATGTCGGTCCACATCGATGTCGCCGACTGGTCGTAGCGGGGCTGCCTGCTGCGCTGGTCTTCGGTGAGGCGGGCCACGAGACGGGTCAGCGAATGGTCGGCGTAGCGAGTGTTGCTGGTGTAGGGAAACAGGTCTCTGGCCTCGGCGTAAGCCACGAACAACAGCCGGAAGAGGATCACCATCACCTGCTCGTAGGCGGCCCGCAGATCCTCGGGCTCAGGATCAGGACCCATGCGCGCTGCGACCGCAGCCGCCAGTGCGGGGACGGTCTCGTCATAGACACGGTCGCGCAGCCGCACAGCCAGATCGGCGGCGAAGCGGTCGGAACTCTCCAGTATCTCCTCGATGATGCCGTCTTCGTCGAGAGCCGCGGCAGAGAACAACAGATGCAGATAGCCGGCCTGCTCGTCGGACAGCAGCGCCAGGTTGGCTTCCACGAAGGTCTCTGTGCGGCCCTTGCGGCCCACGCCGGTGTCGGGCCGGGCGGCGTAGAGGCGTATCTCGCTGCCGCGGGTGAGCACCACCCAGTCGGCGCCGTGCATGTCGGCGTGGGCCAAAGCCAGCGACACCGGCGTGAGATGGTCGAAACGCCTGGCGGGCGCGTCGAAAGGCTCGTCGTCGTTGCAGAAGACGGCCGCGGCGCGGCTGTGACCGTCGACTTTCAGCAGGTGGACGTGGTTGGCGTGCTGCTCGATGCGGAAGCCGAGGCCCTCGGCGAGGCGCCTGCCCCGAAGTCCCATCACCGACCGGCCGGCCGCTTGCGCCTCAGGCCAGTCGGAGCGCTGAGGCAGCCCGGAACGCAGCTCCTGGGTGGCCAGCAAGCCCATGTTGCGCAGGCCCGCGTCGAGCTGCATGTGACGCGGCGCGGCGAGAGAGCCCTGCACCTTCTGCAGCATGCGTATCGCTGCGAGCTGGTCGGGTTGCGCCAGAGCGCAGTCAGCGAGCCTCTCGATCTGGGCCACGTCCTGATCGAACAGCACAGAAGGGTTGTCGCCCGTCGGACCGCACAGCGCCAACAGCGTCGTGGTCATGCGACTGCCGGCAGGCGGCAGCGAGGTCGGCTGCTGCGATGCCGATGTCGGCTGCTGCGATGCCGATGTCGGCGGCGATGATGTTGCGGGGAGCTGCGATGAAGAGGTCGCCGGATAGCCGACCACCACGAGCACCGGGCTGCCCCGGCCGTCCCAGCGCTTGCGATAAGCGTCGCGCATCGTCTGCGCCGAAGGCTTTTGCGATGCTGATGCCAGCACCACTTCGAGCCCCTGGCCCACCACCGAGCCGCCGTATCGCTGGAAGAAGGCGTCGCCCGGCGTCAGCCCGCGCGGGAAGTCTTTCGGCGGGGTCCAGAGATCGGCCTCACGCTCAGCAAGAAACTCGTCCGCCCAGTCCAAGCAGACTAGTATCGCACACTGTCAGCCTGCCCGCGCATCAGCACTGGCGCCGCGAACCTGAAGCCTGCCGTCGAGCACCTCGAACGAGCGACTGCCTGGCTCTCCTACTCGCTCAGCCCCTTAGCCTGAAGGACACACTCAAACACCGAACAGCATCAATAATAATTATTACTATGACTTTGCTTGCGGGTGGCGGCGGCCGCGAGGGCGACGAGCGGGCGGTGTCGTTAGTATGCTTCGGCACTGTCGCGAAACGGCTACTGACGATAGAGCTATGCAGCATAGGAGGCCATTGGAGGGTGATCACCCTGGTAGAGTGCGATTCGATTATTGAGGATCCATCGAAGCGGATTGAGGGAGACCTTGTTTGGCGCGCACTCGACGACCATCGTCCAGCATGCATGTTTCGGGAGCCAGTGCTCTCTGATGAGGGGTATCCTCTGGAGGTTGTGGGTCGCTTGAATCCGATGGTCGGAAAGCTATCGTATGTTCTCCTCTATCGGGGCGCAGGTCGCATCGACGGCCTTGATTTAGGCAGCGCTCACCGTAATCCCGACGGCGAGCGTGTCGGAGACAAGCACAAGCATAAATGGACTGCTGATTACCGTGACAAGTGGGCATATGTCCCTGAAGATATCACCGCTCCATGGGACCGCCCTCTTGAGGTCTGGCAACAGTTCTGTGTTGAGGCAAGGATCAACCATCACGGCTTGCTGAGCGAGCCATCTATTCAAGGCTCGCTGCTGTGATGCAACCCGACGAGCTGTGCGAATCTCTTCGTGCCTGCCTCTCGAAACTGTTTGAATGCGCATTGTTACCGCAGGGATCGGTTCGTGTGCGTACGCCATTCATGTATCCCGACGGTGACATAGTAGATCTGTTCGTGGATGAGCGAGACGGGAAGCACCTCGTTACTGACTATGGCGAATCGCTGGGCTGGTTACAGATGCAGTCACCCAGAGATCAGCTGACAAGCAACCAGCTTAGAATGATCGATGATGTTTGTCTCACTCTCGGCGTCGAACTGAAGAGTGGGCAACTGACACTGCAATGCACGGACGCCTCCGAACTTGGTGATGTTGTTCATCGCCTCGGTCAGGCGGCTGTACGCGTTTCGGACATTTGGTTCACACTACGCACGCGGGCGGTGACGTCGGTGGCTGATGAAGTGGACCAGTGGCTTCGAGAACGCAAATTTGAATCTGCAAGGAACGAACGGCGAAAAGGAAGATCGGGGCGCGCCTGGACAGTGGACTATGAAGTCATCGCTCGGTCACAGACTTCGCATGTGTTCCTCTTGACCACCGGCAGTCAGGCTTGGGCTAGACGGCTTTGCGAGCACGTAGTTGCAGCTTGTACCGATCTCAGTCACCTGACATTCAAGAACACTGATGCCAGCTTCGTTTCCTTGTTTGACGACACCGCCAATGTGTGGCGCGATGAGGACTTCGCATTAGTCGAACCGTTCTCGCGCATTGCCATTTGGTCGCAGCCGGAGGAATTCGAACAGATTCTTACGACCGCATCAACATCCTCATAGCTACCGATTGGACATAGCATGTCTGGGGTGAGCGTTTCGATGAGCGGATCGCACGGTTCCTGCGCGAGAATCCGTCGGGTCGGCTTTGGGTGACCGTCGGGCTCGCTTCGGCGTTCGGGCTGGCATGGTTGGGTGAGTGAACTGCTGGGCGCCAGATCGAATTGCTGATCGACAATCCTGGCGGCCGGGGTCAATCGGTCTGCTGCCAGTCGAAGTATTGGCTGCGGCCCGGCCCCACCCCGACGAGGCGCACCGGCACGCCGATTCCGTCCTCTAGGAAAGCGATGTAGTCGGCGGCTTCGGAGGGCAGCTCCCCAGACGAAGTGACTCCGCTCAAGTCGGTCTTCCATCCTTTGAGTTCGGCATAGACGGGCGCCGCCTTGTGGATCACCGACTGGTGATAAGGCATGTGCTCGTAGCGCCGGCCGTCGAGTTCGTAGGCGACGCACACTTTGAGGCTGTCGAGGCCGTCGAGCACGTCGAGTTTGGTGAGGGCGACCTCGGTCAGCGAGTTGAGTCGCACCGCTTGGCGCAGCATCACCAGATCGAACCAGCCGGTGCGGCGGCGACGGCCGGTGTTGGTGCCGTACTCGCCGCCGACTTCCACGAGATGGTCGCCGACTTCGTCGAGCAGTTCCGTCACGAAAGGCCCCGACCCGACCCGGGTGACGTATGCCTTGGCGATGCCGATGATCCGGCCGAGATGCCGCGGGCCGATCCCGGCGCCGGTGCAGGCGCCGCCGACGACCGGATTGGACGACGTCACGAAGGGGTAGGTGCCGTGATCAAGGTCCAGGAAGGTCGCCTGAGCCCCCTCCAGAAGCACCCGCTGTCCCGAATCGAGCCCCTCATGCAGCAACGACACGGTGTCGCAGATGTGCGGCGCCAAGCGAGGGGCGCACTCCTGCAGGTACTCCGCGGCGACGTCGCTGGCGCGTACCCCGAGACGGTTGAACACTTTGGCCAGCACCTTGTTGGTGTGCGCCAGGGCGACTTCGAGCTTGGCCTCGAAGATGCCGGGATCCAGCAGGTCCTGCACCCGCAGACCGATGCGCATGGCTTTGTCGGCGTAGGCCGGGCCGATGCCTCGCTTGGTGGTGCCCAGCATGGCTTCGCCCAGATGCCGCTCGTGCAGAGCGTCGAGCTCCAAGTGGTACGGCATGATCAGATGAGCGTTGCCCGACAGCTTCAATGAGCCGCAGTCCACGCCGCGAGCCTGCAGGGCTTCCATCTCGGCGATGAGCACTCTGGGGTCGACCACCACGCCGTTGCCGATCACCGGAGTGATGTGGTCGTAGAGCACTCCGCTGGGGATCAGCTGCAAGGCGAAGGTCTCGCCGTTGACTACCAGAGTGTGGCCTGCGTTGTGGCCGCCCTGATAGCGGACCACCATGTCCATCTCGGCAGCGACGAGGTCGGTGAACTTGCCTTTGCCTTCGTCACCCCATTGAGTACCGACGACGACGGTCGCGGGCACGGCGCCCCCTTACTGCTGAGCGTTACCGGACGAGTCTACTGTGCCCGCAGGGTCGTCTGCGTTGGCCGGTCGCGAACGGCCGCCGATGCGCCCTGCTGCGACGGTTGCGGCTGCGACGGTTGCGAGGCGGCAAGGCAAGCAAGGCGGCGAGGCTCGCAGGGCTCTGCCGGCGGGAGCGGCGGTTCAGGACTGCCTGAGCCCGTTGCCGACTACCAGCGCCGCCTCGGGGGTCCCGGGATTGTCGAGATCCACCGCCACCATGTCGTCTTCGCCGAATTCGCCTTCCAGCAGGGCCACCGCCAGCGGATCGCCCACGCTGCGCTGTATCAAACGCTTCAAGGGCCGCGCCCCGAAGGCGGGGTCATAACCGCTTTCAGCCAGGAACGCTTTGGCGGCGTCGCTGACTTTGAGCCCTAGGCGCCGCTGCTGCAACCGGTCGCCGAGGAGGCGCAGCTGAATGTCGACGATCGACACGAGATCGGAGGGCGCCAGCGGATGGAAGCGAACGATGTCGTCTATGCGGTTCACGAACTCCGGGCGGAAGAAGTCGCCCGGCTCGCCTTGCAGGTTGGAGGTCATGATCAGCACCACATTGCTGAAATCGACGGTGCGGCCCTGGCCGTCGGTGAGCCGTCCGTCGTCGAGCAGCTGCAAAAGCACTCCGAAGACTTCGGGATGCGCTTTCTCGACTTCGTCCAGCAGCACCACCGCGTAGCGGCGGCGGCGCACCGACTCGGTGAGCTGGCCTCCAGAGTCGTGGCCGACATACCCCGGCGGCGCCCCGATCAGACGCGAGACGGAGTGCTTCTCCAGATACTCCGACATGTCGATGCGCACCATGGCCTGCTCGTCGTCGAACAAGAACTGCGCCAGCGAGCGGGCCAGTTCGGTCTTGCCGACGCCGGTGGGCCCCAGAAACAAGAAACTGCCGATCGGGCGGTGCGGATCCGAGAGCCCCACGCGACTGCGCCGGATGGCGTTGGCCACCACCGACACGGCCTCGTCCTGGCCCACGACCCGCTCGTGGAGATGCTCCTCCAAGCGGATCAGCTTGGAGGCCTCGCCCTCCATCAGCCGCGACACCGGCACGCCCGTCGAGCGGCTCACCACAGCCGCGATGTGGTCGGCGTCGACCTCCTCGGTGAGCATCGACGAGTGCTGCTGCAGCTCTGCCAAACGGCTCGTGGCTTCATTGATGCGACGTTCGGTGGCGGGAATGATCCCGAAGCGGATCTCAGCGGCGCGCTCCAGGTCGGGTTCGCGTTCCAGCTCCGAGCGCTGGGTCTCGAGGTCTCCCTTGAGCGAGCGGATCACGGCGATGGCCTCTTTTTCGGCCTGCCAGCGAACGGTCAGGGCGGCAGACTGCTCGGACAGGTCGGCGATCTCTCGTTCCAGATCGCCGAGGCGCTCCGCGGAGGTTGCGTCACTCTCACTCTCGTCGGACAGAGCCACGCGTTCCATCTCCAGCTGGCGCAGCCGCCGCTGCACCACGTCGATCTCGGTGGGCACCGAGTCGATCTCGATGCGCAGAGCGCCGGCCGCCTCGTCGATCAAGTCGATGGCCTTGTCGGGAAGGAAACGGCCGGTGATGTAGCGGTCCGACAGTTCGGCGGCGGCGATCAGCGCCGAGTCCTTGACGCGCACCCCGTGATGCACCTCATAGCGCTCTCGCAGACCTCGCAGGATCGCCACCGTGGCCTCGACCGAAGGCGGATCCACCAGCACGGGCTGGAAGCGGCGCTCCAGCGCGGCGTCGCTTTCCAGGTGTTTGCGGTATTCGTCGAGGGTGGTGGCGCCGACCATGCGCAAAGTGCCGCGAGCCAGCATCGGTTTGAGCAGGTTGGCGGCGTCCATGGCGCCCTCCGCGGCCCCTGCGCCGACCACGGTGTGCAGCTCGTCCAGGAAGGTGATGATCTCGCCACCGGATTCTTCGATCTCTTTCAGCACCGCTTGGAGACGCTCCTCGAACTCGCCGCGGTATTTGGCGCCGGCCACCATGGCAGCCAAATCCAGAACCACCAGCCGTTTGCCGGCCAAGCTGTCGGGCACGTCTCCGTCGACGATGCGTTGAGCCAAGCCCTCGACTATGGCCGTCTTGCCCACGCCGGGCTCGCCGATCAGCACCGGGTTGTTCTTGCGGCGGCGGGCCAGCACCCGCACCACACGACGGATCTCCTCGTCGCGCCCGATCACCGGGTCGAGGTTGCCCTGGCGCGCCTGTTCGGTGAGATCCAAGCCGTAGCGCTCCAGCGCCTGATACTGGTCTTCCGGCGTGGGGCTGGTCACCCGGTGGCTGCCTCGCACGTCGCGCAACACTTTCAACAGCAGCTCGCGGTCGACTCCCAGGCGTCCGCTGAGCGCCAGGATCAGATGCTCGGTCGACAAATAATCGTCAGACAGGCTGACCCGCGTCTCGTCGGCTTCTCCGAGCACTTCGTGCAGTTCACGCGAGACGCCGACCTCTGATCCGTAGGCGCGCGGCAAAGCGGCCAGCCGCTGGCGAGCCTGCTCGGCCACGACCGCGTGATCGACCCCCGCCGAATGCAGCATCGGCGCCACAAGCCCTTCGCTCTGGCCCAGCAGAACCGTCAGCAGATGATCGGCGGTGATCTCCGCATGAGAGGCCGCGCGGGCGGCCTCGGTGGCGGCAGCGAAAGCCTCGGTCGTCTTGCGTGTCCAACGGTTGGGATCCACAGTCATGATCGCTCGCTTTGCGGGCTCGGCGGTTCCGGGCGGGGCGGTTGCGGGCTCGGCGATTGTGGGCGGAGCGGTTCCGGGCGGGGCGGTTCGGCAGGGTCGACGGGCTCGATCACAGAGGCCGGGCCGCGGGTGGCGCGGTACAACGTCACCGAAGCGTCGCTCGCAGCAGCCGGCATCAGCCGGCCACGACCGCGGAACCCGCGGGCCAGCAGTTCGGCCGCTTGACGCTGCTGGGCTCGGCGCACCTCGTCGAGCTCGGCTCGCAGCGCGGCGACGGATCGCTCGAGCTCCAAGACTCGCTGCACGCCGGCCAGGTTGAGACCCTCTTCGGTGAGCTCCGCGATGCGCTCCAGCAACGCCACATCGGCGTCGCTGTAACGGCGGCTGCCGCCGGGGGTTCGAGCCGGCGCGACCAAGCCCCTGCGCTCATAGATGCGCAGCGTCTGCGGATGCAGCCCGGCCAGTTCTGCGGCCACCGATATCACGTAGACAGCCCGATAGAAACGCTCATCGCTCATCTGCGTCCTCCTTTGCTTCTGCTTCTCTGTCCTGGTTCTGTTCTCTGTCCTGGTTCTGTTCTCTGTCCGGGTTCGCTTCTCCGGCTGGGTTCGCCTCTCCGGCCTGCTGCGCTTCACTGTCTGGGTTCTGGCAGCGGGTGTCGCTTCCGTCGGGCTGCGTGCCCGCGGCTGCGGCGGCGTTGTCGGCGGCGTCGGCTTTGCGTGGATGCTGCGGTGCTCCTGATCGCGGCACCGGATGCAGATGGGCCCTTGGATCAACGGTGCGGGCAGCCGCGAACGCCTCGACAGCGGCACGCTGAGCCTCTGACAGCTCCTGCGGGATCACCACCTCCACATCCACGATCAGATCCGCCTCGGCGGCGGCAGCGCCCGCGGCCGCCGGGATGCGCAGGCGCCGTCCTGTGGCGGTGCCCGGCGGGATGCGAATGGTCACCGACGAGCCGTCCAAGGTGGGAACCGACACTTCCGCTCCGAGGACGGCCTCATCGAAGGAGACCGGCACTCTCAAGGTGAGGTTCTTGCCGGAACGCTCGAAGAGCCGATGCGGTTTGACACGGACTCGCACGTAAAGATCGCCGGGCTTGGCGCCGGGCCCGCGACCGGGCGCCCCTCTGCCTGCGAGCTTGATTCGCTGACCGTCGCCGACTCCTGCGGGTATCCGGGCTTTGACCGTGCGACGACGCTGCTGCGCGCCCAGTCCGTCGCAGGCATCGCAGGGATCGTCGATGACGGCGCCGCTGCCTGAGCAGGCGCGGCAGGGCCTGCTGAAAGAGAACAGGCCCTGATTCTCGGCGTTCACCCCCGAGCCCGAGCAGGCGTCGCAGCTGCGGGGCGCCGACGGCGGTGCAGCGCCGCTGCCTTTGCAGTCGCCGCAGGGAGCTTCGCCCGTGACGGCCAGCGACACGGTGGCCCCCGACACGGCATCGGCGAAATCGAGTTTCAGTTCGGTCTCGACGTCGTCGCCATGCTGGGCCGCGGCGGCGCGGCGACGGCCTAGAAGGTCGCCGAACAGGTTGCCCATGTCGCCCATCTGCTCGAACTTGAAGCCTCCGACCGGTCCTGAGCCGCCGAAAACGCCGGCGGTGGGACCCATCCGCCGCACCTCGTCGTAGGACTTGCGTTTGGCTTCGTCGCCGACCACGTCGTACGCCGCCGCCACCTCTTTGAACCGCTCGTCGGCGGCGGCGTCACCCTGATTCGAGTCGGGATGGAATTCTTTGGCCAGCCGGCGGTAGGCCTTGGTGACCTCCGCGGCAGAAGCGTCGGAGGGCACTCCGAGGATCTTGTAGTAATCCTTGTCGAACCAGTCCCTCTGGGGCTCCATGATCAGCCACGCACTTTCACCATGGCCGGTCGCAGCACCCGGCCGTTCCAGGCGTAACCGGTACGGAGCACTTCAGCCACAAACGGCACCTGAGCATCATCCGTCGCAGGCTCAGTCATCACGGCCTCATGGAAGCCGGGATCGAACACTTCGTCGACTCGGCCCAGCACCGTGAGGCCCTCAGCGGCGAGCACGCCGAGCAGCTGCGACTGCACCGGTTCGATGCCGTCCACGCCCTGGCTGACCGCGGCTTCGCAGGCGTCGAGCACGACCAGCATCTCTTTGGCCAGCCGCGCCGCGGCCTGCGCCACCAGTTCGGTGTTGCGCTTCACCGTCTGTCGCCGGAAGTTGGAGAACTCAGCCGTCACTCGCTGAAGATCCGCCAGATAGGCGTCTCGTTCAGCGACGACAGCGGACAGGCCGCCAGTGCCGTCATCCGCCACGTCTGACACGTCCGGCACGTCCGGCCGGGCCGCACCGGCACCGGCCTCAGGGGTCTCGGGCGGCTCAGTGCGCTCGGCGGATTCGACAGATTCGACGGATTCGACCGGCTCGGCGTATTCGGCTGCATCAGCGGACTCGTCCGACCCAGCGGCAACCGCGGCGGCGTCGACGTCAGCATCGGCATGACTGTCGGCGAGCGCGTCAGCCACAGCGGCGGCGGCGACGGCTGCTGCATCAACCGCGGCGTCAGCTACACCGTCAGCGTCCAATTCGGAGTCGGCGGGGCTGTCTGCGGGCGCGTCGGCCACGACCTCGAGTTTGGGCTCGGCGCCCGCGAGGGGCTCGACGACGGCAGGCGGCTCGCCCGTCACTTCGGGCTCTCCGGTGCTGCCAGGCACGGCTTCAGTCATGGCGGCGCTGCGTTGCGGATCCGACTCGCTGTTCACGCGGTCTTGCGGTCGTCGTCGACGATCTCGGCGTCGATCACATCGTCGTCGGAGTCGGCGGCCGCGTCGCTCGCGCCCGCACTGCGGTCAGCCGCCGCAGCGGTTTCGTAGAGCCGTTGGCCGAACTCTTGGCTGGCGGTCATCAGCTCTTCGGTGGCCGACTTGATCGCCTCTGAGTCTTCGTCGTCCAAGGCGCTGCGCAGCGCCTCCAGCTTCGACTTGATCGACTCGGTCTCACTGTCGGGCATCGACTCGGCCTGCTCGGCCAGAAGCTTCTCGGTCTGGTAGACGAGCGTGTCCGCGTTGTTGCGGATCTCGGCCTCTTGGCGGCGTTCGGCGTCCTCGGCGGCATGGGCCTCGGCGTCGGACACCATCTGCTCGATCAGGTCATCGGGCAGCGACGACTGGCCTGTGATGGTCATCGACTGCTCTTTGCCGGTGGCCTTGTCCTGCGCGCTGACATGCACGATGCCGTTGGCGTCGATGTCGAAGGTCACCTCGATCTGAGGCAGCCCGCGCGGCGCGGGCGGCAGGTCCACCAGCTGGAACTTGCCCAGGGTCTTGTTGTAAGAGGCCATCTGGCGCTCGCCTTGCAGCACGTGGATCTCTACCGAAGGCTGCCCGTCCTCGGCGGTCGTGAAGGTCTCGCTCTTGCGGGTGGGGATGGTGGTGTTGCGCTCGATCAGGGTGGTCATCACGCCGCCTTTGGTCTCGATGCCCAACGACAGCGGGGTCACGTCGAGCAGCAGCACGTCTTTGACTTCGCCTTTGAGCACGCCCGCCTGGACGGCGGCGCCCACGGCGACCACCTCATCGGGGTTGACGGTCTTGTTGGGTTCGCGGCCGGTCATCTTCTGCACCAGTTCCGCCACCGCCGGCATGCGCGTGGACCCGCCCACCAGCACCACATGGTCGATTTCGCCTTTGGCCACGCCCGCGTCGGAGATGGCCCGCTCGAAGGGGACGCGGCAACGGTCGAGCAGCTGCGCCGTCAGCTCCTGGAACTTCGCTCGGGTCAAGCTGTAGTCGAGGTGCAGCGGCCCCTTGTCGGTGGCCGTCACGAAAGGCAGGTTGATCTGCGAGGAAGGCGTCTGGGAAAGCTCGATCTTGGCCTTCTCGGCGGCTTCCTTGAGGCGCTGCATGGCCATGGCGTCACCGGCCAGATCCACTCCGTGGTCGCCTTTGAACGAGGCCACCAGCCAGTCGATCACGGCTTCGTCCCAGTCGTCTCCGCCCAGCTTGGTGTCGCCGGCTGTGGACTTGACCTCGAACACGCCTTCGCCGAGCTCCAGAACCGACACGTCGAAGGTGCCGCCGCCGAGGTCGAACACCAGGATGGTCTGATCGGCGGACTCCTTGTCGAGCCCGTAGGCGAGAGCCGCAGCGGTCGGCTCGTTGATGATGCGCAGCACTTCGAGCCCGGCGATCTTGCCGGCCTCGCTGGTGGCGGTGCGCTGGGCGTCGTCGAAATAGGCGGGCACGGTGATTACCGCCTGCGTCACCGTGTCGCCGAGATACTCCTCTGCGTCGCGCTTGAGCTTCATCAGCACCCGCGCCGATATCTCCTGAGAGGCGTAGTCCTTGCCGTCGATCTCGAACTTCTTGGATGTGCCCATGCTCCGCTTGACCGAGCGGATGGTGCGGTCGGGGTTGGTGATCGCTTGACGCTTGGCGACTTCGCCGACGAGCACTTCGCCGTCGGTGGCGAAAGCCACGACGGACGGCGTGGTGCGCGATCCCTCAGCATTGGCGATCACCACCGGATCGCCGCCTTCGAGGACGCTCACCACCGAGTTGGTGGTTCCCAGGTCGATGCCTACTGCTTTGGCCATGATGATGGCTCCCTTCTTGGTTTCCTGTCTTGTTCGTTGCCGATTGTCGGTTGCGAGCCGGTCGTGTTCGTCGGACCGGCTCGCAGGCCTCGTGTAGCCATAGTAGCTAAGCTCCGTGCAAAAAGCAACATAACTTGAGTCGTATCATATCAACTTTATGTCCGGCACCCGCATAAGGCCGGTTCGACCACAAGCCGCCGGCTGCGAAGTCGCTTCGCTCACGGGCCGCTCGGGCCACGGCCTCGCCGAACGCCCGCGTTATAGACCGACTCGCTCGGCCTCTGGGCGGATATTTTGGCTGTCATGGCTTGCGATTTGATCCTGCTGCGGCACGGTCGCAGCACTTGGAACGACAAGAACCTCTTCACCGGTTGGTACGACTGCGGCCTCACCGGCACCGGCCGCGACGAGGCCCGAGCCGCGGCGCGACTGCTCGCCGGCGCCGGGCTGATCCCCACCGCGGCTCACACGTCGATGCTGCGGCGCGCCGTCGAGACCACGCAGATCGTGCTGGGCGGCCTGGGCCTCAAGACGACGCTCGCGGTGCAGCAGAGCTGGCGGCTCAACGAGCGGCATTACGGCGACTTGACCGGGCTTGACAAGGCCGCCACCCGCGTCGCTCACGGCGATGAACAGCTGCGGCTGTGGAGACGCAGCTATTCGACAGCGCCGCCGCCGATCCGGCCCGACAACGAGTTCAACCCCAACGATTCGCCGCTCTACGCCGACCTTGCTGCCGGACAGGTGCCGCTGTGCGAGAGCCTCGCTGACGTGCAGAAGCGGCTGTTGCCCTACTGGCACGAGAGCATCGTCGCGGACCTGCGCACCGGACACACGGTGCTGGTCTCGGCGCACGGCAACAGCCTGCGCTCCCTGATCAAGCATCTCGACGAGATTCCCGACAGCGACATCGGCGAGCTCAACATCCCGACCGGGATGCCGCTGCACTACGTGCTGGGCACAGACATGCTCCCAACCGAGGCCAAGCACCCCTTGGAGCGTGCCCTGAATCCCGAGGCCGCAGCCGCCGCGGCAGCCGCAGTGGCCGCCCAAGCCTCACACCCACCGCCAGCCTGAACCGAACCGGCGTGCGCTCGCTCGGGCGTGGTACTGCTACGAGCAGACGACGGGGTGGCGCGCTATCACCTGCAGAGCGTTCATCGCTCGCATGATCGTGTCGGGCTCTGCGGCAGCGACGACAGCAGTCACGGACTCCTCGGCGATCTGCTCTGCCTCGGGACCCGTGAAGGGAGAAACTGAGCACACTCGGGCGTCGGCGGGTTGGGCGTAGACGCGCAGATCGCGCGTGACCAGGGACTCGAAACAATTGCCCGGCCAAGGCCGCCTCGGCGAGTGTGTCGGCTTTCACGTTGAGCAGGCGCGCCGCTAGCGACGTGTCGGCGAGTTGATGCTTGGGGGAGAGTTTCAGCCGACTGAGGCGGTTGTTGCCAGGCGTCCACGCCGGGACTGGTTCAGCGACCCACATGTGCTCTAGGACTTCGCGGTATGCCGTTGTCGTCGCTTTCGACGGCTTGTCGTGCTCTCCCGCCGTTGCAGCGTCCCTGATCGCTTCGTGCGAGGCAGCGGTGGAGACGGCCGCCGCATACGCCTCCAGCCAGCGGCGCAGAGTCGCCGGGCGGCGGACCGAACGTCCGCTCGAGGGAACTCATGTTCGACGATGCGGTGGAGATAACCGTCGATGAGCAAGTCGGCGGCCCTTCCCGTCACCGCCTGCCACCCAGGGAATCCGCCCTTCACGATCTCGTCGGCATAGTCTGACCAAGCTCGAGTAATGAAGCCCTGTATCTCCGGGCGGCGGCCTGTGAGCAGAGCGCCGAGGCTCACAGGCAACTCACTGAGCAGCACGTTCGAGCCGCGATCGAGTTCGCGGCGCTTCGTGAGTGTCGGCTTGCAGCGCCAGTTTGAAACTACGACTTATCAATGCTTGCAGAGACTGGAATCCATCCCTTGGGCGCTCGTAACGTGAAGCCCTCAGGCGTGATCACCGGATCCGGAAGGCGGTTCGACCGTATAGCGGCACGCGCGATTTGGAATGCGGCGTTGGCTGATCGGGCGAGATCCGCCGACCAGCGCTTCGGCGGCGAGGCCACGACGACACGCTTCTGCTCGAAGCGTTGCCTCACAGACTCGACGACAGGCACGAGGTCGCTGTCGCCTGAGATCAGCATCGCCATGTCGAAACGGTCGTCGTAGGCGTCGTTGAGCAGCCGTACTGCTACCTTCACATCAGTTTGCTTCTCTTCGTTCTTGCTCCACTGTGTGCCGCACTCTCGGCAGGCAGCCGGCGTCTACAGGAACACGCCGAAGTCGATCCGACGCCGCCTAGCGTTCGCAGAGCGTCAATATAGACCGCCTGACGCTTCGCAGTGTCCGGGTTGTTGCGGACACGGGTGGTGAAGTAGCGGACCAGTTCGAGCTGTTGACGAGGTTTGAGCAGTGTCTCGCAGAGGCTGCGCAAGTCGAGCCAGCGGGAAGTTCGGAGCCGTGCGTCCAAGAGTCCGAAATACAGGTTGTACCCGTCGATGTAGGCTATGACCCGCTCCGGCGACACGATTCGGCCACGATAGTTGAGCCCGTGTCACAAGCGAGTGATAGCGTTAGTCGAAACCCCCCCAGGGCGAGCAACCCTGGGCCGACGGCCCCGACTTGAGTCGGGGCCGTCTCGCTTCTCCACAGCCGAGCAATGCATTGAACTCCACCGGTTGGATGTTTGTAGTGACACCGGCCATCATGGCCGATTGCTTGCCTCCACCGGTGGAGTTCGCCGTATGACAATACTGAAGCAGCTGTAGCTGACCCGCAGAGTGACGGTCAAGCTGTCAGGGCGTCCGGGGCGGGCGACCGGTTCTGGCTTGACGCGGCGGCTCGGATAGGGTCGCGGCTGCCATGCGCATCAAGCCTCACCATCTCGTGGTGGCGCTCGGCGTCGCCGTAGCGCTGTTCACCGCCGGTTCGGGGGTCGTCGCCGCAGTCAACGGGTTCCACAGCGACAGCGACATCACTCGCGAGGTGTTCGGCAACGTCGCCGCGCCGCTGAAGATCGTCTTCTACACGGTCGTCCCCATCCTGTTGGTCTACGGGTCGGTGCTGTGGCAGCCGATTTGGCGGCGGGGGTGACGCGCCGCGGCGGCGGATTTAGCAACGGCGTCGCAGGTCGCCGAAGCAGCAACCAGACAGCGCTGCTCAACAGCAGTAGCGATCCAGAGCGCCGGTGGTGACCTTGCGCGTTGACGGCTTCGCTACCCGGTTGAGGGCTTTGCCTCCGGAGCTTAACTTTTTTGATTGCAGAACAAGGATTTTTCATGTAATGGGTGTGAATGTCACACCCCTATCCTATACTGCTGTTCATGATCGTGGAGATCGCCGACCGAGCCGAAACAGCCGCCGCAGACCTGCTAGCCGCAGTCAACACCGGCGGCGCGTCCACTACCGAACTACGAGCAGTGCTGAACGCGACCCGCTCCGTCGCAGCCGCTGTCACCGCCGCGCAAACCGCAGCCGCGGAGCAGATCGCCCGACGAGAACACCACGGCGACGACGGCGCCGAGATCCTGGCTGCATCTGCGGGCTTGCCGCAGCGCGAGGCGCGCAGCCAGGTCGCTGCTGCCGCGGCGCTGCGTCAGGTGCCGAAGCTGCGTGACGCTGTTCAAGCCGGTGACGTGCCGCAAGCCAACGCACGACGCCTGGCCGACGCGATCACCAGAACCAGCTCTGCTGCCGTCGGCGGAGACGCCGGGTTGTTGGCGCAGGCCCGGTCGATGCGCCCCGAACAGTTCGCGCGCACCGCGCACCGCTGGATCGGCGCACACCAAGCTGACGACGGCACCGCGGAGTACCTGCGCCAACGCGCCAAACGCCACCTGAGAATCTTCGACACCGAAGACGGCATGGTGCGCCTGCACGGCGAATTCGACAAGATCACCGGCACACGCATCCGCAACCGGCTGCGCCACACCGCCACAAGGTTGCTCAACGCCGACAAGAAACTCCCTCAAGCGCAGCGACGCAAGTTCCCGCAGTGCATGGCCGACGCCCTGCAACACTTCGCAGTCCGAGCCAACGCCGGCACCGACCGGAGCGAAAAGCCCGCTAGCAGCAGCCGCCGCAGCACAGGCTGCAACAGCATCGACGGCGGCGACGCAAAGAACGGCGGCGACATTCACAACGCAGCCGAAAACACCGCGAACGGCGGCGGCTCGGTGAGCGCTGTCACCGGCAGCGGCGGCGGTTTCTCTCAAGCCTCCCCCCGCGCAGACGCCGCGACCAGCACCGGCCCAGGAACCGATCCTGCAAACGGCGGCAGCAGCGGCGCTCGAACCGGTGCCAGCATCCACCGCGCAGCCGCAGACACAGCGAACAACGACAGCTCGATGAGCAGCATCACCAGCAGCGGCGTCACTCAAACCGGCGGAGGCTGTGATGCGAGCGCTTGCCGCAACGACACGATCACCACGGTTCACAAGCATGGGGACGCTGACAGCACGAGTCCAGCAACCGGCAGGAGCGCAGACGCCGCAGCCTGCGCCAGCAGCGAGGACACCAGCGGCGGTGATGGCGTCAGCGCAGACGAGAACGGCGGCAGCAGCGGCGCGAGCGGCGGCTGGGTCGCTGACATCACAGTGCTCGCCCATGTCGACGACACCACCGGCGAACTCATCGGCGAACTCTCAGACGGCACGAAACTCCCCGCCGCTGTGCTCGAAGAACTCTCGTGCAACACCCGCTGGAGCGGGCTGGTGTTCAACCGCGCCGGAGACGCCATCTGGCGCAGCCGATCACGACGCACCGTGTCGGACACGCAATGGCAAGCACTGCTCGCCACCTACGGCGGCTGCTTCCACTGCGCAGCGCCCGCAGGCATGTGCCAAGCCCACCACATCACCCCCTACTCACAAGGAGGCGCCACCAGCCTCGACAACCTGATCATGGTCTGCTGGAACTGCCACCACAAAATCCATCACCACAACTGGCGGATTGAAAAGCATTCTGACGGCAGCCACACACTGCACCCGCCCGACGACCTGACCACAGCCACAGCCACGAAACCCCGCCACGGGCCGGCCCATGCAGACGACTATCCACCAGAACCAGAATCCCCGCAGTGTCGAAAGCGACCGCCGGCCAGACCCGAGAACACAACACGCCGGACCAGAACCCGCGCCAGAGACCCGGCGACCGACACGCTGTGGTGAACCCAGCCCCAAAGAAAGGAGGAAGCCAGCAGCCAATCAGAACTAAGCCCCAGGCCGGCTAACCAGAACTAAGCCTCAGGTCAGAGCCGCAACCGAATCAAGGCGAGCAACCAGGTCAGGCACAACAACCAGCGGAACGCTTCGTTTCGCCTGCCGTCAGCCCCGAGCCGACCCAACCGGGAAGCGCCTTTTTTCTAGGCCGAGTTCGGCGCAGCACAGGACTCAGCACCCTTGCAACTCGCCCGCACCTCCCGGACTGCTCCGGCGGATTCAGGAATTCGGCGCAGCACAGAACTCGGCACAGGAGACTGCCACAGAAAGGGAGACACACAATGACGGATTCAGGAATTCGGCGCAGCACAGAACTCGGCACGCTTGCAACCCTTGCAACTCGCGGGATTTCGGCTGACCACAATCGCGGTGACTGGCAGCACAGGACTCGGCACGCTTGCAACACTTACAATGGCGAGCGAGAGGTCTTCGTCCGGTCACGCGCGTCGCTGTCAACCCCGGACGCGGTTGCCTCGACCTCGCAGTTCTTTGGGGATTGCTTTGCTGTGGATGACGACGAGCTCCTGGTTGGCCCGGGTGAGGCTCGTGTAGAGCTCGCCGTGACGGCCGAAGTTGGTTTTGAAGTCGGCGGGCTCCACGACCACCACGGCGTCGTACTCAAGGCCGCGCGTCTCCACCGGCCGGACGACGCTGAGACGGCAGCCGCGGAGACCGCGGCGGAGAATGCGGCGGCCTTCTGCGCCACTGTGGCTGTCCCGGCGCCACTGTCGCTTCGTCAGCGACCTCTCGATCTTGTCTACGATCTCTTGGCGGTAAGCGATGACCGCGACAGACCCTTGTTGATATCGGGCCGCGAGACGATCGGCTTCCTCCTTGGCGGCGGGCACGACCTGGTTGGGGCCGACCTGGCGGACTGACGGTTCCGGGCCGTTTCGCAATGCGTGGTTGGCCCGCTCGCCTCTCGGCAGCAGCGCGCCGGCGTAGGCCAGGATCTCTCGCGTGGATCGATAGCCGCAGGACAGCTCCACAGGCTTCAGCAGATGCTCGTCATCCGCGGCCGAGAGTTCCAACCGATCTGCCAAAGTCCCCCAATCCGGCCAAGTGAAGTCGGACCTTCGCTGGTTCATGTCGCCCAACACCGACCAGCGTTCCTGGGCGCCCGCACGGAACATCTTGGACAGCATCCACCACTCCAGCGGCCGAATGTCTTGGGCCTCGTCGACCACGATGTGCTGATAGCCCATGTGCAGGCTCGAGCGGCCAGAGACGAGTCCCACAGCAGCCAAGAACAGCAGATAGGACGAATCGCGGGACGCCCTTTTATGATCCCCCGCACGGAGAAGCCAGTCGCTCAGGTCTGCGTTCCCGGGCGGCGCGAACTGTCGAAGCGTCTCGGCGTCGCTGACCAGGCTGTTGACGAGATCGCGGACGCGGGCAGCCGGCTTCTGAGGGCGCAGCCGTTGCTGCTGAGCCCCCGCGGCGCGGTCCACGATGCGGCCTATCTCCCAGAGCGAGTGGAGTCCGCGCTCGCTCGGCGGATAGGACGACCATGCCAAGCCCGACCAGTCGCGTACCAGTTTTTCGATACTGAGGACGTCCACTCCCTCGTCGACAAGCCGCGTCACGGTCGGCTGAATGTGCGCCTTCCAGCGGCCGGTTGGCCCGACTAAGGCGACCTTGTGCAGCCTTGAACCCTCACCGTCGGCGTCCTTCGGCAGCACCAGGAATGCAGCACGATGGGCGGCCACGATCGTCTTGCCTGTGCCGGGATGTCCCTGCACCATCAGGTTCTCGTCAGATGACCATGTGACGAGCCGGTACTGCTCGGGCTGCAGCGTCGCCAGCAGCGGCGAGACTTCGCCGGTCTTGGGGGCTTCCAGAGCCTCCTGCAAGAGGCGCCCGGCACGCAGCCTGACGCTGCTGCTGCTTTTGGGCTGTTTCTCTGACTCACGCTCAACCAGACGCTGCTCACGCCGGGATTCTCCGGTTGAGACGGACGGCGTTTCGGGCGCCGTTGCAGATGTCGTCTCAGTCTGTGCCTCGGGCTGCGCCGAACGGGCCGCGTCGGGCGGGCGATCCCGAACTGCGTCGCGATCTCGAGACGGCTGCAGTCTTTCGTCTGGCTGCGGCGGCGGTTGCAGCCGAACCGTAGGCGCTCCTGGAGGCCCCGCGATATGCAGGTTCGACCGCTGAACGAAGGCGGCCTCGGGGTCTACGCCCGGCTCGTAGTCGTCCTCGAAATCGCGTATCTCCCGATCCTGCGCCTTGAAGGTCCGACGAGCCGCGACGGCGAGAGGATCGACGGCCTCAGAGCCGACAGTCGACGCCTCGCGGCCCTCGTAGAACAGCTGTGCGACCGGCGCAGCCCAACTCACCACGCTGGTGCCGTCTTCGAGGCTGGTGAAACTGCTCCCCTCACCGCCGACATAGAAGCTCCACCCGAGATCCTCATCGGCGAGCATGAGCTCGACACGCCCGGCCAGAGGAGCCGTCCGTCGAATGGAAGTCGGCTTCTTCGGCCCGCTGCCGGTCCATCCGCTGCTCGACGGCGCGGCCACATGCTCCAAGCCGCGCCCGGCGCTCGCCTCGTCGTCGGCAGCCTGACGAAGGAAGCGAGCGTTCACGGACTGCTCCCAGGCGAGCTCGTCGGCATGGTGCCGTTCGCTCATGCGGGCGCCTCCTGTGCAACCACCTCCAATGCACACAGGGCCACGTGCTCCAAGCTGAGCGAGCCGCCCTCAAGTTTGCGCAATTCGGATTCTTTCTCCTGCAGGCGGCGGTCCTGGGCGCGCAATTGGCTCTCGAACAGCGGAACGGCGTCATGCTTGCCCTCCCTGCGCAGATTCTCGATCCGCTTTCGCAGATTTTCGACCTTGCGCCTGTGGGAGTCGCGCAGGCTCGCCCGGCGGGCTTCCACCTGGACTTCGTTGTCCTGCTCGCGTCGGCGTTGCTCTTGCGCCTTGCGCGACAGCAACTGGCGCATACAGACCTCTACTTGCTCGTGCCCCCATCGAGCCGGCTCGTCGGCGCCGGCGGCGAGTTCGGTTTCGGCAAGAGCGGCCAGCAACTCAGCGCCGACCTGGTCGCTGACGGGCCGGCCGTCGATGTCGCAGGCCGACGTCCACAGCTCGGCCATTCGTCCGAGACCGTTCCAGCTGGCGATTCCGACGAGCACGAGATAACGGCCGGATGCCACCGAATCCGACCGGAGGCGCGCCGCTCCATAACGGATCCGCGCCTGCTTGACTCTCAATGCGGCCCGCACCAGCGCATGGGACGCGCTGAGCAGGTCGGCACCTTGGCTCCGAGCGGTCTCCTGGTCGAGGCACAACTGAATCTCGATGCCGCTTCTCAGGTCTCGCGCCAAGCGGTTGATCTCTGACGAAGATCGCTCGCCCGCGGCTTGAACCCGGCGGAGATCGCTCTCGAGTTCGGCGTTGCCTCTCAGGAACAGCCAACGCTGATCGTCGGACCAGCGGCATCTCGCGCCACCTGAGCGCCGCGCCCAGTCCTCGATCAGTCGCCCTAGTTCTGCCTGGCCGACGTAGTGGCCGGCGTTGCGGATCTCGGACTCGAATCCGTCCAGCGAGGCGCTGTCGAGCAGGCTCAGCACCTCGGCCGATTCCTCGAACGCTCGCTGGAGCATCGCTTTGTTCTCAACGGCCAGCATGGCGTCGTCAAGGCGGCGGTTGCGCTCCTCGTCCGTGAGCGAGAAATCGAAGGCGATCTTCTGGATGTCCGAGAGGCTCTCCTGCAATATGGGCTCGAGTTCGCCGATGCTCTGCGTAAAGACCTGAATGCGTCGATGGAGCCTCGAGATGATGTCGGTCTCGATGGTGCCCGGCGTGGTGAAGTTCAATATGTAGATCTTCTCGGACTGCTGGCCGAACCGGTCGATGCGCCCGATGCGCTGCTCGACCTCCATCGGATTCCACGGCAGGTCGTAATTCACCACCACCGAGCAGAACTCGAAGTCGAGACCCTCGCTCGCCACCCGGGTCGCCAGCATCACGTCGCGTCGGCCCTCACGGAAATCCGCGATCCGCTGACGGCGATCCGGCGGCGGCACTCCGCCGTGCAGGACGTCCACCCTGAGGCTTTCCCGCAGCCGTCGATGAAGGTAGTCGACGGTGCGGCGGGAGAACGTGAACACCAGCACACGATGACCGTCGCCGACGATCTCCATGAGCCGGGCGGCGAAGGACTCGAACTTCGTGTCGATGTCGCGCAGCGCTAGCGCCGCGTCGACGGCTTCAGCGGACGGGGAGTCCCAGGCATCCGAATCCTCGACGGCGGGCAGCTCATCGAAACGGTCCTCGACCAAGCCCTCGCCCGCAGTCCTGCCGCCGCGAGCGCTGAGGATCTGGTCGCGGATGGCCGGGAGACAAGAACCGGCGAGGCGCAGCGGCATCTGGCCGATGAAATAAAGGAGCATCCCACGCGCCGCGGCGCGTTCTGTCTGCCAGCGCAGCACCGCTTCATAGAGCTCCCTCTCGCTCTCCGAGAGAGACACCTCCAGATCCAGAGGCTCGCGTACCGACCGCTGCTCTTCGATCTCGGCCCGGCGTGTGCGGGTCAGCACTTTCGCAAGAGTGTTCAACTCCAGGCAGAGGTGCCGGATCAGCGCGGCGTCCGCTTCGGTCCGCTGGTCGCGTCCGAGGAGCCGCTCGAGTTCGCAATACTCACGACGCTGCGCCAGCACGGCGCCGGCGACCATGCGGCGCACCGACCGCAGCTCGTCTCGCAGCGCGGTGTTGCTGATGTCCGCGTCTGCCGCTCTCCGGTAGATGGCGCCGAGAACGGCATTCGGCTGGAGCTGAACCTGCAGCGTGTGCCTGTCGAAAAACTCGCCGGAGTCGATGATCTGCAAAAGGTTGAAAAGGTCGTCGGTGCCGAGATTCAGCGGCGTGGCCGACAACAGCAGCAGCATGTCGGTCCATTCGCTGAGCAGGCTTCCCAGCGCGAAGCTCTTCGTGCCGATGCTGCGCAGCGCGTGCGCCTCGTCCACGACGATCAAATCGAAATGGGGGGAGAGTTCGGCGAGTCTCTCCAAATGCTGCCAGATTCGCATCCGCTGCAAAGAGCAGACCGCGTGATACCGACGAGGGAAGCAGTCCGTCTCGACACGGTCGAGCAGATCGTCGAGACCTTCGCTTCCCAGCACTAGAGCGTCGAAACCGAAGCGTTCCCGCATCTCGGTCTGCCACTTGTCGACCAGTCCGGACGGGCACACCACCAAGACCCGGTCGGCCTGGCCGCGGGCCTCGAACTCGCTCCAGACGAGACCGGCTTCGATGGTCTTGCCCATGCCCACCTCATCCGCGATCAGCAGACGTTGCGTGCCGGTGCGCAGCATCTTGAGGACCGGTCGGAACTGGTAAGGCAGAAACAGGGTGCGCGACGCTCGATAGGAGTAGACCGTGTCGGTCAGGTTCTCTTCGAGTTTGGCCCGAGTGAGGGTGGCGGCGATCTCACGCGCCGTCTTGGGAGGCTGAACGACCCAGTCGACGGGATCCGTGTCCGGCGCGAACTCGTCGAGGAAGCGCTCCTCGTAGCTGCTGACCCGCTCGCCGATTCTCACGTCGTAATGCCAGGCGCCCTCGACGCAGGTGCGCGACTTGACGACCGCCGGCGTTCCGTCGGGTCGGACCGTCACATCGCCGCCGACCGCGAAGCGCGGCTCGGGAATCGGCTCTGCTTGATCCCAGAGGTGGCTGAACCATGCGGACGCTGACTCCAACGCGCTGGTTCCGTCCAGCGTGGCGCCGCCCCGCTCGACGCCGCAGGGAGGGCCGCCGGATGTGACCAGCATCACCGCGTCGCCGTCACCGAGACTGAAGCGGTAGCTCCCCTCGGGCAGGCTGGCCGCGGGCTCTGCGGCGTGGCGGCACTCGACGGCTTCGGCGTGTCCCTCTGGCAGGCCCTCGACGCCGCTGAGTTCAGGCCCGACAAGCAGAAAACGCGGCGAATTCAAGTCGCACAAGAACCTCGCGGCTTCGCCTAGGCCAGGCCGATACTCAAACGGGAAGAAATCGGAACAATCGACCAAGTCCTCCTCATCGCGCTCGAACAACATCCAGATGCGGACATTACCCGCAGCGGCACATCGCTGCCAGCCGACCGCGCTGTGCCGGTTCCAGGGCGCGCGGCGAGTAGCTGACCCGCAGAGTGACGGTCAGGCTGTCAGGGCGTCCGGGCGGGCGACCGGTTCTGGCTTGACGCGGCGGCTCGGATAGGGTCGCGGCTGCCATGCGCATCAAGCCTCACCATCTCGTGGTGGCGCTCGGCGTCGCCGTAGCGCTGTTCACCGCCGGTTCGGGGGTCGTCGCCGCAGTCAACGGGTTCCACAGCGACAGCGACATCACTCGCGAGGTGTTCGGCAACGTCGCCGCACCGCTGAAGATCGTCTTCTACACGGTCGTCCCCATCCTGTTGATCTACGGGTCGGTGCTGTTCGCCAACCGGGTCAAGAACTGGCAGCGCGGGCGGCCCGACAACCGGCGCACCACCCCCCACAACGCCCGGCGGCGCCTGGCCGACTTCCGGGCCGGGGTCTACATGCGCACCCTGCTGCGCGAGCCGGGCGCAGGGGTGATGCACTCGCTCATCTATTTCAGCTTCCTGGTGCTGCTCGGGGTGACCACCGTGCTGGAGGTGGACCATCAACTGCCCGACGGCGCCAAGTTCCTGCACGGCGACGTCTACCGCGCTTACTCCGCGGTCGGCGACGCCGCCGGAGCGGTGTTCGTGATCGGCATGCTGTGGGCGATTCTGCGCCGTTACGGGCCGCGCCGCTGGAGGCCGCAGCGCATACGCGTCAAGACGCGCCCCGAGCACGCCGTGATCGCAGCGGTGATGCTGTCTGTCGGCGTCACCGGATTCGGCGCCGAGGCCTACCGCATCGCTGCCGACGGCCTGCCCGAGCATGAGCGGTGGAGCTTCGTCGGCTATCCGCTGGCCACCCTCGTCGACGGCAGCGGCGGCGTCCACGGATGGCATCAGGCATGGTGGATCGCCCATGTCGTGTCGTTCGCGGTCTTCTTGGTGATCCTGCCGACGACGATGCTGCGCCACATGCTGACTTCGCCGCTGAACATGTACTTGAGCCACCGCGACCGCCCCAAAGGCGCCATGCGGCCCATGCCCGACCTAGTGGAGGGCGACACCGAACTGGAGACTTTCGGCGCCTCGGTGATCGAGGACTTCTCTTGGAAGCAGCTGCTGGACACGGACGCCTGCACCATGTGCGGCCGCTGCACTTCGGTGTGCCCGGCTCATGCCACCGGCAAGCTGCTCGACCCGCGTGAGATAGTGCTCAAAACCGGCGAGGTGATGGCGCTCACCGGCAATCCTCCGACCTCGCCGCCGCTCGGCGTGGCTGCCGCAGACGGCGCCGGCGACACAGCCTCAGGCGACGCCGGCGGCGAAGTGAAGGTGCCGGCCAATTGGATGTTCGAGCGGATCAGCCCCGAAGAGCTGTGGGCCTGCACTTCGTGTCGCGCCTGCGACGAGATCTGCCCTGTCAACATCGAGATCCTCGACAAGATCCTCGACATGCGCCGTTATCTGACCCTGATGGAGAGCGACTTCCCCGCAGAGCTCGGGCAGGCGTTCCGGGGCATGGAGAACTCGGCCAATCCTTGGTCGATGAGCCAGACCGAGCGGGCGGACTGGGCACGCGACCTCGACGGGGTGCGGGTCCTCGCCGGAGGCGACCCCTTCGACGCCGAATACTTGTACTGGGTGGGCTGTGCCGGGTCCTTCGACGACAAGAACAAGAAAGTGGCGCAGGCCATGGCCCGGCTGATGCAGCGAGCCGGAGTGGATTTCGCCATTCTGGGCCCGGCGGAGAGCTGCACCGGCGACCCGGCGCGGCGCTCCGGCAACGAATACCTCTTCCAAATGCTGGCGACCGCCAACATCGAGACCCTCGACTCCATGGGGGTTCGCAAGATCGTCACGCAATGCCCGCACTGCTTCAACACGCTGGCCAACGAATACCCGCAACTCGGCGGCAAGTACGAGGTGGTGCATCACAGCCAGTTCCTTGAGGCGCTGGTGGCCGAAGGCCGGCTCGACCTGGAGGGCGCCACCCTGGCCGAGCGGGTCGTCTATCACGACAGCTGCTATCTGGGCCGCCACAACGACGTCTACATGGCGCCCCGGCGGGTGCTCGGCTCTCTCGGCGGCATCGACCTGGTGGAGGCGCCGCGCAACGGCACCAAGGGAATGTGCTGCGGCGCGGGCGGCGCACGCATGTGGATGGAGGAGACCGTCGGCGCCAAAGTCAACGACGAGCGCTCCCAGGAGCTGCTCGACACCGGCGCGTCGCGCATCGCCACCGCCTGCCCGTTCTGCTACATCATGATGGACGACGGGGTGCGAGCCGCCGGCGTCGACTCCGACGAGGTCCGAGTGGCCGACATCGCCTTGCATGTTCTCGAAGCTGTGGAAGCCCGAGACGCCGCTGACTCCGCCGGCGTCGCCGAATCGAACGGCTCGAACGGCTCCGGCGCCGTTGCTGCTGCGGGGGTGGCGTCGTCCGCGCCCGCTTCGGCGGCGCCTTCCTGAGCGCCCGAGCAGCGGCGCGCGGCGCGTCGAGCGAACAAGAGAGCCGGCATCGTCTGCACGCCCGCGCGGCGGGGCGGTCGCGAGCAGCGGCAGCTAGCTTTGACGGCGATGAGGCCCCGCATCGCCGTGATCGACAACTACGACTCCTTCGTCTACATCCTGGTTCAGTATCTGGGTGAGTTGGGAGCTGAGCCGATCGTTCACCGTCACGATTCGGTGACGGTGCGCCAGATCGCCGACCTGCAACCTGACGGGATCGTGATCAGCCCCGGTCCGGGCACCCCCGACGACGCCGGGGTCAGCAACGAGCTGCTGGCGACGCTCAGCGGCGAGATGCCCATCTTCGGCGTGTGTCTGGGGATGCAGTGCATCGGCCAAGCGTTCGGCGGCGCCGTGGTGCGCGCCCCCGAGGTGATGCACGGCAAGACTTCGGTCATCGATCACGACTCCTCGGGAGTGTTCGCCGGGCTGCCCAACCCTTTGACCGCCACCCGCTATCACTCTCTGATCGTTGAACGAGCCAGCGTGCCCGAGGTTCTTGAAGTGAGCGCCAGCAACGAAGAAGGCCTAGTGATGGGCTTGCGGCATCGCCGGCACCCCACCGAGGGTGTGCAGTTCCATCCCGAGTCTGTGCTCACCGAAATGGGATCAGCGATGATCGCCAACTTCCTCGCAGCCTGCCGCCGCTAGTCCCAGCCGTCGGCGGCGGATTCGGCGCCGCGGCGTGTGCTTGAGCCGGTCCGGCTAGGCCGGGGTCTCGGACCCGTCGATCCGGTCAGCGCCGCCCTGGTCGAGGCCTTCGGTCTCGGTCTCGGCGTCGGGCGGCGGCGTTTCCGGCTGCGGATCCGGATCAGGATCGGACTGCTGCTCGGGCTGCTGCCCAGAGTCGGACTGCTGCCCAGGATCGGGCTGCTGCCCAGGATCGGGCTGCTGATCGGGCGGCGGCCCAGAATCGGGCTGTTGATCGGGCGGCGGCTCCTCGACGGCGGATGGCTCGCCCACCACCACGTCCACCTGCGTGCCTGAAGCCACTTCGAGGTTCGGCGCCGGCGTCTGGGCGAGTATCCGGCCCACTTCGGTGGCGCCCGGCTCGACCGCCTCGAAGGTGACGACGCCCACCAGCAGCCCCGAGCGTTCGATGGCCAGTTTGCCCGTGTCGAACAACAGCCCCTGAACGTCGGGGATCGCTATCAGCGGCGGCCCGTCCGAGACGATCACGAACACCTCCAAGCCGTTCGAAACCGGCGAGCCGTTGGGCGGATCCGTGTCGATGATCTGGCCTGCGGGCACCGTCGCTGACGGCTCGCTGCGGTCGCCGACACGGAAGCCCTTGTCAACCAAAGCCTGGAAAGCCTCTCCCAGGGTCATGCCGCGAACGTCAGGCACAAAAATCTGGCCTGGACCGGAGGAGACTGTGATGGTGACCGCCTCACCCTGCGCCAGTTCAGTGTTGGAGGACGGCTCCTGAGCCACCACTATGCCCGCTTCGGCTTGGCTGGCGCCGGTGATCACGATCACCTCATAACCGGAGTTCCTGAGAATGTTGGTGGCGTCGATGCTGTTGCGCCCGCGAACCGGCGGAACCACGGGATTCTCGCCCCGGCTCACGGTCAGCGCAACCGTGGCGCCGTCGGCGACGCGCTGGCCTGCGGGCGGGCTTTGCGCGAACACAGTGTTCTCGGCGACCGCGGTGTTGATCTGATAGCTGGGCGCCGCGAGCAGGCCGGCGGCGCGCAGGCGCGCGTCGGCTTCGCCGTAGCTGAGCCCAGACAGGTCGGGCACGTCGATCAGTTCATCGACCGGCTCGGAAGCTCCGCCGACGACCGGGTCTTCTTCGTCGTCGAGCCCCAGAGCCCGGTAGAAGGCCACCCCGAGGAAGCCGAGCGCCCCGAGCAGCACGACGAGGCCCAAGAACATGAGAATGCCGCGTTTCCAGCCGCCGGAGGGATGAACCGCTTCGTAATAGTAAGCGGGCGGCTCGGGGTAGTGCGGAGGCGGCTGCCCGGGAGGCGACGGCGGAGGCGGCGCCTGACCGGAAGGCGGCGGAGGCGAAGGCGGCGTCGGCTGTGAGGGCCCGGCAGAGTGCCCGCCTGCGGGATTTGCATGCCGAGCCCCGCTGGGATAGGGCGTCGCGGCAGCGTAGGGATCCCCGGCAGCGTAGGGATCCCCGGCAGCATCCGTCGGCGCGCCGGGCGCAATGGCGGGCCGTGACGGCTCTTGAGGAGGGGCGGCGGGAGGTTGCCGCGCCGACGGCGCCTCGGATTTGGTGATTCTGTGCGCGCCGCTCAGATATTGGCGCAGATCCGCGCAGAGATCGTCGGCTCTGGGATAGCGCTTGGCGGGATTCTTGGCCAGCAGCTTCAAGATGATGGCCTCAAGGGACTCAGGAATAGTGACGCCTTGAGCCGACGGCGCAGGCGGACGCTCCTGCACGTGCTTGACAGCCACCGCTGTGGCGGTCTCGGCCGCGAACGGCGGCGCTCCGACCACCATCTCATAGAGCACCACCCCCAGCGAATAGAGGTCGCTGCGGCCGTCGAGAGCTTTGCCTTGGGCCTGCTCAGGCGAGAAATACGTCGCCGTTCCCATGACCGAGCCGATGTGGGTGAGGTTGTCGCCGGCGGCTCGCGCCAGTGCCGTGGCGATGCCGAAGTCGGCGACCTTCACTTGACCCTCGTCGCTGACGATTATGTTGCCGAGCTTTATGTCGCGGTGAACCAGACCGGCGTTGTGGGCGCTGTTCAGAGCTTCCGCCACTTCCACGGCGATCTCCGCGGCCCGGTCTGGGCTGAGCCGACCGGTCGAGCGCAGCACTTCCACCATGTTGCGCCCCACCACGTACTCCATGACGATGTAGTAGGTGCCCTGTTCTTGACCCCAGTCGTAGATGCCGACGATGTTGGGATGATTGAGATTGGCGGCGGCTTTCGCTTCGCGCCGGAAACGCTCGACGAAGCTGGGGTCGTTGGCGAATTCGGGAGACAGAACCTTCACCGCCACTTGGCGGGACAGCGAGGCGTCGCGAGCCACGAAGACGTCTGCCATTCCGCCGCGAGCGACGCGGCGGAGCAGTTCATAGCGACCGTTGAACACGGTCAAGCCTTGATCTGACACCGCTGAACATTATAAAGGCAGCCCGGGAACGGAGATTTCAGCAGTGTTCGCGCTTTTGCGCCACTAGCCTAGTCAGGCCGGTCCGCCTGCGGACCAGTGGTCGAGCGCGAGTGGCGGAATTGGCAGACGCGCAGGATTCAGGTTCCTGTGTCCGCAAGGACGTGGGGGTTCAAGTCCCCCCTCGCGCACCAGACCGACGCGTGCATGAGGCCACGGTCGTAGAGCGCCGGTCCAAGTCCGGCGACCCCGCAACGAACCACTCCGCTCGCGGGGCGCAGAATGAGCAAGCCGCAGAACGCGGGTCAAGCAGGTGCGAGCTTGTCGCGCCTCAGCGCGCGAAGGCTGAGAGCCATTGCTGCCGGGTGGCGGGCCGCAGCACATGGTTGCGCTCGCGGGTGGCGGCCATGGTCGCGGACGACTCCAGCGAATAGCGGTGGCCTGGATACAGCACCGCGTCGTCGGGCACGCGTGCCAGGCGGGTGGTGAGGCTCTCATACATTTGGGCAGGGTCCGAGCCGGGCAGGTCCATGCGTCCGCAGCCCTCGAGGAACAGCGTGTCGCCGGCCACCAGCTTGCCGTCCACCAAAAAGCACTGGCTGCCGGGCGTGTGACCGGGCGTGGCTATCAGTTCGACCTCCACGGCGCCGACGGTGACGACGTCTGCCGAGTGGTGGCAGACCAGGCAGTCGTCGGCCACTCCGGTCACCTTCTTGACGTATTCCGCCTCGGCGGCCTGGATGTGTATCGGCACCGACGCCCTCTCCAGCAGCCGGGAAATGCCTTCGATGCTGAATCCCATCATCTCGCCGCCCACATGATCGGGGTGGTAGTGGGTGGCGAGCACGCCGCTGCAGGTCATGGCGTCAGCCTCCAGCGAGTCGAGCAGACCGTCGACGTCGTAGGCCGGGTCCACCAGCAGAGCCTCGCCTGTCAGGCGGTCGCCGATTGCGTAGGCGAAGTTCACCATCTGCTGCGCCAACCCGTCGTCGGCTGCGAAGTCGCGGCCCGACAGCAGCTGCCGGAAATAGAGCCGGTCATCGGTGGCTGTGCTCATGGGCGCCAACCCTACGCAGCGAAGAGCCGTCCGCTCGCCGCACGACGACGTTCACGACGAACAGCGCCGTACCCTGACAACCATGCTGGCTGACACCGGGGCTGACACGCGAGCGGGCATCGGGGCTGACAAGGACCGGAAGCCACCGCCGGTGCCGAGCCGGGAACAGCGCCCGCACGACAGGGTCGCCCGATGACGCCGGACGCTACGACTGTGGGTTATCTGGGGCCTCCGGGGACTTTCACCGAGCAGGCGATCTTCTCGCAGCCCGACCTGGCCGCAATGAGGCATCAACCCATCAACTCGATCATCGACGTGCTGCGCAGCGTGAGCAGCGGCGAGGTTGATCTGGGGCTCGTGGCCATCGAGAACATGATCGAGGGATCTGTCACCGCCACTCTCGACGCTCTGGCTTTCGACACCGATCTTTTCATACAGCGCGAGGTGGTCATCAACGTCAATCTCAACTTGATGGCGCCGCCGGGCGCCGATCTCGCTTCGGTGAGGAGGGTGCGCTCGTATCCGGTGGCGCACGCCCAGTGCCGCCAATATCTGGCCGATCATCTGCCCGAGGCGGCCTTCGAGGCGGCGAACTCGACCGCTGAGGCGGCTCGCGCTCTGGCGGAGCACAGCGACGGGGACACCGCGGCGATCGCGCCGTTGCGGGCTGCTGAGGTCTACGGCTTGGAGGTGCTGGCCGCCGACATCGCCGATCGTGCCGACAATCAGACCCGGTTCGTGCTGGTGGGCGCCGATTCGATAGCGCCGCCCACTGGTCACGACAAGACCAGCATGGTCGTGTATCAGCGGTCGGACGTGCCCGGGTCGCTGATCGGCATTCTGGGCGAGTTCGCGGCTCGGGCCATCAACCTCACCAGCTTGCAGAGCCGTCCCACCAAGGCCAGTCTGGGCCAGTACTGCTTCCTGCTCGACTGCGAAGGCCACATCGCTGATGAGGTGGTGGCCGACGCTCTGCGCAATCTGAGCATGAAGACCAGCCGAGTGAAGTTCCTCGGCTCTTATCCGTCGGCCGCGGCCGGCGACCACGACCATGCGCAGAATCAGATCGAGGTGCGCAAGGCCGCCGCTTGGATCGATGAACTGAGGAGTCGCATCGCTCTCTGACGGCCTTCAGCGCGCAGTGTTTATCCTTGACAACGGAGAGATGGCAGAGCGGACGATTGCGACGGTCTTGAAAACCGTTGGGCCTTCACGGGTCCCGGGGGTTCGAATCCCCCTCTCTCCGCCGCAGAAAAACCGTCAGCAAAAGCGTCACAAAAGCCATAGTCGCCGTCTGGGTGTCTATGCCCGCCGTTTCAGGTGCCCATGGTCGCAGCTCAGGGGCTCAACGGCAGCGGCTCAGTCGAGCAGGCCCTGTTTGGTGGCTTTGTGGATCGCCTGATTACGGTCCGCCACGCTGAGTTCCTGCCACAGTTTCGACATCTGGCGGTATAGCGAGCTGCGCGAATAGCCGAGTTGCCGTGCCAGGTCAGTGATCCTGACGCCAGAGGCCAACCCTTTGAGCAGTTTCTTTTGCTCGTCATTGAGGATTGCCGCTGACGATGAGTCCAGATGACGTTGCACCGCGCTTGCGGCCCGTTGCAGACGACGAGCTCCCTCGTGGGTTACCAGTTTGGCGAGCAGATCGAAGTGGACCACCATCGGCGTGTGGGCGTACATCCCAGGCAATTCGGCCAGCTCGGGCGCGTCCGCAGCGCGCGGGTGAGCTTCGAGCCAGCAGTAGATGGCAGTGCAGGCGTTGCGAAGGTAGCCGCTGACCATGAGGCAGTCCTCCGCAAGCGGCATCGGGATGGTCGTCGCGTCGAGCGCATCCGCGGCCCTGCGGAACAGCGCGACGACCCTGCGCTGATACGCCCATGGAAGAGATCCTCCAAAAATTTCTACAGCCTCGCGATGGTAATCGACGCTCGTCATATCATCGTGAGAACCTTCAGGCACCCCCAGTCTGTGCGCTTCCAGAAGGCCATTCGTTAAGCTGATTATGCGTCCACATGTCAGATTCAACAGAGTCAAACCTGCATTCGGCGACTCGTCAGCAGTCATCACCAAACTATAGTCACTGCGGTTCAGCTATACTGCTCTATGGTGCCGTCCCCCGAAGGCTCTACGTGTCGGCTGGCACATATGTCCCAGAAATTTAGGACTTTCGTTCCGCAATTTGGGACATTCATCCCACATCTGACCGTCTATGACACGCTAAACAAGTGCTGGCGCCGTATCCAGCGGCGCTGTCACGGAGGCGAATCAGCATGTTCAACAGCACGAACACCACATCACGACAGCCGAAGCGGAGGCTGCCCAAACTCGCGGTAGCTGCGACGGTCGCGTGCCTGGCAGTGGCATCAAGTGTCGCGCACGGTGCCGAGACCGACTCGCGGACACCACAAGACCCTGCGCCACAGGGCGCCGAAACCGTGGATGTGTCAGTGGTGTCTTATGCCGCGGAATACTCGGTCAGCCAACAGGAGGCCAAACGCCGCCTCGATCGCATACAACCCATCCAAGGGATCCTTGCAGAGATCCGAGCCCATGAGGCTGTTCGGCTCGCAGGCTGGGGAATCGACCACACTGGAACTTTCACTGGCTGGGTCTGGCTCACCGGCGACGCTGCCCCTAGTCCCGCTGCAACGAACATCGCCGCTGAGCACAGCGATGTTGAGATCCGCACCGGCGCTGTCCACAGCCTGGCAGCACTGCTCGAAGCCCAGCAAGGCTTCTTCGACAACCTCCGCGGCGCCGGCCCTGTGGGCCGCGTCACTGACGGACCTGGAACTGTCTCTGAGATCGAGCGCATCACCACCTTCACTGATGTTGACATGAGGGACAATGTGCTAGAAATAGGCATCGACCCTGCACTGGCTCGCAAAGCTCCTGCCAGCCCTCTAGATCCCGACGGCTTGACAAGCATCGGACCAGTCGGTGCAACCGACGAGGCGCTCCAAACCAAAATCGCGCAAGTCACTCACTATCTCAAAGACCACATCAATGTTAAATACACCGTCACAGACGGACGCGGCTTGGCCGACGAAGCAAGTTTCTCAGCCGGAATTCGGATCGGAGGCTGCACGGCGGGGTTCGCGGCTCGTAAGAGTGTCGGAGGCGCTTACGGTATCATCACCGCCGGACACTGCGATGACGATGGACCCAACGACACGACCCCTCTAACAATGAACGGAGTGAGCTTGCCTCATGACTTTGGATGGGCTAGTGCCAGTGCGGACGCTCAATTCCATACGATCCCCACCGGGTCAGGCCATGTACTCACAGATAATTATTTGTGTCATGCTTCTCGGCCTATCAACTATTGCGACGTTACGGGAACTAAGGCGAGAAACAGAATGATGAATGATTTCGTCTGTCACACCGGTAAAGCAAGTGGAGTGAGTTGTGGCAATATATCAAGCATTAATTTTCAACCGACCGGCAATATTGTGTGCATGTCATTGAGCAATCGTCGTGTAGATTGCCAGAACATCTTCGTCAAAGTTGATAAAGGCAACTTGTTGCGGTCCTGCAAAGGCGATAGCGGTGGTCCATGGTATCGCAATGGCGTAGCCTATGGAATACATACAGGCGCTCTACGCGCTAAGAATAATTGCTACACGAGTCCAAAATATGCATTTTTTTCTGCGATCGACGAGGTTATGCGTTTCCTTGGTGTCAGAATCATCCTCAATGGTGATGTGACGATTCGGTGATCGTAAATACGGTCCGCTAGAAGCAGACTGCGAGAATACTAGAATGCTTGACTTTCAGTGTAACATGACAGGCCGAGTTCTGACGATCGCAGTCGTGCTTTGCCTGATGTTGACTGGATGCGCTCAAGAGTCGAGAAACGCTTCAGAAAATCACAGTCGAGACAATCTTCCTGAAGTATCAGAAACCTCGCGTGATTCAACAGAAGAACTTATTGAAAATGATGAACATGCCAAGGATTCTAAGAGCAACCCTGGAATCGATTCACTAACAGGGTCCGCGGTTGAAGTTGAAGCTGCAACAAGTCTGGCTACTTCAATTCCCTGGGGTGTATACGGATGGAACCCTGTCGACGGTCTCCCGAATGCAGTGTGGTCGGGCACACTGATGATTGATGAGTCCTGCGTATATCTAGACGTGTCTCACATACTCGATGATTCGCATCACCAGGACGGCTACACAATTCCAGAAGATGAACCACTCCGCAGTTTCTTACAACTTCCTCAGCCCTTGACTCAACTCAACATCACCACTGACGAGTTGTGGGTAGGCGAGCATGGGCCTATGTCAAGTGGTGATCAAGTAGTGGTTGTCGGCAGCGGAAACCCACAACAACACCTAAACTCAGACCTAGGCAGCAAGACCGAATTCTTTGAGGTCAACGATCTCATCGCGCACGATGAAGAGGGGTACGTAACGGAGATATATTTACGAGACGAAGAGGGGAATCATTTACGAGACGAAGCGGGGAACTATCAGCCCAAAGGATGTTATGCTAATGTGCCCTTCTACGTCATGTCCATGCAGTCATCAGACTCTTACAGTAAAAGACCGGAATTAGATCTTACAAGAAGCCAAAATGTGGCAGGGCTAACATGGGATATATCAACATCTTTTAATGATGTAGGTACGAGTGTTATTTTGGATATAGAGCCGCCCTGCATCTATGGAGTTCCCTTAGGTCACAATGGAATACCATTGGAAAACATTGATCGGGTACTTCTTGAACTACCTCGGCCAGGAGTGCGCTTCAAAGATGATACTAATCTTCTATGGAATAACTATTTGCTATGGTTTAAACACCATGGCCCGATGAGAACAGGAGACGTCGTCACTATATCAGGCGTTGACCATCCTGTCGCTGATGCATTTCCCTTGAGTCCAGAACTGCAAGAAGCAGGCTGCTCAGCTGGCGGCGTTTTACCTTCAGGATCGCTCACTCCTGGCAGGTGGTGACACAGAAGAATTAGCGATCGCAAATACGGGGTATTAGAAGCAGAATGCAAGTGATGTCAGACTTTCATCAAAGTGGAACGCCAGCCGCACAAGCCTGGCACGACTGCGACATTCTGACTGCTAGACGAGCACGCCGAGCGGTACGACAGCTATACGATCGTCGATCCGGAAGGACGTCGTGCCGGGATTGATCACCACCCCGGCTCTGAACGCTTCACCGAGACGATCCCTGAGCGCGGCGAGTTGGCGAGCGTCAGCCGCGTCTGCCGTCTCGGCCAGTTTCACCTCGAAGGCGACGACTCCGCCGTCTGGCAAGTCTGCCACCAGATCGATCTCGTTATCGCCGCCCGCCGAACGCATGTGGCTGAACCGCCATCCCAGCCCGGCCGCAGCAGCAGTTGCTCGGATTTGGCAGACCGCGACACTCTCGAAGAGCTCCCCAAGCCGCTCGCGGCGACCGGCCAGCGACGCAGCCGTGTCGTAATGGTCGGCCGCGGCCAGTGCGGGATCGACCAAGTGCCTTTTCGGGCGACGGGTGAGCCGTTTGAGTCGGTTGTGCGACCAGCCGGGAAGTTCCTCGATCAGACCCAGCCGACAGAGGAGATCGTGGTAGGTCTCGCCAGTGGCTTTGGACACTCCCGCCGCTTGGTGGATGGTGGCGTGCTCCGCAGTAGTGCCGACCGTGGCACCGTACGCCCGCAGGTAGTTGCGGAGTTTGCTGATGTTGCGCAAAGGCGACGAGACGTCCGCCCGATCACGCGCCACGGCGAGATCAAGGTAGGCCCTGAGCGCGTCCTGGTGATCGACTGGCCGCATTCCCAGGTATCCGGGGAGACCAGACTCGACTGTTGCCGCCACCTGCTCTGACGGCGTGAAAGCAGAGCGAAGACCGCGCACCGCGTCGACTCCCTGATCGGCAAGATTCGCTAGCTTCGCCGTAGGTGCGCGACCGTGTCGCTCCGACAGAGTCATCGGCCGCAGCCGCTGCGGCAGAATCCGACCGGCGCCAGCGTGGACGTCCGCGGTGACAGCAGCGCGCGACGACCCGCTGAGTATGAATTGGCCGGGCGTCCGGTCGGCATCGATCATGCGCCGAACCGCGTCCCACACCGGCGGATGCCGTTGCCACTCGTCTATCAGCACCGGCCTGGTCAACGACGCGAGCGACGCGTCGGGGTCATGGGCCACGGTGGCGGCCGTCGGTGGATGGTCGAGACGCAGCGTCGCCTTCGCCAACCGCTCCGCCGTGCTGGTCTTTCCGGCGCCGCGAACACCTTCTACCAGGCACGCCGGATGAACTTCCAGGAGTCGCGCAAGATGATCGTCCAGATGCCGGCGCAGATACTGCATGCATAAAAGGCTAACGGATTATCCATATTATGGCTAATGAGTTAGCCAAATCTGCACTCAGCGGTGGCTCTGACACCACCGCGCCAGCGGTTGGCTGCTGCTGGCGTGTTGTGGTGGACGGTGGTGGACACGGACGGGCGTCTGGCAGCGGCGCGGCGGCGGTCGGCTGCTGCCAGCGGCTGCCAGCGGCTGCGCCCCGACGCTGCTCGCTTAGGATGAAGGCGCAAGGAGCCGAGATGATCCGAAACAATCTGCCTTTTTTGATAGCGATAGCGATAATTGTGGTGATAGCCGTGCTGAGCGCGTCATGCGGATCAGGTGGCGCCGACGGTACCGAGCAGAACAGCGCAGCGCCCGTCGAGACGACCCTGCCGCCCACCAGCGCTGCGCCCACCACGACCGTCGCGCCGACCACAACGACGGCACCTACTACCACCACGACCGGCGCGCCGACCGCGACGACGGAACCCCCGACAACGAGCAGCGCGCCCCCGACGACGAGCACGGCGCCCACGACCACCAGCACACCCCCGACAACCACCACCGTGGACACGGCGCCCACCGACACGACCACCACGACTGCCACGGCCGTCTCAGAGACGGTCGCCGCCGCACGATGGCAGCGAGTCGACGGCAGCGAGGAATGCGCCTGCGCCGACGGCAGCGACTATTTCTACTGGATCCGAGAAGGCGACCCGGACAAGCTGGTGTTCTACCTGCAAGGCGGCGGGGCCTGCTTCAACGCCGCGAGCTGCTCGTTCACCGCCGGCAACTACGACCCGACCGTCGAAGAGTCCGATCCTTTCGACAACCCGCGGTTCTGGTCGGGGATCTTCGATTTGGACAATCCGCTCAACCCGCTTGCGGATCATTCGTTCGTGGTGGCTCTCTACTGCACCGGCGACATTCACTTGGGCGACAACACTCAGGCCTACAGCAGCGATGTGACGGTGCGCCACAACGGCTTCGTCAACGCCAGCACCGCTTTGCAGACCGCAGTGGAACGATTCGGCGGCGCCGACGAGGTGATCGTGGCCGGCACCAGCGCCGGCTCGGCCGCGGCCTCTCTCTACGCCGGGCTGGCGGCCGACCTCTTCGATGAAGCGGAGATCTCGGTGATCGCCGACGCCTCAGGCGCCTATCCGAGCGTGCCGGCGGTCAACGCCGGCATCGGAGCGCTGTGGGGCACATTCGGCGTGGTGCCCGACTGGCCGGTCAACGAAGGCCTCGAGCCGGCGGACTGGGGCCTTCCCGAACTGTTCGTGCAGGCCGGGCGGCACGCGCCGCGGATCCGCTTCAGCCGCTACGACAACGCCTTCGACCGCACCCAGGTGTTCTTCGCCGGTCTCGCCGGATTCGACGCCGGGCGCATCAACGAGCTGATGACGCTCAACGAGACGAGCATCGAAGCAGCCGGGATCGATCAGGCGAGCTTCACGGCGCCGGGCAACGACCACGGAATCCTGCCGCGGCAGAGCTTCTACGACCTCGAGGTCGAGGGGGTCGGCTTCCTCGACTGGATCACACGGTTCCTCGACGGAGAGGACGTCGAGGACGTGGCCTGCACAGACTGCTCATAGTCCGCAGCGACTTTCGGACGGCTACGCTCAAGACTTCCGGAGACGTGGCCGAGTCAGGTTGAAGGCGCTTCCCTGCTAAGGAAGTAACGATGCAAGTCGTTCGTGGGTTCGAATCCCACCGTCTCCGCTCTTGCGCCCAAGCCGCCGGGACCGCAGCCGGCCGAACCCCCGCAACCTCCCAGCGGCGTTCATGCTCCGAGCACCCACGCACCCGGCGCTGCAGAGAGGCAGCCGCCTGTGAGCCGTTTTGTTCGATATGCATAATTTTGCGCTCATGCACTAAGCGTTTCATAAAGCACATAAGTTATGTATCCTGGCTGAATGGACGCCGACTCAGTGCTCTCACTGATCGCGGCCGGCGAGAGCTTGGTCGTCGAGTTCAAGTCCGGCGGGACCGATCAGGACGAACTGGCCGCCGCCGTGGTCTGCCTCGCCAATGGTGCTGGAGGGCGTCTGCTGCTCGGCGTGACAGACAACGGGCGCATCGACGGCATACCCCCCAACAAGCTGGACTACGCAGATCCTCACCGGCTGGCCGCCACGGTCGCGAGCCGCACCATGCCGACTGTGATGATCACGCCCCAGATGGTCGAAGTCGACGATTCGCTGGTGGCGATCATCGAAGTGCCCGCTACCGACCATGTTCATGCCACCACAAAGGGGCGCTATCTTCGCCGCGCCATCAATGTCAAAGGCGAGCCGCAGTGCCTGCCCATGTCGCCTCACGAGGTTCTTGCGAGAGCGAGCGGCGCAGTTGACTACTCCTTGCGAGTGGTGCCTGAACTGAGTATCCAGGATCTTGATGCAGCCGAACTGGCAAGAATGCGCGGACTCGCCCGTCAAGGCGGTGACAGCGTGCTTGCATCACTGTCAGACAACGAGTTGCTCCGCGCTCTCAGGCTCGTCGACGACGACGACCAAGTGACCGTCGGCTCGCTTCTGCTGTTCGGCACTTCCGAGGCCATCGCTCGGCACCTGCCTGCATACGAAATCGGATTTCAAGATCTCGCAGGAAGCGAGATCAGGGCGAACGAGATCGACCGGACTCCCTTGTTGCGAGCCATGGAACGGCTGGTTGATCGCATCGACGCACGCAACCCGCAGGAAGACGTCGAGTTGGGCCTGTTCCGGATCCCTCTGCCACGCTGGGCGCACGCCACTATTCGCGAGCTGGTCGCCAATGCGCTCGTGCATCGCGACTACACCCAGTTCGGGCCGACGCTGGTGCGGCTCGAAGACGACGTTCTCTCTGTCTCGAATCCCGGCGGGTTCCCCCGTGGCGTCACCATCGACAACCTGCTGACAACGATTCCCCGGCCTCGAAATCCGGCGCTGGCTGACGCGTTCAAACGAACAGGCCTAGTCGACCGCATCGGACGAGGCATCAACCGAGTCTTCGAGGAGCAGCTGGCTCTCGGCAGGCCCGCACCTGACTACAGCCGCAGCAGTGACGGTTCTGTGGTCGCCCGCATTCGGTCAGGCCCGGCCGACGCCGAGTTGGCGGGCTACGTAGCCCAGGCACGCAGGTCGGGAATTGAGATGACCCTTGCAGATCTGTTCACGTTGCACGAGGTTCGCACCGAACGCAGAATCACCGCCGCGCGGGCTGCTGAGCTGTTTCAGATGGACCAAGCTTCGGCGAGAACCACCCTGAACGAGTTGGTAGAGCGCGGGATGCTGGAATCCCGCGGCGAAACCACTGGGCGCACCTACCACATGTCGGCGGGGCTCTACCGTCAGCTCGGCGAGCCTGAGCAATACGTGCGCGCCAAAGGGTTCGACGAGATCCAGCAACGCGAGATGATTCGCACGTTCGTGGAGCGGCACGGCTCAATCAGCAGGCATCAGGCATCAGAACTGTGTCAGGTCGCCCCGCTGCAAGCCGGACGCCTGCTTCGCAAAATGCGTGATGAAGACGAACTCCGGATGACGGGCGAACGGCGCGGCGCAAGATACGTGCTTGCTTCTGGCTGAGTCCCGGAAACTGCAGGCTCTCGACGATGCGAGTCGTTCGTGGGTTCGAATCCCACCGTCTCCGCTCTTGCGCCCAGGCCGCTGCGCGCCGCCGGGACCGCAGCCGGCCGAACCCCCGCAACCTCCCGGCGGCGTTCATGCTTCGAGCACCCGAGCACCCATGCGCCCGGCGCCGCAGAGAGGCAGCCGCCTGCTAGCCGTTTTGTTCGATATGCATAATTTTGCGCTCATGCACTAAGCGTTTCATAAAGCACATAATTTATGTGCCTGCTCGACCGCGGCGGCGGGCTGCTTCACTTCTCGGGGTCTTGCTTCTTGATGACTCTCGGGAGGAACGACTCTTTGGGCAGTCTGGGCGCCGCTAGCTCCCAGTTTTTGTGCCAGTCGAAATCAGCCGTCTTCTCGGGAGAAGGCGCCTCCCGCAGCAGGTAGCTGACGATGAGCGTCTCCAAGGTGCGCGACTCGTATTCGTCCTCGCCGCGCCGGTATTTGCTTTGATCTCCGGTGACGACCGCCGACTCGATCACATGCCCGCCGTCCACAGAAGCGAACTCCGCCTCATAGACCCCGAGCCCGGTCCAGCTTCGATGAGCGAACAGCCGGTCCTGCTCCATGAAGATGAACCATTTCTCTTCCATGACCCGAGGGATGAATCCGCGCCGGATGAAGGGCATCTCGTCGGCGGTCCAGACGCGGTCGGGCGCAGGGATCGGCTGCGGATCGACGAGCGGCTCGGCCCGCCAGCGATCGCGATGGGCTATGTCATGCATGGGAGTCTTGCCTCCTTGTCGTGCCTACGTCGCCTGGCTTTATCACGAAATCGCGGCGGTCTCGGTAGAGCAGCGCACGGTTGAGCACATAGTCGTCGACTTCAAGGTCGATGTCGGCGCAGTCCGTCATCGTCCAGTATTTGTGCGCACCCACGAACAAATACTCGCGCTTCTGGTTGAAGAAGCGGCATTCCACTCCTTCGCCTGCTGAGACTCTGGCGCAGAACGCCTTCAGCAGCTCCTCTTGGCCGTCCTTCTTGACGACGACGTACTCGTGAGGCCACGAGTCTCGGTATGTGACCGCCTCACGCCACGGGGCTCGAGCGATCAGCGCGACGATGTCCCCCACTCTCTGCTCGCACGCCGAAGCGCCTCCGTCGCTGCCGGCTCTGGATCCCGTGCCCGACCCCGAAGCCACGGCCTTGTCAGCCTCGGCGTCGTAAGCCTCGGCGTCGTAAGTCTCGGCGCTGCCAGCCTTAGCGCGGTCCGTCTTCTCGATTGCTGTCTTCTCAACTGCTTTATTCATGGGGACAACATTAGAGAGCCCCTGTGACATTGCCGGCAGCCGAGCCGTCGTTTCAACCTCCTTGACGGCGTCGCGCTCTGACTCGCGGCGTCTCTGGCGCCTCTCGCAGGCGCGACTATTATCATGACTGCTCACAGGTGCGGAGGAGGCTTGTCATGTCTGAAAGCAATACATTGCTGGCGCATCTGGTCTCGAACTTCCCGGGCAGAACCGAGGACATAGCATCTGAAGCCCTCTTGCATATCTTCAATCATTGTGATGCTTGCATGGATGCCTTGAACGTTGTGGCTCAGTCCGGTGTGAGCGACATCGAGCCCATCGCCACCGTCAAATCCCAGGTTGTCGGTGCTGAAGGAACCCGTCCTGATCTAGTCGGCTTCATCAAGTCCGACGCGGCGGACGACCAACTCGGCCAGGAACGACTGCTCATCGAAGTCAAGTTCTGGGCCAAACTCACTTCCAGGCAACCCAACGCCTACATCAGACGATTGCCCGCCGACGCCCCGGCGGCTGTGATGTTTCTGGTGCCTGACAGCAGAGTCCGGTCTCTGTGGCCTCAACTGATGCAACGCCTCAACGGTGAATTCGGTGCTATGACGGAGGTGGAGGCGGAGCGACGCTGCGTACGGATCGGCGACACGAAGAAGCACTTGATGATCGCCAGTTGGGGAAGTCTGCTGGATGCCATGGCAGCTCGCGCCGCTGACAGCGACGACGCAGAAGCCGCTGCGGAAATTCGCCTGCTTCGCAGTCTTGCACGATACGCCGACGGAGGATTCAGCCTCCCCGATGGAGACCCGGATCCTATGCTGCGCCAATACCAGCGGCTCGTTGACGACGCGACAGCAGAGGGCGTCAGCCAGGGCTGGGCCGACCGCAAACGTCTGCGAGCAGCTCCAAGGCACTACGGATTCGGCCGATTCATACGTCTTCACGGAAACGAGTTGTGGTTTGGCATTCATACAGAGCTATTCGAGGACACCGGAGGCTCGACCCCGATATGGGTCGGACGGTGGGAAAAATTCGATGACGAACCTGGCGTAAGCCGTGAAATCGGCTCGATATTGCAAATAGACCCGTGCAAGAGGGACGGCCGCTACTGGTTCCCGATCAACCCCGAGCCGAACATCAGGTTTCCTCAGTCGCTGAACGGTGTCATCGAGAGCCTCGAACGCTACGCCGAAGCCCTCCGAGCGGCCCGCGAAGCCGTCGCGCCTCCACCGGCGCGGGGCGACGAGTCCTGACTGCTGGACGACGGCCTATGATGGCTGTCCGACCGGCGCTCGTAGCTCAATTTGGATAGAGCATCTGACTACGGATCAGAAGGTTGGGGGTTCGAGTCCCTCCGAGCGCGCTGAACGTCCGGCTCTCAGTTCCCAGGCGCCAGCGGCCGCTGTTTCGTCGAGGCGGCGCTTAATCGTCTGAGGCGGCGACCACTTTCGCCAGCAGCGCATGGGGCAGAGGCTGATAGTCGTGATGCTCGGCGCTGAAAGTGCCGGTGCCGCCGGTCATGGAGCGCAGATCGATCACATAGCTGAGGATCTCTGAGGTCGGCACGTGGGCACGGATCACGCTGGTGCCCGAAACCGTGCCCGGCTCGGTGCCGAACACCTGGCCGCGGCGCGAGTTGAGATCGCCGAGCACGTCGCCCTGGTAGCTGTCGGGCACTTCGACGCTGACCTCGCTGATCGGTTCGAGCACCGCGCAACCGGCCTGCTCCACCGCCTGCTTGAGAGCCAGAGACCCGGCGATCTTGAAGCTCATCTCCGAGGAGTCGACCGCGTGATGCTTGCCGTCGTAGCAGACCGCCCGCAGATCCACCATCGGGAATCCGTGCTTGCCGCCGCCCGACATGGCCTCTTCGATGCCTGCGCCCACCGCGGGGATCAGGTTGCGGGGAATGGCGCCGCCGGTGACCTCGGTGTCGAACTCGTAGCCGCCGCCGCGCGGCAACGGCTCGAAGCGCACCATGGCCACAGCGAACTGCCCGTGTCCGCCGCTCTGCTTTTTGTGTTTGGCCTCCACGTCGGCGGGCCGCGCCAGCGTCTCCAGGTAGGCCACGCGCATGTCCTCGACCTCGAAATCGATGCCCATGCGCCCGAGGCGCGACCTCACCACCCGAATGTGCGCTTCGCCTGCGCCGGACAGGATCGTCTGGCGGGTGGTGGGGTCCTGTCTGACCACCAGGCTGGGATCCTCCGTGGCGAAGCGGCGCAACGCCGAAGCCAGCTTGTCTTCTTGAGCCGGCGCTGAAGCGTGTACCGCAACGCCGTAGACCGGCGGCGGAGGCGGCGGCACCGGCACCGACACGGCGCCGTCGCGCGACAGCGTGTCCCCGGTGCGCACATCGCCGAGTTTCGTGGCCGCGGCGATGTCGCCGGCGGCCACATGGTCGAGGCTCTGATGGTCGGGGCCCGTGAACGACATCAGATTGTGGAGCCGTTCCTTGCCGCCGGTGCGGCTGCTGACGAGCGTGTCATTGGAGCGGACCGTTCCCGAGATCACTTTGATGAACGAGATCTGCCCGAGGAAGTCGTCGATGCGGGTCTTGAACACCACCGCCACCGGCGCTTCGGAGGCGTCCACCGCCAACTCCGCGGGCTCGCCGCCACGCCGAGCCTCCACCGGTCCGGCAGCGTCTGGGGCCGGGCCGTAGCGGCTTATGAAGTCGAGCAGGTGATCCACCCCGATGGGCTTCGCCGCGGATCCGCAAAGAACCGGGAAAACGCTGCGTTGAGTGATCGCCGCGCCCAGCAGCCCCTGAAGCTGCTCCATGGTCGGCTCGACTCCCTCCAAGTACTGCTCCAGCAGCTCGTCGTCGGCTTCCACCACGCCCTCCACGAGCTGCGTATGGCCTTCGGCGGCGGCCGGCGCCAGCTCTTCAGGGATGGACGCAGCCTCGGACTGGCCGCTGCTGTAGTCGATGGCGCCGTCGCCCAGCAGATCGGCGACACCGCGGAATTCGGCTTCAGCGCCGAGCGGCAGCACCACGGGACCCGCAGCCGACCCGAAATGGTTCTGCAGATCCTCGAGGGTCCGGTCGAAAGAGGCCCGTTCGCGGTCGAGGCCGTTGACGAACACCAGCGAAGGCAGGCCCAAGCGGTTGGCGTGGCGCCACATCACCTGATCCTGAGCCTGAACCCCCGACACGGCGTCCACCACGAACACGGCGAGGTCGGCGGCCTGCATGGCGTCGACCGCTCCGGCTGTGAAGTCGGTGGCGCCGGGGGTGTCGATGATGTTGAATCGCTGCTCACGCCAGTCGAACGACGCCAGCGACACGCTCAAACTCTGATTCCGGGACTTCTCCTCGGGGTCGAAATCGCAATGGGCGGTGCCGTCGGCGACGCTGCCCATTCGGCTGAGCACACCAGCCCGGTAGAGCATGGCCTCGGCCAGAGTGGTCTTGCCGTTGCCGTTGTGTCCGACCAAGACGACGTTTCTGATGGATTTCGATGACACGAGCGGGTTCCCTCCAGTACTGGGCGTCGGGGCTGCTCGCCTGGGCTTCGCTGCGGCCGAGCGTCCCCGTCGCGGACAATAACCGGGCGCGGCGCTGGGGGCTAGTTCGGGGGATGCGCCGCCCGGAGGCCGAGCGAAGCCGGCAGGGCATTCGCAGCCGCAGGCCCGGCCCGTGCGCCGCGACCAGAGGCCGGTTCAGTCTTCGATCAGCTCGACCGCGTACTCGGGGCAGTTGTCATAGGCCAGCCGGGCCTTCTCCTCCAGGCCCGCAGGCACTTCACCGTCGCCGATCTCACAGGCCGTGCCCTCGTCGTCGACGTCGAAGAGCTCCGGCGCCAGCATGTAGCAGCGGTTGTGGCCCTGGCAAGCCTCTTGATCGACGCGAACTCTCATGGTGCCTCCTTGAAAACAGCCGCCACGACGGCTCGTTTCACGGGCTTTCAGCCAGATGAACCCGCTGATTGCCGGGATCATAGAAGCTGCGCAGCGACACGGACGCTGAAATCTGCTCACCGTCGGCACCGTCGTCTTGCTCGCTGCCGACGGTGACGGCGAAGTCGGCGACGTCGAACCATTCTTGATTCACGCCTTCAGCGCCGCGACGATGCAAGTAGCCCATCGCCAGGCAGCGGTCCTCGACATAGCTCCAAGTCGCAGACGTGATCGTGCCCGCCGGCTCGCTGTCGGACAAGATCTGATCGCCGCGCCGGCACAGCAGTTTGGGGTGATCCAGGCGAATCTGCACTAAAGCTTTTTGGCGAGGCTTGGCCGCCTGATGCTCCAGCGCGGCCCGACCGTGCCACGGGTTGGGCTTGTCCCAGCCGACCGTGAACTCGAGGCCTGCGTCTATCGGCGTGTCGTCGGCGGTGATGTCAACCCCCCATCGGGCGTAGCCGCACTCCAGTCGCAACACTTCCAAGGCCTGCTCACCGGCCAGAGCCAGGCCGTGCGGTTCTCCGGCGGCCACAATCGCCTCATGAAGCTCTTCGGCGTGCTCGTTGGGCAGATACAGCTGCCAGCCGAGTTCGCCCACAGAGCTGGTGCGCAACGCCAGCACATCAAAACCGGCTACTTCTATGCGCTGCGAAGTGTTGAACGGAAAACTGATATTCGACAGGGAGGCACCGGTGAGCGCAGCCAGCACGGAGCGGGACTTGGGCCCCGTCAACTCCAGACAGGCCCAGTGCTCGGTGATTTCAGAAAGAATCACATCGCTGTCGCTGCCGGCCTTCTTGAGGCAATCCAGATCCTGGTCGTGCGATTCCGGCATGTCTACCACCAAGAACTGGTCCAAGCCGGGGCGGGTCACGGTCAGAGCGGCCTCGATGCCTCCGAGGTCATTGCACCACGGCGTGTAGACGACCTTGCCCATTGGCACGTCGATGCGGGCCGTGCTCAACTCGTCGAGAACGGCCAGCGAGTCGGGGCCTTCCACGATGAATTTGGCGTATGCGGACTGATCGAACAGCGCCACCCGCTCACGCGCTGCCTGGCATTCGGCAGCCAAAGCAGGCCAGGACGTCTGCTGCCAGGACGCCTGGAGCGCGCTGTCCGCTGACAGGGGTGCTTCGAGCGGAGCGTCGGTCATCGATTCCCTCTCTTGCTCATGGATCGATGGGCTTTCAGAGGTCGGACGGTCCGACCTCTCGAACTCTTTGTGACGGCAGTTTAGAACAGGCGCCGGATGAGTGCCCAATTGGCGCCGAAACCGCCGAGCGCGCCTGTCGCCGGTATCGTCGCGACTGAGCCAAGCGCCTATGCCTGCGAGACCGAGCGAACAGGAGAGCCGACTGTGTTCATGCAGGCGCCACAGTCGCTATGACGAGCGGCTCGGAACTGCGTGGCGGCGGCGACTGGCACACCGCGGGCCTGCTGGCGGTGGGCACGGCCGTGGCGTGCTGGGCCGGCGGCAACGTTCTGGCTCGTCCGGCGGATCTGGAAGCGGCCCAGCTCGCCTTTTGGCGGCTGGTGCTGAGCACGCTGATCTATTCGGCGGTGATGGCGTCGCGCAAGCGCAGAGTCTCATGGCCGCAACTTCGGGCCTGCCTGCCCTCCGCGGTGATGCTCGGGCTCTGGTATGTGGCCTTCTACGAGGCCATCAAGTCCACCACGGTCACCAATGTGGCGATGATCGTGTCGCTGGTGCCGGTGGTGTTGATTTGGCCGGCTATGCGCCGTTTCGGCGAGCCGGTGTCGCTGAAGCTGCTGGCTTTGGTGGCGGCGGCCCTCGCGGGCACGGCCCTGGTGCTTTTCGGTTCGGCTTCAGTTCCCACTTGGAGCCGCCGCGGCGATGCTCTCGCCGTGGTGGCGATGCTGTTCTTCGCGGGGCAGATGGCATTCGCCAAGGAAGCCCGCCGCCGAATCGGCGCTTTCGAGTTCCAAGCGGTCGCCTGGGGCGTCGCCCTGGTCGTGACCACCCCGCCGGCGCTGCTGACCGGCGGCGGTCTGAGCTTTCCCGACGCCGAAGCCTGGCTTTGGGTGGCTTCGCTCGTGGCGGTTCCGGGTTCGGGGCATCTGTTGATGACCTGGGCCCACAAGCATGTGCGCATAACCGTCTCTTCCATGGCTCTGCTGGGCGCGCCCCCGCTGACCATGGTGCTGGCCGCGATCTTCTTGGACGAGCCCATCAGGGCCGCGCAAGTGATAGGCGGCGTGATCGTGATCGCCGCTGTGGCCGGCGTGGTGCGACGCGACCTGCAGATCACCGCGCGCCACGGCCGTGTCAGCGCTTAGCGGCGAGCGACGGTCGGCGGGATTTCGTCGCCGAGCCGTCGGGGCGCTGCCGCTGTCGCCGCTGCTATGGCGCAGGCCAGCTGTGTTGCGCGGCGCCAAGCACTGCCTTGCCTGACCGGTCGCGCGCTGCTAAGGCGCAGGCTGCTCGGACCGGCTCACCGTGCGTCCGGTCCGGGTGGTCGTTCCACGTCGCGCGCTGCCGCCCAGGCGCGGCTTCGAACCGCATGAGCACTGTCGGCTCTGCTGTCGGCCTCTTAGCATGAACACCATGGCAAGGCTGCAGGTGATCGGCGGAGGCAAGATGGGCGTGGCCTTGCTGGGCGGACTCGTGTCCTCCGGCTGGGCCGAAGCCTGCGAGCTGCATGTGGTGGAGCCCGACTCGGCACAGCAGCAGGCCGTCGGCGGCGCCGTCGCCGGCGTGTCGGTCTCGCATGAGCCGGTTGCGGGCAGCGACGCAGTGATCGCAGTGAAGCCGCATGTGGTGGCAGACGTGGTGCCGACCCTGGCCGAGGCTGGAGCGCCGCGCGTGCTCTCGATCGCGGCGGGAGTCCGCTGCGGCACGATCGAGGCGGGCCTGGCATCCGGGACGCCGGTGGTGCGAGCCATGCCCAACACTCCCGCACTGGTCGGTCTGGGGGCTTCAGCCATCGCCGCCGGCAGCGCGGCCGGGCCCGAGGACTTGCACTGGGCTCGCAGCATCCTGGAAGCGGTCGGAACGGTGGCAGTGGTCGACGAGGCCGACCTCGACGCGGTGACGGGCTTGTCCGGCAGCGGGCCCGCCTATGTCTTCCGGTTGGCGGAGGCACTGCGCGACGCCGGGGTCAGCCAGGGCCTCGAGCCGGGGGTGAGCGACTCGCTGGTGCGCCAGACCCTGCTGGGGGCGGCCACGCTGCTGGCCTCGACCGGAGACGATCCCGCCCGGCTGCGCGACAACGTGACCACTCCCGGCGGCACCACCGCGGCCGGGCTGGCCGTGCTCGACGAGGCCGACTTCATGAGCCTGATTGAGCGGGTGGTCGACACCGCCAGCCGCCGCAGCCGCGAGCTGGGCCAGTGACGGACCCCTCAGCCGACTCGCAGACAGCCGACGGGCAGACAGCCAGCCAGCAGGCAAGCGTTCGGCGGGCGAACGGCGCAACCGGCTACGGCACTGTCTCTTTTTTGTCCGACTACGGCCATGACGACGAGTTCGTGGGCGTGGTCCACTCTGTGATCGCCGCCATCGCTCCCGACGTGCGGGTGGTGGACGTGACCCACGGCATCGCCCGCCACGACGTCCGAGCCGGGGGTCTGGCCTTGGCGCGAGCCGCCCAATATCTGCTGCCGGGCGTGGTGCTCGCAGTGGTCGATCCCGGGGTGGGCACCACGCGTCGGGCCGTGGCCGTCGAAGTCGGCGGAGGCGCTTCGGTGCTGGTCGGGCCCGACAACGGACTGCTGGCGCCTGCGGTGGCGCTGGTGGGAGGCGCCGGGCGGGCGGTGGAACTGACCTCCGAGCAATATCGCCTCATGCCGCAGGCAGACCTGGGCGCCACCTTCGACGGGCGCGACGTGTTCGCCCCGGCCGCGGCTCATCTCTGCTGCGGGGTGCCGCTGGAAGCGCTCGGCGCGCCGATCGATCCCGCCGCTCTGACTCCCGGGATGCTGCCGGTGAGCCAGCGCGAGGGCGCAGATCTGGTGGCGGAGGTGCTGTGGGTGGACCATTTCGGGAACTGCCAGCTCAATGTCGCGATGAGCGAAGTCGACGAGATCGCGGCCGGCGGCGGTGATCCCGCACTGCGAGTGCTGCTCGGCGACGAATCGCACACGGTGCAACCCGCACAGGCCTACGCCGACGTGGCGCCGGGCCGGGTCGGCCTGGTCATCGACTCGAGCGGACTGGTGTCGCTGACGCTGCCGCAGCGATCCGCGGCCGCCGAACTGGGGCTGCATGAGGGCGACGAAGTGCGGCTCACGCCCGCAGACCGCGACAATTCCACTCAGCCGATCCCGGTTCAGCTGCGACAGCGAACCGGTGCCGGGCAGCCGCGCGAACAAACACAACCGGATCAGCAACCCAAAGGAGCGAAGCAATGAGACCAGGGACCACCATCGCCATCGTGTTGCTGCTCGCCGTCATCGTCGCAGCCGGATTCCTGCAACTCTTCTGGCTGGCTCGCTGACAGCACCAACCTTTCTCACCAATTTGCTCGGCTTTGCTCGGCCTCTGAGAGAACGCACTAACAGGCAAGGGTCCGTCGCTTGGCGACCGTGTCATTCCCGCTGGATTTCGCTGCGCTGCCGGGCCACGCCGGCGCCGGCCGCGGCCCCGCACGGGCGTTGTCGGCTCACCTATTTGCTCGGCGGATGGGGCGATAACATTCGGACCGATGTCACTTGTGGTTGTGGGCTGCAATCACCGTTCCACGCCGCTCGACCTGCTCGAGCGGATGACGGTCGCGCCCGAGGACTTGCCCAAAGCCTTGCACGAGCTTTCAGCGGCGGACCATCTCAGCGAAGCAGTGCTCGTGTCGACGTGCAACCGCGTCGAGGTCTACGCCTACGCCGAACGCTTCCACGGCGGCTACGGCGAGATCCGTGAACTGCTGGCCCGCCATTCGGGGCTGGCGCCCGAAACGGTGAGCGACGAGCTTTACGCCTATCACGACAGCGAAGCGGTGCGGCACTTGTTCAACGTGGCCGCCGGGCTCGATTCGGTGGTGACCGGCGAACACGAGATCCTGGGCCAGATCCGCAACTCCTGGCAGACCGCCCGCAGCGAAGGCACGGTCGGCGCCGTTCTGGAGCCGCTGTTCCGCCTGGCGGTGGAGACAGGCAAGAAAGTTCGCAGCCGCACCGGCATCTCGCGCGGCGTCGCCTCGTTCTCACACGCCGCGGTGGCTTTGGCCGCCGAGCATTTCGACGGTTTGGCCGGACGGCGGGTGCTGGTGGTGGGCGCAGGGGAGGTCGCTTCGAGCACTCTCAAGTCGCTGGCCGACAGCGCCGCGACAGACGTCGCCGTGATCGGTCGCACTGCTCAGAGAGCCGAGGCCGCCGCGCAGCTCTGCGGAGGCCGGGCGCTGGCGCTGAGCGACCTCGGCGAGGCTTTGCTGTCGGCCGACTTGGTGATCACCACCACCGGCGCCACTGAGATAGTGCTCGAGCACGGTCATGTGTCCGAAGTCATGGCCCGGCGCGACGGCGCCGAACTGTTGATAATCGATGTTGCCGTGCCCCGCGATGTGGACAGCTCCGTGGGCGACCTCGCAGGGGTGACCCTGCTCAACATGGACGACCTGAGCGGCTTCGTGGCTGGGCAGCGTGCCGGGCGGGACCGGTCGATCGACTCGGCTCGAGAGATCATCGAAGAGGCGATGCAGCGATATCAGCTTGAAGCTTCGGCTCGTGAGATCGCTCCCCTGATAGCGGCGCTGCGATCACGCGCCGAGAGAGTCGGCAGCACAGAACTGTCACGTCACGAGGCGCGGTTGGGCGATCTCTCTCCGCAGCAGCGCGAAGCGGTCGAGTCGCTTGTGCGCGGGGTCGTCAACAAGCTGCTCCACGAGCCGACGGTCCGACTGAAAGACGCCGCAGGACACGCTCGCGGCGACCGTCTGGCCGAGGCGCTGCGCGACCTTTTCGATCTGTAGAGCGCTCGGCGCGCAGCAGATGAGAGTTCGCCGCGTCGCGTCGGGGCCGTCGCCTCTGGAGTCGGCGACAGCCATCAGCGACGAGAGCGACACTGCTGGCGGCGTGACAGGCGCCCGGCTGGACGCTCCGGCTCTGAAAGCGTGCGGGGCACGGCCTGCGTCCGGTGCTTCGACCCGACCGCAGAGATGAGTCCGCCGACGCTCAAGGCCGCTACTCGCGGCAGCCCGCTGGCGCTTCGACAGACCGGCATCGTGACCGGACTGGCAGCCGATGCGGTCGGTTTGCGGATCGAGCCTCTGATCGTGTCAACCAGCGGGGACCGCCGCAGCAGCACGCCGATCCACGAAATGGGCGGCAAAGGCGTCTTCGTCAAAGAAGTGCAGGACGCCGTTCTCAGCGGCAGAGCCGATCTGGCGGTGCATTCGGCCAAAGACCTGCCCGCGGTCACTCCCGAGGGTCTGATCATGGCTGCTGTGCCCGAACGCGGCGACCCTCGGGACGCGCTGGTGGGTTGCCGTCTCGCTGATCTGCGCCACGGCGCCACGGTGGGCACCGGATCAGTGCGGCGCCGAGCGCAGCTGGCCTGGATGCGTCCGGATCTGTGTTTCGCGGAGTTGCGCGGCAACATCGCCACCCGGTTGGACAAAGCCGGAGACTTCGACGCCATTGTTGTGGCTGCCGTGGCGTTGCAACGCTTGAGCATCGACCGCTACGACCTTCATGTGCTCGCCGAAGACGAATTCGTGCCTCAGGTCGGGCAGGGCGCCATCGCGGTGGAGTGCCGGGCTGATGACCATCGGCTGGCCGAGGCGCTGCGAGCTGTGCAGCACGAACCCAGCAGGCGCGCTGTCGACGCGGAACGAGCCTTCTTGGCGGAGTTGGGCGGCGACTGCACCGTGCCGGCCGGTGCTCACGCCTGCGTCAGCGGCCAGCACTTGGAGCTGAGCGCCATTTTGACATCACTTGACGGGAGCACGCTGCTACGCGAAACGCAGCGAGGCCCCGATCCCGCGGCACTGGGGCGCCTGACAGCGAGACGCCTGCTTGACGACCGCGGCGGCCGGGCGCTGCTTGAAGCCCGATGACCGAAAGCCCTGACAGCGAAGATGCCGTCGCATTGACAGGTTCGTGCGGGTGCGAACGGCCGCGACGACCTGGACATGAACCCGACAGCGAGGATGCCGCCCCATTGACAGGTTTGCGGATAGTGGTCTGCCGCCCTGTCGAACAAGCCCGCAGCCTCGTCGAGGGCCTCGAGGCGCTCGGAGGACGGGTCGTGCAGGCCCCGGTGATCGCAATCTGCGACCCCGACGACGGCGGGTCGGCGTTGCAGATTGCGATGGCTCGACTCGACCGGGGCGACTGGCTGGTCGTGACCAGCCCAAACGGCGCAGAGCGAGCCGCCGCTCACGCGCCGTTGGCGGCGGGAGTCATGGTGGCCGCTGTAGGGCCGGGCACCGCCAAGCGGGCCGAGCAGCTGGGGATCAAAGTGGATCTGGTGCCCGCTGAGTCCATCGCCGAAGGTCTGGCGGAAGAATTCCCGGCCCCTGACAGCCGGCGCGGGGGGCTGGTGGTGCTGGCACGCGCCGCGGTGGCGCGCGCTCTGCTGCCCGATCATCTGCGGTCACTCGGATGGGAGGTGCTCGACGTCGCCGCCTATCGGAACCTGGCGGTGAGTCTGGCCGCAGAGCAGCGGCGCGCCGTGGCCGCCTGCGATGCCGTGGCGTTCACTTCTTCCTCGACCGTCAGCCGCCTCGTGGCCGAGGCCGGCCTCGCTGCGGTGCCGCCGCTTGTGGCTTCGATCGGGCCGGCCACATCAGCCACCGCTGCGGAGCTGGGCCTAGCAGTCACGGTAGAAGCCGTCGAGCACACCGTCGCGGGACTGGTGACAGCGCTTGCGGCGCATGTCCGCGAGTCGGCCGCAGCCGACGATTCTTCCCCTCCAGCCGGCTGAGAACGACTGAGAAACTGAGCGAAACTGAGAAAGCCGAACGGCTGCGAGGCCGAGCTGTCGCGCCCCTAGCCGCGAACCTGTCGAAATCCTGTCACTGCCTGCCGGTCGCAGACGCTCCTCGTCGGCGTCCGTGGCGGCGCCGCAGCAGTAGCGTTCGCAAACCTGTCGCGACCTGCCGGTAGGTGACGCTGGATAGTCTCGAAAGGTGACTTTTCCGCAGCGGCGCATGCGGCGACTGCGCCGCACCCCGGCACTGCGACGTCTGCTGGCCGAGCATCGGCTGCATCCGAGCGACCTGATCGCGCCGCTTTTCGTGCGTGAGGGGATCGACGAGCCTCAGCCGATCGTCTCGATGCCCGGACAGTTTCAGCACACACGCCGGTCTTTGCGAGCCGAGGCAGCCGAACTGCACGCTTCGGGGATCGGTGCGGTGGTGCTGTTCGGGGTGCCGCAGCACAAGGACTCGATCGGTTCGCAAGCCTGGCATCCCGAGGGAATCGTGCAGCTGGCGTTGGCGGACCTGCGCGACGACTTGGGCGACGACATCGTGCTGATAGCGGATCTGTGCATGGACGAATACACCGATCACGGCCATTGCGGCGTGATCGACGGCCACGGCCGCGTCGACAACGACGCCACCTTGGAGGTTTACGCGCGCATCGCCGTGGCGCAGGCCGGCGCAGGAGCGGACATCGTGGCCCCGTCGGGGATGATGGACGGCCAAGTCGCAGCCATACGCCAAGCCTTGGACTCTTCGAGCTTCACCCAGACGGCGATCCTGGCTTACGCGGCCAAATACGCCACGGCGCTCTACGGGCCTTTCCGCGACGCTGTGGATGTGTCCATCGCCGGCGGCGGCGACCGGCGCACCTATCAGCAGGACGTGTCCGGCAGACGCGAGGCGCTGGCGGAGATCCGACTCGACTTGGCCGAAGGCGCCGACATGGTGATGGTGAAGCCGGCCGTGTCGTTTTTGGACGTGATCGCTGCGGCGCGTCCGCTATGCGACGTTCCTTTGGCCGCCTACCACGTCTCGGGCGAGTACTCGATGGTGTGCGCCGCGGCCGAGCGGGGCTGGCTCGACCTGGACGCGGTGGCCCACGAGCATGTGCTGGCTGTCCGGCGCGCCGGCGCCGATCTAGTGCTCACGTACTTCGCCCGGCGACTGGCCGAGGCCATGCAATGACAGCCCCGCTCGCGCCGACGTCGCTCTCGTCGTCCTCGGCGTCGCAGCCGGAAGAGGCGGCCCCGACCGGCACGGGCGCGGCGCCTGTGAGCCCCGGCGGCGCCAGCGAGACTCTGTTCGAGCGGGCTGTCAAGGTCATCCCCGGCGGGGTGAACTCTCCGGTGCGCGCTTTCCGCTCGGTGGGCGGCACGCCCTATTTCGTGGACAAGGCCGAGGGCGCCTTCGTTTATGACGCCGACGGCCGGCGCTACATCGACTATGTGCAGAGCTACGGCCCGCAGATCGCCGGCCATGCCCACCCTGCGGTGGTGCGTGCCGTGCAGCAGGCAGCCGAGCGGGGCACCAGCTACGGGGCGCCCACCCGAGGCGAGGTGCTGCTCGCCGAAGAGGTCCGCGCCCGCATCGACGGTCTGGAGATGCTCCGGCTCACCAGCAGCGGCACCGAGGCGGCGATGTCGGCGGTGCGCCTGGCGCGGGGCGTCACAGGCCGCGACAAAATCGTGAAATTCGCGGGCTGCTATCACGGCCACAGCGACTCTCTGCTGGTCGCCGGAGGCTCCGGGGTGGCCCAGCAGGGACTGGCAGGCAGCGAAGGAGTGACCGACGGAGCTGTGGCAGACACTGTCGTCGCGCCTTACAACGTGATACCGCGACTCGATGAGTCGGTGGCTGTGGTGTGCGTGGAACCGGTGGCCGCCAACATGGGCCTAGTAGCCCCCGAGCCGGGTTTCTTGCAGGGTTTGCGCGACGCCTGCGACGAGGTCGGCGCCATGCTGCTGTTCGATGAGGTGATCACCGGGTTCCGTCTGTGCCGGGGAGGCGCCGCGCAATGGTTCGGGGTGAAGCCCGACGTCTGGTGCTTCGGCAAGGTCATAGGCGGGGGTCTGCCGGTGGGCGCCTTCGGCGCTTCGACGGAGATCATGTCGGCACTGGCGCCGCTCGGGGGCGTGTATCAGGCGGGCACGCTCTCGGGGAATCCTCTGGCCACCGCGGCGGGGCTCGCCGTGCTGGAGTTGCTCGACGACGACGCCTACCGGCGGCTCGAATCCGCTGTCGAGTCGCTCCAACAAGGCCTGACGCAGGCCTTCGCCGCGGCCGGGGTCCCTGCCGTGGTGCCTCGTGTGGGCACTTTGCTGGGACTTTTCTTCACCGAGAGCGCTCCGCATGACTTCGACACGGCCTCCGCCGCGGCCGACAACGGCCTCTACCGCAAGTTCTTCCACGGGATGCTGCGCCGCGGGATCGCCTTCGCGCCGGGAGCTTACGAAGCGATCTTCGTGTCGCTGGCACACGACGACAGCGAGATCGAAGCCACCGTGGAAGCCGCCGCGGAGACCGCCCGCGAGATGGCCGCCGACAGATGAGACGACTGCTGAAACTCCTCGTCGCAGGTGTCGTCGCCGCTGTCGTGGTGGGCGCCGCGGTTGTGGCGTGGTATGTGCTGACCCGTGACGACGCACCCGACGCGGTCGATCTGAGCGCCACGGTCGAGCGACTCGCCGGCGCGACGACCGCGCCGCCTCAAGCAGGCGGCGACGGGACTGCCGCGGCTCAATCAGGCCCGACGGGCGGCGCGGAATCCGGCGCCACCGACCAGGCGGCATCAAGCGCCTCAAGCGACGGCGGGCTGGCCGGGACATGGCAGCTGCAAGCATCAGACGACCCCGGCGACTTGCAGGATCAGCCGACGGTCAGCTTCGCCGGTTTCCGGGTGGACGAGGTCCTCAGCACCATCGGCGACTTCACCGCAGCGGGACGCACCGCCGACGTGTCCGGCACTGTCGAGTTGAGCGACACCGAACTGCTCGCCGCGGAGGTCACGGTGATGATGTCCACTTTGCGCACCGACAACAGCTTCCGCGACGGCAGGATCTACGAAGCTCTCAACACCAGTGATTTTCCCACGGCCACATTCGTTCTGGCTGCGCCTCTGGGTTTGCCTCCGGGTCTGGCCGACGGCGAAGCTTTCAGCGGGGTCGCCGAGGGCGACTTGACCATCAAGGGCGTCACCAACCGCGTCTCGTTCAGCCTCGAAGCGCAGCTGCTGGGCGACCGGCTGCTCGCTGTGGGAAGAAGCGAGGTCGTCTTCAGCGACTACGGCGTCACCGCCCCCACCGCTCCGATAGTCGTGTCAGTCGAGGATCACGGCATCATGGAGTTCCAGCTGTTCTTCGCGCGCTGACTCCGCGCCGCGGCATCGGCGGCTTGTCAGTGCTTGAATGTGACGAATGGACGATTACGCGCCGGCGTCGTCGCTCGGCTGGCTCGATTTCGACGCCGCCGCCAGCGAGCGGGTGGCGGAACTGCTGCGCGCTCTCGAAGAGTCGAGCACGCTCGACCTGCTGGGCCTGGGCTCAATCTGGACCGGCTTCGCCGACATGCTCAACCCGGGCACCTCGACCGTGCATACCAGGTTGCGCTACTTCCTCTTCGTGCCTTGGATCGTCAAACGGTTAGAAGACGAGCGCGTTCCGCCGCCCGATTTCGCCAGGAAAAAGCGCGAAGACGAAGCCCGCCTCATCGATTGTCTGCGTCCTCTCGGGCGGAACCAAGGCGTGATCGGTTACCGAGCCGGAAGCAAACTCAAACGGATGCCGAGCGACATCTACTGGGGAGGTCTGATCGCCTGGGGCATCCGAAGAGACGTCCGGAACCCCGTGGGACTCGCACAGCACGCAGCAGCCGGCGCTGCCAAGCGGCGAGTGGAACGCGACGACGACGGCAACGCCACTACAGCAGCTGTGTCGCTGTGGGCGGACCTGCCGCCGTCGCCGGACGACTTCCTCAAAGCGGACATCAGCTTCGCGCTCACGCCGAGAGAAGCGGAATTCCTGGTGGAACGCATCCAGCAGAGCCAGCCGCACTCCTTGCTGGCAGCTCTGGCGGCGACACCCGAAGCGGCCGACGGGGTTGATTATCCGTGGGACATTGTCGAGCCCGTGGCGGCCGAGGAGCAGTCGGACAAGAGGCCGCTCGCGGGAGTGCTGCATCATGCTCGCTGTTTCTCGGAGATCTCGCAAGGGCCGCGACTCGTCTACAGGCTGCTGGCCGCGCGGCAAGCGGGCAGCGGACTCGGCTGGGACACGGAGAAGATCGAGGCGGACACCCAAGAACGGCTCGAGCAGTGGAGTCAAATGATCGCCGACCGCGGCGATGTGTTGCGCTCATGGGTGGACGACTCGAACAGTTTCAAAGCGCTGATGGCCGGCCGCGGAGCATCGTCGAGCGCGCTGGATTTCTGGGGTGAGATGGCACGACTCTCCGTCGAAGACCCGTCCGGTTTCGCCGAGAAGGCCGAGATTCACCAGCTGATCCGCGCACGGGAGTTGCGCCTCAAGTCGAGACGGGCCCGGCTGACCCATCAGTCCGCTCTCGAAAGCTCAGGCATTCCGCCGCTCGGCGGGCAACTCGACTATCGGTGGTCTGTCACCAAGCGCTACCTAGCGGACCTCGCGGCCGCAAAGCAGGGCAGCTGATGCTGCAACCCGCCAACCGGCTCACCCTGATCGACGCCATGCGACCGCCTGCGGGGTTCCGGCTGGAATCGGCTATGGCCGTGACGTTCACCCTGAACCTCAGGGCTCTGCTGGCCGTCCCGGCGGCATTGTCGTTCACGGGCGCGGCGCTCGGAAGCCCAGACCGCGAAGACCCTCTGGACAAGCCTGAAAGCGAAGGCGACGCCACGCTCGGATCGGCCGGCGGCAATCCGAGCCGCGGACGCGAACGGCTCGAGCCTGTCGAACTGATTCACGCGCTGCGATCCCACGCCGGCAAGCTAACCGTGTTCAGCCAGGCCGGCGAGATCGCTCTGCCCGCTTCGCAGAAGATCTTCGCCTTCCTGGAGCGCTCTGTCGTGGCTGTCACCGCGCCCCGACACGGCATCGTCCATCCGAAGGTCTGGGTGATCCGCTACGAGCCGGCCCCGCAGTCCGGGCGAACCGCCGAAGGCCGAGCCGGCGCACACAGGCTGCGAGTGCTGGTCTCCAGCCGGAATCTGGGCTTCGACGAGAGCTGGGACACGCTCGTGCGGCTCGACGAATCGGCAGGCACGGCCGGGGCGAGCCTCGAGCCTGTCGGCAGCCTCTTCGAGGGTTTGCTGGAAACCGCCGTCAGCGAAGTCTCGCTCGACCGTCGGCAACGGGTGGGATCACTTTCGGAGGCTCTGCGCACGGCGGTGTTCGCGCTGCCCGAAGGCGTGGACGAGCTGCATGCGCATGTCTTGGGACTCTCTGACGCAAGACGACCTGCACCGCCGCCGCTGCCGACTGAGGCGCAGCGTTCGCTGATCATCTCGCCGTTCGTAAGCGACGCCTTCTTCAGCCAGGTCCAGCCTGGCCGTATCGATGAGCTGGTCAGCCGGCAGGAGTCGCTCGACTCTCTCAAGAGCGATTCGCTCTCCGGAGTCACCAAGGCCTACACCTTCGACGACCGCGGCGTCCGTGAAGTCGAGGATCAAGAGGATCGGCTGTCGCCTCTCGACCCCGGCCGTCCGCTTGTGGGCCTGCACGCCAAAGTGTTCGCTTTCGAGGACGCCGACCGAGCGCGGCTGTTCCTCGGATCGGCCAACGCCACCGGGCCCGCTTTCGCGAGCAACGTGGAGATCCTCTTGGAACTGATCGGATCCAAGGCGGTCCTCGGAATCGACCGGCTCTGCGAAGGCGCAGGAGAAAACACCGACGAGGACTCGCTCGCCCCCGCCAGCGAAACAAACCGTCGCAGCGAGGAGCCGAGCCTGCGCGACCTCTTCATCCCCTACGTCGCAGGTGAGCCCCCCGGGCCCGGAAGAGACGGAGGCGCCTCGCTCGACGGTCTGCGCCGCAAGATCGCCATGCTCAATTTCAGCGGGCGAATCGCAACAGACTCAGAACGTGATGGCGCGGCGGCGGCCAGTGATCGACCGGACGCGAGCCGCGGCAGATGGTCCGTCACCTACAGCACGACCGAGCCTGTGCCCGGGCGCGACGGCGTGTCGATCCGCTGCTGGCCGCTCGCGAGCGCCGGGAACAGACAGCAGGTTCACCCGGGCGAGCCTCTCGAAGCGAGATTCGAGACCAGCCTGGAGAACATCAGCGGCTTTCTCGCCTTCGAACTCGCGGGCGACACCGCCGAGAAAGCCGACGACGACACTGCCGGCAACTTGAGCCGGTTCGTGGTGCCGGTCGCGCTCGAAGGCCTGCCCGAGGAGCGTGACCGGCTGCTGCTGCGGATGCTCATCGGCAACGCTGAGCGTTTCTTGCGTTATCTCGTCGCCCTGCTCGACGAAGACTCCGCCGAGTCGAGCCTGCGCGACATTGTCGAGCGGATCAGCGACAGGCCGGGTGCCGCGGGCGGCGCAGACGACGCCGGCCTGAGTCGGCCCGTGCTGGAGAATCTGCTGTCGGCGATGCGGCGTGATCCCGCCAAGCTCGCAGGCATCCACCCGCTCGTTTCGGATCTCGCCGATGAGGACGTTCTGCCGCCGGGCTTCGCGGAGCTCTGGGGAATGATCCACGATGTGGCGACCGCCGGAAACCCAGGAGAATCAAGCAGTTGACCGACCAGCGAATCGACGTCGAGGCGGTGCTAGCCGATCTCAAAGACTTCCAGCGGCGCACTGCCCGCTGGGCCTTCGAGCGCATGTTCGCCGAAAAGGATCCCGCGGTCAGGTTCCTCGTGGCCGACGAGGTGGGCCTCGGCAAGACCCATGTCGCCAAAGGCGTTATCGCCCAAGTCATCGAACACCTCGGGCGCAGCGGCGACAAGCGCCACGACATCGTCTACATCTGCTCCAACGCGGCCATCGCCAGTCAGAACATCCGCAAGCTGGTGCCGTCCGGCATCACGCCTCTCACTAATTTCAGCGCCGACCGGCTCACCATGCTCCCGCTCAAAGTGCTCAACGAGGGCGACGAGTCGCGCGCCGGCATCAATGTGATCGCGATCACGCCTGGAACTTCTCTGAACTTCGGCCGCCGCACGGGCGCTTTCACCGAGCGCGCTCTGGCTTACACATTCCTGCGAGCCCACTGGGGCGCAGCAGTCATGGATCGCCGCCCCGCTCAGCGGATCTTCTGGCACGGCATCTCAGCAGGCGACCCGCGCAAGCGGCTTCAGGGATGGGAGCGGTGGTATAGGAAGCAGATCGCTGCCTCGCGCGAGGAGTTCGGCAGGCGGCTAGCCGAAGCCGATCGCCGACGAGAAGCGAGAGGCGAGCAGCCCTTGCGCGCCTTGTTCGACGAGATCGTGGCCGGACTCGCCTACAAGCTGAGGATTCCCTGGAAGACCTTTCAGGGCATGGCGGAGCTGATCGGAGAGGTGCGCCGCATAATGGCGCTGGTCGGGCTGGATTCGTTGCGGCCGGATCTGGTGGTGCTCGACGAGTTTCAGCGCTTCAAAGACCTGCTCCAGACGACGCCCGGCGACTTGGCCGTCGAGATGGCTCAGAAGCTCTTCAACTACCGCGATCCCGAAACTGAACGCCTCACGCGGACGCTGCTGCTGTCGGCCACCCCATACCGCATGTACACGACGGCGGACGATGCCGAGGGCGACCATTACAAGGACTTCCTGGACACCTGCGCGTTCCTGTTCGACGGCGACCGCGAGCGGGTCGAGCGGCTGGGTCACCGTTTCCGGGATCTCCGCCGATATCTGTGCCACCCAGACTCACTCAGCGGCGCCGAAGAGCTCTGCCGCGACATCTCCGAAGAGTTGCGCAATGTGATGGCGCGCACGGAAAGGCTCGCTGCCACGCCGGATCGCAGCGGGATGCTGCGCGAGTCGAGCCAACCGGTGACAGTGCAGCATGGCGATCTGCGCGCCTATCTGCGTTTTGACGGCCTCGCTGAGGCCACCGGGCATCATCAGCCGACGGAGTACTGGAAGTCGGCGCCGTACCTCGTCAATTTCATGGAGAGCTATCAGTTCAAGAAGCTGATCACGCAAGACGTCGACCTCTCAGACGCCGGCCCCGACGTCGGCGGGATGCTCGAGCCGGGGCCGGGGCTTTTGAGCTGGGACGACATCGACGCATACAACGAACTCGATCCTGAGAACGGTCGGCTTCGCTGGCTGCTCGAAGACTTGGAGCAGCATCGAGCGTTCGATCTGCTGTGGATCCCTCCGTCGATGCGCTACTACGACACGGGATCTGTCTACGAGTCGTCTGAGGCGTCCGACTTCACGAAGCGTCTGATCTTCTCGGGCTGGGCGGTGGTGCCCAAGACTGTCTCCTCGTTGGTCAGCTTCGCAGCCGAGCGTCACGCCTTCGCGGCCCGCGATCACCGCTACAGCGCCGACTACGGACGGCGCGGCGGACAGCGGCTCGCCTTCCGCACCGTCGAACGAGCCGAGCGACCCGCACCGGGAGAAGCAGCCGGCGCACGGCGGGCCGCGGCCATGACCGCATTCCTGCTGACTTGGCCGAGTCCGAGCCTGGCTGAAATGGGCGATCCCAGACCGCGGGACGAGGCGGGCGTACCACTGCAACGAAGCGACGAACAGGCCGACGACAAGACTCGCGTCCGGGCCGAGACCGCTGAGCGTCCCGGAACGCAGCGCAGCATCCAGCAGCTGCGCGACCGAGTCCGTTCTCGTGTCTCAGAAGCCGTCGAACCGCTCATGCGAAAGGCTCACGCCTCAGATGCAGTCGATCAGAGTTGGTACTGGGCCGCGCCCCTGCTCCTCGACCAGCAGCGGCGCCCGTCAGCGGTGGAGTTCCTGCTCGGCGCTGACAATGCCCCGCTCTTCCAAGGCAACCGCGGCGAAGGCAGCGGCGGCAGTCAGGGGCTGCAGGCCCATCTTGACGAGGCTCGGCGCATGGTCGCGACAGGCGCCGGAGTGCTGGGCCGACCTCCCGACGACCTGGTCGATGCGCTGACCGACCTGGCGGTGGGAGGCCCGGCGCAGTGCGCTTTGCGGATGATCTGCTCGGTGACCCGGCTCGCTGAATCCCATTGCGGCGCGCTGGCGAACGCGACTCTGCTGGGCGGCGCCTTCCGGCATTATTTCAACGCCCCGGAGGTCACCGCGGTGATCGAGAACAGCCCCGCAGGCAAATCCCGAGCGGCTGAGGCGCCGGCACCCTATTGGCGAGAAGTCGTGCGGCACTGTGTGGACGGCAACCTGCAAGCCGTGCTTGACGAGCACGGCCATGTGCTGCGCGACTGGCTCGGCCATCTCAATGTCGCCAACGACGAGCAGCGCGCCTCGGCAGCCGACAGCATCGGAGGGAAGATCGCGGAAGCTCTGAGCCTGCGCACCTCCTCATACCGGGTGGATATCGCAGCCCGTGAGCAGCAGCGCGAAGCGCCGCCCGTATTCGACCGCCACACGATGCGCACCCGATTCGCGGTCGCCTTCGCCGATCAGTCTCTCGACGGCGGCGGCGTGAACCGGATCGGGTCGGTCGCGGCTGCGTTCAATTCGCCGTTCTGGCCTTTCGTTCTGGCGTCCACTTCGATCGGACAGGAAGGCTTGGACTTTCATCTCTGGTGCCACGCCGTCGTCCACTGGAACCTGCCTTACAACCCGGTGGACTTGGAGCAGCGCGAGGGGCGCGTCCACCGCTACAAGGGCCACGCCGTCAGACGCAACATCGCCACGAAGCTGGCGCCGGACTTGCTCGCAGACGGTTCGATCGGCGGCGCCGACCCCTGGGGCCGGCTCTTCGACACAGCGACATCGGAGAGAGCCGCAGAAGACGACGAGATGACGCCCTACTGGGTGTTCGAAGGGCCGGCCAAGATCGAGCGCTTGGTGCCGGTCATGCCTTTCAGCCGGGAGGCCGCAGCCTTGCCGAGGCTGCGCAAGACCCTCGCCGCCTATCGCCTCGCCTTCGGCCAGCCCCGCCAAGAAGAGCTGGTCGAGTATCTCGGGGACAACCTCTCTGACGAAGCGTTGCAGCAGCTCAGGATCGATCTGTCGCCCCCTGACATCAAAAATGCCGCAAAATGATCTTGTCGTCGTCACTTTTCGGCTATTATCGACGACGTGCTCTACAAAAGACAAGCTCGAGTGCCGCCGCAGAGCTTCTTTCTTCTGGGCATGAGGGGCGTCGGCAAAAGCACCTGGGTAAGGCAAGCCCTTCCCGACGCGCTGCGGCTGGACCTGCTCGACGAGGCTCTCTTCATCGACCTGCTGGCCGAACCGTCGCTTTTTAGGCAGCTGCTGTCAGGGGTCGGCTCGGGCCAGTGGGTGGTGGTGGACGAGATCCAACGCATCCCCAGCCTGCTCAACGAAGTCCACCGATTGATCGAGGAGCGGGGAACGCGCTTCGCCCTTCTGGGATCCAGCGCCCGCAAGCTCAAGACCTCGGGCACCAACCTGCTCGCCGGTCGTGCCCTGCGCAAAGCTATGCACCCGCTGACGGCGGCCGAGCTCGGTGATGACTTCAGCCTCGACGAAGCCCTCCGATACGGCACGATCCCACTGATCTGGGCTGCGCCCGACCGTCGGGAGGCCCTCCAGAGCTACACCCAGCTGTATCTGCGCGAGGAGATCAGAGCAGAAGCCGCCGTGCGGAACCTGTCGGGGTTCATGCGGTTCCTGCCGGTGGCCGCGGTGATGCACGGCCAGAACGTGAACACCGCTTCGGTGGCCCGCGACGCCGGCGTCGCCCGCAGCACCGTGAACGGCTACTTCGAGATCCTCGACGACACCCTGCTGGCGGTGCAGCTGCCCGCCTTCGAAGCCAAGCTGCGGACTCGGGAACGTCGCCGACCCAAACTTTATTGGGCCGACCCCGGCCTGGTCCGAGCGGTCAAGCGCCAACTCGGGCCGGTCGCCGGCGAGGAGCGCGGCGCACTGCTGGAAGGCTGGGTGCTGGAGCAGCTACGAGCCCACAACGAGCATCAGCGCATCTACGACGACGTCGGCTACTGGGCCGCCGCTGAGTCCTCCGCCGAGGTCGATTTCATGCTCACCCGAGACGGCGAGCATCTGGCCGTAGAGGTCAAGGCGGCCGAACGCTACAACAACTCAATGCTCAAAGGACTGCGCGCAGTGGCTGGTCTGAGCGGTCTGAGCCGACGCATCCTCGTCTACCGGGGCCTGCGCGCTTTCAGCACCGAAGACGGCATCGAGGTTTGGCCCATCGACAGACTGCACGAAGCTCTCCGGTCGGACCGGCTCTGGCCGTAGAGACCGCGCCGGCAGCACAACCGGCAGTGTCGCGCGCCGAGGCAAGGCCGCGGCCTCGAGCGGCCCTCGCCTTCGCAAAGAACTCCGGCGGCTTGCGATCCGACGGCGCCGCACGCCGCACCGGGGCTTTCGGATCGGGCGACTAGGTGTAGTGGTCATAGAGGTTGGTAGCAGCGTGTAGGGGGTGGGCCTCCCGTCGCCCGCTGGTCACAGCACCCCGGAACCGTGTTCGGCGTTCCCGCAACAAGAGCGCCGTGTAGCGGATCGGCTACTATATGCAAATGGGGCGTGAAGTAGCGGATCAGGCACAGCCGATTGTTTTCAGGATCGACAGTCTCGGCACTTTAGGCAACGCTGTGCGAGAACGCCGCCGCCGGCTGGGGATGACCCAGGCGGAGCTGGCAGAGGCGGCGGGCGTGTCGCGTCCGCAGGTGTCGAGAATCGAATGCGGGGCCATGAATCCCGGCTTTCTGGTGCTGCTGCGGCTCTTCCGCAAGTTGGGCTGTCGTCTGATAGCGGAGCCTCGCCCTGCTGGAGAGTTAGATCTGGACGCCTTCATCGACAGTCACAGGCAGCGTGATGGGGCCGCTTAGCGTCCTGATCTCCGGTCGGCGTTGCATCCTCATTGCAGGCCACACCTCACCGCATCGCTACACACGATGAGTTCCGGTTTCTCCGAACGGGATCGGCTGCTGCTGAGGCGGCGACGGTGCGACTCTCCAGATCGCGGCGCAACACCAGGTAGGCGCCATTGAACGGTTTGCCTGACTTGCTGTCGATCACACGCAACGCTGCCATGCACCCCGCCGCGCTCATACGCTGCTCCGGGCCGGAAGCCTGAGAGGCCGTCGAGGCGGTCAGGTGCATCACGTTGAACTCGTGATGCAACCGCAGCATCAACTCGTCGACGCCGCCGCGCAGGTCGCTCACACGGCTCTGCCGGAATGAGTACACCAGAATGAACACTGTCGCCAGCAGCCCGAGAATCCCCCAATATTCAACCACCGGCCACGCCTGCCCCAACCGTCAGGAATCCAGTCATCGCGACGTGAGCGCTGCTAGGTGTCCCGCAGCCGGCGATAGTGAGCGATCAGGCTGGCGGTCGCAGGGTCGTGCGGCGGCGTGGGGGCGCCCGGGACGCCGCGCAGTTCGCTGACGATGCCGTCGGCGAGCGTCTTGCCGAGCTCCACCCCGAACTGGTCGAAGCTGTTGATCCCCCAGACGGCGCCTTGAACCACCGTCAGATGCTCGTACAACGACACCAGCTGACCCAGCACCGACGGGGTCAGCCGAGGCGCCATGATCACTGTGGAGGGGCGATTGCCGGGCAATTCACGATGCGGGTCGCCGCCGTCGCCGGGCGTGCCGAACGCCAAAGCGGCGGCCTGCGCGAAACAGTTGGCGACGAGGGCTTCATGGCGCAGCCGAGCATCTTCTGATGCAGCGTCGACGGTGTCGACGTCGGCGTCGGGGCGTGCCAGCACCAAGAAATCCGCAGGCACGACCGTGGTCCCCTGATGCAGCAGCTGATGGAAGGAGTGCTGGCTGTCGGCGCCCGCGCCTCCCCAGACGATCTCCGCCGACTCGCAGCCGACGGGACTGCCGTCGCGGCGCACTCGTTTGCCGTTGGATTCCATGATCACCTGCTGCAGCCACACCCCGAAGAGCCGCAGCCGATGCGAGTAAGGCACGACCGCCCGTGTCTGGAATCCCCAGAAGTTGCGGTACCACACCGACAGCAGACCCAGCAGCATCGGCACGGACGCCTGAGGGTCTGAGCCGACATGGGAGTCCATGAGCCGCATCCCGGCCAAGAGCTCCATGAAGTTCTCGGCGCCTACAGCGGCCATCAGAGTCAGGCCTGCGGCTGATCCCATCGAGAACCGGCCCCCGACCCAGTCCCAAGTGGTGAAAATGCTCGCCGGGTCGATGCCGAAAGCTTGCGCCGCGTCACGGTCGGCTGTCACAGCCACGAAATGCCGCCGCAAGGCTCGCTCTGCGTCGGGACGGCCCAACCCGGCGGCCGTCCATGCCTGGGCCGCTCGAGCGTTGGCCAGCGTCTCGGCGGTGGAGAAGCCTTTCGACACGATCACGAACAATGTCGAGGCCGCGTCGAGGCCGTCGAGTCCCGAAGCCAGCGCCGCCGGGTCGACGTTGGACACGAAACGGCACTCCACGGCGCCACTGCGGAAACCGGCCAGAGCTTCGTGCGCCATGGCCGGGCCGAGCTGGGATCCGCCGATGCCGATGTTCACCACGGCGCGGATCGGCTGCCCGGTGGCGCCTGTCCGTTGCGAGGCGTGCAGGGCGTCCACGAAGGCGGCCATGCGCTGATGCTCGGCGGCTATCGCCGGCATCACATTGCGCCCGCCGGTCGTCACAGCCCGGCCGGGCTCGGCCCGCAGGGCGGTGTGCAGCACGGCGCGGTTCTCTGTGGTGTTGACGGGACGCCCCGACATCATGTCGTTGATCCGCTGCGCCACGCCAGCCTCGACAGCTGTGGCCGCTAACAGCTGCAGCGTGGTCTCGGTCGCCAGATGCCGCGACCAGTCGATCGTCAGATCCCCCACAGCGGTCGTACAGCGGGCGGCGCGTCCGGGCTCGGCCTCGAACAGTCCTTTGAGGCTGACGCCGCCAGCTTGCAGCTCGCGGGCGTGGCGGCCCAGCGCCGCCCAGGACGCCGTGGCGGTTATGTCTGCCGGCTCGCCGCGGATTTCAGGCACCCGACACAGAGACTGGACGCAAGCCGGCGGCGTGAATTCGCTCGGCCTCTCAACCTTCGGCGGCCATGTCGACGCCGTGGCCTTCGGCGGACTCCTCCAGCAGCGCCTTGATCTCCGAGGGCGAGGCCGTCTCGAAGGTCGGGTCGTCGGCCAGCAGGGCGAGCAGCATCTCCTCTTCGAGCGCGGCCGTCTCAGCGTCGAGCCCTCCGTGGACCAGCCGCTCGTAGTAGACCACTGAGAGCAGGTCTTCCAGACCGAGGTTGGAGAAGCCGCTCATCCCGCTGGCGTAGCTGTTGGTCTGGCGCTGACCGCCGGGGCGGTCGGGATTGCCGTAGACGTCGAGTCCTATCCGCTGGCTGCCGGCCGTTCCCAGGTAGACCCAGGAGATCTGCTCGGCCAGACCGGTCGCGCCCGGAGTGAAAGTCAGCAGCACCTCGCCGTCGTTGAGTTGGCGACCGGTGGCGGCGCCTTCGCCGTTGGCGCCGTGGCACGAAGCGCAGGTGCTGTAAACGACGGCGCCGTTGTCGGCCAGCACCAGTTCGTCGGAGTCGGGCGGCTCGAGCATGCCCACATAGAAGATCGCCCAGATCGGCAGGAGCAGCATCACCGACGCCGCCCAGTAGGGCATTCGTTTGCGTTGCTGCGCGGCCTGCACATAGGGCGGAACCGGTTCGGGCGCCACGGGCGCGGGCTCGGCCGGGGCGACAGCGGCCGGCGCCGCAGGCACAGGCGCGTCCCGCGCGGCGCTCGAGACTTCTCCGGCTGAAGCCGCGGCGGGGGCCGCGCCGGCGGGGCTGCCGGAGTCGTCGCCTGCGTCGCCGGTCAGCTCGGTGCGTCGCTGCTTCGAACGCGCCAGCAGATACTCAGGTACTTCGACCACTCAGTGTCTCCAGTGTCTCCATGCGGCGATCGGCGACAGATGCTCAGCGGACATGAGAATAGACGCCGCGGCGCGACTCGGCTGCCCTCTCCGGCGCTGCCAAGAGCCGGTGCGACGGCGAACCCGGTTCGTAGACCCCGTCTTTCACGGAGAGGACTCTAGCCCCGTCAGCGCCCGCGCCATAACCGGCGCAACGACACGCGCCGCCGGCACTGCCTCAGACTGCGGAGAGCCGTCGGCGCGGCATGAAGAAGAGATGATCGCGGCTCGGCGCCACGCCGGCTATGGCGGCCACCTCGCTCGCGTCGAGGCCTCGCTCCATCAGAACCTGGCCGAGGCGCTCAGCCAATTGGGCTCGCTCCGGGGCGAGTTCGTTGCTGAGAGGTTCGCTGGCGCGCCAGCCGCGCGCGCTGAAGGTCTTGTAGAAGCCGGTGCGACGACCGGCCGAGAGTGTTCCCAACCGATAGGCGCGCTCGATGAGCGACTGCATCGACACTCCCCAATACCGTTTGAGCCTATGTAGCTTGCCGATGCTGAGGTCGTGCAGTTCGGGACGGATCAAGTCCGCGGGCATCAGAAACTCTGCCGCGAAGTCGTTCGCCTCGTCCTCCGGGTCGCCGCCGAGCTGAGCGCTGTGCATGCAGATGTGGCCGAGCTCGTGAGCCAGGGTCAACCGCAAGCGGTCCGTCGGCGCGCGGTTGTTGACCAGAACCACCGGAGTGTCGGAGGCCCATTGGGACAATCCGTCCACCCGTCCCCCGCCGGTCATCGGACCGAAATCCTCGACTATCACCACACAACCGGCCGACTCCAGCCAGCCGACGAGATCACGCACCGGGCCCGAGGGCATGCGCCACTGCATGCGGACCATTCGTGCCGCGTCCGGTGGCGGGTGCTCCAGCGGGATATCAGCTGCGGAACAGATATGCTGTAATTAGACTAGGTATTCTCGCTAAGCCAATCAATAAGCTCCGGCCAAGTCCTTCGTTGAGCAGGCTTCATTCGTGTAGCTGATGCGACGCTGAAATCAACAGATGGCCACCAGTTCTTTTCGCCTGTAAAGTGTAATTGGTTTTCACCACGGCCGTGCCACGCAAACCATTTCTCTTGATTTCGGAAACCATTCAGCGCAGGCAATTGCTCTTTTGATTTACCTCGTTTCGGCTTCGCCCATTTCCATGTGTAGTCTGATGGATCAAACAGGAACTGATTATTCTTATCAATCAGCGGCTTCTCGAAATATGTAAACCTGTCCGACGAAGAAATGATCCGAGCATACCGAATCTCCATCAAATCATACTTGTTAAAACTTTCTTGTGCGTGCTCATTGCAAGTCTCGATGATTTTAGTGCCTAGAATCTCCGTGTCGCCACGCAAATCAGAATCTCGAATCAGCGCGGCTGATCCTTCAATCTTGGCTCGCTTCCAAGTCACAGGCGTTGCGGCTTTAGTTGACTTGATCTGCCATCCAATCTGCTTCTTGGCGCAGATCACATCGACAAAATCATATGTTGCCAGAACTTCACCACCGTAATGATCCGCGATTAACGCCTCCGCGAAGCCGCCTGGGATAGTATCACTAGCGAACGGGAGTTTGAAGAAACTCGAAATCCGGTCCGCGATCGCTTCTACATCTTTGGGCAAATTCATCGTGTGGCTCTAACAGAGAGTAGGAACCGGAACGCTTCCCGTTAGGCTTGAATAAATTGCTTTGGCTATTGCCGCTCCCATTAGCGGCGGCACGGCATTACCTACTTGACGACAACGCGCTACCTTGCCACCCACGAATTTTGTGCTGTCCGGAAAAGATTGCAACCGTGCTCCCTCGCGAATGGTTATAGTCCTGTGATCTTCGGGGTGATAGAACATCCCACTTCCTGGATGGTACATCCAAGTCGTGATCGTAAGCGCTGGTATATCCCATGACATCCTACGATAGGCGCTACCGTAGGTGCTTTTCGGTGTCAGTGACAATGGCAGCACCTCAACTCCGTCACCTTGATCAAGAAAATTCAAACGTTCACTTTGGATCTGACTCAGTCGCCACGCAACGTGCTCCGAAACTGTCGTCGCACTCCCTCGCAATAATACCTGATAATCATTTTGAGCTGCCTTTGCATATGGACCAGGAGAGGCGCCGTGTCCGCCTTCTATCGAGGGCAAGTCAGAAATAGCATCACTAATAGTGCGCCACGGATCAAGCGGAATTAAAGAGTCGTTCTGAGTTCTACTGGAGTGTGATGGGCTTGGCAGGTTGACAGGGACATCACGAGAAGCGACAATAAAAGCTCTGCGGCGGCGTTGCGGAACCCCGAAATCAGCTGCATTCAGAACTGCCGCATGGCAGGTTTTATAACCGAACAAGTCCAGTGATTCAAAGATCTCGTTTTTGAATCTTCCATTTTCCTTCACGATCATATCTGCCACATTTTCAACCACAAGCGTGCGCGGCATAAAAGCTTTGACAAATCTTAAAAATTCAACGAACAAGTAATTTCTTGGATCGTCGACAAATCGTCCGTTCTGATGCCGGCGCGCTCTGTTTCGACTGAAGCCTTGACATGGCGGCCCTCCTATGAGAACTTCCAATTCTCCGCGCGCGAGAGACATGCTTTCTAGTAGCCGTTCAGCATCAAGATCAGATATTGAACCAGACCAGCAGAGAGCACCTGGATGATTGGACCGAAAGGCTGCCAGAGAGTCATCGTCAAAATCATTCCCTGCAATAATCTCAAAACCGCCGGCCATCACGAACCCGGCGGAGAATCCGCCGCAGCCAGAAAAAAGATCCACGACGCGTAGGGGTTTGTCTTTCATATTATGTATTCACTCCCTTCTGCAGCTTGGTGAGAACTTGATCTTAAACAATAGCTGCCCCCTACGACACCTATGTAGCATTTCGTGGCTGCTGCACTTTTGAGGAATCGGGGTGGCGGATTAGAGTGTGTAGGCGGTGGGGGGCGGTTTCAGGGGGCGGGCGTACCACAGGGGGCGGCGCAGGCCGTCGGGTCCGGGCGCGGGACGGGTCAGGGCCAGCCATTCCCGGTAGGCCGCGCGGGCCTTGGCCGTGTCGACGACCACGTCGCCGTAGACGTCGCCGGGGGCGGCCGGGCCGACCCGCACCCGCTGATGCCAGCACTGCATCCCCGAAACCGGGTCGGGTTGCACGCAGAAGGCCAGGTTCTGATGCACCCCGGTGTCGTTCCACCAGATGCGTTCCGTGTCCGGGTCCGAGCTGCTGTGGCCCTTCGGGGCATCGCGGCGGCGCAACCGCCACAACGTGCCGTCGTTGCTCACGTCGGAGTCCGCATCAAAGATCGCGCCGGTGCCCGAGCCCGGGCTCGCGTCCGGAGGCGAGGGCGAGGCCGGGCCGGAGCTGATGTCGACGACTCCGCCGGTCCATGAAGCGCCGGCGGAAGCATCCAGGCGCCAGCGGCCCATGTGATGCGAGACCGCCACCACCCCGGGACGGATGCCTTGCGTGCGCCAAGCGACGATCACGAAATGGCCGATGCGGGTGGTCACCCTCACCATGCCGTTCTCGGCGACGCCCAGCGCTTCGGCGTCGTCCGGGTGGATCCACAGCGGATGCCGGTGGCTCAACTCGGCGAGCCATTTGCTGTTGGCCGAACGGGTGTGGATCAGAGTAGGAATGCGGAATGTGGGCAGCAGGATCCGCTCGTCACCGCAAAGATCAAGATCCTCCCAGTGGACATGCGAAGGGATCCAGGTGGGTGCGGCGTATTCGGGCCAGCCCCAGTCCGCCAAGGTCTGCGAATACAGCTCGAGCTTGCGCGACGGCGTGGGGAACCCCTCGCGGGCGACGCCGTCTATCTCAACCGCCGGAGACCCGTCGCCGAGGCCGTCGAGCGACAGTCCGGACAGTTCTTCATGGTCGCCGGACCACGATCCCGGTGTGCCCGGACGCCGGAACACCCCCTCGGAGTCTTTGCGGCAATCGCTCAGGTCAGCCGCCGGAACCTCGCGTTCGTGGCGCAGATACATGTCGCCCTCCAAGGCGTAGGCGCCACGGTCGCGCATGAACTCCAAAGGCGTCTGACCAGCCGCTTCAGCGTCGGCGGCCAGGCCGGGGACGGCCTCGAACATCTGCGAGTAGTAGTCGTCCACCGACATGGGCGTGCCCGGACGCTCAGGGCTCTCGAACCAGCGGCGTATTCCCAGAGCGCCGTCGGGGTCGATGCGCCACGACAGGTCGATCCAGAACTCGTTCTCTTCCCAGACCTCCCCGGGATTGAACTGATGCGTGCGCGAGCCGTGCTCGACGGCGGCGTCTCGGATCTCCGCGAAGCGGCGCATCACCGGTTGGCGGAATCCCAGCCAGCGACCGGCATGGGTCTCGAAGCTGGCCGCGTCGTGGCGTTCGGCCGCCACCCCCATGGGCAGCACATAGTCGGCGAAGAAGGCAGTCTCCGACCAAGTGGGCGTCAGCGCCACATGGCAGCCGACCTTCTGCGGGTCCTGCAAGGCTTCGAGCCAGCTGAAGCCGTCCGGGTTGGTCCACACCGGGTTGTAGACCCGGCTGAAGTACACCTCGAGGCGGCCTCGGCCTTCCCGCAGGAAATGCGGCAGGAGGATCGACATCTCGTGATAGGCCAGCGGGTACTCGCGGGGCCAGTTGAGCTCGTTCCAGCGATGCGACGGGGCCGCCGCGGCGGGATGCGGCGCCTTGAACTTGTTCCAACCGTTGCCGGTGGTCCCGCCGACCGTTCCCACCGACCCGGTGAGGACGTTCAGCAAGAACAGGCAGCGGGCCGTCTGCCAGCCGCCCAGGTTGCCGGCCCCGGCGGCTCGCCAGTTGTGCGACGCGAACTTCGTGGGGTGCGATCCGATGATCCCGGCTATCTCTTCGATCTGCTCTGCCGCCACACCGCAGACCCTTTCGGCTTCGTCGGGCGTGTAAGCCTCGTAATCCTCGAGCAGTGCGGGCCCCACCGAGTCGAACCGGGCCGGGCGTCCGGGGTGGCGTTCACGCAGATAGGTCTCCCAGTTCGTCCAACGGCGCACGAAATCGCGCTCCCATGAGCCGGAGGCCAGCAGCAGGCGCGCCATCGTCAGCAGCAGGAACGGTTCGGTCCCCGGCCAGGCAGGCAGCCAGAAATCGGCTTTGGCGCCGGTGTTGGACAGGCGCGGATCCACGCAGATCACGGTGGCGCCCTTGTTCTGGGCTTCGACGATGCGCTGCGCGTGAGGGTTGAAATAGTGGCCGGCCTCCAGATGGGACGAAATCAGGAAGATCACTTCGGCATTGGCGAAATCGGCTGAGGGGCGGTCGTGGCCCATCCAGCTCTGATAGCCGATGCGGGCGTTGGAGCTGCAAACGTTGGTGTGGCTGTTGTGGCCGTCGCAGCCCCAGCACTGCAGCACCCTCTCGGCGAAACCGTCCTCGCCGGGGCGGCCCACGTGATACATGACCTCGTTGTGGCGGCCGCTGCCGAAAGCGCCGCGGATCCGTCCGGCTATGTCGGCGAGGGCTTCGTCCCAGGTGACCTTCTGCCATTGGCCGCCGCCGCGTTCGCCGGCGCGGCGCAACGGGTGGAGGATGCGCTCGTGGTCGTTGATCTGGTTGAGCGTGGCCGGGCCTTTGGCGCAGTTGCGTCCGCGGCTGGCGGGGTGCAGAGGGTTGCCCTCCACGCGGTCGATGCGGCCCGTGGCGTGGTTGACGTGGCACAACAGACCGCACGCCGCTTCGCAGTTGAAGCATGTGGTGGGAATCAGAGAGTGATGCTGCTCGACCTTCCGGGGCCAAGCGGCAGCGTCAAGCGTGACCGCGTCGTGCCAGTCCTCGTGCGGTGGATAACTGTCCAGCGATGTTCCGCGAGGCGCGCTGTGCCCGTCGTTCGCAGCGCCCGCCGGACTCGTGTCGCTCGCATCGCTCGTGTCGTCAGCGTCGTTCATGTCGTCAGCATCGTTCATGTCGTCAGCATCGTTCATGTCGCTCGCAGCGCTCGTGTCGTCAGCGTCGTTCGTGTCGTCAGCGTCGTTCGTGTCGCGTCGTTCTGCGGCTATGACAGCGGCACGGACTGTCCCGCCCGCACGAAACTGTCCTCGTAGAACCACATGCCCGCCACCGCGGCCGCAGCGGCGATCGCCGGCAGCGTCGGGCCGCCGTCCGCGGCGACGGCCGCGACCGTGACGATCGCCGGAACCATCAGGCCGAGCCCTATCGCCCCGACCCAGAAACGCCGTGCCCACCGGCCTCGTGCAAGATTCGCCAGAGCGGCTTCGACGTGTCTGTTGCCGCCTGTCGCGAACTCGGCGCATGTCAGCGCGCCGCAAGCGATCAAACCGCCGAGGAACACCCAGCGCACCACACCGGCATCGGGGACGTCCATCACCGGATCAGCAAGCAGGTAGACGGCCGCGCCGGCGACCGCGCCCTGAGCCAGCAGCATCGGCAGAACCAGCCGCGATTGCCACAGGTCGCGGCCTTCGCACTGGTTGAACAAAAAAGCCGTGTAGCCGGCGACGGCCGCGCCGGCCACGATCGCCGGCGCCGCCAGCAGCAACAGCGCCGCGCCCGCGCCGGCGACGGCCGCCGAGAACCAAGCCCCGCAGACAACGGCGAAGGCGGCGAGCACCCAGGCGCCCTTCACCAGCCATGACCTCTTGTTGGGGCGGGTCAGCAGATAATAGAAGCGCCCCGGCCGACGCAGGTCGCCCACCAGCAGGGCGCCTGTGACTGCCAGCAGCACCCCGGCGGCCACCGCTGGCATCACCCCCACCGCGGCCTGGGCTTCACTGTGGCCGAGCAGCGCCAGCAGCGCCGCCACAGCCATCACCCCGGCGGCGGCTGCCTTGGTGACCAGATAACTCGAAACTCGGGATTTCCAGGTCGTCTCGTGCGCGGTGGTGTACGCGGTTCTGGCTTCCAGTCCCGCTGAGGCGGCCGGCGGCGTGGGATGCTGCGGGGTGGTGTCAGCCCAGATCATCCCGTCGGAGGCGATGGCGCTGCGCAGCGGGTCGAGCGCCGCCTGCGGCGCGCCGAGGTAGTGGACTTTCGGCAGGGTCCTCTGCTCGGGCGCCCTGACCGCGGTCTCGTTTCGGGCTATCAGCCGGGTGGTCGCGTCGTCGGGGTCGTCGAGGTCGGCCACCTTGATGGCATGCGTTGGGCACACCACCACGCAGCTCGGTTCGAGGTTCTGCTCGATGCGATGGTTGCAGAAGTTGCATTTGTGGGCGGTGTTGGTGGCCGGGTTGATGTAGAGGGCGTCATAAGGGCAGGCGTTCATGCAGCCTTTGCAGCCGATGCAGCTGCGGTCGTCGAAATCGACCACCCCGTTGTCGGCACGGAAAAGCGCGTTGGTGGGGCAGATGGTTATGCAAGGGGCGTTGTCGCAGTGATTGCAGCGCATCACCGAGAAATGCCGGCCGACGTCAGGGAACGTGCCGGTCTCGATGTATTTGACCCAGGTGCGGTTCACGCCGAGCGCCACCCCGTGCTCGGCTTTGCAGGCGACCGTGCAGGCATGGCAGCCGATGCAGCTGGCGCTGTCCAGAAGAAAGCCGAGCCGGGTCAAGGACTACAACAGGTCACTGAATGCGCGGGTCGCGGGCTAAAACGGGTCGTCGCGAGACGCTGAAGGCAACGGAACGCGCCGGGCCACCAGCTCGGGGGTCAGCTCAGCGACGCTCGCAGCGCCGCACAGGGCCATGTCGCGCTTCATCCCGGCATGGAGATGCTCGATCACCCAGTCCACGCCCGGCTCGCCGGCCGCGGCGAGCCCGTACAGGTAGGGGCGACCGATCATGCAAGCGGTGGCGCCGAGCGCCAAAGCCTTGACGATGTCGCCGCCGCGGCGGACGCCGCCGTCGCAGATGATCTCCAGGTCTCCTCCGACCTCGTCGGCCACGGGCGCCACCAGATCAGCGACCGCGGGCGCCGAGTCGAGCTGACGGCCGCCGTGATTGGACAGCACTATCCCGTCGAGTCCCTGGTCGCGGGCGATCACCGCGTCGGCCACGCTCTGCACGCCCTTGACGAGCACCGGCCCCGACCAGAGCGAACGCATCCATTCGACGTCGTCCCAAGACAGCGAGGGATCGAACTGCGCGTTCATGAAAGAGGCCAGATCGACCGCAGTGGATCTGGGTCCTTCGATGCTCTGGGCGACACTCGCGAACGAGATCGGATCCGAGAGCGCGAACCGGAGACTCCAGCCGGGTTTGCGCAGTCCTTCCCAGATGATGTCGAGTCCCATCGTGGGAGGCAGCGTGAAGCCGCGGCGCACATCGCGCTCGCGGCGGCCGAGCATGGCCGCGTCCACAGTGATGCACAGCACCTCGAAGCCCGCCCCGGCGGCATGCGCGATCATGTCTTCGAGCAGTCCCCGGTCGCGCCAGACGTACACCTGGAACCATTTCCAGCCCTCGCTCACCGCCGCCACCTCAGTGGCGGAACGGGTGCCCATCGTGGACAGCGAGTAGGGCAACCCGGCGCGCTCCGCGCAACGGGCCACAGCCAGCTCGCCGTCAGGGCAGGCAATACGAGTGAAGCCTGTGGGCGCCAGAACCAACGGAAACGGCAATTCGCGGCCCAGCAGCTGACTGCTGGTGTCGATGCTGCTCATGTCTCGCAGCACCCGCGGCACGAATTCGAGTTCCCTGAAAGCACGCGTGTTGCGGTCGAGTGCCACTTCGTCCTCGGCACCGCCGTCGATGTAGTCGAAAACCCCGCCAGGAAGACGGCGGCGGGCCAGTTCGCGCAGATCTTCGATGCTGGCGGCTTTTTGCAGGCGACGACGAGTCGCGTTGAGTTCCGGGCCGCGAAAGCGCAGCACCGACTTGAGAGTGTCAACGATCATGGAACCTGACCTTAGAGCGCGCGCGGACAGATGAGAGCCCCCACACCGCAACAACGCCACTCCCGCTCAGGTTCGCTGCGCTCACGGGCCGCTCAGGCCACGGCCTCGCCCCCACAAACACCACGACCCCCGACGCCGTTCGGCCTCCGGGAGCGCGCGCGAGCAGATGAGAGCCCCCCCCCCCCCACCGCAACAACGCCGGGCTTCCTCAACGCCCATGTGCAGCCGCGGACGTTTCGGCCTGCTGGGCCTGACGGCGCAGCGTCGCCGCTTGTTGCTCCAGCGACGCCGCTTCGCTGCGCAAGGCCCGACTGATCGTGGCCAGGTCAGACTGGAGCGAATAGAGTGCCCTGCCGATGACATGGCGGAGCCGGGTTCGGCTGGCGCTGGCGGCTCTTCCCCGCCAAACCTCTACGCGGTGCAAGTCGACGACCGGTTCATGGCGTTCGACCAGTGACTGCCCGCGGCGGTCGAGCATCTCGGCGACCTCACGGCATCTCTCGGCTCTCAGCATCTTGAGATGCGCTTGATGAAAAAGCTCGTCAATGCTTGACATGCATTGCAATATACCTGTATCTGTCGTTAATGCGGCCTTTGTCGCTTCTCGCTGGGCGGCGCCTCGTGATTGACCAGGAACTCGTGGATTTCGCAGTCACGGCGGCGGTGCGCGCCGGGCGGCTCACTCTGGACTGGTATCAGTCCCGCGGTCTGGAGGTGGGCGCCAAGCAAGACGGTTCACCGGTGACCGAAGCCGACTATGCGTCTGAGCGCCTCCTGCGGGCGGAGATCGCCGCTGCCTTCCCTGACGACACCGTTCTCGGCGAGGAAGAAGGCGTCACCGGCGGCGCTGCCGGCGAGGCCGGCCGCTGCTGGGTGATCGACCCCATCGACGGCACCAAAGCCTTCGCTCAAGGGGTGCCCCTGTTCGCCACTCTGCTGGCGCTGGTGGACGAGCGAGGCCCGTGCGTGGGGGTGATCTGTCTGCCGGCGCTCAACGAGTGCGTCTGGGCCGCCCGAGGGCGCGGCGCCCGCTGGAGCCGTGACGCCGGCAAGGCGCCCGGCAGCGGAGAGGTTTGCCGCGTCAGCGGCCGCGACAGCCTCGACGGGGCTTACGTATGCACCAGCGGCCTGTCGTACTGGCCGCCGCTCCCCCTCGAACGGGTTCGTTCTTCGGGTGCCCGGGTGCGGACCTGGGGAGACGCGTACGGCTATGCGCTGGTAGCGACCGGCCGGGCCGAAGCCATGATCGACCCTGAGTGCCGCGAATGGGACGTCGCCCCGATGTCGGTCATAGTCAGCGAGGCGGGCGGGTGTTTCACCGACACCGCCGGCGCCGACGACTGGCGCAGCGGCTCAGCCGTCGCCAGCAACAAGATCTTGCACAGCGAACTGCTCGAGTGCTTCAAGGGCGCGGGGTCTCGTCGCGTGACAGGGTGAAGCCCTCGAACCGGCAGGGACGCAGTCCGCGGTCGGCGACAGCTCGCAGCAGACGCCCCGTGTCGCGGATCGAGGCCAAGCCGCCTGCCCCCGAAACGTCGGCCCGTCCGATCAAGTGCAGCGCCGTCGCTGCCGCGACGATGGCCGCGCCTTGCGCCGGGCGGGCCTGAGCCCCCAGAACCGCCACATGTCGTCGGGCGGCTCGCCGGCCGCGAAGCTCCACACGCACCGCCCCCACGCCTCCTTCCGGGTGCGGGCGGCGCATCATCGGCAGCGGCGCCGTCAGCCGGTCGCGACGAGTGGCCGCGAGGCGGGCGGTCACCCGCTCCACGCCCTCGAACGCCGGAACCAGCAGCAAAGCGTCGGACAGAGCGCCCCGATAACAGTCTCGTCCGGCCACGGGGTCGGGGAACCAGCAGAGCTCCCGGCCGGATCCCCCGGACCGGCGCGTCCAGCTCCCGTCGCGCCAGTCGATCGCCAGGCTGCTCAAAGCGCGATGATGCTGCCGCGCACAAGCGGGGCCGCCGGTGCCGGCTTTGGCGACGTGAATCTCGTCGACCAGATCGAATTCCGCCGCACCCGCACGCGCCAGCAGGCAAGTGAGCCCCGGCATGAAACCAGCCCCCACCACCAAAGCGACGCCGTTCTCGGCGGCCAGTGAGCCCAATGCGAGCAGTTCGCGGGTTTCGCTGATCTCGCTGCTGGTGGTGACGGCGGACGCCCCGGCGTTGACAGCTGCACGAGCCGCGGCGGCCTGGGTTCCTGTCGGAGTGGCGATCACCACCATGTCGGCATCCGGAGGCATTTCGAGTCCTCGGGCGGCGGTGACCGAGTCGTCGCAGGAATCGACTGTCCGTCGCAGTCGAGCCGTGTCGGGGTCGCGCACTTCGACCCGGCCCACTTCCGGGCTTTCTGCGAGCATCCGCACGACACGGGCGCCGGTCGCCCCGGCGCCGAAAACGATGACGCGCGCCGGGGTCGCCTGCGGACGCCTCACGCCAGTTCGTCGTCTCGCAGTTCGCGCCAGCCGCCGGTCTGGGGCGGGACGCCGCCGCGGCCGCGCACTCGCAGGACTGCAGCCACTGCCATTCCCACGACCACGGCGACGATCGTGCGGCGGATCAAGGCGATGAGTCCTGCGGCCAAAGACGCCCTCCGGGGCTGACAGGCGGAATGCGCGTGCGGGAACGCGAATGTGTGGGGCTAGCTGGAGTCGAACCAGCGACCTCACCCTTATCAGGGGTGCGCTCTAACCGACTGAGCTATAGCCCCGGCAGTACTGAACGCTAGCCGCAGAAACGCCGATCCGGCTGCGCGCTCTCTCTCAGCGGCGGGTCCGGGGATCTCCGGACTCGGGAGGCGGAGCGGCCACCAGCACCCGACGACGGCCGCGCCGTGCCCGAGGTCTGGCCGTTTCTTCTTCCACCACAGTCAGGCGGACGCCGCCGGTGACGTCGCTGATCAGATTGAACAGCACTGCGGCGAGGACGGTCGCGCCGCTGCCTGCGACCACCATGACCAGGCCGCCGACCGCGGCGATCCTGAATATCTGGTCGGCGTTGATGGTGAAGGATTCCAGGGCGAAGAGCTCCACCACGAAATTCTCGACATTGGAGACCAGTCCCGAGTTCTCGGCCAGGTTCCACAGTGTCACCCCGACGAACAGCATGATCACCCAGACGCAGAAATAAAGGATCAGCGACACTTTCAACACGGACCACGGCTCGATGTGGCGCACCAGCCGGCGCACCCGTCGGGCGCGCAGCCGGCGATCACTGCGGGCGCGCAGCGCTCGTGCGAACGCGCTGCGCGGCGGGAGCTGCGGCCGCAGCCCGAGCAGTTCTTCGGCGGTCCGTTCGGAGTCAGGCTGCGCTGCGGGCACGGCGTCGCCCGGCGCAACCGAAGCGGTCGAATCGAACGGGTCCGAGTCGGCCGCAGCAGCGGCGGCCGCGCCGGCGTTCGCCGCTGTCGGCGCAGCAATGTCAGACGTGTCCGGGCCGTTCGGATGCTGTTCGTCGTCGTTGGGGGTCGACTGTCGATTCATGGCTGCCCCTGAGCGCTGCGATGAAACCGCAGTTTAGAGGTCGAGCGGGCTCTTCTTCGGCGCATTCGCGCCGCCTGGTCACGAGGCCGCCGTCCAGGTGGCTCTCCGCTCGGCGCGAGCGGTCTGGATGGCCGAGCCCACGCGCACCTCTACGGTCACCAGCACCACCTCGGCGTCTTCGTCGCCCGACGACTGATCGACCGAGGCGCGCTGCTCGCTGTAGTCGAGCAGGACGCCGCCGTTGGCCGCGGCGACCGCCGCCGCTGAACTGCGGCCCTCAGCGGCGCCGGCCAGAGCTGCCGCATCAGCGGCGGTGCGCGCCTGGGCGCTCGAGTCCAGCAGCTGCGCTATCTCGGTCGCGGCCAACACCGTCAGCGCCACCGCCGCCAGCATCACCACCATCAGCGGGGCGGCCTGCCCCGCGTCTGAGCGCGGCAGCCCCGACGGCATGTTCAGACCTGCCCGGGAACTTCGGCCTGCCCGGCCTGCCCGGGCGGATCCTCCTGTCGCTGAAAGAGGCCGTCTTCAGACCCGTCAGCAGACCCGTCTTCAGAGTCGTCTTCGTCGTCGACCACTGCGACCGCCACTACCTCGTCGCCGCGGTCAGGCGTCATGATCCTCACCCCCGAAGCGGCGCGGCCCTGCATGGAAATGCTGCGCGCCCGCATCCGGATCACGACCCCGTTGGCGGTCACGACAAGGATTTCGTCGTCAGGCGCCACCGCCAGAGTGCCAACGATCCGACCCTTTTGTTCGACCAGCTTGGCGCCGGCCACTCCCTGGCCGCGGCGCCCTTTGCGGCTGAACGCGTCCACTGGAGTGCGTTTGCCGTAGCCGCGGGCGGTGACGTGCAGCAGCGCCGTGCCCGGCCGAGCGGTGACGCATGACACGACCGAGTCTCCCTGATGCTTGAATTTCAAGCCCAGCACACCGGCAGCGGCCCGGCCCATCTCGCGCACCTGATCCTGAGCGAAGCGGATCGTCTGCCCGAGCCGCGACGACAACATGACGTCATGCTCTCCGTCTGTGGGCACCACGGACACGAGTTCGTCGTCGTCGTAGAGGGTGACAGCGATCAGTCCCGCTCGCCGCGACGAGTCGTACGCGGTGAACTTGGTGCGCTTGACTCTGCCTTTCGCGGTGGCGAAGAGCAGATAACGGTTCGTCTCGTAGTCGCGAGTGTCGATCACGGCTTGGATCTTCTCGCCGTCCTGCAACGACAAGAGATTCTTGATCGACTTGCCCCGGGCCGAGCGTGAAGCCTGCGGCACCTCATGGGCTTTGAGCCGGTAGACCCGCCCCCGGTTGCTGAAGAACAGCAGATAAGAGTGCGCGGTCGTGTGAATCAGATGCGTGACGATGTCAGCCTCTTTGAGACCGGCGCCTCTCACACCGCGTCCGCCTCGGCCCTGACCGCGGAATTCCTCGCTGAGCACGGTCTTGACGTAGCCCTCCGCCGACATTGTGAACACCAAGTCGTCGTCGTCGATCAGGTCCTCGATGTCGAGTTCGCCGGGGTCGATCTCCAACGTCGAGCGACGCTCGGCCCCGAAGCGCTCAGAGATCGTCTTGAGCTCGTCGCGGATGACCATCCGCAGCTTCTGCTCGTCGGCCAGCAGAGCTTCCAGTTCGGCGACCAGTTCGCGCTTCTCGGCGGCTTCGGCTTCGAGCTGCTCGCGGCCCAGGCGGGTCAGCCGTGCCAGCGCCATCTCGAGAATGTGGTTGGCTTGCGCCTCGGAGAACTCGAAAGGCTCGGCCGTCAGCGCCGCCCTGGCCGCGGACGTGTCGCTGCTGGCTCTGATGGCAGCGATGATCTCGTCGATCATGTCGAGGGCGCGCAGCAAGCCCTCCAGGATGTGCAGCCGCGTCCGGGCCGCTTCCAGGCGGAACTCCGACCGGCGGGTCACCACCTCGATCTGGTGGTCCACATAGGCTCTCAAGGCGTCGCCGAGCGTGAGCGTGCGGGGCACCCCGTTCAACAGTGCCACCATGTTCATGCCGAAGCTGGACTGCAGCGGGGTGTGCTTCCAGAGGTTGTTGAGCACCACCTCCGGGTTGGCGTCGCGCTTGAGCTTGATCACGAAACGAGTGGAGTCGCCGGAGGATTCGTCGTTGAGGTCGGCGATGCCGTCGAGTTCTCGGGCTTGGATCAGTTTGGCGATCTTGGCGGCCACTGCTCCGGCTGACACTTGATAAGGGAAGGCGGTGACCACCAGAGCGGTTACGCCGGATATTTCTTCGGTGGACACCTCGGCGCGCATCTTCACCGAGCCGCGGCCGGTGCGGTAGGCCGACTCGAAGCCGCTGCGTCCCAGGATCTGCCCGCCTGTCGGGAAGTCGGGACCGTGGACATGGGCCATCAGCTCCTCACTGGTGGAGTCGGGCTTCTCGAGCAGCGCCACCACCGCGTCGATCACCTCACGCAGGTTGTGCGGCGGGATGCTGGTGGCCATGCCCACAGCGATGCCCTGGCTGCCGTTGACCAGCAGATTCGGCAGACGCGCCGGCAGAACGGCCGGCTCGGTGAAATCGCCGGAGTAGTTGTCGATGAAATCGACCGTGTCCTCGGCGATGTCGGCCAGCATCGACGCGGCCAGCGCGTCGAGGCGGCATTCGGTGTAGCGGGCGGCGGCCGGGGGATCCTCCGGAGAGCCGTAGTTGCCGTGGAAGTCGATCAGCGGATGCTGCAACGAGAACGGTTGCGCCATCCGGACCAGGGCGTCGTAGACGGCGCTGTCGCCATGAGGGTGAAAGCGCGCCATCACGTCGCCCACGACCCGGGCGCATTTCACGTAGCTGCGGTCGGGACGAAAGCCTTGGTCGTGCATCGACCACAGAATCCGGCGATGCACCGGCTTGAGGCCGTCGCGCGCGTCCGGCAGCGCACGGCTGACGATCACCGACATGGCGTAATCCAGGAACGAGTTCTCCATCTCTTCCTGGATTTCCACGACGGTCACACTGCCGGCGCCGTCGGGGGTTTCTGCCGGCGCTGCCGCTGCTGCGGGCTCGGCGGCGGACTCTTCACGGTCCGATTCGAACTCAGAAGTCAAGGTTTCTGACCTCTCTGGCGTTTCTGACGATGAACTCCTTGCGGCGTTCCACGTCGTCTCCCATGAGCACCGAGATGGCCTGATCGGCGATCGCGGCTTCCTCCACCGACACTTGCAGCAAGCCGCGCGACGCCGGGTCCATCGTGGTCGAACGCAGTTCGCCCCAGTCCATCTCGCCGAGGCCTTTGAGGCGCTGGAACTCGCGCTTGTGGTTGGGCCGCTCGGACAAGAATTCCTCTTTGGCGGCGTCGTCGAGCAGATAGACCGTCTTCGAGTTGGAGACTTTGGTCGAATAGAGCGGCGGCTGCGCCACATAGACGTACCCGGCCTCCACCAGCGGACGCATCTGACGGTAGAAGAAGGTGAGCAGCAGGGTGCGGATGTGGCTGCCGTCCACATCGGCGTCGGCCAGCACGATCACCTTGTGGTAGCGGGCTTTTCTCATGTCGCAACCGTGCTCGTCGGCCCCTCGAGCCGACTCGGCGCCGTTGGCGGAGGGGTCCGGGCTCACGGGATCGCCGATGCCGGCGCCGACGGCGGAGATGATCGCCTTGATTTCGTTGTTCTCGAGCACTCTGTCGACACGGGCGCGCTCGACGTTGAGGATCTTGCCCCGAATCGGCAGCACGGCCTGGGTTCTGGGATCGCGGGCCCTGACCGCGGAACCGCCGGCGGAGTCCCCCTCGACGATGAACAGCTCGCGCTGCGCCGGGTCGTTGCTCGAGCAGTCCTTGAGCTTGTCGGGCATGCCCGCGCCTTCGAGCAGCGACTTCGAACGGACTTTGGCGCGCGCCTGGGCCGCGGCTTCGCGGGCTTTTGCAGCGTCGGCGGCCTTGCGCACGGCCTTCTTGGCTTCGGCGGGATGCTCTTCGAGCCATTCGCCGAGCCGGAGGTTGGTGACACGCTCCGTGAAAGAGCGCATCGAGTTGTTGCCGAGCTTGGTCTTGGTCTGGCCCTCGAACTGGGGCTGGCCGATGCGCACGCTGATGATGGCGGTGAGGCCTTCTCGAATGTCTTCGCCCTGAAGATTCTCGTCTTTGTCTTTGAGCAGGCCACCCGCGCGGGCGTAGGCGTTGACTGTGCGGGTCAGCGCCGCCCGGAAGCCTTGTTCGTGCATCCCGCCTTCGATCGTGGAGATGCCGTTGGCGAAGCTGTGCAAGCCGTCGATGTTGTGGCCGGTGTTCCATTGGAACGCCACTTCCACCTCGTGAGGGTTGTCGTCGATGGTCTCGGAGTCATTGAAATACCCGACCGCGTCGAACAGCCGCGTCTTGGACTGGTTGAGACGGCTGACGTAGTCGACGATGCCGCCCTCGAAGCGAAAGATCGTCCATTCGGCTTCCTCGGAAGCGCCGCCGCGCAGATCGCGCAGGCGTATCTCCAGGCCGCGGTTCAAAAAGGCTGTCATTTCCAGACGGTCGCGCACGGTCTGGTAGCGGAAGTTCAGGTCTTCCATGACCGTCCCGTCGGGCCAGAACCGCACCGTGGTGCCAGTGGCTGCGACACCGTCGGTTTCGGGGGCGGGGCCCACCACCGACAAGGCGTCCCGCTTCTGGCCTCCGTCACCGAAAGTCATGCGATGATGCAGTCCTTGCCGATAGATGTCGACTTCGAGGCGTTCCGACAGGGCGTTCACCACCGAAACGCCCACGCCGTGAAGGCCGCCGGAGATCTTGTAGCCGTCGCCGTCGAACTTGCCGCCTGCGTGGAGCAGCGTCAGCACCAGCTCCGCCGCCGGGATCAGATCATGCTGGGGATGCGGTTCTGTCGGGATGCCGCGGCCGTTGTCGCTCACCTCGCATGAGCCGTCGTCGTGGAGGGTCACGTCGACTCTGGTGCAGTAGCCGGCCATGGCCTCATCGACTGAGTTGTCCACCACCTCCCAGATGAGGTGATGGAGACCGGGGGCGCTGGTCGAGCCGATGTACATGCTGGGCCGTTTGCGTACCGCCTCCAAACCTTCCAGGACGGTTATCGCGGAAGCGTCGTAGGACCTGTCGGCGTCGCGGGCGCCTGCGGGTGTCACGACGGTCGGGTCGCCGGCAGTCGACTCTGATGTCACTCTGGTGTCACTTTGGTGTCACGCCCGATCGGCCTTCCTCGCACAGCTTCGCTCACCCGGCGACGGCGCCCGGCGAGAGGTCTGCCGGTGGTGGTGCTCCATGCCTGCGGAGTGCGGCTCGGCTACCCCGGCCACAGCAGACGAAGGCCGGAGAAGCCTGGCGTTCGAACAGGCTCAGAGCCATTCGTCGAGCCGCCGATCACGCTGCTGATTCTAGCAGCGCCGACCGTGCTTGAGACGCTTTCGAGACCGTCGTTTCGCTGAGCTGCTCAAGCGGTCGGGCAGCGGGTTCCCGGCAGTCGCCGGACCCGGTCATGCCGGTGGCGCCACCCGAACCGTGATCGCTTTCAGGCGGTCTCCCGAGGGGGTCTCCGCGAGGCGTCGCAGCAGCTGGTCGGACAGCCATTTCAGTTCGCTGGCCCAAACAGGGTCAGCTGCTTCAACCACCAGTCGGTCGCCGTCGAGCGACACCGGACGGCAGTGGCGAGCCACCTCCGCGCCGACGATCTGCGCCCAATCTCCGAAGACGGTCGACAGCAGATCCGCCGGAGGGGCGTCCATCGAGTCGAGCAGGCGCTCCAGCGACTCCGAAAGCGCTATCAGATCGGATCTCGTCACCATGAGCAGCCTCTGTCACCTGCCGACAGCAGGAACGCTCGTGACGGCGCCGTCGCCGACCCTGAGCAGCTGATCGGGCTGAACCCCTTCGGGCAGCAGCGGCGTGGGAGCGGTGAGGATCCGCTGGCCTTCGGGCAGCGCTTCGAGCAACGCGGCGGATCGAACCGGGTCGAGCTCTGAGAACACGTCGTCGAGCAGCAGCACCGTGTCGGTTCCCCGGCGGCGGCGCACCTCGTTGTCGGCAGCCAGGCGCATCGTCAAAGCCAGCGATCTCTTCTCGCCCTGTGAGGCGTGGCTGCGTGCCGGCGAGCCGGAAATCTCCAGCAGCACATCATCGCGGTGCGGCCCCACGGTGGTGGTGGCTCGGCGCAGGTCTTCAGAGCGGGCCGCGGCCAGGGCGTCCGCCAACGGCGCATCGTCCCAGCAGGACGCGTAGCGGGCGGTCGCCGTGTCCGACCCGGCGGAGAGGCGGCTGTAGAGCCCGCTTATCTGCGGGCCCAAAGCGTCCAGAAGCTCGCGGCGGCGCAACCGCAGACGGTCGCCCACCGCGGACAGCTTCTCGTCCCACACGTCGAGCGTCACTGTGATGTCGCCTCCGGCGCGGCCCTGGGCTTGGCGCAGCAGCATGTTGCGCTGCCGCAGGATCCGGTCGAGTTCGCTGCGCAGCGCCCCCCAGGAGGGCTTCACCAACGCCAGGGTGTCGTCGAGCCAGCGGCGCCGCAACGCGGGCTCTCCCTTGACGAGTTCCAGATCCTCCGGCGACAGCACTGTTGCCGGCGCCGCGGCGAGCAGGTCACGGCGGCGCGGCACGGTCTGGGCGTTGACTCTGATCTTTTTGGGGCGAGTCCGGTCGAGGTCCAGTTCGATCCGCAGCTCACGGGCGGACTCGGCCACGCCTTGACAGCGGACCGCGGCGCACTCGGCGCCGTCGCGTATCAGCGCCGCGTCGGCAGCGCCCCTGAAAGAGCCCAGCCCCGCAACCAGCCCCAGAGCTTCGAGCAGGTTGGTTTTGCCGTGCCCGTTGGGGCCGACGATCGCGGTCAGTCCGGGAGCGAACTCAACCTCGGCGTGCGCATACGACCGGAAGTCCTGCAGAGCCAGCGAAAGGAAACGCACCGCGGCGCGCCTGCCGCAGCAACCCTCGAGCCAAGATCCGCGTTCAGCTGACCCTCACTGGCATGAGCAGATAGAGGAAGCTGTCGTCGCCCACGGACCGCAGCACCGCCGGCTTGACGGCGTCAGCGGTCTCCAGGGTGACTTCATCGCCGACGACGGCCTCGAGCCCGTCGATCAGATACGCGTGATTGAAGGCCACGGTCAGGTCTTCGCCCTTGTAGTCGGCTTCGAGGGACTGCTCGGACTTGCCCACGTCGTGGGTGATGGCGATGACTTCGAGGCTTCCGCCGCTCATCACCAGCCGGATGGGCGTCGCGTCTTGGGCCAGCAGCCGCACCCGCTTGACCGCTTCTAGCAGCTGCTCCCGGTCGGCTGTCAGGCAGTTCGGGTGATCCGACGGGATGAGACCCTGATAATTGGGGAAATCGCCCGGGATCAGACGTGTGCTCAGACACATCTCACCCACGGTGAACTGGGCGTTCTGCTCGGCGAGTTGGAGCTTCACCTCGGTGGAGTCGCTGATCTGACGCTGCAACTCGCTCAAGGCGCGGCCCGGCACCAGCACCTTCTGATAGTCCCCGGCCAGCGACGAGCCGTCTATGTCTCGCACCGACAGCCGGTAGGAGTCGGTCGACACCAGCCGCAGCCCGCCTTCGGCTTCGGTGGCCATCAGCACGCCGGTGAGGATCGGCCGGGAGTCGTCCGACGAAGCCGACCGCACCACCTGGCTAAGCGCGTCGCGGAACTCGGCGCCCGTGAACACCACCGAGGGGGAGGCTTCGTCCATCGAAGGCAGCTGCGGGTAATCGTCCTCGGAGATCAACCTGATCGAGTTCTTCCACGTGCCGGCGACGAACTCCGCTTCTCCGTCGGCAACGGAAAAGTCCACCGCCCCGACGGGAGCGTTGCGCACCAACTCGGCGATCAGACGCGGCGTGATCGCAACGCCGTCGGACTCGCCCGACACTTCAGTGGTCACCGACAAGGTCAGATCCAGGTCGCTGCCTGTGACAGTCAGCTGATCGCCGGCCAGCTCCAAGCGGACGCCCGCCAAGGCGGCTCTGTTGGCTGACGGGCCGGCTGTCGCTCGCAACGCTGCGGTCAACGCGCCATGCAGAGAGTCTCGCTCACATCGGAATTTCAAACCCATTGCTTCTCCTCTTGGGCTTATCTGAATAAAGAGGTTGTAGTGCCTTTAGGCGTGTGGATTGGGGATTTCGGGCTCGGAGGCTTGGAATGGCAACGCTTCGCTATTCCCAGGTTTGCCCTGTCGTCCAGATCGCCGGCTCACGTCCGGCGGCGCCTGACTGGACCGCAGTGGATTGTTCGGGCGTTTGTCCATAGGCGTGCTCAGGCGATCCCCAGCTCTTTCCACCGCGGCTGACCGTTGCGATGCCCGTCTCGCACGCCGCCGCCGCGGGCATCGCTGGCTCGCTGCCGGGCGTGCCGCAGCAGATCGCGGTCATCTCTCGATGATCCATGTCTGCAGATCTTGCACTTTGTCGAAGATCTCTTTGCGCTCGGCCATGGCCGCCTCGATCTTGTGGACTGCGTGTATCACCGTGGTGTGGTCTCTGTTGCCGAAGGCGCGCCCGATCTCAGGGTAGGACAGGTCGGTCATGTTGCGAGTGACGTACATGGCTATCTGTCGGGCGTCGACGAGGGGCCGTCTGCGGCTGCCGCCGGTGATCTGCTCGACGGAGAAGGTCGAGGTCGCCGCGGTCGCTTCCAGGATCTTCTCGACCGTGACCGGCCTCTTGGCGTTGCTGTCGATCAGATCGGCGAGCACTCTGCGCGCCAGTTCGGTCGAGCATTGCTGCTGGGTGATGTTGGCGAATGCCGTCACTTTGATGAGCGCGCCCTCGAGTTCTCGGATCGAGCTGGTGATGCTCTCGGCGATGAAGGCCAGCACCTCCGAAGGGATCGCGACGGCCACGGACTCGGCCTTCTTTTCCAGGATCGCCAGTCGTGTCACCAGATCCGGCGGCTGGATGTCGGTGATCAGGCCGGACTTGAAGCGGCTGCGAAGACGGTCTTCCAGGGTGGGCATCGCATCGGGGGAGCGATCCGACGACAACACGATCTGGGCGCCGTTTTGCAGCAGGTCGTTGAAGGTGTGGAAGAACTCCTCTTGCAGGCCGTCCTTGCCTTGCATGAACTGAATGTCGTCCACCAGCAGCACGTTGTTGTTGCGGTACATCTGCTTGAACTCGGGCTGGGTGCTGTTGCGGATGGCTTGCACGAACTCGTTGAGGAAGGTCTCGCTGGTGACGTAGCGCACTTTGAACGTCGCATAGTGGCTGCGGACGTAGTGCGCGATGGCGCGCAGCAGGTGGGTCTTGCCCAAGCCGGAGTCGCCGTGGATCAGCAGCGGGTTGTAGGGGCCGGCCGGGGTCTCGGCGACGGCCAGAGCGGCGGCGTGGGAGAAGCGGTTGGAGGTGCCGGTCACGAACTGCTCGAAGGTCAGCCGCGTCTCGGGCGACGCGTCCGTGCGCTCTTCGCTCGGAGCGGCCTGCTGCGGACGCTCGACTACGGGCACGACTGTCGCAGACTCGAAATGGCTGCTGTCGCCCCAGTCGGGATCGATCTCGATGCGCACCAGCGCATCCGGCTGCGCTTCGTCGAGTGCGTCGGTCAGCAAGTTGATGTAGCGGCGCTCGATCCTGGCCTTTTGGAGGTTGGTGGGCACCACCACCGTGAGCGATCCCTCGTCGAAAGCCGTCGCGCGAGCGTCGCTGAAGGTGGTCCGCCACACGGCGTCGCTCACCTGGCTGCGGATGCTCTGGGCGCAACTGATCCAGATGCGTTCCGCTTCGGCGTCAGTGCTCAACCGGACTTTTCCTTTCTCCACAGGTTGTTCCACAGGTGTGGACAAACTGAATCTCGGCAAACCCTTGAAGCGACAGCGGAGCGGATACTTGATCCCCGCCTCTGCCGTGCGCTGGATTTGCGGAAGGTAGCACCGTGGGGGCCTCATGCAAGCCGAAGTTTGAAATTTTGTGAAACCGTAGGTCAGACGTATTGACAGCGATACTTATGACATACAGGTAAGTCATACTACAATTATGTAATTAGTCGTTCGGGGCGGCGTCGGGGCGGGCGGATGCGATCAGCGGGGCCTCGTCGCGGGCGCGCTCGACCTTTTGGCCGCGTTCGGGTTGTGGGTTGTGGCGCAGCATCCGCAGCCCTACGGTGGACAAGAGCCGGGCTTCATCCACAGCACCCCTTCGGCGGGCTGCGGGTGCAGCAGCGGGGCCAGTCGCAGCAGTCGAGGAGCAGTTCATGAAGCGTCCGTTTCAGCCCAACATACGCAAGAGGCACAAGAAGCACGGGTTCCGAGCCAGAATGAGCACTCGCAGTGGCCGGGCCGTGTTGCAGGCTCGTCGGCGAAGAGGGCGAACCCGTCTGGCAGCGTGAACAGTCTCGCTACTGGTGATCTGCGAACCCGCAGTTCTCGTCGCGGCCCTTTGAAAGTGTCCCACCGTCCAGCGTCCGACTCGTCGCGGACGATCTTCGCGGTGCCGAAGTCGGTCGGGACTGCGGTGACGCGCAACAGGGCTCGTCGCCGCGTGCGAGCCGCGTTGCAGGAGTTGCAGCGCGACGGCGTCTTGGTGCTGGGTGAAGGCGAATACCGAGTGAGCGTCTTGTCACCGCTGACGACCCTTTCCGCGCTCGAGCTGCGCGCCACGCTGCACGGCCTGTTCGAGGAGCTCCGGCGATGACGACGGCCGCGTCTCGCCTGGTCTGCCGCTCGATCAGGGAGTATCAGCTGGCCCGTGCCGGACGAGCCCCGACTTGCCGGTTCGCTCCGAGCTGCTCGAGCTATGCGCATGAGGCCGTGCAGCGCCACGGCGCCCTCAAAGGCCTGTGGCTGGCCGCGGGCAGGCTTTTGAGATGCCATCCCTGGGCGCCGCTGAGAGCCGACGCCGTGCCCGGCCCGGCGGACGCCGCGGCGCGCCGTGAGGGGTTCGACAATGTTTGACCCTTTGTTTGATGTTGTCACAGCCATTCTGGCATGGTTCTATGATCTGGTGCCGTCGTACGGCATCGCCATCGGGCTTCTGACTCTGACGGCGGTGGTGGCGGTGACCCCGCTGACTTTGAGGATGACGCGCAACATGCTGCAGATGCAGCACCACATGCCCGAGCTGCGCAAACTGCAAAACGAGCACAAAGGCGACCGTCAGGCCCTGAACGAGGCCACCATGGCCTACTACAAAGAGCACGGGGTCAACCCGGTCGGATGTTTGTTGCCGATGCTGGTGCAAGGCCCGATCTTCTTGGTGATGTACCGGGTCGTGGACGGGCTCACCAGGCGGACCACCGAGATCGGCACTCAACTGGGCTTCACCACGCGCCGCTTCGCTGACAGCGCATCCGGCGGAGTGCCTGAATATCTCGAGACCCCTCTGGTCAGGCGGGAGCTGCCCTTCGATCCGGACTTCCTGAATCACGACAGCAAGCTCTACGCCGATCTCGGTTCCGACGTCGAGATGGTCTCTTTCGGAGTCGATCTGGCTCGGCGAGCCAACGACGTGATCTCTGAGAACATCGTCTCGGCGCTGCCCTACCTGCTGATGCTGGTGATCGTGCTGATAACGAGCCTCTATCAGCAGCGCCAGATCCAAGGCCGTCAGGGCAGCGCGGTCGCCAATCCGCAGCAGCAGATGATGATGAAGATCATTCCGTTCATGCTGCCGCTCTTCTCGCTCGTCATGCCCGCGGCCGTCGTCACCTATTTCATCGTGCAGAACCTGGTGCGCATCGCCCAGCAGGCCTACATCACACGATCCTTCTATCGGGGCGAGGACTCCCTCGGAGCGCAAGTCGTCAAGCAACGCGCCGAAGCCGCCGACGGCTCAGGGCCTTCAGCGGAGAAGCCTCGCTCCACGCGGGCGACCACCGAGGGCAAGGGTGCGCCCACCCCCAAGCGCGACGCCGCCAAGCCACAAGCCAGAGCCCCTTCACGACGTCGGGATCAAGCAGGCAGGAACGCCTCGACTCGCAAGCCTGCATCCGGCGGCGGGTCGCGTGGGCGCACCGGAAAAGCTCCGTCGCGCAGCAGTTCCGCCCGCCGGTCGCCGACGAACCGATCCACTGGCGGCCGGGTCACGCCGCCTGGTTCAGGCAATCAGAATCGCAGCCGCAACAAGAAGAGAAGGCGCTGATCATCTTGCGCCGCATCGAGGAGACGCCACCATGGAATGGTTGGAAATACGCGCAGCAACATTGGAAAATGCCAAAGAACAAGCTCTAGAGCATCTAGGCGTCGACGAGAGCGACGCCGAGTTCGAGGTGCTCTCAGAACCCAAGACGGGCCTGTTCGGACGTGTGAAGCAGCAGGCGCACGTCAGGGCGCGGGTGCTGCCCACGCCGGTGCGCCCCAAAGACGTCCGCAGCCGAGGCCAAGGCAACCGCCGTTCCAGATCCGCGAGGCAGTCCCCTGCCGCCAAGCCTGACAACGGGCCGCAGAGCGGGTCTGCACGCCGGCGAGACTCAGCCGGCGCCGCCCGTCCCAAGAAGAAGGATGCAAAAAACATGACAGACACGACACAAGACAGCAGCAGTGGAGGGCTCTCGCTCGCCGAGCAGGCGGATCTGGCCGAGTCCTTCGTGCAAGGAATCGCCTCCACTCTCGGGATCACTCTGCAGTTCAAGCGCCACGACCTCGACAACGACATCATGCGCATCGAAGCCGACGGCGACGGCGTCGGAATCATGGTCGGGCGTCGAGGCAGCACGGCTCAGGCGATCGACGAACTGGTCAGAACAGTGCTGAAGCGCTCCGGCGGCAGCATCAGCGAAGGAAAGATCCGCATGGACATCGGCGGGGTCCGCGCCAAGCGCGCCGCGGCTCTGGCCGATTTCACCAAGAAGATGGCCGCGGAAGCGCTTGATGCCGACGCCGAGATCGCTCTCGAGCCGATGGATCGCGTGGATCGCAAAACCGTCCACGACACCATCGCCGGCATCGACGACGTCGAGAGCCGCAGCGAGGGCGAGGATCCCTACCGTCGGGTGGTCATCGCGCCCTCCCCGACTCCGCCGCCGGGCTAGCTCTGGCAGTGTCCTCGGCAGCGCATGACCCTGGGCTGCTTCGGAGGATCGACCGATCGTGGGCGCCTGCCCGTCGCGCCGGGGCTATCGGCTCAGACTCGATCGAGGCGCTGCGCGAACACGCAGCCGGATACATGCTGGAAGAGTGGCGAGCTGCCGGTCGGCTGCGGTTCGTGGACTGCGGGACCGGCGCCGGCGTGCTGGGGCTGCTTCTGGCCTTGGAATTGCCGGGGTCGCGCTGGCGGCTGGTGGACGCCCGAGCCCGGCGCTGCGACATGGCGCGACGCGCGGTCGCGGCGGCGGGGCTCACAGAAAGAATCACCGTCGCCCACGAGCCGCTCGAAGAGACGGCGCGCCGCGAGCGCGGGGGATTCGACGCTGCCGTGGCGCGCTCGTTCGGGCCGCCGTCGGAGTTGGCCGAGTGCGCTCTGCCGCTCATAAGGATCGGGGGTGTTCTCGTCGTCTCTGTTTCGGCGGCGACGCTGAGCCAGTGGCGGCGCCTGCCGCTGGCGCAGCTCGGTTGTGAGGCGTTGCCGGACTGGTCCACGCCGTCTGGCCGTTACCTCGCTGTGAGGCGCCGCGAGTCGGGGGCCGGGGGCTTCCCTCGCCGTCGCGCCGTGCGGCTTCGCTCTCCGTTGGGCGCAGCTGGATGTTTCATGTGAAACATCGGGCGGGACTTTTGGTCTGCGGGTTCGGGTGGTGTTCAGGTCATGCCGATCGGTGCCTGCGTGTTCGCGCTCGTCGATCTGAAGGGCGGTGTGGGCGAGACGGTCACGGCGGTCGGTCTTGCTGCTTGTTTCGCGGCAGGGGAGAATCTGTGCAGGCTCATGGTCGGTCTGGATCCCCAGGCGAACGCCGCTGTGCGCTCTGTTGCTCATAAGGATCGGGGGTGTTCTCGTCGTCTCTGTTTCGGCGGCGACGCTGCGCTAGTGGCGGCCCTGCCGTTGGTGCAGTTGGGTTGTGAGGTGTTGCCGGACTGGTCCACGTCGTCTGGCCGTTACCTCGCCGTGAGGCGCCGCGAGTCGGGGGCCGGGGGCTTCCCTCGCCGTCGCGCCGTGCGGCTTCGCTCTCCGTTGGGCGCAGCTGGATGTTTCATGTGAAACATCGGGCGGGACTTTTGGTCTGCGGGCGCGGGTGGTGTTCAGGTCATGTCGATCGGGGCTCGAGTGTTCGTGCTCGTCGATCTGAAGGGCGGTGTGGGCGAGACGGTCACGGCGGTCAACCTCGCCGCCTGCTTCGCGACAGAGGAGAATCTCCGCAGTCTCATGGTCGGTCTGGATCCCCAGGCGAACGCCGCTACCGGTGTGGGGCGTGACATCTCGGTTCTCGAAGGGTCGATCTTCGTTCGCTGTTGGGTGCTGCGGGATGTTTCATGTGAAACATCGGGCGGGACTTTTGGTCTGCGAGCTTGGGTGGTGTTCAGGTCATGTCGATCGGGGCTCGAGTGTTCGTGCTCGTCGATCTGAAGGGCGGTGTGGGCGAGACGGTCACGGCGGTCAACCTCGCCGCCTGCTTCGCGACAGAGGAGAATCTCCGCAGTCTCATGGTCGGTCTGGATCCCCAGGCGAACGCCGCTACCGGTGTGGGGCGTGACATCTCGGTTCTCGAAGGGTCGATCTTCGTTCGCTGTTGGGTGCTGCGGGATGTTTCATGTGAAACATCGGGCGGGACTTTTGGTCTGCGAGCTTGGGTGGTGTTCAGGTCATGTCGATCGGGGCTCGAGTGTTCGTGCTCGTCGATCTGAAGGGCGGTGTGGGCGAGACGGTCACGGCGGTCGGTCTTGCTGCTTGTTTCGCGGCAGGGGAGAATCTGTGCAGGCTCATGGTCGGTCTGGATCCCCAGGCGAACGCCGCTGTGCGCTCTGTTGCTCATAAGGATCGGGGGTGTTCTCGTCGTCTCTGTTTCGGCGGCGACGCTGCGCTAGTGGCGGCCCTGCCGTTGGCGTAGTTGGGTTGTGAGGCGTTGCCGGACTGGTCCACGCCGTCTGGCCGTTATCTCGCTGTGAGGCGCCGCGAGTCGGGGCTCGGGGGCTTCCCTCGCCGTCGCGCCGTGCGGTTTCGCTCTCCTTTGGGCGCAGCCGGATGTTTCATGTGAAACATCGGGCGGGACTTTTGGTCTGCGGGTTCGGGTGGTGTTCAGGTCATGCCGATCGGTGCCCGAGTGTTCGCGCTCGCCAATCAGAAGGGCGGCGAACTCCACCGGTGGATGCAAGAGATCGGCCATGATGGCCGGTGTCACTACAAGCATGCAACCGGTGGAGGTTGATATTATGGCAGCGAGGTTGAGTTTCGCGGAGCGTGCGCGTGTTGAGGCGTTGCGCGCTGCGGGTGTTGCTGTGGCGACGGTGGCGCAGCGTCTGGGTCGGGATCCCTCGACGATTCATCGGGAGCTGACGCGCGACCGTGGCGGCGACGGTTATGACGCCGCTGTGGCGCAGCGTCTCGCTGACCGGCGGGCATTGCGCCCCAAAACGCCGAAACTCGCCGCGGATCGTGTTCTGGCTGCGATGGTGCGCGAACGACAGTCGATGCGCTGGTCTCCGCAGGCGATCAGCGCGGATCTGCGCTGCGCGGGTCACACGGTCCGCGCGGAGACGATTTATGCGGCGTGTTATGACCGCCAAGGCTCACGGGGACTGCCCCAAGACGCCTGGCGGTTGCTGCCGCGACGCTGCCGTGAACGCAAACCCCGCAGCCGCGCCGCCCGCAAACCCGATGTTCTAGGTGATTTCAAGCCGGTCAGCCGCCGACCCTCAATCGTGCAGCAGCGTTCGGAGCCAGGCCACTGGGAAGGCGATCTGATCATCGGCGCTGGCAACCGCAGCGCCGCGGTCACGCTCGTCGAACGCGTCAGCCGCCAAAGCCTGACCGCCGCGCTGCCTAACGGCTACACCGCCGAGCGCGCAGCGGCAGCCGTCACCGCAGCGCTGTCTCGCCAGCCCAGACATTTGGTCAAGACCCTCACCTGGGACCAAGGCCGCGAAATGGCGCGTTGGGCACACATCGAACAAGCCTTGGGCATCGACATCTACTTCTGCGACCCGCGCTCGCCGTGGCAACGCGCCAGCAACGAACAAACCAACGGCCTGCTACGCCGCTGGCTGCCCAAAAGCACCGACCTCGACATCAACCCGGCACGGCTCGCCGTCATCGAAGACAACCTCAACCACATGCCCCGCAAACTCCACAGCTGGCAATCAGCCCACAGCATCTACACTGCCCTCACTTGCAACCACCACTAGAGTTTGCCGGCGGTGTGGGCGAGACGGCCACGGCGGCCGGTCTTGCTGCTTGTTTCGCGGCAGGGGAGAATCTGTGCAGGCTCATGGTCGGTCTGGATCCCCAGGCGAACGCCGCTGTGCGCTCTGTTGCTCATAAGGATCGGGGGTGTTCTCGTCGTCTCTGTTTCGGCGGCGACGCTGAGCCAGTGGCGGCGCCTGCCGCTGGCGCAGCTCGGTTGTGAGGCGTTGCCGGACTGGTCCACGCCGTCTGGCCGTTACCTCGCTGTGAGGCGCCGCGAGTCGGGGCCCGGGGGCTTCCCTCGCCGTCGCGCCGTGCGGTTTCGCTCTCCTTTGGGCGCAGCCGGATGTTTCATGTGAAACATCGGGCGGGAATCTTGATCCACGGGCGCGGGTAGTGTTCAGATCATGCCGACCAGTGCCCGAGTGTTCGCGCTCGCCAATCAGAAGGGCGGAGTGGGCAAGACGACCACAGCGGTCAACCTCGCCGCCTGCTTCGCGGCAGAGGAGAATCTCCGCACGCTCATAGTCGACCTGGATCCCCAAGCGAACGCCACCACCGGCTTGGGGCACGACACCGCGGCTCTCGAAGGGTCGATCTACGACGTGCTGGCGCGCGACGCGGACCCCGACGGGATCATCCTGTCGACGCAGATCGAAGGTTTGAGCATCCTGCCTTCTAGCCCCGATCTTGCGGGCGCCGAGATCGAACTGGTGCCGGCGCCCAACCGGGAACGCAAACTGCAATCGGTTGTTTCAAGCATTGCCGATACCTATGACTATATTTTGATCGACTGCCCTCCGTCGCTGGGGCTGCTGACCGTCAACGGCCTGACCGCCGCCGGAGAAGTGATCGTGCCCGTGCAAACCGAGTACTTCTCGCTCGAAGGGCTCGCCCAACTCGTCACGACGATAGGCATGGTGCAGCACAGCCTCAATCCCGGACTCAAGCTGACGAAGCTGGTTCTTTCGATGCACGACGCCCGCACGACATTGTCTCGCGAGGTGGCCAGGGAAGTGCGAACGCACTACGGCGACAAGGTCTGCTGGCAAGTCGTGCCGCGCAACGTTCGGATCAGCGAAGCCCCCTCCTTCGGGCTTCCTGTGATTCTCCACGATCCTTCGTCCACGGGAGCGAAAGCCTTCAAGGCTTTGGCCAAGGAGGTGCTGCATGGCACGGCGTAGCGGTCTAGGCAGAGGTCTCGGCGCGCTGATCCCCAGCGAGCCCGCGCCAGGGGCCTCGGCCGAGTCGGCGCAAGACTCGGCTTTCCAAGAAATCGACATCAGTCTGATATCCCCGAACCCCTATCAGCCGAGAGAACGCTTCGACCCTGAGGCGCTCGCCTCTCTGACCGAGTCGATAGCGCAGGTCGGAGTGATACAACCGGTGATAGTCCGCAAAGCATCCGAAGGATATGAGATAATTGCCGGCGAGCGCCGCTGGCGCGCTGCCCAGCGCGCCGGATTGCGCAGCGTGCCGGCACTGGTCCGCGACGCCGACGACAAGACCGCCCTGGAGGCGGCCGTCGTCGAGAACGTGCATCGACACGATCTCAACGCTTTGGAAGAGGCTGCCGCCTACCGCCAGCTGATGGACGATTTCGGGCTGACCCAAGAGGACGTCGCCGCCAGGGTCGCCCGTTCGCGGTCGACTGTGGCGAACACCGTCAGGCTCTTGAAACTGGCCCCGCTGGTGCAGCGGCTCGTCGTTGAGGGCAGTCTCTCGGCCGGTCACGGACGCGCTCTGCTCAGCCTCGAAGACGCCGCCGAGCAGCAGGCCCTGGCAGAGGAGATCGTCGGGCAAGGCTTGACGGTGCGCCAGGCCGAGCAGCGGGCCGCACAGATCAGCAGCGCCGCGGATCAGCCGGCGCCTGGCGACGAAAGCGACGACGACCCTGCCTTCGCGGGCAATGAGGCCAGAGCCGCGGTGCTGGAATTCGAGAACCTGCTCGCGTCCAAGCTGGACACCGACGTGAAGGTCAAGCTCGGCAAGAACAGAGGCGAGGTCGCGATCCGCTTCAGCGGGCTCGCCGACCTGGAACGGGTCTGCCGGCTGATGCTGTGAAGGGGGGAGCGCCTCAGCGCAAACCCGGATCCAAGCACCACTCCGACACGGCGCCGGCCAGCGCCTGCGACAGGTGCGGCGTCAGCGGAACCAGCAGTTCCCCGGGACCGAACCGGCACCACACCGCAGGCATTCGAGTCTCGCGCAGGATGGGCAGCCGCATCGCTTTGGGGGCGACGCTGACGTAGGGTTTCAGTGCCGCCGAGCAGCGCTGCGCCAACGCCTTTCCGCCGACCGACTCGAACCCGCTCATGGCGAAATACGAGACGGCGAAGTTGTCGGTCGCCAGCATCACGCCCAAGTAGATGTCGCCGTTCCAGTCGTTGGCCGTGCGTGCCTGGTGACCGAGGTCGGGGCTGCTGAACGACAGCACTTCGGCGCCGCGCCGCCGCAGCCGCCGAGCAATGGCGGCAGTCAGAGCAGGCAGGTCGCCGGTGTCGCCGAGCACGACCCTGCGGCCTTCCACCCGAGTCGGTTGGCGCCGGATCCGCTCGTGCTCGCGCACCTCTGCGATCGTCACCCGGCTTCGGGTTCGGCTGGTCAGCCTCTCCAGCGCGTCGGTGCTCGACCGACCGACCATGCCGTCCTCGCGAAGCCCCAGATTCCTTTGAAACTGCCGGATCGCGCGGTTTGTTTGCGGTCCGAGGACGCCGTCCACCCATTGCGGGTCGAAACCGAGCTGCCCCAGCTTGCGCTGCAGATCAGCGACGTCGTCGCCGCGCATCATCGGGACGCGGTAATACAGCAGTCGGTCGCCCAGCCGGTGAGCGGCTTCCACGAGCGCGTTCCAAGTGTGCCGACCGCAGATCCCGTCCACCACCAGACCGCGGTCGCCCTGGAAGCTTCTCAGCGCCGCTTCTGTCTCTGTGTCGAAGTGCTGGGAGTCCCCGGCGCCGTAGCCCAGCACCGCCAGACGCCGCCGCAGATCAGCGACGTCGTCGCCGCTGTCGCCGCGACGCAGCAGCAAACCCTGGGGCGGGCCGCTCGACAACGGCGGCGCCGAGCGCGTCGGAGTCGTTCGTTCGTTCGGCCTCTTACAGGTAGTCGGCGAGATCTTCCAGCAGGGCGGCCTTCGGCTTGGCCCCGACGATTCTCTTGGCGGGCTCACCGCCGTCGAACAGAATCAATGTCGGAATGCTCATGACACCGAAACGGCGCGCAATATCAGGAGCTTCATCTACATTGAGCTTGGCGACGGCCAAACTGCCTTCGTTCTCGTTGGCGATCTCTTCGAGGACGGGGGCGATCTGCTTGCAAGGCCCGCACCATTCGGCCCAGAAGTCCACGAGTATCGGCGTGGACGCGGCGCCGATCTCCTCGTCGAATGTGGCGTTGCTCAAAGTGGTGGTTGACACGATCTGTCCCCTTTGTGGTTGGTTGCTATTGCCAATGCCGCACTGCTAGTGCAGTCTTTCGAGGTATCTCTCGGCTTCGATCGCCGCCATGCATCCTGTGCCTGCTGCCGTGATGGCCTGTCGGTAGAAGTCGTCCTGGACGTCGCCGCAAGCGAACACGCCTTCTGCCGCGGTCGCGGCCGAGTTCGGCTCGGTCAGAAGATAGCCGTTCTCCTTCATCGGCAGCTGCCCGTCGAACAGGTCCGTATTGGGCCGGTGGCCTATGGCGATGAAGCATCCCGTCACGCCCAGAACCGACGTCGCGCCGGTCTCGACGTTGCGGACTCTGAGCCCGGCGAGCGCGGAGTCGCCCAGGTATTGCTCCACGACGCTGTTCCACATGAAGTCGATCCGCTCGTTGCGGAAGGCTCGCTGCTGCATGATCTTGGATGCTCTGAGACTGTCGCGCCGGTGAATGACCGTGACTTTGGAGGCGAACCGGGTCAGGAAGGTGGCTTCCTCCATGGCGGAGTCTCCTCCGCCGACCACGGCGATGTGCTGATCCCGGAAGAAGAAGCCGTCGCAGGTGGCGCAAGTCGAGAGCCCGTGCCCGATCAAGTCCACCTCTCGGTCGAGTCCGAGCATGATGGATTGAGCCCCGGTCGACACGATCACCGCGGCCGCCCGCAGTGTCGGCGCCGCCGCGGCCGGGTCGCCCACCCAGATGCTGTGAGGCCGTGTCGAGAAATCCACCCGAGACGCTTTGAGAGTGTGTATCTCGGCGCCGAACCGCACCGCCTGGTCCCGGAATCGCCGCATCAGCTCGGGGCCCATGACTCCCTCCGGGAACCCCGGGAAGTTCTCGACGTCGGTGGTGAGCATCAGCTGTCCGCCCGGCTGGTCGCTGGTCGAGCTCGGCTCGCCTTCCAGCACTACGGGCTTCAGATCGGCCCGCGCCGCGTAGATGGCGGCAGTCAGCCCGGCGGGACCCGATCCGATGACGGCGACGTCCACTTCCCGGCTTGCTCCCGCTTGGAGGGTCATGGGCTTGACCTGCGTTTCAAGCCAGTGCCGCGATCACGCCGTAGAACACCACGGCGACGACGACGGCGGCATCGACGAGCAACGCTGCGTAGAAGGGTTTTGCGGAGCCGTTCCGAGCCCCCCACATTCCGAAACCGACGACGGCGACCAGCAGGCCGACGAAGCCGTGGGCTGCCCAAGTCGCCGAGCCTACGCCTGCGCCTATCGGCAGGTAGGCGTCGGCTAAACGGACCGCTGCGACCGCAAGCATGGTCACTGCCGAAATGACGGCCACCGCCAACAGCAGGCTGTAGACCGTGGCACGGATCACTAGCACAGCCCTGTCGGTGGTCTGTGCTCTCAGCCAGCCGACGGCCTCGACGACCTTGTCGGCTGCGGCTGCCGGCCAGTCGTCGCCGCCGAGGCTCAGCGAAGGCCTCTGGCGATGAACGTTGTCAGCCTCGGTCATGACGATGCAGCCTAGAGCCTTGCTCGCGGCGTCACCTAGAGGCCGAGCCGACGGTCTCGTGCCTGTCCGCTCACGCGGACCGGCATCCGGCTGACATCAGATCGACGTCCGGGTGACTTCAGGGACTGTCGAGGCTGCGGCTGTCGATCTCGCAGTCGGGAGCTGAGGCGTAAATGATCGCCACGCCGCCTTGCGGGGCGCGTCCCCACAAGCCGCCGACAGTCAGACGCCCGCCCGGGCCGATCGCGGCGGTGAACGCCTGCGGCGAGTCGATCCCGAAGCCCGGCGCACCGGCCAGCAGCGCCGCGATGCAGGGCACGCCCTCCGTCGCCGTCCGAAGCGCGTCGGCCGGCATGTCGGATTCGGCGTCGGCCGTCACGGCGTCTGCGGCGTCGCTCAGTCCGTCGCTCGCCTGGTCTTGTGTTGCGGATGCGGCGGCCCAGCGCCCGGCGAAATCGGCGACGAGCGAATCAATATTCTCGAACACCCCCAAATGGAGAGCACCGTCAGGATCCATTCCGTCTGCGTTCTCGGCTGTGTTCTCGGCTGCGTCGCCGACAGTGCTACCGGCTGTGGTTGAGGCTGGTTCTGTGTCTGCGGGCGCTGCGGCGGCCTCAGAGGAGCCGTCGGAGTCGTCTGACATGGCCGTTTCGTCCGCCGATGCAGGAGACGCCGTGCTGGCGGCGGTGTCTGCCATGGCTGTCGCGTCATCCGGCGCAAGGGATTCTGCGTCGTCGCCGCCGCCAGTGACGAGGCCCGCTTCGACCGTTTCGTCCGCCGCGGCAGGAGCTGCCGTTTCAGCCGGGCTGACGGCCGCGTCGTCGGCGCCCATTTCGGCTTGGGGCGCGACCGGTGCGGGCCCCTCAGCCACGGCGGAGTCCTGCGATGAGGCGCTCGACGAATCGAGGACCGCTGCCACCGTCGTCGCGGCGTCGTCATCGCCGAGGTTCGCCAGCAAGAAGGCCCCCACCGCCGTCGCCGCGATCGCTGCTGCGGCGGCGAGCGCCAGCCCCCGCTGCGGCCTTCGCCCGACCGCCGCCGACCGCCTCGCGTCGCGCCGCGACCGCGAAGAGCCGCCCGACCCGATCGCCGTGCGGATCATCTGGTCGCGCTGCTGCTCCGTCATCGGTTCGACGGCGGCCGCGACTCCGTCACTGACGGCCCGGAACTGCTCGAGGCGCGCCAGCAGCGCGTCGTCGCCTTCGACCGCTGCGCATTCAGCGGGGGTCGCCTCATTGTCGAGATAAGCCGAGGCCAGCTCGTCGGCGGTTTCTTCGTCGGGGCGCGATGGTTCGTTCATGACTCGTCTTGCTCTCGTCTTGTTCGACGCTGCGTCGCATCGCTGCGGTTCCCTGCGCCGCCGCTGGCGCTGTCGTGTCCGCTGCCGTCGCGCTCGAGTGCTTCGGAGGAGACCTGCGCCGCCAGCCTGCGCCTGCCGCGGGCGATGCGCGACCGCACCGTTCCCGGCGCGACGCCCAATATTTCAGCGATCCGCGCGTAATCGAAGCCGGCTGCGTCGCGCAGCACGACCGCCGCTCGAAACTCTTCGGGCAGACCGGCCAGAGCCGCGTCGAGGTCGAGTCGTGCCACAACAGCGTCCGCATGGTCCGCCGCCGCTCCTGCCCCCGCCCCCGGCGCCCCGAACCGCTCGCTCGCCTCGATCACCGAAGCCCGTCGCCGCTTGCGTCGCAATTCGTCCAAAGCGGCGTTGGTGGCCACCCGGTAAGCCCAAGTGGAGAACTTCGACTGGCCGTGAAAGCGTCCAAGCCCACGAACGACGGCGATCAGCGCTTCCTGGGTGGCGTCCTGGGCGTCGGCGTCGTTGCCGGCCAAGCGCCGACACACTGCGTGGATCTGATCGTGGTGATGCCGCAGCAGACTTTCAAGAGCGTCCCGGTCGCCTGCCTTGGCGGCATCGACCAGTGCGACGTCTTCGAAGTCGTCGCGAATCGGACTCGGCCCTACGGCGCCGCGACTTGGTAAGCCATCCCGAGCACGCCCGCGCCGGCATGGGTTCCCACCACCGGCCCGATCTTGGACACGCGGATGTCGCCTGAATGCACCTCGGCGAGCATCTCGCAGAACTGATCCACATCAGCGGCCTCGCCGTGCATCACCGCGAGATGCTGCACCGGCCCGGCGTCGCGCGTCTGGTCCCGCAGCCAGCTCAGAGCCTTGCGCCGGGTCCTCTGCTTGGCCGCCTCAGCCACTTCGCCGCTGGAAATGTCGACTATCGGTTTGATCGACAACATCGAACCGAGCAGGGCTTGAGCCCCGCCGATGCGACCGCCTTTGCGGAGGTTCTCCAGCGTGTCGAGAGTGCCGAACACGCGGGTCCGCTCGGTCGCCTCAGACACGAAAGACTCGATCTCGTCAGCGTCCGCGCCTTGCGACGCCAGCTGATGCGCCTGCAAGACCAGAGTTCCGAGCCCGGCCGTCACCGACCGGCTGTCCAGGACGCGGACGTCGGCTTCGCTGCCGGACGAGCGCAGCTCCGCCGCAGCCTGAGACGCCGACTGCATCGTCGCGGAGATGGCCGCCGACAAGTTGATGCACACCACAGAGTCGCAACCGTCGGTCAGCCGCCGCCGGAAGGCCTGCTCGAAGCGCCCCGGGGAGGGCGCCGCCGTCTGGGGGAGTTCGGCGGCGGCGGCCATCTTCTTGTAGAAGTCCTCGACCGTGATCTCTTCACGGTCGAGGAACTCCTCGCTCCCGAAACGGATGTACAGCGGAACGACCTCGATTCCGGTGCCTTCGAGTTCCTCGGCGCTGAGGTCGCAAGAGCTGTCAGTGACAATCCCAACGGTCATCGACCGCTCCTTTCGACGCGTGCGGCGACGCTTTCTGCCGCTGCGTGCTTGCTTGACGCTAGCACCGCGCAGCGCCGCCAGTGGGTTCTCGAAACTGCCGCGGGCCTGCAGCGGCCCCGCCGCGGCCTTTGGAGTTCGACGCGGCCCGGACGCGCCGACGCCCAGCGGAAGCGCTCTTGGGCTTCAAAGCTACGCTCGACGCGGTGCTACCAGAAGCTCGCCAAGCCGTCGCGGCCGCGCTCTCGGCTGTCGGAGGCCTGGCGGTTCTCTTCAAGGCTGAGGGCTACCGGCTCTACCTTGTGGGCGGGGTGGTGCGCGAGGCCGTCGCCGGCCGTTTCGTCACCGGTGCCGACCTCGACTGCACGACCGACGCCCGCCCACCAGAAGTGCGCCGCATGGTGAGCGCTGCGGCGACTTCTGTTTGGACTCAGGGCGAGCGTTTCGGCACCATCGGCTGCATTCTCGATGGTCGAGCCTTCGAGATCACCACCCACCGCGCCGACTACTACCTCAGCGACTCCCGCAAGCCGCGGGTCGCTTTCGGCGACGAGGTGACGGCTGATCTCGCCCGCCGCGACTTCACGGTCAACGCCATGGCCATCGACACCGCCGACGGGCGCCTGATCGACCCCTACGGCGGTCGTGCGGACCTCCGAGCGAGAGTGCTGCGCACGCCGCTCGACCCGGTGGTGTCTTTCGGAGACGACCCGCTGCGCATGCTGCGCGCCGCGCGCTTCACCGCCAGCCACGGCCTCGAACCCGCCGCCGCCCTCGTCGACGCCGTGCGGCGGCTGGCCGATCGGCTCGACATCGTGGCAGCCGAACGCACCCGCGACGAGTTCGAGAAGCTGCTGCTGTCGCATGATCCCACTGGCGGCTTCCGATTCCTCGCAGAGACCGGCCTGATCACGCGTGTGATCGCTGATCTCAGCCCCCGCCGCCTCGAGCAGACCGCTCGGGTCGTGGCTGCTGTGGCGCCAACCGCTGTTTCGCGCTGGGCGGCATTGTTCGCGCACGGTTCGCCTGCGGCGGCTGCGGCCGGCCTGCGCCGCCTGCGCTGCTCCAGATCGCTGATCAGGTCGGTCGCGGCCCTGCTGCAGGCGCGCGACGACCTGATGACCATCCCTGCCACCCACCCGGAAGTGCGCCGCTTCGTCCACGGATCGGCGGTGCCGGTCGACGAGGCGCTGGATTTCGCCGCCGCTGTGGCGCAGGCGAGCGGCGCCGGGCATCTCGGCCTGGCCGCTTTCGCTGAGAGCCTCGCCGAATTGCGCCGCAGCGAGACGCTGGACGCGCTCGCCGCGCCTCTCGACGGCACGGAGGTGATCGCCGCGCTCGGCGTCGAACCCGGCCCCGAAGTCGGCAGAGCCTTGGGTTTCCTGCTGGAGAGAACCTTCGAGCAGGGACCTCTCAGCAAACCCGAAGCGTTGGCTGCGCTAGAACTCTGGGCCGACCGCGAACTACGGTTCGAGTCGTGAAACCCCGTCGGCCCGCTCTGGCCGCCGCCGAGAGCCCCGCCCGACTCGACGATCCGGCGACGGTCGCCTCCGTGGACTATCGGATGGCCCGGGACGCCACAGTGCGAGCATTCAAGGACAAGCAGCTGGGTCGCCAGGAGATCTGCGACGCGCAGCGCGAGCTGCGCCGCAACGCCGAGTTCTGCGGCGCGCCGACCGACCGTGACTGCCCGGTGTGCGCGGCCGAGGGTCTGGTGGAGGTCACCTACGCGTTCGGTCCGTATCTGCCCAAGCACGGACGCTGCGTGACCACGCTCAAAGAGATGCAGCGCTTGCAGCAGCGTCGCAGAACGGCCACCGGATACGTGGTCGAAGTCTGCCTCGAATGCGGCTGGAACCATCTGATCCGCCGCTACACGATCGGCGGCAGCAAAGCCGGGTGAGTCGCCGCACCCGACGACGGCGCGTTGCGGCGGCTAATGTCTGTGGCACCGCTGGCAGCCGTTGAGCGCTGGACGGGAAAGGATCCGCAGATGACCGAGCTGTTCGCGCCCGCAATACGGGCCCGCAAAGTCCGCAACGGCGCCGAACGGCTGGTGATGGTCACGGCCTACGACGCGCCGAGCGCTCGAGCGGCCGACGCTGCCGGCGTCGACCTCATCCTGGTCGGCGACTCGGTGGCCATGGCCGTGCTCGGCTACGACGACACCCTGCAGGTGACCGTCGGCGACATGGCCCACCACGTCGCGGCCGTGGCCAGAACCGCGCCGGCGGCTCACGTCGTGGCGGATCTGCCCTGGATGAGCTACCACGTCTCGCCTGCCGACACGGTCCGCAACGCGGCCCGGCTGATACGTTCCGGGGCCCAGTCGGTGAAGCTGGAAGGCGGCCGCAAGCGCCTGCCGATGATCGAGCGCATCTGTGACGCCGAGATTCCGGTCATGGGGCACATCGGTCTCACTCCCCAGTCCGTGAACGCCATGGGCGGCTTCAAAGTGCAGGGCCGCACTGCCGAAGCGGCCCGCCGGCTGGTGCAGGCCGCCAAATCGCTGACCCACGCCGGCTGTTACGCGATAGTCCTCGAAGGCGTGCCGGTGCAGGTCGCCGAGCTGGTCACCGACGCGGTCGAGATCCCCACGATCGGCATCGGCGCCGGCCCCGGATGCGACGGCCAAGTGCTGGTTTTTCAGGATCTGCTCGGCTTCGAGCAACGCCTGGCGCCGAAGTTCGTGCGCCGTTACGCGGATTTGCACGCCGCCGCCACCGAGGCGCTGAGGCGCTTCGCCGGCGACGTTCGATCGGGCGCCTTCCCGTCGCCGCAGGAGTCGTATCAGCTGCCGGCCTCAGAAGCCGCCGAACTGGGCGTCGTCGATCTCTAGCTGTAGTGGTCGGGGGTTTGAATGCGGCTGAGACTGTGGACTACCGTCGAACTGGCCGAACTGGGCGTCGTTGATCTCTAGCTGTAGCGGTCATAGAGGTTGGTAGCAGCGTGTAGGGGGTGGGCCTCCTGTGTAAATGTGTGGTGTTGTGCCACGCAACGACACGAACACAGGAGGCTTGACGGCTCGGATACTGGGGCCGCCCGCCGCGGAATTGGCTGTTCCGCACCAGTCTCAGCCGGCGGTCGGGTTGCTGCACCGGTGACAGCGGCCCGCCGCCGCGGATCGGCTGCTCCACGCCTGTTTCAGACGCCGGTTGGGCACGGGCCGCAGCGCGCTCTCGTCGCGGCTGGCGCAAAGTCGGTTGCCCACGCCAGTCTGAGCTGGGGAGGCGCAGCGTGTTGCGGCCGGTGTCTGATGCCGCGCGCCCGCCGACCTCGGGGGGGGGGGTTCACCAAAGGGCAGGGTCACGGGCTCTGGCCTTGCCTTGGTTTCTGCTGCGGGTTTCGCCTCGGCTGGCGCGCGCCCCTTTTTGCGTGTCGGGTCTGGTTCTGTTTTCGCGGGTTCTGGTCTCGGTTCGAGTTCCGGCTTTCTGAACACGAGTCGGGGTTCTGGGTGGTTCTGGTGGAGGGTCTTCTGCGCAGGCGGGCCCGTGGCAGGGTTGCGTGACCGGGTTGTCGGGCGGGTGCAGTGTGTGGCTGCCGTCGCTGTGCTCGTGGATCCGCCAGTTGTGGTGGTGGATTTTGTGGTGGCAGTTCCAGCAGACCATGATCAGGTTGTCGAGGTTGGTGGCGCCTCCTTGTGAGTAGGGGGTGATGTGGTGGGCTTGGCACATGCCCGCCGGCGCCCCGCAGTGGAAGCAGCCGCCGTAGGTGGCGAGCAAGGCTTGCCATTGCGTGTCCGACACGGTGCGTCGTGATCGGCTGCGCCAGATGGCGTCACCGGCACGGTCGAACACCAGCCCGGCCCAGCGGGCGTTGCATGACAGTTCTTCGAGCACAGCGGCGGGGAGTTTCGATCCGTCGGAGAGTTCGCCGATGAGTTCGCCGGTGGTGTCGTCCACATGGGCGAGCACTGTGATGTCAGCAACCCAACCGCCGCCCGCGTCATCACCTGTGCCGCTGTCGGCATCGGCGCCGTCGTGATCGGGGTCTGTGCCGCCGCCGCCGTCGCCGCTGGCGGTGTCCTCGCTGCTGGCGCTGGCTGCAGCGTCTGTTCTGTGAGAGTGTTGAGCGCAACTGCAACCAACGTCGCCGTCGCCGCTGGCGGTGTCTGGGTCGTCGCCGTTGCCGTCTTCGCTGTTGGCGGTGGCTGCGTCGTCTGTGCTGCTGCCGGCTGCTGGGCTCGTGCTGTCAGCATTCATACACTCGCGAGCCGTGGCGGCCGTGCCACCGCGGCACGCGCTCGCACCACGTAGCGTCACCCTGGATCAGCCGCGGGTGCGGATAGCGTGGCGGCCGTGCCACCGCGGCACGCGCTCGCACCACCGCCGCCGCTGCCTGTGATACTGCTCACCGAGCCGCCGCTGTTCGCGGTGTTTTCGGCTGCGTTGTGAATGTCGCCGCCGGTTTTGTGTCGCCGTTTTGGGCGTCGCTGACGCCGATGCTGCTGCTCGCGGCTTCTGCGCTTTGACCGGTGCTGCTGGCGCTGGTTCCCGCGCCGGTCCGCGTGCCGGTGCTGGTAGCGGTGTCTGTGTTGTGAGGGGGTCGAGCGCGCCTGTGAGCGTCGTCGCCGCTGCTTGTGTTGCCTGCCCCGCCGCCGCCGCTCGTGCCGGTGCTGGTCGCGGCGCCGCTGCTGTCGCCGCGGGTGCTGGGGTTCGCGGTCTCTTTGGTTGGGTTGTGGCTGTTGGAGACGTCTGATCCGAGGCCTGTGCTGCGTCGGCTGCGGCTTGCGGCTTCTGCGTTCTGCCCGCGGCTGGTGCTGGTTCGGGTGGTGTGGTGTTGCAGGGCGTCGGCCATGCATTGCGGGAATTCGCGCCGCTGCGTTTTTGGGAGTTTCTTGTCGGCGTCGAGCAGTCGGCTGGCGGTGTGGCGCAGCCGGTTGCGCAGGCGTGTGCCGGTGATCTTGTCGAACTCGCCTTGCAGGCGCACCATGCCGTCTTCGGTGTCGAAGATTCTCAGGTAGCGTTTGGCGCGTTGACGCAGATACTCCGCGGTGCCGTCGTCAGCCTGATGCGCGCCGATCCAGCGTTGCGCGGTTTTCGCGAACTGCTCGGGGCGCATCGACCGGGCCTGCGCCAACAACCCGGCGTCGCCACCCACGGCAGCAGAGTCGGTTCTGGTGATCGCGTCAGCCAGGCGTCGGGCGTTGGCTTGCGAAACGTCACCGGCTTGCACAGCGTCACGCAGCCTCGGCACCTGTTGCAGCGCCGCGGCAGTAGCGACTTGGTTGCGGGCCTCGCGCTGTGACAGGCCCGCCGACGCTGCCAGGATTTCGGCGCCGTCGTCGCCGTGGTGTTCTCGTCGGGCGATCTGCTCCGCGGCGGCGGTTTGCGCAGCGGTGACAGCGGCTGCGACGGAGCGGGTCGCGTCCAGCACTGCTCGTAGTTCGGTAGTGGACGCGCCGCCGGTGTTGACTGCGGCTAGCAGGTCTGCGGCGGCTGCTTCGGCTCGTTCGGCGATCCCCACGATCATGAACAGCAGTATAAGATAAGGGTGTGACATTCACACCTGTTTCATGAAAAAATCTTGTTCAGCAATAAAACAGTTGTTCTTCTGCTAAAAGACGCCTGGCCTGCACAGCGACGTCACCAGCGCAGCGGCACGTCCAGCGACGAGGGGGGCAACGTCAGCCGGAAGCCCGGCCCGCTAGTGGCCGGGTCGCCGCCGAGCGCCGAGCTCCGCGGCGAGGGCTTCTTCAGCGGCCGGCGGCGTCCCCATCCGCCCGGCTCTCGCTGTGGGCGGATCTGTGGGTAGAGCTGTGGAGAATTGGGGAAAACCTCGAAGCTTCTTCGTGGTGTGGCGGTCGGCGAGCCGCCTGTTAGCCTGCGCCGGACAGACACGGCCCGATCCACAGACGGATCTTCACAGACGGATCTTCACAGACGGTTCAGCTCGCCGGATCAGCTCGAATGTCGGGCCGTGTCGCAATCCACACCCGAACCTGCCCCGTCGAGGGGCCCCGGCTCCAGGGTCGGGTCCGCAGGGAGGTGCTCGCCCATGCAAAGGGCCTACGAACTGATGGTCATCATTGACTCCGACGTCGGCACGGCCGACGTGGAACCGGTGATCAACCGAGTTGCCGACCTCGTCGCCGGCGAGGGAGGGGAGATCGCCTCCACGGACAACTGGGGCCGACGCAAGTTCGCCTACAAGATCAACCACAAGACCGAAGGCACGTATGTGGTCTGGGAGATCGTGACCGAGACGGCCGGTCTTCCCGACACGGAACGGCGACTGCGGCTCGCGGACGACATAGTCCGCCACAAATTGTTCAGGCTTCCCGACGCCGAGGCTGACCGCCGCGGGCTTCTCGGGCAGGCCGCGCCGGCCGAGGCCGGCTGAGATTCGGAGGTTCCCAAATGGGATTCGACAACACCGTGACCGTGGTCGGCAACGTCACAAGAGACCCGGAGCTGCGCTTCTCGCAGGCGGGCATGGCCATCGCCCAGTTCGGGGTGGCCTGGAACCGCAGGCGCCAAGACCAAGATGACGAAGTCTCGTTCTTCGACGTCACCTGCTTCCGTCAGCTCGCTGAGAACGTGGCAGAGTCGATCCGCAAAGGCTCGAGGGTGGTGATCTACGGCACTCTCCAGCAGCGCAGCTGGCAGACCGACGGCGGCGACCGCCGCTCCAAGGTGGAGATACTGGCCGACGACGTGGCGCCCAGCCTCAAATGGGCCACAGCCGAGATCGCCAGGAACGAGCGCTCCCAAGGCGGAGGCGATTACGGCGGCGACCGCGGCGGCGGCGGCCGCCGCAACGACGCCGGTTCGAGGCCGGCGCCGAACCGGAGCGACAGCGGTTCTGCCCCAGCCGCGGACGCAGACCCCGACGACGAGCCCTTCTAGGCGTCAGTAGGCGTCAGTTCAGCGTCAGTTCCAAGGAGACAGCCAGTGCCCAAGACCAACAAGAAAGCCCGGACGAAGAGCCGCGAAGTCACGCGCCGCGTCAAAAAGAAGATCAGCCTCCTCACCACGGAGGGCATCGAATACGTCGACTGGAAGAACGAGAAGCTGCTGCGCAAGTTCATGTCCGAGCGAGCCAAGATCCGGGCACGGCGAGTCACCGGCAACAGCGCGCAGCAACAAAAGCTCGTCGCTGACGCCATCAAGCTGGCGCGCGAGATGGCTCTGGTCCCGTATGCGACCAAAGTCACCACTCAGCGCCAGATGAAGGACCGCGATGGTCGCCCGCGCTCCGACGGCTCGATGCCGGCGCCGGCGTCGCTGCCTCCCGGCGCCCTCCCTGAGGAGATGGCTCAACCGGACCGCTCAGACGGGACCGAGCCCGGCGAGGCGCCCGGTCGAGCCCGGGTGACAGGCGAAGAGGCGCCGCCCTCCTCCGCTGCCGCCGCAGAGCCTGCAGCCATCCCCGAAGGAGGCTCATAGATGAAGGTCGTGCTGCGCGTCGATGTCGAAGGCCTGGGCCGCAAAGGCGACATCTGTGAAGTCAACTCGGGCTATGCCCGCAACTATCTGATGCCCAAAGGCTTGGCGTTGAAGTCCTCGCCGGGCGCGGTCCGGCAGGCTGAGGCGATGCGGCGCAGCGCGGCGCTGCGGCGCGCCGAGGACCGTGCTGACGCCGAGGCGATCGGAGTGCGTCTGGCGCCGACGGTCTTGACAGTGTCCGCCCGGGCCGCGGAGTCGGGTCAGCTTTACGGGTCTGTGGGGCCCGCCGACCTCGTGGCCGCCGTCGACGAGCAGGCGGGCGCCACGATCGACAGTTCCATGGTGGCGTTGGAGGCGCCCATCCGCGAAGTCGGCACACACACTGTGATGTTCCAGCTCCACGAAGACGTGGTGGTGCCGGTCACTGTCGAGGTGACCGCCCAGGCCTGAGCCGCCGCCAGCGTCCGGCCGCCTGCGCGCCCGCCGGTCGCCCGCCCACAGGGTGTCCACATCCATCGGAGGAAATCCCCTTCATTCCAGAGGATTTCCCCAGCGCCCTCCCCAGCGAAAGCCTCTCGCTGTCACAGACCCTCACTACTGTGGCGATGTCCGATTCGATCATCATCGCCTCAGCAGGCAAGCAGGCAGTTGCATGGATCAAAAGTTCATGGGTCATCAGGCGTGAGCGTCACCGACATCACGCAGCGCTACGGCGGCCCCGCCCCGGCGGCGGCCCCGACCCGGCCGACCGAGCGCATCCCGCCGCACAGCCTGTCGGCCGAGGAATCCCTGCTGGGCGCGATGCTGCTGTCGCGCGACGCCATCGCCGACGTGCTCGAGATCGTCAGAGCCGAGCATTTCTATCGTCAGGCGCACGTCGACGTCTTCGAAGCGGTGCATCAGCTTTACAGCGCTGGCGAACCGGCCGACGCCGTGACGGTGGCCGAGAACCTCGAACGCAACGGCAAGCTCGACACGATCGGCGGCCTCGACGGCCTGCTAGGCCTGCAGATGAACACGCCTGCCATATCCAACGCCGTCTTCTACGCCCGGATCGTGCAAGAGAACCACACTCTGCGCCGCCTCATCGAGGTGGCGGGCGAGATCGCCGAGCTCGGCTACAGCCGTCCCGACGACGTCACCAAAGCCGTCGACTCCGCCGAGAACATGATGTATCAAGTGGCTCAGGGGCAGGTGGGCGACAACACGGCACAGCTCTCGGAACTACTCGACAGCACCCTCGACCGCCTAGAGGAGCTGTATGAGCGCGGCGACGCCCTCACGGGCACAGCCACCGGCTACACCGATCTCGACAGGCTGCTGTCGGGCTTGCAGGCCTCCTCGCTGTATGTGGTCGGCGCCCGGCCCTCGATGGGCAAGACCTCTTTCGCTTTGGGCATGGCGGCCCATGCAGCCATCCACGAGCGCCGCCCGGTGCTGGTGTTCTCGCTCGAGATGGGCCACATGGAGCTGACTCAGCGAATGCTCTGCTCGGAGGCCCGGATCGATTCATCCAAGATGCGCGACGGGAATCTCAGCGACCAGGACTGGAGCGCCATCACCGCAGCCATGGGCCGTCTCGCCGACGCCCCCATGTGGATCGACGACAACCCCAACGTCACCGTCATGGAGATCCGCGCACGCGCCCGCCGACTCAAAAGCCAGGTCGGGGATCTGGCCATGGTCGTGGTCGACTATCTGCAGCTGATGACCGGCCGCAACAGCGCCGACAACCGCCAGGTGGAGGTGGCCGAGATCTCACGCGGCCTGAAGATCCTGGCCCGTGAGCTGGACTGCCCGGTGGTGGCGCTTTCGCAGCTGTCGCGCAATCTGGAGATGCGCCAGAACAAGCGCCCGATCCTCGCCGACCTTCGAGAGTCCGGCGCCATCGAGCAGGACGCCGACGTGGTGATGTTCATCTACCGCGACGAGGTGTACACGCCTGATGACACAGCCACCATGGGCTTGGCCGAGGTGATCGTGGCCAAGAACCGCAACGGCCCCACAGCCACGACCGAGCTCTCCTTCCTGTCGCGGTTCACCAAGTTCGCCAACCTGTCGAAGTCGGGTCTGTAGGGAGGGTCGCGTGTTCCTGGGTCAAAATCTGCTGGCTTGGCTGGTGCTGGCGCTGGGCGCGTCGATGGCCGCCGGCAGCCTCGCGGCGGTTTTGCGGCCCCGTGAGCAGCGCCGGGACCCCGGCGACCTGGATCGGGCGCCCCTGCTGCGCAGCCTGCTCTACGCGCTGATCGGCTTGGCGGCGGCTCTGTGGGCGCTGGCGTCCCTGCTGGCGTAGCGAGCGACGCTGTCGGCAGCCGGCTCACAGAGCGCATAAGCAGGCAAGAGCCGGCCGCGCCGCGGCGGCGCCATCCCCGCTGAGGCTCGCCGCGAAGGCGAGGCCCGCTCGGGCCCGCGCTCGGCGGCGTATCAGCACAGCGGGCTATCCTGTGCGTTCGGCCTCTTAGAACTCACGAGGGGATGGCTGCCATGTCGATGTCGTCTCTGCAGGGAAGCACGGATCCTTCGAGCCTCAATTTGGCGATGTCGCGGCGCGCTCGTCCGTTGCTCGAGCGCGTCATCGAGTTCGTGGAAGACGAAGTGGCGCCGGTCACCGAAGAGTTCTTCCGTCTGGGTGAGGGCCGCGCTGAGCGCTGGGGTTACGGCGAAGGCCAGCTCGAGCTGCTCGACGGTCTCAAGGCCAAAGCCAAACAAGCCGGTTTGTGGAACTTCTTCCTGCCCGACGCTGAGACCGGCGAAGGCCTGAGCAACCTGGACTACGCCTACATCGCCGCCGAGCTCGGCAAGAACCCGATCGCTTCGGAGTGCCTCAACTGCAGCGCGCCCGACACTGGCAACATGGAGGTGCTCGAGCGCGTGGGCACTCCCGAGCAGAAGCAGCGCTGGCTGGCGCCGCTGCTCGCCGGCGAGATCAGGTCGTGTTTCGCCATGACCGAACCGGCGCTGGCCTCCTCGGACGCCAAGAACATCGCCACTCAGGCCTTCATGGACGGCGACGAGTGGGTCATCAACGGCGAGAAGTTCTACGTCTCGGGCGCAGGCGACCCTCGCTGCAAGATCATGATCTGCATGGTTCAGACCAGCCCTTCAGCACCGCCGCACCGCCGCCAGTCGCAGATACTGGTGCCGATGGACGCTCCCGGCATCGAGATCATCGGCCCGATGAACATTTTCGGCGAGGACGACGCTCCCCACGGCCACATGCACCTGCAACTCAACGACGTGCGTGTGCCGGCCGGCAACCTTCTGCTGGGCGAGGGCCGAGGCTTCGAGATTTCACAATTGCGGCTGGGTCCGGGCCGGATCCATCACTGCATGCGCTCCATCGGCGCCGCCGAAAGGGCTCTGCAGCTGATGGTGGGGCGCGGCTTGAACCGGAAAGCTTTCGGCAAGCCGCTGGCGCAGCTAGGCGGCAACGTGGAGATCATCGCTCGCGCCCGCGTCGAGATCGAAGCGATGCGGTTGATGGTGCTGCGCGCCGCCAAAGCCATGGATGCTCTCGGCAATGTCGAAGCCCGGGTCTGGGTGAGCGCCGTGAAGGCCATGGTCCCCGAGAGGGTGTGTCAGATAATCGACTCCGCCATCCAGATGCACGGTGCCGCGGGCGTGTCCCAGTGGACCCCCCTGGCGAAGATGTACGCCCACCAGCGCACGCTCCGGCTGGCTGACGGCCCCGACGAAGTCCACTGGTTCTTGGTAGGGCGCGCCGAGTTGGCCGCCTGCGAAGAGCTCGACGATCCTGCCGAAGCCGCACATCTGCGCCAACTAGCAGCTGCTGAGAGGCTGCGGCCCTGAGCGGCGCTCAGGCCGCAGCGAATGACAGCGGCACTGGCGGTGGTGGGGCGCTGATCGTGGCTGGCCGTTGTTGGGTTGGGGAGGGGGTGCCGGGTTTGCGTGGGGGCGGGGGTTTGGTTACAGTGACCGATTAACTTCTATATCCGTCTTCTGTTCTGCTGCTGGTGCTTGCGCCGGGCAGTAGTGCGGGGGGGGGGGGGGGGGGTGCGGGGGGGGCTTAGCGGTTTGGGGGGGGGCCCGGGTTTTGGTTTTGGCGGGGCGGGGGGGGTTGTTGGGGTGGGGGCGGGGGGGTGGTTTGGGGGG
>JAPOUM010000003.1 GCA_026708645.1 Acidimicrobiaceae bacterium | reverse complement strand
CAACCCCGCAGATGACGCCAGCACCTCGACGCCGCCGTCGCCGTGGCGTTCCCGTCGGGCGATCAACTCAGCGGCGCCGGTCTGTGCGGCGCTGAGCGTGGCCGTGATCGATCGAGTCGCATCCAGCACCTTGCGCAGCTCGCCAGTGGATGCGGTGCCCGCGCTGACCGCGGCCAGCAGATCGGCGGCGGCTGTCCCGGCTCGTTCGGCGGCTTCCAATATCATAAACAGCAGTATAGAACATGGGTATGACAACAACAACCATTTCAAGTAAAAATATGATTTTATGTATGAAAAAATTGATAACAGTTCATTGGGCAACAAGGGGTAAGCAGCTTTAAGCTGCCTGAACCCCAGCGCCCCTCGTCCAGCGCGGGTGCTGTCGGTGCGTGCAGATGGAGCGCTAACCGGCAGGTAGGTGTCGGTAGCGAACGGGTTGTGCATCGACAGCGTTGTGGGCGGTAGGTTGAGCGCAGGCAGTCGCTGGGAGAGCCGGTTATGCACACCACCAGAATGGTTTACTGACAACAGGACGGATGCTGGCTCGGCTTTCTTGAGGACTTCCCCGATTACTGGACGCAAGGCGAGACTTTGGAAGACCTGGAAGAGCGGCTTCGTGATCTTCACACGGACTTGACGAGCGGTGAGCTGCCTGGACTGCGTCGCGTCACCGATCTCACTTTGGCGTGAAGAGGGTTGAGCAGATCAAGCGGGTTCATGCGACCGGGTCCGTCTTAGCGCGACACGGCTAAAGGCACGACTGGTATCAGAACTCTGAGACAGGCGTGTATCAGCCGGTGCTGCGCCACAACGAGATCAACGAACCGTTAGCGAAGCGGATCATCAGGCAACTCAGCAACACATGAGCATCGTTGAGCAGGCGCGACACGGCTTGCGACAACTCAACGCTTGTGCTGCGCTCGGAAGGTGACAACGGTCGCGTTCGCTGCCTGTCGGTGGTGCTCGACTTCGACTTCGACGGCGAGCTATGTCGGGTTCGGAACCTGCCCGCCCGCTAACGGGCGGGGTGCTTGAAGAGGTTCTTGCTGTGCCAGTCGATGTGCTCGGCGGCGGGCAGGCGATAGCGGCGCAGCGGTTTGCGTATCCGTGCCCCCACTAGATCCTTGATGCGCTCCGCTGATTCCTGTTCGCTCAGGTTCAGGTGCTCGCTGACGAGGATCCGATGGTCTTGATCCAATCCGAGCGCTCCGAAATCGAACAGGCGGTGATGCTGCACGCACAGGGCCAGACCATTCTCGATGCGGTCGGGCCCTCCCTTCGAGCGCATCTGCACATGGGCGGCGTCGATCCCCACCGGTGAGCCGCCCAGGCGCAAGTCATAGCCGCAGAACGAGCAGCGTTCCTCGTAGGCCCGCAGCACGACATTCTTGAAGCGCGGATCCCTCGGGGAGTGTTCTCGTGCTACCAGATGACCGAGATTGACCTCCTGGAGGATTTGCTCGTGGAGCGTCTCGGGGAACTCCAAGTGCAGCAGCGCGTTCACGACCCGTGACCTCACATGGGGATCGTGAAGCGCCAACTCGAACTCGGGGGCCAGTGAACCGACCGCCTCTTGGCGCAAGAAGACAGAACTCTCCTTGGTTTGCTGCGGCATCTTGGATACGTCGTTGTCGCTTGAGTCCTTCACCCTCCACAACTCGGGGTCGCTGCCCAGATACACGAACGGGAAGGCGACACGAACGCTGCGGCCCAAGCGATGTCCTCTCATCAGCTGCTTGAGGTCTTGCTCCGACTCTTTGAACGACACCTCAGTGGAATGCCCCGCAGCCAGGCGGCCGATCAGCCAAAGCAGCAGCAGCGGTTTGTACGGGGCGCGTGTGTCCTTGTTCTTGTTAGCGAAGCGTCGGATCGACTGGACTTTGCCGACCCAGTAGTCGGCACGGGCCGCCGCCTCGGCTTCGGCGTTCCACAATCGATCCACTTGCCCTACCAGTTGCCCCAACGCAAGCGACGATAACAGATGACGAGGGTGCTCTAGTAAGAGCAGCTTCGCGATCCCCGAGTGGGCTTGACGCATGCTGAATTGCCTGGAGTGCGCCGAGTCGCTGGTCTCACGCTGATGTGAAGGGGGCTGAGCAGACCAAGCGGCTCCGTTGAGACGGCGCGTTGATTCACGCGCGGTGGACGCCCGGCGATCCACGCATCGAGCCGTGAAAAAGCTTGAAAACAGCGGTCTAGGGAGTGGGCTCGTCAGGGGCCGAGCGTGAAGATCGGCACTACTGAGACGCCGTCGGGGCGGTCGTAGGCGTATCCGTCGGCGGCGGTGATCACCACGAGTTTGGCGGCGGGTCCCATCCTCGACTCGTCGACCTTGCGGGCCACGGCCAGCAGCGAGCGTGCGGCCGCCTCGATCTGATCGGCGCCGCCGAGCTTGCATTCCACCGCGAGCCAGCGGCCGTCGCCGCCGTCGACTATGGCGTCGGCCTCCGCCCCGGCTGCGTCGGTGAATGAGAACACCTCAGCGTCCGCTGCCTGCGCGTAGATGCGCAGTTCTTTGATGGCAAGAGATTCGAACAGCAGCCCCAGTGCCTCCGGATCATCGAGGAGGCGCTGAGGGCCAGCCCGCAGCGCTGCCACCGCCAGCGACGGATCGGTGAAATGATGCTTCGGGCTGAGCAGAAGCGGGGACCGCGAACGCAAATGGGTCGGCCAAGTCGGCAGCGGCTCAAGAACATGGAGGCGTTCCAGTGCGTCGAGATAGGAGCGCACCGAGTGCCGGCTGAGCGGGGCGTCACCGCTCGCTTCGGCTGCGAGCTTTTTGAGTGTCGCCGAAGTGCCGACATTGCGCGCCAGCGAGCGCAGCAGGGCTCTGACTCGAACCGGGTCGCGGGTCACGCCGTCCACTTGTCGGATGTCGGTGCGGGCCACATCATCGAGATAGCTGGCGAGCGCGCGGGTCACGTCGCGTATCGGCAGGTCGCCGTCGAGGCTCGGCCAGCCCCCGCGGCACAGCGCATCGACGGCTTCGGGCAACCCCTGCCGTGTCGGCTCGGCGGCGCAGGTCCCGCCCTGCAGCAACTCGGCCAGCGACACCTCCGCTGCGGAAAGGCCGCGCTCGGCGAGAGACATAGTGCGCAGCTTCAGGCGTTGGATTCGCAGGGCGCCCGAATGCCTGGTCAAGTGGTCCGACGGCGCGGCCGGTCCGGTCAGTATGAACTGCCCGGCCTCGCCCCGTGCGTCGCACGCCCCGCGCACAGCCGACCACAGCTCCGGCACTCGCTGCCATTCGTCAATGAGCCGCGGCGTCGCGCCCGCAAGTACCCTGTCGGGCTCCGCCTGAGCCAGAGCCAACGCGCCCGGATTCTGTTCGAGCAGCACCTCGCTGCGAGCGAAGTGCTTGGCCAGCCAAGTCTTCCCGCAACCTTTAGGGCCTTCGATCAGCAGCGCTCGGGCCGTGCCCAGCGTCCTGGCAGCGCTCGTCTGAGCGATCCTGCGACGGTAGCCGGCAGGCGTCAGAGTCGCAGAGCGATCACCTGCCATGAGGTCTTCCGCCATTACTGCAATCTACCAAATCAGATCAGATTGATCTACCAAATCCGGGTAGATCAATCTACCGATTCCGGGTGAATTGATATACTGATTCGGATTTTCGACGGCTACTCGAGCCGTCGACCCTGTCGCGGCAGCCAGCGCCGGGCGCCGAGTGCGGGTCAGCTGGGCTGATTGAGTTCGATCATGTTGCCGGCAGGGTCGTGTATGAAAGTCTGGCGGGCGGCTGTGCCCGGAATGCGCTGAGGATCGCCGACCTCGACGCCATGGGCACGCAGTTCGGCCACCGCAGCGTCGATGTCGTCGACCTTGAAGGCCCAGTGCTGCCCGGCGGGCGGAACCCACCGGGGAACCTCTATGAGATGCACCTCGCCGCCGCCGGGTGACTGCAGCCAGCGTCCCGCGAAACCGAAGTCGGGGCGGTCCAAGACCTTCATGCCCAGAACGTCGGTGTAGAACGGCGCGACAGCCTCCACATCGGCAACGTTGATCGACACATGATGCACAGCACCCAACTCCATAGGCGTCCAAGCTAGCGCCGTTGTGGCACGGGCTGCTTCTGCTGAATGCCCACTGCTGAATGCCTACTGAAAGTCGAAGTTTTCCGGCAGCGGTAGGCCGTGTAGCACGGCTCGCAGCGGCGATCAGGCTGGATGCCCAATGCTTAATGCCTACTGAAGGTCGAAGTTTTCCGGCAGCGGTAGGCTGTGACCGTCAGCCAGTCAGCGGCGCTGGCATATCGGGCACCAGGTGGTGCCTCTGGCGTCGATGACCCGTCGGCGCAGTTCGACGCCGCATCGCTGGCACGGCTTGCCGGCACGCCCGTAGCAGTGAAGATGATCCTGGTTGCCGCCGGATCCGTTCAAAGACGCGTAGTCGCGCAGTGTGGTCCCGCCGTGGCGCAAACCCGATGCGAGCGCGGTCCGGATCGTCTCGGCGAGCCGCGCTGATCGAGGCTTCGACAGGCTGCGGGCGGCTGGGTTGATCTCAGCCAACCACAGAGCCTCGTCTGCATAGATGTTGCCCACCCCGGCCACCGGACGCTGAGACAGCAGCTGCGTCTTCACATGACGACTGCTGGAGCGCAGCGCCCGCCAGAGAGCCTCGCCGTCGAACTCGTCGCTGAAAGGCTCGGGACCGATACGGCTGAGCGTGGCGATGTCGTCGTAACTGCCCGCCGCCACCACATAAACCCGCCCGAATCTGCGGATGTCGTGGAAGGTCAGGATCCGGTCGTTGTCGAGGCGCCACCAGGCGCGCAGATGCGGGTGGCTGAGATCGACGCCGGGCGACACCGCCAGCCGGCCGGTCATGCCCAGATGAATGATCAGCTCGTGTCGAGCGCTGAGCGCGCCGCAGGCGTCGTGATCGCTCAGAGCGACGATCAGGTACTTGCCGCGGCGACCGACTCCGTGGATCCGGCAGCCGACCGCTTCGACGGCCGGCGAGAACTTGGCCGACGGATGCGAGTCGGCGCCAACAATGTGAAGCCCGGACAGCAGCGGATGCAGCTGTGCTCGGATGGTCTCGACTTCGGGAAGCTCGGGCACCGGCGCACCACCATAGTTGCGCCCGAGCCGCTGCGAACGGCCGCGGTCGAACGGCCGCTGCGAGCCCGCCCGAAGCAGAACATGATCGCGACGCTCGTAACGAACTCTTCGAGCCGTCGCTTGCCGACGTCGCCTCCTGGTTTCGGACGTGTCCGCTCCGTGACGGATGCGTCGTGACGATCAGGCGAGACACTGCTCGCCGGAAGCTGTCAGGCTGCGGCGGTCGCTCCGCTGGCGGCTCGCACGATCATGTCGATGGCGTCGATCAACTCGGGCCGTCCTTTGAGGTGCTCGACATGCTCGGCCTTCCAGGGCTTGACCATCTCGTCGGGGTCGAAGCCGGCCTGATCCCAGGCGGCTGCCAGCACTCGCAGCGCCTGAGCGACCCGCGGATCGGGCGACAGCACCGCATTGTTCGCCAAGGTCTCCACATCGACCGTCTCGCTGCTGACCAGAGGACGCCGGATCGTGGAGATCCGGAATCTGATCGCTTCGGCTGCGATGCGAGTGTGGTTCATCTGGTGAAGGGCTCTCGGTCTCTGCTAGATCTGAGGTTTGCTGTGTGCTTGCTGTGTGCCTGCTCTGTGCTTGCTTGAAGATGCGCTCGTCGTCCGGTGCTGCGGGTTGCGGGTGTGAGTCGATGCTGTTCTGCTGGGCTGTTCTGCTGGGGTTTGCTCTGCTGGCAGGTCTGCTTGGGGTGCCGTGTTCCTAATCAAAATCCAAAGTGGTGCTTTCCACAGAGCAAAAATAATGTTTTCCACAGAGCGAGTGGTGGATAGGCGGACAAGCAGACACGCAGGGCGACGCGCCTCCAGCGGCCGTCGCCGGCGAATGCTCTAGCGGCGCAGACAGCAGTCCTCGGGGCACACGTCGGGGCGCACACCGAGACGCCCCAGTGAGCGCCGAGGGACTCCCGGCGCGAGACGCTCGCGGATCAGTTCAGCCCACATGTCCACGAACCGTTCGTCGGGTTCGGTGCCCGGTGTCGCCGCACGCACCAGCCTCATCCCCGACTCTGCCGCCGCCGAGGCCGCGACCATGTCCAGGTCCCACATCACCTCCATGTGATCGGTGACGAAGCCGATGGGCGCAAGCACTGCCGCCTCGGCGTTCCGCTCGCGTGACAGTTGCTTGAGGCAGTCGCTTATGTCGGGTTCCAGCCACGGAACCGACGGCGGGCCGCTGCGGCTCTGCCAGGCCATGTTCCAAGAATCGAAGCCGGCGCCTCGGGTCACCAGCCTCGCGGTCTCGGCGAGCTGCTGCTGGTAGTCGCAGGCCGCGGCCATCGCTTCCGGGATGGAATGCGCTGTGAACACTAAGCAGGCGCCGCTTCGGAACTCCTCGTCTAGACGCTCGCGGGCCGCGGCGACGGCGTCAGCGAAGGGCAGCACGAAACCCGGATGGTCGTAGTAGGCGCGCACCTTGTCGATCACGGGAGCGCTCTCACCGACCGCCGCCCGGGCCGCGGCGATGTCCTCGCGGTACTGTCGACAGCCCGAGTACGACGAGTAGGCCGAGGTGACCACGGCCAAAGCCCGTCGATGACCCGCCTCGGCCATCTGCGCCACGGTGTCGGAAAGCAGCGGGCGCCAGTTGCGGTTGCCCCAGTAGACGGGCAGGTCGCAGCCCGAATCCGCCAGCTTGCGGGCGAGGGCTGCTCGCAGGCGGCGGCACTGCTCGTTGATGGGGCTGACCCCGCCGAAGTGGAGGTACTGCTCGGCCACGGCGGCCAAGCGTTCTCTGGGTATGCCGCGCCCGGCGGTGACGTTCAACAGGAAAGGCTCGACGTCGTCGGGGCCTTCGGGCCCTCCGAACGACACCAGCAGCACAGCGTCATAAGGGTCGTCGTAGCAAGAGTTGTTCACAGTTCGTTCACAGTTCGGGCCATGTCTTCAACAGGCTGAGTGAGCGTTTCCCCGAGAGGGCGCTGAACGCGTTCTAGTCCAGCAGCCCGAAATTCTGCATGTCGTCATCCAGAGTGGACAGGACGTGATCTATGGTCCGCTGCCGGGTGTTGAGGCGGGTCAGGGCGAAAGGCCGGCGCTGCACGTGGTCGGCCAGCACAGCCGCCTGCTGCATCGCCGCATCGTGCAGTTCGTCGTCGGGGACCACCTTGTCGAGATAGCCGGCCGTCGCGGCGCCGGACGGCGAGTACGACTTGGCCAGTGAGGTGGCGGCAGTGAATTCGAGGGGATCGAGCCGGTCGCGGGCCAGTTCCACAGCGAAGACCGGCAGCGGCATGCCGATCGACACCTCTATGAGGCCGATCTTGGCGTCGACGTCGGCGCCGATGCGGATGTCGGCCGCCAGCAGCATGATGGCGCCGAAAGCCAGAGCGTGGCCCGTGCAGGCAGCCACAACAGGGATCCTGGCGCCGTAGAGGCGCATGGCGGTGCGCGCTCCTGCGGCCACCAAGCCTCTCGCCGCTTCGGGGCTCTCGCTGATCACGGCGAGATCGAAGCCGGCACTGAAGCGGCCCTGCCGACCGGTGATCACCAGAGCGTCAGCGGCTTCTTCGGCGTCGTCGAGAGCGGAGTCGATGGCTGCCAGCGTGTCGTAGTTGACGGCGTTGGCTTTGCCGTCGTCGAGGCGCAGCACCGCCACATCGTCACTGACTGCGTAGGCGGTCTTGGCTGTCATCGAATACGAGGTCTTCGAGGTGACGGGAGCGCCCTGCACGACGGTCGAAGCTCCCGCACCCGTCGCCCCGGTGGTCGCCGATCCGGTGGTCGCTGCCTCGGTGGTGGTGGGGGATGATTCCATGGTCGAACCGTAGCGCAGGCTTCGACTGTCGATGAGGCGCGCGACGACCGCGTTCTTGGGCGAGCGTTCTTGGGCGATCTGTCGGCGTTGGCTCGTCGGTAGGCTCAAGCCCATGACCGACACCTTGTCAGCCGAAGCAGAAACTGATGCACCTGTCGGCGAGATACTGATAGTCACCGAAGCGGCCCGCGATGCTGTGCTGGCCGTCCGTGCCCGTGAGGACGACGCCGACACTCTCGGTTTGCGGGTCGCCGTCACCGGAATCTCGGGAATCGACTACACCTACGATTTGGCGCTCGAGCCGGTCGCGGACGCGGCGGCCGATGATCATCTGCACACCTCAGGCGAGCTTACGGTCATGGTCCCCGACGCCAGCGTCGGCCGTCTCGTCGGCTCGACTCTGGACGTGCCGTCGGCGGACGCCCAAGGCGGGCTCGTGATCCGCAACCCCAACCGTCCCAATCCTCTGGGAGACATGGACCGTCTGGAACTCAGCGGCAGCATCGCCGAGAAGGTTCAGCAGCTGCTTGACATGAGCGTCAACCCTGCTCTGGCCTCGCATGGCGGTTATGCCACCCTCGAAGAGGTGCGCGCCGACGACACCGTGGTGGTGAAGATGGGCGGCGGCTGCCAGGGATGCGCCATGAGCCAGGCCACGCTGTCCGACGGCATCAAGCGAGCCATCATGGAAGCCATCCCCGAAGTCGTCGAAGTGCTCGATGCCACAGATCACGAAGCCGGCGCCAACCCTTACTTCACTTAGCGCCAGTTCAGTGCCAGTCAGCAAGTCTGGCTAGTCCAGCAAGCGCCGCGTCTGTGGGCGCCAGTCAGCCCCCGCCGGCGCCCGTCGGCGCAGCTGACTCTGGCCACCTTGGCTGAACAGCGCGGCTGACTCTGGTCAGCCTTGGCTGATCAGCTCTGATCAGCTCCGGCTAGCTCTGACCAGCTCCGGCTAGATCTGGCTAGAGCAGTTCTTGTTTGACGGTGGCTGCTATCCCCGCGGCGTCGAGGCCAAGGTCGGCCAGAATGGCGTCGGGCTTGCCGTGCGGCAGATACTCGAGCGGGACGCCCAGCTTGCACACTTTCGGGGCAGCCTGCCCGGTGGCCGCGGCGCGCTGCAGCAGCGCCTCTTGAAAGGCCGTGCCCGCCCCGCCGACTCGCAGCCCGTCTTCCACGGTCACCACCAGCTCGCAGTCCTGTGCGGCGGCGAGCATCTGATCGCACAGCGGGCTCACCGCCCGGGGATCCCAGACGTTGGCGTTGATGCCGTCGGCCGCCAGCAGATCCGCCGCCTGCTCGCACGGTTGCAGCATCTTGCCCACGCCGATCAGGCACAGCCTCCCGTCGCCTTCGCGAGCCCGGCGAGCTTGCAGCCCCGAGCCCACCTCGTTCGGGCTGACGCTCGGCGCCGCCGTCTTGGGCCAGCGGATCGCCACGGGGCGGTCGGTGATCTCCACGGCGTCGAACATCATCCGCTCGAGTTCCTGCAGCGACGACGGCGCCAGCACCACCATCCCCGGAACTTTGGTGAGCAGCACCATGTCGAGCACCCCGTGATGCGAGGGCCCGTCGTCTCCGGTGATGCCGGCGCGGTCGATGCAGAACACCACCGGAGCGCGGTGCAGCCCGCAGTCGAGGTTCACCTGATCGAAGGCGCGGCTCAAGAAGGTGCTGTAGACGGCGAAGAAGGGACGCAGCCCGCCCATCGCCATGCCCACGGCGGAGGTCACAGCGTGCTGCTCGGCTATGCCCACGTCGATGCAGCGCTCACCGAAATGCTCGCGGAAAGGCAGCAGACCGGTGGAGTCCGGCATGGCCGCGGTGATGGCCACCACCTCAGGATGCAGCCCTCCGAGCTTGACCATCGTCTCAGAGAACATGCCGGTGTAGCTGTCGGACTTGACCTTGCCCACATCATGCATGTGTTTGACGGTGTCCTGCTCGGCGGGGCCGTAGCCGCGGCCCTTCTGGGTGAGAACATGCAGCAGCACCGGACCTTCGAACTGCTCCGCGTTGTGCATCGCCTCTTCGAGCCCGGCGATGTCGTGGCCGTCGAAGGGGCCGAGGTAGCGGATCCCGAGGTTCTCGAAGAAGCCCGCCGAGTCCCACAACTCCAACAGCGCGGCCTTCGACATTTTCACGCCTTGCTGAACCATGTCGCCTACCCAGGGAATGCGCTCGGCCAGTTCTTCGACGCGGTCCGAGCGGCGCATCAGTTTGGGGTTGGAACGGAGCCGCACCAAGCTCTCGCTGAGCCGCGAAACCAGGTTCTCGCTGAGCCGCGACACTGTCGGCGCGTAGCTGCGGCCGTTGTCGTTCAAGACGATGATCACGTTGCGGCCGCTGTGGCCGATGTTGTTGAGGCCTTCGAAGGCCATGCCGCCGGTGAGGGCGCCGTCGCCGACCACGGCCACCACTCTGCGCCGGGCGTCGGAGGCCTCGAAGGCCGTGGCCAGGCCGTGCGCGTAAGACAGCGCCGTGGAGGCGTGGCTGTTCTCGACCCAGTCGTGGCTGGACTCGGTCTGCGACGGATAACCGGCCAGGCCGCCGGCGACGCGCAGCGAATCGAAGTCGGCGACTCGGCCGGTGAGCATCTTGTGGACGTAGGCCTGATGCCCGGTGTCCCAGAGGATCACGTCATGCGGAGACCTGAACACGCGATGCAGCGCCACGGTCAACTCGACGGCGCCGAGGTTCGACCCGAGGTGACCGCCGCGCGCGTTGACGGCCTCGATGATGCGGGAGCGGATCTGATCGCAGAGATCCTCGAGCTCTTCGAGGGTGCGGTCGCGCAGGTCGGAGGGTCCGGTGACGGTTTTCAACTGCATCGGCGAGGCTCCTTGCATGAGGTTGTGAGTGTCGTGAATGTCGGGGAGGGCTGCGGTTGCTGCGGCTGTGAGGCTGCTGCGGTTTCTGGGTTGTCGTGGTTGTGACTGTTGCAGAGGGGCTGTCGGTTACGCCTGATCGGCTCGTGTGTCGGCTGTTGTGTCGGTTCGTGTGTCGGTGTGCGCGGCTGCGGGACTGCTCTCGGGCCTGGCCGGCGGCGCCAGCCACGACGGTAGTCTCTTGGACAGCGCCACCCCGACCGGGTAGGCGATCAGCAGTGCCATCAGGCCTCCGACTGCGTCGATCCAATAATGATTGGCTGTGACCATAACCGCGAACAGTGTCAGCCAAGGGTAGCTCAACAGAGCCAGTCGAGCCCAGCGCCGCCTCAGAACCGGCAGAGCCGCCACCACGCACCATAATGACCAGGCGATGTGCAGGCTGGGCATGGCCGCATACTGATTGGACAGCTCCGTCATGGCGCTCGAGTTGAACGACCAGAATCCGCCTATCTCGGCGAGAGTGTCGACATAGGAGTAGGTCTGGTCGCACGCTCCGAATTGTCCGCAGTCGCCGAGCAGACGAGGCGGCATCAGCGGATAGAAGGCGAACCCGATCAGGGCCAGCGCCGTGGTCACGGCCAGGACTGTGCGCTGCACCCCGTAACGCGCCGGGTGGCGCAAATACAGAAACACCATCACTGCGATGGTCACCGCGAAGTGGCAGAACCCGTAGAAGATGTTCCAGAACCTGATGAACATCTCCCATTCGATGAACAGATCCTGGATGCCTTTCTCGCCGAAGAGGTGCAAGGCCCGCTCCAGTGCGATCACGTCGTATGCGTTGTCGATGGCGCTCTGCTTGACCGATTCGCCCAGATCGGAGCCGAACTGATTGCGGATCAAGGAGTAGACGCCGTAGAAGACGCACACCAGCAACAGTTCGCCCCACCAGCGCAGCGTCCTGTCCGATCGCGCGTCTGACTCTGTGCTGTTTTCGCCTGACTCTGCGCCGGGTGCGCCGGGTGCGCCGCTTTCGCCGCGGAGCGCGACGGGCTGCTTGCGGGACTCTGCGGACTCGTCGAGCCGGCGTTGCCGCGGGTGCGTGTCAGCGTCCGCTAGCTCCGAGTTCATCGCGTTACAGTAGTCGCTCATGCTTGATGCTGAAATCGTCAACCGCACTCTGGCCGCTGCCATGCGCACCGGTGCCGACTTCGCCGAGATCTTCGCAGAAGACAAGAGTTCCACGTCGGCTTTCCTCGACGACGGTCGCGTCGAGGAGGTCGTCACAGGGCGTGACCGCGGCGTCGGGATACGCGTCGTGACGGGGGACACCACCGGTTTCGCCCACACGGCCGATATCAGCGAGGCCGGTCTGGCATCGGCGGCCGCGGCGGCGTCGGCCGCGGCGCGCCAAGGCGGCGGCGGAACCCGCGCCGTGGAGGTCTCGGCTCTCCAGGCGCCCCGGCGCCTGGAAGTCCGCATACCTCCCGAGGAGGTCTCCAAAGACCGCAAGGTGGCGCTTCTGACTGCCGCCGACGCGGCAGCCCGCGGCAGCGGCGCCGCCATCACGCAGGTGTCGGCCCGTTACGGCGACGGGCGCCGTCGTCTGCTGGTGGCCGACAGTGAAGGTCTTTTCACCAGTGACGACCAGGTGCGCACCCTGTTCTCGGTCTCGTGCGTGGCCACTGGCGACACCGGAATGCAGACCGGACGCGAGTCCGCCGGACGGACCGCCGGTTTCGAGATGTTCGATCTCTACGACGTCGAGGAGATGGCGCGCCGAGCCGCGCGGCGAGCCTTGACGAAGCTCACAGCCCGGCCCGCGCCCAGCGGCACGATGCCGGTGGTGGTCGGCCCCGGCGGCGGCGGAGTGCTTTTCCATGAAGCCTGCGGCCACGGCTTGGAGGCTGACCTGGTGGCGAAATCGGCTTCGGTCTTCGCGGGGCGCATCGGCGAGAAGGTCGCCGCTGAGATGGTCACCCTGGTCGATGACGGAACCATGGCGGGGGAGTGGGGTCATTACGGCATCGACGACGAAGGCAGGCCCGCAGCCCGCAACGTGCTCATCTCAGACGGAGTCCTCACCGACTACATGTGGGACCGTCTGCGGGCTCGCAAGGAGGGCAGGCCCAGCTCAGGCAACGGCCGCCGCCAGAGCTATCAGCATCTGCCCATGGTGCGGATGACCAACACCTTCATCGAGGCGGGCGACACCGAACCCGCTGACATCGTGGCCGACACTGACCACGGCGTCTACGTCGCGCAGCTCGGCGGAGGTCAGGTCAACACCGCCACCGGCGATTTCGTGTTCGGCATGACCGAGGCCTACCTGATCGAGAACGGACGGATCACCTCCCCGATCCGTGAAGGCAACCTCATCGGCAACGGCCCGGAGGTGCTGACCCGCATCGACGCGCTGGGCGACGACTTCGCCATGGGCTCGCCGGGCACTTGCGGCAAGGACGGACAAGGCGTGCCCGTAGGCGACGGCACCCCCACGCTGCGGGTCGCGGCGCTCACCGTGGGCGGCACCGCAGCCTGAGGCCGGCCTGAGGCTCCGGACAGTTCAGCGATGTCAGAACCCAGCCTTCTCGAGGTCGCCGAGCGGGTCGTCGGCTGGGCCAGCGACGGATGCGACGTGGAGGCTTACGCGGCGCGCGAGAGCGAGACCGAGGTGCGCGCCTATCAGGGCGAGGTCGAGTCGCTGACCTCGGCGACTTCTGTTGGGATAGGGGTGCGGGTGGTGCGCAGCGGGCGGCAGGGTTTCGCCTACGCCGCCGCGCTCGACGAGCAGACATTGCGCCAGACCTTCGACGAGGCGCTCGACAACGCCCGCTTCGGCAGCGTCGACGAGCACGCGGGAGTGGCAGAGCCCGACGGGGTGGAACCGGTGCCGCTGGACCTTTACCGCAGCGAGTTGCTGGAGTTCCCCAGCGAGGACAAGGTGTCGCTGGCGCTGGAACTGGAGCGTGTCGCTCTGGCTGCCGATCCGAGGGTGACCGGAGTCGAGACGGCCGAGTACGCCGACACTGTTTATGAGGGCGCAGTGGCCACATCACGCGGGATCGCCGCGCAGTCCTGTGAGACCGGCTGCTACCTGGTGGCTTACACACTGGCGGCCGACGGCGACGAGACGCAAACCGGTTTCGGGTTCTCTGTGGGCCGCTCGCCCGATGAACTGGCGCCTGAGAAGGCAGGCAAGGACGCTGCTGAGCGGGCGACGCGCCTGCTCGGCGCCACCAAGCCCTCCACCTGCCGTCTCACCGTGGTGCTGGACCCCTATGTGACCGCCCAGCTGCTGAGCATCGTCGGCGCCACGCTCAGCGGCGACGCTGTGCTCAAAGGACGGTCTTTGTTCGCTCAGCGCATCGACGACGCGGTGGCGGCGGAGTCGTTGACGCTCACCGACGACGCCACCGACCCCGAGGCTTTCACCGCTTCGGCGATCGACGCGGAAGGCTTGGCCACCCGCCGGGTGCCTTTGATCAGCGACGGGGTGCTGCGAGCCTTCCTCTACGACAGCTACACCGCGAGGCGCGCCGGGGTCAGCTCCACCGGATCGGCGGTGCGTGGCGGTTTCAAGGGCACTCCGTCGGTCGGCGCGCACGCTCTGCGGCTCAAGCCGGGGCGTCGCAGCCAGGCCGAGATCGTGGCCGGAATCGACGACGGTTTCCTAGTGCAAGGCGTGTCGGGTCTGCAAAGCGGAGTGAACGCAGTGTCGGGCGACTTCTCGGCGGGCGCCGAGGGTTTGCGCATACGCCGCGGCGAGACCGCGGAGCCGATCCGCGAGGTCACCATCGCCAGCACGATCCAGCGTCTGTTGATGGACGTCACCGAGGTCGGCTCGGACTTGGAGTGGCTGCCCATGAGCGCAGCCGGGGTGTCGCTGGCCGTCGCCGACGTCACCATGTCGGGCGCCTGACCAGCTTCGCCTTCTAGCCTCACGGCAGTGCCGATACTGCATGCCGTCGTGCTGGGCGTGGTCCAGGGCTTGTCTGAGTTCCTGCCCGTGTCTTCCAGCGGGCATCTCGTCTTGGTTCGCTGGCTGCTCGGCTGGGACGAGCTGACCGACGAGGCCGCCACCGCCTTCGACGTCGCCGTGCATGTGGGGACTCTGACGGGAGCGGCGGCTTATCTGCGTGCCGACATCAGAACCTACTCCGCGGCGGCTCTGGCGCCGGTGTTCGGTGACGGGCCGCTCAGAGCCGACGGGCGTGTCGGCTGGTCGCTGCTGGTCTCAGCGGTTCCTGCGGGGATCGCAGGGGTCGTCGCCGGTGAGGCATTGCGCGGCTCTCAGCGAATCGCGGTGGTGGCCTTAGCGCTGATCGTCTTCGGACTGTTGCTGGGGGCGTCGGACAGGCTGCCGGCGCGCCACGAACTGCGCGATTTCGGACCGGCGCACGCGCTGGTGATGGGTCTCGGGCAGGCGCTCGCGCTGCAGCCGGGGGTGTCGCGTTCGGGCGCCGCCATCACGGTGGCTCGCGGGCTCGGCTATGACCGCGGCGCGGCGGTGCGTCTGGCGTTTTTGATGAGCCTGCCGGTGATCGCCGGGGCGGGCGCCTACGGATTCGCCGGTTTGAGCATCCCGTCAGGGCTGTGGCCTGCGCTCGGCTGGGGCGCCGGCGCCGCAATGATCACCGGCTGGGTGTCGGTTTGGGCCACGGTGCAGATCGTCGGACGTGTCAGTTTGCGGCCCTTCGTGGCCTACCGGGTGCTCGCCGGGTGCCTGGTGCTGGCGCTAGCCGCCGCCGGGCTGCGCTGAGGGAACCAGCACCAGCAGCACCCCGCCGGTGAACAGCGCATCGACTGTGGCGTCGACTTGAGCGTCGGGCACCGCCACGACCACTTCACCGTCTCCGGACTCGACTATCAGGGCGTCGCGCACCACGGCAGCGCCGTCGGCGACTGCGTGGACGTCCACCCGACTGCGGACCGCGAACGATTCGCCGGTGACGGCGACGGGAACGCCGCGGGTGCCCGCAGGCAGCATCCCGGCAGGCCCCGGCGGATCGCCGACGACCGATGTCGTCGAGGCGGTGTCGGTCGCGTTGCCGCGCATCGACAGCACCACGATCATCGCCGCGCCGCCTGCCGCCGCCCAGCGGAACCAGCGGTGACGGTAGAGCGTCGCCTGGGCGCGGGCCAGCGTGGTGCGACCGTCGAAGGCTGAGGGTCTCGGCAGCTTGGTTCCCGGCGGATCGGGTGCTTGCGACACGAGCCAGCCGGGTTTGGATCTGTGGAGCTCAGCAGTCACTCAGCCAAGAATACCCAGCGTATTCCTAAAATGCTCCCAAATTAAAGAAAACGCTTGAAAAGCACAGAAGCTCGAAGAAGCTTGAGAGGCTCGAGGATCAACTCGAGGATCAAGAAGTCGACGAGGCTGCGCCTGCTTTGCTGCGCGACCCGCCGGAATCCGATTTCGAGCCCGCCCCAGACTTGGACTCGCTCGTCTTCTTTTTCGTCTCCGCTGACGACGAATCCGCTGACGAAGAATCCCCCGACGAAGACGAGTCCTTCGAGGTCGAGGCGCCGGAATCAGACGATGTCGAGCCGTTGGAGGACTCAGAGGAGGACTCCTGCTCTTTGCGCCTGCTCGAAGCCGACGAGCCGTGGTCGTTCTTGTAGAAGCCCTCGCCCTTGAATGCGATGGCCACCCCGCTGAACACCTTCTTGACGGGGCCCTCGCCGGGCGACACGCAGGCGGCCGGGCCGCCGTCGGAGGGGCAGAGGGTCAGCGTGTCGTCGCTGAAGGACTGTCGCATCTCGAATTGCGTGTCGCAGCGTTCGCAGCGGTAGTCGTACATCGGCACGGCGGCGAAGGATATCTCCCGGAGAGCGCGACACCTAAGAGTCTGTGCCGTCGCCTTAGGCTGCAGCGGTGAGCCGCGAGAACCCCCAAGAACCGCGCCGTGAGCGCGGCCGGGCGTATCGCCACAGACACGGCCGCGACGGCTGTTGCGGGGATTTCAGGTGATCCCGCTCTCGGAAGCTCGTGAGCACGTCCTGTCGAGGGTCGAGCCGCTGACGCCGCGCCGGGTCGCGCTCGATCAGGTGCTCGGGCTGGTGCTGGCAGAGCCGGTCCATGCTCACGACTCGATCCCCGGTTTCACCAACACCGCCATGGACGGATACGCGGTGCGAGCCTGCGACACCGCCGGCGCTCCCGTCGAGCTCGCCGTGGTGGGCGCCATCGCCGCCGGCGACGACGGCGACTTGGCGATCGGCGCCGGTCAGGCGGCGCGCATCATGACCGGCGCCCCGCTGCCCGAAGGCGCCGACGCGGTCGTCAAAGTCGAGTCGACGAGGCGCCTCGACGAATCCGCTGACCGTGTGCGCGTGGAGGAGTCGGTCGAGCCGGGCAACCACATCCGCTATCCCGGCGAGGACGTGACCGCAGGCGAACGCGTGCTCGCTGCGGGACTGGCGGTCACCCCGGGGCGTGTCGGTCTGCTGGCTTCGGTGGGCGCCTACGAAGTTGCGGTTCACCCTCGGCCCCGTGTGGGGGTGCTCTCCACAGGCGACGAACTGCTGGACAGCGCCGTGCCGTTGCGCCGCGGCCAGATCCGCGACACCAACCGGCGCATCCTGTTGAGCCTGGTGCAGCAAGCCGGCTTCGAAGGGGTGGACCTGGGAATCGCTCGCGACGATCCCGCCGAGATCGAGCGGGCCTTCCGTGCCGGCGCGGCCGGCTGCGACGCGGTGCTGTCTTCAGGGGGCGTGTCGATGGGCGACTACGACTATGTCAAGGTGGTGCTCGACCGGATCGGCGACATGCGCTGGATGCAGATAGCCATCAAACCGGCCAAGCCGTTCGCTTTCGGCGTCGTCGACGGGATACCCGTTCTCGGTCTGCCCGGCAATCCGGTGTCGTCGATGGTGAGCTTCGAGTTGCTGGCGAAGCCGGCTCTGCGGTCGATGGCAGGTTTCGCCGACGCCGAGGTGGGCCCCAACCTCGTGAAAGCCGTGTGCGGCGACGACATCCACCACAGCGACGGCAAAACTCATTACGTGCGCTGCGCCGCCCGCCGCGACAGCAGCGGCGTGCTGCACGTCAGCAGCGCAGGCGGCCAGGGTTCGCATCAGCTCGCTGCCATGACCCGAGCCGACGCGTTGGCGGTCATACCCGACGGCGCGGCGGTGCGCAGAGGCGACCTCGTCGAGGCGATCCTGCTCAACACCGGAATCTGATCCGGCGCCCGGCCCGGCGCCGCCGGCTACCAGCGGCGCAGCGCCGCTAGCCTGCGGCTCGTCATGGCCGATCAACTCGTCGACACCTTCGGCAGGGTCCACCGTGATCTGCGGATCTCGGTGACTGACCGCTGCAACTTCCGCTGCGCCTACTGCATGCCTGCCGAAGGACTCGACTGGATGCCCCGCGAGGATCTGCTCACCTTCGAGGAGATCACCCGCACGGCGCGCATCATGGTCGAGCGCTACGGAGTCACCGGCATCCGCCTCACCGGCGGCGAGCCCACCGTGAGGGCCAACCTGCCCGAGCTGGTGGGCATGCTCTCGGCGCTCGGCGCCGACCTTGCTTTGACCACCAACGGGGTGACCCTGCCGCTGCTGGCCGAGACATTGCGCGCCGCAGGGCTCAATAGAGTCAACGTGTCGTGCGACTCGCTGCGTCAAGACCGTTTCGCTGATCTCACCAGGCGCGACGATCTGACCAGAGTGCTCGAAGGCATCGATGCCGCGGTCGCGGCCGGCTTCGATCCTGTGAAGGTCAACTGTGTGGTGATGCGAGGCGTCAACGACGACGAAGTAGCCGATTTCGTGGAATTCGGGCGCAGCAAAGGCGTCGAAGTTCGTTTCATCGAGTTCATGCCCCTCGACGCCGACGGCATCTGGAGCAATGACTCGGTGGTCCCAGTCGAGGAGATACTGGCTCTGGTGGAAGCGGCCGGCCCTGTGACGCCCGTGCGGCGCACCTCGGCGCCCGCGACCCGTTACCGCTTCGACGACGGGTCGGGCACAGTGGGGATAGTGGCTTCGGTGAGCGACTCTTTCTGCGCGACTTGTGACCGGGTCCGCCTCACCGCCGACGGCCAGTTCCGCAACTGCCTGTTCGCGGTTTCTGAGACAGACTTGCGCGCCTTGCTGAGATCCGGCGCGGGCGACGACGAGATAGCGGCCGCTCTCGAGCGGTCGGTCGCCTCGAAATGGGCCGGGCATCAGATCAACAGGGTGCATTTTGTGCGGCCGCACCGGTCGATGTCACAGATCGGCGGATGACTGACGAAGACCCCTTCGCGGGTTTCACCCATCTGGACGCCCGGGGTCGGGCGCAGATGGTCGACGTTTCTGCGAAACAACCTTCGCTGCGCCGTGCGGTCGCCAGAGGCCGCGTGACGATGCGCCCCGAAGTCGTTGCGGCTCTGCGCGCCGGCACGATCAGCAAGGGCGATGTTCTGGCGGTGGCGAGAGTGGCCGGGATACAGGCCGCCAAACGCACCTCGGAGCTGATTCCTCTGTGCCACGGGCTGGCGCTCAGTTCTGTCGCCGTGGACTTCGAGATCGGCGACGGCGCGGTGAGCGTCGAAGCCGCAGTCGAGACCGTCGACCGCACCGGGGTGGAGATGGAGGCGTTGACAGCCTGCTGTGTCGCGGCTTTGACGATCTACGACATGTGCAAGTCGCGTGACCGTTCGATGACCGTCGGCGAAGTCGCGCTCTGGGAGAAGTCAGGCGGGCGCTCCGGGACTTATCGGCGCGAGCCCTAGAGGCCGAGCCGACTCAGAGAGCCGACTCAGAGAGCCGACCGCTTCGATGCGGAGCGGGGCCGCGGCTCGAGCAGCCCTCCGGTCGCGGCGAGCGCAACGAGCGAGAGAGCATCCACCACTCGCACGGTTGAGCGTGTCATCGTATAGGTGCCGTCGCCTGCAACTACGGGTCGTTCAGGGTGGCTTTGCGGTGCGTGAATGCGCGCCGCGTGTCGGCGTAGGCAGCCAAAACAAGCACCACTGACAGGAGCTCACCCTGTGACTTTGATTGCCTTAACTGTGTTGGTAGCAGCCTGGCTCGGCTATTTCGCCATGTGCATCCGTGACAGGCGAGAGTCGCGCTCGGCGCGCATCGACGGCATGATCGACGCCAGCCAATACAGCCAGTATCTGGATCTGCCTTTCAGGTCCGTGAATCATGTCCGCGAAGCGCCCGCGAGCAGCGCAGGCGCATTGGAAGCTGTGGGCGCATTGGGAGCAGATCGTCTGAGCTTGGATGATCCCGCGTCCAGAAGCGTCGGCGACCTGCTCGAAGCGCCTCGCACCCCGCAGCAGGCTCTGCGCCGTCGCAGGCACATCGTTGCGTGGCTCGTAGCGGCGGCGGTTCTGTCATTGATGTCCGTTCCCAGTTTGGGAGACGCCGCGTTGGCGATGCATGTGACGGTGGACGTGGTGCTGATCCTGTTCTTGTTCGGTCTGGCCCAGCGCCAGCATGCGCCTGCTGAGAACCTGGCCGAGGTGCGGGTGCTGTATCCCCGTCAGCCCGCTCTCGACGGTACGGTCGATGTGCCGCAGCGGCGCGTGGTCAATGGCTGACCGTCTCTGCGGCACGGCCGCGATGCCACGAACTCGCAGATGCCCGCGCCCTCACTAAGTTGATCCACGTCTTCATAGGGACCAAAGCCCAATACATAAAGATGGCGCCGCTGCTGAGGCGCATGGACGCAGAACAGGTCGGCTACCGCCTGATCGACTCCGGCCAGCACGGCGACCTGACCGTGGCTCTGCGGCGAGAACTGGGTTTGCGCGAGCCGGACTTGCGCCTCGGCGGCGACCGTGACGTGGTGTCGGTGCCGCAGGCTGTGGCGTGGTCTCTTCGCCTGAGCAGCCGCGTCTCGTCCAGGCGCCGGCTGCTAGGCGAGGTCTTCGGCGGCCACGGCGGGGTCTGCGTTGTTCACGGCGACACTCCCAGCACCTTGTTGAGCGCTGTGCTGGCCAAACGCGGAGGTCTCGCCGTGGCGCATGTGGAGGCTGGTTTGCGGACCTTCCGATGGCTGCATCCCTTCCCCGAAGAGCTGGTGAGAGTGATGGTGGGGAGGGTCTCCGACGTCTTGTTCGCTCCGGGCCCTGAAGCGGCCGAGAACCTGCGGTCCACAGGAGTGAAGGGCCGCATCGTGGAGCAGTCGGCCAACACCGGACTCGAGTCGCTGCGCCATGCCATGAAGGGCGCCCACGCCGCGGCGTCGCAGGCTCGAGGCTCGGGGCCCGCGGTGGTGACCATGCATCGTGTCGAGAACCTGCACCGCCGGTCGCGCCGTCAAGCTCTGATCGATCTAGTGGCGGACTTGGCCGCTCGCATGCCGCTGCGCTGGGTGATGCACGGGCCCACCGAGCGGGCCTTGACCACGCAGACGCGCACCCGCCTGTCGGCGGTCGGTGTGGAGTTCGTGCCGCTCATGGCCTACGGCGAGTTCCTGTCGAACCTCGAGGCGGCGCCTTTCGTGATCAGTGACGGCGGCTCGATACAGGAGGAATGCGCTCTGCTCGGCGTGCCTCTTCTGATCTGGCGCGACCGCAGCGACCGCAGCGATGGTCTGGGCGGCAACGCTGTGCTCAGCCATTACGACGAGGCCGCAGTCAAGGGTTTCGTCTCCGATCCGCAGCGCTTCCGGCGGGCGCCTCAGGAGTTGGAGTTCAGTCCCTCGGCGCAGATACTCGCCGAGCTCGACGAGTGGAGATGATCTCGGCCGTGCCTGCGGCCAGGATGTCGCGAGCGATCAGCACCACCCGATAACCGGCGTAGACCGCGGCCACTGCCACACCGCTGCGGCCTTCGACGGACAGGATGGCCACCAAGCTCAGCTCGGCCACGCCGAAGCCTTGCGGGGCGAGCAGGGCCAGGAAACCGAGAGCCCAAGACACCATGAAAGCCCCGGCTATCTCGACCGAAGGCAGAGAGTCAGCTGCCGGAAATGCCCGCAGGTAGAGCACGAAAGTGAAAGCCGCCCATCCCCAATAGCCGAGCGCCACCGCCAGCACTCGCAGGTAGTCGCGCCAGTCGACGGCGAATCGGGCGCCGCGGCGTGCCAGCAGCCGGTTGATCGCCCTGCCGCCCAACGCCGGCAGCACCGCCACTGTCGCGGCCGCGAGCGCGGCGACGGTCCAGGCAGCTCCGCCCGTGAGCGCGCCGGCTGCCCCGAGGAGGCCGACCCCCGCCGCCAGAGCCACCGACGCGCTCAAAGCCAGTTCGATGCCCGCGGTGATCGCCAGGGGGGCGATCGGCACGCCGCCGGAGCGCAGCAGCGCCATGCGCGCCGCTGCGTAGCTGACGCCCAGCGGGACGTAACGCGCCGGGAGCGACCGTGCGGCGGCCATGACGGTCGCGTCCAGCGGCACGTCATGGCCGAGCATCAGCAGCGCCGAGCGCCAAAGCGCCGAGTTGCACAGGATCAGACCGAAGGAGCAGGCGAGAGCGGCTGCGAGTAGCGCCGGCCGCGCGCCTTCGAGCATTTCAGAGACTTCACCGTGACGGTCCGCCAGCAGCCACACGATCAGCCCGGCCAGAACCGTCAGATACAGGCGGCGCGCCATGGCCAGCATCCGCCCGCGCCGCGAGCGCTGCCCGTCGCCTGTCCCGTCGTGGTCGGGGGTTCGCGGGTCGGCAGACTCAGGCGGCATTTGCGATCAGCTCGTCGAGGGCGGCGTGGTTGGCGCTCAAGCGCTGTTTCAGCAGATGGCAGGCCTGCCCTGAGCGCTCCTGTCGAGCCAATGCGTCGGTCACGGCCGCGGCCAGCGAGCATGGTCGACGGTCGTCGGCGGGGCTTGCGAGATCGCGGGGATGAAGCAGCGGCGCCCAGCCTCCCGCCTCGGCGGCCAGGGCGGCCATTTTCGGCGAACTGTCCAACAGCACGGCCGGACGCCCGTGCAGCAGCGCCGCGATCGCTGCGTGGTACCGCATCGTCACCACCACCCGGCTGCGCCCCACCTCGCTGAGGACTTCGCCCGCGGACGGCGTCACCACCTCGCCGCCGCCGAGTCGGTCGGCGAGCGCGGAGTGCAGTTCGCTGTCGCGGCTCGCTTGGAACGTCACGAAGCGCACCGGCAGACCCGCAGCGTCTGAGGCGGCGGCCACGGCTCGCGCCATCGCCTCGAGCGTCGCCGCCGACGGCGCTGCGCGAGCCGCTTTGTGAGCGGCGGTGCCCAAGCCGCGCCGGTTGGGTGGCCGCAAGGTCACGCACATAGTGTCGCCCGCTGCCACAGGCGCCGGTTCGAGGTCCATCACCGGGTCGGCGCCTTCGATCACCGTGCCGGGAGCGATGCCCCACTGGTGCAGGCGCCGAGCCGACTCGCTGTCACGAACGACGATTCGTTCCAGCCGTCTCAGCGCTGCCCGGGCGAGTCGTCGCGCCGTCGGGCCGGCCACGTCTCCGACCCCCAAGCCGAGTGCCGCTGCGGGCAGGCCGCTTGGGGCGGCCAGCAGCCGTGACATGTGGAAGGGGATGTTCCATGGAGAAGTCTCCGACTGGACCAGTCCGCCGGCAGCGACCATGGCGTCGCAGCCGGTGAGGGCGTTCCTCAAGCTCAGCGACTGCAGCGGGTGGCGATGGCTGATCGCAGCGATGCCGTGTTCGCGGCCGGTGGCGAGCGGATCGATGGATATGGCTGCGGGTTCGCCGCCGCGGACCGAGATGGCGTCGGCGAGTGATCGCAATATCAGTTCGTCGCCGAGGTTGTCAGAGCCGTACCAGCCGGCCACGGCGATCCGTGGGGTCATGGCAGAGTCGACCGCGGCACGGCTCTCAGCCTATGCCGCTGTCGATGCCGCGGTCCGCTGCACGAGCCTCACGGTTAGACTGGCGCATCCCGCGGGGGTGTAGCTCAGCTGGCTAGAGCGCCTCGGTCGCATCGAGGAGGCCAGGGGTTCGAATCCCCTCACCTCCACCTCGGGCACCTCGGGCGCCGGCGTCGGCCGGCGCCCGAGGCTTTCGAGGCTCTTGGCTGTTTTCGGCCTTGGCGCTAGTCGTCGTCTCCGAAGTCTTCGGGCATCAGCACGAACTCCGGATAGGTCTCGATCCCCAGTTCGGCAGTGTCTTGGCCGAGGCGCTCGGCGTTGGCCTCGATGCGCAAACCGAAGATCACGTCGAGCAGCTTCCACGCGACGAGAGAGGCCGCGAAAACGAATCCGCCGACGGCGAGCACGCCGATCAGCTGCGTCCCGAAACTGGCGTCGCCGGCGATGCTGGCTGCCAGAGTCCCCCAGATGCCGCACACCAAGTGAGCGGGTATGGCGCCCACCACGTCGTCGATCTTGAGCTTCTCCAGTCCCTTGATGGCCAGAGTGCAGATCACGCCGCCGATGGCGCCGATGATGATCGACCACCAGTGCTCGGTGAGGTACGGCGCGGCGGTGATCGACACCAGCCCCGCCAGAGCGCCGTTGAGTCCGGCGAAAAGGTCCATGCGTCCCATGATCGGTCGAGACACTGCCAACGCGGCCAAGACGCCGGCGGCTGCGGCCAGGGTGGTGTTGACCAGGATGTTGCTCATGGCGACAGCGTCGGCTGCGCTGCCCAGGGCGAGTTGGGAGCCGCCGTTGAAACCGAACCAGCCGAGCCACAGGATCAGCACTCCCAGAGTCACTAGGAGCACGTTGGACGGCGGGGTGGGTTTGACGGTGCCGTCTTTGCGGAACTTGCCGAGTCGCGGCCCGATTATCAGCACCCCGGCGAGGGCGGCCCATCCACCGGTGCTGTGAACGATGGTGGAACCTGCGAAGTCCACGAAACCCTCTTCAGCGAGCCAGCCGCCGCCCCAGTACCAGGCGCCGACGATCGGGTAGATGAAAGCGGTGAGGAGCAAGGTGAACACGAAGAAGACCCACATCTTGACCCGCTCGGCAATGGCCCCCGACACGATCGATGCGGCCGTGGCCACGAACACCATCTGGAAGAACCAGTCCGACATCACCGCATAGCCGTTGCCGACCACGTCGCCGACATGTTCGACTGCGCCGTCGATCAGGCCCAGCTCAGCGTCGGACGGCCCGTAAAGGAATTCGAAAGAGCCGATCAGGTCGCCGACGTCGACGTACATCAGGTTGTAGCCGATGAAGTAGTAGGCCAAGCTGGCGATCGAGAAGATGCCGATGTTCTTGAGGCAGATCATCGAGGCGTTCTTGGTGCGCACCGCACCCGACTCGAGCATCGTGAAACCGGCGCACATCCACATCACCAAGGCGCCCCAGACCAAGAACGCGAAAGTGTTCAAAATGAACTGGGTCTCGTCGCTCACTCCCAGCGGGGTGTGCTCATCGGCGAGCGCGGTCGCCGGTAGCGCCGTCAGCAGCGCCACCGGCGCTACTGACAGTGCGGCGATCGCCATTTTTCGCCTCGTGCTGAGTCGTCGCCCGCGGTGAATCTTCGGTTTCATGTAACTGTTCTCCTCAACTCGTGTAAGTGAGCATCTTGTAATTGAGCAAAATTGGGCTCTCGAAACGTTAGCAGACGCGTCCTGTTGATTCGGGGATGCCCGCGAAAGCGCTGCAGTCAGAGCGCCTCGCGGGCCAGAGCCAGCACGGTGTTGAGCAGAACGTCGGCGCCGGCGATCAGCTCCTCGGGTTCGGTGTGCTCTGCAGGGTTGTGGCTGATGCCGTTGACGCTGGGAACGAAGACCATTCCCGCAGGGCAGATCCCGGCGAAGATCTGGGCGTCATGGCCGGCGCCTGACGGCATTCTCCGCACGGTCAGCCCCAGCGCAGAGGCTGTCGACTCGACCAGTTCCACCACTCGAGGGTCGAACACCACAGGCTCGAAGCGGGCCACCCATTTGGTGTCGATCTCCACTCCCTCGTCCTGGGCCACGCGATGGACTTCAGACAACAGTCGCCGCTCGGCCGACTGCAGGTCGTTGTCGTCGGTGTTGCGCAGGTCGATCACCAGCTCCGCTCTCGCTGCCACCACGTTCACCAGATCCGGGTGCAGGCGCAGCGCCCCGACCGTGCCCACCTGAGTGCCGCCCATTTCCTCGGCGATGCGCCTCACCGCCGTCACCAGCTCGGCTGCGGCGAGCCCAGCGTCGTGGCGCATGCTCATCGGGGTGGTGCCAGCGTGGTTGGACTGCCCGGCGATCTTGACCTCGGTCCAGGAGATTCCCTGCACGCCGGTGACCGCGCCGATCTGCATCTCGTCGCGCTCCAGCACCGGGCCCTGCTCGATGTGCAACTCCACGAAAGCGTAGGGAACCGGGCCCGGGCAAGGCAGAGGGCCCCGATAGCCGATGCGGTCCAGTTCGTCGCCGACGGACAGGCCTGCGGAATCGGTGGCCGAGAGAGCCTCCTCGACGGTGAGGCCCCCCGCGTAGCAGAGGCTGCCCATCATGTCTGGCGGGAATCGCGAGCCTTCCTCGTTGGTGAAGAAACCCGCCGCAAGGGGGCGTCGCAGCTCCGCGCCCTGCTCCATGACGGTTTCGATCACTTCCAAGGCGGCCAGCACGCCGAGGTTGCCGTCGTACTTGCCGCCGGTGGCGACCGTGTCGATGTGCGAGCCCATCATCACAGGCGGGCCCTCCATGTGCGGCTGGCGGGCCACGACGTTGCCGATGGTGTCCACATCCACTTCAAGGCCCAGGTCGCGCATCCATGTGACCACCAGATCGCGGCCCGCCTTGTCGGCGTCGGTCAAGGCGAGGCGGTTGTTGCCGCCTTTGGGGATCGGGCCGATCTCGGCCAGATCCCACAGGCGCTGCATCAGACGGTCGCCGTTGATGCGCAGAAGCCCCCTGTCGCTGTGGTGCCCGGCCATGGCAGGCGAGGCTAGCGTTCGCTGTCGTAGCAGCGTTCAGCACGGGCATCGCAGACCGCGCTGACTGGCTCCTGGAACCGGACGGGCACTGAGACCATCACTTCATGCGCTTGACTTCATGCACTCGACATTCATGCACTCGAAGATTTTCCAAACATGAGAATACATTATTTTTATGTATAGTGGCTGACGTGTTTTTCGGGTGCCAAGTTTTCGGGTGCCAAGAGTTGTGTCTGTGACCGTTCCGGCGGTGCGTCCGGTGTCGCGGTGACGCCTCGCAGGCGACGGCTCGACGTCGAGATGCTGCGACGCGACCTGGTCTCGAGTCGCAGTGAAGCCCGTCGCCTGATCGAGCAGGGTCTGGTCACCGTCGCAGGGGCGCCGGCCGGCAAAGCGTCTCGGCTGGTCGACCCCGCCGAGCCGCTGCTGGTAACGCAGACGCAGCGCTACGTGTCCCGTGGCGGCCACAAGCTGGAAGCCGCGCTCGCCGGTTTCGGCATTTCTGCGGACGGTCGCCGCGCCATCGACGCAGGCGCCTCGACCGGAGGCTTCAGCGACTGCCTGCTGCAGCGAGGCGCGGCTGCGGTGGTCGCCGTCGATGTGGGTCGCAACCAGCTTCACGAGCGCCTCCGATCAGATCCCAGAGTCACATCGCTCGAGCGAAGCGACATCCGCACGGTGAGCAGCGAGGCGGTCGGCGGTCCCGCGGAACTGGTCGTGGCCGACCTCTCGTTCATCTCGCTGAGTCTCGTGGCCGCCGCTCTCTGCCGGCTGGCCGCGGCTGACATAGTTGTTCTGGTGAAGCCGCAGTTCGAAGCGGGCCGAGTCGAAGCCGACCGCGGCCGCGGGGTGATCCGCGACCCGCGAGTGTGGCGCCGCGCCCTGCAGAGCGCCTGCACGGCTTTCGCGGCCGCTGGAGCGGCCGTCGTCGCGATCATGGTCTCACCGTTGAAAGGCGCCGAAGGCAACGTGGAGTTCCTGTTGCACGCCGACGTGCGGCCCGGCGCTGCGGGCCTGGCCGACCGCGACGCCGCCATCGACCGCGCCGTGGACCACGGCAAGGTAGTCTGAGGCCGATGGCGGCCATCGGGCTGATCGTGCATCAGAGCCGGCGTGCCCCCGCCGCCGCTGCCGGCGAACTGTCGGCGTGGCTGGCCGGCGAAGGACATCAGGTCCGCGTGGCTCAAGACCAACAGGACACGGCCGCGCGCGCAGCCCCGCGGGTCGCTGCCGAGGACTTCGCTGACGGTCTCGACGTGGTGGTGACGCTCGGCGGCGACGGCTCGATACTCAGAGCCGTCGAACTGATCGGCGCTGCGGACGTGCCGATCCTCGGAGTGAACTTCGGTCGCATGGGCTACCTCACCGAGGTGGCGCCGGCTGACGTCCGCTCCGCCATCGCGCGGGTGATCGCCGGTGACTGCTCGGTGGAGGAGCGGATGCTCCTGGCTGTCGAGTTCCAGGCGCCTGACGCCGATGCCGCCGGCTGCCGGGCGCGCCGGGCGTTCGCACTCAACGAGGCTCTGGTGGAGCGCCCCGCAGCTTCTTATGCTCTGCGTCTGGGGGTGTCTTTCAACGGCGAGAAGTTCACCAACTACGTCGCTGACGGCCTCATAGTCTCCACCCCCACCGGCTCGACAGCGTATTCGATGTCGGCAGGCGGCCCGGTGGTGGACCCTGCGCATCGCGCCCTGCTCGTGACGCCGGTGTCGCCCCACATGCTTTTCAACCGCTCCATGGTGCTGCCCGCCGACACTGTGCTGCAGCTGGAGGTGTTGTCGCACCAAGGCGCTGTGCTGTCAGTGGACGGCAGGCGGCTGGCCGAGCTCGAGCAGCATGATGTGGTGAAGTGCTCGGCGTCGGGGCATCGTGCCCGCTTGGTGACGTTCGGGGCCAAGCGCTTCCATCAGGTGCTCAAGACCAAGTTCGGTCTCAACGACCGGTGACTGCCGGCGACTGGCAACCGGGCCGGGCTCTCGGCGCCGCGGCACAGACACGCGCGGGCTTGCGGAGGTTCGGAGGTCTCGGTTGCTGAGTGAGCTGGCCGTGCGCAACCTCGGTGTGATCGACGAGGCGTCCGTCGTCGTCGGTTCGGGCATGACTGTGGTGACCGGCGAGACCGGGGTGGGCAAGACCCTCGTCGTCGGCGCCATCGACCTGCTGATCGGCGGCCGCGCCGACGCCGCTCTGGTGCGCCCCGGCGCCGCCGAGGCCGAGGTGGAGGGTCGCTTCATCGACGGTGACGCAGAGACGGTTCTGCGCCGCGTTATCCCAGCCGACGGCCGCTCACGGGCCTACATCGACGGGCGTCTCGCCACCGCGGCCCGCCTCAGCGAACTGGGACGCTCGCTGGTGGACCTCCACGGCCAGCACGCCCACCAGTCGCTGCTGCGCGGCGCTGTGCAGCGAGCGGCCCTCGACCGCTTCGCCGCCATCGACGCATCAGAGCTGCGAAGCCTCGGAGACGATCTGCGCTCTGTCGACTCTGCGCTCGCCGAACTCGGCGGCGACGCCCGCGAAAGGCTGCGCGAGATCGACCTGTTGAGCCATCAACTCTCAGAGATCGACGCGGCGGCCATCGACGGCGCCGACGAGGACGAGCGGCTCGACTCCGCAGAGTCGCTGCTGGCCGACGCGGCCGATCATCAGCGGGCAGCCCATCAGGCGGTGGCGCTGCTCGACTCCGACGGGGCGGTGGCCGACGGTCTGGGCCGGGTTCAGGCAGTGTTGGGTGACCGGGCGCCGTTCTCTGCGGTGAGCGAGCGTCTGGCCGCTGTCGCTGCCGAGATCTCCGATCTCGCCACCGAGGCCCGCACCCTCGGCGAATCGATCAAGGACGACCCGGCAGCTCTGGATTCGCTGCGCGAGCGGCGGGCCTTGCTGGCGGGACTGCGCCGCAAATACGGCGCCACCCTCGGCGACGTGATCGAGTTCCGTTCGGCGACCGCCCGGCGCCTGTCAGAACTCGAGAGCTTCGAGGAGCGCGCCGCGGCCGCAGAGAGGCGCAAAGCCGAAGTCGAGCAGCGTCTCGCAGTTGAGCGACGGCGTGTGCTCGCGGCTCGTGCCGCCGCGGCGCCCGAGTTGGCTGCGGCGGTCGAAGCGCATCTGCGTGAGCTGGCCATGGGCGCCGCCCGCCTCGCCGTGTCGGTCGAGGGCTCAGCAGGCGAGCAGGTGTCGCTGCGGCTGGCCGCCAATCCCGGACACGAGCCGCAGCCTCTGCGCAGCGTGGCCAGCGGCGGCGAGTTGGCTCGCACCATGCTGGCTTTGAGGCTTGTGCTCACCGAAGGCCCATCGACGCTGGTCTTCGACGAAGTCGACGCGGGCATCGGAGGAGTCGCGGCCCAGGCTGTGGGGCGCAGTCTGGCGCAGCTGGGCGCCGCCCACCAGGTGATAGTGGTGACGCACCTGGCCCAAGTGGCGGCCTGCGGCGACAATCACATAGTGGTGGAGAAGTCCCAGTCGGGCGCCTCGACGACGGTCGGTCTGCGAATTCTGCGCGACGAGGATCGGCCGGTGGAGCTTTCGCGGATGCTGTCGGGGTCGCCGCATTCGGCCTCAGCGCGCCGTCACGCCGAGGAACTGCTCGCCGCGGCGAACCGGCCTCGCGCCGATCCGCCTGATCCGCCTGATCTGCCTGATCTGCCTGATCCGCCCGGTTCGCCTGAGCTGTCTGATCCGCCGGTTCGGGGATCGGCGGCGGTATGATGAGACCCCGATGACAAAGCACGTCTTCGTCACCGGTGGAGTGGTCAGCGGTCTCGGCAAAGGACTGACCGGAGCGTCACTGGGGCGCCTTCTCAAAGCCCGTGGCCTGCGCGTCACCATGCTCAAGCTCGACCCCTACTTGAACGTCGATCCGGGCACCATGAACCCGTTCGAGCACGGTGAAGTGTTCGTCACCGACGACGGCGGCGAAACCGACCTCGACTTGGGCCACTACGAGCGGTTCATCGACGAGAGCCTCACCAGCGAGTCCAACGGCACCACCGGATCGATCTATTCGGCGGTGATCGCCGACGAACGACGCGGCGACTACCTGGGCCGCACAGTTCAGGTGATCCCGCATGTCACCGACGAGATCAAGCGTCGCATCGCGCGGCTCGCCGGCGACGAAGTCGATGTGGTCATCACCGAAGTGGGCGGCACTGTCGGCGACATCGAGATCCTGCCGTTCTTGGAGGCTGTCAGGCAGTTCCGTTTGGATGTGGGCCGTGAGAACGTCTGTTTCGTGCATGTCACTCTGGTTCCCTTCATCGGGCCCACAGGCGAGCAGAAGACCAAGCCCACCCAGCATTCTGTGACCGAGCTGAGGTCGCGGGGACTGCAACCCGACGCCATCGTCTGCCGCTGCGAGGCGCCGCTCACCAAAGACCTCGAACTCAAGATCTCCAACCTGTGCGACGTGTCGTCCAAAGCCGTCGTCACCTGCCCCGACGCGGCCAGCCTCTATGAGATTCCTCTGATTCTGAGTTCTCAGGGGCTCGACGAGGTGGTGTGCTCCCAGCTCGGCTTGGAGTCCACCACGGCAGATCTCGGCGCTTGGGAAGCGCTGGTGGAGCGCATCCGCGAGGCGTCCTCACCGGTGAGGATCGGCCTCATCGGCAAGTACGTGAGCCTGCCCGACGCCTACCTGTCGGTGATCGAGGCGCTCAACCACGCAGCCATCCATCACAGCGCCGCCATCGAAATAGAATGGATCCAGGCCGAGGACGTGGAAGGTCTGCTGGCGGCCGGACGGTTGCGCGACCTCGACGGCATCGTCATACCGGGCGGCTTCGGCGAGCGCGGCATCGAAGGCAAGATCGCCGCGGCCGGTTACGCACGCGAGCATCACATCCCCTGTCTGGGGCTCTGTCTGGGGATGCAGGTGATGACCATCGAATACGCCCGCAACGTCCTCGGGCTGCTCGGCGCCAACTCCACGGAGTTCGCTCCCCGCACCGCGCATCCGGTGATCGACCTGATGGAGAGCCAGCGGGACGTGACCGACTACGGCGGCACCATGCGTCTCGGCGCCTATGTGGCGCAGCTGCGCGCCGGTTCGCGGGTCGCCGAGCTTTACGGCGAGGAGGTGGTGTCGGAAAGGCACCGCCATCGCTACGAGTTCAATCCTCGCTACCGGCGCCGCTTCGAGGAGTCCGACATCGTGCTGAGCGGTGAGTCGCCCGACGGCAGGCTGGTGGAGTTCATCGAGCTGCAAGACCACGCCTTCTGGGTCGGCACTCAGGCTCATCCCGAGTTCAAGAGCCGTCCCGACAGGCCCGCCCCGCTCTTCGACGGTCTGGTGGCTGCGGCGCTGGTGCGGGCCGCCGGACGCAATCCGCAGCTGCCCCACATCAGCGACCCGTCCGCCGAGAGGGTCGGCGGCGACTGGTGAAGCCGCGCCGTGTGCCTCGACGCCAGAGCCGAGGAGTTCCTGGCTTGGCTCGGCGTCGAGAGAGGCAGATCGCCGCGCACGGTTGAGGCCTACCGGCGCGACCTGAAGCGCTACCTGAAGCATCTCGACGACTGCGGGCGCAGCCTCGACGACGCTACCGAGAGCGACGTGGTCGCCTTCGTGCGACGCCTCGCCGCTGAAGGCTTGGCCGCTTCGTCGGTTGCCAGGGCGCAGGTGTCGCTGCGAGGTTTGCACGGCTTCCTGGTTGCTGAGAGCCTGCGTGAGGACGACCCTTGCGCCGACGTGGAGATGCCGGGCCTGCCGCGGGGCATCCCCAAAGCGTTGTCGGTGCAGCAGGTGGAGTCGCTGATGGAGGCCGTGGCCGGCGACGATCCGTCGGCTCGTCGCGACCGGGCGGTACTGGAGCTGCTCTACGGCGCCGGCTGCCGGATCTCCGAAGCCGGTTCGCTGTCGCTCGCCGACGTCGACTTGCACGTCGGGCTGGTGCGCTTGGCCGGCAAAGGCGCCAAAGAGCGCATAGTGCCGCTGGGGCGATGCGCCGCCGAGGCGTTGCAGAGCTGGCTCGAGCCGGCGGGCCGCGGCCGGCTGGCGCCGGAGCGCTGGGCGCGTCGCGGCGACGCCGAAGCCGTGTTCTTGAACCGTCGAGGCGGACGGCTGAGCCGCCAGGGCTTGTGGCTGATCGTGCGCCGTCACGGCGACGAGGCCGGGCTCGGCTCGCTGCTCACTCCGCACGTGCTGCGGCATTCTTGCGCCACTCACATGCTCGACGGCGGCGCCGACATCCGCATAGTCCAAGAGATGCTGGGTCACGCCTCGGTCTCGACCACGCAGATCTACACGAAAGTCTCCACCGAGCGGCTCCGCGAGGTCTACCGCGCCGCTCACCCTCGAGCCGTCGCGGCCTGACCGCGGCCGCAGGCCGGCCTGCCTGCGGCTTGCGGTGCTGAGGCTCGGGGGCCGCGGGTCGCTGCGATCTCAGGCTGTCAGCAGGCCGAGGTTGGCGCGGGCCCGCTGCAAGGTGGCCGAAGCGACTGCCTGCGCTTTGGAGGCCCCGACAGCGAGCAGCCGAGACGTTTCCGCCGGGTCGGCTTGCAGCTCTCGGAAACGAGCTTGGACGGGTCGCAGCAACTCGATCACCGCCTCTGCCGTGTCGGCCTTGAGCGGTCCGTACATCGAGTAGTCGTCCGCTAGTTCCGCGGGGGCCCTGTCGCCGGCCGCCGCCAGGATGGACAGCAGGTTCGACACGCCGGGCTTGGCGGCGACGTCGTAGCGGACTTCGCCGTCGCTGTCGGTGACCGCCGATTTGATCTTGCGGGTCACGGCAGCGGGATCGTCGAGCAGGTCGATCGTGCCGCGAGGCGAATCCAGAGACTTCGACATCTTGTTGGTGGGATGCTGCAAGTCCATGACCCGGGCCCCGGCCGCGGGCACCACGGCCTCGGGCAGCTTGAAGGTCTGCCCGTAACGCGAATTGAATCGCTCGGCGATGTCGCGGGTCAGCTCGATGTGCTGGCGCTGATCGTCCCCGACCGGCACCTCGTCTGCGTCGTAGAGCAGAATGTCGGCGGCCTGCAGCGCCGGGTAGGTGAACAATCCGGCCGAGACGAACTCCTGACGGCCTGATTTGTCTTTGAACTGCGTCATCCGGCTCAGCTCGCCGAAAGACACTGTGCATTCCAGCAGCCAGGCGCATTCGCTGTGCTCATGCACGTGGCTCTGGACGAAGATCGTGCAAACCTGCGGGTCCAGCCCCGCCGCCATGAGCATCTGCGACATCCGCAATGTCGCTTCACCGATCTCGCCCGGCTTCTGCGGCACGGTCACGGCATGGAGGTCCACCACCGGATGGAAGGCGTCGGTGGTGTGCTGCAGCTTGGCCCAGTTGCGGATCGCTCCCAGATAGTTGCCCAAGTGCAAGTCGCCGCTGGGCTGAATGCCCGAAAGTACCCTGGTCATAGCCTGTCAGCGTAGGGTAGTAATCTCAGCGCCGATGATCTCACAGACGCTCACGGCCGCAGCGCTCGACGACGCAGGCGCCGACGGCTCTCAAGGAGTTCTCGACTGCTCGCGCGCCGTCTTGGTGTCGGTCCCCGGCTACAGCGGGCCCTTCGAGATGCTCCTGCAGCTGATCTTGCGTCAGAAGATGGACATTTACGACGTCTCCGTCGCCGACATCACCTGCGCCTTCCTTGCCGAGGTCGAGCAGCTCCCGGAGTGCGATCTCGAGACGGCCACCGAGTTCCTGCTGATAGCGGCGACCCTGCTGGAAATAAAAGCCAGGCGCCTGCTGCCCAGCGAGAGCGCAGTGGAGCTCGACGAGGAGTTCGAGGCCGTGTCAGAGCGCGATCTGCTGCTGAAGCGCCTGCTGGAGTGCAGCACCTTCCGCGACGCTTCACGAAGACTGCGGCAACTCTTCGAGCAGGCGGCCCGAAGCAGGCCTCGCACTGCGGGCGTCGGCGAGGAGCGCTGGCTGCTGCTGGCGCCGAACGCTCTGGCCAGGATCTCGCCCGCCGATCTTCGCGGCGCTTTCTGGCGGGCTTGCGCGCCCCGTCCCGAGCCGCGGGTGGACATCGCCCACATCACCCCGATCTCGCTGACCGTGGGCGACGCCGTGGCCGAGCTGATCGAAGAGCTGACCCGCTGCCGGCGAGCCACTTTCCGGCGCCTCACCGACGGCATCGACGACCGTGTGGAGCTGGTGGTGCGCTTCTTGGCGGTGCTGGAACTGTTCAAGCAGGGTCTAGCTGATGTGGAGCAGGCCGTCACTTTCGGCGACATCGTCATCTCCTGGACCGGCGGAGACGGCGCCGAGGCGCGCGCCGCCGCCGTCGCCGGCGTCGATGTCTACGAAGGCTGAGAGAGCCGGAGTCAGGAGCAGCGAAGATGAACGGTCGGCCCTCGCCCGGTGAGGAAACCCAGCAGCGGCCCGCGACTGCCGTCGCCCCGGAGATGGTCGCGGCCCTCGAGGCTTTGCTGCTGCTCGCTGACGAGCCCGTCGCCCCGCAGGTGCTGGGCGCGGTGTTGGGTTTGCCTGCCGAGCAGGTCGAGCGGATGTGCGCTGAGCTGGCGGCCGGCTACGAGTCGCAGGGGCGGGGTTTCGTGCTGGCGCGGGTCGCGGGCGGATACCGCTACCAGACGGCGCCCGGCGCCGACGTCTATGTCGAGCGGTTCGTGCGCGAAGGCCACAGCGGGCGTCTTTCCGCTGCGGCTCTGGAGACTCTCGCCGTTGTGGCCTACAAGCAGCCGGTCTCGCGTCAGCAGATCGCCGAAATCCGCGGAGTCAACGCCGACGGAGTGATGCGCACTCTGCAGCGTCGCGGTTATGTCGATGAGGTGGACCGACTCGACGGTCCTGGCCAAGCGGTCATGTACGGCACGACGGCGCAGTTCTTGGAGCATCTCGGCATCGACAGCCTCGATGAGCTGCCCGTGCTCGGCGAGTTCGTCCCCGATGCGGATGTGGTGGAAGCCTTGGAGCGCCGCCTGCGGTTGATCCCCGACGACGCTGCCGCCGGAGACGTCGCTGTGGGAGACGCTGCCGCCGACGACGCTGCCGCCGGAGACGTTCGTCCGGGTCGGGCCGCCTCGGGCGGTTCAGTTGCAGACTGAGCGGGCGCGATCCGTGGCTCAGCAGCAGCCCGAACGGCTGCAGAAGGTGCTGGCCCGGCAGGGTGTCGGCAGCCGCAGGAACTGCGAGGAGCTGATCGCCGCGGGTCGGGTGCGAGTCGACGGCGCAGTCGCCAGTCTGGGCCGTCGCATCGACGCGGATCGGGCCCTGGTGGAAGTCGACGGAATCGCGGTGGGGGTCCGTCCTGATCTGGTCCACTATCTGCTCAACAAGCCGCCCGGCGTGGTGACCACTGCGAACGACCCGCAAGGCCGTCGCACCGTCGTCGGGCTGGTCGCCGCTGAGCCGCGAGTCTTCCCGGTCGGCCGCCTCGACATTGACAGCGAGGGTCTGCTGCTGCTCACCAACGACGGTGACCTCGCCCACCGCTTGACGCATCCGTCCTTCGGGGTCGAAAAGGAGTACCTGGTGCAGGTGTCGGGGTCGCCGAAACCGGCCGCGGTGCGTGCTCTGCGTGAGGGAGTCGAGATCGGCGACGGCCCCAGCAGCCCGGCGAAGGTCGCGGTCGTGTCGTCGTCGCTGCTGCGCATCACCGTCAAGGAGGGCCGCAACCGTCTGGTGCGCCGCATGTGTCAGGCGGTGGGGCATCCCGTGCTGCGCCTGGTGCGGACCCGGATCGGGCCTTTGTCGGATCATCGCTTGGCGCCCGGAGATTGGCGGCGCCTCACTGTCACCGAGGCTCGAAGCCTCGAAAGGGCCTGCGGGCCGCACGGCTAGCTAGCATCGCCGTCGATGACGCAGAGCGGCAGTGCCATCGTCGCGGGCACGGGCCTGATCGGCGGTTCGGTGGGGATGGCGCTGCGCCGAGCCGGCTGGCAGGTCGCCGGGATCGAACCCGACCCCCGGCGCGCCGCCGCGGCGGTGGCCGCGGGCGCCGTGGACCGCATCGCTGAACCCGGTCCCTGCGACCTCGCCGTCGTGGCCACACCCCCCGCGCGACTCGCGGTCGTCGCCCAGCGCCTGCTCGACGCGGGAGCGGCGGTGGTCACAGACGTCGGCAGCGTCAAAGCACCGGTGTGCGCCGCAGTCGACGACCCCCGGTTCGTGGGCGGCCATCCGATGGCGGGCAGCGAACAGGACGGCCTCGACGGCGCCGTGGCGGACCTGTTCCGTGACGCCGTCTGGGTGCTGACCCCGACCGCGGCCACCGACGACACGGCCCTGGCGCAGGTGCGTGAGGTGGTGGCGCAGTTCGGCGCTCTGCCGATAGCGCTGACGCCGGAGCGTCACGACACGCTGGTGGCCGTGGTCTCGCACGTGCCTCATCTCACCGCCGCGGTGCTGATGCGCATCGCCGAGGGCCGCTCCAGCGAGCATCGTGCGCTGCTGCGCTTGGCGGCGGGCGGTTTTCGTGACATGACCCGGGTGGCGGCGGGGCATCCTGCCATCTGGCCGGACATCTGCGTCGAGAATCGCTCCGCCATCACCGAAGTGCTCGACGAGTTGCTCGCCGAGCTCGAAGAGATGCGCGGGATCGTCTCGGGAGAGGACCGCGGCGAACTGCTCTCACGCCTGGAAGCCGCCCGCACCAGCAGGCGCAGCCTTTCGACGGGGGCGCCCGAGCCGTCGCGTCTCACCGAGACGAGGATCGCCATCAGCGACCGCAAAGGCGAACTGGCGCGCATCACCACCCTCGCGGCCGATCTCGACGTGAACATCTACGACCTTGAGATAGCGCACTCCACCGAAGGCGCCGAAGGCGTGGTTCTGGCGCTCGTGGACAGCGACAGAGCCGATCAGTTCGCCCAGAGCCTGACCGGCGCCGGCTACCGTCCGTCGCTGACTCCGCTGCGATGACCGCCGATAGCCGCGAGGTGCTCAGCATCGAGCCGCTCGGCGAGCCGCCTGCAGCCACGGTGAGGCTGCCGGGCTCGAAGAGCATCACCAACCGAGCGCTGCTGTGCGCCGCGATGGCGTCGGGTGAGACCAGGCTGAGCAACGCCCTTTTCGCGGACGACACCGAGGCCATGGTCGGGGCTCTGCGCCAGGTCGGCGCCGAGATCCGCTGCCTGCCCGAGCAGGCGGTCATCGAGGTCAAAGGCACGGCGGGGCGTGTCGAGGTCTCGCCGGGCGCGACTGTGCAGGCGCGCATGTCCGGCACCACCGGACGGTTCCTGGCGCCGCTGCTGGCGCTCGCCGACGTCCCGGCGACCTTGGACGGCCATCCGCAGCTGCGGTCTCGGCCGTTCGGCGACCTGGCAGATGCCTTGCGGCGACTCGGGGCCTGCGTCGAGTTCGATCCGGGCGGCTCAGGCGACGGCCTGCCGATGCGGATCCGAGGACCCGTCTCGTCGGGAGCGGCCGCCGTGGCCGGCGACCGCTCCAGTCAGTTCCTGTCCGGTTTGATGCTTGCCGGACCGCTGCTGCCCGGCGGCTTGACGCTGCTGCCCGAAGGCGCCGCCGTGAGCCGGTCCTATGTGGAGATGACCGCTGCCGTCATGCGTTCTTTCGGAGCGGAGGTCGAAGTCGGCGCCGAGTCGGTCCGGGTGGCCGGAGGGGGCTATTCGCCGCTCGACTGCTACGCCATAGAACCCGACGCCTCAGCGGCCTCGTATTTCTGGGCCGCCGCCGCGATCACCTCCGGCACTGTGTCGGTGGACGGCCTCGGCGCCGGCTCGCTGCAGGGCGACGTCGGTTTCGTGTCGCTGCTGGCGCAGATGGGCGCCTCCGTGGAGCAGGCCGGCGCATCGTGCGCTGTGACGGGAGCGCCGCTGCACGGCATCAGCGTGGCGCTGGCCGACATGTCCGACACCGCCCCGACCCTGGCAGTTGTGGCGTCTCAGGCGGCGACGCCGACCGAGGTCAGGGGCATCGGTTTCGTGCGAGGCAAGGAGAGCGACCGCATAGCCGCAGTGGTCGACGGACTGAGGCGCTGCGGAGTCGAGGCGCACGAGCACGACGACGGTTTCACCGTGCCCGGCGGCGCCACGGCGAGCGGCGCGCGGATCCCCACCTACGACGACCATCGCATCGCCATGGCCTTCGCGGTGCTGGGTTTGGCGGTGCCGGGCATCGAGATCGAGGACCCCGGCTGCGTGGCGAAGACCTTTCCGGGCTTTTTCGACGCTTTGGGCTCGCTGCGCGGATCGAGCAGAGTCAGTTAGGCGAGCAGGTCGTATGCGGGTGATAGCTATCGACGGCCCCGCAGGGTCAGGCAAGACGAGCCTGGCTCGGGCTCTGGCCGAACGGCTGGACTTGGAGTGCCTCGACACCGGGGCCATGTATCGGGCCGTGACCTTCGCGGTTCTCAGAGCCGGCGGCGATCCCGCCGACGACGGCTTCACCGCCAATGTGGCGCGCACCGTCGATCTTCGGGTCGAAGCCGATCGAGTGCTCGTCGACGGCGTGGACGCCACCGTGGAGATCCGGGGATCGTCGGTGGACCGGGCTGTGAGCCTGGTGGCGGCCAATGCGGCGGTGCGCGCCGAGCTGGTGGCGCGCCAGCGGGACTGGGCGCGCCGGCGCGGCGGGGGAGTGGTGGAGGGTCGAGACATCGGCACTGTGGTGTTCCCTGACGCCGATCTGAAGGTCTACTTGAAAGCCGAGGAGCGGACCAGAGCACTGCGCCGCGCCCACCAGAGGGCCGCAGCCGATCCCGGCGCCGCCGCGGGGGCCGCGACCGGCGTCGAAGCTGCTGCCGTCGAGTCGGTGGCTGAGGATCTGGCACGGCGTGACAGCATCGACTCGAACCGCAAGGCCGATCCTCTCGCCAGAGCTGACGACGCAGTGGTGGTGGACACCACCGAGCGGACCTTCGACGAGACCGTCGAGCAGATACTCAGCTTGTTGTGATCGCGGCGCGTCGCGGGAGGCCAGGGTCGCTGTGAGTCGAAGCGTCTACGGACGACGCGTCGACACGGGCGCGGACGACAGCGCCGGCGGTGACGGCGCCTACCGCCGCAGCCGTCACCGGTTGGGGGGGCGGGTTCTCTACCGGGTTCTGTGGACGCTGGTGCTGGGCGTGTGCAAGGTGTTGTTCCGGTTGCGGGTGGAGGGCAAGCAGAACTTCCCGTCGGGGCCTTTCATCCTGGCGCCGGTGCATCGCTCGTTTATCGACACGCCGGTGGCTGCCATGGCCACCAGCAGGCGCATGCGGTTCATGGGCAAAGAGAGCCTCTGGGAGATCCGGCCCCTGGGCGCGCTCCTGTCGCTGGTGGGAGGTTTCCCGGTGGAGCGCGGCACCGCCGACCGCACCGCGCTGCGCGCCGCCACCGATGTGCTGGCGCTCGGCGAGCCGCTGGTGATGTTCCCGGAGGGGACACGGCGCAGCGGCGACCGCGTGCGCCGCGGCGACATGCTCGACGGTCCGGCGTTCGTGGCCGCCCGTGCCGGCGTGCCGATCGTTCCGGTGGGGCTCGGCGGCACGGTGCGGGCCCTGCCCGTGGGGTCGGTGATACCCCGGCCGCGCCGGGTGGTGATAGTGGTGGGCAACCCGATACCTCCCCCTGCCAGAGTCGACGGTCGCCTGTCTCGTCGAGCGGTGAGCGAGCAGACGGACCGCTTGCACGAGGAGCTGGGCGACCTCTACCTGGAGGCTCGTGTGCTGGCCGGCCAGCAAGCAGCTCCTGCCTAGAACCAGCGCGCACGACTGAGACTGAGACAGAGAGACTGAGACAGAGAGACCGAGCCAGAGAGACCGAGCCAGACCTACAGGCCGAGCCAGACAAAGACAGAGAGTAGAGAGAGAGAGTTCTAGTCGCGAGAGGGTTACGACGGGACGCTCAAGCGCTCCAGCAGGTCGCTGGCGCTGATCGAGCGGTCATTGAGCGGCTCGCGGTCGCCGAGACCCGAACCCAGAGCCACCACCGCAGCCGCCTCCACCGTTGCGAGCAGGTCCCGAAGATTGCGCGGCGGCGGGAAGTACTCGTCTTCTTCCATGGCCGTGACTTCCTCGACGCCGTGTTTCGGCGCCAGCCGCTCGATCACTTGGCGCACCAAGTCTTCGGGCCCTGACGCTCCGGCGGTCACGCCGATCGTGCCCGACAAGTCCTCGGGGATGTTGTCGGCGTCCTCGATCCGCAGCACCCGGCGGCAGCCTGCTTCGGCTGCCAGATGAACCAGCGATTGCGTGTTGGAGGAGTTGGCCGAGCCGATCACCAGCACCGCGTCGCAGCGCGTGGCGATCTCCATGAGCGCGGTCTGACGGTTGGTGGTGGCGAAGCACAAGTCGCTCTTGCCTGGCTGCCACAAGTCCGGGAAGCGCCGACGGGTGTGGTCCAGCACGCTCTGCCATTCGCGGTGCGACAAAGTGGTCTGGGCCAGTACTGCCACCGGTTCGGTGAACTCGGGCAGGGCGGCGACCGCTTTGGCGTTGTCGACACGGTGTATCGATTCGGGAGCGACGGCCATCGTGCCCACAGCTTCCTGATGGCCTTCGTGGCCGATGTAGACGATCTGGTAACCCTTCGAGGATCTGGTCTTCACTTCGTGGTGGACTTTGGTGACCAGCGGGCACACCGCATCCACCAGGTAAGCGCTCCGCTGGCGCGCCGCCTGCACCACTTCGGGCGCCGAGCCGTGGGCCGAGAGCATGATCGGCACCCCTTCGGGAACCTCGGCGATGTCGTCCACGAAGATCACGCCGGCCTCCTCGAAACGTTTCACCACCTTCTGGTTGTGGATGATCTCGTGGTAGCAGTAGACCGGCGGGCCGAAAGCCTGGATCGTCCAAGTGAGCGCCTTGATGGCCATGTCCACCCCCGCGCAGAAACCTCGGGGGGAGGCGAGGAGCACTCGGTCGATCACGGCTTCGAGTCTAGTCGCAGGCGCACCCCGACGGACAACGACTGCGTCAATGCCGCCTGAACCGCCGAGCCGTCGCGTGCGGCTCGCGCCACGGCTTTGCTCTCGGTTATCAGCAACGGGGCGCCGGCTGTGAGCGCGGCGCTGCCTGTGAGGCGCCGCAGACTCGCAGCCACGTCCGCCATGCGTCGGCTGGAGCGGCGCGGCAGCCGGTTGATGACGGTCAGCAGTCTCTCCGCGCCCAGCAGAGCCTCCAGAGCTTCGCTGGTTCTGGTCAGCCAGCTGAGGCTCTCGGGGCGCGGGGTGGCGATCATCGCGATCAGGTCGCAACGGCTCAGCGTCGCCGCTGCGTCCGCCGCCGTCGGAGTGCGCGGAGTGCTTTGAGTGCTCGAAATGCCCTGAGCGCTCGGAGCGCCAAGGGAGTCCGACGCTCTGAACGCGGACGCTGCGCTGATGGCGGCGCTGGTGGCGGCGCTGCCGATGTCGGCCACGACGAAACGATGCCCGGCTTTCAGGCCGTCGAGTTCGGCGGCGCCGGTCGCGCCGGTGCGGGCGACCAGTCCTCGGTTGGAGGCGTCGCTGCTCAGCTCCTCTGCCAGGCACTCGGCCAGCAGAGTGCAGCCGACGCCGCGGGCGCCGACCACGCCTATCAGGCTGCCCAGCCAAGGTTCCGGCGAGTATCCACATTCTTCCGCGGTCATTGTCGTATACTCTCTTTAGTCTCTTCGTATGAAATGCTGTTCACGCGACGAGCTTGCACATATGCTCAAAAATAATCTCAACCCCCAAGAAGGCACCGAAAGGCACTATAGCCATGATTGACGTAGACCAAGCCGAGAGGACACCCGACCAGTGGCTGGGCACGACCGCCGCTGCCAAGCGCCTCGGGATCACGACTCGCACACTCTACCGCTTCATCGATGAGGGCTATATCGCGGCCTATCGGATGGGCCGGGTCATTCGTGTCCTGCGATCTGACGTCGATGCCTACATTGAGTCGTGTCGGATCGAGCCGGGCACCATCTCTCACCTCTACCCCGAGGTGACGCCCAAGAAGCCGAGCAGCGCTCCGGCGAACTCTCCGGCCTAGCCGTCCGCCCGGCGGCTCAGCCGGCAGCGTCGGAAGGGTCCTGGCCGGATCCTCCTGCGGCTCCGGGTCAGAGGCTTCGAGTCAGATCCTGATTTCGCAACTATCTCGGCGGCGGCCACGCCGCGCAGCCACTCCCGCACCCAGTGCTCCTGCAGCCCCTACTCCTGCGCCGGCTGCTCGCTGATGCACGGCCCGACAGTGCTGACGGTGCTGAGGGACTGCCAAAGGTTGAGGCGGGCGCCCGGATGCATCAGAGCCGAGAGTAGTTCGCCCTGCTTGATCCGGAACAATTCCAGCAGGGTCGAAGGCAGGCGATCAGGGGCGAACTCGCCTGCGGCTCGGAGCTGTGCGCGCTCTTCAGAATCGTTCGAGGGTTTGAGCGGGCGACCGGAATCGAACCGGCATCATCAGCTTGGAAGGCTGAGGTTCTAGCCGTTGAACTACGCCCGCAGACCTTCAAAGGTAGCGCCGGCTGATCGCTGTTCGACTCGGCGGCGCCGCCGGGCGCCGGGCCTGGTGGCGTAGTGCGTCGAAACGGCGCCGGTAAACTCCTCGCCGTGCGCAGCAGCGTCGAAACGCTCTCCGACAACCGAGTCAAGCTGACCGTCGAGTTGGACGAGGCGGAGTTCGAGACCGAAGTCGAGGCGGCATTCAAGCGCATAGCCCGCGAAGTGCGAATCCCCGGCTTCCGTCCGGGGCGCGCCCCGCGCCGTCTGCTGGAGGCGCAGCTGGGGGCGCAGGCCGGGCGGATCGAAGCTCTGCGGGCGTCTCTGCCCGACTACTACTCGCGCGCCGTCGTAGAGCATGAGGTCGATGTCATCGACTCGCCCGAGATCGAGATCACCCACGGCGAAGAGTCGGGTCCGGTCAGCTTCGACGCTGTGGTCGACGTGCGGCCGTCCGTCAAGGTCACAGGCTACGACGCTCTCAGCGTCGAGATCCCCAACCCCGAGGTCGACGAGTCGGAGGTCGAGGCCGAGATCGACACCTTCCGCCGGCAGTTCGCGGAACTGTCCGCGGTGAAGCGGGCCGCGGTCGACGGAGACCATCTCACCATCGACATTTCCGGCGTCTTCGAGGGCGAGACCCTCGACGGCCTCACCACCTCCGACTACGACTACCTGCTCGGCACCGGCGCAGTGGTGCCAGAGATAGACGAGAACCTGCGCGGCGCCTCGCCCGGCGACATTCTGGAGTTCACCGCCGAGCACCCGGATCCCGACAGCGAGGGCGTGATCAGCTTTCGTGTGCTGGTGAAGGAGGTGCAGCAGAGCGTCCTGCCGGAGCTGGACGACGAGTTCGCGGCGGCCAACACCGAGTTCGACAGTGCTGAGGATTTCATCGCCGCGATACGCAGCGGCAAAGCCCGCACGCAGGCCATGTATGCGGAATCGCTGCGACGCGAGGCTGTCGCCGACGCTATTGCCGGTCTGGTCACCGACGAAGTGCCCGAGGTGATGGTCGCTTCGGAGGCCGAGGCTCGGCTCGAGAATTTCGAGGCGGACCTGTCACGGCGCGGTTATGACTTGGACGATTATCTCTACAACATCGGACAAACACGCGCAGCGTTCGACGACGACTTGCGCGCCGGCGCCGGCCGCAGCGTCAAGCTGGACCTGGCACTGCGAGCCGTGGCCGAAGCGGAGGGGCTGAACGCGGACTCCGAAGCGGTGGACGTCGAACTGCGGCGCCTG
>JAPOUM010000040.1 GCA_026708645.1 Acidimicrobiaceae bacterium | reverse complement strand
CGTTCGCTTGCGGCACAGTCCCGGCTTGCACCGCGTCACGCAGTTCCGGCACCTTGTGCAAAGCAGCAGCGGTGGCAACCTGAGCGCGGGCTTCGTGCTGAGACAATCCCGCAGACGAGGCGAGCACTTCTGCTCCGTCGTCGCCGTGACGCTCCCGCCGGGCTATCAACTCCGCCGCAGCGGTTTGCGCGGCGTTGACCGCTGCGGTGACAGATCGGGTCGTGTCCAGCACTTTGCGCAGCTCGTCGGTGGACGCTGCGCCCGTGTTGACCTCGGCCAGCAGGTCGGTAGCGGCTGTTCGGAGTCGTTCGGCGGCTTTCAAAACCATGAACAGCAGTATAGGACACTGGTGCGACATTGACACCTATCTCATGAAATAATCTTGTTCTTAGATCAAAATTTGTTCTCCGCGGTCGGTGCCCAGCCTGAACAGCGCCGGCGGCGGCGGCGCGCGCTCGCCGCCAGCGATCAGGCCCACCGCCAGCGCGTGGGTCCACGTCCAAAGGGATCCTCCAGATCGCGGCTCGCCAGCAAGCGCCAAATCCAGGAGATACTTCACCCTGCCCGCGGATCCGCCATCCCACTCCGATCCCAAACGAGCAGAGCCTCATAGTTGGCGCAGAAACTCGCTCTGAGATCCGCGATGTCGCACCCGCCGTCTACTGTGGCGCCCGCCTTGTTCGACCGCCTCAAATCGAAAGCGAGCATCATGTCCATCACCGATCCATCACCAGTCGCCGACCCCGTCCCTCACGCTGATCCCGACCAGCCGGACAGCGGCAGATCCGAGCTGCCGAGCCAACACGAACTGCGATGGTTGGTCGTGCAGGCGCTGCGCGAGCACGGGGAGATGTCCGTCAATGAACTCGCTGATCTCATCGCTGATCAGATGGGCCTCAGTGAGACTCTGCGGGCTGCGAGAATCCCGACTGGTCAGAGGAAGCTGCCGCACCGCATCGGTTGGGTTGCTTACCGTCTGAAGGAAGTCGGCTTGCTTCACTACCCCCGCAGAAGCATTCGGGCGCTGACTGAACTCGGAACAGATCCGAATTTGGGCGAGCAGGAGATCGAGAAACTGTGGTTCGAGTATGAGCCGAGATCGGATTCACCGACCCCCGACGACCAGGAGGCGCCGGCACCTGATGAGCTTCGGGCTGCATGGCTCATTCGGGCAGGAGGATCAGGCGAACTAGCAGATTCCTTCATCCAAGAGGGGCTGGTAGCGGTGGGTTTCGGCGGGCTTGGCGACCTGTCGATGGCTGAGAGCCGTGAGGAGTTGATCGAGTGGGTCAAGCAGGATTGGCCCGAGGCTTCAGATCAGGAGGCTAGAAGTCGGGGCAATCAGCTTTGGAAGTTGCGAGCCGATGTTTGCGAAGGCGACCTGATCGTGATGCCTCGCAAGGACAGCAGAGCGTTCGCGCTGGGAACTGTGACGCGGCCGTACTGGTATCGATCCGACCTGCCCGACAAGCGCCACACCGTGTCAGTGCAGTGGCAGCACACGGACGCGCCGCGCTCGGATTTTGGAGACGACTTGCTAAAATCTTTAGGCCGACGACACACCGTCAACAAGCTACCGAGCGAGGACGCGTTGCGGCTGCAAGATTGGATGGAGACCGGCCGGGATCCTGGACCTCGTAACGGTTCGTCTGAAACGGAAACCGAACTGGCAGAGACCCTTCAGGAAACCGCGGAGAAGTTGCTCGTAGATGTCAAGTTACTTGATGACATCGTCGAGTTGCTCGAAGATAAGAGGCAGGTAATCCTCTACGGGCCTCCCGGAACAGGCAAGACCTACTTGGCGCGAGAATTGGCGAAGGCATTGGCGCCGCAAGAGTCATGCCGAGAGCTGGTGCAGTTTCATCCGTCCACTTCGTATGAGGATTTCTTCGAGGGCTACCGGCCGGCTGGATCCAGCGAAGACGGCGGCATTGCCTACAAGTTGACGCCGGGGCCGCTGGCCCGCATAGCCAAACGGGCGCGCAAGAATCCGAAGCAGCGCCATGTGATGATCATCGATGAGATCAACCGGGGCAATCTGCCCCGCGTGCTCGGGGAACTGTTGTTCCTGCTGGAATACCGCGACGAGAGCATGACGACGCTCTACAGGCCTGACAAGCCTTTTGCGCTGCCGGAGAACCTCTGGTTCATCGGCACCATGAACACCGCCGACCGCTCGATTGCTTTGGTGGACGCGGCGCTGCGCAGGCGCTTCCATTTCGTGCCGTTCTACCCCGACGAAGGCCCGGTGGCCGATTTGCTCGACCGTTGGCTGCAGCACAAAAAAGAGCCTGAGTGGACCGGCGAACTGGTCAAGGCAGTCAACGACGAACTGAAGAAGGAACTCGAAGGCTCGCATCTCTTGCTCGGGCCGAGCCACTTCATGAAGAAGTACGGCGCGTCGCGGGAGGCTCAGAAAGAGCAGTTGCGTCGCATCTGGAAGTACAACATCGAGCCGTTCATCGAGGACCAGCTCTTCGGTGATCCTGCCAAGATCGAAAGCTTCGGATTCGATGCAGTGATGAAGCGCCATGCCCCAAGCCTGATCGGCAGTTCCTCAAATCCTGATGACGATTCCTCTGAGTCTACAGCGACCCCTCCTGAGTCTACGGTGAACCGGGCTTTAGTATCTAGCGAAGAACTCAACGAGGATATCAGTATTAGGTGGCGCCAACAAGCTGCTGATTGGCCGCCAAGAGAACAGGAAATGAGTGAAGGTTACCGTACAGCGCAAAAGTCAGTGATAGGCAGATGGGTTGAGTTTTGTCTCGATCGCAATAAGAACCCGAAGGATTCTAAAGAACTTGTCGAAGCATTTTTACAATCGTTGTCTATCGCAGATTCCAGTGCCTACAGCTACAGAGATCATCTCAAAAGGTGGTTCAACTATGATCACCGAACAAAAACGTGAGATTGGTTCCATGTTAGTAGTCGAGAAGTCGACCGCTCTGCCTGTGCATCGAATAGCCAAGGCAGTTCCATGGCAGTGATTTATGATCAAGCTCTGAATCCGTCGGCAACCTCAGCAGGCACAGTGAGTGAGTCGACAGCAGCTGCTGATGCCACCGCTACCGGTGTTCCACCAGCCACTGACAAGCAGGGTCACGAGGGCGATATGCAGAGCACGGTGAACTTCATCGCTGAAGAGCAACCCTCTATCACACATCTGGTATTGAGCGAGCACGACAGTAAGACCTTCGAACTCAACGCTGAGCAGGCAGCCGCTCTAAACAGGGTGGGGGAGGGGCGTTATCTGTCGGTCGAGCCGGGCACGCAGTCGGGCCTCTGGCGGGTGTCGGCTCACCAATATGTCGGGTCGATCAACGTGGCAGGGTTGCAGGTGCTGGTGAAGCCCAAGATCCCGCTGAAGAATCTGTTTTTGATGCTCGAAGTGGGCCTGCGTCCCCGGGATTGGAAGGACGAGGTCGTCAGCTATCAGAAAACCTCGGATCTGTTGCCTGCCTTCGTGTCGTTCTTCGCTCGCACAGCCGAGACCACCCTGGCTCGAGGGCTCTATCACTCCTATCGGGAGCATCAAGACCGCCTGATCGCCTTGCGCGGCCGTGTAGACATCGCGCGTCAGCTGGCGCGGCCGGGCGTGGTCATACCCACGGCCTGCCGGTTCACCGAGTTCACGGCTGAGGTGATCGAGAACACCTATCTGAAAGCGGCCGTGTCTCGGGCGCGGCGAGTCGCCAGAGTGCCCGCGGAGGATCGGCGCAGGCTGATGAAGCATCTCGTCGCGCTCGAAGACGTGAGCGACGTGCCGCATCATCACAGCGACCACGAACAGTTGGTGTTCACTCGGCTCAACGAGCATTACAAGCCGGCGCTGCGGCTGGCGCAGCTGATCCTTGCGAACTTGACCCTCAAAGACGACATCGGAGGCATGCAAACTTCAGCGTTCATGCTGGACATGAACGAACTGTTCGAGCGTTTCGTCACCGAAAGGCTCCGACGAGAGCTGCGAGGCCGCCTCGGAGTCGACAGCCAGCACAGTGCCACGCTCGACAAGGATCGCAGGGTGCCCATCAGACCCGATCTGTTGTTCCGCTCTGCCGGCGAGCCCAGCTTCGTGGCCGACGTCAAATACAAGCTCACAGACGACAAAGCGACCGGGCGCAACCCCGACTACTACCAGCTTCTGGCCTACACCACTGCGCTCGAACTGCGCCAGGGAGCGCTCATCTACTGCCTCGGCGCCGACAGCGGCCAAGAGCGACAAGCCGCTGGCGGGCCCGGAGCGCCAGTGCGGGTGAGGCACACCGACAAGTCGTTGCACACCTACGCACTCGACCTGTCCGGCGATGCCGAGCAGGTCGCCGGGAACCTGAAGCATCTCGCCGACTGGATTCAGCGAATGAGCGCACCGGGTGGAGCGGCGCTTGACAGTGCGAGCCGCGAACAGTCAGGGGTGGACCATGATCGGTGACAGCTAGCTGTCGGTTATCGTGAGGGTTGGCTGCCGTTACGGTGAGCGCGCGTGTTTCTGTGGTTCGTGGCCTGTGCGGTGGTGCTGGTGGCGCTGGTGTTCGACAGCAGCGGCGTCGACTATCGGTTCGTGGCGTTGGGAGCGGTTCTGCCGCTGGTCGAGAACCTCACAGGCTCTCCATGGCTGATGCACACACTGGCGGGGAGCGCGGCCGCGCTCTTCGCGGTGATGATCTCTACAGCCGGGCGCGGCAGGAGGCTGCGACGTCGACGCTGGATAGGCATGCCCATAGCCATGCTGGTGTTCCTGGTCGCCAGCGGCGCCTGGTCGCGCACCGAGTTGTTCTGGTGGCCGTTCGCCGGCGGTGACGCAATCGGTCGGGGAGTGCCCCCCGAATACGATCGACCGCTGGTGATCCTGATCACCCTGGAGCTTGCGGGACTTGCAGCACTGCTGTGGATCGCCCGCCGTCACGGTCTGACGGATCCGCAGCGCCGGCGGACCCTGTTGTCCGCCGGACGCCTCACCCTGCCGCAGATCGAAGGCGCGGACGGTCCCTGACGGGGCGCTAGCCGGGATCGGGGAGATCAACCCGAACACGGCGAGGAAGCCTTCCGTCATCGGGCAGCCGCTCAAGTCAGGCAGCTGGAGCGCAAGAAACGCAAGAAACTCATCGAAGTTGAGCACAGACGCCGTCGGCCCGCGGGGTTGTCTTCGACGGTGCGTTGGAGTGCGAGAGCCTCGTCAGATTTGGGCATGACCGCTCGTCGGGTCGCGCTAGGCGGAGTTTCGGGGTTGTCTTCGACAGTGCGTTGGAGTGCAAGAGCCTCGCCGGACTTGGGCATGACTGCTCGTCGGGTCGCGCTAGGCGGAGTTTCGGGTTTGTCTTCGACAGTGCGTTGGAGTGCAAGAGCCTCGTCAGATTTGGGCATGACTGCTCGTCGGGTCGCGCTAGGCGGAGTTTCAGTCGAGGGGGGGGGTGACGGGGTGTCGGCCTGTAGGCGGGATTCTGTCCAGGAGCCTGTTGCCAGGGTCTCCCTGGATGGCCATCCATCTGTGCGATCTACCCGGGAGTGTCTGCGAGCGGGCCGCTCTCTCCCTGCTTGATCTTGCTCCGGGTGGGGTTTACCTAGCCACCCCGGTCGCCCGGAGTGCTGGTGCGCTCTTACCGCACCTTTTCACCCTTACCGGCGAGGCCGGCGGTTTGTTTTCTGTGGCACTTTCCTGCGAGTCGCCTCGACTGGTTGCGAGCCAGCACCCTGCCCTGCGGAGTCCCGACCTTCCTCGATCCGCCGGAAGCGAACCGCGGCCATCCGACCGGCACCCCGTCACCGACGCCACCCTAGAGCACGCTCCATCTGGACGCACAAGCCACGGCGCTCGCCGCGATGGTGCCGATCTGCTCAGAGTGGGCGACCAGTTCGACGCAACCCGGACGCACAAGCCCCGGCGCCCGCCGCGAAAGTTAGTCTGAGAGCATGGCCGCGATCTCGGACCTCGGCGGATGGCCGGCGATTCTGGAAACTCTGGCAAGCAGCCGCGACATCACCTCCGAGCAGGCCCAAGCGGCGCTCGGCGCGATCCTCGCCGGGCGGGCGAGCGACGCACAGGTCGCCGCCTTCGCGGTGATGCTGCGCCTGAAAGGCCCGACGGCCAACGAGCTTCTGGGTTTGGCGACCGCGATGCGCCAGGCGGCTACGCCTCTGGACATCCCCGAGGAGGCGCTCGACATCGTGGGCACCGGAGGGACCAGCAACCGGCGAGCCCACGCTTTGAACGTGTCGACCATGGCCTGCTTCGTGGCCGCGGGCGCAGGCGCCACGGTCTGCAAGCACGGCAGCGTGAAGGCGTCGTCCACCTCGGGCAGTTTCGATCTGCTGGCGGCTCTAGGCGTGCCCGTCGGCGCTGCCGTCGAGCAGGTGGCCGAGACGGTGCGCTCGCACGGTCTGGGTTTCGCTTTCGCCAAGACCTTCCACCCGGCCATGCGCCATGTGGCGCCGGTGCGCTCACAAGTCGGCATCTCCACGGTGTTCAATCTGCTGGGCCCGCTGTCGCATCCGGGCCGGGTGAAGCGCCAGGTGCTCGGCGTGCTCGACGAGTCACTGGCGCCCGTGATGGCCGAGGTGCTGCAAGCCCTGGGTTCGGTGCGGTCGCTGGTGGTCCACGGCGACGGGCAGTTCGACGAGTTCACCACCACGGGCGCCAACCAGGTGTGGGAACTCAACGACGACGCCATCACCCAATACACGGTGCAGCCCGGCGATGTGGGTCTGCGCTCCGCCGAGCCGCAGCAGCTTCGCGGCGGCGCCGCGTCGGACAACGTCCGAATCCTCACAGACGTGCTGGCCGGCGAGGGCGGCCCCTACCGCGACATCGTGGTTTTCAACGCCGCTGCGGCCCTCTACGCGGCCGGGATCGCCGCCGACCTTCCCGCAGGGGTGGCCGCAGCCGCGGCCGCGCTGGACGACGGCAGAGCCGCAGCCAAGCTCCGAGCCGTCACCGCTCCGCCGCCGTGAACATCATCCGCGACCTTCGTCAAACGCTTCAACGATGTCAAGTGCTTCAACGATGTCATACGCTGCAGCGGCGCTGCTTTCCGTGTTGTAGCGCACATCTGGATCCAGCTCGCTCCTGCTCGCGAGAGTCAGCCGGCCCGCAGCGATGCCTTGAACGATCAACGGCACACCGTCGAGAGCTAGCAATCGCGCAACCGGAAGTCACGATCGGTCACAATGAAATGCTCACTGTCACATGCACGAGCGACTCACTCCGAGTCTGCACTTCCATATCTCGGATCCCAACAAGCATATGAGTCGCATCATGCTCCGAAGAAATCTTGTGGACACTTTAGGTAAGCCTTGAGATGAGCCTCGCGCCTTCTGAGCTGGCTGATATCGGGCGCCGCGGCGGTTTGCACGCAGTCGGCTTCTGCACGGCGGAACCGTTCACCGAGACCGCAGAGACCCTGACTCGACGCAAGCAGGCCGGCCTGCATGGGGGGATGCAGTTCACCTATCGCAACCCGCGACGCTCCACGGATCCGCAGCGCCTGCTGCCGGGCGCTGCCGCCATCGTCGTCGGCGCGGTCGAGTTCGACGCTCAACCCGTGGACCTCTGCGAAGAACCCGCCGCCTCCCATGAAGACGCTGATTCCCACAAAAACCCCGCAGCCGGCGGTTCGCAGGCAGAGGCTGCCGCCGGGCCTTTCGCGCGGGTGGCGGCCTATGCCCGGTCGGACTATTACGCCGTGCTGCGAAGCGGCCTCGAAGCCGTGGCCGAAGCGCTGCGTGCCTGCGGCCACAAAGCTGTGGTGTCCGCCGACAGCAACGCCATGGTGGACCGGGCCGCGGCTCATCGCGCCGCCGTCGGATGGTGGGGCAAGAACTCCAACATCTTGGTGCCGGGACTGGGCAGCCTCGTGGTGCTGGGATCGGTGGTGACCGACGCCGTGATCGTCGCGAGCGATCCCGAGCCGTTGGAGGACGGCTGCGGGAACTGCCGGAAGTGCCTCGACGGATGCCCCACCGGCGCTATCGTCGCTCCTGGCACGGTCGACGCCCGCCGCTGCCTCGCCTGGCTGGTGCAAGCCGAAGGAGTGTTCGACCCTGACTGCCGCGTGGCGCTCGGCGACCGCATCTACGGATGCGACGACTGCTCGGAAGTGTGCCCTCCCAACCGTGTGCGGCTCCGCCGAAGCAGCGACCCTGGTCCCGCCGATCAGCAGCCCCGGGCGGACTTGTTGGATCTGCTCGAATCTTCCGACGATGAGCTGCTGGCGCGTTTCGGACGCTGGTACATACCCAGGCGCCAACCCCGCTACCTGCGCCGCAACGCTCTGGTGGTGCTGGCCAACGTGGCCGACCCCGGCGATCCTAGAGTGCGGGCGGCCGTGGCGCGGGCGCTGCGCGACCCCGACCCGCTGATCCGAGCGCACGGAGTGTGGTGCGCGCGCCGCCTCGGGCTGGGGCTCAGCGGGTTGCAGGGCGCCGATGATCCGATGGTTCGAGACGAACTGCGGCGAGCGGTGCCGCCACGGGCTGCGGCATGACCCGCCATCTGCTGGTGACCAACGACTTCCCGCCGAAAGTGGGAGGGATCCAGAACTATCTGTGGGAGCTGTGGCGGCGACTGCCTGCTGACGATGTGGTGGTCTACACCACCGCTCATCGAGATGCCGCGGAGTTCGACGCGGCCCAGGCGTTCACGACGCTGCGAGCGCGTGAGCCGTGGCTGGCGCCCGGCCCGCATCTGCTGCGGCGCGTGCGCCGATTGGCCGCGCAGCACCAAGTGGAGTTGGTGGTGATAGACCCGGCGCTTCCCGCCGGTCTGATCGGTCCGCATCTGGATCTGCCTTACGCAGTGGTGGTACACGGCGCGGAAGTGGCCATCCCGGCCCGCATCGTCGGCGCCCGGCGCCTGCTGCGCCGAGTGCTGAACGATGCCGCGGGGGTGATCTCGGCGGGTGAATACGCAGCCCGTGAGTGCGAACGGGCGCTCGGGCGGCCTCTGAAAGCCCATCTGATCCCCCCCGGAGTGGACATCGGGCGTTTCACGCCTTTGAGCGACGAGCAGCGTCTGGCGGCTCGGCATGACCTGGGGCTCGCCGCGGACGCTCCGACGGTTGTGAGCGTGTCACGGCTGGTGCCCCGCAAAGGCATGGACACGCTGATCCGCGCGGCAGCGATCATGCGCGAGTCTCACCCTGAACTGGAGGTTGTGATAGCGGGTCGGGGCCGCGACCGGCGCCGACTCGACCGTCTGGTCGACCGTTCGGGGGCTCCTGTGCGGCTCGTGGGGCGGCTCAGCGACGAGAAGCTGGCGGCGTTGTACGGATGCGCCGACGTTTTTGCGATGCTGTGTCGCAATCGCTGGGGCGGACTGGAGCAGGAAGGCTTCGGGATCGTGTTCCTGGAGGCGGCCGCGTCGGGCGTCGCGCAAGTGGCGGGTTGCAGCGGCGGCGCCCACGAGGCGGTCAGCCATGACGAGACGGGCCTCGTGCTCGATCCCGCCACACCCCGAAGCACGGCCTCCGCCTTGGGCGGCCTGCTGGTCGATCTCGAGCGTCGCCGTGCCATGGGCGAAGCGTCACGCCGGCGAGCAGAAGACCGCTTCTCGTACGACGTTCTGGCTGCGGAGCTCGCCGAAGCGCTCGCCGAGACGGCCGCGGCAGGCAAAGCGCCATGACAGCGGCGACCTGTGACATCGGTAAAATGCCCGGGTGGCAGATCAGGTAACTCAGCGCACCACGATCATGGCCCCGCCGGAGCGATGCTTCGAGGCGGCTGTCGATTTCGAGAAGTATCCTCGCTGGGCGCGTGACATCAAAGAAGCCCGGATACTGGCACGCGACCGCGACGGGCTCGCCGTGGACGTGCAATATCGGGTGACCGCCATGGGCCGGTCCACCACCTACACCCTGCGATATTTCTACGGCTCGGATCCGCTGCGGCTGGCCTGGCGGCTCCAGCGGGGCGACGCCACCTCGCGCCTCGACGGCGAGTACAGCTTCACAGCCGTCGAGGGGGCCCCCGACACCACCGAGGTGACCTACCAGCTGGCGGTGGAGCTGGCCGTCCCTCTGCCGGGCTTCATCAAACGCCGAGCCGAGTCGCGCATCACGCACACCGCCGTAGACGAGCTGAAGGCTTACATCGAAGCCATCGGTGCATGAGCGGCGCAAAGACGCTGCCCCGGCCGGAGCCGAACGTGCATCTCGGCGCCCGGCGGCGCCGGCGCAGCGCGGTAGCGGACCGAGGAACGAACGACGGATAGCCGGATAGACGGATAGTTGGATCGACGACGGTCAAATGTTCTGCGGCCTCGACATAGGCGGCACCAAAGTCCTGGGATTGGCGGTGAGCCCCGAAGACCCGGTGACCCCGGTGGCGACACGGCGCACCGCCACCATCAACGACGGCGACGCGCTGATCGCTTCCATGGTCGAGGTGATCAACGGTTTGGAGGCCGACTGCGGCACGACTTTCTCCGCTGTCGGCGTGGGCGTAGCCGGACTGGTCGAATCCACCGGGATGCTCAGATACTCGCCCAACATCGACGTGGTGCTCGACCTCGACGTCCGACGCAGGCTGCGGGAGGAGCTGCGCCGCCCGGTGGTGGTGGACAACGAGGCCACCGCGGCGGCTTGGGCCGAATCGCACTACGGCGCCGCCAGAGGCGCCCGCCATGTGGCGCTGGTGGCTCTCGGCACTGGCGTGGGCACAGGATTCGTGCTGGACGGCAGGCTCTACCGAGGCTGGAACGGTTTCGCCGGCGAGTCCGGTCACATGACCATCGAGCTTTCAGGCCCCGAGCACGTCACCGGCGCCAGCGGGCCCTGGGAGTATTACGCGTCCGGCACGGGACTGGGGCGGCTGGCGCGCCAGGCAGCCGAACGCGGCGACTTCGAGTCCGCGACCGCGGCGGCCGGCTCGGTGCGGGCCATCCGAGGCGAGCACGTCCATGACCTGGTGGCGGCGGGCGAACCCGACGCTTTGGCCGTGCTCGACGAGTTCTGCTATTACACGGCTATAGGAGTGGCCAACCTTGTGCATGTGCTCGACCCGGAGATGGTGGTCATAGCGGGAGGACTCGTGGAGATCGGCGAGCCGCTGGTGCGCGGCGTGGAAACTTGGACGCATCGTCTGGTGCTCGGCGGATCGCAGCGCCGCCGGGTGCAGATCGTGCCCGCCCAGCTCGGCAGCAACGCCAGCGCTTTGGGTGCGGCACTGCTGGCGGCAGAGAATCAGTACTAGCGGTCGAGGAGACAGGAGGGCCTAGTGATGCGCGTCGGGATCCTCACAGGAGGAGGCGACTGCCCGGGCCTCAATGCCGTGATCAGAGCGGTGGTGCGCAAAGCGGAACGGCATTACGGCCATCGCGTCATCGGCTTCCTGGACGGCTGGCGCGGCGTGGTGGAAGACGACTGGAGGGAGCTCGACGTCGAGTCCTGCCGAGGCCTGCTGCCGAGAGGGGGGACGGTTCTGGGAACGTCGCGCCACACGCCGTTCAATCTGCCCGACGGCATGTCCCGAGCCGCTGACACCATGCGCAGACACGACCTGGAGGCTTTGATCGCCATAGGCGGCGAAGGCACCCTGTCATGCGCCGCCGAGGTGTCCGATTCGGGCTTCAATGTGATCGGCGTGCCCAAGACCATCGACAACGACGTGGGCTTCACCGAGCGGACTTTCGGTTTCGACACGGCCGTGGCGGTGGCCACAGAGGCGATCGACCGGCTTCACACCACCGCGGAGAGCCACGCCCGCGTCATGTTCGTGGAGGTGATGGGCCGCCATGTGGGCCACATCGCCACCTGGGCCGGAATCGCCGGGGGCGCCACCTACACGCTGGTGCCTGAGGAGCCTTTCGATCTGGACGAGCTGTGCGCGGCTCTGCTGCGTCGCAAGGCTCGGGGCCGTTACGCCTCGATCGTCGTGGTGGCCGAAGGGGCCAAGCCGCGGCCCGGCAGTCTGGAGATCGCCGAGCCGCAGGTCGACGCTTACGGACATGAACGCCTGGGCGGCATCGCCAGCGTGATCGCGCAAGAGGTCGAGCGGCGCACCGAACTCGAGACTCGGGTCACCATCCTCGGGCACGTGCAGCGGGGCGGGTCGCCGACGCCTTTCGACCGGGTGCTGGCCACGCGTTTCGGGGTGGCCGCGATCGACGCCGCCCACGCCCGCGACTTCGGCATGATGGTGGCGCTGCGAGGCGGCGCCATCGAGCTGGTGGCTCTGCGAGAGGCGACAGCGAGCCTCAAGCCTGTGAGCCCCGAGCTTCTAGAGGTCGCGCACGCTTTCTTCGCTTGATTGCGCTGGCCGGCTGCGGGCTGCGACGCCGCGCGCCGCGAAGCGACGGACTCCCGCTAGCTCGCCTGCTCTGTGTCAGGTGTCGGGATCGCCTGCCGGCCAGGAAGCCTTGCCTTGGGCCATCTCAGTGATCTGAGCCAGGCTGAAAGAGTCCAGGAACCGCCGCATCTGCGAGCCTGAGGCCGCCCAGATCGCCAGTAGCACGCACTGGCCTTCGTGGTCGCAGGCGCCGTCGCTGTGCGGCTCGCCGAAATCGCCGGCCGCGATGGGGCCGTCAACCGCGCGCACTATCTCCGACAGCTTGATGTCGGCAGGGTCGCGTGCCAGCACGTAACCCCCGCCCACGCCCCGCTTGGAGCGCACCAGGCCGGCGCCTTTCAGGGCCAGCAGGATCTGCTCCAGGTACGGCTGGGGCAGCGCGGTGCGCTCCGCTATCTCGCGCACGGAGGTGGGGGTGTTCTCGCCGTGAAGCGCCAAGGACAGCAGGGCACGCGACGCGTAGTCCCCGCGTGTCGACACCCTCATGGTGGCATCCTAGATGCCGTGACCTCCGCCGAACCGTTCCCCGCAGGCTCGCAGCCGGTGCTGCCCGCCTATGGAGGCGGATGCGTGAGCGACATCGTGCCGGCGATCCTGGAGGCCGCTCCGTCCGACACTGCGGACGGCGCCGGCGGCGGTCTGCTGCCGCCGGAAGTGTCCGACGCCCGTGCCGTGGTGATGCTGGTGCTCGACGGTCTGGGCGCCGAGCAGCTCGCCGTGCGCCGCCATGTGGCGCCGACGCTGCACGAGCTGCAGGTCGCCACGGTCACCTCGGTCGCGCCGAGCACCACAGCCTCGGCGCTCACCTCCATCGCCACGGGTGTCGGGGTGGGCGAGCACGGCATCGTCGGCTACCGCATCCGCACCGCCGACGGCAACCTCAACATCCTCCAATGGCGCACCCCGCACGGCAGCAGCCTGGAACGTCACCCGCCTGAGCGTTTCCAGCCCGTCAGCGCCTTCGGCGGCCAGTGCCCGCCGGCGTTGCAGAACAGCGCCTACGGCAAGTCGGGCTTCAGCCGCGCCTATCTGCGCGACGCCCGCCGCACGGGCTACAAGCTGCTGTCGAGCCTGGTGGTGGAGGTGAGGCGCCTGCTGACGCAGGGCGAGTCGTTCGTCTACGCCTACTACGAAGGCCCAGACGTGGCGGCTCACGACCACGGATTCGGCGAGCATTACGACGCCGAACTGCGGGCCTGCGATCAGCTGATGGCGGATCTGCTCACGGCCGTGCCGCGCGGCACGGCCGTCGTCGCCACAGCCGATCACGGCCTGGTGGACTGCACCGGCGGTTTGGCGCCGATCGATCGCAGCGTGCTCGACTGCGCCGACGGCGAGTCCGGCGAGGCTCGTTTCCGTTGGCTGCACGCCCGCCGGGGCCGTCTGAACGACTTGCGTCAGGCCGCATTGGACGCTCACGGCGACATGGCCTGGGTGCGCACCGCCGATGAGATCATCGACGACGGCTGGCTCGGCCCGGTCGTCACCGACGCCGCCCGGGCCAGGCTGGGGGACGTGGCTCTGGTGGCTCGAGACTCCTGGGCTTTCGAGCATCCACAAGACAACAAGAGCAAGCTCGTCGGCCGCCACGGTTCGTTGACCCCGGCCGAGATGCTGGTGCCCCTGCTGGTCCACGCCCCCTAGCAGACGGCGCCAGCAGGTGACGGCGCCAGCAGGTGAGGGTTCGTTGCGTCTCAGTCGACGAAGTCTCCGGGGGGTCAGCAGCCGGTGGCGGCTTTGAGCGTCTGACAAGCCTCTTCAAGTCGAGCCGGGCTGAGAGTCACGACCGGGCGACGGAACACCTCCCGCGGCAGAGTGTGGATCGTGTCGAAGTTGATGACGCAGTCAGAAGGGACTCCGTCGTGAGCGGCTGTCAGCGGCAGCTCCGAACTCAGGCCTCGGCGGGCAGTGGTGAGCGCCGCGACCACGACCGCGCCGATCCGGTCGGCTACAGGATCGCGAGTGAGCACCAGAACCGGGCGATCCCCGCCGGGTGTGGCGGCGAACCAGATTTCACCGCGTCGCATCCGCCCAGTCCGACCAGTCTTCGCCCGTCGCCCAGTGCTCGACGTCGGTCAGCGACAACTCCAGCGGGCTGAGAGGGTTCGCCTCGTAGGCGGCAGCATCTTGTTCGGCTGCCACCGCGTTGAGGTGCCGACGCAACGCCTCGCGTAGCATCTCCGACCGGGGGATGCCGAGAGCGTCAGCCGTCGCATTGGCCCGCGCCGCCTCTTCGGGGCCGACCCTGAAGCTCAGCATTGTCATACATCAATTCTACATTGTGATACGCCGCTGCGAAAGCGAGATTGTGCAGCGGCGGGTGAGGGGGATGCTTGTCGTGGTCGGGGAAGCGTCCGTGAGACCGCGTGCGCCGAGCAATGCGCCGCGCGGCGGCTGCGGCGCCGTTACGGTTGCGGTCACAACCTCGCAGCCGGTGATCGCCTCGTGTGCGCGGCCCTCGGGCCCTGACCGTGCGCCGCCCGGCGGATGACCCTTCAAGCACGATTTCGCAAGGAGACTCGTGAACGCCTTCGACACGACCGACAGCAACGGCACCAACAGCAGCGTCAAGGCTGCCGGCAGCAGCAGCAGCAGCGACGCGACGCCGACAGCGCCTGAGCTGCTCGCTCCCGAGGTGGTGGGACTCGCGCCCGGCGCCGACGGCGAGGGCGACGAGATCAACGAGACGATCGACCATCCGGCCAAGGTGATGCGCATAGGCACCATGCTCAAGCAGCTGCTCGCCGAGGTCCGCTCCACCGATCTGGACGAGGCCAGCCGCCAGCGGCTGCGCGAGATCTACGAGACCTCGGTAGCGGAGGTGGGAGCGGCGCTGTCGCCCGACCTGCGCGAGGAGCTGAGCAGGCTCGCTTCTCCTTTCGAGCAGGCCGGGGCGCCCTCCACGAGCGAGCTCCAGATCGCCAAGGCCCAGCTGGTGGGCTGGCTCGAAGGGCTGATCCAGGGCATGAAAGCCATGCTGCTCGCCCAGCAGATGAGCGCGCACCAGCAGCTGCAAGCCATGAGAGGCGAACTGCAGCCCGGCCCCGATTCCCAGCTGACGGTCGCGACGGGCGGCGACCACGACGACCGTCACGGCACCTACCTGTAGGCGCCCGCCCGAAGACCGACCCGATCGACAGCCTCAGATGCCTGACTCTTTCGTTCATCTCCATACGCACACCGAATACTCGATACTCGACGGAGCGTCGCGGCTCGACGATCTGATCGCAGCCGCCGCCGCCGACGGGCAGCCTGCTCTGGGCATCACCGACCACGGCAACATGTACGGGGTGCTGGACTTCTACCGGAAGTGCTCCGACCACGGCATCAAGCCGATCATCGGCATGGAGGCCTACATGGCGCAGAACTCGCGCTATGAGCGACCAGCCCGCCGGGGGACGCTCGACGACGCGGGCGGAGACACCGACAGCGGCAAGCTCTACTACCACCTGACCCTGCTGGCCGTCAACGACACCGGCTACAAGAACCTCATCAAAGTCGCCAGCCGGGCGTTCTTGGAGGGCTACTACTACAAGCCGCGCTGCGACTGGGAGACTCTGGGCGACCACTGCGAAGGACTGATCGCCACCACCGGCTGCCTCGGCGGCCAAGTGCCTCAGTCTCTGCTGCGCGGCAACCCCGAGGAGGCGCTCAAGAAAGCCGCCCGCTTCCAGGACATCTTCGGCCGCGACAACTATTTCGTGGAGATGCAGGATCACGGAATCCCCGAACAGCACCAGATCAACCCGCAGCTGCTGGAGATCGCACGCAGCCTCAACGCGCCGCTGCTGGCCACCAACGACAGCCACTACACCCACCGTCACGACGCCGAAGCCCATGACGCTCTGCTGTGCGTGCAGACCGGCTCGCTGCTCACCGACAAGAACCGCCTCAAGTTCCACGGCGACTCTCACTACCTGAAATCCGCGGCCGAGATGCGCCACCTGTTCTCGGACATTCCCGAGTCTTGCCGCAACACGCTCGAGATCGCCGACCGAGCCGAGGTGAACATCGAGTTCGGCAAGCCCCAGCTGCCGCACTTCGAGGTTCCCGAAGACTTCAGCGACGACGGCGAGTATCTGCATCACCTCACCATGGAAGGCGCCCGCGAGCGCTGGGGCGACCCGGTTCCGCAACAGGTGCAAGACCGTCTGGCTTATGAGCTCGAAGTCATCAACAACATGGGCTTCGCGTCGTATTTCTTGATCACCTGGGATCTGATCGCCTACGCGCGCCGCCGCGGCATCCGCGTCGGGCCGGGCCGGGGATCGGCGGCCGGATGCGCCGTCGCCTACAGCCTGCGCATCACCGACCTCGACCCGATCCGCTACGACCTGCTTTTCGAGCGTTTCCTCAACCCGTCGCGCGTGTCGATGCCCGACATCGACATGGACTTCGACTCCCGTCACCGCGACGAGGTGATCAACTACGCCGCCGACCGTTACGGGCGCGACCACGTGGCGCAGATCATTACTTTCAGCACCATCAAGGCCCGAGCCGCGGTCAAGGACGCGGCACGGGTGCTGGGGCATTCCCCGTCGCTCGGCGACCGCATCGCCAAAGCCATGCCGCCGCTGATCTTGGGGCGCGACACCCCGCTGAAATACTGCTTCGAGGACTCCGAGACTCACCACGAAGGCTATTTGGCCGCAGCCGAGCTGCGTCAGATGCACGAAAACGACAGCGACGTCGCCCAAGTGGTGGACGCTGCTCGGGGGCTCGAGGGGATGCGGCGCCAGGACAGCATCCACGCCGCGGCGGTGGTGATCACCCCGCAGCCGCTGACGGAGTACATGCCCATCCAGCGCAAGCCCGACTCGAGCAAGAACGTCGAGGATTCGCCCATCGTCACCCAGTACGAGATGCACGGGGTGGAGAGTCTCGGACTGCTGAAGATGGACTTCCTGGGGCTGCGCAACCTCGACGTCATCAGCGACACGCTCGAGTTGATCAACCGGACTCGTGAAATCGAGGTCGACATCGACAACGTCGATCTCGAAGACGAGAGCACCTTCGAGATGCTGCGCAAAGGCGACACCAGCGGGGTGTTCCAGCTTGAGAACCCGTCGGTTCGTTCGCTGATCCAGTCGCTCGCCCCGACCAAGTTCGACGACATCTGCGCGCTGGTCGCGTTGTATCGCCCCGGCCCGATGGCGGCGAACATGCACAACGATTACGCCGAACGCAAGAACGGCCGCCGGCCTGTGCGCTACTTCCACCCGGAGGCAGAGGAGATTCTGGCCGACACCTACGGTCTGATGATCTATCAGGAGAGCGTCATGCGGGTGGCGCAGCGCTTCGCGGGCTACTCGCTGGCCGAAGCCGACAACCTCCGCAAAGCCATGGGCAAGAAGATCCGCGAGGCCATGGCCGCCGAGGAGGAGAAGTTCGTGGAGGGCGTGGCCAAAAGCGGCTACGGCAGGGGCTTGGGCTCTGAACTGTTCGAGATCATCGCCCAGTTCGCCGACTACGCCTTCAACAAGAGCCACAGCTACGGCTACGGCTACGTGGCCTACCAGACCGCGTATCTCAAAGCCAACTACCCGGTGGAGTATCTGGCCGCGCTGCTGACCAGCAACAAGCGCAGACTGGACAGCATCTCCGTTTATTTGAATGATTGCCGCCTGCGGAGCATCGAGGTGCAGGTCCCTGACGTGAACCGCTCGTCGTCGGACTTCACGCCGCTGCCGACGCTGACCGGCCCGCCAGGAGGCGGCAGCCCTCCGACACCGACTGCGGCGGCGCCGCCGCAGCCCTTCGAGCGAAGCGGCGATCGGGGCCGGCACGGGCGGGATCAGATCGTCTACGGGCTCTCCGCGGTCCGCAACGTGGGCCAGGGCGTCGTCGAGCGGATAGTCGAAGAGCGCGAGGCCAACGGCCCCTTCGAGTCCTTCAACGACTTCGTGGAGCGCGTCGACATCGACATTTTGAACAAGCGCACCGTCGAGTCGCTCATCAAAGCCGGCGCCTTCGACTCGCTGGGGCATCCCCGTCAGGGGCTCATGCAGGTCTACGAGTCGATAATCGATCAGACGATACGGGTGCGGCGCGAGCACGACGCCGGCGTGATGTCGCTGTTCGGCGAGCAAAGCGCCGGACCGTCGTTCGACGACCGCCCCGAGATCAACGACACCGAATACGGGCGGATGCAGAAGCTGGCTTACGAGAAGGAGATGCTGGGCCTCTACGTCTCGGATCATCCGCTCAGAGGCATGGAGGCGCGGGTCCGCCGCCAGACCGACTGCACCATCGGCGCGATGCTGTCGGGCGCCGATGGTGGCGAGAAGGGGTTCCGGCGTGTGGGCGGGGTCGTCACCGGCCTCAACCGCCGCGTCACCCGCAAAGGCGACCCGATGGCGAGCTTCGTCCTCGAGGACCTCGAGGACAGAGTCGAGGTGCTGGTGTTCCCGAAAGCCATGGCCGAGCACGGCTCGAAGCTGGCCGGCGACGCCATCGTCTTGGTGCGGGGCCGCTACGACCCCCAACAGGACGCGCCGCGCTTCATCGCCAACGACATCGAGGTGCTCGAGGCACTGGAGGGGCCCGCCGAGGATCCGCCGCTGCGCATCCTGTTGCCGCTGTCGCACCAGAACAAGCGGAACCTCGACGAGCTCAAGTCGCTGCTGCTGGCTCATCCGGGTTCGGCGGCGGTGGAACTGCTGCTGGACGGCCGGCGGGTGGCGCGCCTGCCTGCGGGCTTCGCCGTGGACACCTCCAGGGGCCTGCCCGCAGAACTGCGCGAACTGCTCGGCGCGGCGGCCATCGCGGGCGCCTAGCAAGCTCGCTTGTGCCGGGGCGATCTCGCAAGCACTCGCAGGGAAGGCCGCTCCCAGGCTGATCCGGGAGGGAAATCCGCGCCCCAGGTTGCGAAACCGTCCTTCTTGCATGAGACTGGAGCACAGCGGTACGGGCAACCGAAAGGGTAGGACGCGGCCATGGCGATCACGATCGAGACTAGGGATTGCAGTGGGCTGGGAGACTCTGATTTCGTTGAGATGGCCGACCTTTGCGCCGTCTCGTCGTCCGCCTACGAGGTCGGCTCGCTGTCCAAGCAGGCCGAAGCCTGGGTGCTGCTCACCGAAGCCCGAGACAACGGCAAACTGCGCGGCTTCTCTTTCTGCACGCTGGAACGCATCGGCGGGACTCCCTGCGTGCTGATCGGCGCCGGCCACACCTGCCGCACCACCCGCCGCGACACGGTGCTGCGAGGCGTGATCGCCGACCAGATGCGGCGTGCGGCGATGTCGTTCCCCGACGAGGACGTCCTGTTCGGAATGCAGATCAACGACCACGGCGCCTTCGAGGCGTTCAAGACGCTTCACGATGTGGTGCCCCGCTCCGGCCACAAGGCGACCGGCGAGGAGCGGGCCTGGGGCCGCCGGCTGGCCAAGCGCTTCGGCATCGGATCGCTCAGCTACGACGACCGTGTCTTCACCACCCGAGGCAAGGGTCAGCCAGGCGTGGTTTTCGACCACGCGAGCCTCAAGCCCGAGCGCATCCCCGCTGAGACGACCGAACTGTTGAGCAGCCTCGTCTGCGAGGACGGTGACACTCTGGTCGTTCACGGCTGGGTCACGGCCGAGGAGCTCGAGAAGCTGCTCTAGAGCTTGCGCTGTCAGCCGCCGCGTGCTCTGGGCGGCGCCTCGATGGACTTCCAGCAGGCCGTGCGATCGCGCCGCATGGTGCGATCCTTCACTTCGCAGCCGGTCGAGCCGTCGCTGGTGGACGAGATCTGCGAACTCGCCCGGCGTGCGCCGTCCGCGGGCAACACCGACGGCCTTGAGTTCCTGGTGCTGGAGGGAGACGCCACAGAGACGTACTGGGATGTGACTCTGCCTGCTGACAGGCGCAGCGGTTTCGCTTGGCCGGGGCTGCTGAACGCGCCGGTGTTGGTGGTGATGTGGACCGATCCGGGGGCCTATCTCGCCCGCTACCGCGAGCCGGACAAGGCCCGCACTCCGCTGGGCGCCGGCGAGGCAGCCTGGCCTGTGCCTTACTGGTTCGTGGACTCCGGCGCCGCCATGATGACCATGCTGCTGGCCGCGCAGGAGCGAGGTCTGGGGACGGCCTTCTTCGGAATGTTCGACCATGTCGAGGCGGTGCGCGCCGCATTCGGCGTGCCGCAGGGGCGTCTGGGTGTGGGCACGGTGGCTATCGGCCATCGCCGCAGCGACGACCGCCCCAGCCGTTCGGCGGCGCGGCGGCGGCGTCCGCTGGGCGAGGTGCTGCACCGCGGTCAGTGGTAGAGCGGCCTCACCGTCCCCGATCACCGCTTCGGTGCGATAATTCTTGAAAATCTGCCTTTGTATAGCTGTTTTTCAATGATAAAATGGCCCGGTGGTTGAAACGAGAATGCTCGCAGCGCAAAGGATCCTCCGATGATGGCGAGTGATGCCTTCTTGACGCGACCAGCAGATGCCGAAGCGCTGCGGGCTGCTGTGGCGCGGTCGCCGGTGACTTTGCTGACAGGTCCGCGGCAGGCCGGCAAGTCCACGCTGGTACGGCAGGTGATCGAGCCGTCCGCTGCGGCGATGTTCGACTTGGAGGACTATCGCGACGTCGCCAGGCTCGCCGATCCGATGCTGGCTCTGGGGGATCGGGGTGAGACGATCGTGATCGACGAAGCTCAGCGGCTGCCGGAGTTGTTCGCGTCGCTCAGGGTGCTCGTCGACGAGAATCGCCGTCCCGGTCGTTTCGTGGTGCTCGGCAGCGCTTCTCCGGAGTTGACCGGCTCAGGCGCCGAGTCCTTGGCCGGGCGGGTGACTCAACTGCAGTTGTCGGGTTTCCGGCTCGCCGATGTGGGCGCCGACCGTTTCGACGGCCTGTGGCAACGCGGCGGGCTTCCCGAGTCTTTCCTCGCCGCCGACGAGCAGGCTTCGAATGCCTGGCGCGACGACTACATCGCCACCTTCTTGGAGCGTGACCTGGCAGGATTCGGACTCCGTTTGCCGGCCACGACAATGCGACGATTCTGGACGATGCTCGCCCACTATCACGGCCAGACTTGGAACGCTGCGGCGATCGCCCGGTCCATCGACGTCTCCACCAAGCAGGTGAAGCGGCTGCTCGATGCGCTCTCTGACGCTCTCGTCGTGCGCCAGCTGCCGCCTTGGCATGCGAACATCGCCAAGCGGCAGGTCAAGTCACCGCGTGTTTACATTCGGGATTGCGGCTTGCTGCACCGGCTTCTCGGCATCGGCAGCCGACTTGACCTTGAACGGCATCCCAAGCTGGGGGCCAGCTGGGAGGGCATGGTGCTCGAGCAGCTCCTGGCGCGTTTCGGTGAAGCTGCGGCGGCGTTCTGGTCGACTCACAGCGGCGCTGAAATCGACCTGCGACTCGAGATCGGCCGCAGGATCGTCGGTTTCGAGATCAAGCGCACCGACCGTCCGGCGACCACCAAGTCGATGCACAGCGCCTTGGCCGATCTCGACCTGGACCATCTCGTAGTGGCACATGCGGGCAGCCACCGCTTCGCGCTGGCGGACCGGATCACCGCCATACCCGCAATCGACCTGCTGACGGATCACGACCCCTTCGAAGCCTTCTGATGTCAGCGTCCCATGCTCAGCCCCGGCCGGGCGCGCCACGACGATGAGCGCGAATTTTGAGGCTGACCCGGCTGCGGGCACAAGCGGCCCATCGGAGCTCCTCCGGCGCCGGCGCAGCGCACGCATGGACGCTGCAGAGCTCGACGCTGAGGGCCTCGACCGCAGGATCGCCGCTCAGGAACTAGCTGTGCATCTGTCGCGCTGCGTGTCCGTAGATCTGGAGGTCGACAAGGAGACGGAGCGCATCCATGCTTTAGCCGGAGTGCGTCACGACACCGGCAAGCGCTACCTCTGTTCGGACACTCGCCGGAGTCTGCGGCATGACCTGGCAGTTCTTGACAACCTGGCCGAGGGAGCGGACTTCGTGCTGGGCCACAATCTGATCAACTTCGACCTCCCGCATCTGCGAGCTGCCGATCCGGGCCTGAGAATCCTGCGGATGCTCGCGGTCGACACTCTGTGGCTCAATCCTCTGGCGTTCCCGCGCCAGCCATACCACCACTTGGTTAAACACTACAAGGAAGGCGATCTCAAGCGACATACCCGCAACGACCCCGAACTGGACGCCCAGCTGGCGCTCGACGCATTCAAAAACCAGCAGGAGGCGCTGCTCGACACGGAACCGCGGCTTCTCGCTGCGTGGCACTGGTTGTGCTCCGGCGACGGGAACGAGGGCTTCACTCTAGTCTTCGAGGCTTTGCGCGGCTCGGTCACACCGTCGGCGGTCGAGGCTCGCCGCGCCATAGAGGCATTGCTGGAAGGCATCACCTGCAGAACTCAAGCGCATGAGGCTGTCGAGGCCGCCGAGGATCACGGCTGGTCTTTGGCTTATGCACTCGCCTGGCTGTCAGTGGCGCCACGGCCTGCCAACGATGAGTCCGCATCGGAGTCCGGGTTCTCAGTGATGCCGCCCTGGGTGCGTCATCAGTTCCCTGAGGCCGGACGCCTGATCCGGCGATTGCGCGACACAGCCTGCGAATCGAATCATTGCGCATGGTGCCGAGAGCATCATGACGCTCAACGTGAACTGAAGCGCTTCTTCGGCTTCGACGAGTTCAGGTCGCAGCCTGAGGACGCCGAAGGCCGTTCGCTGCAGCAGACGATCACGCAGGATGCCATGAGCGGGCGACATGTGCTGGGAATCCTGCCCACCGGAACCGGCAAATCCGTGTGCTATCAGGTGCCGGCGCTCTCCCGGCACGACAAGACGGGCGCAGTGACAGTCGTGATATCGCCGCTGGTGGCGCTGATGGCCGATCAGGTGGCCGGTCTCGAAGCTCACGGCATCACCTCGTGCGTCACGGTGAACGGCATGTTGTCGATGCCCGAGCGAAGTGAGGCCCTGACGAAGCTGCGTCTCGGGGACGCTGCGATGGTGCTGATCTCGCCTGAGCAACTTCGCAGCCAGGCGCTTCGCCGGGCGCTCGACCAAAGAGAGATCGGCGCCTGGGTGCTCGACGAGGCGCACTGCCTGTCCAAATGGGGCCACGATTTCCGTCCCGACTATCGCTACGTGGGACGTTTCATCCGCGAGCAGGCCGAGAAGTCTGGGCAGGCAGGCAGCTTGGAGGTGCCGCCGATCTTGTGTCTCACTGCCACGGCCAAGCCTGAAGTCAAAGAGGAGATCATCGACTATTTCTGGCAGACCCTCGGAATCGAGATGCGGGTGCGTGACGGAGGCAGTCGTCGCAGCAACCTCGCGTTCGTTGTCGTCGAGACGACAGAGGCCAACAAACTCAACGACATCCGCATCAGCTTGGAGCGCCACTTGGGCGCTGAGACGACCGGCGGCGCGATCGTCTACTGCGCCACACGGCGGCGCACCGAGGAGGTCGCGCAGTTCTTGCGAGACACTGGAATGGAGGCGGAGCGGTTCCACGCGGGTTTGAAGCCAGAAGAGAAGAAGCAGATACAGCAGCGCTTCAAAGACGGCGACCTCAGAGTCTTGGCCGCCACGAACGCTTTCGGCATGGGCATCGACAAGCCCGACGTGCGTCTCGTGATCCACGCGGACATCCCGTCATCGCTCGAGAACTATCTGCAGGAGGCCGGTCGCGCCGGACGTGACGGCGACGAGGCGTGCTGCGTGCTGCTCTACACCAAAGATGACGTCGAACGACAGTTCTCGATGTCGGCACGCTCCCGGCTGACCAAGCACGATATACACATGGTGTTTCGCGCTCTGAAAAGGCTCAGTCGCCGTTACCGCAAGTACGGCGATCAAGAGCCTTTGATCGCCACGGCCGGCGAGATCCTGAGCGCCGACGAGGACAAGGCGTTCCGGCGCGACACTGCGACCGATGACACACGAGTCCGCACGGCCTTGTTGTGGCTGGAAGAATCCAGACTGTTGACCCGTGACGAGAACCGGGTCAGGATCTTCCCGTCGTCGCTGCGGGTCGGCTCCGTCGAAGACGCAGAGCGGCGGCTGCAGAAGGCGGTCTCCGATGAGGATTATCGCTTCCAGTTGACGGGCATCGTGAGACGGCTCTTGGAAGCCGCGCCGGATGAGGGCATCTCCACCGATGAGTTGATGAGCTATACCGGTCTCAGCTCCGAGGGTGTCCGTGTGGCGCTGCATGATCTCGAGCGCTTCGGGATCGCCGGCAACGATGTTGCTTTGACGGCTTTCGTCCATGTAGGCGCGCCGCGCCCTTCGCGGAAGCGATTCGGCGAGGCCCAAGAGCTTGAGATGAGCCTTCTCGAACAGATGCGCGAGAAAGCCCCAGACATGGCCCTGGAAGAATCAGCGCCGTTGAACCTTCGCCTGGCGGCACAGCAACTCAGCGACTCGCTGGATCGCAGAGTTCTTCCCGGGCAGGTCACTCGGATACTGCGCAGCGTGGCGGACGACGGTCGCGGCGAGGACTCCGGCGGCGGCAGCCTCGCCTTGCGCAAGCGCGACGCTGAGAGCGTGAATGTGACGCTCAAACGTGAGTGGGGATCCGTGGCGCGCATGGCGCAGCGTCGCCGCGACGCCGCCGGGCGCCTGTTGGAACACCTGCTCGATTGTCTTCCCCGAGGCGTTCGAGGCGGCGACCTGCTAGCAGAGACGACCCTCGGCGAGCTTCAGAAGGCGCTCACTGCCGATGCTCGACTCGCGGAGCAGACCACCGATGCACGCAAGCTTGTGGAGCGTTCGCTGCTGTGGCTGCACGAACAGGACGTGATCCGCCTCAACAAAGGGCTGGCCGTCTTCAGACCCGCGATGACCATCCGCCTGCACTCAACGCAGCGAAGCTTCACGAAAGAAGACTTCACGGAGCTGCAACTCCATTACAACAGCACGGTCCGTCAGATACACATCATGGCCGAGTACGCGCAGCAGGGCCTGGCGTCCTTGGCTGACGCAGTGCGGCTGTCGCTCGACTATTTCGTTTTGGGGGAAGCCGAGTTCTTGCGTCGCTGGCTTCCCGACAGCGAACTCTCGCGCCAGACGACGCCGGAGTCATGGCACCGCATCGTTGCGAGTCTGAGGAACCCCGCTCAGCGCCGGCTCGTGGCTGATGACCGCGAGAACGCGAACGTCTTGGTGCTGGCCGGGCCCGGATCGGGCAAGACACGCGTGTTGGTGCATCGCATCGCCTATCTGATACGGGTCAGACGCGAAGACCCCCGAAGCATCCTCGCTCTCGCTTACAACCGCCATGCCGCTGTGGAGATCCGTCGCAGGCTCACTGAGTTGATCGGCGACGACGCCCGCGGCGTGATGGTGCTCACATGCCACGCAATGGCCATGCGCCTCGTGGGGGCCAGCTTCTCGAGTCAGGCCGCGCGACCCCACCAAAAGGAATTGCAGGAGCAGTTGGACCGGGTGATCAAGGATGCTGTCGCACTGCTGCGCGGCGAGGGGCTCGAATCCGACGACACTGAAGAAGCCGAAGAAGCGAGGGATCGGCTGCTAGCGGGTTTCCGCTGGATTCTGGTGGACGAATACCAAGACGTCGGCCTCGACGAGTACGAGCTCATTGATGCTCTGGCGGGCCGCACGATCTCCGACGAGAATGCCAAGCTGAACCTGTTCGCGGTCGGCGACGACGACCAGAACATCTACAGCTTCAAGGGATCGTCGGTCGCTTACATCCGGCGCTTCGAGCAGGACTACAAAGCTAAGCCCGCCTATCTGACCGACAACTACCGCTCGACGCGCCACATCATCGACGCCTCCAACGCGCTGATCGCTCCGGCACTCGAGCGACTCAAGAAGGACAACCCGATCCATGTCAACCAGGCCCGCCTGAAAGAACCCGCGGGCGGGGAGTGGACGGCGCGTGATCCGGTGGCGCAGGGCCGAGTCCAGATTATGTCCGTCGAGTCGCACTCGATCGCCCAGGCGCAGGCCGCACTCTGCGAACTTGAGCGGCTCAAAGGTCGAGCGGGGGCATGGGACTGGTCGGACTGCGCGGTGATCGCCCGCAAATGGAAATGCTTGGAACCTTTGCGAAGCCTCTGCGAGTTTCACGGGATCCCCTGTCAGTGGGCAGCCGATTCCGATGTGCCTGTCTGGCAGACACGCGAGACTCAAGCACTGCTTGATTGGATCGAGGGTCGCGACAACAAGCACGTAAACAACGCTGAAATCTGCGAGTGGCTCAACTGTCAGCGGTCGGGGCCGTGGATCGAGTTACTGAAAGAAGCGGCTGAGGAGCACGCTGACGAAGCGGGGGACTCGAAGTGGCCGGTGGAGTCGTTTCGCGAGTGGTTGGCCGAATGGGCGCGCGAAGCTCGCCGTCGTCAGCGGGGCCTGCTTCTCACCACTGCGCACAGTGCCAAGGGTCTGGAGTTCGACCATGTGGTCGTGCTAGACGGCGGCTGGGAGCGCGGCAAAAGTGCAGAAGACCTCGAAGCCCAAAGGCGGCTCTACTACGTCGCCATGACCCGGGCACGCCGGACGTTGACGCTGATGTGCATGAACAGGCAGGGCCGCCACCCGCTGCACGCCACAAGAGAGTTCGCCGAGCATCTCCCGTCGGTGCTGCGGCGCGAGCCGCCGAAGCTCGTCGCGCCGCCCCCTGAAGCGGCCCGCCGGCACTGTGTTTTGACTCTGGGAGACGTCCACTTGAGCTATGCAGGCAACCAGCCCCCGAATCACTCTCTCCACCGGGCTCTGGCTGCGTTGGCAGCAGGCGACCCGCTGCAGGTTCGCACTGACACTCAACCCTGGGATATGTGCGACGGCAGGGGAATGACAGTCGGCAGATTGGCAACGAAATTTGAGCCGCCTCAAGGCCAGCGACTCGTCAGCGCCAAGGTCCACGCCGTGGTCGTGCGCCGTCGTGATCAGAGTTCCCCCGAGTACCAGGAAGGCCACAAGTGCGACCGATGGGAAACCGTGATACCCGAACTGATCTTCGAACCCTTGTGACCCCTACGGCTCGCGTCCGTCAAGAATGAGCGGTTCATGGGTGATACCCGAACTGGTCTTCGAACCCTTGTGATCCCCCCCCCAACCTAGCTGTTGCCCTGACTTGGGGGTGCCTCTGATCTGGCTGTGCCGGATCCGGTCTGCTCATACGCAGCGGACCCAGCGCTGCCTGGACTTGGCTGGGGCTTTGAGCGGGTCTGGCTGTCTGTTCCTCCCCGGTGGCGTTCACCACAGCGTGGCCGAGGTTGGGTCTCGGGCACGCGCGAATTGGCGGCAGTTGTGGGCGGTTTCATAGTTCACCACAGCTTGGCCGGGTCTGGGTCTCTGGCACGGTTTCTAGTCCGATCCGGCTTGTGTTCGGGTCGGTCCGGTGGTCGCTCTCGGCGGGGCGGTGGTTCTGGTGTTGGTGGCTGGTAGTCGGCACAGGCTGGCCCGTAGCGGGGTTGCAGGGCTGGGTTGTTGGGTGGGTGGAGTGTGTGGTTGCCGTCTGGGTGTTTGTGCATGCGCCAGTTGTGGTGATGGATTTTGTGGTGGCAGTTCCAGCAGACCATGATCAGGTTGTTGAGGCTGGTGGCGCCGCCTTGTGAGTAGGGGGTGATGTGATGGGCTTGGCATATGCGAGGCGGTGCTCCGCAGTGGAAGCAGCCGCCATGTTTGGCGAGGAGGGCTTGCCATTGCGTGTCTGTGACTGTGCGGCGTGATCGGCTGCGCCAGATGGCGTCGCCTGCATGGTTGTAGATGAGCCCGGTCCAGCGTGCGTTGCAGGACAGTTCCTCGAGCACTGCGGCCGGCAGTTTCGATCCGTCCGACAACTCGGCTATCAACTCGCCGGTGGCTTCATCAACATGCGCTATCAGCGTGATATCCGCCACCCAACCACCGCCCGCATCCCGGTCAGCCGCATCAACCCCGACGGCGTCATCGCTGCCGCCGGAATCTTCGCTATCGCCAACTCCGCAATGATCGGCATCGGCGTTGGTGCTTGGGCTGGTTCTGATGCTGGCTGTCTCCGTGCTGGTGCCGGCTGCGGTGTTTGCGTTGCGGGGTTGTTGAGCGCACCGGCAACCGGCGGCGTTACCGCAGTTCGTGCTGGTGCCGGTAGCAGCGTCTGTGTTGCGTCGGCTGTCTACGCCGCCGCTTGCGGGCCTCGTTGTGTTGGTGGTGCAACGTTCTAGGGCGTCTGCCATGCATTGCGGGAACTCGCGTCGCTGCGCTTTTGGAAGTGTCTTGTCTGAGTTGAACAACTGTCTGGCGGTGTGGAGCAGTCGGTTGTGGATGCGTGTGCCGGTGATCTTGTCGAACTCGCCTCGCAGGCTGACCATTCCGTCGTCGGTGTCGTGCATTCTCAGGTAACGCCGGGCGCGTTGGCGCAGATACTCGGACTCGCCGTCATCGGCTTGGTGCGTGTTGATCCAGCGTCGCGCGGTTCGCTCGAACTGCTCGGGCCGCATCGACTCGGCCTGCGCCAACAGCGTGTCGTCACCGGCCACTGCGGCGGCGCCGGTTTTGGTGATCGCCGCGGCGAGCCGTCGGGCGTTGGCTTGCGAGATGTCGCCTGCTTGCACTGCATCGCGCAGTTTCGGAACCTTTTGCAGCGCGGCAGCGGTGACGACCTGGTTGCGGGCTTCGTGTTGTGGCAGCCCTGCTGACGACGCCAGCATTTCGACGCCGCCGTCGCCGTGACGCTCCCGCCGTGCGATCAACTCCGCAGCAGCAGTCTGAGTTGCGGTGGCCGCAGCCGTGATGGATCGCGTCGCGTCCAGCACTTTGCGCAGTTCGCCAGTGGACGCGGCGCCGTCACGTACAGCTGCGAGCATCCGGCTGGTGGCGGTGACTGCTTGTTGAGCGTCCTCTAGAACCATAAACAGCAGTATAGGACAACGGTGTGATAAAACAATCTCTTTCAATAAAAAATCTTGTATTAGAATCAAGAAATTCTTCTGAAACACGGTGCCGGACCAATTCACAGCGACGCCGCGAACCGACCCGACCGCGCCCTGGCCCCGTTAGGCGATGCTTCGAGTTAGCCGCAGGCAGTGGCAGCCGACAGCGCAGTGCATATTTGCCTCATGCGGCGGTCGCTGAGGCGTCCCATGCGTTCAGTGAGCATGGCCTGCGCGACACTCTCGACAGAGTCGAGGTTGACCGCCGACAGCACATCCACCGGATCGTCGCCGGGTTCGAGAACCACCTCCGAAGCGAGCCCGCGGATGTTGGTCGTGCATGGCGCGACGATCGCAGTGTTGAGCTTCGCCAACGCGGCGTCACGCGACATCACCACTACAGGGCCTCTGCCCGCATGAGGCGACTCGCACCACCAGAGTTCGCCCCTATGCACACGCCTAGCGTTCATCCGGTGGCGGCGCCGCCAGCTTCACGGTGACGGCGGTTCGCTTCATGGAAATCTGTGAGACGCCCCCAAGCGTCGGGAGCGTCAGCGGGACATTCGTCGTAGGCCTCGTAAGCCTCGTCGATCTGCGCCTCTAGGTGACTAGCCACCAGCGATACCGCAGCATTTCAACACCGCAGCATCCAACATCACAGCATCCAACTTCGCCGGATCGGGCCTGTTGGTGATACAGAACGGGCTGTGTGTCGTCAGTCCGACCCCCACCGCGGAGCGTTGTCAGGGGCCGAGGGTTGTCAGGGGCACTATGGCGATGCCGTCGTCTTCGCAGGCGACGCGCAGGCCGTTGTGCGCGTCGGCGGCGTTGACTCCGAAGAGGGTCACGAGTTTCGACGGCGGACGCTTACCCGCCTCGCGGGAGCGTCGCGCCAATAGCTTGAGCGCCCGCTTCGATTTGGCGACCGTGTGCTCGTTGCGGGTCAGTTTGATCTCGACGGCAGCACCAGGAGGGTCACAAGTGCGATCTATGGGGAGTCGCAGTGCCCGAACTGGTCTTCCAGTCCGTCTTGTAGCAGCAATCAAGCCCTGAACAGCAAAACGATATTTTATATCATATCAACAGTACAGGCACCGATTGATGAGATATAGCGAAAATCCCAAATATAGATCAGACGGTTCGTAGCAGGAGAGTCTCAGCATCCGCCGAAGGCGTCTCACCTCTGCCCTAGGGTGTTGAGACTGGCTGGGTCACTGCTCGCTGACGGGCGTCGCAGCGGCCGCTCCGACTAGAAGGACTGCCTGACGTGTCATTGCAAAAGGCGTCACATGAACAGTTGATCAACGCCGCACTCGCTGACGCGCTCCGAGCCGCCGGGTTCGACGCCGAGCCCGAGCCGCTGGGTGGCGCAGGCGGCTTGCGGCCCGACGTGAAGCTCAGGACAGAGCAAGGCTTCATCTACTGCGAAGCCGAGAAGGGCGCAACCCTGGCCGGGGCTGTCAAGGACGCCCGGCGACGGGCCGAGCAGATCGCCGACGGAACGATCGTCGGTGACGCGGTCGTGGCGGTCACCTACCCGCTGAGTCTGAGAGCCGAGGCCCTGTCGTCCTGCCTCGACCTGCGCTGGAGGACGGTGTATCCGCGGCCGCTCGACTACGACGAGCAGGACCATGCGGGCAACGTCTCTGACCTAGCGCGACACCTTTCGCTGCTGGTCGCCAATATGGGCAGCCCCGAAGCGGAAGCGGCAAAGCTCGACCAAGCGCTCAAAACGGCCATTACCCATCTCTTGAACGACGACCGCAGAGCGCTGGCCGAGGCGCTGGACCTGCCGACAGTCATCCGTGGAGTCGACAAGTCCGAGGCGGCCGCGAAGCGAGGACTGCTGGTTGTGGCCGCGGCTGCCATGTTCCACGCCCGACTCGACGCTTCGTTCACGGATCTCTCCACCCGGCCCGTGATCGACGCCCGCCACCCGGACGGGCGCAGCTACGAGGGGTCTTGGCCACCGAGACGCGCCACAGAGTGCATTGCCGGCACCGATCCGGTACTTGATCTTCTCGACGCTTGGCGCCTGATACTGGCCAAGGACTATCGACCGGTGTTCCAGTTGGCTTGCGAGGCGCTCTACGCTCCCGTGCTGACATCCCAATGGAACACTGCGGTGAGTATCGCGGCCCGAGCCGGAGTGGCGGCCGCGACATCGGCCGCAGCAGCCGGCCACGACCTGTTGGGACGCATCTTCCACCGATTGCTCGATACCGCCCGATACGACGGCAGCTACTACACGTCGGTGTCAGCGGCGACGCTTCTAGCGATGCTCGGCCTCTCCGACGCGGGCGCCCTCCCCGAGGATCTGGCCGACTTGAAGGTCATCGACCCGGCTTGCGGGACGGGCACCCTGTTGATGGCTGTCGCTGAACGCATCCGCGATCTGCGCGGCCCCGACCGCCGGGACGCCGACTCTCCCGTGATGATCGAGGATGTGCTGTGGGGCCTCGACGTGAATGCCACCGCCTGCCACATGGCCGCAACCACGCTCGGCCTGCTGTCGCCGTCCTCTGCCTTCGACCGAATGAACATCGCGAAGCTGCCGCTCGGTGTGGAAGTCGAGAACCGCAAGCGTCAGGCGCGAGTCGGTTCGCTGGAGCTGCTGGAGAACGCTGCCACGGGCCAGTTCCGCTTCGGGCAGGAACGCTACGGGGCGCAGGTTGAGACCGAGAGGGCGCTCACCCTGGAACCCAACACCTTCCATGTGGTGATCATGAACCCGCCGTTCACTCGTGATTCGCTGCGCCACGACCAGTTCTCGAAAGCCGAGGAGAAGGCTCTCAAGGCACGCGAGAAGATCATCACCCACAAGCGGGCGGGTCATGGATCCTCGGCGGGCTCGATGTTCATCGACCTCGGCGAGCACCTCGCCGATATGGACTCCGGAGTGCTGGCGTTCGTGTATCCGCTCGCCGGCGTCGCTGCTCCGTCCAATCGGGATGCCCGCAAACTGCTTGCGGAGTGGTTCCACGTCGAATGGGTAGTGGCTTCCTTCGACCCGCAGCGGACCTGCTTCTCTGAGAACACCAGCATCTCTGAAGCGCTCATAGTCTGCCGCCGCTCACAGCAGGAACCGACCCGAAGGCCGCCCACCAAGTTCGTGAGACTGTGGCGCAACACTCGCAGTGCCGCCGACGTCGCAGGCACCGCTCGGATGCTGCTGGAATGGACTCCTGCCGACGTCGCTGACGTCGCTGACAGCGTGGCGCAGATCGGGACCTGGCCCGCTGAGCGGATGATCGAAGGTGAATGGCCGCCGCTGACGGTTGCGTCGGCTCACCTAGCCGCAATCGCAGGCTGCCTGCGCGACGGCACCTACAAGGGCGCACAGTTCGTGAAGCTCGACCGCGGAGCAGACATCGGACCGGCAGGGCAGAGAATTCGCGATGCCTTCACCAGGCACGACCGCTCCGACAGCACGGGACGCAGAGCGTTGTGGCACAACGACACAGCTCGAGTCGTAGGGCTCGCCTCCAGCGCCGACAGCTATATCCACGCCAAGAGCGGCAAAGAGCATCTCGCTGACAAGTACTACAGCAAGGCGGCACGCTTACTGATCGCTGCAAAGCCGCGTCTCAACACTCTGAGAGTCCTGGCGGTCTGCTGTGAAGAGCCGACCGTGGGTTCCGGCTGGGTGCCGGTCGCTCCTCGCGACTGCGAACTTGGTCCCGAGTGGAGCAAGGCCATGACCGTCTATCTGAACTCGACGCTCGGGGTTCTCGCCATGCTCGCAGCCGCAGCGCCAAACACCCTGTCGCGCCTCAACGTCAGCATCGACGCCATGCGCAGCCTTGCAGTGCCCGACCTCGCGCCGGAAAGTCGCAAATCCCTGGCGTCACTGTTCGACACGGTCATTGAGCCGTTGCTGCCGCTGCATCAGGCTCAGCGATGCTCGAGTCGCGCCCGACTCGACGAGGCGGTGGGCGCATTGCTCGGAATCCCGGTGAGCGCTCTCGACGCACTGCGCCGGGAACTCGCCGCTGAACCGTCCGTCCAACTCTGAGGCTCATCAGCGCCGAATCCACGGCGTGCTGATACGCACAGGCTGATTCGTGTCAGGGTCTAGCCCTCGGCGAGCTGATCAGCGCACGAACTCAAAACAGAGTGATCCGCTTGACGCTCTGACAGCCATCGACTACGAACAACATCGCAGCACTGTTCGAGCATCTACTGCGCTTCAACTCGCACCACAGGCTCGATCATGGAGAGTGAGATCGCAGAGATGACTCAGGGGCCGAGGGTTGTCAGGGGCACTATGGCGATGCCGTCGTCTTCGCAGGCGACGCGCGGGCCGTTGTGCGCGTCGGCGGCGTTGACTCCGAAGAGGGTCACGAGTTTCGACGCCTGACGCGCACCCGCCTCGTGGGCGCGTTGCGCCAAAAGCTTCAGCGCCCGCTTCGATCGCGTAAGCCCTCAAGTCGCGCATCGCCAGCGACTCGAAAGCGCCGCCCATAAAATCCGGCTCGTCCAGCAGACGGCGAGGACTCACGCGCAGAGCGCTGGTGGCTATCGAAGGGTCGCACAAAAGCGTTTCGGCCTGACGCGCACCGCTCTCCGGGAGGCCGGACGAAACCCCCAGGACGGGCAATCCTCACGCAGGAAGACCCTCTCGAACGCCTCCAAAAAAGCCGGAAGAGTCTTGCGGTCCAGCGGCGAGCCCGTTTCGCCTGTTGCGGTATCGCGCGCCAAAGCGCTCATCGAGGCGGCTGTCGCGACATTGCGAGCCAACGACCTCAAGACCAGCCGGGCGGTTTCGACATTGCGAAAAGCGGGCGTTTCGACGCTGCGTCTGACGTCGACCCCGCACATCGCGTCCACGTAGTTGTCCACGTATCCCAGTGCCTGATCGAGCGGACAGGCTTTCAGCAGATGCAAGAGAACCGGCGGACCGTTGCGGGCTTGGCGGTCAGCCTGCGAGTTGGGCGATGAGATCCTCGGGAGTGGAGACGGGAGCAAGGCAGGCGAAGTCGCGGCAGACATAGGCGAAGCCCTCGGCGCGGTCGCGCCACAGCGGCGACTCGTAAGGCTCGCCCCAGGCCAGCACCGCGTCGGGCGTGTAGCGGGTCTGCGCCGCAGCCACCAGATCGGCGCGGTCGCCGACAACGACGATCTCGGTGACGCCGCCCGAAGCCAGATCGACAGCCTCCAACGCCCGCCCGAAAGCGGTGGGGTGCTTCACCGCAGACGCCGCGAACGTCTCGACGATGCGGCGAGCATGGTCGTCGTAGCGGGCCTCGCCGGTGAGCGCCGCCAGACGCAGCAGCCCGCAAGCCGCGGACGATTGCGCCGACGGGGTGGCGTTGTCCATCAGGTCCTTGGGCCGAGTGACCAGCTGCTCGGCGTCTTCGCCTGTGGTGAACACTCCCGGCGCATCGTCGTCCCAGAACAACTCCAGCAGCCCGTCGGCAGCGGCGCGCGCCTCCGTTGTCCACCGTGCCTGACCAGACAGCTCGCCCAAACGGGTGAAAGCGTCGATCAGGGCCGCGTAGTCCTGCGCGTAGGCCAGATGGCGGGCCTGCGCCGGATGATTCGAAGTGCCCGCTTGCCAGGAACGCAGCCAGCGTCCGTCGCTGCGCCGCAGATTGTCGGTCAGGAACTCGCCGTTGGCCAGCGCCGCGGCCCGCCATGACGAGTCGCCGGTGGCTGCGGCAGCCTCCGCCAGCGCTGACAGCATCAAGGCGTTCCACTCGGTCAGCACCTTGTCGTCGAGCCCGGGGCGCACCCGGCGCCGCCGACGCGCGAACAGCGCCGCGCGAGCCGCCTGCAGCTGCTCGCTGCGGGTCAGGTCGCCGCGCACCGGGCGGTGCAAGATGTTGGCGCCCTCGAAGTTGCCGGCAGCGCTCACGCCCCACCAGGCCGCTGCCTGCTCGGCGGCTTCGGCGCCCGCCGCTTCGCCGATCGTGTCTTGCAGTTCGGTTAGCGACCACACGTAGAACTTGCCTTCGACGCCTTCGGAGTCGGCGTCCTCAGCGGAGTAGAAGCCGCCGTCGGGGTGGCGCAGGTCGCGCAGCACGTATTCGACGGTCTCGTCGAGCACCTGGCGATACTGCGGCTCGCCGGTCACCATCCAGGCGTGCAGATACGCCCTGGTCAGAAGCGCGTTGTCGTAGAGCATCTTCTCGAAGTGAGGCACCAGCCAGCGGTGATCCACCGAATAGCGCGAGAAGCCGCCGCCGAGATGGTCGTAGATCCCGCCGGCGGCCATGGCGTCGAGGCTGGTGCGCGCCACCCGCAGCAGCTCGTGCCGGCGGCTGCGGTGATGGATGCGCAGCGCCGCGGTCAGGGTCATCGCCGCCGGGAACTTGGGCGCGCCCCCGAATCCTCCCCACTGCGGGTCGAAGCCCGCCAGGATCGCGTCGCCTGCGGAGTCGAGCATCTGATCGCAGCTCGGAGCGGACCCATCCTCGCTGCCGTCTTGCAGCGACTCCACGGCACGAGGCGTCCGGTCGATCAGCGACACGAGCTGGTCGGCTTGGGCGTGGACGTCGCTGCGACGGTTGCGCCAGGCGTCGTCCACTGCGGCCATCACCTGACGGAAGGAGGCCATCTGGCCCCGAGGCTTGTCGGGGTAGTAGGTGCCGCCGAAGAACGGGCGACCGTCAGGGGTCAAGAACACCGTCATGGGCCAGCCGCCCCGTCCTGTCATGGCCTGCACCGAGTCCATGTAGACGGCGTCCACGTCGGGACGTTCCTCGCGGTCGACTTTGACGTTGACGAACAGGCGGTTCATCACCGCCGCGGTCTCGGGGTCCTCGAAGGATTCGTGGGCCATCACATGGCACCAGTGACAGCTCGAGTAGCCCACCGACAACAGCAGGGGACGGTCGCGCTCGACCGCGGCAGCGAAAGCCTCAGGTCCCCACGGATACCAGTCCACCGGATTGTCGAGATGCTGACGCAGATACGGGCTGGTCTCGCCGCTGAGCCGGTTCACGTCAGCAAGCCTATGGCTGACCTTCGTCTGCTCACGGGGCCGGCTTGCCGGCTTTGCGGCGGCTGCCTCGAGCGGTCGGCTGCTCTCTCAGGGCAGACTTACGACAGTGAGCCGAGGAGTTCGAGTCCTGGTCGTCGATGACGAGCCGTCCTACCGCGAAGGCTTGCAGGTGGCGCTCGGCGCTGAAGGGTTCGTCGTCGACGTCGCCGCGGACGGCGAGGAGGCCTTGATCATGTTCGAGGCGCTCGACCCTGAGATCGTGCTGCTCGACGTGATGCTGCCGCGGCTCTCCGGCATCGACGTGTGCCGGCGCATCCGCTCCCTAGGGGACACGCCGGTGATAATGGTCTCGGCGCGACGCGAGGAGATCGACACCGTCGTCGGGCTCGAAGTCGGTGCCGACGACTATGTGGCCAAGCCCTACCGGGTGCGCGAGCTCGTGGCGAGGATGCGCACGGTGACGCGTCGCAGTCGGATGCGGCGAGCCGACAGCGCCGCGGACGGCGCCGAACTGCAGGTCGGCGATGTCGCGGTCGATCGCGACCGTCACGAGGTGACCATCGGCGGCGAACTGCAACGACTGCCGCTCAAAGAGTTCGAGGTTCTGGCCCTGCTGATGGAGAACACCGGTTACGTGGTCAGCCGCCAGACGCTGATCGACCGGGTCTGGGGATTCGACTACGTCGGCAACACCAAGACTCTGGACGTCCACGTCAAGAGGCTGCGCTCGCGCGTCGAGCGCGACCCGGCAGAACCGGAGCGCATCGTCACCATCAGGGGGCTCGGCTACAAATACGTGGCGCCGTGAACCGCGCGCCGGCGTCCGGCGCATGAGCGCGATCAGGACTTGGGTGGCGGGCGCACGGCCCCGCACCCTGCCCGCCGCGCTGGTGCCGGTGGCTGTGGGCGCCGCCGTCGCTGCGGGGCAGGACTCGGCGGTCAGCTCAGCCGGCGCCTGGGGGCGCACCGGGCTGGCGCTGCTGGTGGCGTTGGCGTTGCAAGTGGGCGTCAACTTCGCCAACGACTACTCCGACGGCAGGCGCGGCACCGACGGCGCCGGACGCGTCGGCCCGCGCCGGCTGGTGGGCTCGGGTTTGGTCGCGCCGCAGCGAGTGAAACTGGCAGCCGTCGGCGCTTTCGCGGCGGCCGCGGCGGCCGGCACGGCGCTGGCAGCCCTCGCCGGCTGGCGGCTGCTGATCGTGGGGGCTCTGTGCCTGCTGGCAGGCTGGGGTTACACGGGCGGACCCAAGCCGTACGGCTATCTGGGTTTCGGTGAAGTTTTCGTCTTCGTGTTCTTCGGGCTGGTGGCGACCGCCGGCACTAGCTACGTGATGCTGGAACGCCTCGACGCCTTCGCTGTGCTTTGCGGCGTGCCGGTCGGTTTGTGGGCAGTGGCGCTGCTCATCACCAACAACCTGCGCGACATCGAAGGCGACGCCGCAGCCGGCAAGATCACTCTGGCGGTGCGTCTGGGCGACCGCCGCAGCCGTTGGCTGTACCTGGGTGTGATCGAGGCGTCCTACTGCGTGGCGCTGCTGGCATCGATCGGCGGGCGGGCGGCGGCCGCTGCGGTGCTCGGCGCGCCTCTGGCGGCGGCCGCGGTCAGGCGCGTGCTGCGCGGGGCTTGCGGAGCGGAGCTGATCGGCGTGCTGGCGACGACCGCGCGGATGCAGCTGGTCTCGGGGCTGGCGATGGCGGCCGGGATCGCTCTCACCGCATGACCGCTATCACCGCATGACCGCTCTCACCGCGTGACGACTCTCACCGCATGACGACAGAAGCGGCGGAACAGCCCGATCAGCCGCGGGTGGCTGTGATCAGCTGAGCGATCCCCGCGCTCAGTCTGTGACGCCGCAGATCAGTGAAGCCCGCCGAGCGCAAACCGTCTATGAGTTCTTGCGACGACGGCAGGTAGGCCACCGATCTGGGCAGGTAGCGGTAGGCGTCAGCGTCGGACAGCAGCGCTCCTATGCGTGGCGCCAGCCGGCCGAAATAGATGCTGTGACCCCAGCGCAGCGCTGCGTTGTCGGGGGTGTCCACCTCCAGCAAGCCGACGCGTCCTCCCGGCCGCAGAACTCTCGCCAGCTCGTCGAACAACGGCGGCACGCCGGTGAGATTGCGCAGGGCGAAACCGCAGGTCGTTCCGTCGATGCTCGCCGGCGCCAGCGGCAGCTCCAGCACGTCGGCGTTGACCAGCGGCGCGCCGCGGCTGCTGTCGGGGGCGGCTCGCAGCATGCCCATCGAGAAGTCGAAACCGATCGGACGATGACCGCAGCGCCAGAGCTCGCGGCAGAAGTCGCCTGTGCCGCAAGCCAGATCAGCCACCAGCGCTCCCGGCGCGAGCGCCATCTCTTTGACGGTTCGGCGCCGCCAGGCCACATCGAGCCGCAGCGTCATGATCCGGTTCACGAGATCGTAACGAGGGGCGATCATGTCGAACATCTCCCTCACAGCCCGCCTCTTGGCCTGCCCGGACGGCAGATCGCCCAGTGCCGCCGAGCCGACAGGCCGCGGCGCCGGTCGAGTCTCGGGACGCGGGCCGCTCACCTGCGTGATCGCCCCTTGGGCCAGTAGCGCAGATAGTTGCGGCTCAGCGGATGCAGCAGCAGAGCCACCAGCGCGACGTCGAACACCAGACCGAGCGCTTGGCTCAACAGTCGGCTCAAGCCGCCGGACAGCGTCAGCAGGCTCACAGCCAGCGCGAACACTGCAACGACCAAGCCGAGCCGGTAACCCCAGCGACGCTCGTTGGCGACGCCGTAGGCGGCCGCCACGCTGCCCAGCGCGAAAAGCAGGCCCGTCAGCGACGCTGAGCCTCCCAGCACCACGCCGAACAGCAGCAGAAAGCCGCCACGCAGATACATCAGCAGCTGCGCCACGTAGAGGGTTTGAGGCTGACGGGGATTCACCCAGACCCGCGGCTCCATCGCCACAGTATGCACGACGCGGCCGGGCGAACCGCTGCGGCTGCGGCCGCTGACTGGCTCTGTCAGTGCGGGGTCGCCGGCTGCGAGGCTCGGCGGTAGGCGCGGTCGGTGTGGTGATGAGAGAAACCGATGCGCCGGTAGACGGCATTGGCGCGATGGTTGTCGGACTCCACGTAGAGCATGGCCGTGGCGAGCCCCTGCGCCGAAAGCCATTCCAGCCCGGCCAGAGTCATGGCCCGGCCCAGGCCGCGGCCCGAGAAGTCCGGGTCGACCGCTATCACGTAGATCTCGCCGAGCGCAGGATCATGGTCGGCGTGGATCTTGGTCCAGCAGAACCCGGCGAGTCGGCCTTCGCGATGATGCAGACGGAACCCGTCGGCGTCGAACCAGTGCTCGTCGAAGCGCTCGTGCAACTCGTCGGCGCTCAGCCCGCCCTGCTCGGGATGCCAGTGGAAGGCACGGTTGTTCACTGACAGGAACTCGCCGGCGTCTTCGAGCCTGAAAGCCCGTGTCGTCAGGCCGGACGCTTGCGCGGGCAGACGGCTGCGCAGCTGCCACAGGTCGCGGTAGGGCGCGAATCCGTGCTCCAGAGCCGCCTCGTCGTCACCAAGCGCCACGTCACGGATCCACAGCTGCGCCGGTGCGGCGTCATCGAGATCCGCGAGCGCTTCGGCCAGCGCCGGCCCCACGGCGCCGTCGGGACGCTGCTCGCACAAGACGACGCGCGTCTCGCCGCCCTCAACGTCCGCCTCTTCAACCTCGTAGAGCATCCCTAATCGAACCTCGCCGCCGCCTCTCTCGCCAGCCTGGTTGGTGCACGAGGGCGAGCGTAGCCCGAACCAGTCAACCTATGAACGTGGGGCTGGGTGTTCGCGGGCGGGGGTCGGTGCAGCTAGCGTCACAGCGCAATGGCACGCCCTCGAACCCCCGCAGGACGCGCTCGTCGCACCCATGAGCTCCTCGCCGTCGAATACCCCGAGGCGGTCTGCGAGCTGGAGCATCGCAACGCCTTCGAGCTGCTGGCCGCCACGATCCTGGCGGCGCAGTCCACCGATGTGGGGGTCAACAAGGCCACGCCGGCTCTTTTCGCGCGGTTTCCCGATCCCGAGACGCTCGCCGAGGCCGAACCGGAGCAGGTCGAGCCTTATGTCAACACCATCGGCCTGTTCCGCAACAAGTCCAAGAGCCTGGTCGGCATGGCCCGGATGCTGCTGGAGGAGTACGACGGCGAAGTGCCCGGCGCCATGCGCGACCTGGTGCGCCTGCCGGGTGTGGGGCGCAAGACCGCCAACGTGATCCGCAGCGTGGCGCTGGGGCTGCCCGGACTGCCGGTCGACACTCATGTCACCAGGCTGTCGGGGCTGCTGGGGCTCACTTCCGAGAGCGATCCCGTGAAGATCGAGATGGCACTCAACCCGATGATCCCGGCACGGCAGAGAGGCGATTTCAGTCTGCGGATGATCCTCCACGGACGGCGTGTCTGCGTGGCTCGCAGGCCGCGCTGCGAGGACTGCGTCCTCAACGACTTCTGCCCGTCGAGCAGCATCTGACCGTTCCGCCCCGCCCGCTAGCGTTGAGGCGTGCTGACCCGTCTCGACCTGCGCGACAGCCGCGGACCCGCGGCGGAGCTGCTGCCGCGCCGGGTGCCGGCGTCGCAGGGCCCTCTGGAGGCGGTGCGCTCCATCATCGAGTCGGTGCGGCGAGACGGTGACGCCGCCCTTGTGGAGCTGACCGAGCGGTTCGACGGCGTCCGGCTCGACAGCCTCGCAGTGCCCCGATCCGAAATCGAACAGGCGGCGGCGCGTGTCGACGCGAGCGTGCGCGAAGCGCTCTCCGCGGCGGTGGAGAACGTCACCGAATATCACCGCCACCAGCGGCTGCGCGACGTGCTCCACGAACGTGGCGGCGTCACCGTGCGCGAGCGGCATCTGGCGGTGCGCCGAGCCGGCTGTTACGTGCCCGGAGGGCGGGCCGCCTACCCGTCGACGCTGATAATGACCGCAGTTCCCGCTCGAGTGGCCGGCGTGGAGCAGATCGCGGTCTGCGTGCCGCCGGGCCCGGACGGGCGAATCGCCGATGTCACTCTGGCCGCGGCCGCGGCCGCCGGAGTGACAGAGGTGCATCCGGTCGGCGGCGCCCAGGCTGTCGCCGCGCTGGCTTTCGGCACGGAGTCGATCCGCGCGGTCGACGTGATCGCCGGACCGGGCAACGCCTACGTGGCGCTGGCCCAAAGCGAAGTGGCGGGGGTCGTGGGCGTCCCGGCTGCTTTCGCCGGACCCTCCGAGGTGGTCGTGGTGGCGGACGCGACCAGCGACGCGGGCTTCGCCGCCGCGGACCTGATCCTGCAAGCCGAGCACGGCCCCGACGGACTGGCCTGGCTCGTGACCTGCGACGCCGACACCGCCGCAGCCGTGGAAACCGCAGTCGAGCAGCAGACCGCACGGTCGCAGCGTCGCGGCGAGATCGAGGCCACGCTCGCTCACAGCGGCTACAGCGTGATCTGCGCCGACGACGCGCAAGCAGCAGAAGTGGTCAACGAGATCGCCCCCGAGCATCTGCAGCTGATGGTCGCGGACCCTGAAGCCTTCCTGAGCGGGGTGCGCAACGCCGGGGCGGTGTTCTGCGGCCCCTGGTCGACCGCAGCGCTCGGCGACTACGCAGCCGGGCCCAATCATGTGCTGCCGACCGACCGCAGCGCGCGCTTCGCGGGCGCCCTGTCGGTGCGGGACTTCCTCAAGAGCATGCACGTCGTCACCGTGCAGCCTCACGGATTGCAGCGCCTGGCGCCGCACGTCACCGCGCTCGCCGAGGCTGAGGGCCTCGTCGCCCACGCCGAGTCGGTGCGGCTGCGCCTGGAGGCGCTCGGCGCCGCCCCAGCCCAACCGGACGCGCCCACGCGACCCGCCACGCGATCCACCCCCGGAGCCGCGCCGCGCCGCGCCGTGGTGCAGCCGCGCGAAGACATCGCTCTGATGGAGGGCTACCACTCCCCGCAACTCGACGTGTCGGTGCGGCTCAACACCAACGAGAGCCCTCTGCCGCCCCCGCCGGAGTTCAGCGACGCGGTCGCGGCGGCGGCGTCAGCAGTGGCATGGAACCGCTATCCGCAGCGTCGAGCCTCGGAGCTGCGATCCAGGATCGCCGCACGCCACGGCGTCTCAGCGGATCAGGTCTTCGCGGCCAACGGCTCCAACGAGGTGCTGCAGTGCCTGCTGCTCGCCTATGGCGGCCCGGGCCGCCGCGCCGTGGTGTTCGAGCCCAGCTACGCGCTGCACTCCCACATCGCCCGAGTGGTCGGAACGACCGTGGTGGAAGGCCGCCGCGACGACGAATTCGCGGTCGCGGTCGATGCTGCGACGGCATTGATCGCCTCGACCCGGCCCTCGGTGACCTTCTTGTGCTCGCCCAACAACCCCTCGGGCACGGTCTCGCCCCTGGCAGCGGTGCGGTCGCTCCTCGACGCCGCGGTCGAGGCCTCCGGGCTTTTGTGCGTCGATGAGGCCTACGCCGAGTTCGCTCCCGAGAGCGCCTTGAGCCTCATAGCCGACGACGTCCCGCTGGCTGTGACTCGCACCTACTCCAAGACTTGGGCCATGGCCGGAGCGCGCCTCGGTTATCTGATCGGCCCGGCTTGGCTGGTGGCCGAGCTCGACAAAGTGACGCTGCCTTACCATCTCGACTCGCTCAAGCAGGCGCTGGGCGCGGCGGCCCTCGATTTCGTCGACGAGATGCAGGCACGGGTCGCGACGATCACAGCCGAGCGCGCCAGGCTGAGCGAGCGGCTCAGCGAGCTGCCGGTGCGGGTCTGGCCCTCGGGCGCCAACTTCGTGTTGATGCGGCCCCGCCGCCGTCGCGGCGAGACGGTCTGGCGGATGCTGGCAGAACGCTCCATCCTGATTCGCGACTGCTCGTCATGGCCGGGACTGCAGGACTGTCTGAGGGTCACGGTGGGGACCGCGGACGAGAACGACCGACTGATATCAGCTCTCGAGGAGATACTTGCATCATGAACCGCACAGCTGCGCGCAGCCGCGCCACCAAAGAGACCCGCATCGAGTTGAGCCTCGACCTCGACTCCGCAGGCCCCAGCGACATCGCCACGGGCCTGCCGTTCTTCGACCACATGCTCGAGCAGCTGGGCCGCCACGGCGGGTTCTCGCTGTCGCTGCACGCCGACGGCGACATCGCGGTGGACGCCCACCACACCGTCGAGGACTGCGGCATCGTGCTCGGCGAAGCCCTGCGCGAGGCTCTCGGCGACAAAGCCGGAGTGAGCCGTTTCGCCAGCATCACCGTGCCGCTGGACGAGACAGCCGTGGAAGTGGTGCTCGACCTGTCGGGGCGCCCTTACCTGCATTACGAGATCGACTTCCCCGGCGAGAAGATCCTGGGGGATCCGCCGTTCGATCCGCAGCTGGCCGAAGAGTTCTGGAGGGCGTTCGCCAGCAGCGCGGCGATCACTTTGCATGTCGTGATGCGTCGAGGCCGCAATACGCACCACATTCTGGAGGCGTCGTTCAAGGGCGTGGCCCGCGCCCTGCGCTCAGCCGTGCGAGTCGAGGGCGCCGCCCTGCCCTCCACCAAGGGCACTCTGTGAGCCGGCCCGACCCGGCGCCGAATCCTCCGCCGGAGCGTCCGCCGGGCCCCGAGTCCTGCGACGCGCCGCTGATCGCCATCGTCGATCACGGCATAGGCAACCTGCACTCGGCCCGCAAAGGCTTCCAGCACGCAGGGGCGCGCGTCGAGCTGACGGCTGACCGCGGCCTGATACGCGACGCGGACGCCGTGGTGCTGCCGGGCGTCGGCGCCTTCGCCCCGTGCATGGCGGCGCTGGGACGCACCGGACTCGACGAAGCTTCGCTGGAAGCGGTGCATTCCGGGCGTCCCTTCATGGGGATCTGCATAGGGATGCAGGTGCTCTTCGCTGGCTCCGAGGAGGCTGAGGGCGTGTCGGGCCTGGGCGTCTTCGAACAGAAGGTGCGCTGGCTGCCCGAAACGGTCAAGCGTCCGCAGATGCAATGGAACGTGCTGCGGCGCCGGCGGCCGCATCGCATGCTCGAAGGCTTGCAGGATCCGCTGTGGGTCTATTTCGTGCATTCGCTGGCGCCCGAGATGGACCCCGACGACGACGACGTGGTCGCCACATGCGAATACGGCGGCGCGGTGGCAGCAGCAGTGGCTCGCCGCAACGTCTGGGCGGCGCAGTTCCATCCCGAGAAATCGTCGCAGGCGGGTCTGCGGATCTTGGCGAACTTCGTGCGGGCCGCAGCCGACCGCGGCGCCGCGGACCGTCGCGTCGCGGTCGGCTGATCGCAGAGACGGCGCCCGCTGTGGATCTCTATTGCGCAGTGGACATTCGCGGCGGCCGCTGCGTGCGGCTGCGTCAAGGCGACTACGGCGCCGAGACCGTCTACGACGATGATCCTGTGGCGCAGGCTGTGAGCCATGCGCGGTCGCTGGCGCGCGCCGGCAGCGGATGGATACACGTCGTCGATCTCGACGGGGCCCGCTCCGGGCAGCCCGAGAACGCCGCTCTAGTGGCCGAGATCGCAGCCGCGGCCGACATGCCCGTGCAGGCCGGGGGAGGGGTGCGCAGCCTGGCCGCCGCTGAAGCCTGGTTCGACGCCGGTGTGACGCGTGTGGTGCTGGGCACCGCCGCGTTGCGACAGCCGGAGCTGGTGCGCGAACTCGCCGGCAGTCGCCGTGTCGCCGTGGGCCTCGACGGGCGTTGCGGCGAATTGGCCAGCGACGGCTGGCTTGAAGGATCGGGACGGTCGGCGAGCGAAGTGGCCCGCAGTTTCTGCGCGGCGGGAGTGGATGCTTTCGTGGTGACCGAGATCAGCCGTGACGGCACCCTGGAAGGCCCCGACTCGCACGGGCTGGCGTCTTTGCTCGACGCGGTGGCCGACGAGGCCGCAGCGTCGAACTCGACGGCGCCTGCGGTGATCGCTTCCGGCGGCGTCGGGACGCTCGCGGATCTGCGGGCTCTGGCCGCGCTCCGCGGCCGCGGCGGCGACCGTTTGAGCGGCGTGATCGTGGGGACGGCTCTGTATGAGAAGCGTTTCAGCGTCAGCGAAGCGGTCGCGAGCCTGCGCGCGGGCCGGACCGGCGGCTAGGAAGGCGCCGGCGATGCGTGCCGCCAGGGTCATCCCGTGCCTCGACGTCGACGCCGGGCGCGTCGTCAAGGGCGTCAACTTCGTGGGCATACGCGACGCCGGCGACCCGGTGGAGCTGGCATCACGCTACGACGCCCAAGGCGCCGACGAGCTGGTCTTTTTGGACATCACCGCATCGTCGGACAAACGCGACACCACTGTCGCCATGGCCCGAGCGGTGGCCGACGAAGTGTTCATCCCCTTCACGATCGGGGGAGGCATCCGCAGCCTCGACGACGCTCGGAGGCTGCTGAGAGCCGGCGCCGACAAAGTGAGCGTCAACACGGCCGCACTTAGCCGCCCGGAGTTGATACGCGAGATCAGCCGAGAGTTCGGGGCGCAGTGCTGCGTGGTGGCGATAGACGCTCACAGTTCGACTGCGGCGCCCAGCGGCTACGAAGTCTTCAGCCACGGAGGGCGCACACGCACCGGCGTCGACTGCCTGCAGTGGGCGCGTCAAGCCGAGCGTCTCGGCGCCGGCGAGTTTCTTTTGACCTCCATGGACCGCGACGGCACCAAGCAAGGCTTCGACCTTTCATTGACGTTGATGGTGGCCGAGGGCGTCGGTGTTCCGGTGATCGCCAGCGGGGGAGTCGGCAACCTCGGCCATCTGGTCGAGGGAGTGACCTCCGGCGGCGCGGACGCGGTGTTGGCGGCCAGTATCTTCCACTTCGGTGAGCACACCGTCGCCGAGGCCAAGGACCACATGGCCCGCGCCGGCGTCGTCACCCGTCCCGTCTGATGCGTAGTGCCGCCGCGACCGGGCCACTAAAGTCGCGGTTGCGCTGTCGCTCGCCATTGAGCCGTGGCGCAGCACCTTCTAGGAGGGCAGTCCGTGACCGTCGCTGACACCTACCGGCTTTCCAGTCGCTACACCGACGAGACAGGGACGGTGTTCATGACCGGGCTGCAGGCGCTGGCCCGCCTGCCGATAGAGCAGCTGCGCGCCGACCGTCGAGCAGGTCTCAACACGGCCGCGTTCGCCAGCGGCTATCCGGGCTCGCCCCTCGGCGGCTACGACGGCGAACTCTCCAGCGCCGTCGAACAAGCCCGGGATCTGCCGATCGTCCACAGACCGGCCGTCAACGAGGAACTGGCGGTCACCGCAGTGATGGGCTCGCAGCTGGCATCGCTGCGACCCGACTCGCGCTACGACGGCGTGGTCGGCATCTTCTACGGCAAAGCCCCCGGCGTGGACCGCGCCGCTGACGCGTTGCGGCATGCGGTGTTCGCCGGTTCGGACCCCCGCGGGGGAGCGGTGGTGATCGCAGGCGACGACCCGGCGGCCAAGAGCTCGACTCTGCCGTCTTCGTCGGCGGGATCATTGGCCGACAAGCAGATCCCGGTGTTTTATCCGGGCACTGCCGGCGAAGCTCTGGAGCTGGGCCGTCACGCAGTCCACATGTCTCGCGTCACCGGACTTTGGACCAGCCTCAAGATCGTCGCGGACGTGGCGGACGGCGCCGAGACCGTCCAACTCGATCCGCAACGGGTGGCGCCGGTGGTTCCGACCATCGACGGCGAGCCCTACGTCCACATTCCTGACGGCAGTCTGCTGACCCCCGAAACCGTCGACACCGAGCGCGAGATCTATGAGATCCGCCATCGGCTGGCGATCGAGTATGCGGCGCTCAACCGGCTCAACCATGCCACTGTCGATCCGCCGGACGCCTGGATCGGGATCGTCGCCTCGGGGATCACCTATCTCGAAGTGCGAGAAGCGTTGCGACGCCTGGGGCTCAAGCACGACTCCGAGATCTCCGCGGCGGGCATTCGGCTGCTGCGCATGAACATGCCCATTCCTTTCAGCGCGCAGCGGGCACGGCATTTCGCCCGCGGCCTGGAAGAGATCTTCGTGATCGAGGAGAAGCAGCCCAACATCGAGTCGCTGATGAAGGACGCCCTCTACAACCAGACTCTGCGCCCCCGGGTGATCGGTAAGTACGACGAGCGCGACGCCATGCTTTTGGCGGGTCACGGAATGCTCGCCTCCGACGACCTGATCTCTCCGCTGAGGCGAAGACTCTCGGAGCGGATCGGTGCCCGCCTCGCTCCTGAACGAGCCCCACGGGAGCTGATCCCGCTGGGGACCGCCGTGGCTCGCACTCCTTACTTCTGTTCGGGCTGCCCCCACAACCGCTCCACGCGGGTCCCCGAAGGAGCGGTGGTCGGCGCCGGCATCGGCTGCCACACCATGACCCTGCTGATGGACTCAGAAGAGTTCGGCGACATTTTGGGGCTCACCTGCATGGGGCAGGAGGGCGCCCAGTGGATCGGCATGTCGCCGTTCGTGGGGACGCCGCACATTTTCCAGAACCTCGGCGACGGCACCTACTTCCACAGCGGCCAGCTGGCCGTTCAGGCTGCTGTGTCAGCCGGCGTGGACGTCACCTACAAGCTTCTTTGGAACCGCGCCGTGGCCATGACCGGCGGTCAGGACCCCCAAGGAGCGACCGGAGTGCCGCAAGTCTGCCGGGTGTTGCTGGCTCAAGGCGTGGCGCGTGTGATGGTCACCACCGAGGACGTCGCCCGCTACCGCCGCTCCGACATGCCCGACGGTGTGGACGTGTGGCCTCGCAGCCGGCTGATGGAGGCTCAGGAACTGCTGGCCGCAACGAGAGGCGTGACAGTGCTGATCCACGATCAGCAGTGCGCGGCGGAGGCTCGCCGCGGGCGCAAACGCGGCACTGCGGCCGTCCCGCGTCAGCGCGTCTTCATCAACGAGCGCATCTGCGAAGGCTGCGGCGACTGCGCTTCGGTGAGCAACTGCCTGTCGGTGCAGCCTGTGTCCACCGCTTTCGGGCGCAAGACCCGCATCGATCAGACCACCTGCAACCTCGACTTCTCGTGCCTGGAAGGGGACTGCCCGTCGTTCGTCACGGTGACGCGGCCGGGGCGTCTCGGCACATGGCTGAGAAAGCTCACGCGGCGCAGCGGCCCAGCCCCGGACGGTAGCGCGGCGGCGCCGTTGGCGGCCCCCGCCGATCTTGACGAACCGGAGCTGATCGTGCCCAGCGACGATCTGTCGATCCGCATCCTGGGCATCGGCGGCACCGGCGTGGTGACGGTCAGTCAGATCATCGGAACCGCGGCCATGCTCGACGGCGCCGAGGCGCGCACTCTGGACCAGATCGGTCTGTCGCAGAAAGCCGGGCCGGTGGTCAGCGACCTGCGGCTGTGCCGCAGCCACGCCGATGGCGCCGAAAGCGCTACGAGGGAGTCCGCAGCCAGCAACCGCCTCGGCCGTGGGCAGGCGGACGTGCTGCTGGCTTTCGATCAGCTGGGCGCAGCATCGCAGGCAGGCTTGAGCAGCACCGACCCCGAGAGCACTGTGGTGGTCGGTTCCACCTCGCAGACCCCGACCGGCGCCATGGTGGCTCACCCCGACCGCGCCATGCCCTCGCCGGAGGAACTGGAAGCCGCCATCGCCTCGGTCACCCGGCCCGGCGGAGGCTTCTGGGCCGATGCCGGGGCGATCACCGACGCTCTGCTGGGCAGTTCGGTCACCGCCAACGTGTTCGTGGTCGGCATGGCAGTGCAAGCCGGCGCTCTGCCGCTGTCGCCGCTGTCGGTCGAGCAGGCGATCGAGCTCAACGGTGTGGCGATCAGGAGCAACTTGGAGGCGTTCCGCTGGGGCAGGGCCGTGATCGCCCGGCCCGCCGAAGTGGAGGCCGCGGTCGCAGCCGCGGGGACGCGCCGCGCCGGTCGGCCGGAGCGGGAAGCCCCCGTGAACCAGACCCGGAGGAGTCTCGGAGGCGCTGAGAGGCTCGCCGAAGTGGATGCTTCGCTGGCGGCCCGAGCAGCCGCTCTGGCCGATCTGCTGGGGGAGGCGGCAGCCGCGGACGGCTACAGCGAGGCGCTCGACTTGGAGTTGCTGGCCGCTGAGTTGTGCGCCTTCCAGTCGCCGGCGCTGGCTCACCAGCATCTGGATTTCGTTGAGGAGGTGGCTGCTGCCGACGCGGCTCACGGCGACGGGTCGCGGCGCCTCACAACAGCGGCGGCCCGCGGCTATTTCAAGCTGCTGGCCTACAAAGACGAGTACGAGGTCGCCCGGCTGATGCTGGACCCCGAAGCCAACGCCGAAGCGCGCGCCCTGGCCGAATCCAACGGCGGCCGGCTCGCCTGGAAGCTGCATCCGCCGGTTCTGAGAGCGATGGGTATGAGAGCCAAGATCTCGGTGCCGGTCTCGTGGACGCCGCTGATGAGGCTGCTCGCGGCGATGCGCCGACTGCGCGGCACGCCTCTCGACTTGTTCGGATACGCCAGAGTGAGACGAGCCGAGAGGGCACTGCCGAAGGAGTACCGGGCTGCGGTGTCGGCCGATCTCGAGCGACTGGACACGGTCGGATACGAGACGGCTCTGGCCCGCGCCGAACTGCCGGAAATGGTGCGCGGCTATGAGCACATCAAAATGGCCGGCGTCGAGCGGTTCCGTCAAGCGCTCGCCCAGCAATAGCCTGACACTCGTCGCAGCCGCACCGCTGCTTGAGCGCCGCTGCGACCGCGGCCTGACTGCCGCGTCCTGGGAACCGTTCGCGTCCGGTTCTTGATGGCGCCCGAACGAGTTCGCGCCGCCGGCTGCTAGGCTCGAGCCCGACCCAATGGTGACGACGATTTCTACCGCCACCTTGGACCCGCAGCTGGCCTTGTCTTCCGACTTCGCTGACGCTGTGCGTCGCCACGTCGATGGCCTGGCCAGTGACGCGGACCGAGCGCTGCTGGAAGCCAACCCCCGGCTGCGGGTTCGAGCCCTCTACCGACTGTTAGACGACCTCGCAGAGTCCATCGACGCCGTCAAGAACACAGTCAGGGGGCATCAGCGCGCCCAGATCGTCGCCGACCTCGAAGGCGACTACCGAGCCGTGGACGCCGCGCTCTCCGCCCTAGTCGGGCCTGCGCAAGCACCGCTGTCCGACGACGCCGACAGCGACGCTGGCGTTCCTCGTGAAACCGACCTCCCGGAGCTGCAGTTGTCTTGGGTGCCGGGCAGGGTCATCGCTTGGGCCGCGGGCTCAGGCGCCGCCGAAACCATGCCTGCGGTGCTGCAGCGTCTGCGAGACAGCGGAGCGGGCGCCGTGGAATGGGCTTCGCACCGGCCGGTGAAGATCCCGAGCGGAGGACGAGCCGAGACGGTGTCGGCGCCGCTGGGCAGCTGCCTCGGCTGGCTGGTGGCTCTGGGCGAAGCTGCAGAATCCGACGGCGTCGGCGCCAGCGTGTCGTGGCTCGGCCTCGTGGCAGCTCTGGCTGTGCGCCTGACCGCGCAGGGGCGCATGGTTCCTCAGCTCAAGAAAGCACGCCGCAGGCGCCTGGATGAGACATCTCCAGAAGACGCCGCCAGGGGCGTCGCCGCCGGCCGCAACGGCAACAGCAGCGCCGTTTCGGCCACGGCACGAGCCGACGCAGCCGGGTACGCGGTCCGCTGGGTGCCGGCTCTGATGGAATCCGATGTGGTGACGGCGCTGGCGGAGTCGTTGCCGGGCGCGGCGGCCGCTTTCGAGAATCAGCGTGACGCCAATGCCTTCACGCAGGCGGCTCTGGCAGACATCGTCGACGCCATCGCAACGGAAGCGGCTGAACGGCTCGACAGCCCGGCCGTGCCGCCGGCGCCGCGCACCAAGGCTGAGACCTCCGAAGCAGCGCTGGCCTGCCTCGACGGCACGCCGTTCGAGGTCCCGAGCCGGCACGGCGCGGATCTGACGCGCCGCCTGGACCAGTGGGCGCGTCCCGTGACGGAGGCTCACGAACGGCGACTGCGCCTGATCGTGCAACTCGACCCTCCCGACGACGTGGGCGCTTGGCACCTGTCGGTGCTGTCTGAGTCGAGCACCGGCGAGCTGCAGCCGGTGGAGCGCGCGCTGGTGATCGCGTCGCGCAGCAGGCGCCAAGCAGTGAAACACCAGATGGCGCGCCTGGAGCGGCTCGTCCCGGAGTTGGTGCGCCTCGGCGGACGGCGCCGCGGCGAGGTGCTCCTCAGCGGCGACGAAGCCTGGCAGCTGATGACCGAGACCGGACGCATCCTGCAGGCCGGGGGATACGAAGTGCGGGTTCCGGCACTGTCGCGGCGGCGGCCCGCGCCTGCGCTGCGGCTCACCTCGCTGGATGCCGAGGAGACCGTGGTCGGGGCGCGCCAGCTGGCTGACGTGCGCTGGTCGGTGGCCTTCGACGACGTGGAGCTGAATGCGGCCGAAATTCGCGAGCTGGCCACTCAGGCTCGCCCGCTGGTGAAGAGTCGGGGCCGCTGGGTGGAACTGGACCGCGCCGATCTGAACGAGGCAGCCGCGGCCCTGGCAGAGCGCGTCGGCATGACCCGACTGTCCGGCGCCGACATGCTGCGCCACGCCCTGGGCCTGGAAGGGTCGCCGCTGGCAGGCGGCACCACGATCGCCGGTGCGGGCTGGGCGGCCGAGCTGATCGAGAGCGCCCGGCGGATACCCGAGGAACTGCCGACCGAGCCTGAGGGCTTCAGCGGAGCGCTGCGCACTTATCAGGCGGACGCTCTGGTCTGGCTGAGCTTCTTGCAGCAGGCCGGTCTGGGCGGCTGCCTGGCGCTGGACATGGGTCTGGGCAAGACTCCGACCTTGCTGGCTCACCTCAACCTGACTCGCGGCGACGGGCCCGCGCTAGTGGTCGCGCCGCCCGCGGTGGTGAGCAACTGGGCGTCTGAGGCTCGCCGCTTCGTGCCGGGATTGCGCGTGGTGGTTCATCACGGGCCCGGACGCACGCCCCAGGATCGACTGGCGAAGATGGCCCGGAGCGCCGATCTGGTGGTGTCTACCTACGGCACGACCGTGCGCGACATGGACGCGCTCGAGGAGGTCTCCTGGTCGACGGTCGTCCTCGACGAGGCTCAAGCCGTCAAGAATCCGGCCAGCGAGACCGCTCAGCAGCTGCGACGACTCGAGGCGCGCTGCCGTGTGACCTTGACCGGCACCCCCGTCGAGAACGGCCTCGGCGACTTGTGGGCCATCATGGATTTCTGCAATCCGGGACTGCTCGGCGCCCGCAGCCGCTTCATCGCGGAAATGTCTCGGTCGACGAAGCGGGCGGCGCTGCCGAACGCTTCGCCGCTCGCGGCCGCGGCCGGCGGCGCTGCCGACACCGACCGAGCTGTCGCCGGCCTCGGCGACAGCGCACCGGAGGGCCTCGCGGCCGGCAACGGCGCCGGCAGGGGCGAAGCTTCGGGCGAGAGCGCTTTGGCGGCCCTGAACGGGATTCTGGTGTTCCGCCGCACCAAAGCAGAACCGGCCATCGCCGCTGAACTGCCTGATCGCATCGACGAGCTGGACCACTGCACGATGACCTCCGAGCAGATCGGCCTCTACCAGGCGGTGCTCGATGAGCTGGTGGCCCGCACCGAAACGCCCGACGCGGTCGCCGGACCGGAACGCAAGGGGGCGGTGCTCGCCGCCATCACCGCTCTCAAGCAGATCTGCAACCATCCGGTCAACTACTCCGACGACGGCGGACCGCTCGAGGGGCGTTCTGGGAAACTCGCCCGGCTGGAGCAGATCATGGGACAGGTCTTCGCTGCCGGTGAGCGGATGCTGATCTTCACCCATTTCGCCACTTGGGGCGAGCGTCTGGCCGCCCATCTCAGAGACAGCGCCGGCCTGCCGATCAGCTGCTATCACGGCGGCTTGGCGCGCGGCGCCCGCGACCGCCTGGTCCAGTCGTTCCAGCAAGGCCGGGGGCCGGGCGCTCTGGTGCTGTCGTTGAAAGCGGGCGGCACCGGCCTCAACTTGACCGCCGCCAACCATGTGGTGCTCTACGACCGCTGGTGGAATCCCGCCGTGGAGGACCAAGCTCGCGACCGTGCCTGGCGCATCGGTCAGCGCAACACCGTGCTGTGCCATCGTCTGGTGTGTCCGGGCACTGTCGATGAGCGAGTCGAGGAGGTGGTGGAGGGCAAGCGCCGCATCGCCGACATGGTGCTGCCGAAATCGTCGTCGGTGGGCGATCTCGACAGCGAGCAGCTGCGCGCGGCTCTCGGCATCGACCGGCGTCAGCTGCTCGTCGACGACACCGGCTACAGCAACGGACACCTCGCTCTCGGCAGCGACTCCCAAGAGAGCCTTCCGGCTGACGGCCGGCGATCATGACCACCTCCAACAGCCGCAGACGCTCCAACCCTCCCAACAGCGCCGCAAGCCGCAACGGCAATGGCAGCGCGGAAGGACCTCGTCGACGGTCGCGGCGCGGCAGGTCCAAGAGCGCCGTCGCGCAGTCCGCCAAGACTGCCAGCGATTTCTGGGGCGAAGTCGACAAGCTCCCCTCCGTGGAGGAAGTGATCGTGTCGCCCGACCCTTCGGCGGTGGTGAGATCCTTGGGCCGCCCGCCGTTCTCGGGCCATGAGGCGGTCAGCGAGTACTATCTGCGCGTCGTGTATGACAACACGGCCAAACTGGCGGAGGTGCTCGCCACCGCCGGCGACTTGCTGGAATCGTCGACCGACAACGACTCCTGAACCGGAGCCTCGCCTCGCGTGTCGGGCGGCCGGGGCGGCCGGCGTCTCGCCTGCTGATGATCCGTCCCGCGGCGCGAATGCGAATCAGAGGGCTTCAGGCGCCTGTCAGGAACTCCATGAGCGGTTCTATGAGGCCTGCTGGATTGTCCACCGGCACCACATGGGTGCTGCCGCTGACCTCGACGAGCCGGGAATCGGGGGTCAGGCGATCCATCTCGGCCATCACATCGGCCCTGACGAAACTGTCGGAGGCGTGGACATGCAGCGTCTTCGCCCGGATCCGCGGGAGCCGGCCCCAGTGGTCGTCGGATCGAAACGGCCAGCGTTCGAAGAAGAACGGGTCGTGCTTGGGGGCCAGCCGTCCGCCCTCCGCAGGCCCGTAGCAGGTCGCCGCCACCACCTCGACCATGCCGGCGCCGGCGTTCGGGTAGGCGGAGGCCACCGCGGCGCGGGCCTCGTCGGGGTCGGCGTGGTCTCGGGGGCGGGGGAACAGGTCGGTCTCACCCTGCTCGAAGGACGGCTCCACGTCGACCACCACCAGCCGCCCGACGCCTTCCGGGTGCTCGGCGGCGTATTGGATGGCGACCAGAGCCCCCCACGACGCTCCCGCCAGATCCACAGGCGAGCCGCCGGACACCTGCTCGAGGACGCGGGCGAGATCAGCGACGTGGTCGGCGGTGCTGTAGTCGCCGGTCGGCGACCATTGGCTCTCGCCGTAGCCGCGGAAGTCGAGTGCGATCACCCGTCGGCTGCCACGAGCCGCCAGCGCCACCTCGTACCAGTTCCATGCGTTGCCGGTCACGCCGTGCAGGCACACCAGCATCGGCCCGTCACCCCCGAAGTCGAGGCCGTGGACGCGGTTGCCCGCAGCTCCCTCGACGAAGAAATGGGAAATGCCTTCGGTGGTGAGCGCCATGGCGTTGAGACTCCTCGGAGGTCGGGTCGCCGTCGGCGACAATTCGAACGACGCTGCGACAACGTAGCGCCAAGCGCAGCCGGGCGCGTGCTCGGGCCGTCGGCCAGTCCGCCCGAGTAACGTGGCATGATTGGCGTCTTCGCCGCCGCGACACGCACGGCAAGCAACGCACGACAGGCAACGCACGACAGCAAGGAGGGACGATGACGGCGCCAGAGGCTCGCGAGCTTGTTGATCCGTTCGTCACTGAGCGGGACTCCAAGTGGTACCGGGCGATGAGGCACTTCTGGCATCCCGTGGTCTACTCCAGCGACGTCGCCGAGGGTCAGATGGCCTCCGGGCGGCTGCTGGGGGAGCGCATCATGGTGGTGCGCCATCACGGCGAGGTGCGCGCCTTCATGGACGTGTGCCGTCACAAGGGGGCTGCTCCCTCGCTGGGATGGGTTGAGAACGGCTGCATCAACTGCCCCTATCACGGCTGGGCTTACGACATGGACGGCAGCCTCGTCTCGATCCCGTCGCGTCCCGAGCTCAACGGCGTGCTCCAGGTCGGTCTTGTCCGTTACCTCTGCCGGGAGAGTTCCGGCATGGTCTGGGTGAGCCTGACCGAAGAACCGTGGGGCGATCCGCCCGGGATACCCGAATGGGACGACCCTGCCATGCGTTGGCAGACGCCCCCCAGCTACGACTGGGCCACCAGTTCACCCCGACGCTTGGAGAACTTCGTGGACTTCTCGCATTTCCCGTTCGTGCATGAGAACGTCCTCGGCACCAGAGACAAGGCTCAGATCGCCGAGCACGACGTGTGGCGGGAGAACGGTGCTCTGCGCTTCGACCAAGTGTTCGTCGAGCCCAACGTCGACCGCATGAAGGCGATGCTGGGCATCGACGAGGACACCATGTCCGTGCACAACCGCTATCAGCTGACCGTGCCCGGGTCGATCTCGCTGCTGCGGACCTTCCCCAACGGCAAGCGTTACGCCCTCTACATGGTGACCGCGCCCACCGGCCCTGCGAGCTGTCGCAACTTCTGGCACATCGGCGCCGACTTCACGTCCACTCCCGACGACATGGACTTCCTGCTGGAGTTCGAGCACATGGTGCTGCAACAGGATCAGCCGATCGTCGAGTCGCAATGGCCCGAGCACCTGCCGGACCGGCTCAGTGCGGAGACATACGTCAAAGTGGCCGACGACATCACTTTGGCCTATCGCAAATGGCTCTTCGAACTGGCCGAGGAGCTGGAACCGAACTGAGCCGGAAATCCGACGAGTCAGCTCACCACAACACAAGGAGACGCACTATGGGAATACTGGACGGACGTGTGATCATCGTCACAGGCGGCGCCAAAGGCATCGGTTTGGCCTATTGCAGAGGTCTGGCCGCCGAGGGCGCCGCAGTGGTGGTGGCGGATCTCACAGACGGCAGCGATGTGGTCGCAGAACTCAGCGCGTCGGGCGCCGAGGCGACGTCGGTGCAGGTGGACGTATCCGACGCGGGCCAGACCGAGGCCATGGCCGCCGCCGCGGTCGACGCCTACGGTCGCATCGACGGCCTCGTCAACAACGCTGCCTTCTACATGGCGGCCACCCGCGCCCCGATGTGGGAACTGCCTCCCGACGAATGGGATTTGTGCTTCGCGGTGAATGTGCGCGGCTCGTGGCTCTGCGCTCGGGCCGTGCTGCCTGCCATGCGTGACGGCGGAGGCGGGCGCATCGTCAACATCGCTTCCATGACAGTCAACGACGGCACTCCGAACTTTCTGCATTATGTGTCGTCGAAGTCCGCGGTCTGGGGACTCACAAGGGCCATGGCCCGCGAACTGGGAGGTTTCGGGATCAACGTCAACACCATCACGCCGGACTACATACCCCATGACGAGGCCTACTCCAGCGTCCAACCCGAGGTGGACGTCTTCATACAAGCCCGGCGTGCCTTCAAACGCACCCAGACGCCCGAAGACATGGTGGGCACTCTGGTGTACCTGATGAGCCCTCTGTCGGATTTCGTGACCGGCCAGAACATCTGGGTGAACGGCGGCTCGGGCTTCCACTAGCGCCGGCCGGCGACGAGAGAGGAGAGCTGATCCCGGTCGCCGATCAGAGAGTCCGCACAGAACCCGCGGCGAAGCTCCGGGCTCGGTCGGCCGCTATTGCCCGCGCGGGCGATCCGGCGCCAAGAGGCGAATGAAACGATCGTTCCGAATTGGTGAAATTCTGTGTGCTAGTGTCCGGCCTCGAACACTCCGGTAGCAGTAGAATTGCAGCTTGCTGCTGTTCTGCTAGGCGAAAGAAGGGAAGAGAAGAAATGCTCAAGATCATCACCAGAACGCTTTTGGTCTTCGGCCTCGTTGCAGGAGTGGTCGCCTGCGGAAGCGACGACGACGATGATGCGGCGCCCGCCGCGGACGCCGCCGACAGCGTCGCTGCGGTAGAGGCCGCCGAGGCTGCTGCGGCCGAAGCGCAGGCAGTGGCTGACGCCGCTGAAGCCGAAGCCGAAGCAGCGGCCGAAGCCGCCGCAATTGCTGAGGCAGAGGCCGCCGCGGCTGCAGCCGCCTTGGAGGCCGCCACAGAAGAGGGCGCCGCAGTCGAGGAACTCGAAGCACAACTCGCCGAAGCTGAAGCGGCCGCCGCGGCCGCCGAAGCCGAAGCCGAAGCCGCCGCTGCCGCTGCCGATGAGGCAGCTGCTGAGCAGGCCGCGGCCGCACCCGACACGATCGATGTCGCGATGCTGGTCCTGCAAACCAAAGAAGAGGGCTGGTATGCGACATTCATAGACAGCGTCAACCGTGTCTCGATGAACAACAAGTACGGGATCAAAATCAACCTTGAGATTCTCGAAGGCATCCCCTACGCCGAAGGCGAGCGAGTCATCCGCGACCTGGCGCAGACCGGCATCTACGAGATAATCGTGGGACACAGCACCTACGTCGACGGAGTATCTGCCGTCAAAGACGAGTTCCCGGACATCCTGTTCGTCTACTCGGGCTCGGGCAACGACGACCACGAAGGCGGTGACAACGCTTACTGGATCGACGCTTTCGTTCACGAGCCGGCGTATCTCGCCGGAATCATCGCCGGAAGCATGACCGAGACGAACAAGATCAGCGCCGTGGCCGCCTTCCCGTTCCCCAACGTGAACGGCCCGGTCAACGCCTTCTTCGACGGCGCCAAGTCGGTCAATCCCGAAGTCGAAGTAGCCGGAGTGACATACATTGAGAGCTGGTTCGACCCGGCGACCGGATCCAGCGCCGCCGCCGCGCAGATCGCCAACGGCGCCGACATGATCTACGCCGAGCGGTTCGGCCCCTTCGCGGCGGCCGAGGACGCCGGCAACGTGCGCGCTTTCGGTCACTTCACCGATCAGCTGAGCCTTTCACCCGTCGTGCTCACCAGCGTCGTGGCTCAATGGGACGCCGCTTTCAATGATGTGCTCGACGCCTGGTACGACTACACCACCTTCGGCGTGCCCTACAACTCGCCGAGGGACCGGATCGTCTACCAGTCGATGGTGGACGGCGGCTCCGCTCTAGGCGAGATCAGCGACGACGTCCCCGCTGACGTCGTCGCTGCGGTCGAGGAGGCCCGGGTCGCCATACTCTCGGGTGATCTGGTCATCCCGCTGGTGCTAGAGGTGCCAGAGCAGGGCTGACACGGTCGGTTCGGACCTCCGAACTCCAACGCCGAACGCCAGAGTTCTATTCGGTGGACATCGCTGAGGCGGTCGCGCCGGGGGACCCGATCCTCGTCATCGACAACGTGACGAAGGAGTTCCCCGGCGTGGTCGCCAACGACTCCGTCAGCATCGACGTCAACCGTGCGAGCATTCACTGCCTGCTCGGCGAGAACGGTGCGGGCAAGACGACCCTCGCCGACATTCTCTACGGCGTGTTCCGGCCCGACTCCGGTCAGATCCGGCTCGAAGGCCGCCCCTTGGACATGGCGTCCCCCGGCGATGCCATCGCAGCCGGCATCGGCATGGTGCATCAGCATTTCGAGCTGGTGCCGCCGATGTCGGTCATCGAGAACGTGGTCATCGGCACGCCCGCCCGACAATGGCTCGACCTCACAGAAGCCAGGCGCCGCCTCGAGGAGTTCTTCGCCGACTACGACGTGGAGATCGACCCCGACGCCGAAGTGGGCCGCCTGTCGGTCGGCGAGCAACAGTGGGTGGAGATATTCAAGACCCTTTACTTCGGTGTCGAGATCCTGATCCTGGACGAGCCGACCGCAGTGCTCACGCCGCAGGGCGTCACAGAATTGTTCGCCATCCTGCGCCGCATGAGAGACGACGGGCTCACCATAATCCTGATCACTCACAAGCTCAAAGAGGTCATGGACCTCTCCGACCGGGTGACCGTGCTGCGCCGCGGACGGGTAGTCGACACAGTCGCCACAGACGACGTCGACCAACTCGATCTGGCTCGCATGATGGTGGGGCGCGACGTGCTGCTCCAAGTCGACAAGCAACGCTCCGAGCCTGGGGCGCCGGTGCTGGAAGCAGACGCGATCCATGTCGAGTCAGACACCGGGCGAGGCGCCTTGAAGGGACTGTCGCTCAATGTCGGAGCGGGCGAGATCGTGGGCGTCGCCGGTGTGTCAGGCAACGGCCAGAACGCTCTTTTCGACTCGGTGGTGGGCGTGCGCCACCCCCACAGCGGCACGATCCGCATCACCGGCCAGGATGTGACCACGGCCGCGCCCCACAAGATCGCCAGGCTCGGAGTGGCCTGCGTTCCCGCCGACCGCATCGCGCAAGGCTTGATGATGGATTTCAGCATCAAAGAGAACCTCGTCTTGGGCAACCATCGGTCGAGTCAGTTCTCCAGAGCCGGGATCCTCAACCAGTCACAGATAGACGCGTTCGCGGCGGAGTCCATTGAAAGCTTCGAGATCAAGACGCCTTCAGCCGACCAAGTCACGAGGACCCTCTCGGGCGGCAATCTGCAGAAGATCATCATGGCCCGCGAGCTCTACGGGCGGCCCGCGCTGATACTGGCGCATCAGCCGACGCGGGGACTCGACATCGCTGCCAGCGAGTACGTGCGGCAACGGCTGGTGCAAGAACGCGACCGCGGCGCAGGCGTGCTGCTCATGTCCGAGGACCTCGATGAGATCTTCCAGCTCGCAGACCGCATCGCCGTCATATTCGACGGACGGATCGTGGCGATGATCGAGCCCGATGCGACCAGCCTCGAAGAGATAGGAATGCACATGGCGGGCGCGGGCGCAGGCGCTCCATGAGCGAGCGAGTCGACGACACGGGCGGCGACGAACGCACCGATCCCGCCGATCGGAACCCTCTGGCGATGCTGTTTCAAGGGGACGGCTGGCGGCTCGAGCGTCGCCTCGACACTCGCCCGGTCCACGAGATGTACGCCACACTCGCGGCCCTCGTGCTCACAGCCTTGATCATCAGCCTGCTAGTGATCCTGGTGGGCGTGTCGCCTCTGGACGCTTTCACTTCGCTCTACGAGGGCGCCCTCGGCAGCCGCGAGGCGGGCCTCGAAACACTGGTTCAGGCAACACCGCTGATCCTCACTGGACTGGCCGCAGCCGTGGCTTTCCGCTCCGGCGTGTGGAACATCGGCGGTGAAGGGCAATTCTTCGCGGGCGCCATCGGGACGTGGTGGGTCTACGAACTGCTGCCCGGTCTGCCTGCGCCGCTGCTGATCATCGCCATGTTCGTCGGCGCAGCGGTTGCGGGCGCTCTGTGGGCGTCGGCGGCGAGCGTCCTGCTGGTGCGTTACGGCACCAACGAGATACTCACCACAGTCATGCTCAACTTCGTGGTTCTCTACATCCTTTCATGGCTGCTGTCGGGACCGTGGCAATCGCCCAAGACGCCGTATTTCCAGACCGAGCGGATGGACGAGAAGACTTTCCTGCCCCGCTTCATAGACGACAGCCGGCTCCACTGGGGTTTGCTCGTCGCGCTGGCGGCGGCAGTCGCCGTGCATCTGCTGACCCGCAGAACCGGCCTCGGATTCGAGCTTCGGGCGATAGGCGTCAACAAGCGTGCCGCCGCCTACAAGGGAATCAGCGTCGGACGCACCGTCATCACGGTGATGGCGATCTCGGGCGCTCTGGCCGGCATCGCCGGCGCCGGCGAGTTGCTGGGTCTTCATCATCGGCTGCAGCTCGACATTGCCGAAGGCTTGGGTTTCACCGGGATCATCATCGCTTTGGTGGCGCGGCTCCATCCTGCCGGAGTGGTCGTGGTGGCGATCGCTTTCGGAGGTCTCATCAATGGCGCCACCAACATGCAGGTCGGCACCGGCATCCCCTTCGCGCTGGTTCAGGTCATCGAGGGGGTGGCTCTGGTCTTCGTGCTGCTGGCCGCCGTCGCCTGCCGTTACCGTCTCAAGAGGACGGTCCGCCATGGATGACTTCTTCACCTATTCGGTGATACTGGGCATTTTCGTGGCCACTGTCAAGATCGCCACGCCGCTGCTGATCGCCGCCCTCGGAGAGCTCGTCGCTGAAAGCAGCGGCATCCTCAACCTGAGCCTCGAGGGGACCATGGCCCTGGGCGCCTTCTCCGGTTTTCTCGTCGCCAGCGAGTCCGGCAGCCTCTGGCTGGGACTCGTGGGAGCGGCGATCGGAGGCGCCCTGCTCGGCCTGCTGATGGCTGTGATGACAGCGACAGTGAAAGTCAACCAGGTGGTGGCCGGGCTCGCCTTGAACATCTTGGGGCTCGGCGGGGCGTTCTTCTGGTATCGCTCGGTCTACGACGCTGGCGGCACCATCGACCTTCCGTCGGTGGAACGCTTCCGCACCGCTGCGGTGCCGCTGCTTTCGGACATACCCGCAGTGGGGGAGATCCTCTTCGAGCAGCACTGGCTGACTTATTTCGCTCTCGTGATGGTGCCGGTGACTTTCGTGTTCCTGAATCGGACCAAATACGGCTTGGAGCTGCGCAGCATCGGCCACAACCCCGAAGCTTGCGACATGCGCGGCGTGGGCATCGTCTCTCGCCAGTACTTCGCGGTGATCTTCGGAGGCGCCATGGCGGGGCTCGGCGGCGCCTTCCTGTCGCTGTCGGAAGCCGGGCAATTCTTCCCAGACATCATCGCTGGACGGGGATGGATCGCTCTCGCCATCGTCATCTTCGGCAACTGGCGGGCTTCGTGGATACTTGCCGGATCGCTGCTTTTCGGATTCTTGGAGGCGACGCAGTTGGCACTGCAGGCCAGCAACGTCAACCTGCCCTATCAGCTGCTGCTGGCACTGCCGTTCGTGCTGACCATCGTCGCGCTGGTCCTGAACCGCAGCCGTTCGCAGGTTCCGCTGGCACTCACCATCCCGTATCACCGAGGCGAGCGCTAGACGGCGCTGAAGCGACAATGAGCCTCGACATCGACTCTCACATCCGTCACAGCACCCGTCACATCGGAATGCCCGCCCCCAGACGCGAGGACCGGGGGCCGCTCACCGGCAGGGGGCGTTACGTCGCTGACATCAAAATCGCCGGAATGCTCGAAGTCGTGTTCGTGCGCAGCGTCGAGGCGCACGCCCGGATCATCTCGATCGACACTTCGCAGGCCTCGGCCCTCGAAGGGGTGACGGCCGTGTTCACCGGCGCCGACTTGGCCGACGTGGGCGCATTCCCGGACTACATCGAATACATCGGACCGGTCGAGCAGCGGCCGCTTGCTGAGGACAAGGTGCGCTACGTGGGCGCGCCCTACGCCGTCGTGGTGGCCGTCGACCGTTACACGGCCGAGGACGCGGCCGCGCTGGTCGCTGCCGGAACCGTCTACGAACCGCTGCCGACGGTGGCGGACCTCGATCAGGCCTTGGCGCCCGCAGCGCCGAGACTCTACGAGCACTGGGAGAGCAACTGCTCCTTCGACGTGTCCCCGCACAAGCCCGAAGTCGACCGGGCTTTCGACGAGGCCGACCATGCCTTCACCGAGACTTATGTCAGTCAGCGCCAGACCGGGCTGCCGCTCGAGACCCGCGGCGTGGTGGCCGACGTCGCCGACGGGACGCTCACAGTGTGGTCCTCGACGCAGAGCCCCCACATGGTGCGCACCACCGTCGCTTCGATGCTCGGCGTCGCCGAGCCGCAGGTTCGGGTGCTTCATCCCGCCATCGGCGGCGGCTTCGGCACCAAGACCCACATCTACCCCGAGGACGTCGTGGTGCCGTGGGTCGCACGGAGGCTCGACCGACCGGTTCGCTGGATCGAGGATCGCTTGGAGAACCTCGTGGCGTCGGTGCATGCGCGAGACCAGCGCCACGACGTCGAGGTGGCCTACGACGACGACGGCACGATCCGCGCCGTCCGCTGCGCCTCGATGCTCGACATGGGCTCAGGCGAGATATTCATGCCCGGCAGCGCGCCGGTCTTCGTGACCAACGCCTGCATCACCGGCGGCTACGACTTCCCGAACATGGCGGCACGCACCGTCGGCGTGGTCACGAACAAGACGCCGTCGGGCGCATACCGGGGTTTCGGGATCCCCGAGGGCGCTTTCGTGATGGAGCGGATCATCGACCGGGTCTCCCGACTGACCGGAACCGACCGGGTTGAGTCAAGACGACGGATGCTGCTGCGCCCCGGCCAGACGCCTTATGTGATGCACGGCGGCGGGCGTCTCGACTCCGGCTCCCACACGGAGTCCTTCGAGCGTGCCGTGGAGATGGTTGAACCCGCCCTGCGGCTGGCGGAAGCCCGTTACGCGGACGACCCGGACGTGCGGGTGGGTGTGGGCTACTGCAACTATGTGGAGCCGACCGCGCCCAGCTATCACCTGACCACAGGACATTGGGGCGGCGGCGACGCGGCCACCGTGCGCGTCGACCCTGACGGCTCTGTGCGGGTGGCGGCAGGGGTCAGCGCTTTCGGCCAAGGCGTCGAGACCGCCGCCGCGCAGATCGCCGCCGACGCGCTGGGGGTCGAGCCGCGGGACGTGACGGTGGTGCTGGGCGACACCGAACGGACGCCGTACGGGCTGGGCTCTTGGGGCAGCCGCGCCACGATGATGCTCGCCGGCTCAGTGCTGCTGGCGTCGCAGCGGCTGATGGACAAGGCCCGCCGCATCGCCGCGCACATGCTGGAGGCGGCGGAGTCGGACATCGTGCTCACCGACGGCGTGTTCCATGTGGACGGCAGCGGCCGGCCTTCGGTGAGCTGGGCTGAAGTGGGCACCGCGGCCTGGGTCCGCAACGTGGACCTTCCTGACACGATGGAAGCCGGACTGGAGGCCTCGGGCTACTACCATCCCGAGAACCTTCAACATCAACTCGATGATGAAGGCAGGATCAACGCAGCCGCGAGCTGGTCCAACGGCGCTCATGCCGGGGTGCTCAGCGTCCGGGTCAGCACCGGCGAGATCAAGATCGAGGACTACATCGTCGTCCACGACTGCGGCACAGTGATCAACCCTGCGCTGGTGGAGGGTCAGATCCACGGCGGAGTGGCTCAGGGCCTCGCCGGCGCCATGTACGAGCATTTCCAGTACGACTCCGACACTGCGAACCCTCGCTTCGCCTCGTTCATGGAATACCTGGCGCCGACCTGCGCCGAAGTGCCTCCGCTGTCCGTGGAGCACTTCGAGTCGCCCGCCCCGGAGCAACCTTTGGGAGTCAAAGGCTGCGGCGAGGGCGGCACGGTGGGCCCGCCCGCTGTGGTGGCAGGCGCCGTGTCCGACGCGCTGTCGGAGTGGGGAGTCGACCTGACCGAGTGCCCGGTGACGCCAGTGGCGGTGCGGGCCGCCCTGCGGGCTGCTGCGGCCGCCGCAGCCGCCCGCGAGAAGGGAGGCGTTGCGTGAAGCCTGCGGAGTTCGACTACTGCAGGCCTTCGACAGTGGCTGAAGCGGTGACGGTGCTCGCAGACGTCGAGTCGGCGCGGGTGCTGGCAGGAGGCCAGAGCCTCATCCCGGCCATGAACTTCCGCCTCACCGATGTTTCGGTGCTGGTGGACATCGGCGGAGTCGAGGGCCTCGACGCGGTCGCATGCGACCCTGAGGGTGTGACCGTGGGAGCGACCGCCACGCAGACCCGAGTGCTCGACGACGATGCGATCGCGGCTGTCATCCCCGGCCTGCGTGCCGCGTTGCGCCACGTCGGGCACCTCCAGATCCGCAACCGCGGCACGGTCTGCGGCAGCTTGGCTCACGCCGACCCTGCCGCTGAGCTGCCTGCGCTGGCGGTCGCCTGCGACGCGGTCCTGGCCGTCTCCGGTCCTGGCGGCGACCGCCGGATCCGCGCCGCGGACTTCTTCAGCGGACCTTTCTGGACGACTCTCGAAGACGGCGAACTCATCACCGCAGTGCGCTTCGCGGCCCCGCCGGCGGCTGCGATGACCGTCGTCGACGAGATTTCGAGGCGAGCCGGCGACTTCGCGGTGGCCGGCTTGGTGGCGGTGCTCGAAGCCGGCGATCGTGAGATGCGTTCGGCGCGTCTCGTCGGCTTCGGTCTGGGGGGCGCGCCCACCCGTTTGAAAGAAGCCGAGGCCGTGTTCGTCGGCTGGGCCGCGGACCACCCGACCGACGTCATCGCCGAGGCTGTCGTCGCTGACACAGCCGACGCCTTCGACGACATTCACGCCACCGGCTGGTATCGCCGCGAGGCTGTCGCCGCTCTAGCTGTCAGAGCGGCCCGACGTGCTCTGAACGCCCGGGAGGACGCATGACGACCAGCGAACCGACATCCGAGACAGACGTCGAAGTCACTGTCAACGGACGGCGCCACCGTCATCGGGCGCCGTCACGACTGCTGCTGTCGGACTACATCCGCGACACTGTCGGCCTCACCGGCACCCACGTCGGCTGCGAGCACGGCTACTGCGGCGCCTGCACGGTGCTCGTCGACGGTGACGCCGTCCGCTCATGCCTGATGCTGGCGGCTCAAGTCAGCGGCGCCGAGATCCGCACCGTCGAGGATCTCGCTCCTGCGGGCTCTGACTCTTTGTCGCCGATGCAGCAGGCTTTCCACGACAACTACGCCCTGCAATGCGGTTTCTGCACGGCAGGCTTCCTGATGACTCTGGAGAGCGTGGATCCGTCCCGATACGAGACGCCCGAACAAGTCGTCGAGTTGCTGTCGGGCAACCTCTGCCGATGCACCGGCTACCATAACATCGTGGCTGCAGTGACTGAGGCCTGGAATCTCAGTCGCCGACGCGGAGGATCCGACTATGGCTGAAGCGATAGTGGAGGTGGATCACGACGTCTGCATCGTCTCGGGGATGTGCGCGTCGCTGGCGCCGGAGATATTCGACATCGACGACGACGGCCTCAGGCTCGAGGTACTGCAGCCTTCGTTGACGCCCGAGCTGGCGGACAAAGCCCGCAACGCCGAGGCCTGCTGCCCGGTGTCAGCCATCAAAGTGACAGAGAAGTCGCCGTGACTGCGCCATGACTATGACGCATGATCCCGCCGCCGCCGAAGCCGTCGAGTCTCAGCAGGGCGACACTCAGCTCGACCGCAGCGGCGAAGAACGGCTTTATGAGCAGCTGAAGCGTTTCTGGCAGCCGGTGGCCTTCTCCGAAGACCTGACCGACTCACCCCATCAGGTCACTTTGTTCGACACGCGTCTGGCGGTGGCTCGCCTCGACGGCAAGGCACAGGTCTTCAGCGACGTCTGCCGGCACCGAGGCTCGGCGCTGTCTCTGGGGCGCATCGACGGTTGTCATCTGCGCTGCGCCTACCACGGCTGGGCCTATGACGCCGAGGGAACAGTGATCGACATCCCGGCTCGTCCCGAGCTGAACGGCAAACTGACGGCCCGACTCCCGACCTACCCGACCGTCGAGGCAGGCGGTCTTGTCTGGACTTGCTTCTCGGGCGAGACGCCGCTGTTCTCTCCGGCCGAATGCCCCGAACTGGACGATCCCTCTTATCGGTTCCTGCGCTTCGATCCCTACGAGTGGGACTGCTCGGTGGCACGGCGCCTGGAGAACTATTTCGACTTCTCGCATTTTGCCCATGTGCATCACGGCATCCTCGGCGACCGCGACGAAGCCGAGATCGCCGACTACGAAGTGTCGCGACACGGTTCGGAGCTGCGGATCACCGCCGGGCCTTTCATCGAGTACACCGACAACGTCAAGAACTCGGCCGTCAACCACGAAGGCTTGACCTACGAAGCTTGGAAGCGCTACCGGGTTTACATGCCCAACGCCATGAAGCTCAACAGTTCCGCCGGGGTGACCGAGGATTTCGTGCTCTATGTGGCGGTGGCGCCCGTCAACCGTCGCAGAACCCGGTGCTTCACCTTCGTCGGACGCAACTACGCCCTCGACCGCGATCAAGAGTTCCACGACATGCAGTACGTGATTCTGGGCCAGGACCAGCCGATCGTCGAGTCGCAGCGACCCGAGGAACTGCCGGTCGACTTGACCGCGGAGATGCACGTCAAGGGAGCTGACGCGGGCACTGTCGAGTACCGGCGCTGGCTGTTCAGAATCGCAGAGGGCGAGATCGCGACGACGCCCGAAAGACGAGCTTGAGCGGGTCGCCGGTGTCGTCGTTGAACGAGCAGGAGACGCGGCTTCTCCGGCGGGCGATCGCAGTCTCGAAGCGCTCGCGAGCCAACGGCAACCATCCGTTCGGAGCGCTCTTCGCCGATGCTTCCGGCGAAGTTCTCCTGGAAGCCGAGAACTCGGTCGTCACGACCGGCGACCTCATCGGTCACGCCGAGACGAACCTGGCCCGCGAGATGGGCTTGACCCTCACCGCCGAGCAGATCGCCGGCGGCACCTTCTACTCGAGCTGCGAGCCGTGCGCCATGTGCGCCGGCGCCATGTACTGGACCGGAGTCAACCGTGTGGTCTACGGCATGAACGAGACGGATCTGATGCCTTTCGACTCCGGCGACCGCGACGAGAACGCCACCATGACCGGCGTCGGCTGCAGGGCTGTGCTGTCCAGCGGGCAGCGTCGCATAGAGGTGAGCGGCCCCCATCTCATAGAGGAGGCGCTGCAGTCTCATCACGGTTTCTGGTGAGATCCGGGCCGCGCGTCTTCGCCCGCCGGGACTCCGCGGCTCGCGGCACTGGACGGCCTGCGGTGAAAGGCGCCCGCCGAGGCGACGGAGACGCCGAGTGAGCCGGGCCGGCGACCGGGTCGACCACGTGGACGCCGAGACAGAGGACCGCATCTATGAGTCCTTGCGGGACAAGTTCTGGTATCCGGTGGCCTACTCCGACGAACTGACCGATCAACCTCAAAGCTTCGTTCTCTGCGGCAAGAAGCTGACAGTCGTCCGCCTCGGCGGCGAGCCCGTCGTGTTCGACGACCAGTGCCTGCACAGAGGGGCTGCGCTGTCGCTGGGCCGGGTCGTCGGTGATTGCCTGCGCTGCCCTTACCACGGCTGGACTTACGACGCCTCCGGCTCAGTTCGCGGCATACCGGCGCGAGACGAGCTCGCTCAGCACATCACCGTGAAGCTCGGCAGCTACCCGACCTGCGAGGTGAGCGGGCTGGTTCACACTTGTCTGGGCGATCCGATCCACCCGCCGCCTTCGGTGCCGGAGTTCGATGATCCCAGTTATCAGTTCCTGCATCTCGACGTCTACGAGTGGGACTGTTCGATGGCTCGACGGCTTGAGAACTACTTCGACTTCTCCCATTTTCCGTGGGTGCATGACGGGATACTGGGCGACAGCAGCCGCCCCCGCGTGGAGGACTACGCCGTGGAACGCACAGGCGGCGAATTGAGGTTCGTGGCCGGGCCGTTCCCGGAGTTCACCGACAACGTCAAGAACTCTCCGACAGCTGACATCGCCGACGAGTCTGTCTACGGCGCCATGAAGCGCTACCGGGTCTTCATCCCCAACGCCATGCAGCTCAACAGCAGCGCAGGCGAGACCGAGGACTACGTGCTGTGGGTCTGCCTGGCGCCCGTCGGCCCCGAGCGTACCCGGTGCTTCACATACCAGGGCCGCAACTACGGGCACGGCCACGACGAGGATTTCATGGCTTTCGCGCAGCTGGTGACCGACCAGGATCGCCCGATCGTCGAATCGCAGACTCCCGCTCAGGTCCCGTTGAAGCTCCCGGACGAGATGTTCGTCAAAGGCGCCGACCTCGCGCTGCTCGAATACCGCAGATGGCTGCTCGATCTGGCGGGGCGCCTTCGCTGAGGACCGGCCGGGCCGCGTGGACACGCAGGCAAGGCGCGTCTCGCCGCGTCGGGCAGCAGGTTGGCGCTACAAGTAGAGGCCGGTGCTGCCCTTGTCGAGGCGTTCCGCGGCCACGGCGTGGATGTCGCGTTCGCGCAAGATGATGTAGTCGCGTCCCCGCACCTCCACCTCGTAACGATCCTCCGGGTTGAACAGCACCCGGTCGCCCTTCTCCATGTTGCGGACGTTCGGCCCTGTCGCCACCACCTCCGCCCAGGTGAGACGCTTGCCGACCTGCGCGGTCGCCGGGATGAGTATCCCTCCGGTGGAGCGTCGCTCGCCTTCGGCTTCGCCGACCGCCACCAGGATCCGGTCGTTGAGCATCTTGACCGGCAGCCGGTCGTCGTCGTGGGCTTCGGCTGCCGCCTGTCTGCGAGAGCCGCCAGAGGATTCGGCAAAAGCGTCGGCGGCCGCGCTGGGAGAGGATTCGCCAGTGGTCACAGGCGGCAACGGTACAGCAACTCGCGCGAGGCGCGCCCCGACAGGCCCGCAGTCGCCTGCGTGGACGGTCCGGGTCAGAGACGGGCCTCGCTCATTAGGCTGGGGGCGTGCCCGGAACAGCTTTCGACGACGCTGCCGAAGCGCTCGCAGCCGTCAAGTACGACAGCGCCGGGCTGGTGCCCGCCATCGTGCAGGACGCCTCCACCAAAGAAGTGCTGATGATGGCGTGGATGAACGCCGAGACCCTGGCTTTGACGCTGGCTGAGGGCCGGACCGTGTTCTGGAGCCGTTCGCGCCAGGAGGTGTGGCGCAAAGGCGAGACCTCCGGCGAGCGTCAGTGGCTGCGTGAGGCCTACTACGACTGCGACGGCGACACGCTGCTTTTCGTGGTGGACCAGGACGGCGGCGGCGCCTGCCACACAGGCGCCTACTCGTGCTTCTTCCGGTCGTTCGACTCTTCGGCCGCCGAGCACTGACCTGGCAGGCCCGGAGATGGCGCAGCCCAGAATGCACGGCCCCGGCCCGCATCAGCCCAGTCTCGAAGAGTTCCGCGAACTGGCCCGCCGCTACCGCGTGGTGCCGGTATGGCGTGAGCTGCTGGCCGATCTGACCACGCCGGTGGCGGCTTTCGCTCGTGTGGTCGGCGACGGCGACGGCTTCCTCCTGGAATCGGTGGAGCATTCCGAGCGCTGGAGCCGCTGGTCGTTCATAGGCCGCAACCCCATCGCCACTCTGGTGGCCCGCGGGCCCAATGTGGAGGCGGCCGGGCAGATCGGTGTCGACATCCCTCGCGACCGCGGCATGCTCGCCGCGTTGGAGGTGCTGCTGGAGCACTGCCGGGCGCCGTCGATCGAGGGCCTGCCGCCGCTGCACGGAGGCCTGATCGGTTATCTGGGGTATGACGTGGTGCGCGAGGTCGAGCACCTGCCCGACGCTCCGCCGGACGACTCGGGTCTCGCCGACGCGGTGATGTCGCTGATCGGCGAGCTGGCGGTCTATGACCATTGGCGTCAGCGGGTCACCCTGATCTGCAACGTGCAGATACCGTCCGGCGCCGACGACAGACTTGTCGAGCGCCTCTACTTCGAAGCGGTGCTGAGAGTCGACGCGCTGGCGGCCGACGGCGCCAAGTCGCTCGATGAGCCTCTGATGCCGCCGCCTGATCCTGTCAGCGACGCCGGACGGGAAGGCGCCGAGCTCGACACGGACCTGCCCGAGACGGTCTCGACCATGAGCCCGGAACACTACGCGCGAGCCGTGGAGGCGGTGCGGGAGCACATCTTCGCCGGGGACGCCTTCCAGGTGGTGCTGTCGCAGCGTTTCGACTTCGAACTCGACGCCGAGGCTTTCGACGTCTATCGGGTGCTGCGGCAGATCAACCCGAGCCCGTACATGTATTTCCTGCGCCACGACGGCCTCGAGGTGGCGGGCAGTTCGCCTGAACCGATGGTGAAACTGCTCGACGGCAGGGTCATCAGCCGTCCGATAGCGGGAACCAGGCGCCGCGGCGCCACCGAAGCCGAGGATCGTTTCTTGGCGGCGGAGTTGGCGGAGCATCCCAAAGAGCTCGCCGAGCACGTCATGCTCGTCGACTTGGCGCGCAACGACATCGGCAGGGTCATCGAGTTCGGAACTCTCAACCTCGACGAGAGCATGACTGTCGAGCGTTACAGTCATGTGATGCATCTCACGTCTCAAGTGTCCGGCGAGATGGCTGCGACGGCGTCCGCGGTCGACGTGCTGCGAGCGACTCTTCCGGCCGGAACCGTCTCGGGCGCGCCCAAAGTGCGCGCCATGGAGATAATCGACGCGCTGGAACCGGCCAAACGCGGGATTTATGCGGGGGTGGTCGGCTACATCGACTTCTCGGGCAACATCGACACCGCCATCGCCATTCGCACCATGGTGGTGCGCGACGGGCGGGCGTCGGTGCAGGCCGGGGCGGGCATCGTGGCCGACTCGGCGCCCGCCGACGAGCACGCCGAATGCGTCAACAAGGCTCGCGCTCTGCTCGCGGCCGTGCCCGCGGCGCGGCGCATGACCAGAGCCCGCCGACACGGATCCGGCAAGGTCTGACAGAGCGAGCCGTGCAGCGATGACCAGCGGTTGCTTGACCGCTCTGCTCGGGCGTGACGTGGTGCGCGTCACCGGCAGCGACGCCGCCGGCTTCTTGCAGGGCCAGATCTCCCAGGACGTCGAGTCGCTGGCGGACGGCGCCTCGGCGTGGTCGCTGCTGCTGACGCCCCAAGGCAGGATCGACGCCTGGTTCAGGATCACCCGCAGCCTCGCTGACGTTTTCCTGATCGATGTGGACGCCGGCTACGGCGCCGCGGTCGTGGCCCGCTTGGAGCGTTTTCGTTTGAGAACCGACGCGGCCTTCGAGGTGTTGTCAGGCTGGCGGATGCTGGCCGTGCGCGGCATCGGCGACACGGCTGACGACGCTGCGGAGGCCGCTGTTGCCGAAGCCGCGGCCGAAGTGCGCGCCGAGGTCGACTGGCCCGAGTGGCGCGGTGTGGATCTGCTGGGCCCCGGACTGGCCGCGCCTGCGGGGACGCTGCCGTCCGCGCCGCAGCGGTTCGAGGCGGCTCGCATCCGTGCGGGCTGGCCTCGCCTGGGCCGCGAGATCACCGAGCGGACCATCCCGGCCGAGGTCGGCGGCCTGGTGGAAGCGTCGGTGAGCTTCACGAAGGGGTGCTACACGGGGCAGGAACTGATCGCTCGCATCGACAGCCGCGGCGGCAACGTGCCGCGGCCGTTGCGGCTGTTGGAGATACAAGACGACACCGCGCCGCCCGCCGCAACGACGGTCGAAGTCGGCGGAGAAGCGGTGGGGGAGATCACCTCGTCGGCCCCGGACCCCGACCTTGGCGTGACGGTGGCGCTGGCGGCCGTGCATCGCCGAGTCGTCGTCCCCGCCGAAGCCGAAGTAGCCGGCGCGCCTGCCGCGGTCATGCCCACGCCGGCGGCGCGTCGAGCGCACGCAACGGCGGCGAGACCAGCACGCGGCGACCAGGCGAATGCTCGGCGCAAGCCGCTGGGCGGCGGCTGACGCCACGCTGCACGCCCGCTGCGCTGCCTAGGATGACGGCGTGGACCCTTATGCGGTGCTGGGAGTGGCCCGCCATGCTTCGAGCGAGCAGATCAGGCAGGCCTATGTGGCACGGGCTCGGAGTTCGCATCCCGACCTGCGCGGCGGCGCGCCCGCCGCTGCTGAGGAGATGCGCCGCATAAACCAGGCCTGGGAGATGCTCTCCGACGCCGAGTCGCGGGCTGCGGTAGACCGCAGGCTGCGAGCCGAGCGGCTTGATCCGCCCTCGAACCGGCGGACCGCCGCAACCGGCGCGTCCGCGGCCCCGCACCCGAACCCGAACGGCAGACACGCCGGAGGCGACGTCTTCGACCACGCGGCCGGCGACAGCTTCGTGGGCGACGACAGCGCGCTCACCCCGGCCGAGTTGCCCGCCTGGCTGGCCCTGGGAATGCCTCTGGCGTTCGTGACCGGGGTTTTCGGGGTGATCGTCGGGGTGATGACCGCAGCGTTCGTGCTGGTGCGTTTCGGGGTGCTGCTGCTGCTTGTGGCGGCGATGATGTTCGCCCTGTCGCCGTTCGCGGTGCTGATCCGCAGCAAAGTGCGGCACCGCCGGCAACGCCCGACATGAGCACGGCCCCCGCGGGCGGCTATCTCGCCGGGATCGTCGCTCAGCATCGCCGAGCTGCCAGAGCCGACAGGCGCAGCGTCGTCGACCTGGTCGAGCAGGCGCGGCGCTGCGAGCCGACACGCGGCTTCCGTGCCCGGCTGATCGATACGCCGAGTGTCGCGGTCGTGGCTGAGATCAAGCGGCGCTCCCCGTCGAAAGGCGATCTGAGGCCCGACCTCGATCCGGCGAGCCTGGCTCGGCACTACCGCCGCGGCGGCGCGGCCTGCCTCTCGGTGCTGACCGACAGCGAGTGGTTCGGAGGTTCGGTCGCCGACCTGAGAGCAGCCCGCGAAGCCGTCGATCTGCCCGTTTTGCGCAAAGACTTCACAGTGGACGAGCGCGACGTGGCCGACGCTCGCATCATGGGCGCCGACTGCGTGCTTTTGATCGTGGCCGCACTCGACGACGCCGAGCTGCGGCGTTTCTGCGCTCTGGCGCAAGACCTCGGCCTGGACGCCCTGGTGGAGGTTCACGACGAAGCCGAGCTGCGTCGGGCGTTGCAGGCGGGCGCCGAACTCGTCGGTGTGAACCAGCGCGACCTGCTGACCTTCGAGGTGGATCAGGATCGCGCCGCGCGGCTGGCGCAGGCGATACCCGACGGCGTCGTCTCGGTCGGGGAGTCGGGCATAGCCGGACCCGCTGACGCGGCCCGTCTCAGCGACGCCGGTTATGACGCCGTGCTGGTGGGGGAGTCGCTGGTGCGCTGCGAGGATCCGGCCGGGGCGGTGCGTGCCCTGATCGCGTCGGGCAACTAGCGTCGAAGCGTGTTCGTCAAGATCTGCGGAGTCACCAACGAGGACGACGCGCTGCTGGCGGTGGCGCTGGGCGCCGACGCCGTCGGCTTCGTTTTCGCTCCGTCGCCGCGGCAGATGCCCCCGGACCGCGCCCGCGAGATCGCCAACCGGCTGCCCAGCGACGTGTTGAGCGTGGGCGTGTTCCGCAACGAGCTTCCCGAGAGGGTGGTGGAGATCACCTCCAAGGCTCGTCTGGGCGCGGCGCAGCTTCACGGCCACGAGAAGCCCGAGGACGTCGCCTGGGTGGCCGCCAGGGTTCCGGTCACCGTGAAAGCCTTCCCGGCGGGCCATGACGGCCTCGAGCGTCTGGAGGACTACGGCGCCCACATAGTCCTGCTCGACGGCTTGCAGCCCGGCTCGGGCGAAGTGTTCGACTGGTCTCTGGCCGAGGGGGCGCCGCTGGGCGGGCGGCGTCTGCTGCTGGCCGGAGGCCTCAACGCCGCGAATGTGGCCGCGGCGATCCGGCGGGTTCGGCCCTGGGGCGTGGACGTGTCCAGCGGCGTGGAGAGCAAGCCGGGCCGCAAGGACCCGACTGCGCTGCGGGCTTTCTTGGAGGCGGCGAAGTCGGCAGGCGAGACCACCGCGCGAGAGCGGGCGCGCGACGCCGACGCGGTGCGCGGGCCTGCGTCCGGGCCCGGGCTCTACGACTGGTCGCTCGACGAATGACCGGAACCTCGCCGGCAGCGGCAGGCGCCCGCGATCCCGCAGGTTTGATGGGCGAGCCCAGCGCTTCGGGGCGTTTCGGCGAGTTCGGGGGCGCCTACGTGCCCGAGACCCTCGTCGGCCCATGCCAGGAACTCGACCGTGCTTTCCGCAGCGCCTGGAGTGATCAAGCCTTCCGAGACGAGCTCGGAGGTCTTCTGGCCGACTACGCGGGCCGGCCCTCCCCGCTCAGCGAATGCCTGAACCTGTCGCATGAGCTGGGAGTTCGCGTGCTTTTGAAACGCGAGGACCTCAACCACACCGGCAGCCACAAGATCAACAACGTGCTCGGTCAGTCGCTGCTGGCGCGCCGCATGGGCAAGAACAGCCTGGTGGCCGAGACCGGCGCCGGTCAGCACGGCGTGGCCACGGCGACGGCGGCCGCGCTGTTCGGCATGGACTGCGTCGTCTACATGGGCGCGGTCGACATGGCCCGCCAAGAGCTGAACGTGTTCCGCATGCGCCTGCTCGGCGCCGAAGTGCGCGCCGCGGAGACCGGCTCGGGCACTCTCAAAGACGCGGTCAACGAAGCGATGCGCCACTGGGTGGCGGTCTCGGAGTCCAGTCATTACTGCCTGGGCTCGGTGATGGGACCGCACCCGTACCCGTGGATGGTGCGCGAGTTCCAGCGGGTGATCGGCGACGAGGCGCGGCGCCAGTGCGCCGAGATGCTCGACGGAGGCGTGCCGGACGTGGTCGTGGCTTCTGTGGGCGGCGGCTCCAACGCCGCCGGGATCTTCACCGGCTTCGTGGACACGTCCGCCGAGCTGGTGGGAGTGGAGCCGGCCGGCGGGGCCGCGGTCGGCCGGGGGACGCCCGGCATCGTTCACGGCTCGAGGTCGTATCTGCTGCAAGACGAGTGGGGTCAGGTGCAGGAAGCCGAATCGATTTCGGCAGGTCTCGATTATCCGGGTGTGGGCCCCGAGCATTCGCATCTGGCCGCCACCGGTCGCGCCGTCTACAAGCAGGTGAGCGACGACGAGGTGGTCGAGGCGTTCGCTCTGCTGGCACGCACTGAGGGCATCATCTGCGCGCTGGAATGCGCCCATGCGCTGGCCTGGGTGTCGCGGGCGAGATCGGAGCTGCAAGGGCTCACCGTCTTGTTGAACTTGAGCGGCCGAGGCGACAAGGACGTCGCCCAGATGATGGGACTGCTCGGGTGATCACCGAACCCGCAGGCGGCGGCAAGCTCGAGACTGCTCTCAGGCGACGGCGCGACTCGGGCGGCAAATGCCTGGTGCCCTACGTCACCGGCGGGCTCGGCGACGACTGGCTGCAGACGATCAGCGCGGCGGCTGCGGCAGGCGCCGACGCGGTCGAAGTGGGAGTGCCGTTCTCGGATCCGGTGATGGACGGCGCCACCATTCAGCGGGCCAATGAGGAAGCCCTCGCTCAGGGCGCCACGCCGCAGAGCATCCTCAGCGCCCTGCGCGGCGCCGCAGCCGAAATCGGCGTGCCCGTCGCGGTGATGACCTACGCCAACATTGCGCATCACATGGGTTATGAGCGTTTCGCCTCGTCTCTGGCCGACGCCGGGGTCAGCGGATGCATCCTGGCGGATCTGCCGCTGGAGGAAGTGGGGGAGTGGGCGGGTCACGCCTGCGCCGCCGGGGTGGAGACCGTGCTTCTGGCCTCGCCCACGGCGTCTTGCGAGCGGCTGCGGCTCGTCTGCGAGCGTTCACGGGGCTTCGTCTACGGCGTGGGGCTGCTGGGCGTGACCGGAGTGCGCTCGCAGCTGGCCGACAGCGCCACACGCGCCGCGGCAAGGCTCAAGGAGATGACGGACCGCCCCGTGCTGGTGGGGGTGGGGGTCGGCACGCCCGAGCAGGCCGCGGCGGTGTGCCGAGTCGCTGACGGGGCGGTGGTGGGCTCCGCGGTGGTGCAGCGCATGTTGGAAGGCGCCGGACCCGACGGCGTGGCCGAGCTGGTGTCCGCCTTCCGTGCGGCTCTGGACTGACCGTCGGCGCGAGTGCGCGCCGCGGCGGCGATGGACCACGATCTGATCGTGATCGGCGGCGGCGCCGCCGGTCTGGGCGCGCTGCGAGCAGCGCTGCGGGCCGGCGCCGACGTGGCTCTGATCACCGATTCGCCGCCGGGAGGCGATTGCACCTTCACCGGCTGCGTGCCCTCCAAGACGCTGCTGGCGGCATTGAACGACGGTCTCGGCTTCGGCGCGGCCGCCGCCCGGGCGCGCTCGACGGTCGCGCGCGTCGCCGCGAGCGAGTCGGTCGAGGTGCTGCGCGCAGCCGGAGCGACCGTCATCGAAGGCCGCGCCCGGCTGGTCACCCACGACACGGTGGCAGTCGGCGAGCGCCGTGTCAGTTCGCCGCGGACAGTGATCGCCACCGGATCCCGGCCTGCCGTGCCGGCGGTCCCGGGCTTGGAGCAGTCCCGACCGCTGAGCAGCGAGGACGTCTTCGACTTGACCGAAGCGCCCGACAGGCTGTGCATCGTCGGCGGCGGCGCCACAGGCTGCGAAATGGCCCACGCCTTCGCTTCAGCCGGCACGAAAGTCGCTCTCCTGGAGTCGCAGAGCCGGATACTGCCCGACGCCGACCCGGAAGCGTCCGCCGTGATCCGCGGCGCCCTCGAAAGCCTGTCGGTCGAGGTGCTGACATCGACCCGGGTCGCGGGCGTCAGCGCCGCGGCCGGGGCCGCTCCGGCGACCTCGGGTGAGGCGGCGCCGGAAGGAGCGGTCTCGGTGCTGACCCGCAGCAGCGATCAGACAGCGCAGGGCGACCGGGACGACCCGGGCGGCGCCGTCGCCTGCGACAAGCTGCTTGTGGCCGTCGGACGGGCGCCTCGCAGCGAAGGCCTGGGCCTCGAAGAGCTCGGCGTCAAGGTCGACGATCAGGGGGGCGTCATCACCGACGACCGGATGATGACGTCGCTGCGCGGCGTCTACGCGGCCGGTGACGTCACCGGGCGAGCCATGCTCTCGCACGCTGCCGACGAGATGGGAAGGATCGCCGCAGGCAACGCTTTGGGCCGCCCGGTCGCGGGCCGCTTCCATGCCGCGGTCACACCGCGGGTGGTGTTCACCGTGCCTGAGGTGGCATCAGTCGGAGTCCACAGATCCGCGGCCCCGGCCGGAAGCCGTGCGGCTTATCTTCCGCTGACGGAAGTGGACCGCGCTTTGATGGAGCAGCGCACTGACGGTTTCATCTCCATCGTGGCCGGCCCGCGGCGCTGGCTGCGCAACACCGGCGGCGGTCGGATACTGGGAGCGACCATCGTGGCGCCCCGTGCCGGCGAGATGATCGCAGAGGTGGTGCTGGCCATGCGCGCCGACGTTTTCGCGGGCCGTCTCGCGCAGGCGTCGCATGCTTACCCGACATGGTCCAGCGGAGTGCAGCAGGCGGCGGCGCAATTCTTCGGCGAGATCGACGGGCGTCAAGCCGGCGTCATCGGCGCTTGAGTTCTGAGGCGCCGGAGCGGAACCGTCAGTTGTCGGAAGAGTTGCGAGGATAGAAGCGCAGGCGCCGCAGATCCCCTCGCTGGCGGGCGAAGACCTGCCACCACAGTTCCTGAGGATCGCCCGAGAACGGGTCGGCGCCCTCGAAGTCCAGCACGAACCAGGCTTCATCGGCCAGCTCGGCTTCGAGCTGCCCCGGCGCCCAGGCCGCGTAACCGGCGAAGAGGCGGACCTCGTCGAGGCCGCCGACGTCAGCCGGGCTCTGCTCGAGGTCGACGGTGCCGATCCGCCCCATGATCTGCGACCAGTGCTCGTCGGCTTCGTCGAGCGCCACCGAAGCCAGCGCTATGAGAGACGACGGGCTGACCGGGCCGCCCACGAACATGACACGCGGCGTGCTCACCGCATCCGCCCAGTCGTCGATGACGCTGCCGACAGCCAATTCGCTGGGACGGTTGAGGATCACGCCCAGAGCGCCTTCGCTGGTGTGCTCGAGCATCAACAGCACCGACTGACAGAAGTTGGGATCCGACAAGGAAGGCGAAGCCACGAGCAGCCTCCCGCGGGTCAGCGCCATCGGAGGTTCTTGCATGTGGCAAAAAGTCGGATGAGACACATTGAGCACTCCAAGGATCAGCCGACGACCCGGGCGCTGACGACTACTGCGAGGCTGCTTTGCAAAGACTGCGGGCCACTCTGGTGACACGATTTAGTTTCACGGGTCTAATTTCACCGGTCTAGTTTCACGGGTCTAGTTTCACGGGTTCAATCATGCCGTCGGTGCTTGTCACGATAGCCGCTCGGATCCTCTCGGTGGTGCAGGCACAAAGCCGGGCAGCCGAACAAGCCGGCTCGGGGACGTTTGACGACACAAGCCCGACACAGATATAACTTTACATAATGCAGCTTTCCGGCGTTCAGGGGGAGAGCTGGCTCTGAGCGGTCCCGGCATGGAGTCCTGGCATGGATGCAGGCTCGGGGCGAGCAGCGCCCTCTGACCGTGTAGCGTTGTGTGCCGTGTCCAGGCGACTAGACATCGAACTCACGAGCCAGCGCGACGAGCACACGTGGACTTGGCGCGCCGCCGGCGCTCGGCAGCCCAAAGGCGAAGTCCGTTCCGAGCTGCTGCCGGACTCGGCCGCTGTCGGCAGCGTGCTGCGAGCCGAGGCCGAAGGCGGGCTCGACGGCCTGGAGATCATTTCAGTGATGCGACCAAAAACGCGCGCCGAGCCGACCGACCGCTTGGAACTGATCCAAAGGGCGAGCGCGCCCGCGGTCACCACCACACTGGCGCCCAAGACCCGCCGCGGGGATCGCAAGAACCGCCGCTTCACCGACGACGACTCCGCCGACTACGACGAGCGTCGCGAGCGCGGCCGCAAGAAGCGCAACAGGCGCGACCGGGCGCCCTCCGACGACGCTGCTGTCGACGGCGACAGGCCGCGCGGCCCGAGAGGCCGCGACCGCGGCGACCGGCGGGACCGCCGCAAGCCCGGCAGAGACTCCGGCCGGGGCGGCGAACGCAGGGCTCGCGACGCCGGCAGCGAACGCGGCTCGAAGGGTCGAGGTGAACGCCGCGACCACAAAGATCAACATCGTTCGGAGCGCCCCAAACGCTCGGCGCGCCCGCGGGGCTCAAGCCTCAAAGCCAGGAGAGTCCACCGCCGAGCCGCGTTGGAGGCACTCCCGGACGATCAGCAGCCACTGGCCCGCGAGGTGCTGAACGGCGGTGTGCCCGGTGTGCGCCACTCCATCGAGCGCATGAACGCCAAAGCAGTCGACGCTGATCTGCCCCGGATCAAAGCCGACCCGATTCTGGCGCTCGCCGAGCGGCTCACTCCCGTGTTGAAGGCCGCCGAATGGCGCGACCGCGCCGAGGCGGCCCTCGCGGGAATCGACAAGATCGACCTGCGCGAGATTCGCTCGGTGGTCGCCGCGGCTGACCGTGCGGCCCGCACCGACGAGACCCGCGCCCTGGCTGAGAACCTCAAGAAGGGTTTCAATGAACGCCTCGAGGCCGATCAAAGCAACTGGCTCGCTGAGCTTGCGTCGACCATCGGCGAGGGGCGCACCATCCGCGCTCTGCGACTGAGTTCATGGCCCCCCAAAGCCGGAACACCGCTTCCGGTGGACATGGCCGAGCGGCTTGCTGCTCTGGCTGCGTCGGATTTGAGCGCCGACACCAACCAGCAGCGTTGGGCGACCGTGATGGACGCCGTGTCCTTCTCCCCTGTCCGCACCCAAGTGACCCCGGCCGGCGTCCCCGAGAAGCCGAACGAGGAACTGCTCGCCGAGGTACGGCGGCTGGCGCCGCGTGTGCCTCAGATAGCAGCGCTGTTCGGTGTCGCAGCCCAAGCGCCGGACGAGACCCGAACCCGAGCCAAGCCTGTCCCCGCCCCTCCCGCTGACGAGCCTCCTGAACCTGCTCCTGCCCCCGCTTCCGATCCTGTCGCTGTCGAAGCTGCAGCTCCTGAGTCGGCGGAGACCGCTTAACTCTCTTCGCCGCTGCCCCGCTGCGGTTGCTGCGATGTCAGCGCGCGGTGCGTGATGATGGCACGAGCCACCAGACCGTGGGTCTCGAAGAAATTCTTGGTGTGGCGGTCTCCGGGCAGTGCCAGGCTGTCCACGCCGATGCAGCCTCGTGTTTGCGCCCAAGCCAGCAGCAGCTCCATCATTGCTTCGCCCACTCCCACGCCACGAGCATCGGGCATCACATAGATGTCGCTGATGCGCCCCAGCGTTGTGCTGTCGTGCAGCTTCACCAAGCGGACTGCGCCATAGCCGACCACCGCGGTGTCGATGGTGCCGACCACGACCAAGGACTCGTCATCGGCGAGATCGCGAGCCAGGCTCTCGTGCTGGGGGTCTGGACGCGCCTCCAGCCGCGACCACACTGCCCCGCCGCGCTGCACCGCCAGTTCCGCTGAGGCCAGCGCGGCCATTTCAGACAGAACAACGGCGTCACCGGCGGTCGCCGGACGGGCCGCTTCAGCTATGGCGGTCACGGCCTGTCACAGCCGATGGCTGTCGGGTTCGAGGTCTTTCGCATCACTGCGACGGGCGCGGCGTTCGTCGATCGAGGCGAAGGCCGCGCTCAGCCTCGCAGGATCTCGGTGATCGACTCGCAAGGGTCCTCGCCTGAGGGGCACACCGGGTCGGTACGGGAACCGAACTGCGAGACGCTCACGATCAGGAAGCACTGTCCGCAGGTCCACTCGTCGGAGCGGGGCGGCGCGACTGTGGACGCGGATTTCGCCTCGACCGGCGCCGCGTCATCGTCGTCTTCTTCGTCTTCGCCGGCAGCCATGCGATCCCGGAGTATCGCCTCGAGGTCCGCTTCAACGTCGCTGGGATGCACTTCGTCTTCGTCGTCGTCCTCCGACGGCGCAGGCACGTCGTCGTCGTCCTCGTCCTCAGAGTCGTCGTCGGAATCATCACCGTCGTCAAGATCGTCATCGAGGTCACCATCGAGGTCGTCATCGAGATCATCGTCGAGGTCGTCGTCGCCTTCGAAGTCCGTGGCGTCCTCGTCGAAGTCCTCGTCGAACTCGCCGTCGTCGAAGTCCTCATCGTCGTCGCCTTCGATGAATTCCTCCTTCAGAGGAGTTTTTTTGCTCATGGCGCCACCCGCAATGTCAATGACCGCTCCATAGGGGGCGGACTATAGACACTGATCGGCTCTTTGCGATGGAACTGCGACGCAGCCGCCCGCTGGAGGGGTCTGCGGGGTAGCGACGCGCTCGCGCTCTGGCGCAGCGGCGGTCTAGGGTCGATGCCTGTGCGATCAGTGAATTTGGCGTGGTTCCGCCGCGACCTGCGGCTCTTGGACAATCCGGCGTGGGCGGACGCCGCTTCCGGCGGAGAGGCCGCGGCTCTCGTCGTGCTTCAGCCTGCGTTGCTACAAGCTGCGGGGCCTTGGCGACTTCAGGCCTATCTGGGGGCTCTGGCGGGGCTGGACAGATCGCTGCGCGACTCCGGCGCCGGGCTGTGGGTGGAGGTCGGCGACCCCGCTCGAGTTGTTCAGCGAGTGATGGCACGGATCGGTGCGCGGCGGGTGACCGTCAACGCCGACGTCACCAGATGCTCGGTATCCAGAGACCGGCGGGTGGCCGAAGCGATCGGGTCGCCGCTTGCGGCCCATTGGGGGACCTTGGTGCATCCCCCGGGCAGTGTGCTCACCTCCGCCGGCAGATTGTCGAGAGTGTTCACACCCTTCTACAAGACTTGGGCGCGGCTGCCGCTGCCTGACGCGTCCGAGCCGGGGACTGCCCGGCTGATCGCCCCGCCCGCGGAGAGCACGCTGGCCGGCGCCCTGGCTGCTTCGGGACTGCAAGCGTCACGCCCGTGGAGCGAGCACGACGCCCTGGAGCGCCTGGAGTCATGGGGCCGCCGCGTCGACGACTATCTGGAGAACCGCGACTCGCCGGCCGCAGCCGGCACTTCCGAGCTGTCCGCCGCTTTGCGTTTCGGTCTGCTCTCGCCGCGTCATCTGGCAGTCGCCGTGGGCGCCGCCACACCCGGGCGTTCGGGTTTCGTGCGTCAGCTGGCGTGGCGCGACTGGTACGCCCATCTCACCGCCGAGCATCCCGAAATCGACCGTGTGAGCCTCCGAAGCGAATACGACCGGATCGCGTGGCGATCAGGCTCGGCGGCCGACACCGAGTTCGCCGCCTGGAGGGACGGCCGCACCGGTTATCCGATAGTGGACGCCGCCATGCGCCAGTTGGCGTCCTGCGGGTGGATGCACAACCGTCTGCGCATGGTCGCGGCCTCATTCCTGGTCAAGGATCTGCTTGTGGACTGGCGGCGCGGCGAGCGCTGGTTCCGTCGGATGCTCATCGACGGCGAGATTGCCCAGAACTGCGGGAACTGGCAGTGGGTGGCGGGCACCGGGCCGGACGCGGCGCCCTACTTCCGTGTCTTCAACCCGGTCACCCAAAGCCGGCGTTTCGATCCTGATGGACGGTATTTGCGGCTTTGGCTGCCCGAGTTGGCCGCTCTCCACAGTCGTGACATCCATGCTCCATGGCAGGCGAAGCCGCTGGATCTCGCTGCGGCCGGCGTCGTGTTGGGAAGCACGTATCCGGCGCCGATAGTGGATCACGCCGAGGCGCGCCTCCGCACGATCGCCGCCTACCGGCAGGCCCTGAGCTGACAAGCGTCAGAACACGCCCGAAAGCGCGCCGAGTGTCGAATGTCGAGTGTCGAGAGGCGCCGCGGCCGGCGGCGATCGACTCTGAGCCGCTTCACTCTCTGACAGTCGACGGCGGACTGTGGGCGCTGACCGCCTCGGCGGGATGCGACCGCACCGAACGAAGCCGTGCCGCTCGTCGCTCGGCGTCGAGGCGCCCCAGCGCGGAGTCGTCGTCGTGATCCACGAACGACATCATCTCCGCCACTGCGGCGTGTCCTGCCTGCTCGGCGATCAGTCTGTGCATCTTCTGGCACACTCGCCGGTACGCGGGATGGCCTTGCGGCGTGGTGCGCAATTCCAGCATGTGCATCGCGGCGCGGGCGTTGAGCTGCATCGAGTAGCGGATCCGATAAGCCAGCGACACCGCGTAGCAGGCCCGGTCGCCGAACTCGGCGTAGAGGGCCTCATAGAGCCTGGCAGAGCGCGCCATCACCTCGTCGAAGGCTTGATCCTGCTCGGCCGCGTCCACAGCGGCGGGACGCACGTAGCCGTGCCGGGTGGACAACGGCTGCCAGTCGATGGTGAGCATCCTGTGACGCTGCAGGTCGCGGAACGCCCCGTAGTCCGACAGCACGTCGAAGCGGTAGCAGACGCGTTCCAGCGCCCGCCCGGGGCGATGCCTCCGGTTCTGTCGGTCGCCGCAGTAGGCCCGCACCACTGCCAAGCGCTCGTCGGCGGACATGGCGGCGACCCGTGACTCGATGGTGCGCTCAGACAGCGACGTGTGCGGGTAGAGCATGGCCGCGATCATCTTGATCTCGCCGTCTGGGTCATAGTCGACCAGCTCCACCGAGTCGTCGCCGACCGGCCCGCCCACAGCGTCGCCGAAGACGGCGTCGGCGGCCGCGTCCATGGCGTCGCGGTTGTCGGACTGGTAGTTCGAGGCGAGTTCGCCGCGGTCGGGCAGATCCACGCGTTTCAGAAACGACGGAATGACTTTGCGCAGTTCGGCGAGCATCAGCTCGGCGTAATGCTGAGCTTCCGGCAGCCGCATCGACCGCATCCGCAGCAGCAGCGCCTCATAGGACTGGCCGTTGCCGTAGATGCCGACGTTGCTCAGCGACGCCGCAGGCAGCAGGCCGCGCGCCGAGTCCAGCGCTCTGGCTTTGACCGCCTGCCGGTAGGCGAAGTCCGAGTCGCCGGGCGTCTTGGGGGTGTTGTCACGGAAGAACTCCTGCATCACCGGCACCACTCGCGCGTAGGCGGCGAACATGCGATCGATGTCGCCCACATAACGAGTGCCCAGAGGCGAGTTCAGCACTTCGTAGTCGCGGTAGTAGCGGTAGCGCCCGCCGAGACGCTGGTCATAGGCGATGTAGCGGGTGCTCTGCTCCAGGTAGGCCATCAGCCGTCCCCGTTCGAGCACTTTGGTGAGCACGTTGGAGGCCTGCTCGCAGGCCAGATGCACCCCGCCGAGTTGCGCCACGGAATCGTCGCCGTAATCGAAGAAGACCCGGTCGTACAAGGCTTCGGCGCGGCGCAGCCCGACGGTGGCGTCGATGGTCACGTCTCCGCTGATGTCGAGATCATCGACGAACTCGTCCAAGAAGAGCCTGCGCAGGCTCGACATCGATCGGGAGTAGCGCGCGAACAGCGCGCCCTTCACGACTTCGGGCAGGTTGACCAGGGCGAACACGGGTTGATCCAGGTTGGTGAAGTAGCGTCGCAGGATGTCGGCTTCTTCGGGCGAGAAGGATTCAGCCGCGTAGAGGTTCACGAAGCGCGACATTACGCCCGCAGCCGCCCCAGGACGCGGACACCTCGCGCCCGCAGCCGCCCCAGGACGCGGCGGGCGTACCGGAGGTGATCGGCTCTCGACCGGCTCTCAGCCGCCCCGGCGAGCAGAAGGCGCGTCTATGCGGCGGTCGCGGACTCGAACTCGGCGCGCATCGCTGCGAGCAGGGTCTCGTCGAGCCAGCAGTCGACGGCGGTCATGGCCAGCGCCTTGGCTCCGTCGATCACCGCCGCGTCGCCTTCGGGGCCGGCGGCGTAGTGGGCGAAATCGGGCGTGTGGATCGCCACGTCGTCGGGCGCGACCTTGATCAGCGGGTGTATCGACGGAACCGCGTAGCTGACGTTGCCCATGTCGGTGCTGCCCACGACCCGGCCGGAGGGCTCGGCGTCGGCCTCGCGGCCCACGGCGGAGAGGTTCGCCAGGTAACGATCCAGCAGCGGCGTGTTGTCCTTCATGTCGGCGTAGGCGGGATCGCCCCACTGCAGCTCGACCTCGCAGGCGGCTGCGTCGGCGCCGGCCTGCAAGCATGCGGCCACCCGTCGTTTCAGGGATTCGAGCGACGCCAGGTTGGTGGAGCGCACATACCATTCGGAGGCGGCCGTCATGGGAACGATGTTGGGTTTGGCGCCGCCGTCGGTGAACACGCCGTGTATGCGCTCGTCGGAACCGATGTGCTGGCGCAGCGCGGCCACGGCGTTGTAGCCGAGCACGGCGGCGTCGAGCGCGTTGCGGCCCTTCTCCGGCGCTGCCGCGGCGTGGGCGGCGGCGCCCGTGTAGCTAGCCGTGAGGCGATGAACCGCCACCGCGCTGAAGACGCTCAGCTCGTGGTTGGCGGGATGGACCATCATCGCCGCGTCCGCGTCGGAGAAGGCGCCCCGTCGCAGCATCAGCTCCTTGCCGCCTCCCCCCTCCTCTGCCGGGGTTCCCATCACGGCCACTCTGGCGCCCGCCTCGCCTGCCAGCGACGCCAACGCCAGACCGGCGCCGAGCCCCGAGGCGGCGATGATGTTGTGACCGCAAGCGTGACCGATGTCCGGCAGGGCGTCGTATTCGCACACCACAGCCACTAGCGGGCCGTCGCCGTCACCGGCGCGAGCCTCGAAAGCCGTGTCGACGTCGTAGGCGCGGCGCCGCACCGCCAGACCGTGGTCAGCCAGCACCCCGGTGAGCAGATCGTGTGCGTGATGCTCCTCGAACGCCAGTTCCGGACGGGCGTGAATGCGATGCGACACGTCGAGCAGTTCGGGCGCGAGCCGGTCGATCTCCTCGCAGACCCGCTGCTTGGCCGCCGCCACGTCCAAGACGGCGCCGTCGGCCGGCGCTGCCGCACTCATGGCTGTGATCCTACAGCAGAGGGGATCCAGACTTCCAGGGCGCCCGGCTCGACCCGCAGGCTGAGACTGCGGGCCCGACCGGTCCTCACCCCGTCGATGCGGACGTCGAGGCCCGGCGTCAGGTCGTACTGCGCCGCGGTGATGCGCCGCTGGGTGATGCCCGGATGGGGAACATGCGTTCCCGACGGCAGGCGCCGGCGGGCCGCCAGCCGCACCCGCAGCGACGGGTCGGCGTCGAACACGTCGAGGCGGCCGTCGCCGGGATGAGACCGCGGCGCCGCGTTCCAGCGTCCGATGAAAGAGGCGTTGGCGGCCACCAGCAACCGGCCCCGCCACCACGATCTGCGCGCCACTAGATGGGCGACGAACCAGTGCAGTCGTCCGTCCACCAGCGCGACTCCCACATCCACCGACATCCTCACCCCGAACACGGTCTGCGCAGGCTGCGGCTCAGACTCATGCGGCGCCCGCGCGCCCAGAGTGCTCGCCAGGTCGCCGGCGAGCAGCAGAACCGGCGGCGGCTCTCGGTCGGCTTTGCGAGCCTCCGCGAAGATCGCGGCCGCTGCGGCGTCGCCGGCGGCGCGGCGAGCATCCTCAGGGATCTCTCCCGGAGTGCCCCAGTCAACGCCCCAGCCGGGGCCTCGCTCTCCGATCACGCTCTCATTGAGCGTAGCTCTGCGGCCGTCGGCGACGACCGACCGCTGCTGACGGCGATCCCGCGTCGTCGGGCGCGCCGAAGCCGTTCCTGCGACGATGAGTCGGCGCTCGACCGGCTAGAACTTGCTGCATGAGCAAGACGGTGACGCCCAAAGGCATCGACCGCGCGCCGCTCACGGCGTGGCTCTCAACCGAACTGGGTCTCGCCGCTCCCCTGGACTTCCAGCCGGTCGCCGGCGGCGCCTCCAACCTGACCTTCGTGGTGAGCGACGCCACGGGCCGCCGGGTGGTGCTGCGCCGTCCCCCCACTGCTCACGTGCTGTCCAGCGCGCACGACATGACCCGCGAGCACAGGGTGATCTCGGCGCTGGCGAGAACCGCTGTGCCGGTGCCGCCGGCTTTGGCATTGTGCCGCGACGACAGCGTCAACGGCGCCGACTTCTACGTGATGGGTTTCGTGGAGGGATCGGTGATCCACGACCGCGAAGACGCGCAGCAGGTGCCGACGGATCTGCGGCGGGTGATGGCGGATTCTCTGGTGGACACCCTCGCGGAGCTCCATGCGGTGGATCCCGCCGCTGCGGGTCTGGCAGATCTGGGCCGCCGCGACGGACACTGCTCGCGGCAGCTGCGCCGCTGGCAGCGGCAGGTGGACCAAGGCTCGGACCGCGCGCTGCCCCGGGTGCGCCGGCTCCACGACCGCTTGTCTGCGAGGATCCCCGTGCAGCAGGGCGCCGGCATCGTCCACGGCGACTACCGGCTCGACAACTGCATCATGTCCGCCGACGGCTCGGTGGCCGCTGTGCTCGACTGGGAGCTCTGCACCCTGGGCGACGTGCTGATCGATGTGGCCGGCCTGGTGGCTTGGTGGGGCGCCGCGGAAGCTGTGGGGCGCCTGGCGGAGATGCCCACCACCGTCGGAGGTTTCGGCACTCTTGAGGGCCTGCTGGATCGCTACCGGCGGCGCTCCAGCCGTGATCTGTCAGAGCTGGAATGGTATGTGGCGCTGCAGTTCTGGCGGGTCGCGTGCATCATCGAGGGGGTCAGGGTGCGCCACGGCGCCGGGGCGATGGGCGACAACCAGCAATACGACGACGCCGGTGCCCGGATGTTCATCGACTACGCCTTGGATCGCTGCGAGCAGTCGCTGGAGGCGAGCGCCTGACACCTGACAAGCGCCGCCCCCCCCCGGTGCGCCGCCTGCGAGGTTCGGGCGAGTCTCAGCCCAGAGCGGCGGCCGCGGCGTCGTAGTCGGGTTCGTCGGCGATCTCGGCGACCAGTTCGGTGTGAAGCACTGTGCCGTCGGCGTCGATCACGACCACGGCACGGGCGCAGAGCCCCGCGAGAGGGCCGTCGGCGATCCTGACCCCGTAGTCGTCGAGGAACTCCGCGTTGCGGAAGGTCGAGGCGGTGCTCACGTCCTCTATGCCTTCAGCGCCGCAGAAGCGTTTCGCGGCGAAGGGGAGATCCGCGGAGACGCACACCACAGAGGTGTCGGCGAGGCCGGCGGCGCGCTCGTTGAAGGAACGGACGCTCTGCGCGCAGGTGGGCGTGTCCACCGAGGGGAAGATGTTCAACACCACCCGGCTGCCCTGCAAACCTGCGGACGTGACCTCGCCGAGATCGCCTGAGGTCAACGAGAATGCGGGCGCCGCCGCCCCCACCGCCGGCAGGTCGCCGACGGTGTGCGTCGGGTTGCCGCGCAAAGTGATCTGAGCCATGTGTGAGTCTCCTCCTGGTCGTTTCAGTTGTTTGAGTGTCTCGTGGGTCGGACGCGCGGACCGGGCGGCGCGAGCACGCCGACAGCGGGTTCGGCGCACCGGAGGCTACAGCGTCGCGGTCATCCTCGTCAGCGTCGCCGGGCCTGCAGATAGTCGGCCGCGGCGCGGCGCGACTCGGGATCACGGCGAGCCGCTACCAGCGAATCGGCGTCGTTCCAGGCGCCGCCCGTGGCCACCAGCGCCTCTGCGGCGGCGTTCACCGCCAGCAGCGTGGCGCGCAGTGTGCCGGACGGCCTGGCAGCCAGCGTCTGCGCCGTTTCGGACGCTGCGGCTTCCAGTTCGGAGTTGTTTTCGGAGGCGGGCGCCACCCGGTTGATGAAACCCAGCGCCTGAGCCTCGGCTGCGTCGAAGGGACGACAGGTCAGCACCAGGTCGCGAGTGGCGGCAGGGCCGATCTCGCGAACCAGCCGGGGGATGCCGCCCCACGCCAGCGGAATGCCCAGAGCCACCTCAGGTATCACGAAGCGGGTGTCGTCGCTGGCTATGCGAATGTCGCAGGCCGAAGCGAGCACCACCCCGCCGCCGACGCAGTGACCGTGTATCGCGGCGATCGTCACCGCCTGCATGTTGGTCACCGCCTCAGCCATGATCCGTCCGGCGTCAGCCCCGGCGCGTCCCAAGCTTTCGTCGTCGGCGAAAGAGGCCAGGTCGGCGCCGGCGGTGAAGGCTCGACCGTTGCCTTTGACGATCACCGCTTTGACGTCTTGTCGTTGGTCGAACCATCGGGCGGCGTCGATCAGTTCCCGCAGGCAGGACTCCGACAACGGATTGAGCTTGGCGGGGTTGTCGAGCATCAGAGTGCCGACCGGCCCCGCCACGGACACGGTGATCGTTCGATAGTCCACGACCGTATGATGCAGCCTCTTCGGCTCTTTGCGGCGCACGCCGCCATCTGATCTGATCGGCGCCAGGCAGGATCGCGCAGCCGACTGTGCTAGAAGAACCTCATGAGAGACAACCTGATGCGTCGCCGCTGGGCGGCAGGCGAGGCGGCCCTCGGAGGCTGGCTCGGCATTCCCAACGCTTACAGCGCCGAGATCGTCGCCCGAGGAGACTTCGACTATGTCTGCATCGACGCTCAGCACGGCCACATCGGCTACAGCGACATATGGCCCATGCTGCAAGCCGTCAACCTCGGCTCGGCCACTCCGCTGGTGCGGGTGCCGTGGAACGAGCCGGGCATCATCGGCAAGAGCCTCGACGCAGGCGCCAGAGGGGTGGTCATCCCGATGGTCAACACAGGCCGCGAGGCCGAGGCCGCAGTAGCCGCCTGCCGCTATCCCCCCGACGGCGGACGCAGCTACGGAGGCACCCGTGTGGTTCGTCAGGAAGGCTCGGACTATTTCACGAACGCCAACGCCGACGTGGCCGTGATCCCGATGATCGAGACGACCGAGGCGCTGTCGAACCTCGACGAGATACTGTCGGTGCCGGGCGTCGATGCGGTCTACATGGGGCCGTCGGACTTGTCGGTGAGCCTGGGGCTGCCGCCGCGCAACAACGACGGCGAACCGGCTTTCGACGGCGCTGTGGCAGCGATCCTGGACGCCTGCTCGCGTCACGGCGTGACAGCGGGATGCCACACCGTTTCGGAGCTGTGCCAGCGTCGCAGCGCGCAGGGCTTCCGCATGCTCACGGTCACCTCCGACACGGCAGCTTTGTCTCGGGCGCTCGCTGACGAGCTGCGCCTCGCCCGCGGCGAGGAACCCGTGTCCCGCTCGTCGTCGATGTACTGACAACCCGGCAAGCTACTGACAGCCCGGCTCAGCCGATCACAGCACTGGGCGATGAGACCCGCCGCTGAGACCGGTCAGCGAGACCCGCCGCTGAGACCCAGCAGAGACCGTCTTTGAATCCGCGCATCGCAGTGCCGCTCTCTTCGGCGTCGTGGCTCACGGCCAGGCGTGTGGATCTGCTGCTGGGAGCGGCTGTGGCAGCAGCCGGTGTCAGCGGCCTGGTCGCGTGGGCCGTGGGCAGCGGCTGGGGCCGCTGGGTGACGCTCGCGCACGCGTTCGCCGGCTTGGCAGTGCTGGCTCTGGCGCCGGCGAAGCTCAAAGGCTCGGTGCGCACCGGGATGAGACGCCGTCGCGCCACTCGCCTGCTTTCGGTGTTGCTCGGGCTTGCGGTGCTGTCGACTGTGGCGCTGGGGGTGCTTCACGCCACAGGATTGTGGCACGGGGTCGGCTATTGGTCGGCTCTGTGGACCCATGTGCTGCTCGCCGCGCTGCTGTCTCCGTTGCTGGTCTGGCACGTCGTCAGCCGCCCGAGCCGGGTCCGTCCTGCGGATCTCGACCGCCGCACCCTGCTGGGAGGCGGCGCCGCGGTCGCGGCAGCCGGCGCCGTCTACGGGATCCAGCAGCTGCTCGTCGGCGACAACAGGCGCTTCACCGGTTCGCACGAGATCGCTTCGTTCGAACCCGAGCGGATGCCGACGACCATGTGGCTCAACGACCGCTCGCCGCGGCTGGCCGCCGACGACTGGGAACTGCTCATCGCCGGGCGGCGCGTCGAACTGGCGGACCTGCAGGATCGGGCGCGTCCGCTGCAAGCCGACCTGGACTGCACAGGCGGCTGGTGGAGCCGCCAGTCGTGGGACGCGGCGCCTCTGGCCGAACTGATGCCCGACATCAGCGCGCGCAGCATCGAAGTCGCGTCGGTGACCGGCTACAGCCGCCTGTTCCCGGCTGACGACGCAGGCAATCTGCATCTGGCCGTCGGCTACAACGGCGAGCCGCTGCGCCGCGGTCATGGAGCACCGGTTCGACTGGTGGCGCCGGGACGGCGAGGCTTCTGGTGGGTCAAATGGGTCGGACGGGTAGACCTGCGCGATCGTCCGTGGTGGCTGCAGCTGCCGTTCCCGCTGGAGTAGGAGTCTCGCCATGCCCCGAACAGGGTCCGAGCCTGAGGCGACGCCCCGTCTGCTGGGAGCATTGGAGGCGGGCGGCACCAAGTTCCGAGCGGCGGCCGTGTCCAGCGCCGGCGCTTCGGGCGTCCTCGAGATCGTCGACTCGGTAGTGGTGTCGACATCGGATCCCGACACCACGCTGGCCGAGGTGGTGGAGTTCTTCGCCGCACATCGAGAGATCGCCGCTTTGGGGATCGCTTCTTTCGGGCCGGTCGACCTCGACGAGAGCTCGCCCGGCCACGGATCGATCACCGGCACCCCCAAGCCCGGATGGACGGGCGCTCGCATCCTCCGTCGGCTGGCGCAAGCCCTCGAAGTGCCCGCCGGCATACAGACCGACGTGGAAGCAGCCGCGGTCGCCGAGCAGCTGCTCGGCCCGCAGCAGCCGCCGCCCGATCAACTGGCTTACGTGACGGTCGGAACAGGCATCGGCGCCGCCGTCGCCAAGAATGGCGAGCCGCTGCGCGGGCGGCGCCACAGCGAGCTCGGGCACATCCCGGTCCGCCGGGTCGACGGCGACGACTACCCGGGACGCTGCCCGTTCCATCGTGACTGCCTCGAAGGCATGGCCTCCGGCCCCGCCGTCGCCGAGCGTTGGGGCATCGACCCGAGCGAAGCCGACGAGCGCGACGAAATCTGGCGACTCGAGGCTGCATACCTCGCGCAGCTGGTGCGGGTTCTCTGCTACTCGGTCGCGCCGGATCGCATAGTCTTCGGCGGCGGCGTCGGCAATCGGCCGGCGATGGCGGACATGATCCGAGACGCCGGCATCGTCGAACTCGCCGGATACGCCGATTACTCGCTCGACCTCGACTGCTTCATCGCGTCCCCGTCCCTGGGAGACGACTCGGGCCTGCTCGGCGCCGCGCTGCTCGCGCGAACGCGACTGTCGCGGCACTGAAACCGGCGGACGACCGCGACGGAGTCTCAATCTGATCGCGAGGCATCCGAGCAGGGATATATTCGCTTGTGCCCCTGCTCCCTTATGAAAGATCAATCTTGCGATGACCATCGAGCATTCCCCGCTCCCCTACCCTGCCGACGCCCTCGCTCCGCACATCTCTGAGCGCACCATGGGCTTCCATCACGGCAAGCATCACGCCACCTACGTAGCCAATCTCAACAAGCTGATCGCCGGCACGGCCCACGAAGGCGCCTCACTGGAGGACATCGTCGCCGCGGCCGACATGCCGTCGCCGCTGTTCAACAACGCGGCGCAGTCCTGGAACCACGCCTTCTACTGGAACTCGATGTCGCCGGGCGCGCTGGAAGCGCCTTCGAGCGACCTGCTGGCCGCTCTGGAGGCCAGCTTCGGATCGTTGGACGAGTTCAACAGCCGGTTCGTCGCTGCTGCCACAGGCAACTTCGCGTCGGGCTGGACTTGGCTGGTGTCAGACGCCGACGGTCTGAGCATCGTCAACACCGACGACGCCGACACGCCGCTGCGCCACGGGCGTCGCCCGCTGCTGACCGTCGACGTGTGGGAGCACGCCTACTACCTCGACTATCAGAATGCTCGCCCGGCGTATTTGAACGCTTTCGTGGAGCATCTCGCCAACTGGGAGTTCGCCTCCGCCAACTTCGCTGCAAGCTGAGATCCCTGCCGCTACCGACTGCGGCGCTGCTGCGCCGGTCCGGGCCGCAGGGGCCGAACGAACACCGGGTCCTGCGGCGACCCGAGAGCCTGCCGGCGCTTCCGTCAGTCGTCGCGCAACAGTTCGATCAGCGCGCTCGTGTCCCAGCGACCGTGCCCTTCACGCTGCAGACGGGCGTAGTGCTGATCGATGATCGCTGTGAGGGGCAAAGTGGCGCCGACGCGCTCGGCTTCGGCGAAACAGATCGCCAGATCTTTTCGCATCCAGTCGAGCGCGAAACCGAAATCGAACTCGCGGCGTGCCATGGTGGGCCCGCGGTTGGCCATCTGCCACGACCCGGCCGCGCCCTGCGAGATCACGTCGACGACCTGCTCTATGTCGAGCCCGGCCCGGCGGGCGAAGTCGATGCCTTCGGCCAAGCCCTGCACCAGCCCGGCGATGCAGATCTGGTTGACCATCTTGGTGCGCTGCCCGCTGCCGGGGCCGCCCAGCAAGGCGACCGCCTTTGCGTAGGAGGCGACGACCGGCCGCGCCTGATCGAATGCGGCCTGATCGCCGCCGCACATCACGGTGAGGGCTCCGTTCTTGGCGCCGATCTCGCCGCCGGAAACCGGGGCGTCCACGAATCCTGCGCCCTTCTCGGCGGCGGCGGAGTGCAGTTCCTCGGCCAGGTTTGCTGAGGCTGTGGTGTGATCCACAAGCACCGCCCCGGAGGCCAGCGACTCGAACACTCCCCCAGGCCCGACGGTCACAGCCCGCACGTCGTCGTCGTCGCCCACGCACATCATCACGCAATCAGCGCCGTGGGCCGCGCCGGCCGGTGTGGACGCGCTCGCCCCGCCGTGCTCAGCCGCCCAGGACGCCGCCACCGAAGGGGTGCGGTTGTAGACGGTCACGTCGTGCCCGGCCGAAACCAGGTGTCCTGCCATCGGGTAGCCCATCACTCCGAGCCCGACGAACGCGCATCTGGCCATTTCTGCCTCCTCTGCGTGGGCCGTAGGGGATTTGAACCTCTGACCTCCTGCGTGTCGAGCAGGCGCTCTAACCAGGCTGAGCTAACGGCCCCGAAGCACGAAAGGCTAGCAGATCGCGGCGGCGGCAGCGTGCCTTCTCAGAGCGCCGGGCGGGATTCGAACCCGCGGCTTTACGGCTTTGCAGGCCGTTCCCTTGGTCCGCTCGGGCACCGGCGCGAGACTGGCAGCGTAGCGTCCACGCTGCGCCGAGCGGCCCCAGCCGCGCTGCGCAGTGTCAGCGCTTGCGGGTGCGCGCCGCCGCCACCATCACGACAGAGGACGCGCCGGCGTCGGTGAGAGCGCCTGCCACGGCGTCGAGGGTGGCGCCGGTGAGCATCACATCGTCGACCAGCACGATGTGACGGCCTGACACCAGCGGCTCACGGGCCGTGTAACCCGCCGCCGCCGCCGTCTCGGCGCGTCGATCCAGTGCGACATGACGCATCCGCGGAGTGGGATTGCTTCTGGCGACCAAATCGTGACGGCACTCCCCCGCGCCGGCGGCGGCCAGCGACTCAGCCAGTATCTGCGCCAAAGACCGATGACGGTCGCCTGTTTGCTCAGACTCGGATGCCGCAAGAAACGACGGAACTGCCGTCACGAGGCGCAACTCGGCGCTGTCAGGCGCAGCGGGCAGGCCCGCAGCACAGCGGGCGAAGCGCTCAGCCAGCTCTGCCGCAGCGCCAGGATCGCCCGAGTCTTTGGCCAGATGAAGCAGCTCCCCGATCTCGGTGCGCTCGAATCCGCAAGAACTCTCACGCCAGTAGTCGCCGAGCGCCACCAAACAAAGGGCGGACGAGCCAGAGCCGCCTACGGGCACGGCGGGAGCATCTGAGCGGACGACCGGGTTCGAACCGGCGACCTCAACCTTGGCAAGGTTGCGCTCTACCAACTGAGCTACGTCCGCGGGTGCCGGTGATCCTAGCTTCGATCTCTGTGCAGGCCACGCGATCAGCGCGAATCAGCGGGACGCAAGTCGATGGTCAGCTGCAGAATCCCGTCGCTGAGCGTGGCGGCGGCGTCACCGATCATGGCGAAGTCCTGGAAGTCGAGTTGAGCCTGATCGAGGAAATGTTTGCGCTCGTCTCCTGCCACTGGGGGAAGGTTGCGCCGTTTCACTCCCGCGGCACGCTCACGGAACCGCTCGATCATGGCAGCTGCATCAAAGGAGTCGTCCATGTCCCCAATCTAGACCGAATCGTCTGTTTCGTCTCCGCTTCCGTAAGTACCGCTGGTCTCGCCCGCCGGCTTTGTATCGCTTTGCTCGCCCGCCGGCTCGGTAATGCTGGTCTCGCCCGCCGGCCGGGCTCGGCGGCGCGGGCTGGTGTGCCACAAATACATCGCCAACAGCACCGTCATGGCGCCTGCTATCGCCCACAGCGCGATCACCACCGCGTCGATGCGCTCATCGCTGTCACGTTCCACGAGACGACGTTCGGTGTCCTGATCAGTCTCGCTTTCGGCGTCGGCCCCCTGGGCAGAGTCAGCTTCGACGACTGACTGCGCCCCGGCTGCGGACGCGCCGGGCACTGCAGCGGGCGACACAGGCGCAGCAAAGGCGACAAAGGACGCCGCCGCCGCCAGCGCCAGCGCCGCCGGCGCGAGCCTCGCTGCCGCACGCCGGCAGAGGCGACCCGCAGTCTGGCGCATGAACAGCAGCCCCGTCATCGCGAAACCTCCTCCAGGAAGCTGCTGACGGGGTCGTGCAGCAGTTCGTGCTCCAGCAGAAAACCGTCGTGGCCTTCGTCGCTGTCGAGCATCACCAGACGGCAGTCTCCCCCACCGGCTCGGATCCCGTCGCAGAGTTCTTGCTGCTGATGCGGCGGATACAGGCAGTCGCTGCGAACCGACGCCGTCAACACCGGCACTTCGATGCGTCCGAGCGCGGCGTTCGAGCCGCCGCGTCCGCGACCGACGTCGTGGAGGTCCATGGCACGGCTGAGCAGCAGATAGCTGTTGGCGTCGAAGCGTCTCACCAGCTTCTGGCCGTGATGATCGAGATAGGACTCCATCTCGAAGCGTCCCCACAGGCCGAAGCTCTCGGCCGGGTCGTGGAGGGCGCGCTCGAAGCGCCTTTCGAAGACTTCAGCGGTGCGGTAGGTGATCTGAGCGATCTGGCGAGCCAGGGCGAGACCCATCCAGGGCCCCTCGGGTTCGTCGTAATAGTCGCCGCCGCGCCAGTGGGCGTCGGTCGCGATCGCCAGACGCTGCACCGCGCTCCAAGCGATCTGCGATGCGCTGGCCGCAGCGCAAGTCGCCAAAGGCAGAATCGACCGCACCCGACGGGGGTGCATCACCGCCCACTCCAGCACCTGCATTCCGCCCATGGAACCGCCGATCACAGCGAGCCAGCGGTCGACGCCCAGACGGTCGGCCAGCAGAGCCTGCGCCCGCACCATGTCACGGATCGTCACGACCGGGAACCGCGACCCGCGCGGCCGGTCGTCCACGGGATCGGCGTCCGCGGGTCCGGTGCTGCCCTGACACCCCCCCAGCACATTGCTGCACACCACGAAGTAGCGGTCCGTGTCCACTGCTTTGCCGGGGCCTATCAGCTCGGACCACCAGCCTGCGCTGGGGTGGCCGGGCCCGCTGTCTCCCGCGGCATGCGAGTCTCCGGTGAGAGCGTGGCACACAAGCACCGCATTGCTGTTTCGCCGGTCGAGTTCACCCCAAGTCTCATAAGCCAGACGCACTTCGCTGAGCTGCCCGCCCCACTCCAGCGCGAAGGGCCGCCCGTCTGAGACCGTCGCAAAACGGCGATCTCCGCCGTCGTCGCCCGGCCGCCATGCGCCGCTGGCCGGCAGGCCGCCGGGGAAGCGGCCTCCCGGTCCGGCTCGCCCGGGCGCGACAGGCGCAGCATTCGCAACGTCGGCGGCTTCGCCGTCGAACCCCGGACTCACCTTCTCGCCTCCCTCGACACTGTGTCTGACTATGGCTGTGCGCCGCCTGAGCGAGCCGGTCACTAGCCTGTCGCCGGCTTGTGACCATGGCTGACACTCAAGGCCCAGTGACCGCGAAGAGAACTTCTTTGGACACTTGGTTGCACCGGCCGGGCCGGTGCCGCATCCCCGCCCGGAGGCGGGATGGCACCTTGGGTGTCCACCCCAGGTTGCCGGGCCCGGCCCGAAGACCGAACCGCTCGTGATGAATCGAACTCCCGGACAGGAGATCGAGTTCACATCCTAGAGGCTTGAAGCAGTTCCTTGAGACGGGGGTCGTTGGAGAACATCTCGACGATCGGCTCGTCGAGCTCGAGGCGACGCTGCAGCCTCTTGACATCCAGTTCCTCGTCCCACAGCGAAAGAGTCACCACCACGCCCGACTCGCCGGCCCGGGCTGTGCGGCCCGCGCGGTGGACGTAGGTCTTGTGATCCGACGGCGGGTCGTACTGCACCACCACGTCCACGTCGTCGACATGGATGCCCCGAGCCGCCACGTCGGTGGCGACCAGCACCGGGAGCTTGCCTGCGATGAACTGCTGCAGGGACTTCTCGCGCGCCGTCTGGCGCAGGTCGCCGTGAAGGGGCGCGGCCCTCACGCCTTCACGCTGCAGCTCGCGCGCCAAGCGGTCGGCGGCCGCTTTGGTGCGGGTGAACATCATGGTGCGCCGCGCCGGAGCGGCTATGGCCGCCGCCACCTTGACTTTGTCCATCTTGTGGACGCTCACGAAACGGTGGGCCATCTCGGCCACGGTCACTTCGCGCGAGACGACCGCATGCATCGCCGGGTCTGTCTGGTAGCGCCTGATCAAAGAGTCGACGACGCCGTCGAGGGTGGCCGAGAACAGCAGCGTCTGATGACCGGGCTCGACGTTGCGCAGTATCCACTCGACCTGCGGCAGGAAACCCATGTCCGCCATTCGATCGGCTTCATCGACCACCACATGGCGGACCGCGCCAAGCTTGACCGCGTCCCGCTCGATCAGGTCGATCATCCGCCCCGGCGTCGTCACCACCAGATCCACGCCGGACTTCAGCTTGTTGATCTGCTTGTCGATGGGAGCGCCGCCGTAGGTGGCGAGCACGCGTCTGCCGACCGCAGCGGCGGGAGCGGCCAGCTCGTCGCAGATCTGATTGGCGAGCTCCCGGGTGGGCGCCAACACCAAGCCGGTGGGCGAACCGGGCTCGGCTCGGCCCATTTGCTGCAGTATCGGCAAGCCGAAGGCGAGGGTCTTGCCCGAGCCGGTCTTGGCTTTGCCGCAGACGTCCCGCCCCGCCAGAGCGTCGGCGACGGTGAGCGCCTGGATCGGGAACGGCGCGGTTATGCCCCGCGCCTCGAGGGCGGCCACGATCGCGTCGCTCAAACCCAACTCGGCGAAACCGGGACTCACCGAGACAGCGGGTTCGACGCCGGGCTCAATGTCGGAAGGCGCGACGAGACGCTGATCGGAATCCAGAAAAGACATGCGTCTCTCAGGCTATCCTGCGGCATCCACAATACCCAGACCATCGTCGACGCCGGCGCCGCGAGCAGCGCTCCCAGTGTCGAGATGATTCGCCGTGCTCCGAAAGTCCTTCTGCACGATCATCTCGACGGCGGGCTCAGGCCTGCGACCATCATCGAGCTGGCCGACGAGACCGGCTACCGCAACCTGCCGCACCGAGACGCCGAGAAGCTCGCCGCCTGGATCCGGCGCGGCGCCGACCGCAAGGACCTGACGCTCTATCTGGAGACCTTCGTTCACACGGTCGCGGTGATGCAGACCAGCGACGCCATTGTGAGAGTGGCGCGCGAATGCGCCGAGGATCTCGCGGCCGACGGCGTGGTCTACGCCGAGGTCCGCTTCGCTCCCGAGTTGTTCACCGAGCGCGGCCTCAGCCTCGACGACGCCATCGAGGCCGCTTTGGAGGGCTTCAGGCAGGGCAGTCACGGCGCCGGGTTGACGATTCGGGCCATCTGCTGCGCTATGCGGCACCTTGAACGGTCTTTGGAGGTGGCCGCCGCCGCGGTCCGCTGGCGGGATCGGGGGGTGGTGGCCTTCGACATCGCCGGACCCGAGAACGGTTTCCCGCCCGACGATCATCTGGCCGCTTTCCAGTATTGCCGGCAGGAGGATTTCGGCATCACGATCCACGCAGGCGAAGCCGCCGGCACAGAATCGATCCGCAAGGCTCTGCAAGTCTGCGGTGCTGAGCGTTTGGGGCACGGAGTGCGCATCATCGAAGACGTCGCCACCGCAGACGACGGCGACCGCCGGCTGGGCCGGATCGCTCAATACGTCAGAGACCGCGGCATTCCTTTGGAGGTGTGCCCCACCTCCAACATCAACACGGGGGCCTACGACACGATCGCGATGCACCCCGTCGACACCCTCGTCAGTCTGCAGTTCTGCGTGACCGTGAACACCGACAATCGCCTGATGTCGGGCGTGTCGATGACGTCGGAGCTGGCGGCCTTGGCGGAGGCGTTCGGATACGGCTGGGACAGGTTGCGGGAGTTCACCGTCAACGCCGCCGAATCGAGCTTCCTGCCTCTGCCGGACAGGCTCGACATCATCAACAACGTCATACTGCCTTGTTACGCTCGACTCGAAGAGTCTCCGGCATCGAGCGAACCACGCCGAGTCCTGGACTCCCGCTGAGTCCCGGACTCGCTAGGAACCAGACCCCGAAAAAACGAGAAACAGCCGAAAACGAGAAACAGATTGAGGAGCACACCTTGAGTAGCGTCCCTGCGAGCAAAGTCTCTGCGAAACCCGTCCGCGCCGCCTTGATGCGCCGCAGCATCGTCCTGTTCATGGGCGCAGCTTTGGCGGCGTCACTGCTGGCGCCGGCCGCGACGGCGCAGCCGACGACGGCGCCGTCGTCGACACCGACGACCGATGAGCACAGCTTCCACCAGGAGGCCGTCGCAGCTCTGAGCAACCTCGCAGGCGAAGAGATATTCGCAGGCACCGGCTGCGCCGACGGGGACGGCCTGTGCGCCGACGAGCCGCTGCTGCGCTGGGAACTGGCCGTTTGGCTGGTGAGGAACTTCGATCGCAACGACCCCGCAGCCATCGACGACTCGCGCTTCGCCGACGTCGATCCCGCGGTGTGGTGGGCGCCCTACGCGGAGCGGCTGGCGGAGCTGGGCTTCGCCCCGACCTGCTCAGACGAACCGCTGAACTTCTGCGGCGGTGAGCCCATCACCCGCGGCGAGACGGCCTCCGTTCTGGTGAGCGCTTTCAAGCTCGGGCCCTCCGAGAGGCTCTGGTTCGCTGACGTCAACTCCGAGCATCCCCATGTCGACGCCATCAGCCGTCTGGCCGCCGCAAGGATCACAGCAGGATGCCACACCTCGCCGGCGCGTTTCTGCCCCGACCACGACATCACCCGCGGCCAGGCGGCGGCGCTGCTGGCTGTGGCCCGGCATCTGCTGCCGCGACCGCGGCGCATCGACGCCACCGACTACATACCAGCGCAGGATCACTCCTTGCTGCCGGTGGACGACGAGGTCGTCATCGGCGCCTTGGACAACGGCCTCACCTACTATCTGCGGCACAACGACAGCCCCGGCGGCAATCTGGCGGTGCGGCTCGTGATCAACGTCGGATCAGTCGACGAGACCGACGCCCAGGCCGGCATCGCTCACTACGTCGAGCACATGCTCTTCAACGGGACCACCGAGTTCCCGGGACTGTCTCTGGGCGCCGCGCTGCGCGAGATCGGCGTGGAACTCGGCCCGGATCTCAATGCCCACGTGGGCCACGACGAGACCGTCTACCAGGTCGAGGTGAGACTCGACGAGGACCACAAGGCGCCGCTGGTGTTCAACGCCTTGTCGCAGATGGCCGGCTCGGCCAGCTTCACTCCTGGGGCGGTCGACTCAGAGCGGGGCGTGATCCTCGACGAGATGCGTCTCGCCGTGGAGAGCCTCAGCGGTTACGTCGGACGCGAATTCGACCGGATCTACACCAGCGGCACCCCTTACGAGGGCCGCGACCCGATCGGCAACCTCGACACTGTCAGCTCTTTCAGCGCCGCAGACCTGCGCGCCTTCTACAGCGAGTGGTACGTGCCGGCGAACATGGCCGTGGTGGCCGTCGGGGACATGGAAGTCTCCGAGCTCGAGGCCTTGGTGCAAGAGCACTTCGGGCCGCTGCCGGCCAGTCCCGGGCGCATACCGCCGAACATCCGCATAACGCCGAACCCGGAGTCGTCGTCGCATGTCATCACCGACCCGAGGCACAGCTACTCCTACATCTCGCTCGACATCCCCATAGACCCGCTCGACCTCGCCACCGCCGGCGGCGCCCGGCTCTCCACCATGGAGACCCTCATCGCGGTGATGCTCGAGAACCGCCTCAACGACGCCTACCAGCGGGGCGAGCTCTCCCAAGTGGACCCGCCCTCCTTCGGCTCTTTCGTCTACAACCGGGGTCTGCGCTACTACGGAACCAACTGGCAGGGCGACAACCTCGACACAGCCTCGACCGACTACCTCAACGTGCTGCTCACCGCGCAAGAGCACGGCTTCACCGACGGCGACCTAGAGCGCGCTGTCAGCGCGCTGCGCGCAGGGCTGGAGTTCCGCTTGGAAAGCGAAGCCACGACACAGGACCGCGAGTGGGCCGGGCGCTATCAGAACCACTTCCTCTACGGAGTCGACATCAGTGCCGCCGAAGTGTCGGTGGCGCGCACTCTGGCGCTGCTCGAAGCGGTCACTGCAGCCGAGCTGACCGAGCATTTCAGGTGGCAGATGAATCGTGGCGGTCTGCTCGCCATAGCGGTGGGCGCCGACTCGACGACCGTGCCGACTGAAGCCGAACTCGACGCCGCTTGGGCAGCCGCCTCACCCGGACCACCGCCGCCGGAAGTAGTGGTGATCACCGAACTGATGGCCGAGCCCGAACCGGTGTCGCCCACCGCCGAAGCCGCTGTCGAGCTCGTCGAGGGCGGCTACGAATGGACCTTCGCCAACGGCGCCCGCGTCATGTTCGCGCCCTCCGAGATTGCAGAAGGCGAAGTGAACCTCACCGCCCGATCTCTCGGGGGATGGTCGCTGCTAGACCCCGGCGGGCGGGCCGTCTCGGGGATCGCTGTGGACGCCGTGTCCGCCAGCGGCCTGGGCGAACTGTCGAAGTCGCAGCTCGACAACTTTCTCGCGGACCGCGCCGTGGTCGTGAACCCGTACATCAGCGAGTCGACCGAGGGCTTCTCGGCCGCGTCCAGCACCGACGACGTCGACATCATGTTCCAGATGATTCATCTGCTGGTGACCGAGCCGAGAGTCAACGATCCGGCTTTTGCTGACGCCGTCAACACGGCCGAGACGAGGCTGGGACTCTCCGAGACCAACAGTCCCTGGCAGGCGGCCGTCGCCTACCTGGAGGCTCGCTACGGCACGACCTGGCACCGTTTCGTCGCGAATCGCGACGAGATCGCCGCGGTCACCCCGCAGAGCCTGCTCGAGTTGTACAAGAGCCGTCTCAGTTCGGTGGACGACCTCACGGTGGCTGTCGTCGGCGACATCGACGCCGCCACGATCGCCGATCTCGCCGCCCGCTACATCGGCACGCTGCCCGCAGGCGAGTCCGACACCTACATCAACCGCCAGAGGCCCAGCCCCGATGAGCTGGTGCAACGCCGGGTCATGGCCGCCGCAGGCGAGACCGGGGTCTTGGAGATCTACTACGAGGCCGAGGTGCCGGTGACTCCGCTGACGTCCGTGGCCGCGGACGTGCTCGAGACCGCGCTGAGCGAGCGCGCCTTTTTGACCATCCGCGAAGGACTGGGCACCTCTTACACGGCAGGCGCCGGCGTCGCCGTCAACAGGCTTCCTCGCCACTACGTCGACTCGTCGATCTACGCGACCTTCGATCCGCAGCGCTACGAAGAGGTGCATTCGACGATGCTGGATCTGATCGCCGACGTGGCCGCCGACGGATTGACCGACGAAGAGTTCCAGCAGGCTGTGTCCGTCGCCACCTCCAACTACGTCCTGATAAGGAACTCTCACCTGCTCGGAGCGCTCATCTCGCGCTCGACGGTCGACGAAGACCAGGTGCTCACTCAGCAGCGCCGCTTGGCACTGCTCTCCGAGCTGACGCCGGCCGACGTGCAGGCTCTGGCCGCCGAGCTCTACGGTTCGGGCGGCCGCATCGAGATCATCACCAGGCCGTGACCGCTGCGGTGCCCCATGACTGTGATCGCTTCGGCTGAGACGCCGGCGGCGCTCGCGTCCAGGCTGCGCCGCTTGCTCGGGATCCGTCGGGCGTGACCGAGATCAACGTCATCGACAATGCGGTGGCAACCGAGCGGGTCACCCGATTGCGGGACGCGGCCACCCCGAACCGCGAGTTCCGGCGCCTGCTGCGCGACCTCAGCTCCATACTGGTCTACGAGGCGCTGCGCCGGGCGCCGCTGGCGCCCGTGGACGTGACCACGCCCATGGGCCCCGCAAACGGAGCGCGTTTTGAGCGCCTGCCGCTGATCGTGCCGGTGCTGAGAGCCGGGCTGGGAATGCTCGACGCCGCTTTGGATCTGCTCGGCGACGCCGAGGTCGCTTTCGTGGGCCTGCGACGCAACGAGGCCACGCTGGTGGCCCGCGAGTATGCGAGCACTCTGCCGGAGTCACTCGACGGACGCGACGCCTTGATCCTCGACCCGATGCTCGCCACCGGCGGCTCCTGCATTCATGCCTGCGAACTGCTGCGTGAGGCGAGGGCGGCGCAGGTGACCGCGGTGTGCGTGATCGCCGCGCCCGAGGGTCTCGAGAAGGTGCGTCGCAGCGGGCTGGCCGACGCTGTCTATGTGGCCGCGTTGGACGAGTCCCTCAACGACGACGGCTTCATACTGCCGGGCCTCGGAGACGCCGGGGACCGCCAGTTCAATCCGGCGTGACCCGGCCGCTACCAGCATTGACGCACTTGTTCGCTGCGCTCACCGGCCGCTCGGGCCACGGCCCCGGCCCTCATGGGCGCTGCTGATTCTCATGCTCGCTCGGCCTGAGCAGAGAGCCTGATGAGCCGCCGGATCGCGGTGGCGCCCGACAGCCGGCCGGCGATGCACGACAGTTTCGTCGCCGCGGTGCGCGACGCCGGCGGCGAGGTCGCGGGCCTGGCCGACGCTCAAGCCTTGATCTGGGCCGACCCCTACGGCGCCTCCGTCTATCCGGAGGTGATCGCCGCGGCGCCGTCGGTGCGATGGGTGCAGCTCCCTTATGCGGGCATCGAGCCGTTCCGCGACTATCTGGACGCACGCATCACATGGACTTGCGCCAAAGGCGACGTCTACTCCGAGCCTGTGGCGGAGTGGGTGATGACCGCGCTGTTGACCGGCTTGAGGGATTTTCATCGCTTCGCCGCTGCCGACTCGTGGTGCGCGGAGTCGGGACGCAACCTGCTGGGGGCTCGTGTCACAGTGCTCGGCGGCGGCGGCATCACCAGATCGCTGATGAGGCTGATCGAGCCGTGGGGCTGCCGGGTGACGGTGGTGCGACGCTCCGGGGAACCTTTCACAGGCGCGGATCGCACCCTTACGCCGGCTTCGCTGCACGAGGCTGTCGCGGGCGCCGACGCCGTGGTGGTGGCTCTCGCCCTGACCGACGAGACGCGCGGGATCGTGGACGCGGCGCTGCTGGAGGCGATGGGGCCGCAATGCTGGTTGGTGAACGTGGCGCGGGGCGGCCATGTGGACCACGCTGCATTGGGGGCTGCGCTGCGGGCGGGCACGATCGCCGGGGCGGTTCTCGACGTGACGGCGCCCGAGCCGCTGCCCGACGACTCCGAGCTGTGGCGGCTGCCCAACTGCGTGATCACACCCCACATCGGCAACACCCGCGAGATGGGCCTGCCGCTGGTCACCGACCGCGTGCGCGAGAACGTGCGCCGCTGGCTGGCCGGCGAGGAGCTGCTGGGTCTGGTGGACGTGTCCCTCGGCTACTGACAGCGGGACGTGAAGGGCCGCCGCCGGTCACGCAACGCCGACTCGCCGACCGGCAGCGTTGCTGAGCCTCAGATCACCAGGCTGCGGAGTTCCGCCAGGCGCGGGGCGACGAGATCGGCGACGACTCCCGGACGGTCCGCCGCGGATGCCAGTGCGGCCTCGCCCCACAGCGCCCGCCCGGCCATGAAGCCCGAGCACCCGGAGTCCGCGGCCGCGGCCACTTGGTCGCGGTAGGACTCGAAGCTGCCGCCTCCCGACAGCAGAGTCCACGGCATGTGGCAGCGCTCGCTGACGGCCGCGCAAGCCGCGGCCCAGACGCCGCGGTCGCTCTCATGGAGCGGATCCACCGGGAAGGGCAGCTTCAGCAGGTGCGGGTCCAAGGCCGCGAACCGCTGAACCGTCTCGATCACGATCTCCTGTCGGATGCCGGGGTCGTCGAGCCCGTAGAACAGGGGCTCGAGCACCAGAGGCATCCCCACCCGGCGGCACTCGGCGAGAACCTCGGACGCGACCTGCTCCTGTCGCGCCGCGTGCTCGGCGCGGTCCGGACGGTAGAAGACCAGAAGCTTGGCGGCCGAGGCGCCGCAAGCGGCCGCCGCCTCCACCGACCAGCCCTCGAGGATCGACGTCGGCGCGGCTTCGGGGTCGGACGCGTAGCCCTGAGCCTCCAGCGCCGCTGTGAAACCGACGCCGTCGGGCAGCGTCCCGTCGAGCAGCTGCGGGATCGAGTACTCGGGCTCGAGCATCACCCCGGTGGCGCCTGCCGCAAGCGGGCCGACCAGCTCGCGTTTCAGGTCGGTGATGTCATCGGCGGCGACGGAGTCCTGAGCGTCGGGCGCCAAGACGGCCCGCAGCGAATCGCGATGATCGATGGCCAGCACCGCGAAACGTCCGCCTTCGGAGATTCCTTCGAGGCTCACGCTGCGGCGCCTCCTGCGGCGGCGCTCACAACTGGCAGGCCCCAAGCCCCCGCAGTCCAATCGGCTTCGATCCAAGTGTGCTCGGACGCGAAACACGGCGGCGTGCTGCGCTCGTCGTCGGAGGGCTCGCCGGCCAGATAATTCAGGAAGTACATGTTCGAGCCCGGGCACGCCACCGAAGTGTGATAACCCTTGGGCACCAGCGCGGCGTCGCCGTCGCTCACCACCATGGCGTCGTCGTAGTCCTCGTCGTGACGCCAGTTGCGGTGAATGGCGTAGCCCTCAGGCCGGTCCAGGCGGAAGTAGTAGACCTCCTCCAGGTACGGCGAGCCGTCGCGTCCGTCATGGCAGTGCGGCGGCCAGCCCGACCAGGTGCCGCGGGGCACATAGACCTCATAGAGGATCAATTTCTCCGCCGGGAGGGGATGAGCCAGGGAATGCACCACCTGCCGGTGGGCCTGCCCGCCGCCGCGTATCTCGACGCGCATCTCGGCCGGCTCGAACACCCGCACCGGATAGCGCCCCTCGGCCGGCGCCGAGCCCACCGAGGCCCGCAGCCTCGACTCCGACTCGATCCGGTAGGCGACTCCGGGCGGCAGGTAGAGCACCGGCGCCATCTCAGTGAACACGCTAGCGCGGCTGAGTTCCACCACTTCGTCGTCGCCGACACAGACACGGCCGGATCCGGCGAGCGGCACGATGGCGGTCTCGCGATCATGCTCCATGCCCGTCCACGGCGCGCCGGCAGACGTTTCCACCACTGCGAATTCGACGTAATCCCAGCCGGCCGATCGGGGCGTCACATGCAGGATGCGGCCCGTCGAGCCGGAGGGCCGGATCAAAGAAGCACTGGACATGGTGTCATCCCATCTGAAGGCTGATGCAACGGTTCTCGCACTCTCGCTCCGTGGCGCTCGGCGAACACTTTGACGATGTTCGACCCGACGATTCCGGTGCCCCCGGTCACATAAGCTCGCACGCGGACCCTCTTTCAGCCGATCTCTGCCAGCGCCACCGGGCGACCCTCGCGCAGTGAGGTCCGGGCCGCCAGTCCCAGCGCCAGAGTCGCCCGCCCGTCGGCCAGGCTCACCGGCGAGGGCGCTCCGTCGACCATGTCGGCGAAAGCCTCCCACTCCGCCAGATACGAAGGGATGTAGCGATCCAGAAAGAAGTACGGCAACGGCAAGCCGTGCGACCCCGTCGCGTCCCAGTAGCAGGCCGGCGCCGACGGCGGGTTGCCTGAGCAGGCCATTCCCTTCGACCCGAAAGCCTCCAACCGTTGGTCGTAGCCGTAGACCGCCCGGCGGCTGTTGTCGATGGTGGTGACGGCGCCGCTGGCGTGCGTCACCACCGCCACGGCAGTGTCGACGTCGCCGGCGGCGCCGATGGCGGGATCCACCCTGGCGCCCCCGGCGGCGTAGACCTCCACGGCCTCGCTGCCGGTGACGAAACGGGCCATGTCGAAGTCGTGGATGGTCATGTCGCAGAAGATCCCGCCTGACGCCTCGATGTAGCCGATGGGAGGAGGATCGGGATCCCGACTGGAGATCCGCACCAGATGGACATCGCCGACGTCGCCGCAGGCCACCCGGTCGCGCACACTGCGATGCGCCGCATCGAATCGCCGGTTGAAACCCACCTGCACCGCAACGTCGGCTTCGGCAGCCGCAGCGATGCCTCGGTCGACCTCCGACAGCAGCAGCGACAGGGGCTTCTCGACGAAGACCGGCTTGCCCGCCGCGAGGGCCTCCACCAGCAAGTCGATGTGCGTGTCGGTAGAACTGCATATGGCCACCGCGTCCACGTCGTCGGCTTCGATGAGCTCGGTGGCGCTCGACGCACGACGGGCGCCTGACGCTTCAGAGACGGCCGCCGCCGCATCGTCGAACACGTCGTAGACGGCCGCCAGCTCGGTGCTCGGCGCCCGATGCGCTATCAACTCGGCGTGCATGGTGCCGATTCGACCGCAGCCGAGCAGCCCGACGCGCACAGGCGCGCGCCGCGGTGCCGGGCTCACCATCCCACCCTCTGAGCGGCGCGTCCCGCGTCCATGGCGGCACGGGCCTCGAGCACGGAGGCGCTCCCGCTGGTTTCGGGCACTCCCACCTCCCAGAAGGCGCCGCCCTCGGTCCAGCTGTGCGGATGGGTCGAGACGACGATCACGTAGCTGCGATCGCATGCCCGGGCCCGCCCGAAAGCCTCCTCCAAACCGGCGATGGTGCTCACCGCCTCGCTGCAGGCGCCCATGGATGCAGCGTGGGCCGCGAAATCGACCGGCACGAGACGCTCGATGCGGCAGTGCTCCAGCAGGTTGTTGAACGACGCCGCGCCCTGATTGACCTGGAGGCGGTCGATCACCGCGTAGCCGCCGTTGTCGCACACGATCACGATGAGCTTGTGCCCGCACAGCACTGTGCTGTACAGGTCGCTGTTCATCATCAGGTATGAGCCGTCCCCCACCAGAGCCACTACTTCGCGTCCGCCCAGAGCCATTTTGGCGCCCCAAGCGCCCGAGATCTCATAGCCCATGCAGGAATAGCCGTACTCGCAGTCGAAGGAGTGGACGCTCTTGGCGCGCCAGCCGTTGAGCAGTTCGCCCGGCAGTCCGCCGGCCGCTGCCACCACATAGGTCGAATCGTCCGCCGCCCGGTCCAGCACTCCCACCACTTGCGCGTAGGTCGGTTTCGCCGCGTGAGGATCTGCCGCCGCCTCGCTGTCCGCAGCGGCGACCGCAAGATCCGCCGGAGCGGCGATCTTGTCGATGTAGGCGTGGTATTGAGAGGTGGTCGCGGCAGCCCGCTGCGACCAGTCCCGCGGCGCCCGGTAGCCGCTCAACGCGGCCCCCAGCTCCGACAAGCCCTCGCGTGCGTCGGCGACCAGCGGCAGGCTGAGGTGCTTGGCGGCGTCGAAGCGCGCCGCGTTGAGCCCGATGATGCGCGCCGTCTCATCACCGAAAACAGTCCAGGATCCTGTGGTGAAGTCCTGCAGCCGGGTGCCCACCGCCAAGATCAGGTCGGCTTCCGCGGCCATGGTGTTGGCCGATTCGCATCCGGTCACGCCGATAGGCCCGCAGTTGAGGTGATGGTCGGCTCGCAGCGACGTGCGACCCGCTGTGGTCTCCACCACGGGGATGCCGTGAGCCGCCGCGAAATCGGCCAGCTGCTTCTCGGCCAGAGACCAGCGCACACCTCCGCCCGCGATGATCAGGGGCCGTCGGGCGCTGCGGATCGCCGCCGCGGCGCGACGCAACTCTCCGCTGTCGGGGCGGGGACGGCGGACGCGGTGGACTCGCTCCTCGAAGAAACGGACCGGGAAGTCGTAGGCTTGCGCCTGCACGTCCTGCGGCAGCGCTATGAAAGCGGGGCCGCAGTCGCCCGGATCGAGCATGGTTTCGACCGCATTGGGCAACGACTGCACCAACTGCTCGGGTGCAGTGATGCGATCCCAATAGCGGACCACGGCACGGAAGGCGTCGTTGGCGGTGGTCGACGGCGCCCCGAAATGCTCCACCTGCTGCAGCACCGGATCGACAATGCGATGGTTGAAGGTGTCGCCTGCGAGCAACAGCAGCGGCAGCCTGTTGGCCAGCGCCACCGCCGCGGCAGTCACCATGTTGGTGGCGCCGGGGCCTATAGAACTCGTCGCCACCATGATCCTGCGGCGTTTGCAGGCACGCGCGAAGCCGCAGGCAGCCAAGGCCATGCCCTGCTCGTTCTGGCCACGCCAGGTCGGCAGCATGTCGCCTACGGTTTCGAGTTCGTGGCCGAGGCAGGTCACGTTGCCGTGGCCGAAGATGGCGAAAACCCCCGCGAACAGCGCCACGGCGCCGTCGTCATCGGGCGCCAACTCCGGCAGCGTCGACGCTTCGTCGTCGACGGCGACCCGCTGGGCCGCCAGATACCGCACGATCGCCGCGGCGGCTGTGAGCCTGACTGTGTCCATGTCGAAGTCCTTCCGCTCGGTGATCTCAATCGATTCGCAACGACGACACGTCGGTCCAGGCGCCGGTCTCCCAGCTGCGCAGCAGCGCAGCCTGCACGCTCACATAGGCCAGAGCCTGCTCGAATCCCGCAGAATGCGGCCGTCCCTCGGCGACAGCGGTCAGGAACTCGTGGTCTTGGATGGTCACGACGTCCTCGAAGCCGATGGCGTTGGCTTCCCCCGGCACGAAACTCGCGTGACAGGGATGTCTCTCCCCGGCTCGGACGGTGGTGTAGCCGAGATCTCCCTCGGCGACGCGAAACAGCCGCATCTCGTTCATGGTCTCGAAGTTCCAGCTCAGCGCGCCGCCGGTGCCGTGAACGTCGAAAGCCATCTGGCTCTGAGGCCCGACCATGGTGCGGCTGCACTCGAAAGTGCCTCGAGCGCCGTTGGCGAACACTGCCATCACCGCGAAATGGTCCTCGTTCGTGACCGCCCCCATGGGGCCTTCCGGTGAGCCCTTGTCGTAGTGGGTTCCGGCCTCTGAGGGCAGGGGCCGCTTCTCGATGAAGGTCTCGCCCGAGCCGACCACCTTACGGATCGGGCCGTTGAGCATCATGGCCAAGTCGATGACATGGCTGAGAAGGTCGCTGGTCACTCCGTGGCCGGCTTGCTCGAGCAGGAACCTCCAGCTGAGCAGACCCAGCGGGTCCGCCCCGTACATCGAGAAGAAGCGGCCCCGATAGTTGGTGACCTCGCCCAGTTCGCCGGCGGCGATGAGGTTGCGGGCGTGCTGCACCAGCGGGACGAAACGATAGTTGTAGCCGACCCCGGTGACGACGCCCGCGTCGCGGCAGGCTTTCTCGGCTCTTGCCGTCGCGGCGGGCGTGCCGCCGACCGGCTTCTCGCAGAAGACGTGCTTGCCGGCGGCTGCGGCGGCCTCGACCATCTCGCAATGCATCATGTTGGGAGCGCATATCGTCACCACGTCCACGTCAGGATGCTCGACTGCCGCCCGCCAGTCGTCGGTGACTTCAGCGAAGCCGAAGTCGCTCTCCGCGGACGCTCGCCGCTCGGCCAGAGTGTCGGCGCAGACGGTCAGCTGGGGCTGGAATCGGAGGCCTTCGAAGATCATCGGCATTCGCATGTAGGAGCGGGCGTGGGCTTGGCCCATCCATCCGAAGCCGACGACGGCCATTCTCATGCGGCGGCGCGTCATCGCCTGCTCGGCGTTTGCATCGCCCCGAGACCGGTTTCGCTTCGCGTCGTCGATTCTGCGAGCAGCGCGTCGATCTCCGCAGGAACGGGCATGGCGTCGGAGCACATCAGCCTGCCGGCCACTATCGCGCCCGCGGCGTTGGCCCTGGTGACGTTCTCCACCGGATCGAGCCCGGCCAGCAGGCCGTCTGCCAGAGCGCCGCCGAAGGCGTCGCCCGCGCCGAGCCCGCACACTGCCTCCACCGGCAGCGGCGCCACGGCGGAACGGCTCTCGGCGGTGGCTGCCAGCACCCCGTCGGCGCCCATTTTCACCACCGCCAGCGACACGCCCCGCTCCAGCAAGCGGTCGGCCGCTGTGTCAGGGTCGGCGGCGCCCACCGCTATCTCGCACTCGCTGCGGTTGCCGACGGCCACAGTGGCGTGATCGACGGCGGCGCCGATGTGCTCGGACGCTTCCTGCGGCGAAGACCAGAAACTGGGGCGATAATCCAAGTCCAGCACCGTGTGCTCGGCGCGGCCGCGGCGTCGCAAGGCGGCGAGCACCGCCGAGCGCGAGGTTTCCTCAGCGAAGCGCGAACCCGTCACCCACAGCACCGGGACGGAGTATGCCGCCTCTGGAATGTCGTCGACGGTGAGGTTCATGTCAGGGCCGCGCGGCGACCGGTAGAACAGCAGAGGCGGGTCCGACGGAGGGTCCAAAGCGCAGAAAGCCAGCGCTGTGCGCAGCCGCGGATCCACCGACACGTAGTCGTTGCGCACCCCGAAACGCTCAGCCAGCGCGGTGCGGACGTATTCGCCGAAGCCGTCGTCGCCGACCCTGGTCACCACCGCGGCGCGCCTGCCCAGCCGAGCCGCGGCCACAGCCACATTGGTCGGCGAGCCGCCGATCGACTTGACGAACGACGAGACTTCGCTGAGAGGAACGCCGCTCTGCTGAGGATAGAGATCCACGCTGACCCGTCCGATGGTCAGCAGCTCAAGGTCAATCACAGGTTCAGGTCGGCCTTGTTCGGGCGGCGCGGCAGCGTCGGAGTCGCCGTCGCTCGGCCGTCGCCGGCTCAACCGGCGCCGGCCTGGGACAGTTCATGCTGCAGCTGCTCCAGTTCGGCGCCTCCGGCCATGAGTTGCGTCAGCTCGGCCTGGGAGAGCTCGTCTTTGGCCCAGTTACCCAACGACCGGCCCCGCTGGAGGATCACGAAACGGTCGCCTACCGGGTAGGCGTGGTTCGGGTTGTGAGTGATGAAAATCACCGCCAGACCCTGATCACGCGCCTCGACTATGCGACGCAGCACCACACCGGACTGCTTGACGCCCAGCGCCGAGGTGGGCTCGTCGAGGATCAGAACCCTGGCGCCGAAGTAGCTGGCGCGGGCGATGGCCACGGACTGCCGCTCGCCGCCTGACAGCGTGCCCACGCTCTGCTCGGTGTCGCGGATGTCGATGCCCATCTTGGCCATCTCGGCCTTGGCGATCCTCTTGGCCTCGTCGATGTCGATCTGTCGGAACGGCCATACGCCCTTCTTGGGTTCTTGGCCCAGGAAGAAGTTCCGCCACACCGACATCAGCGGCACCATGGCCAGATCCTGATAAACGGTGGCGATGCCCGCGGCCAGCGCCTGGCGCGGCGAAGCGAATCTCACCTTGTCGCCCTCCAGAACGAGGTCGCCTCCGTCATGCTGATGCACCCCGGCGAGGATCTTGATGAAAGTGGATTTGCCTGCGCCGTTGTCGCCGAGCACGCAAGTCACCTCGCCCGGGTTGACCGTCGTAGTGACTCCGGTGAGCGCGATGATGTTGCCGTAGAACTTCGACAGGTTTCTGAGTTCGAGGAAGTCTGTGCTCATCAGTCCTTCTCAGCCTTTCTTGTTGACCCGGCCAAGCTCTCAGGCACGATGATGGCTATGCCCGACCGGTCCGGCCGGGTCGCGCCGGACTTCACGGGCGCCTTCTCGGCACGGCGCCTCACGTAGTTGTTCACCAGCACCGCCACCAGCAGCAGGGCGCCCAGAACCAGGAACCTCCAATCGCTGTTCCATTGCGCGAAACCGATCCCTTGCGAGATCATTCCCCATATCACGGCGCCGACGGCCGCTCCCAGAGCCGAGCCGTAACCGCCGGTCAGCAGGTTGCCGCCGACCACGGCCACGATGATGTAACGGAACTCGTTGCCGTCTCCGACGTCGGCCTGCACGGCTGTCAGCCTGAAGGCGATCAGCATCCCGGTGATCCATGCCGCTGCGGACACCAGCATGAACAGGGTCGTCTTGGTGCGCGCCGCGGGAACCCCGACGCTGCGAGCCGCTTCCTTGTTGCCGCCGACTGCCATGATCCAGCTGCCGAACTGGGTGCGGGTCAGCACCCAGGAACCGACCGCGGCGAACATCACGAACGACAGCACCACCACGCCGAACTGCGTCTGCGGGCAGCGCAGCTCGCCGTCGCTGCCGACAGTGCAGATCTTGTCGAGTTCGGCGCCGGTCACGAACAGCAGCCGCACGGCGACGCTGAGCATCACTGTGCCGATGCCCACCGTCACCAGCGCCCGGCCGACGCCCTCACTGCGGGTGAAGAGCGTGAAGGCCGCAGTGACCGCGGCGTAGGAGAGGAACGCGGCGACACCGCCTTTGGCGGCGCCGGTCATCAGCGCGTAGAGGATCCCGTCACCGTCGGCCAGTTCCACCACGACGAAGACCGCCGCCGCCGCGACTCCCAGCATCGCGCAGGCTTGGGTCCAGCGGCCGAAAGCCGGCGGCGGAGGCGCCGCGGACCGCGACGCGCTCATGTGCCGGGCCACCGCCGTCGCCGCCAGCGCCAGCGCCAGCAGCAGCAGCACCGTGAACAGCTCGACCCTGATCTTGCGCGAGCCCGCCTCGCTTTGTATGAAGAACGCCAGCACCACTAGCACGACGCTGATCGCGCCGGAGACCCAGACCGCTGGCCTCACCCGCGCGGCCGCGCCCCACAACAGCGCGACGCCCACCATGGCGAGTCCGCCGAAGAGTATGGCTCGCGCCGCCTGGACCGTCACCAGGAAGCTGACGGCAGGCACAGCCACCAAGACCGCCCCGATCGCCGGATAGCCGGGCGACACCCGCCCCACTGCCGCCAGCACGGCGAGCAGGCCCACCATGGCGATCCCCGCAGCGAACACGGACCTGCCGAAGGCGCCGCCCAGGAAAGCGAGCTGCGAGGAGTCCTCGGCGTTCATCACGACAGCCAGGACGACGGCAGCTCCGACTGCGGCGAGTCCAGCCAGCGAGTACTGCAGCCAACGGTGCGAGACGCCCCTCTCGGAGCGGCCGGGACGCTCGTAGCGAGCCAGGCACCAGCCCGCCACGGACACGACGACGCCCGCCGCCAGAAGCACGCCGAAGATCGTGTTGGCGCCGCGTCCGTCGCTGTTGTTCAAAGCGGCGAAGCCCGCGACCGCGGCCGCGGCGCCTGCCAGCGACACGGCGACGCCCGTGGAGCTCACGGTCGCTCGCCGCTCGTAGGTGAGCTCGAACAGACCGAACAGCAGCGCCAGGCTGCCGAAGATCAGCAAGCCCGCCCAGATCTCGTCGCGCACCAGCCAGAAGCCCGACCAGCGGCGCTCGTCCCACAGGTGGCCGTTGCGGAGCCATTCCGCTCCGAAGATGCCGTTCCAGAAGTCGTATCCCTCGGCTTCGTCGAGGCCCTCGACCAGCACCTTGTTGGTGAAGAGCTTCGAGAAGCCCAGCTTCGCTCCGATCAACATGAAGAAAGTCCCGAGCGTGACTATGAAGCTCGGCAGCGAAGTCTTCTCCACCAGGGTTCCGTTGAACCAGCCCACGGCCAGAGCGAACGCCAGCGACAGCGGAACGGCCAGATGAAGGCCGAGTCCCGCCCCGTTGACGTCGATGGCCAACAAGATGGCGATGATGGCGGTGGCGCCGGTCATGGCGCCCGAGGAGAGGTCGAACTCGCCGCCGATCATCAACAAGGCGACCGGCACCGCCATCAGGCCCAGATAGGCCGCGACATCGAGGAAGTTGGCGGTGCCGCCCACTGTGCCGAACGGCGCCGACACCAGCCAGAAGAGCAGCCAGACGCCCACGGCGCCGAGCAGCGCTCCGATCTCGGGGCGGGTCAGAAGCTGCTGTATCGGTCCTCTGTGCGCGAGCCGCTCGTCTTGGTCTTGAGACCCGTCCTCTGCGGTGCCGCCGGCTGAAGCCGCAGCATCAGCGACGGCGGTGTTGTCGGACTCGTTCATGCAGTCCTCCATTCCTTTCGCGTCGTGGCAGCGTCCGCTCCGGCGAACGCTGCAGCCGCGGGGCCGTCGGCGGGCGGTGACGCCGCATTCGGTTCAGCCGGTCGATGTCGGGTCGATGTCGGGGGCTGGCGGCCGGTGACGCCCGGCCGCCAGCCCCCGCGCTCGAGGAGCGTCTAACGGGTTCCCTGCTGGACCAGTGCCTTGACGATCGAGGCGTTGCCAGTGTCCACGAAGCCGGGGCCTGTGAGGATCGGCAGGCCTCCGCCCGCGGTGTTCTGGTTGGTGGCCTGCAGATACATCAGGACCACGGGAAGGTAGCCTTGGAGGTACTGCTGCTGGTCGACGGTGAAAGCGACGTCGCCTGCTTCGATGGAGTCGATGAGGTCGCCCGACAGGTCGAAACCGCCGATCACGAGCTCGCGTCCGGCCTGCTCGCCGGCGGCGAGGGCTCGCAGCGGCAGGTTCGGACCGACGCCGAGCACGCCGTCGATGGACGTGTCGGCCTGCAGCAGGGCCGCGATGCTGTTCTGCTGCTCGTCGGGGTTGGCGTCGAGTCCCACGAACTCAGATGTCACCTGGCCGTTGAAAGTCTCGGCGAGCCCCTCGCAGCGCTCCTCGAGAGCCACGTTCGACTGCTCCTGGCGGGCGCACAGCACATGCGACGCACCGAGAGCGTTGAAGCGCTCGCCCGCTCCGTTGCCGGCCACGACCTCAGTCTGGCCCACGTGGGTGACAGCACCCAAGTCTTTGTAGTTGTTCACGCCGGAGTTGAGCGTGTACAGCGGTATGCCCGCATCCACGACGGCGGCGGCCGCGTCGCTGACGCCCGCCGGATCGGCCAGCGAGATGGCGATGCCCGAAGAACCGGCGGCGATGGCAGCCTCGATCTCCTGGGACTGGGCCAGAGCGTCGTTGTTGGAGCCGAAGTAGACGACGTCGCAGCCGATGGCGGCCTCGGCGTCGCTGACGGCCGCTTCGACCACCGACCAGAACACGCCGGAGTCGCCGTGGGTGATCACATGGAACGTGTGGTCGCAGCCCTGAGTCTCGACGACGTCGTCGACGGCGGCCGCTGCGGCCGTGGTCGTGGCGGCAGGCTCGGCAGCGTCGTCGTCATCGTCGTCGTCACCGCACGACGCGGCGATCAGCGAGATGGCGAGCACTGCAGCGAGAAGCTTCCATAGTTTTGGCATCTTTACTATCCCTCCGGGATTCGTTGATGGTTGTGTATTGCTCCACTGCCCGCCAGTGCGGGCTGCAGATCTCGCAGGAATGCCAAGCCCTGGTCGGCGTTGCGCCTGAGCCCCGCAACCGCTGAGAGGTCACCCTCTGCGATGGCCGCATCCTGCTCCAGGACATACCACAGACGGAGTCCTGATTCTTCGAGGCGGGTGACGACCTCGGCGATCGCCGCACCTCCTTGACCCAATGGCGGAAACAGGCCGCGTTGCACAGCCTGCATCAGCGACAGCCTCCCCGCGTTCAGACTCGCCGCCAGCGCGGTATCGAGGTCCTTGAGATGTACCAGCCCCACGCGGTGCCCGTGGCTGTCGAGCAGCTGCAACAAGTCGGTCCCGCCCAACGCCAGATGAGCTGTGTCCAGCACCACGGAGACGTCGGTGCCTTCGAGGATTCGAGAGAACTCGGCGTCGCTCTCGACCAGCGACCCGAAATGCGAATGGTAAACCTGCTTGAGGTCGAAAGAATCCGTCAGAGCGTCGATCTCCGACAGCGATTCGCACAGGAGCGCCCACTGCGAATCGTCCAGAGGCGCCTGGCGCCAGCAGTCCGGGCGGCTCACCGCGCAGGTCGCGAAGAAGCGCCCTCCGGCGCCTGCGATCAGTTCGGCCCAGCGGCGCGCCTCGTCGCGGGACCGCGCGGCGCTTTCGGCGTCATGCAAGACGAGAGGCACGAAACCTCCCAGGAGGGTCAAGTCGTGGCTGTCGAGCTTGCTTCGCAATTCGACGGAGTCGGTGGGCAGGAAACCCCAGGCGCCCAGCTCGGTGTGCGCGAATCCCGCCGCGGACATCTCAGCCAGAACCCGCTCGGCGGGAAGCTGATGGCCCCAGCCCGGCACCTCGCACACGCCCCAGCTGACGGGAGCGGTGGCGACCCGGTCGAGCAGCGCCGTCTCGACGGCTGTCGTCATGGCTCGCGGCGGGCGGCACGCAGGCAGGCCGTCGCCTTGGTCGGTGGAGAAGCCATGATCGTTCAGTTCCCTCCGTCGCCTCGGATCCTCGCTAGGGATCCTCGTTCGACTAGATGAAATCTGCGCGCCGTGGGTTAGAGCGCTCTAATGGTCTATCGTGCTGAGCGTGCAATGTCAAGCGCAACTGCGACGGTCGCCGTGAACCGCCCCACAATGCAGGATGTGGCGCTGAGAGCCGGCGTGTCCCGGGCGCTCGTGTCGCTGGTCATGAACAAGTCTCCGCGCGTCTCAGATCAGAAGCGCAGAGCGGTGCTGCGAGCGGCTGCCGAACTGGGCTACAGGCCCAACCTGCCGGCACGCCAGCTGGCCCGCAGGCGCACCCATACGATCGGGGTGCTCGTCGACAATCTGCGCAACCCGTTCTTCGGCGAGGTGGTGGACGGCATCGAAGCCGAGGCCGCTGACAACGACTACAGCGTTCTGATCCTCAACGGACGCCGCGAGGCGCAGCGCGAGATCGAAGCCGTCGAGACCTTCCTGCAGGCAGGGGTGGAAGCGATTGCTCTCGTGGGCACTCGCTTCAGCGCCGACGAACTCGACAGACTCAGGGTCACGACGCCGTGCGTGGTGGTGGCGGGCGGCGCCTCCTACAGCGTCTCCACGGTGGGCACCGACGACCGTCTGGGCGCCGAGTTGGCGGTGCAGCATCTCGCCGCGCTGGGACATTCCAGGATCAGCCATCTCGACGGCGGGCGCAGCGCCACCGCCGAGCAGAGAAGCCGCGGTTACCGGTCGGGCATGAAGCTGGCGGGGCTCGAGCAGTTCATCGACGTCCGCGGCGGCGGCGACCAGGAGGCGGACGCTGCTGAGGCGATCGACGAACTGCTGGCCGTCAGCGACCCTCCGACCGCCATTTTCGCATTCAACGACCTGCTGGCCGCAGGCGCCCTGAACCGACTCGACGAGGCGGGCGTGCCGGTGCCTTCGGCGATGTCGCTGGTCGGGTTCGACAACACCTTCATCTCGGCGTTGCGCCACTTGTCGCTGACCACGATCAACCAGCCGACGCTGGCCATGGGCAGACTGGCCGCCACGACTCTGCTGGCGCAGGTGTCCGACGGGTCCCGAGAGCTTCAACGGCACACCCTTCAGCCCGAGATCGTGGTTCGCTCCACGACCTGTCCGCCACGGACCGGCCCCCTGACGCGGACGCGCTAGCCGCAGGTGAGAGCCTGAAGCTGCCGCAGCCTTTCGGGGGCTATCGGCGGACGGAAACATTCCGCCTCGGCCCGGCCGCGTTCAGAGGCGGGCCGCGAGTCGGCGCCCGCCAGTGCGTAGTCGCGAACAGCCGCGGTCGTCAAGGATTCTTCCTGCGGTCGACAGCGGGGTCGGCCGCGGCCGCGTCCAGCAGATGCTCCGGGGCGCCGCCGCGCAGCCACGCAGCCGCCTGCTCGAAAGCCTGGCTGATCAGCCGAACGGTCCCGACAGTGGTGGTGGAAGCGACATGAGGAGTGACGATCACGTCGTCGCGCTCCAGCAGCGGGTGCCCCGGCGGCAGCGGCTCGGGCTCGGTCACGTCGAGGCCCGCAGCGCCGACATGCCCCGACTCCAGCGCCTCGAGCAGCGCCTCATGATCGACCAGCGAGCCCCGCGCGCAATTGACGACGACGACACCGGGCTTCATTGCCGCGAGGCTTCGGGCGTCGACCATGTGCCGCGTGTGCTCGCCTGCCGGAGCGTGGAGCGAGATCGCGTCGCTGTCGCTCCAGATCCGGTCGAGACTCACCAGTTCTCCCGAACCGGTCGCGTCGTCGTCGCTGAGATACGGGTCGTGTATCAGCACCGTCATGCCCAACGCCTCGGCGTAGCGCGCCACCCGGCTGCCGATGCGCCCGCAGCCGATCAGACCCAGGTTCCTTCCGTCCAGTTCGAGCGCGTCGTGCATGAACCTGTAGCTGCTGTCATGTGCTTTGCTGCCCCGCTCGGCTGGCTTGATGCGCTTGGCTGCAGCCAGCAGCAAGGCGAAGGCGTGTTCAGCGGTGGACACGGTGGGAGCGTCGGGAGTGTTGCATGCCGCGACGCCCGCCGCAGCGCAGGCGGCGACAGCGACGTTGTCGTAGCCGCTGCCCGAGCGAGCCACGACCTTGAGCCGAGGCAGGCGGCGGCAGGCGTCGCCGTCCCAGAAATCATCCACCCCGACCACGACGCCGTCAGCGGCGGTGACGTCGTCCACCAGCTCCACGTCCGCAGGCGGCGCGACCTCAGGCGGAATCGGCCGGTCGACCCAGATGCGCCAAGTCGCGCCTCCGTCCGCCGTCACGAGGCTTCCCGCCGCAGCGTCTGGCGCCGCCCGAGCACGCTCTCTGCATTGCCTTCGCAGTCCATGGACCGATCAGGATACTGAGCTCAGGGTTAGTGCTGTGGTCCCATCGACTCGGCCAGATGCGTCATCAGCTCTCGCCACTCATCGGCAGGCACGCGGCCCGTGTCGGGCTGCGACGAGATCACCAGGTGCATCCCGACGCTGAGAGCCTGATAGAGGGCGACTATGGCAGCGGTGCTGAGACGAGGCTCTATCAATCCCGCGGCCTTGCCGTCGGAGACCGTCGAGCTCAGAGCTGCAGCTTGATCGTCCAACAATTCCGAGACCGCTTCGCGGAAGCTCGAATCGCGCCTCGCGCTCACGAAGGCTTCGAGCATCACCTCGAGCGCTGCAACGTTGTCGAGCGACGCCAAGTCCGCGCTCGCGTCGATCAGCGCTTCCAAGACGGACGAGTCCCCCGCCGCGCCGTCGTCTCCGTCGCCTTCGGCTGAGTCGACCTGCATGCAACTCGGAGCGATGTATCGCACAGCATCGACGACCAGCTCGTGCTTGCCCGACCAGTGGGCGTAGATCGCGCCTGTGGTCAGACCGGCACGACGGGCGATGTCGCTGACTCGGGTCGCGTCCAGTCCATGCTCGGCGATCGCCGAAACGGCGGCCTCCAACAGTCGTCTCTTGGCGTCGCGCATCGGGGGGCCAACCTCACTGGTCGTGGTATCGCTAGGGGCAGATTCCATTGGCTTCTTCCATTGGTCTCACCACCTGAAAAAGTGATAATAACTATTATTGTGGGATATAGTCTTATATCCATCGTGATATTAGTTACTATCGAGGCCCGCGTGCAACGAACCTCTCGGACCGCATCTCAAGCGCCCTCAAAACTGCCTTGAGACAGGGCGGACCGACATGGCAATCCGCGGCGCGACCAGCCGCCGTGGCAGGCTCGCAGGAGCACGAAAGCGCACTGCGCGCTCCCCTGGGCGCGCCCTGTCAGAACCGGGCGGCGAAACTTCGCAGGTTCCGGTTCCAGACGGCGCGCAGCACCGGGCGAGCCGCCGACTCGCCGACGGGGCCGCCCATCCACCACGGGAACCGCAGGGTCTCGGTCCACTCGAAGCGCGTGCTCTGGCCGCCGGCGCCGGCCACGGGCGTCAACTCGAAGCGTCCCACTCCTGTGACCAGACCCTCGTGACGGATCTCCAGCACCGCTTCTTCCTGCCAGTCCGTGACCTCCATCTTGTCGATGAGGCGCAGCGGGCCCAGTCGTGTCACGCACTCGAAGCGCGCCCCGACCCCCTCGCTGGCGTCGCCGACGAAGCTGATCGACTCGGCGTCGCTCATCCATTCCGCGTGGCGCCTGATGTGACGCAGGTCCTCCCACACCACCGAAGGCGCCGCCTGCACCACTATCGAGACCCGGGTCGTGCCCATTGCTGCCACCTCCGCCGGCGTTTGAAGCACCGCGATCCTACTGACTTCATCGCGGTCGCGACCGGGCGACAGCCACCTGGACGGTCCCGTGGCCGGTCACGTGGACGGTCGCGGCGCCTCCGTCCGCTCGGCGGCTCGGCTAACCGGTGGAGACGCGACGCGCCAGAGAGCGGAACGCCATGATGAAAGTGACCAGCCCCAGCCCGCCGATGGCCGCGGCGCCCTTGCTCAAGGCTGCGGCGTCCCAACCCTGCGACAGCAGCGACCGCATCGCCTCCAGCAGATAGGTCACAGGGTTCCAGGCGGCCACGGTCTGCATCCATCCGGCCATGAACTCGCGCGGCAGATAGGCGGGGGTCAAGAAGGCGAAGGGAAAGAAGATCAAGAAGGCCGAGTTGACCGCTGCCGGGTTCCCGGTGCGGAGCGCCACTGTGTAGGGAAAGCCTGTGAAGGCCAGGCTCCACGCCACCGCCAGGCACAAGAAGACTGCGATCCCCAGGGGCCCAGTGCCGAAACTCACGCCGAAGGCGAAGCCCATGATCACCACGACTATCGACAAGCCCAGCGCCAACACCACGTCGGCCACCATCAAACCGAGCAGCAGGGTGGTGCGACGTACCGGCGTCACCAGCATCCGGCTGAGGTAGCCGGTCTGAATGTCGATCACCAGCATCGACGCCCGGGAGATGCCGGTCACCGCGAAGATGATGGCCACCGGCACCTGGAAGGCTCGGTAGTCGATGCCGGGCACCCGCTCGACGAAGGTCTCCAAGACGCCGATGTTGACCACGAAGAAGAAGGTCGGGATCAGCAGCGCCGGCGCCAGCGCTTCCGGCTCGCGCAGCAGGCTGCGAACCGAGCGCCGCGCGACTGTGGCAATGTCGCCGACGATCCCGACCTGCCTCACCGTCACGCCCCCCGGTGCTTCGCTGCGCCCGTGCCGCGGACTCATCTTCTGGCGCCGCCCGCCGCGGTCGTGTCGACGCTGGAATGCCGGATGCCCGGGCCACCGGCGGCGGCGGCAGCGTCGGAGGCGGCCGTCGCCATGCGATAGCCGGTCGCCATCAGGAACACGTCGTCCAGCGAGGGCGTGCGCACTGTCAGCGCCTCCGGGTTCAGTCCGGCCGCTGACAACGCCACCGCCACGCTGCCGACCGCTGCAGCCCCGTCGGCGGTGGCGATGGTGATGCCGTGGCGGCCTCGTGTGACCGCAGCGACGCTCTCGACCCGAGAAGCGGCTTCAGCGGCTGGAGCGGTCTCATCGTCGGGCAGGTCCACCACGATGACGTCTGCGCCCACTGCCCGCTTCAGTTCAGCCGGCGACCCTTGCTCGACTATGCGGCCCGAGTCGATGATGCCCACCCGGTCCGCCAGAGCGTCGGCCTCTTCGAGATATTGAGTGGTGAGGAAGACCGTGACCCCCAGTTCACGGTTCAGGCGTCGCACCTCGTCCCACACCTGAGCCCGGCTCACAGGGTCCAAGCCGGTGGTCGGCTCGTCCAAGAACAGCACTTCGGGGCCGTGAATCAGCGAGGCCGCCAAATCGAGGCGGCGCTTCATGCCTCCGCTGTAGGTCTTGACCCGATCCTCCATGGCCTCGCCGATGCTCGCCAGCTCAACGGCGCGCTCCACGGCGGCCGCCCGGTCGGTGGCGCTCAAACCGTAGAGGCGAGCTTGCAGATCCAGGATCTCGCGCCCGGACTGGCGCTCGTCCAGTGCTGCCTCCTGCAAGGCCACTCCGATGCGGACGCGCACGTCGCCGGGGCTTTCGACCACGTCATGGCCCGCGACCACCGCCCGACCCGCACTGGGCTTCAGGAGAGTGCAAAGCATCAGCACGGTGGTGCTCTTGCCGGCGCCGTTCGGGCCCAGAAACCCGTAGATCTCACCGGCGGCCACCTCCAGGTCGACCCCGTCTACAGCTCTCTTGTCGCCGAAGACGCGCACCAGCCCACACGTCGATATGGCCGGTCCTTCGTTGGCGCTCTGGCTGGTCTGCGTCACCGCTGCGCAGGCTAACAGCGCTCAAGCGCCGTGCTCGGGCACTACCGTCGCGGCCATGAGCACCGCGACGCCGGACCCGAGACTGCCTGAAGGGGTGGCGCCTCGGCATTACGAGATCGACCTTTCCCCCGACTTGGAGGCCGCCGCCTTCACCGGGAGCGTGACCATCGACGTCGAAATCGCCGCGGCGCGCAGCACCATCACCCTCAACGCCGCCGAGCTGCGGATCGACTCGGCGCAGCTCGTCGGCGAAGACGGAGCGACCTCCGAACTCGACCACGAACTCGACGCTGCCTCAGAACGGCTGACTCTGCGGCAACGCGGCGGGCGCCGTTTCGTTCAGGGGCCTGCCAAGCTGAGGATCTCTTTCGACGGGATCCTCAACGACCGGCTCCGCGGGTTCTACCTCTCCACCTACCGCGACGACGCCGGCGCGGTCCACGCCCTCGCCGCGACGCAGTTCGAGTCCACCGACGCCCGCAGAACCTTCCCCTGCTTCGACGAGCCGGCGCTCAAAGCCACCTTCGCCGCGAGCTTGACGGTGCGCCAAGGCCTGCTGGCGGTGTCCAACACGGCCGAGATCCGCCGCGAGCCGCTGGCAGACGGCAGAGTGCGGATCGGTTTCGCCACCACCATGGTCATGTCCACCTATCTGGTGGCTTTCGTGGTGGGGCCGCTGGAGGCCACCGAGCCGATCGACTGCGACGGGGTGCCGGTGCGCGTCATCCACCGCCCCGGACGCGGCGGGCAGACCGGCTTCGCTCTCGATGTCGCCGCTCACGCCTTGAGCTGGTTCGTCGACTACTACGACCTGCCGTATCCGTCGGACAAGGTCGACCTGGTCGCCATTCCCGACTTCGCGTTCGGAGCCATGGAGAATCTGGGCTGCGTGACCTTCCGCGAGGTTCTGCTGCTGGTCGACCCTGACTCTGCCAGCCAGTCGGACCTGCGCCGTGCCGCGACGGTGATCAACCATGAGCTGGCCCACATGTGGTTCGGGGACCTGGTCACGATGGCCTGGTGGGAGGGCATCTGGCTGAACGAGGCCTTCGCCACTTTCATGGAGACGGCCTGCAGCGACGCATACCGCCCCGACTGGCACGTCTGGACGGAGTTCTGTCGCGGCAGAGCCTCGGCTTTCGCCACCGACGCCCTGGCGAGCACCAGGCCGGTGGAGTACCCGGTGTGCTCCCCCGCCGAAGCCGAGGGCATGTTCGATGTGATCACCTACGAGAAGGGCGCCGCGCTGCTGCGCATGCTCGAGCAGTATCTGGGCGAGGAGGCTTTCCGTGCCGGGGTGCGCCTCTATCTGCGCCGCCACGCTCACGGCAACACTGTCACAGCGGATCTGTGGAACGCTCTGGCGGAGGCGTCGGGACAGCCGGTGGGCCGGATCATGCACGACTGGATTCATCAGGGCGGCTATCCCGCAGTGTCGTCCGTCGCCTGCGACCACGGCGTGACCCTCTCGCAGCGCCACTTCACCCTCGACCCTCGACACAGCGACGAGCGCCTCTGGCCTGTGCCGCTGCGACTGCGGGTGACCGCAGCCGACGGCCGCAGCCGCGAGCATCGACTGCTGCTGGACGCCCCGAGCCGCACCCTCACTTTCGTCGCCGGCGCCGCGACGGTCGCACTCAACAGCGGCGCCTCAGGCTTCTATCGCCGCGATCTGAACGCCGAAGCTCTCGCCGATGCCTCAGAGGCGCGCGTCCGTCAACTCAGCCCCGAAGAGCGCCACGGTCTGGCGGACGACGCCTGGGCGGCGACACTTTCGGGCGGACTGGCCGCGTCCGATTTTCTCGACCTGATCGTGCGAGGCTTCCGCCGCGAGCAGGACCTGACCGTCTGGCAGGCCCTCGCCGCAGCCTTGGCGCACTTGAGCAGGCTCGTCTCCGGTGATGCTCGCAAGAGCTTCCGCGGGCTCGTGCTCGCGGTGTCCGAGCACGCCGCCGGCGAAACGGGCCTCGACCCGCGCCCGGGCGAGAACGACCGCGTCCGGGAGCTGAGAGCCGCGCTCTTGACGCTGCGCGGCGCCGTCGGAGACGACGACGCCAGCGTCGCAGCCGCCAGACGTCGCCTGGACCACGGCGACCCGACTCTGGCCGCCGCGGCTCTGAGCGTCGTGGCGGCCCACGGCGACAGCAGCGACTTCGCTCTCGTGCGAGAGCGCTTCGAGACGGCCTCGGACCCGCAGACCGAGCAGCGCAACCTTTTCGCTCTGGCGGATTTCCGTGATCCGCAGCTGGTCGGACGGATTCTCGCGGGCACGCTGGACGGCACAGTCCGCACGCAGGACAGCCCCTATCTGATCCGTCGGGCGCTGAGCAACGCCGCCTGCGCCGACGAGGCCTGGGGGTTCTTGCGCGAGCGATGGGACCAACTTCTCGCTGTTCTGCCTGCCAACCATGCGTGGGCGCGGATGCTGGAGGGCGTCACCGCGCTCGACGAGCCCGCCACAGCAGACGAAGTGAAAGCTTTCCTGGCCGCTCACCCACCGCCGGCGGGCACGCAGCAGCTCGCCCAGCACCTCGAGCGCCTCGACGTCAACGTCGCCTTGAGAACCCGAGAGTCGCACCGCCTGTCGCGCCGTCTCGCCACACTGGGCGCAAGCTGATCGGACTCCTCACGACGGCGTTCACAGCCTTCGCTCCGACGCTTCCGGCTCTCTGGCAGGCTCAGCGATCCGGCGCAGCCTCTACCGCAGTCCGAGCCGCTGCGCGGCGTTCTCGACATCGACGGCCAGCTGCGCCGAGAGCTGCTCGATGCCCTCGAACTTGCGCTCGCTGCGCAGGAAGTCCACGAACTCGACCCGCATCTCGCAGCCGTACAAATCGTCTGAGAAGTCGAGAAGATGAGCCTCCAGCAGCGACTGCTGGGCATGCTCGTAGAAGGTCGGACGGCGTCCGATGTTGATGGCGCAGGCGTTGCGCCGCCCGTCGGGCAGCATGCACCAGCCCGCGTAGACCGCGTCGGCAGGCCAGGCCATCGCTTTGGGCACGGGCACGTTGGCCGTGGGGAAACCCACAGCCGTGCCGCGCTTGTCGCCTTCGACGACCGTGCCGCGCACCTCATAGCAGCGCCCCAGCATCTCGGCGGCGCCTGCGACGTCGCCGCCGGCCAGAGCTCGGCGCACCGCAGTGGACGACACCGGCTCGAGCGCCTCGCGGCGATGGCGGATCAGCTCCAGCGGGACCACCTCGAAACCCCATTCGCTGCCCAGGCGCTGCAGCTCGGCGACGTTGCCGGCGCGTCCCTTGCCGAAATGGAAGTCTTCGCCCACAACCACGGCCCGGGCATGGAGAGCGTCGAGGAAGACCTGCTCCACGAACTCTTCGGGACGAGTGCCGGCCCGCACTTCGTCGAACTCGATCACATAGACGTAGTCGAGCCGCTGAGCCTCCAGCAGCTCCAGCTTCTGCTCGAGCGTGGTCAGCAGCTTCGGCGCGTTCTGCGGGCGCACCACATGCGCCGGATGAGTGTCGAAAGTCACCACCGCCGACGCCGCGCCCAAGCGCTCCGCAGTGTCGCGCACCTGCTTGAGCACCTCCTGATGCCCCAGATGAACCCCGTCGAACACCCCTATCGCGGCCGCGGCCGACACTCCCGGCGGCAACTGATCGCGCTGATCATGCAACAGCTGCAACGAAGCCTCCAGCGCTGGCAAAGTAACCGGGTCTGAGTCAGTGGTCGAACCGCGAAGCTCACGCTGCGGGGCGAACCCTCTCAAGGCTAGGCGCAGACAGCCCCGAAGTCACCGCTGAAGGCGCCTGCCGTGTTGCTGAGACTCCCGGCGCCTCGCGGACCGGCAGCGGCGCCGCTGCCGGTCATGTCGCCCGCGCTACAACCACAGCGGGCTTGGCGCCGGCGCGGTGGCGCTCGTAGACGGCGAGCAACTCGCCTTCGAGGTCGTGCACCGACCAGGGCCCCCGACCCTCAGCACCCAGCCGTCGCAGGTCGAGCACTCTTCCGTGAGCCACTGCGGCGGCCGTGGGGCGATCCACTCGCACGCCGTCGAGGTGCGCTACGGCCTGCGCCATCGGCAGCACTTCCAGAGACTCCACGTCACGGGCGCGCTCCGCCGTGAAAGCGCCCACCGCGGTGCGGCGCAGATTCCTGAGGTGGGCGCCGCTGCCCAGCGAGCGGCCCAGGTCGGCGGCGAGCACCCGCACATAGGTGCCCGCCGAGCAGTCGACCACGGCTCGCAGGATCGTGCCGGCGCCGTTCAGCGGCTCGACGTCGAAACGATGCACGGTCACCGGCCGGGCTCGACGCTGCACCTCCACGCCCTCGCGAGCCAGTTCGTGCAACCTGCGACCGCCCACTTTGACGGCTGAGACCATCGGCGGCGCCTGAAGTATCTCCCCGGTCAGAGCGGCCGCCGCGGCGCGCGCCTGCTCTGCGGTCACGGACGCTCGCTGGTGTCGAGCTGTGACCTTCCCGGAGGCGTCCAGGGTGTCGGTCTCGACGCCGAGCACGATCTCGGCCTCGTAGCTCTTCACGAGGTCTGTGACGTAGCGCAACAGTCGGGTCGCCCGGCCCACGCCCAGCACCAGCACCCCGGTGGCGTCAGGGTCGAGGGTGCCGGCGTGTCCCACCTTGCGGGTGCCCAGCACTCCGCGCGCCCGTGCGACCACGTCGTGGCTGGTCCAACCCGCAGACTTGTCCGCGACGGCTATTCCGTCCACCGTCAGGCTTCGCGATCCTCGAACCCCGAAGCGCCGGGCCCGGATCGCGCCGAGTCGGGATCCGGGCCCGCGGACCCTGTGCTGAGCCCGTCGAGGAGTTTCTCGATTCGCTCAGCGGATCTCAGTGTCATGTCCGGACGAAAGAGCAGCTCCGGTGTCCGCCTCAGCCGAGTCTGTTCGCCGACCGCTCTGCGCAGCTTGCGGGCGTGCTCGTCGAAGGCTTCGGCTATCGACAGCTCCTCCGTCTCGCCGTGGTCGAGCGAAGTGAACCAGATCACCGCCCGCTGCAGGTCGCGGTCGACCTCGCAGCCTGTGATCGACACCATGGACAGGCGGTCGTCGTCGAGGCCCTCCAGCGATTCGGCGACCACGCGCCGGATCAGCTCTCCGGCGCGAGCGCCGCGATGACTGGCCCGATGATCGGGTTGTGAGCGTCGATTCTGCCTTGCCACGCTGCTGCGCCCTCTCCCTTGGGAGGCGCCCTCAAGTCATCCCCCGAGGGTTCGAGCCACCTCACGCTCTTCGAAGGTCTCGATGATGTCGCCTGATTTGAGGTCTTGGAAGTTGCTCAGCCCGATGCCGCACTCGTAGCCGGACTGCACTTCGCGCGCGTCGTCGGTGAAACGCTTCAGCGAGTTGATCTCGCCTTTCCAGATGATCGCGCCCTCACGCAAGAACCGAGCTTTGGCCCCTCTGGTGATGGCGCCGTTCTGCACGTAGCAGCCGGCCACCGCGCCCACCCTGGGTATGCGGAAGACTTGGCGCACTTCCGCCTCGCCGGTGACGATCTCCTCGATGTCGGGGGTCAGCATCCCGACCATGGCCGACGAGACGTCCTCGAGCAGCTTGTAGATGATCTCGTAAGTGCGTATCTCGACGTTCTCGCCGGCGGCCGCTTCGCGCGCTTTGCGGTCGGGCCGCACGTTGAAGCCGATTATGGTGGCGTTGGAGGCGGCCGCCAGCTGAACGTCGTTCTCGGTGATGCCGCCGACGCCGCGATGCACCACGGCGATGCGCACCTCCCCGGTCTCGAGCTTGCGCAGGCTCTCGACAACGGCTTCCAGGGACCCGTTGACGTCGGCTTTGACGATGGCGTTGAGAGTGGCGGTCTCGCCTCGCTGAATCCGGGTGAAGAGGTCTTCGAGCTTGGCGCCGCCGGACAGAGCATGCGCTTCACGGCCCAAGCTGGAGAGTCTCTGCCAATGCTCGCGAATGTCCGCCACACGCCCGGCGACCTTCTCGTTGGGCGCCACCGCGAAGATGTCTCCGGCGCCGGCCACTTCCGACAGGCCCAGCACCTGCACCGGAGTGGAGGGCGCGGCCTGCTCGACTGCCTCGCCGCGGTCGTTCAGCAGAGCCCGGACACGTCCCCAGGAGGCGCCGGCGACCATCGGATCGCCGATGCGCAGCGTGCCTTTCTGAACCAGCACGGTGGCCACCGGGCCGCGGCCGATGTCGAGGTTCGATTCGAGCACCACTCCGCGGGCGCGGCCCTCCGGGGAGGCCCGCAGCTCCTCGACCTCGGCCACCAGCAGCATCTGGTCCAGCAGCTCGTCGACGCCCTCGCCGGTCAAGGCTGACACCTCGCTGTAGATGGTCTCGCCGCCCCAGGCTTCGGGCACCAGACCTTGCTCGGCGACTCCTGCGACAGTCCGCTGAGTGTCGGCGTTCGGCCGGTCGATCTTGTTGACGGCCACGACTATCGGCACCTCGGCGGCGCGGGCGTGGTTTATGGCCTCGATCGTCTGGGGCATCACTCCGTCGTCCGCGGCAACGACGAGCACCACGATGTCGGTGGCGCCCGCCCCGCGGGCGCGCATGGCGGTGAACGCCTCGTGGCCGGGGGTGTCGATGAAGGTGACCGGCCGGCCGTTGCGCTCGACCTGATAGGCGCCTATGTGCTGCGTGATGCCGCCTGCTTCGCCGTCGACCACGTGAGTGTCGCGGATCCGGTCGAGCAGCAGCGTCTTGCCGTGATCGACGTGACCCATCACGGTCACAACCGGAGGTCGCAACGGCGCTTCGCCGGCGTCGCCGACAGCGTCGTCGGCCACGCCCAGCAGCTTCTGGAGTTCGGCTTCCTGCTCTTCGCCCGGGTTGACGAGCCGGATATCGGCGCCGACCTCGGCTGCGAACAACTCCATCATGTCGTCGCTGAGCGACTGGGTCGCGGTCACCCCTTCGCCGTGCTGCATCAGGAACCGCACCACATCGGCGGCGGTGCGATTGAGTTTCGGGCCGAAATCCTGAGCCGCCGAAGCCCGCTCCACGACCACCGTTCCTTCGGGCACGGGCACAGTGAGCGGCGTGTAGGCGGGGATGTCGATGGGTTGGAGCTCTTCGCGCACCCGGCGCCTGCGGCTCTTGCGCCGCGGGGGTCGCCGCTGGGATCCGCCGGGGCCGCCCTTGCCGCCGGGGCCGCTTTTGGCGCCGGGTCTGGCACCGGGCGCGGCGGCGCCAGGACGCGGGCCGCCCGTCGGACGAGGTCCCGAGGAAGGGGCCGGGGCGCCACGGCGGGCGCCGGCGGGACGGTCAGGCGCCGCCGGGCGGGCCGCGCCCGTGGGCGGGCGGCGCTGTGAAGACGGGCCGCCGCCTCGCGACTGCGGCGGCTGCGCGGAAGCGGGCGGATGGAAACGGCGGGGCGGCGGAGGCGGCGGGATCGGCTTGCCGGATCTGGAGACCGGCGGGCTGGCGGCCTTGCCGGGCCGCGGCGGCGGGGCGCCCTGAGGCGGCTTCGCGGGCGCGGGGGCAGCCGGCTTGACGGGTGGACTCTGAGGGGCGGGCTCAGGCCTGCGAGTCTCGTCTTTGGGGGCGCGTCTCGGCGGGGCGACGCTGCCGCTCGAAGAGATGGTCGCCTTCGTCGAGGGCGCGGCTGTCCGCGGCGCGGCTGTCCGGGGCCCGGCTGTGACGGGCGGCGGCGACGCAGGCGCTTCACGGGCGGCGGCGCCTGCTCGGGGATCGACTGCGGCCCGACGCGAGCCTGCGCCGGCGGCAACAGCCTCGGCCGCGGACTGCTTCGTCGTCACGGCCGGCGCCGATCGCGTCGCTTCCGGATTGGCGGGCGGCTTCTCGGCGGGCTCAGACTCGACAGCTTCAGATTCGGCGGCGGGTTCAAAGGCGGGTTTGCGGGATTCGATCTTCGGTGCTCGGGACTTGCCGGCCTGCGTTTCAGTCGCCGGTTCTTCAGCGCTGGCGCCGGCGACGACATCAGCTCCGACACCGTCTCTGTCGCCGGCAGGCGCCCCGGCTTGCGCCTCCGCCGGCTCAGGTCGCAGCAAACCGTCATTCTCGGCGCGTCGTCGGACTCGGTCGGCTTGAGCTTCGACGATGCTCGACGAATGCGACTTGACGCCGATGCTGAGCGCGACACAAAGATCAAGCGTCTGCTGATTGGTCAGCTGGAGCTCTTTGGCGAGCTCGTGGACGCGGATCTTGCCTGGCAATACTGTCCCTTTCGATGATCTGGAGCGCGGTGAAAAAGCCCCCGGGCGTGCTTGCGCCCGCCACGCCTGTTGAAGTTTAGCGATTCGAGCGGCTTAGTCGGCTGCCTCGCTCGCAGGTGCTGCGGCGGCAGGCCCAGCGGCGGCAGGCTCGGCGGTTTCGGCGCTTCGATCCTGTGCCATCTCAGTCCAGGCTTCCACGCTGACCGCCTCCCCCCCGTCGGCGGGCTGCCAGAGCTGCGCGCCTGTTGCCGGGTCGGTGATCCATTCGCCCTCCGCCCACTCGACGTCGCCGTAGGCCGCTTCCTCGGAGAGCTGGGTCTCGCTTTTGATGTTTATGCCCCAACCGGTGAGACGGCTGGCCAGACGCGCGTTCTGGCCTTCTTTGCCGATAGCCAGCGAGAGCTGGTAGTCGGGCACGATCACATCGCAGTCGCCGGTCGTCTCATCGGGGCGGACCTCTTTGATCCGAGCCGGTGAAAGCGCTTTCATCACGAACTCTTCCAGTTCGCTGCTGAAGGGCACGATGTCTATCTTCTCGCCGCGCAGCTCGTTGACCACTTGGCGGACTCTGGCGCCCCGAGCCCCGACGCAGGCGCCCACGGGATCCACGTTCGGGTCGTTGGAATGCACCGCGATCTTGGTGCGATGCCCCGGCTCTCGAGCGCAAGCCTTGATCTCGACGATCCCGTCGGCAATCTCGGGCACTTCGAGCTCGAAGAGCCGCTTGACCAGGCCGGGATGGGTCCGACTGACCACGATCTGGGGCCCTTTGGCGGTCTTGCGCACTTCTACGATGTAGGCCTTGAGCCGCGTGTTCGAGTCGGGTCTTTCATAGGGGACCTGCTCGGCCTGGGGAAGCAGAGCCTCCACACGGCCCAAGTCGAGAAGCGTGTAACGGGCGTCGGTCTGCTGGATCATGCCGGTGACGATGTCGCCCTCTCGACCGGCGTACTCCTCGTATTTGAGCTCGCGCTCGGCCTCGCGGATGCGCTGCGTCATCACCTGACGCGCCGTCGCTGCGGCGATGCGCCCGAAGTCTTCGGGAGTCACCTCGTACTCCGCGCCGGTCGGGCGCCCCTCCTCGTCGAGATCCTGCGTCATCACACGGAACTCCATGGTGGACGGGTCGATCGTCACCCAGGCGTACTCTTTGGCGTCGGGCAGCCGCTTGTAAGCCGACTCCAAAGCGTCGGCGAGAGCCGCGAACAGCGAGTCGACGGTTATGCCCCGCTCAGCCGCCATCGCCTGCAGAGCTTCCATCATCTCAGCGTTCATGGCATCCCCTTCTTGTTGTGCGGATTGTGGATCGGATCGGGTTCGTCGGGTTCGGAGGTTCGGTTCTCGACGCGGCGCGCTTCAAACCGCGCCTTTCGGCGGCTTGCGCGCCTGCGCGCCCCACTCAAAGACTGTGCGGGCCGAGAGCACCTGCTCGAAATCGACATGGAGCAGCGCTCCGTCGCGGCTTCGCAACTCCACGCCGGCGGCGGCCACCCGTTCGACGGTCCCGAGCAAGCGCCGCGGCCCGTCGAAATCCGTCGCGGTCTTGATCCTCACCTCGGATCCGGTCGCTTTGCGGAAGTGTTCGGGGGTGCGCAGCGGGCGTTCCAGGCCGGGGCTGGAAACCTCGAGCGTGTAGCGGCCCGGTATCAGATCCTGCTCGTCCAAGGCGCGGCCCAGCGAACGCGACAACGCGGCGATCTCCTCCAAATCGATGCCTCCTTCAGCATCGGCCAGCACCCTCACGACACCGCCGTTGTATTCCACGTCGTAAAGATCGACGGAAGCCGCTTCGGCCAGAGGAGCCGCGAGCTCGCGGACGCGGTCAACGATCGCCATGCTGCTCGCCGCTTTCGTCGGCGCCGTGCGAAGCGCCGTGCCTGTGACTCATCGCTGCTCCCGCTAACTGGCAACGGCGTGGGCCGAAACCCACGCCGCTTCCACAAGAATCGAACGTCACCTCAGCATACCGGCGACACCGGCGCCATCGGCGGCTGACATCCACGGCGCGCCGCGAAAAACGAAACGGCGAACTCCCACTTGCCGGCGCCGCGAGCGCCGACGCGTCAGACGCTGCTGTGGCGGCGGATCCCCTCCACGAGGATCTCAGACTGGTTGGCGTCATCGCCCATCTCATCGAGATTGCGGCGACGGTCCTCCTCTGCCGCCTGCCGGGCCGCGGCCCGCGTCCGGGCGGCGCGCTGCAAAGCGGCTTCTGAGCCGTGCTCGCAGATGAACTCGGCCCAATCCACCAGCGCGTCCACCATCTCGTCTTCGGCCACCACGGCGACGTTCTCGCCTTTGACGAACAGATGGCCTCGCTTGTTCCCCGCAGCGATCCCCAAATCCGCGTCCCGGGCTTCGCCGGGACCGTTGACCACGCAACCCATCACCGCCACCTGCAAAGGGATCTGCCGATCCCCGAAGGCTTCCATGGCCTTCTGAGCCACTCCGAACACGTCGACTTCGGCTCTTCCGCAGCTCGGACAGGCGATCAGGTCCACATTGCGGAGCTCCCGCAGTCCCAGCGATTCCAGCAGTCGCCGACCGCATTGAGCTTCGACCACCGGATCGGTGGTCAGCGAATACCGGATCGTGTCTCCGATGCCGTCGGCCAGCAGTGCCGCTATCCCGGCCGTCGACTTGATGATCCCCGCCGGCGGAGGCCCCGCCTCGGTCACCCCCAGATGCAGAGGATGATCGCAGGTCTCGGCCAGCTGCCGGTAGGCCTGGATCATCAAAGGGACGCTCGACGCCTTCACCGAGATCTTCACAAGATCGAAGCCGACCTCCTCGAAGTAGGCGAGCTCGCGCATGGCGGAGGCCACCATCGCCTCGGGCGTCACGCCCAGTTCCGGGTGATACAGATCCGGGTCGAGGGAGCCGCCGTTGACCCCGATGCGGACAGGCACGCCGCGGTCTTTGCATTCGCGGGCCACGGCCTTGATCTGCTCGGGTTTGCGAATGTTGCCGGGGTTGAGACGCAGGCAGTGGACCCCGGCTTCCAGCGCAGCCAGAGCCATGCGGTGGTTGTTGTGGATGTCGGCCACGATCGGCACCGGCGAGCGGGGCACGATGCGGGCCAGTCCCTCAGCGGCCTCGGGCCTGTTGCAGGTGCAGCGCACGATGTCGGCGCCTGCGGCGGCCAAGGCGTAGATCTGCTGCAGAGTGGCCTCATGGTCGGCCGTCTTGGTGACCGTCATCGACTGCACTGTGACCGGCGCGTCCCCTCCGACCGCAACCTTGCCGACCATGATCTGACGCGTCTTGCGCCGAGGGAAGCTGGCGTTGACCTGCACGACCGTGAAGCCTAGCCCGCCTCTGCTCTGCGGCGGGCGCGGCGCGGAACCGACAGCTAACCGAAGCTGACGGGGTCGAAGATGTCGCGCAGCAGAGCCACGCCGCCCACCACCAGCAGCAGGGCGACGAACGCGTAAGTGACCGGCAGCAGCCGCGCCGCGTCCACCCGGTGGACCCGGCCGCCGAAGGAGCGGATGCGCTCGTACGTGGCCACGACCACATGGCCTCCGTCGAGCGGCAGCAGAGGCAGAAGATTGAACACTCCGATGAAAGCATTGACATAAACCAGCAGCAGCAGCACGTCGCTGAAGCTGTCGGAGGCCACCTCCGCGCCGATGCGCGCCACGCCGTAGATCGACAGGATCCGATTCTCGTCGGGATGCGAGCTGTCGAGGCGCCGCAGTTCCAACTCGCGGGCGGCTTGAGTGCCTGTCACCGGCGGATCATCGCCGCGCAACCCGTCGAAAGTGCCGCCCAGCCCATCGGTCACGACCGCGGGTATGGCCACGAGCACGTCGCGTATGACCAGCAGCGACTGTCGCAGCGCCTCTTCGGCGGCGCCGAAGACGCCCAGTCCTCCAGCTCGGAACTCCGCTGACACGCCGAAGAAGCCGCGGACGGCGTCCGCGGGTTCCGCCAAAGCGGTTACGACTGCGTCCTCCACCACCGCGGGCCGCCCTGTCCGAGTGTCGACGATGGTGATGTCGAGGGGCTCGCCGATCCGATCGCGCCCGTATTCGACGAGCTGAGAGTAAGTCGGCGCCCCGTCGGCTTGCAGGCCCTCGACTGCCAGGATGCGGTCGCCCTCGATCAGCCCTGTGATCCCGGCGGCGCCCTCGGCTGTGAGGCGTTCGCCGACCGTGGCGAAGGCGCTGCGGTCCGCGCCGTCGCGGCGGTAGAGCACCTCCACCTGCCGGCCCGCCAGCTGCTGCACCAGCACCGAGAAGTCATCGAAGCTGCTGCGGGCGACACCCGCCACAGAGACCAATTCATCGCCGGGGCGCAGACCGGCGGCGGCCGCGGCGCTGTCAGGCGAGACCGTCGACAGAACCCAGCTCTCGTTGTCGAGAGCCTCCGACGCTCTGCCGGCGACCCGCCCGTCGCTGAGCAGCACCGCGAACAGCAGCAGCACAACGATGATGAAATGCATCCCCGAGCCGGCTGTCAGAACCAGCAGCTTCCGCGGATAACTCTGCTGGCGGAAGGTGCGCGGCTCGTCGCCGGGATCCACCTGATCGAGGTTGTTCATCCCGACGATCCGCACATAGGCGCCGATCCAGATCGCTTTGATGCCGTACTCGGTCTCGCCGCGGCGGAACGACCAGAGACGCGGCCCGAAACCGATGAAGAACTCGCTGACCTTCATCCCCGTCAGGCGTGCTGTCACAAAATGTCCCAGCTCGTGCAAGAACAGCATGGCGACCAGCGCCAGGATGATCACCACCCAGCCGGCGCCTGCCAGTACCCCCAGCAGCACGACGCCGGCCACCAAGGCGCCGAGACGGATCCAATCACCTGATTGCTGTGCCGAGGAACTGCCAGCCATCGCGCGAGAAGGCTAGCTGTCGACGGCGGCGCCTGATGCGCCCGACACCAGGCTTTCTGCGACGCGGCGAGCCTCGGCGTCGGCAGCCAGAACCGCGGCGACGTCGCTCGCCTCGGCGCCGGGCCACTGCTGCAGGGCGGCGTCGAGCACGGAGGCTATGTCCGCCCAGCGGATCCGCTCGTCCAGGAAGGCCTGAACCGCCACTTCGTTGGCGGCGTTCAACCAGGCCGGCGCGGTCCGGCCGGCGCGTCCCGCCTGATAGGCAAGATCCAGACAGCCGAAAGCTTGACGGTCGGGCGGCTCGAAGTCCAGCCGGCCCAGCTGCGCCCAATCGATGGCGCCGTAGGGGTGGTCGAGCCTGTCGGGATACGCCAAGGCGTAGCCGATGCAGAGCCTCATGTCCGGCTTCGAGAGCTGAGCCAGCGTGGCGGCGTCGCAGAACGTCACCATCGAATGAACGATCGACTGCGGATGCACCACCACTTCGATCCGGTCGTAATCCACCCCGAACAGCTCGTGGGCCTCTATCACTTCGAGGCCTTTGTTCATGAGAGTGCTGGAGTCGACCGTGATCTTGGGACCCATCCGCCAAGTGGGATGAGCCAGAGCGTCAGCGACGCCGACCTGCGCCAGGTCCGCTGAGCTGCGCCCGCGGAAGGGCCCGCCGCTGGCGGTCAGCACGATCTCGGCCACCTGTTCGGGGCTGTCCACGGCTCGCAGGCACTGGTGGATGGCGCAATGCTCAGAGTCGACGGGGATCATCGTGCCTTGGCCGCGCACTCGCTGCACCACCGGGCCGGCTGCTATCAGCGATTCCTTGTTGGCCAAGCCGAGCCGTTTGCCGGATTCTAGAGCCGCCAAAGTCACCGGCAGGCCCGCGAAGCCCACCACGGCGTTGACGACCGTGTCTGCCGCCGACACCGCGTCGGCCATGGCGTCCTCGCCGGCCAGCAACTCCACCGAGTCGGGGATCTGCTCGGCCAGCTCGGCCGCCCGGTCGGCGTTGGCGATCGCCACCACGTCGGGACGGAAGCGGCGTGTCTGCTCAGCGAGCAGATCGACAGAGTTCGCCGCGCCGAGAGCGGCGATGCGATAACTGTCCGGCTTGGCAGCGACGATGTCGAGGGTCTGCGTCCCTATCGACCCGGTTGCGCCGAGCAGGGCGACCGACGTCGTCACAGTGTGATCCCGATCGGCGCTGACTGACCTTCTCCTGCTCGCCTGCTCTAGATGACCCCCGCCATCAACGCCACGTAATACGTGGCCGGCAGCGAGAACAGCAAGGCGTCGAAGCGGTCGAGCACCCCGCCGTGGCCCGGAAGCAGCGAGCCCATGTCCTTGATATCGAGGTCCCGCTTGAGCATCGACTCGGCCAAGTCGCCGATCGGCGCGACCACCGCCACCACGACCGCCAACAGCACTGCAGTCCAGAAACCGCCGGGGCTGTCGGCCACGGGAGCGGGCAGGCCCGTGAAGCCCATCACCAGACCCGCGACGATCGTGACGACGGTTCCGCCGACGAGCCCCTCCAAGGTCTTGTTGGGGCTCGCGTGCGACAGCGGAGTGCGGCCCGCGGCCCGGCCGATGGCCATGGCGCTCACATCATGCGCGACCGTCAGCACTATCGCCGCGGTTAGAAGTCCCGTTCCGTGCACGGGAACTTTGAGGATCAAAGCTGCGTGCGCGCCGAGGACTCCTATGTAGGCCACCGCGAAAACAGTCACCGCGAGGCCTCGCACCGGTCCTTCGGCGCCCACTCCGGTGAGATACCAAAGAGCGCCGAAAACCACCGTCAAAGCCAGCACCACCACAATGGCCGCGGCGTCGCGCCAGTAAGCGGCCAAAGGCATGGCCACCACCCCGACGAGTCCCAGAATCACAGCCGGCTGATAACCGGCGACCCTCACGGCGCCGAGCAGTTCCACAGCGGCCAGACCGAGCACCACGGTCGCCACGACCAGCGCCGCAGCGGGCCCCAGCTGCAGAGCCACCAAGATCACAGCCGACAAGAACACGCCCACCAGCACCGCCATCGGCGTGTCGCGCCTGTCGGACACGGGCGCTGCCACCGACGTGGCCGCGCCCGGATACATCGGCTGGTCCTCGTATCCGAAGAAATCCTCTTCGCCGGTGGTGTGCCCCACCGGTTCGCTGGGCTCCATCGGCGGCAGCATCTCCGAGGATTCCTCCCACCGCGGGGCGGCGCCGTGGTCGGGCCACACATCCTGCGTGTCGGCTTCTTGCAGCCTCGGCTCGGAACCGCCGGTCGCGGCATCCGAACCCCAGGCAGGCTCGTCGTCGCCGAACACCGACCGCCCGGCCACCACCCCGGCGTCGTCGTCGAGATCGTACGATTCCTGGGAACCGTGCGGATAACGGGTGTAATCGTCTTGGTCGCTCACTTCTTGATCCTTTCACTTCCCGGGCGCCGCGTCGGGGATGCACACTCGTCCGGTTCGCGTCTCACACTTCGAGCAGTTCTTCTTCTTTGTCGGCCAAGGCTTCGTCGATCAGCTTCTCGTGGGCGCGGGTGATGCCGTCGAGCTGCTCAGCGGCGCGCGCCACGGAGTCGGCCGAGACCCCGCCGTCCTTCTCGATCTCGTCGAGATCTTTGCGAGCCTGGCGGCGCAGTCCGCGCACCCGGTGACGGGAGTCCTCGGCCATCGACCCCACGAGCTTGGCGAGCTCGCGGCGGCGCTCTTCGGTGAGCGGCGGGAAGGACAGCCTGATGACGCGACCGTCGCTGCTGGGCGTCAAGCCGAGCTGAGTCTGCTGGATGGCCCGCTCGACCGCGGCGATGTTGGCGGGGTCATGGGGCGTGAGCAGCAGCTGGCTGGCTTCGGGGATCGAGAATGTGACCAGCTCCCGCATGGACATCTTCACGCCGTAGGCCTCCACCTGGACCCGCTCGAGCAGCGCCGAGCTGGCGCGTCCGGTGCGCACCGTGGAGAACTCGCGCCTGGCTGCGGCCACGGCCTCGTCCATTCGCTCGCCTGCTTCGGACAGCACCATGCCGATCAGCTCCTCGCTCATGGACCGGACTCCTCCTGAGCTACGAGCGTACCCACATGAACACCGTCCAAGAGGGATTGCAGGTTGCCGGCCTGCATCAGATCGAACACCACGATGGGCAGACGGTTGTCCATGCACAGCGTGATGGCGGTCGCGTCCATCACGTCGAGACCCTCGTTGAGCACCTGCAGGTAGCTGACACGCTGCAGCAGGGTGGCGTGCGGATCGACGCCGGGATCGGCGGTGTAGATGCCGTCCACACCGCTGTGGGTGCCCTTGAGCACCACGCCGGCTTCCACTTCGGCGGCGCGCAAGGCGGCCGTCGTGTCGGTGGTGAAGAACGGGTTGCCGGTCCCGCCCGCGAATATCACCACCCGCCCCTTCTCCAGATGGCGGATGGCCCGACGGCGGATGTAGGACTCGGCGATCTGAGCCATGTGTACCGCCGTCTGAACCCGCGTGGGCTGGCCCAGCTGCTCGAGGGTGTCTTGCAGCGCCAAAGCGTTCATCACTGTGGCCAGCATTCCCATGTAGTCGGCTTGGGCCCGGTCCATGCCGGCGCCGGCGCCTTGAGTGCCCCGCCAGAGGTTGCCGCCTCCGACCACGACGGCGATGTCCACGTCGAAAGCCCGGCGTGCTTCGGCGATGCCGGAGGCGATGGCACGCACAGTGTCGCCGTCGATGCCGGAATCGGCGCCGCCTGCGAATGCCTCGCCCGAGAGCTTCAGCAGCACCCGCGGCCAACGGGCTGCCCGCCGTTGCGGCGCGGCGTCTTGCGACATGTTCAGTCGCCGATCAGCACCTGCACGAAACCGACGATCGATCCGCTGCCGATGCTGTCTTTCACTGTCGTCTTCTCGCCGTGCAGCCCCTGCTCGAGCAGCACGCGCTCGGCGTACCAGCCGCGCATGCGGCCGTCGACGATCTTGTCCCAGGCCTGCTGGGGCTTGCCTTCGGCTTTTGTGATCTCCAGCAGAGCGGCCCGCTCACGCTCGACTTCGTCGGCGTCCACCTGATCCGAGCTCAAGAACTGCGGCTTTGCGAAGGCGACGTGCAGCGCCACCTGATGCAGGGCTTCGGCAGCGACGCCGCTGCCTTCCACGACGACGGCGTTGACGCCGCGTCCGTCCTGGCGGTGGACGTAAGAGTCGACAAGGTTGCCTTCCGCGGCTCGCAGAAGCCGCACCTCGCCGATCTCGATGTTCTCTTTGAGGGTCAACTTGAGGTCTTCGATCGCTGCGGTGTGCTGTTGCACCGCCTCAGGGCCGCCTGTCAGCACCGCGTCGGCGAGGTTCTGCACCAGCGAGGTGAAGCCTTCGTTCTTGGCCGAGAAGTCGGTCTCGCATTTGAGTTGAACTATCGCCGCGGTCGTCTCGGTGACGCTCACGGCGACCGCCCCCTGGTCGTTGTCTCGGGCGCTGCGGGCGTCGGCTTTGGCCAGGCCCTGCTCGCGCAGCATCTGCCGGGCGGCCTCCATGTCGCCGTCCGCGGCAGTCAGAGCTCTCTTGGCGTCCATCATTCCTGCGCCTGTCGCGTCGCGCAGGGTTTTCACATCGCGGGCTGTGACCGCCATATCAGATCTCCTTGTGAGGCTCGTCGTCGTGATGCCCGTCGGGCACCGCCGGCGCCGCGGCTTCCGCGGACGGCTCGGCCGCGGGCGCGGCATCGACATCAGCTTCAAGGGCAGACTCGACTGAGACGGCGGGCTCTGCCGCCGCTGTCTCCAGAGCGGCTTCAGGCACAGTCTCGGCAGGCACAACCTCGGCAGGCGCTGTCTCCAGAGCGGCTTCAGGCACGGTCTCGGCAGGCACAACCTCGGCAGGCGCTGTCTCGACAGGAGCAGCCTCCGGAGCGGCTTCAGGCGCAGACACGTTCGCCGCTGACTCGGCTGAGGGCTCAGCCTCAGTCTGAGCCTCAGTCTCAGGTGCGGGCTCGGAGGCCTCGCCGGCCGCAGCCAGTCGCGCCTCGCGCTCTTGAGCCTCCTGCTGTGCCTCGGCTCGAGCCTCGGCTTGCTGCCGCGCGACCTCCGCTTCGGTGAGCGCGTCACGGGCGTCGCCGTCGGCCTCGGTGCGTTTGGCGTGGATGAACCTGCCCTCGAGCACGGCGTCGGAGATCACGCGGGCCATCAGCCGCCCGGACCTGATGGCGTCGTCGTTGCCGGGAATGGCGTAATCGACCAGGTCGGGGTCGCAGTTGGTGTCCACCACCGCCACTATCGGCACGCCCAGCTTGCGGGATTCGGTCACCGCTATGTGCTCTTTCTTGGTGTCGAGCACGAACACCGCGTCCGGCGCGGACTCCATGTCGCAGATGCCGCCCAGGTTGCGTTCCAGCTTCATCAGCTCGCGTTCAAGCAGCAGCGCCTCCTTCTTGGGCATCGCCTCGAACTCGCCGGAGTCGCGCATGCGCTGGTACTGCTTCATCTTGGCGATGCGCTTGGAGATGGTGTGGAAGTTGGTGAGCATTCCGCCCTGCCAGCGCTCGTTCACATACGGCATGTTGCACCGCTCGGCGAAGGACTGCACCGAATCCTGCGCCTGCTTCTTGGTGCCGATGAACAGCACGGTTCCGCCTCCGGCCACGAGGTCGCGCACGAAGATGTAGGCGCTCTCGAGATGCGCCAGCGTCTGGCGCAGGTCGACGATGTGGATGCCGGCCTTGTCGCCGTGGATGAAACGCCTCATCTTGGGGTTCCAGCGGCGAGTCTGATGACCGAACTGGACCCCGGCCTCGAGCAGCTGCTTCATGGTTACTACGGCCATGGGTGTGTCTTCTCCCGGTTCTGCGTAGCCCGCGCCGGACGCCTCAGCGACCGGGTGAAGGCGCGGGTTGCGAAATGATTCGGCGGCGCCGCTCGACGCCGTCGGACCCGTGAGGGTCGATCAATGAGTCTAAGAGCGCTGCGGCCAGACCGTGCGCCGCGCTCCAGCGGTTTCGAGACTTCTAAGCCTGATGCGACGCCGTTGGAAGCGCCGTCTCAGCCCCGCGCGACCGACGGACGAGCCGTCAATGCGGCACGAGCCTCACCCGCACGCGCCTCACGCCGATGTAGTCACCAGGATCGCGATACTCGTCGTCGAGGCGCACCCCGAAATGCAGTCGCTCTCCGGCGATACCCAGAGGCGCGCCGCGCACCACGGAAGCACCCGCCCGCACAGCGATGCGGCGCAGATGCGAGTAGCTGCTGCGAAGCCCGGCGCCGTGGTCGACAGTCACGTGCAGCGACCCGGCAACAGCGCCCGCGAACCGCACGACGCCCGCGGCGGCGGCTCTGACCAGCTGTCCGGGCTCGGTGTCGTATTCGATGCCGCGATTGCCGGGGCCGTAGGGATTCTCGGGCATCCGGAACGGATCCGACACCGGAGTGTCGACCGGCGGACGCATCACAGGCCTTTGATGGGGCGCCACCGACCCGACTGCCGCCGCTGGCGCCGCCGCGAACGTCAAGGCGGCGCTCAAGACGCTCACAACGATCAACACTGCTGACACACCGCCCACCGCATAACCGCGGTCGATCGATTCGCGCATTTTCAACCTCACTCGCCGCAGTCGGCTCTATCTGCAATAACAGAACATATCTTTCAAATACAGAAAATAATCTCCGCTATAGTCGTGAGCGTGCCTGGCGGATCCGAGCCAGCACTTCGTCTTTGCCGAGGAGTTTCAGCGGTTCCCACAACGGCAACCCGGCAGCCCGGCCACTGACCGCTGCCCGCACCGGCGCCTGCGACCGCACCCGCACGCCGAGCCTCTCGCTCAACTCGTCGCCCACGCCCATGACTACGGCCTCCAGGCGCTCAGCCGAGGTGAAGTCGTCCTCGGCGAGTCGGGCCTCCACAGCTCCGAGCACCTCGGCCGCGGCTCGGCCTTTCACGACCGACTTCTGCCAGGCCTTGTCGTCGTAGGCGACCTCGTCGCTCAGGATCCAGTCGATCCACTGCCAGACTTCGTCCAACGCCGCCACCCGCTGCTGCAAGTCGCCCGCGAGCTTCAGCAACACCTCGTGCGCTCGCTGTTGGTGCGCCTCGCGCGTCGTCGCAGCGGCCGTGAGAGCCGTGCCGTCCTCGCAGGCAGCGTCGACTGTTTCGGCTGCGGCGGACGTGCCGGACGCGTCGGCGGCGGCGATTCCGCAGACATGGGGCAAAGCGCGGTCCGCGAACTGCTCGGGGGTCAGCGCTTTGATGTAGACGGAGTTGATGTGATCGAGGCGGGCCGGGTCGAAGAACGCCGGTGAGGGCTTCACCGCGTCGAGATCGAACAACTCGACGATCTCATCGAGCGGACGTATCTCTGCTGCGTCGGGCGGTCCCCATCCCAGCAGCGCCAGATGGTTGACCATCGCCTCGGGCAGGCAGCCACGGCGGCGGTAATCGTCCAGCGACACGTCGTCGCGTCGCTTGGACAGTTTCTGACGCTTGGCGTTGACCAGCAGCGGCAGATGCGCATAGCGCGGCGGCGCGCCGTAGCCGAGAGCCTGCCACAACAGCAGCACCCGCGGGGTGGTGTTGAGCAAGTCCTCGCCGCGGATCACATGACTGATCGCCATGTCGTGGTCGTCCATCGCGTTGGCCAGATGGAAGGTGGGCGAACCGTCGCCGCGACGGATCACGAAATCCTCCAGCGACTCGTTGGGGAAGCTGACCCTGCCGCGCACTGCGTCGTCCACGACCGTCTCGCCCTGATCGGGGCAGCGGAACCGCACCACCACGCCCGGCCCGTCGGCCACCCCGCGGTCGCGGGACCAGCCGTGATAGCCGAGCGGCAACCCCGCCTGCTCGCAGCGCTGCTTGATCTCGCCGCGGGTCAAGTCGCAGAAGTAGGCGGCCCCTCGGCTCAGGAGCCGCTCCACGGCGGCTTGATGCGCTTGCCTGCGCTCGGACTGGAAGTGCGGGCCTTCGTCCCAGTCGAGCCCCAGCCAGCGCAACGGCTCGACGATGGCGTCCACATACTGCTGGGTCTTGAGCGCCGCGTCGGTGTCCTCGATTCGCAGCACCATCTCACCGCCGTGATGCCGGGCATAAAGCCAGTTGAACAGCGCCGTCCGGGCGCTGCCGACATGCAGGAAACCGGTGGGCGCCGGCGCGAAGCGAACCCGGGGCGCAGTCATCCGCCGATCATACGCAGGCATCCCACTCCAGACATCGCAGTCTCGCCTCCGCCCCAGTCAGTCTCCGTCTCAGCCGGCCCCTATGGCCCGCGCTGTATCGCTGCGGCGGCAATAGCGGTCGGTGAATGCCGCAGCGCGGGCCGCCATTGGCTGCTGTCTGTCACAGCCATGTCACACCCGTGGGCTAACGTCTGCCGCAGTCAACTTCACCGAGCCATAGGAGCGCTCCCATGTCGAACCTGCCCCCGCCACCGCCCGACGACCCGAGCTTCTCGGACGCAGCGCCGCCCGCGCCTCCGCCGCCGCCGATGGGTTCGGCAGCGGGCACTCCCAGCGGCGCCGCGACTCTCGACACGGGCGAGACGCTGCAGTTGGCCAATCTGGGGCGCCGTCTGCTCGCCAAGCTTATCGACTTCGTGATCATTGTTATTGCTCTCGGATTCATCGGCAACGCATTGATCGCTTTGTTGGTTTTGCCAGCCTATGAGATCGTTTTCACAAAAATCAAAGGGCAGACGCCCGGCAAGATGATCTTGAGAATCAAGGTTGTCAGAGCTGACAGCGGCTATCTCCCTGACTGGGGGCCCGCCGCTGCACGCGGAGCGATTCCGGCTGTCGGTCTATTCTTGGCCTTCGTCCCTGGCCTGCTGGTCTACGCTTCGCCGCTGTGGAACAAGCGCAAGCAGGGCTGGCACGACATGGCCGCCAAGACCCTCGTCGTCAAAGCCTCCAACGCCTGAGCGCGAGCCCCCGCCGCTGCAGCGGCGCTGTTCGCAACCGACTTCAGCCAGAAGCTTGAGCACCTTCGGTGCTGCGTACGGGGCGGTCGGTCTGCTCTGGTTGGGGTTCTTGGTGACGACCGTGGTGATGATCTTGACCAGCGACCTCAATCAGACCTTGAGCGACCGCATAGTCGGCACGGTCGTCATCAAGCAAGACCGCTGAACGCCAGCCGATCCGCACTCAACGGCTGAGTGGCTTCAGTCGGAGGAGAGTTCGCTCAGAAACCCGGCTCGGAAAGCCAGTGCAGCCGACTCGGCGCTGTCAGTCATGGGGTCGACCACGACTTGATACCGCCCGGCAGCCGGCAGAGCCACAGAACGAAAGTCGTAGGCTGCCGGCATCGACAACGCCTCGCCAGGATCTAGCGATGGTAGAGGCGGGCGGATCTGGAACCTGGAGGAAGCTTCTGCGAGCCTCGCTCCGTCAGCGTCCTCGACTCTGACTCGCACCTCGTGCGGCGCATGAGTCTGGCTGGCCAGCCCGCGAGGAATTGTGGACTAGCAGGTCTCGATTCGCAGGGCGGCGCGCCAGTCTTTGTTGCAGGCGGCGGCCACGGCTTCCGGCGTTCGGCGCAGCGTTTCCGGCGGGGCCAGATCCGCCAGGCGGCGCTGCAAGTGATAGCCGTGATGCCCCGCTGCGCCCGCGAAACGCTGCCGGCGCCATGCCACCAGCTCCAAGTCGGCCTCGCCCAGGAAGCCGAAAAGCTCCAGAGCCACTCTCAGGTCGTGCATCACCGGCGCCCGCCCGAACAGCGACGCACGGCGCAGCGCCACTGCCACGCAGCCGGCTAACGCATCCTCCTCGCGTTCTCCGGTCGTCAGGAAGAGCCGGCCAGCGAAGCGCTGCGCCAGCTTCAGCGCGTAACCCTGATCCGGGCCGTGGTTGCCGAAGCACTCCCCTGCCTCGGGCTCGGCGCCGACCACTTCTCCCGGACGCTGCGCCTGCCACGAGCCGGGCCGCCTCGGCGGCGAACGGTAGAGCGTCGGCGCGGCGGCCGTCGCGGGCACGTGCGAAGGTGCAGCCACAGCCGCGAGGCTACCTGGCGCGGCGGGACCGCGCGGCTGCGCTGGAGGGTCGGGGGTCAGTGGTCGGCGTGAAGCAGGCCGTAGACGACTGAGTCGGCCAGCGCCTGCCACGACGCCTCGATGATGTTCTCGGACACGCCGATGGTGGTCCACATCTTGTGGCGGTCGGTCGAGTCGATCAGCACTCTCGTGACGGCGCCGGTGCCCTTCTGTGTGTCGAGCACTCGGACCTTGTAGTCCGCCAGCGAAATGTTCGCCAGCGCCGGATAGAGATCCGCCAGAGCGCAGCGCAGCGCCGTGTCGAGAGCGTTGACAGGCCCGTTGCCCTCGCCCACGGCCACTCTGCGACTGCCGTTCGCCCAGAGCTTGACGGTGGCTTCAGTGTCCACATCGACCGTCACCTCGTTCCAGGCGCGTGCACCGGTTCCGGAGCGGTGATCCATCGACACACGGAAAGACTCGAGCTGGAAGTAGGGCTGCTCCCAGCCCGCAGCTCCGCGCATCAGCAATTCCAGAGAGGCGTCAGCCGCCTCGAAGTGGTATCCGGCATGCTCGAGGCGTTTGAGAGTGTCGACCACCTCGCCGAGCACGGCGCCGTCGAGCTCCAGCCCGAGCTCGGCCGAGCGCATCTCCAGGGTCGAACGGCCGGCCATCTCCGACACCAGCACCCTGGTGCCGTTGCCGACCGACTCCGGCGAGACGTGCTCATAGGCGTCGGGGCGCCGGTTCAGCGCACTGGTGTGCAGCCCGGCCTTGTGGGCGAACGCGCCGGCGCCCACGTAAGGCTGCTGCGGATTCAGCGGGAAGTTCACCAGCTCGGCCACATGATGCGACACCGACGTGAGCCGCTGCAGGCGGCCGTCGGGCAGCGCCCGGACGCCCATCTTCAGCTCGAGGTTGGCGATGATCGGCACCAGGTCGCAGTTGCCGACCCGTTCGCCGTAGCCGTTTATGGTCCCCTGCACTTGCACGGCGCCGGCTTTCACGGCCGCCAGAGCATTCGCCACCCCGCAGCCGGTGTCGTTGTGCATGTGGACCCCGACTTCGCAGTCCAGGTGGGCAGCGACCGCGGCGACAGCCTCGGAGATGTCGTCGGGCATGGCGCCGCCGTTGGTGTCGCACAGCACCACGGTGGACGCGCCGGCCATCGCCGCGGCTTCCAGCACTCTCATGCTGAACTCGGGATTGCCGCGGAACCCGTCGAAGAAATGCTCCGCGTCGAACATCACCCGCAGGCCCTCCGACACCAGGAACGCCACCGAGTCCTCCACCATCGCCACGCCCTCGTCCAGGGTGGTCTGCAAGGCTTCGGTGACGTGATAGTCCCAGCACTTCCCCACCAGGCACACCGTCGAGGTTCCGGCGCCGGCGAGGTTGGCCAGAATCTGGTCGGAGTCGACTCTGCCCTTGGCTCGACGGGTGGACCCGAAGGCGACGAGCTCGCTGACCTTCAGGTCCAGCTCCCGACCGGCCCGGTCGAAGAATTCGTCGTCTTTGGGGTTGGCGCCCGGCCAGCCGCCCTCGATGAAGGCCACGCCCAGATGATCGAGCTTCTCGGCGATGCGCAGCTTGTCGTCGACGGTGAGCGATATGCCTTCCAGTTGCGTGCCGTCGCGCAGGGTGGTGTCGTAGATCTGCACCCTGCGCGACGCCGGCGGCGGGTTACTCGTGGACATGCTCGTTCCAAGTCTTGTAGCGGTCGTTGCGTCCCCGCACCACCTCGGCGTAAGCCTCCGCTATCGCCAGCGTGCGCGGGCCCGGGCACCGCAGCATCCGGTCGTCCACCGAATTGACGGCGCTCACCTCGGCCGCGGTGCCGCACACGAAAACCTCCTCGGCGATGTACAGGTCGCTGCGGGCGAGTTCGGCGACGGTCACGTCGATGCCGATGTCGCGGGCGATGCAGATCACCGAGTCCTGAGTGATTCCCGGCAGCGCCCCCGACGACAACGGCGGCGTCACCAGACGGTCCTCGGTGGCTGCGAACAGGTTCTCGCCGGTGCATTCGGACACCATCCCGGCTCGGTTGAGCATGACCGCCTCGTCGTAGCCGGCGTTGAGCGCCTCCATCTTGGCCAGAGTGGAGTTGGCGTAGTTGCCGGTGGTCTTGGAAGCCGGAGGCAGGATGTTGTGGTCGTGGCGGGCCCACGACGAGATCTTCAAGCTGACGCCTTCAGTCAGCGCCGCGTCGCCGAGATAAGCCCCCCAAGGCCACGCGGCGATCGCCAGCTCGGTGGTGCAGTCGGCCACTGACAAGCCGATCTCGCCGTATCCGAAGTAGGCGATGGGGCGCACGTAGCATTCGGGCAGACCGCTGTCGCGCACCACCAGTTTGCAGGCCTCGACGATCTCAGCGACCGAGTAGGGCATGGGCATGTTCAGGATCTTGGCCGAGTTGTGCAGCCGCTTGATGTGATCGGTCAGGCGGAACACGGCAGGCCCGTCGTCGGTGGCGTAAGTGCGGATGCCTTCGAAGACTCCCATCCCGTAATGCAGAGAATGCGAGAGCACGTGGATCTTGGCGTCGTCCCAGGCGACCATCTCGCCGTTCATCCAGATGTTCTTGCTAGGGGTTATGGGCATGCTCTTGGCTTTCTGCTTCAGCGAGTCGGGTACGCGGGCCGTCCGTCGGGGAGTTCGAGTCGGTGTGCCTCTCGGGGTTTCGTTGCGCTCAATTCAAGCAGTTCAGGCGGCGGATTGCCGAACGGTCGCGACTCTCACTGGCCTGCGCGCTCTATTCCGTGCTCTCGGCGGAGAGGCGCTCGACTATGGCGTCGCCTATTTCGCTGGTCGTGCCGGTGAGGGTCTCGGGCTTCTCGCAGGCTCTGCGGATGCGCCCGGCGGCGTCCGGCAGGCCCAGATGCTCCAGCATCATGGCGCCCGACAGCACCGCCGCCACCGGATTGGCCAGCCCGGTGCCGACGATGTCGGGAGCGGAGCCGTGAACCGGCTCGAACATCGACACCCGCCCGGGATGCAGGTTGGCCGTGGGCGCCAGACCGATCCCTCCCGACACGGCGCCGCCGAGGTCGGTGAGGATGTCGCCGAAGAGGTTGTCGGTGACGATCACGTCGTAGCGGGCCGGGTCCTCCACGAAGTAGATGCAGGCCGCGTCCACATGGTTGTAGGCGGTGTCCACGTCGCTGTACTGCTCCGCCACTTCGTGGAAGGTGCGCTCCCAGAGATCGCCGGCGAAAGTCAAGACGTTGGTCTTGTGTACCAGCGTCAGGTGCCTGCGCCGGCCGGCGGCCAGTTCGAAGGCGTAGCGAACGGCTCGCTCGACGCCGTGGCGGGTGTTCACCGATCCCTGGGTCGCGATCTCCGCGGGGGTGCCGCGGCGCAGGAAGCCGCCCTCGCCCGCGTAGCTGCCTTCGGTGTTCTCGCGGATCACCACGAAATCGTGGCCGGGCGCCGTGAAGGGCCTGAAGTTGATGTAGAGGTCCAGCTCGAAGCGCATCTTCAACAGCAGTCCCCGCTCGATTATTCCCGGCGCGACCTCGGGGCCGCCGACGGCGCCCATGTAGAGAGCGTCTAGCTGCCGCCATTCTGCGATGGTGGCGTCGTCGAGCACGGCGCCGTCGCGCAGGTAGCGGGCCGCGCCGAGGTCGTAATGAACGACGTCGAGCTGCACGCCGGTCGCGGCGATCACCTTCAGGCCCTCGGCCACCACCTCGGGGCCGATGCCGTCACCGCCTATGACTCCAACCCGATAGGGCATTCGGCAGCATAACTCGCCGGCGGTAGGTTGTAGCAGTGCCCGAGACCCATCAACTTTCTCAAGCCGCCCATGATCGTCTGAGCGCCGAACTGCACGAGCTTTCCACCCGCGGCCGCATCGAGATCGCCGACAAGATCGAGGCCGCCCGCAAACTCGGCGACCTGTCCGAGAACGGCGACTATCACGCCGCCAAAGAGGAGCAGGCCAAGATGGAGGGCCGCATAGTCCACCTCAACCGGATCCTGTCCGATGCCGAGATCATCGGCCCCGACAGCGGCGACGGCGGCGGCGGGGTCGTGCTGGGGTCGATCGTGTCGGTCTCCTACGACGAAGACGACGAGGACGACGAGCCCGAGCGTTTTCTGGTGGGAGTGATCGAGGAGCGCCAGCAGGACGTGACTGTGGTGTCCCCGGGATCGCCTATGGGCGAGGCGCTGCTGGGCGCCTCGAAGGGCGACACCGTCGAGTTCGACTCCCCGAACGGGCGCCTGCAGGTCACCGTCGTCGAAGTCGAGTAGCCCGATGGGCGACGGCGGGCCTCGCGCGCTGCGGTGGGCGCGGGTCGCGCTGGCAGCGGGCGCTCTGCTGTTGGGGGCCGCCGCTGCGCTGATCGTGTGGGACGCCTCCACCGACGACTCCCCGGCGCCTGTCATCACCGGTCGGCAATAGGCAGGCAACAGTCAACAGCAATCGGCAACAGCAATCGGCAACAGGCGACACGCCACCAGCAGGCAGTGCCGGGGCGCCGCCGCAGATCCGCTTCGGCAAAGCCCACGCTAACTCAGACATGCCATAGGCTGAGGCCATGGCTGTGTCTGCTTCCACTCCCGCTGAGTTGATCGAGTCCGTCTACTCCACCCTCGACGAACGCATCGGCAGGGCCGCTGAACGGTTCGGACGACCGCTGACGGTGGCCGAGAAGATCCTCGTGAACCATCTCGACGAAAGCGAGACGGGAGTGCCGCAACGCGGCGCCAGCTATGTGGATCTGCGTCCGGACCGGGTGGCGATGCAGGACGCCACCGCCCAGATGGCCTGGCTGCAGTTCATGACCGCCGGGCTCGAGGAGGTGCAGGCGCCGACCACCACGCACTGCGACCATCTGATCACCGCCCGCAGCGACGCCAAGCGCGACCTTCAGGCGGCGCTCGAGAACAACGACGAGGTCTACGAGTTCCTGCGCAGCGTCAGCGCCCGCTACGGCGCCGGCTTCTGGGCGCCCGGCTCGGGCATCATCCACCAGGTGGTGCTCGAGAACTACGCCTTCTGCGGCGGGATGATGATCGGCACCGACAGCCACACCCCCAACGCAGGCGGGCTGGGCATGGTCGCGGTGGGCGTGGGCGGCGCCGACGCCGTCGATGTGATGACCGGATTCCCATGGAATGTGCGCTGGCCGAAGCTGATCGGCGTGCGTCTCACGGGAGAGCTCAGCGGCTGGTCGGCGCCCAAAGACGTGATCCTCAAAGTGGCCGACATCCTCACCGTGGCCGGCGGAACCGGCGCCGTCGTCGAGTATTTCGGTCCCGGCGCGCGCTCTTTGAGCGCGACCGGCAAAGCCACCATCTGCAACATGGGCGCCGAGATCGGCGCCACGACCTCGATCTTCGACTACGACGAGTCGATGAGCCGCTACCTGCGGGCCACGGGCCGCGGCGAAGCGGCCGACCTCGCCGACGGCGTCGCCCATCACCTGCGCGGCGACCCCGAGACCGAGACCGACCCAGAGCGCTTCTACGACAGGGTCGTGGAGATAGATCTAGACGCTCTGGGGCCTCACATCAACGGGCCTCACACCCCCGACCTGGCTCGCGAAGTGGCGCGGCTCGGCGACGAGGCCCGCCGGCAGGGATGGCCTCTCGACATCAGCGCGGCGCTCATCGGCAGCTGCACCAACTCGTCGTACGAGGACATCACCCGAGCCGCATCGGTGGCGCGCCAAGCCGCCGAGGCAGGCTTGCGGGCACGGACCCGGCTGCTGGTCACGCCGGGTTCCGAGCAGATCCGCGCCACGATCGTGCGCGACGGCCTGATGGAGGACTTCGAAGCCCTAGGGGCGACCGTTCTGGCCAACGCCTGCGGGCCCTGCATCGGGCAGTGGGACCGCTCCGGCGACGCCGGCCACGCCGCCGGACGGCCGAACGTGATAGTCACCTCCTACAACCGCAACTTCCCCAAGCGCAACGACGGCGACGCCGCCACCCTGGCTTTCGTGACCTCGCCTGAGACCGTCGTCGCCTTGGCTCTGGCCGGCACCGTCGATTTCGACCCGGCCGGCGACACTCTCACCACCGACGACGGCGAGCCGGTGAAGCTCGCCGCGCCGACCGGCGTCGAACTGCCCCCCGACGGGTTCGACCGCGGCGAGGACACTTTCGTGGCGCCGCCGGCTGACGGCTCGGGCGTGGCCGTGCGGGTCTCGGAGGATTCGCAGCGTCTGCAGCTGCTGGAACCTTTCGCCGCCTGGGACGGCGACGACTACGAGAACCTGCCGGTGATCGCCAAAGCCGCAGGGAAATGCACCACCGACCACATCTCCGCGGCCGGGCCGTGGCTGCGCTTCCGGGGACACCTGGAGAACATCTCGCAGAACCTGTATCTCGGCGTGGTGAACGCCTTCGACGGCTTTGAGACGGGCCACGGCAAGAATCAGATCACCGGAGAGACCCAGCCTCTGCCCGACATCGCCCGCCACTACCATCAGGCGGGCTTGCGCTGGGTGTTCATCGGCGACTCCAACACCGGCGAGGGCTCCAGCCGCGAGCACGCCGCCATGGAGCCCCGCTTCCGGGGCTGCGTGCTGGCGCTGGCCCGCAGCTTCGCGCGCATCCACGAAGCGAACCTCAAAAAGCAGGGCGTGCTGGCGTTGACCTTCAGCGACCCGGCCGACTACGAGCGCGTCGGCATCGACGACCGCATCGCCGTGCGCGGGCTCGCCGAGCTGGCGCCGGGCCGCCCGGTCACCGTCGAGGTCGCCGGGCCCGACGGCGCCTCCTGGAGCTTCGAGGGGCGGCACACTCTCAGCCACGAGCAGATCGGATGGTTCCGCGCCGGCAGCGCCTTGAACATCATCCGCAGCCGAGCCGCCGGCTAGCCGCCCGGTCACCCGCCCGCAGCGATCCTCTGGTCCCCGGTCCTCGCAAGCCTCGAGTCATCGCAATGTCCGGCGCATCGCTATCGCTGCAGTCAGAAGCCGGCAGCCAGGTCAATCTGCGCGCCGGGTCCGCGGGCTTCGTGCGGAGCCGCGTCAGGCGCCTCGGCGTCGGCGGCCGCAGCGTGGTGGAGATCGACGCTCGCAGCGCCGGAGACGACCAGGGCGGGGCCCTGACGGCGGTCGACGGCGCCGACATGACCGCAGCCGCCCGCCTGGCACGCGCCCAGCGGCTGCCCGTGCTGCTGCGGCTGGCTTCGTCGGGAGCGGACCTCAACGAGGGAGTGAGCGCCCTCCACGGCTGGGGCGCGGCGGCCGCGGAACTGGCCCGCTGCTCCGGCGTGGTGCCGGTCATAGTGATCGCGTCGGGCCCCAACGTCTCGGGTCCGGCCCTGCTTCTGGGGCTCGCCGACTTCGTGGTGATGACCGCCGACGCCTACGCCTTCGTGGTGGGGCCGCGCATGGTGGAGCAATTCACTGGAATGCCGGTGGATCTGGCCGAATTGGGCGGCGCCGAGACTCACGCCGCCGCTTCGGGGGTGGCGAGCTTTCTGGCTGAAGACGACTCCGAGGCCGAGGAGATCGCAGCCGAGCTGCTGGACTATCTGCCCGACAGCAACAGCTCAGACCCGCCCGGCCGGGTCTGCGGCGATCCCGTCGACCGCCCGGTCCCCGAGGCCTTCGAGGCGCTGCCGTCGGAGTCGGGGGGAAGCTACGACGTGCGCGAGGTGCTGCACGCCGTGACCGACGACGGCGAACTGCTGGAGCCGCACCAGTTCTGGGGAGGCAATCTGGTGACTGCTTTCGCATGTTTCGGCGGGCGCCCGGTCGGCTTGGTCGCCAACCAGCCCCAGGCCCTGGCCGGAACCCTCGACATCACCGCATCGCGCAAAGGGGCGCGCTTCGTGGCGTTCTGCGACGCCTTCAATCTTCCCATCGTCACCTTCGTGGACACCTCCGGCTTCTATCCCGGCAAAGACCTGGAATGGCGGGGCATGATCCGCTACGGCGCCCAGATGGCCTTCGCCTACGCTCGGGCCACGGTCCCGCGGGTCAACGTGACGCTGCGCAAGTCCTACGGCGGCGCCTACATCGTCATGGACTCCAAGACCATGGGCAACGACATCGCCTTGGCCTGGCCCACCGCGGAGATCGCGGTGATGGGCGCCAGAGGCGCCGTGGAGATACTGCACCGCGACGCCGCCGCGCAACGGCGCAAAGAGCTCGAAGCGGCCTACGAGCAGCGCCTCCTCAACCCCTACATAGCCGCCGAACGCGGCACGATCGACTCGGTCGTGGCCCCTGAGGACACTCGCCGCGAGCTTTGCGCGGCCCTCGAGATGCTCAACGCCAAACGCGAGCGGCTGCCCGACCGTCGCCACGACAACACTCCCCTGTAATCTGGTGTGCAATGGGTGAGAGCATCACGGTCACCGACAACCGCAACGGCGCTTCGGTAGAGATCCCTATTGTCGACGGAGGAGTCGACTCGGCTCGGTGGCGCGACCTGCTGGGCGGCGTCTGGTTCTACGACCCCGGCATGGCCTCCACGGCCGTGACCTCGAGCGCGGTGGCCGAGATAGACGGCGAGGCTGGCATTCTGCGCTATCGCGGCTACCCCATCGAACAACTCGCCCGCAGCAGCACCTTCCCTGAGGTCGCCTACCTGCTGATGTACGGCGAGCTGCCCGACGAGGCTCAACTCGCCGAGTGGAGCTACGACATAACGCGCCACACCTTCATCCACGAGAACTTCCGCAAGCGCATCTACGACGCTTTCCATTACGACGCGCATCCGATGGGGCTGCTGGTGTCGGGGGTCGCGGGCCTGTCCACCTTCTATCCCGAGGCCAAAGACATCTTCGACCCTGAGAACCGTCGCGCCCAAGTGGTGAGGATGATCGCCAAGATGCCCACCCTGGCGGCCGCGGCCTATCGCTTCTCGCGGGGGCTGCCGTTCCAGTTCCCTGACAACGAGGACGACTATCCGACCCGTTTCCTGAAGATGATGTTCGACATCGGCGGCGAATACCAGCCAGACCCGGCTCTGGTCCAAGCCATGCGAGTGCTGTTCATCCTCCACGCCGATCACGGCCAGAACTGCTCCACCACCGCCACTCGAGTGGTCGGGTCGAGCCACGCCGATCCCTACACCGCCATCGCCGCCGGTTGCGCGGCGCTTTACGGGCCTCTGCACGGCGGCGCCAACGAGGCGGTGATCAACATGCTCAACGGCATCGGCGACTACGACTCGGTGGACGACTTCATCGCCGGCGTCAAAGAAGGCAAGCAGCGGCTGATGGGTTTCGGTCATCGGATCTACAAGAACTACGACCCGCGGGCGGTGATAATCAAAGCGGCCGCGCATGACGTGTTCAAAGTGATCGACAAGAACCCGCTGCTCGACATCGCCCTCAAGCTCGAAGAGGTCGCCTTGGCCGACGACTACTTCATAAGCCGGCGCTTGTATCCCAACGTGGACTTCTATTCGGGGTTGATCTACCAGGCTCTGGGCTTCCCGACGAACATGTTCACCGTGCTCTTCGCGATCGGACGCACGCCGGGGTGGCTGGCGCACTGGAACGAGATGGTCGAGCAGAACTCCCGCATCTACCGGCCGCGGCAGATCTACACCGGCGCCCCGCTACGCGACTACGTCGCCATCGAGGACCGCTGAAAACACAAACCCGGCTGCCAGGAGAGCAGGCAGCGGCCCGTGAGCCGGATGCCGTGGCCCGAGCAGCCCTCAGTTCTCAGAGATCACCAGCGGTAAACGGTGCATCAGCGACGCGTCGAACTCTCACCTGCCCGATCACGCACGGGCTCTGCGAACCGCTGAGAGAGGCGACGACCACCGCTCTCATCGAATCCGCCCGTGTGCTTCGTGAACACTTTCGGGGCTCATCAGCCGGCGCCGCGCCGCGAGTCGCCGCCGTTCGGCGGATCGTCGCTGCTCGGCAGACCGGCATCGCGTTGCGGGTCGTCGCTGCGTGCTTGATCGTGGTGGCGGATCACTTCGCTGATCACGAACCGGAGGAACTTCTCGGTGAAGGCGGGGTCGAGGTTGGCTTGGGCGGACAGGTCGCGCAGCCGGGCCATCTGTTGATGCTCTCGCTGCGGGTCAGCGGGCGGCAGGCCGGCAGCGGCTTTGTGCCTGCCGACCTGTTGGGTGATCTTGAAGCGCTCGGCGAGCAGCAGTATGAGCGCCGCGTCTATGTTGTCGATGCTCGACCGGTAGCCGGCCAGAGTGGAGTCTTCACCGCTAGCGCTCACAGCCAGGCAAGCTATCGCCGGCAGTTCGCCTCCAAGCAGAATTCAGACAATTCAGACTCTCAGAGCCGCCACCTCTTGGGGTAGCGACATTGCCGCCCGCGCGCGGACCGCGCACCGCCGAGGCTGCAAGGGCCGAATCCGCGGCCCGCCCGAACAGAGACGGACTTCAGGGCGGGACAGCTCGTCGTAGCCGCCTTGGGTGCCGGTGGGCTCCAAGCAGATGTCGAAGTCGCCGTGGCGACACGACAGGTTCCACACCGCGGCGCGCGCCAATGACTCGCCGTCGTGAGCAAACGGCAACGTCTGGTCTCCATATCGGACCTCCGCGCCCAGATCGTTGAGAGCGTCTGAGAGCCGTTGGAGGTTCTCACGGCCGCGTTCGGGGGTCACGTCTATGTCATAGGTGACCCGCCCGAGGTCATATTGCTGGGCCTGTACCGCCCAGCCTCCGATCGCGATGAAGTCCACGTCGTGTTGCACCAACGCCACAACGATGCGATCCAGGGAACCTTGTTCTTCGCCCGACGGCGGCTCGGCCATCACGCCGGTCGGGATGTGGCGAAGATCTCTTCTGCTCGGGTCTTGATCCCGCGATGACGCTGCGGGTCAGACACAGCGCTGAGGTGCAGACCGTCGTCGTGGTCGTCATAGACCTCCAGACGCACCCTCAACCCGGTCCCGGCGCGCTCCAGCAGCGCCGCCAACTCCCCCACACTCAAACGGTCAGCGCCCGAACAGACGCGGCCCAGCGTTTCGGCGTCAACGCCCGCCGCCGCAGCGAACGCCTCCGCTCCCCCGGGCGTCTCAGCGATGGCTGATCTCACCAGCACCACCGACCAGCCTCCGGCGTCACCCCGGCCCTCGGCTGCTCCGATGCGCCGCGCTGGGGCCGGGTCCTCACCGTCCCAGTGCGGCTGCGCCCCTGCAGGCGGCCCAGCCGCCGGCGCGCCCAGGTCCTCACGAAGCGCCCGATCAGCCTCCACCGCGGCCCGCACACGCGCAACTTCCACAGCATCCGGCAAAGCGCCACAGTAGCGGCCCTCACCAACTGCCGGCCCGGCGCGAACCTCCAACCCCGAGGCGTTCAATATCCGCTCAACCGTGTCCAGCGTCGGATCCAGCTCACCAGACTCGATACGCCGCACCAAACCCTCAGAGCACCCAGCCGCCTCAGCCAACTCCCTCGCCGAACAGCCCAGCGCCTCACGGGCCGTGCGCAACAACACCCCAGCCACCAACCCCCCCAAACCCGGAGCCAGCGCAGGGTCACACCTCATACCTCAACGCTACCGGACCCGGCCCACCGGCCGCCGAGCATGCCGCTACCCGAAAGCCACATGGCACTCCTGGCATCCACCCCAACCGACACGCCGCGATCCCGCGAACACCGCAACGAACCAACCCTAGAACCAAGAGCCCCTAAGTGTGCCGTTGCCGCAACTGCGATCGCGGGTGCGTTCCTCCGCGTTCCTGAGCGTTCGCGGCCCCCAGACCGGCTCCAGAAGCGGCGAGTCGGCGGTCGTCTGGGCCCCGTTCGATGACCGGCTTGACCCACACCGTCGGCTTGCCGGGCCGTTTCGAGAGAGTCCACGACGCCACCAACGGCACATGCCCAGACCACGACGGATCAGGCGACTCCACCGTGCGAGCCCAAATCCACGCAATCGGCGTCAACCGCTCACCGCTCGGGCTGACAGCATCCGGATACAGACGCCCCACACGCCGTTGCGCCTCGTCACCCATCCAACGCCCATAGGCGGCCACATCCGCGGCCAGACCCTGAGCCCGCTGCCAAGTCTTGAGATCCTTGCCGACATCGGGATGCACCGGCGCCAGACCCGCGAAACGCGGCGGAACCTCGATCATCGCCTTGTTGATCAACACCGCCACCGGATTCAAATCCCCAGCCAACGCCACCAAACCGAGCCGCTGCGCCTCCAACGGAATCGCCCCACCACCCGCAAACGGATCCACCACCGCCGGCAACCCCTGCGGCCAACACCGCACAAGCTCCGCCTTAGCCGCAGCCAACACGTCAGCGTCGTTGCAGCTCTCCCATCTCACCAGCCGCTCCAAAACCTTGAACAAACGCTGCCGCTCTGCGTCCTGCTGCTCAGGAGTCAACGACTCATCCCCAGACGGATCATCCACCAAAGAAGCCCACAACACCGCCCGAGCCGCCGCCAACGGACGACGAGCCCACCACAAATGCAAAGTCGACGGATGCCCATGCCGGATCGACTTCTCACGAGCCGACTCAGCATTGATCACCGCCAAAGGCAACGCCACCTCAACCAACTTCGGCCCAGACCGCTACACGCCCATCACCCGACAGTAACCCCCCAACACATCCGAACACACATCCGGCGACGCGACGCCGGCCGTCCGGATCAGCATCCCACCAGCGGAATTCCCTTTGTAGAACCGCTGTTGCATCGGCGCTGACGTGCCCGGCGCCGGCTGGCGGTGTCGCAGCGCCGCCAGCTTGAACTCTTGAGGATTGGCGGGGTTGTAGCCTGTGATCATGCCCACAGAGACCGCGCCGGCGCCGACGGTGCGTGACGCGCGGCGGGCCGCTGCCCGTCTGGCTGAAGCCGGTGCGGGTCGGGTGCTGCTGTTCGGGTCGGTAGCCCGCGGCGATGCCGCCGCGAGCAGCGACATCGACTTGGTGGCGATCTTCGATGACATCGACTACCGCGAGCGGCTCGGCGTCGGCAGTGTCTTGCGTGCCGCAGCCGAGAGTGTGGTGGGCAGCCCGGTGGAGGTGTTCGTGACCGACCGGGCAGAGTGGCGGCGGCGCACCCAGGAAGTCTCGGCGTCGTTCGAAGCCGGGATCGCATCATCGGCGGTGGTGCTGGTGGACCGCCCCGCTGGATCGGTGCGATGGAGCAAGGAGATCGGTTTGGCAGACAACAACACCGACGAAGCGTTGGGCCGCCTCGACGAGGCCAGCAAGGCCCTGTCGAGCATGGCACGCTCAATGCGTCCCGACGAATGGGAGATCGCCCAGCCTCACGACGACCGTGTGGCGCACTGGCGGCTGATCGATGTCTGCTCAGCAGGCGCCATGGCTGTCGAGACCGCTCTGAAGGCGCTTGCCGCGTCTCACGGAGTCTCGGCGCCCCACAAGCACCGCATCGACTTGCTTGTGCCGCTGACGGGGCGCCGCGCCGATGACGTGTCGGCCGCGCTGGCCGAGCTGGAGGCCAACACGATCTCCGTCGGAGACGAACCCTATGGAGACATAACCGTCTGGCGCTCCGCCGGCACCTACATCGCGGACCGCCCCGACATCGATCCGAGCGTCGTCGCCGCGCTGGCCCCGCGCATAGCGCAGGCTGCGACATCGGTGACGTCCATAGCGGCCGACGAACTCGCCGCCTCGGCCCCGCAAGCCCCGGAGATCGCCAGAGCCCGCCGCGTCATCGAACTCGCCGGCGGCGCCGCCTGATCTCCGTCCGGCAGCCTGTTCAGGTAAGCACCGCTCGGTGCAAGCCCGTGAGCGTGGATGTGTCGCGGCTGCGAGTGGGGAGGTGCCCGGGGTGGGACTCGAACCCACATACCCGTGAGGGCAACCCGTTTTAAGCGGGTCGCGTCTGCCAATTGCGCCACCCGGGCGAGTGCGTCCACGCTAGCGCCCGCAGACCGTCGCAGGCTACGCCGCCACAACATGAGAGGAACACAGACCCTCACAGGAACACCCCTGCCCGCGACTGCGACACCACACCTACGCCGCTACGGCGTTAGGGGGCCGCAGGCTCACGGGCTCAGCGGGCGGTGAGGAGGGAGGCGCTTGCTCAGCGTCGTCAGGAGCGCCGTCGACGGCCAGCCACAGAGCCGAGCGCACCAGATCGGCCCGAGGGGCTTCCAGCGAGTTGGACACAACGATCCCCTCGATCATGTCGGCCAGCACCGCCGCACGCGGCCGCCCCCGCAAGCGGATCGACACCACCGGAGAGCCGTTGCGCCGACGGATCGAGCGGTCGAGATCCGGGCGGGAGGGAGGGCTGGCGTAGACTGGCGCGAGCAAGCCGCGCAGGCGGGCAGCCCGAGCCAGCGAGCGCGCCGCTATTCCGTAGTCGAGCGATGACATGTGCATGAGGTTCTCCATGACAGACATGGTCGCGCGGGGGTGCGACATTCACCCCTCCGCCGGCCTTTCCCCGCTCCGCAGACCTCTCCGGCATCACTCGCTTGCCGCTCCCTGCGCGCCTGTCCCCCGCGCCTTGGCGGGGCCGGCGTCGCGCACGGCTGAGAACTCCTCGGTTGCCGCTCACCGGGCGCCTCTCCCCCAGCACCTCTCACCCGCGCCTGAACAACCGAACGGCAACGCATACCGGCGCCCGGCGCATACCGGCGCCTGACGAATATGGACAGCGGCGACTACAACTCCGCCCAGCGTGCGGTGATCGACCTTCTCGGCGCTGACGCCCGCACGCGGCCCAACTTCGACCCGGGCCTGCGAGACGAACTGCGCGCTCACCTCGAAACGCATCTGGCGCCGCTGTTCGAGACGCTGAGCCTCGAGCTCTCCGACGACGAAGGCGTCTACGTGAGCAAGTTCATGCTCAACCAAGTGATGGGCTGCGAGCAGAAGTTCCTGGCACAACGAGACGAGACCTTCGAGTGGTCGCCGCCTGTCGCGCGGGGCACGATCGCTCACAAGGCGATCGAGCTGTCGCTGCATTGGCGCAAAGAACCGGTGCCGCTGGACTTGGTGGATGAAGCGGTCGCCAGCCTCGAGCAGTCCGACAAGAGCATCGCCGACTATCTGACCGGCTGCCGCGAAGTCGAGCGGGCCGAGTTGCGGGCCGAGGCCGCCAGGCTGGTGACGCATTTCATGGAGTGCTTCCCGCCGCTCAAGCCTCAGTGGCGCCCCGTGACCGACAGCCCGATACGCGCCGAACTGCTCGAAGGCAGGGTGATCCTTTCAGGCAAACCGGACCTGACACTCGGCCGTCCTGAAGGCGACGTCGCCGGCAAGGTGATCATCGACTTCAAAACCGGCAATTTCTCGCCGTCGCATCGTGAAGACCTGCGGTTCTACGCTCTGGTGGAGGCTCTGAGGATCCTGCCGCCGAGGCTGCTGGCCACCTACTACCTCGACCAAGCGCAGACGCACACCGAGGAGGTGAGCCGCGACCTGCTGGCCGCGGCGACGCAGCGAGTCGTCGACGGCGTGGACCGCTACCTGGACCTGCTGCACCGCGAGCGCCCCGCGACTCTGTCGCCGGGGCCCGCCTGCAGATGGTGCCCGCTTCTGCACGACTGCGAGACAGGCGCCAAGCACCTCGACGACGACGCAGACTCCCCGGAGTTACTCTGAGGCGACTCAGCGAGAAGGCCGAGCACGACCGGCATCGCCGCGGGCGGCAGCGCCGAAGACGGGAACGCTAAACACGATCAGCATCGCTGCGAGCCGCGTCGTCAGCATCATCGAAAGCGGCATCGCCGCGGGCGGCCTCACCGAAGACAGCGGCACCGAGGACAGCGTCGTTGCCGGCAGCATCATCGAGGGCGCCGTCCTCGCGCTGCGGCGACGCATCCGGATCGAGATGACGCAAGCGGCCGCGCGCCTGCAGCAGCACCGCGCCGGCGATCAGCAGCACACTGTAAGCGCCGAAAGCCGGCCGGGGACCGACCGCTTCGACCAGCTGACCCAGAACCAGCAGGCCGACAGGATTGGAGAGCATCAGCACCATCACATACAGCGACATCACCTGAGTTCGGCGACTCTCGTCCACCTGCAGCTGTATCGCAGTGTTGAGCGAGCTCGCTGAAGCCAGATGAGCCGCTCCGATCAGCATCAACGGCAGCAGATACACGACGAAAGCAGGCGCCAGCGACAGCGCCGCCACGGCGACGCCATAAGCGAGAAGCGACACTCGCAGAATCCGCGACCGCGGCACCCTGCCGCCCAGCGACGCCACCAGAGGCGCCGCCGCGACAGCGCCGAGCCCGACCATTGTGAGCATCAGCCCGAACCCGCCGGGGCCGCGGGCGAACACGTCCTCGGCGAACACCACCGTCAGCACCTGGATCGGCAGTCCCAGCGACCCGATCAAGGCCGCCGCCACGAAAGCGGTCCGCAGGCTGCGGCGAGTCCTCACATAATGGAAGGTCTCGACGATGTTGGACACAAGCCTCATGCCCGGAGCGCGGGCGGGCGCCGCAAGCTTGTTGGATTCGATCCTCGCCAGCACCGTCACCGCCAGCAAAGCCCCGGCGGCGCTCACCGCGAAAGCCGCCGACGGTCCCGCCGAAGCCACGGTGATCCCGCCCAGCATCGGGCCTATCAGCCGGGAACTGTTGAACTGCGCGGAGTTCAAGGTGACGGCGTTGAGCAGCAGCTCCCGCGGCACCAGTTCGCTCACGAACGCCTGCCAGACCGGCAGGTTGACACCGCCTGCCAGGCCGGCTGCCGCAGCGAGCGCCAGATAGGCGACGGGCGAGCGGACCCCCTGCGCCCACACCAGAGCCATCACCGCCGAGATCAGAGCCATCAACGACTGAGAGGCCATGAGTATCTTGCGACGCTGGTAGCGGTCGGCCACCACGCCCGCCAGCGGCGCCATCACAGCCATCGCCGCGAACTGCGCGAACCCGGCTGCGCCGACCCAGGCTGCGCTGGCGGTCAATTCCCAGATCACAGCCGGCAGCGCCACATACTGGAACCAGCGGGCGGAATTGGCGGTGACCCCGCCGAGCCAGAACCGGCGGTAATTGCGGTGGCTGAACGAGGCGAAAGCCGCAGCGGTCACTGTCGCACCGTAACCGCAGGCCGTCCCCGCGCCGTCGCACGCAGCGCGCGAACGGCGCCGTCGCACGCAGCGCCGCGACCAGCGACGCGGCCGCGGCTCGAGCCCGCCCGAAACCCGACGCCTCAGCGGCGGCGACGCCATCGTCGCGCCGACCCGCAATACTTCAAGCCATGTCTCATGTGACGGTTGAAACCGAGGGCCGCGTCGCGCGAGTCACTCTGAATGATCCCGACAAGCGCAACGCCATCACTCAAGCCATCAACGACGAGCTGGTGGCGGCGCTCGACGAACTCGAGAGCGACCCCGGCATCGGCGCGCTGGTGATGACCGGCGCCGGCAGAGCCTTCTGCGCCGGCGCCGACCTCTCCGACCTGCTGGCGGCGCGTGAAACCGGCATAACCGGCATCTACGAAGGATTCCTGAGGGTGGCGCATTCGCCTCTGGCGACGGTGGCCGCAGTCAACGGCGCCGCAGTGGGCGCGGGCATGAACTTGGTGCTGGCCTGCGACCTGGTGCTGGCCGGACGGCGGCAGGCTCGATTCGACTCGCGTTTTCTGCGGATCGGCTTGCATCCCGGCGGCGGCCACACTTGGCGTCTGCGCCATGTCACTGACCGCAGCACCACCATGGCGATGGTGCTGTTCGGCGAAGTCCTCAGCGCGGAACAAGCTCAGCACGCCGGTCTGGCCTATCGGGCTGTGGACGACGGCGAGCTGCTGGAAAGCGCCCACGAGCTGGCCGCCCGCGCCGCTGCGACGCCCAGGGAACTGCTGGCGCGCACCAAAGCGACGATCCTCTCACTGGACGAGATACAGGATTCGGCGACGGCGGTCGAGCATGAGCTGCATCCGCAGCTGTGGTCGATGGACCAGCCCGCTTTCACGGATCTGGTGCAGAATCTCCAGTCTCGGATCGCCTCCGCAGGCGAGCACGCCGCCGGCTGATCGCGGCTGATCGGGACTGACCGGCCGCGGACAGTCGCTGAAGTCTCCGGGGTCTCCGGCCGGGACCGGCGAACGGTGCGGACCGGCCGGGACCGGGGGCGGTGCGAGGCGGACGGGCGACGGGACTCCGGGTGCCGGGTTTCAACCGCGGCGGCTCGACGCAGGGTGCGCCGCTACCTGCCGCGGCGCCACCCAGCGAGCAGTCAGTTCCTCAGAACGCATCCGCCACTCCTCTGCGGTCATGGCGAAGCGGTGATGATCTTCCCACACCCCGTTTATCTCGAGGTAGCGCTCGGCCAGTCCCTCATAGCGCAGCCCGAGCTTCTCGACCACTCGCAGACTGGAAGTGTTGCGCGGCACTATCGCCACCTGCAGACGGTGCAGCGCCAGCTCCTCGAAGGCGAAACGCGCCACCACCACGAGAGCCTCAGGCGTGTAGCCGTTGCCGGCGACCGCCTCGTCGATCCAGTAGCCGACATAGCAGGACTGGAACGGCCCCCGCTGGATGGCGGACAGGTTCATCTCGCCGCGGAAGCTCTTGTTGACGAACACCCCGAATCCGTAGCCGGTGCCGTGCTGGCGCTCACGCCGGCGGGCGTTGCAACGATCCGCGAAGGCCCGCTGATCCTCCGCGTTGTCGGGGCGGCCTGCGACGGCTTGCGGCTCCCAGCGTGTCAGGCGCTCACGGTTGCGGCGCCGCACCTGCTGCCATGCGGCGAAGTCCTGGCGTGTCAAGGGCCTCAGCAACACTCGCCGTCCGAGCAGCGTGCTCACGGCTTCGCACTCTAGCGCCGCGGCGCGTCCAGCAGTCCGAGAGCGACCCCGTCCAGCAGGTCGCGTTCTGACACGATGCAGTCGCCGAACTCGAAGAAGCGCATGATCTTCGCCAGGATGCACAACCCGCCGACTATCACCTCGGCCCGGTCGGGATGCAGCCCGGGATGATGCACCCTGTCGGCCAGCGAATCGGTGGCCAGCGTCCGGAACACGTCCTCGACCGCGTCGTCGCGCAGATCGAAGTGATGGATGAGGTCGCGGTCGTAGGTCAGCAAACCCATCTCGACCGCGGCGACGGTGGTGACGGTCCCGGCCACGCCGACCATCCGGCACGGATCGGCCAGCGCGGGGACGCTCAACAGCGCGTCATGAAGATGCAGCCCTATCACGCTCAGGCATGACGCGAGCTCCTCGGGCAGCGGCGGATCGTGCGCGATGAACATCTCGGTGAGCCGCACGCTGCCGATGTCGAGCGACACGGCTTCGCGGCACTCGGTCTCGCCGAGGCTCAACTCGGTGGAGCCGCCGCCGATGTCCACCACCAGCCACGGCACGTCGCCGCGGCCGGGCGCCAGGTCGCTGACCGCGCCTTTGAAAGACAGTTCGGCTTCTTCGCGGCCCGACAGGATCTGAGGCGCCGTTCCCAGGATCGACTCCGCCCGGTCGAGGAACTCCGAGCTGTTGGAGGCGCTGCGCACCGCCGACGTGGCGACGACGGCGACAGCGGTCGGCCGATGCGCGTCGATGGCGCGCCGGAAGCTCCGCAGGCAGTCCCAGGTCCGCTCCATGGCGGCGCCGTCGAGGCGCCCGCTGCTGCCGACACCGGCGCCGAGCCGGGTGATCTCGGCTCGGCGCAGCGCGTCCGACGCCCCGCCGTCGGTGATCAAGAGCCTGGTGGTGTTGGTGCCGCAATCGATCACGGCCACAGGCCCGCCTCTCACGAAGCTTCGCCTCCTTCTGATGCCGCGGGCGCCGCGGCGCTCGGGCCGAGCCGTTCGGCGACCCAGCGGCCCACCGGGTCGTCGCCGCCGGCGAGATGCCAGGCATAGTGGGCGTGAAGGCATTTCACTCCTTGGCGGGTGCCTCCCACGCCGGCGGAAGGCCTCGGCCCTTGATGATCCTCGGGGATGTCGGCGTCACGCTCGGCCGCGTAGCGGGCATGGGCTTCGGCCAGTTCCACGGGATCGACGGCGGCTTCAGCGGCCCGTACTCCCCCGCCGGATTCGAGGCGCGCCACCAGACGGCGCAAGCGCTCGTCGACCAGCCAGTAGCGGGTGGGCATGGGCCGGCCGTTGCGGAGTATCGGATCGTTGCGTATCACGGCGGGGACGCCCGCCGAGTCTCTCACCACCACCACGAAACCGCCTTCCGGCTCGCGGCCCAGAAGCGCCGCCACCGCCGCAGTGTCGCCGGCGCTCGGGCCGGTTCGGCTCACCGGTCGGCTCAGCCTCCGGGCGTCACGCAGCGACGACCACGACCACGACGACGATCACCAGCGCCGCCACGATGATCGCCGGAACGAGACGCTTCAGCATCGGCGCGCCGGCCACGCTGAGAATGTCCACCGCCTCGACATCCGCCTGCTCGCCGGCCGCGGCGTCCGGGGCAGGCTGCGCGGCTGCGCCTGCGGGAGCGACCGCAGCGTCCGCGGTCTCGGCATCCCCCGGGCCGTCAGAGCCGGAAGCGTCGGCTGCGTCCGAGCCGTCCGAGGCGGCGGATGCGGCAGCGTCGGCGGCTACGAGTCGGGCGAGGTTCTCGGCGAACTGTCCCATCAGTTTGCGGCTCACGTCGGCCAGCACTCCCCTGCCGAACTGCGCGACTTTGCCGGTGATGGTGAGAGCCGTCTCGACGTTGACCTTCGTGGAAGCGGCGCTCAGGGACTCGAGCGTCACAGTGATCTGCGCCGAGGCGTTGCCGGCGCCGCGTGTGTCGCGCCCGCTGGCGGACATCAGCAGCCTGTGAGCGTCGTCGTCGCGCTCGGTGAAAGTGGCCGTCCCCTTGTATTGCGAGGTGATCGGGCCGAGCTTCACTTTGACAAGGCCTTCATGCACGTTGCCGTCGCTGCCGGTGAGCTGAGCGCCGGGCAGGCACGGCGCCACCCTTTCGACGTCTGTGAGCACTTCCCAGACCGAGTCGATGGAATGGGCTACCTCGAACGAGTCGTTGAGTTCCATTTCTGCAAGTCCTCCAGCGTGTCTATGTCGTCGGGATCGCCTTCGCAGGCTATCGCCTGCACGAGCTCGGGTCTGCGGCGCAGCAGAACCCGTCCGCCTTCGTCGCCGGTCAGCGGCAGATGGCTCCACAAGGCGGCGCCGATCTTGACGGGCGGGCGGCGCCGCCCTCCGAAGTCGGCCACGACCAGGTCTCCTTCGGCGCAGCCCACCGCCGCCCACGCCTCGGCGGGCACGCCGGGCTGGTCGCCGCACCCGAACACCACCGACCTGTGGCCTCTCGAGCCGGCGTAACCGACCGCCGCGGCCAGAGACGTGGCCTGGCCCTGCCGCCAGGCCTCGTTGCGCAGCACCGTCGCCTCCTCGGGCAGCACGTCCAGAAGGTCGACCGCGCCCATCACCACGATCGTCTCGTCGAGACCCGCGGCCAGCGCCGCGTCGACGGCGCGACGCACCAGCGGCACGCCGCCCACCGGGCTCAGCAGCTTGTGGCGCTCGCCCGCGAAGCGCTCCCCGGCGCCGGCGGCCAACACGACGGCGGCCGCCCCGAGGCGGCGCGGCGCGGCGTGCTCGTCGATCACGGCGGCAGTCTGCCCGAACGTTGCGCCTTCAGCACCGGGCGCCTGCGACGGCGGCGGCCCCGGCAGGCGCATCAGCATGCACATCAGCAGGCGGCGGCGTCAGGCAGTTGCGAATCGCGAACATCGAAGTTATACTAAAAACCACGCAAGTGTCGGAGTGCTGCCCACCGGTCTCCAAAAAGCGTGGGGCAGCACCCCGGCGCTTCGCATCATTGCATGAAATGCAACTTGAAGCAACCTGTGAAGTCGCCCCAGCGGGCGGTCGGGCAGCTCAATCGTGGATGGGGCCGGTAGTGTCGCTGAGGGCTTCGGCGTGGCGTCCGGTGCGCAGCGAGATGATCTCCGAGACGATCGAGACAGCGGTCTCTTCGGGTGTCGCCGCGCCTATGTCGAGCCCTATCGGCGACCGCAGCCGCTTGAGCTGTTCGCCGGTGACCCCTGCCTCGAGCAGCCGCGCAGTGCGGTCGTCGTGAGTGCGGCGGCTGCCCATCACCCCGATGTAGCCGACCTCGGTGGCCAGCGCCGACGTGATGGCTGGCACGTCGAACTTGGCGTCGTGGGTGAGCACGCACACGGCGTCTCGCGGGCCGAGTCCCGCGCCGGCGGCGTCAAGTAGCCGCCCGGGCCACGACACCACCACTTCGTCGGCCATCGGGAACCTCTTGGCTGTGGCGAAAACCGGCCGGGCGTCGCACACCGTCACCCGGTAGCCGAGCACTTTGCCCACTCTGGCCAGCGCCGCCGTGAAGTCGACCGCGCCGAATATCAGCAGCTGCGGCGGCGGGGCGAAAGACTCGACGAACACCGAGACTTTCCCGTCGGCGGCTGCCGGATGTGCGGCGGCGGCGGCGGCCGGCTCGGAACCGGGGTCTCCGGCATCGCCTCCGGCGGCGACGAGGTCGAGCGGCTCGCACTGGCCGGCGTGCCCGAAATACTCGCCGTGCTCGGAGTAGTTGAGCAGGCCTGAACGCCCGGAAGTCAGCTCGCCGCGCGCGTCTCGCTGCACGGCCCGGTCCAGCCCGGCCTCTCCCAGCGACCCGACCGAGGGCAGCCCCTCGGGGCGGACCAGCATCTTGGCGCCTCTGCCGGGGCCGTCGATCACGGTGGCCAGCGCCGCGGGCGCCTCAGCCGCCAGATCGGCGCTGAGCGCGTCGTGGACCGGGCCCCAGTCGAGCGGCTCCAGATAAAGGTGGATGGTGCCGCCGCAGGTCAGTCCCACAGCGAACGCCTCGTCGTCGCTGTAACCGAAGCTGACGATGCGCCCCTCGCCGGCGTCGATCACTTCGAACGACTCGGAGACAACGGCGCCTTCCACACAACCGCCCGACACTGAGCCGACCACTTCGCCGTCGGCGGCGACCGCCATCGCCGCGCCCGGCGCCCGCGGCCCCGAGCCTTCGAGGTCGACCACCCGCGCCACCGCGGCGGACACGGCCCCCGACCTCCAACGGTCGAGGTCGGCCAGTATCTCTTTCACGGCCGCGCTCGGACCGCTTCGGAGTCGCGGCAGCGGGCAAACGGCGGCGCAGCGGTGGCGCCGTCGCTGCTGAGCACCAGCTCCGCCAGACGCTCCAGCGAATCGAGGTTGTGGCCCTCCACGAAGTCGTCGACGTGCGGCAGGGCAGCGGCCATGCCTCGAGCCAGAGGCGCGTAGCCGGTGGACGCTTTGAGAGGGTTCACCCACACCACTCGGTGCGCCACTCGAGCCAAGCGCTGCATCTGCTCTGACATGTCGGCCGGGTCGCCTCGGTCCCAGCCGTCGGAGAGGATCACCACCACCGCGCCGCGGGCCATGCCCCGGCAGCCCCACTCGTCGTTGAAGCGTCCCAGGCCTGCTCCCAGGCGGGTGCCGCCGCTCCAGTCGAGCACGGAAGCCGCGGCGGCGCCCATCGCCCGGTCGGGATCACGCGACGAGAGCTCGCGTGTCAGGCGAGTCAGCCGCGTGCCCAGCGCGAAGGCCTCCACCCGGCTGCGTCCCGTCACCGCCGCGTGCAGCAAGCGCAGCAGCGCGCGGGCGTAACGCTCCATCGACCCCGACACGTCGAGCAGCAGCACCAGCCGCCGCGGCCTGCGGCTGCTGATCCGGCGCTCCATGCGCACAGGCTCGCCGCCTGCTCGCATGGTGGCGCGCACCGTGCGGCGCACGTCGAGGCGGCCGCGGCAGGTTCGGGCGGGCGACAGCCGGCGGCTGGGCCTCATGGGGCCGCCGAAGCGCATGCGTGCCATCAGTCTGCGGGCCTCTTCGAGCTCTTCGTCGCTGTAGTCGGCCAAGTCTTTGGTGGCGAGCGTCTCGGCGGCGCTGTAACGCACCGTCATCACTTCTGAGTCGGTCTCGGGCTGCTCGTCATCGCCGCGGCCGTCGCCCTCGTCGTCGATGTGCAGCATCAGCGGAACGCTGACAGTCGCCTTGTCGGCGACGGTCTTGAGGGCCTCTCCCAGCCAGTAGCCGCCGAAGACCGCGTCATAGACGGCGACGTCCTCGAAGCGGTGCACCAGGGCGCAGCGGCCCGCCCAGTAAAGGTCGCTGCGGCTGCTCACGTCGCACACCGACAGCGCTTCCGCGTAGAGCATGGCCGAGCTGAGCGGGACCTCCAGGCCCGCCCGGCGCAGGGCGCCCGCGAAACCCACCGCCGCGTCGACCGGGTCCGCGACCGGACTGCTCGTCACGGCGCTCACCGGCCGCTCAGGCCGCGGCCTCGCCGTTTCACGGACACTGCCGGCTCTCCTATTCGCTCGGCGTCTCCGACGCGGCTGCGGCGTCGGAGACGATCGCGGCCAGGTCGTGTTGCACCACCCGGTCGCGGTCCTCGCGGTATTTCAGCAGAGCGCCGAGAGTCGCCGAGGCGCCGGCCAGGTCGAGGCTGGCCCCGCCCAGCAGGTTGAGGGCGCGGGCCCAGTCGATCGTCTCGGCCACGCCTGGAGGCTTGTAGAGCCCCACCTCGCGGATCGCCGCCGCGGCATGCGCCACCTCGCGGGCGAGCGCCTCGGCCACTTCGGGGGCACGCAGCCGGATGATCTGCGCCTCGCGCCGCGCTCCGGGATGCTCCACCCAGTGATACAGGCAGCGACGCTTCAACGCGTCATGGACGTCGCGGGTGCGGTTGGAGGTGATCACCACCACCGGAGGGTCCGGGGCTTTGAAAGTGCCGATCTCGGGAATGGTTATCGCATAGTCCGACAGCACCTCGAGCAGGAAAGCCTCGAACTCGTCGTCGGAGCGGTCGACCTCGTCGACCAGCAGCACCGTGGTGGCGCCGTCGCCTGACGCGACCGCTTCGAGCAGAGGCCGGCGCACCAGGAAGCGCTCGCTGTAGAGCTGGTCGGCGAGATCGGCCTCGTCGGCGCCGAGGGCCTTGCCGGTGGCTTCCATGGTGCGCAGATGCATCAGCTGGCGGGCGTAGTCCCATTCGTAGACGGCCTGCGAGACGTCGATGCCCTCGTAGCACTGCAGGCGGATGAGCCGGCCGCCGCCCCAGTCGGCGATCACTTTGGCGACCTCGGTCTTGCCTACGCCCGGCTCTCCTTCCAGCAGCAGAGGACGCCGCAGCCGCAGCGCCAGATAGACGCTCGTGGCCAGCGCCTCATCAGGCAGGTAAGAGTTGTCGCGCAATCCTTGCGACACGTCCTCCACACTGGAGACAGCGCGCAGATCCACCGCAGACACCTGCTTGATCATAGGGGCCTCGGCGGCGGCGCATCGCAACGACGCGCCGCCCGAGCCTGGTGCGCTGCTGGTGCGTCGCTGCTGCGCCGCCGGTGCCTTGCTGCTGGGTTGTCGGCGTGTCGCTGGTTGCGGGGCTGCTGCGGGGCTACTGCGCGAAGTAGGGCGCCAGAGCCCCGGTCAGGTCATCCGGAGCGCGCAGCGGTCTGCCGCTGTTGTCGGTGATCGCGGCGCGCAGTTCCTGACGGGCCACAACCTCGCCGTCGCGCACCAGGCGCTGGCGCCAAATCGAGGAGGCCCGTCTCACTTCGAGCACCTCGGTCTCGACGGTCACCGTGTCTCCGGCGTGAACAGGACGATCGAAGGAGGTGTTGATGCGGTTCACGACGAACCGGTAGCCCCTCGCCGCGAAGGACTCCAGATCCAGCCCGACCTGCTCCAGAAGCTCGACGCGGCCCGTCTCGAAGAACTGCACGTAGGCGGAGTGGTTCAGATGACCGTAGGGATCCAGCTCATAGAAGCGGACCTTGATGCGGCAGCGGTGAGCGGTCACGGCGCCCTGCTCGGCGAGACGCAGCCTTCGAGGCCCGCGACCGAGTAGACCTCGGTCCCGGGCGCCACGTACGGCCCGAAGCAGAGAGCCTCGCGGCGCACCTCGTCCTGGCTGGTGCGCCGGGCTATCTCGTCTTCCAGGACGGCGATCTCGGCTTCGAGCTGCTGGTTGGTGAGCTCCTCTTGTTGGCGTTGGGCGTTCTGGTCGATCCAGGTGTGCACCGACGAGGCGCCCAGAAGCGAGGCCGCAGCCACGATCACCACGAAAAGGCTCGCCAGCAGCAGGCGATGCCACCACACCGATCTCATGGCGCCGCGCAGGGTCGGGCCGCCGCAGCCGGCGCCAGCGCTTCACGGCCGCGATAAGCGGCGGCTTCGCCGAGCTGCTCCTCGATCCGCAGAAGCTGGTTGTATTTGGCCACCCTGTCGCTGCGGGCCGGCGCCCCGGTCTTGATCTGGCCGCAGTTGGCGGCCACCGCCAGATCCGCGATCACCGCGTCCTCGGTCTCGCCGCTGCGATGCGAGATCACCGCCGTGTAGCCGCCGCGCCGCGCCTGCTCCAAGCAGTCGAGCGTCTCCGTCAGAGTTCCGATCTGGTTGACTTTCACCAGAACGGCGTTGGCCACGCCGGCTTGCTGGCCGCGCCGCAGACGCTCGGAGTCTGTGACGAACAGGTCGTCGCCCACCAGCTGCACGCGCTCCCCCAGCATCCGGGTGTGCTCCGCCCAGCCGTCCCAGTCGTCCTCGGCCATGCCGTCCTCTATCGAGAGGATCGGATACTCGTCGCAGAGGCGCGCCAGCTCGGCGGCCAGCTCCGCCGAATCCAGAGTGCGGCCCTCGCCGGCCAGCGCATAGCGGCTCCGGCCGGCGCCGCGGTCGAAGAACTCGGTGGACGCCACATCGAGGGCGAAACCGACGTCGTCGCCGAGGACCAGGCCGGCGCGCTCTGTGGCTTCGACCAGCAAAGCCAGAGCCTCGGCGTTGCTTTCCAGGTTCGGGGCGAAGCCTCCCTCGTCGCCGAGGCCTGTGGACAGCCCGCGGCTTTTGAGCACCGCCGCCAGCTCGTGGTAGATCTCCACCCCCCAGCGCAGCGCCTCACGGAACGACGCCGCGCCCACCGGCGCCACCATGAACTCCTGGAAGTCGACGTTGTTGTCGGCGTGCGCCCCGCCGTTGAGCAGGTTCATCATCGGCACCGGCAGCACATGGGCGTTGACGCCTCCGATGTGGCGCCACAGCGCAACCCTGTTCGATGCGGCGCAGGCGCGCGCCGCGGCCAGCGACACGCCCAGGATGGCGTTGGCGCCCAGTCGGGCCTTGTTGTGGGTGCCGTCGGCGTCGATCAACGCAGCGTCGACGGACCTCTGGTCAGCGGCGTCCATGCCGATCACTGCTTCAGCCAGCGCGCCGTCGACGTTGGCGACCGCGTTTCTCACTCCTCTGCCGCGCAGGCGCCCGCCGCCGTCGCGCAACTCGACCGCTTCGAACGCGCCGGTGGAGGCGCCTGAAGGCACCATCGCCGAACCGCTCGCTCCCGACACGAGCCGCACATCGACTTCCACAGTGGGGTTGCCGCGCGAGTCGAAGACCTCACGGGCTTTGACCGCCTCGATGCGGCTCGCGGCGCTCGTGGGGCGACTGTCGCTCGTTGCTGTCACCGGCGAACCTCCGTTGGGTGATGGCGCTGAGTCGCGGTTCGGCTCAGCCCGGCGTCACGGTCGGGCGCCGCTGCCGCTACCGTCCCCTCGGCGTCCGTCGGTCGTGAGATTCTAGCCGTCGAGCTTCACAAGAGCGTGGAGCACCCCGGCCGAGAGCGCTCTGAGAGCACTCTGGCGGCGCTCAGGCGGACGCGCCGGCGCCGTCAGACTCGAGTTCGCGGTAGCGGCGGCGGGCCAGTTCGGTGGCAGCTCGCAAAGCGTCTTCAGGGTCGATCTTGATGCGCCGCCCCAGTTCGGCAGCCGCCAGAAGCAACTCGCCGAAGCTCTGCTCGCTCGGCTGACGGCGAAGCTGCGCCAACGCCTGCTCGGTGTCGGCGAACTCGCGGTCGCGCCAGTCGTCGCCGAGCAGTCCGGCGGCGGCGGCCCGCTTCTGCACTTTCACCGCTCGCAGCAGCGCAGGCAGGGTGTGGTCGATGGCGTCCATCACCGAGTCGCGGCCTTTCTCCCGCAGCTTGATGGCGTCCCAGTTGGCGCGCACCGCGTCGGAGTCTGCGGCTTCGACGTCGCCGAAGACGTGAGGATGGCGCGACACGAGCTTGGCGCGCACCTGATCGGCCACGCCGGCGAGGTCGAAAGCGTCCCGCTCCGACGCGAGCAGCGCTTGGAACCAGATCTGATACAGCAGATCCCCGAGCTCTTCGCAAAGGTTCCGGTCGAGTTCTGCGGCGTCGCCGCCCGCGGGTGCGGCAGCCCGCGCGTCGAGAGCATCGAGCGTCTCGTAGGTCTCCTCCAGCAGATAGCGGCGCAGGCTGGTGTGGGTCTGCTCGCGATCCCAGGGACACTCCCGACGCAGAGTTCTGACCAGCTCGTCGAAGTCGAGCAGGGCGGCGACCAAGCGGTCCCGCTGGTCCGGGTCGGCGCCGCCAGTCAACAGAACGCCTCAGCCGGGAGGCGCGGCGACCACGACGAACTGCTCAGGATCCCAGTATCCGTAGCGCTCGTCGATCTTCACTCGCGATGCGTAATCCGCCAAGACGGCTTCCTGCAGATCGACCAGCAGCCGCTGACGCTCGGACTGCACCGCGGCCTGTGCCGCCTGTTGCACGGCCGCCTCGGCGTTCGCCGCCAGCTGCTCGAGCGCGGCGTCGTCGAGATGCGGATGATTCTCAGGCGTCGGCGGACCGGCACCGGCCACGTCGATGACATGGAAGCCGAACTGCGTCTCGGCCAAGACCGGCTCGCCGAGCTCGGCGTTGTAGCCGGCCTCCTCGAAAGGCGCCACGAAAGAGCCCTCGGGCGCGCAGCCGAGATCGCCGCCGCGTGAACCGCTCGCAGCGTCCAGCGAGAGCAGCGACGCCAGGACGGCGAAGTCCGCGCCCGCCGCCAGCTGCTCGAGGATCAGCTCTGCGTCTTGGCGGGACTCGACGAGGATGTGGCGCGAGCAGAGATAGCGCAACCCGGCGGCGACCGCCGACACGGGCGGCGCGGGGACTTCTTGTTCGGCCCATTGCGCCGCGGCGAACACCACCGCCCGTTGCCTGATGGCCACGTCTCCGCCTGCGGCGCCCGGCACGAACTCGGGGTCCGCCAAGGTCAGTTCGTTGACGGAGCGCGACTCGTGCTCGTTGGTGACCGTCACGCCTCTGTCGGCCAGTTCCAGTTCGACGGCGGAGAAGAACACCCAGTCGGTGAGCCAGTCGGCTGCCGCCGCACGAGGCGCCCGCGCCTCGTTGTCGGGGTCGACGGTGGCCAGATAATCGGTCAGTTCGCCGACCGTGTACTGCGCCGACCGCCCGGCGCCGGAGATCTCCGCGGCCGTTTCGGCGGACGCGCCGCATCCCGACGCTGCCAGCAGCACCACCAGCGCCGCCGCGGTCGCCGCCGGCCACGAGATTCTGCGACGCTGCATGCGAGGACTGCTCACGAGAGCCCAACCCTATCGGGCGGCGCACACTCGCCCAGCAAACCCAGCAGCTGCTCGACCAGCGCGGCGCCGTCGTCTCGGAGCTGCACGTGCAACTCCTTGAGGTCCTCCTTCACGACGACTTCGGGGCCGTAGAGGCGCTGCAGGCGCACCTGCCGGCTCACAGGCAGATCCACGCGGGCCAGACGGGCCGCGAAGCGTTTCCGTGCGGCGCCGGTGCCGCCGGCGCCGCGGCTGGTGACCACCAGCTCTGACACGCCGGCGTGCAGGCATCCCACCCGCAGCCGCCCGATCGCCAGCAGCGCCTCCGCCGGTTCGGGAACCGGGCCGTAGCGGTCGGTCCACTCGGCGCGGATGTCGTCGATCTCGGCCTGCGCTGTCACCGCCGCCAGCCGCCGGTAGGACTCCAAGCGAGCCGCCTCGCGGCTGATGTAATCGGCTGGGACGTGAGCGTCGAGCGGCACTTTGATGGTCACCTCCGGCGGGGCTTGCAGCTTCTCGCCGCGCAGTTCGGCCACCGCCTCGCTGACCAGCTGGCAGTAGAGGTCGTATCCGACCGCGGCGATGTGGCCCGACTGGGCTTCTCCCAGCAGGTTGCCGGCGCCCCTGATCTCCAGGTCGCGCATGGCGATCCGATAGCCCGAACCGAGCTGCGTGGCTTCACCGATGGTTTTGAGCCGCTCGTGCGCGTCCTCGCTCAGCACGGCGTCAGCCGGATGGAACAGGTAGGCGTAAGCCCGGCGTCCCGACCGGCCCACCCGCCCGCGGATCTGATGCAGCTGGCCCAGGCCCAGTCGGTCGGCCCGGTCCACCACCAGAGTGTTGACTGTGGGCATGTCGATGCCTGATTCGATGATGGTGGTGCACACCAGCACGTCGTAGCGGTAGTCGGCGAAATCGAGCACCACCTGCTCGAGCGTGCCTTCGTCCATCTGGCCGTGGGCCACCGCCACACGGGCTTCGGGGACCATGCGCCGCAGACGCTCAGCCACGTGCTCGATGTCGGCGACCCGATTATGGACGAAGAATACCTGCCCTTCGCGCAGCAGTTCCCGCCGCAGCGCTTCCGCCACGGGCCGTTCGGCCTGCTCGCCGACGTAGGTGAGGATCGGTTGGCGGTCCGCTGGCGGAGTGTCCAGCAGCGACATGTCGCGGATGCCGGTCAAGCTCATCTCCAGGGTGCGCGGCACCGGCGTGGCGGTCAGGGTCAGCACGTCGACCGCGGCGCGCAGCGACTTGATCGCTTCTTTGTGGCGAACCCCGAAGCGCTGCTCCTCGTCGATTATCAGCAGTCCCAGCTTCTTGAAGCTCACGTCGGCGGACAGCATCCGATGAGTGCCCACCAGCACGTCCACTGCGCCGGCTTCGAGGTCTCGGAGCACTTCTCGGGACTGCGCCTGGGTCAGGAAGCGGCTCAGCGTCTCGACTCTCACCCCGAACGCCGCGCAGCGCTGCTGGAACGTCTGAGTGTGCTGCTGGGCCAGCAGGGTCGTGGGCACCAGCACCGCCGCCTGGCGTCCGTCCTGAACGGCTTTGAAGGCGGCCCTGACAGCGATCTCGGTCTTGCCGAAGCCGACGTCGCCGATGATCAGGCGATCCATCGGCACAGGCTGCTCCATGTCGTTCTTCACGTCGCTGACGGCGCGCAGCTGGTCGCGGGTCTCCTGATACTCGAAGGCGTCCTCCATCTCGCGTTGCCACGGCGTGTCCGGCGCGAAGGCGTGGCCTGCGGCAGAGATGCGCCTCTGGTACAGCTCCACCAGCTCCGAGGCGACTTCGGCGACGGCTTGACGCACCCGGCTCTTGGCAGCCGACCAGTCCGATCCGCCCATGCGCGACAGCGTCGGAGACTCGCCGCCGGTGTAATGACGGATCGCGTCGACCTGATCCGACGGCACGTAGAGCCGGTCGTCGCCGCGGTAGGCGAGCAGCAGATACTCGCGGTCGCAGCCGCCGATGTCGCGCCGCACCATGCCCTCGAAGCGGGCCACCCCGTGATGGCTGTGAACCACGAACGCACCCGGCGTGAGGTCGGCCAAGAAGCGGCGCTGGTCGCGTGAAGGGGTCTTGGGCGCGCGATGGCTGCGGCGCCGTCCTGTGACGTCGCTCTCGCTCAGCAGAGCCAGCTTCAGGTCGTCGAGCACCGAGCCGCGGCTCAGGTCGGCGTGGAGCTGCTCGACACGGGCGCCGTGCTCGGCCAGCAGGCCGCCGAGGCGCCGCGCGGCCGGCTCGGGCGCGCTCAGCACTGTGCGGTAGCCGCGCTCGGCGAGGTCTCTCAGACGGCCCGTCAGAGGCTCGATGCCGCCGAGGCGGCGATCCCAGCCTGATGCTGTGAAGACCTCGGTTCCGGGTATGTCGGGCGCCGCCGGCAGCATCCACACCGGCGCGGCGACATTGCGCAGCAGGCCGTCGAAGGCGCTGTGCAGTCGGGGCATTCCTGCCGCGTCGGCGCCCCAGGTGGCGGACAGGCCCGCCGCCAGGTCTTCCTCCTCCGCGAATATCTCGTCGGCTCTGTCACCGAGCCGGCGGGGCTCCGCCAGCACCACCGCGCCCGTTTCGGGCACCAGGTCGGGAACCAGGGCTTGACGCTCCGCCAGCCACGGCCACCACGACTCCATGCCCTCGAAGAGCTCGCCGCCCGACAGACGCTCCCACTGTTCGCGGCCCCAAGGCTGGCTCGCCGTCAGCTCCGCGGCGCGACGGCGCATGGCCGTGTCGGGTCGCAGTTCCCGAGCGGGATGGATCTCGGCTCGCTCGACGTGATCGACTGAGAGCTGGTCTCCCACCGAGAACCGCGTGATCCGCTCGATTTCGTCGCCCCAGAAGTCGATGCGCAGCGGAGCGTCGCCCGTGGAAGCGAACACGTCGACGATCGAGCCGCGCACCGCCATCTCTCCCCGGTGCTCCACTTGATGCTCGCGCCTGTATCCGAAAGCGGCCAGACGGCGGACGGTGTCGGACTGATCGACGAAGTCGCCGCGTCCCACTGCGACCGGCGGCGTCGAGGCTTCCGGGTCCACGAATTGCGCCAGAGCCCGCGCTGAGACGACCACCACAGCGGGCATGGTCTCGGTCCGGGCTATGCGGTGCAGCACCCGGCAGCGCCGGCCCATCGTCTCCACGGAGGGGCTGACCCGCTCGAAGGGCAGCGTCTCCCAGGCGGGCAGCTCCTCTACCTCCTCGGCGCCCAGGAACGCGGCCAGGTCGGCGGTCAGCGTCTCGGCTTCCAAGCGGGTCGGCACCGCCACCAGCAGAGGCCTGCGCCGGGAGGCGACGCTGAGCCCCGCCAGCGCCGGAGCGCGTGCCGCTTCGGGCACCGCCAGCTTGGCTGTGCTGCGCCCCAGCAGCGACAACAAGGCGGGATGCTCCGCCAACAGCGGCAACAGCGAAGCCAAGCCCGACTGCTCGCCCGGCTCGCTCGGCCGGAGAGGCTGGAGAGGCTGGAGACTGGAGGCTGCCACCGGCGTCTCAGAGAGCGTTGAAACGGTTCATGGCCGCCGCGGGCCCTTGTTCGACTAGGCACTCGACGGCGTCGACGGCGCGTCGCACCACGGCTTCCAACTCGACCCGCTCGCCGCGGCCTGGGGTTTTCAGCACGTAGTCGCCGCCTCTGGGGGTGAAGTCGGGCCTGCCGACGCCGACGCGTATCCGGCTGAACTGCTCGCTGCGCAAATGCGCCTTGACCGACTTGAGGCCGTTGTGGCCCGCCAGTCCGCCGCCGGTCTTGACTTTGAGCCGCCCGACCGGCAGATCGAGCTCGTCATGCACCACTACGAGATCGCTCAGATCCTCTATGCCGAAACGGCGCAGCAGCGGCCCGACCGCCCGGCCCGACTCGTTCATCCAGACAGCGGACGCCGCCGCCGCCACCCTCCTGTCGGAGATGCGCAGCTCGCACACTCTGGCATGCAGGCGCCGCGCCCGGCGCAGCTGCCCTCCGTGACGGCGCGCCAGTTCGTCCACAACCCAATGTCCGGCGTTGTGGCGCGTGCCGGCGTAGTTCTCGCCGGGGTTGCCGAGGCCCACCACCAGCAGGTCAGCCGAGGCGCCTGAGCGCGAACCGGTCAACGGCAAGGCCCGCCGGCCGGTCTCAGGACTCGTCTGTGTCGGCAGCCGCCTCTTCGCCCGCCGCGGCTTCGCCCATGACGATGAGTGCCTCGGCGCCCTCCTCCTCGGCCTTCTGCTGGCGCAGGAACTCCTTGGTGGAGCGGGTGATGAGGCCCACCGCGAAAGTGGCGTCGGGATCGCCCGCCGGGGCGACCCCGGAGGGAAGCTCGATGTCGCTCACCCGCAGCGACGACCCGACCTCCAAGTCGGTCACGTCGGCGGTGACTTCGGTGGGGATGTCGCCGGGCTTGGCGAGCACCGGCAGGCGGTGCATCACTTGGTCGATCATGCCGTTGGCCTGGGTGACCTTCTTGGCTTCGCCGGTGAGCACCAGCGGCACCTCCACCTCGACTTCGTGATCCGGGTCGATGCGCAGGAAATCGACGTGCAGCACCTCGCGGCGCACCGGGTGACGCTGCAAGTCCTTGATGATGGACAGCTGCCGGCCGCTGTCGAGGTCGAGCGTTATCAGAGCGTTGAGCCCGGCTTCGGTGTTGAGCGCGAGCCGCAGGTCGGCCTGGTCCACCGACACTGTCTCGGACGCCGACCCCAGGCCGTAGACCACTGCCGGGACGCGTCCGCCACGCCGCAGCCGCCGGCTGGGCCGCGTGCCTCGCTCACGTCCTGTGTCGGCTTTCACCAAGTTCGTCGCCATTGCGTCGAGGCTACTGCCGCGACGGGCGATTCCTCCCGCGCGGCGCCGGGGCCGAGTCGGGCCCGAGCGGCTCAGGGGAGTTTCACACCAGGTTCTCGCCGCCGAATATCTCGCTAACCGAAGTGTCCTCGAAGACCGCCGAGATCGCTTGGGCCACGATGGGCGCCACGGACACGACCTGCAGCTTCTCGAACAGCTTCCTCTTGGTGAGAGGCAGAGTGTCGGTGCAGACCACCATGTCGATGGCCGAGTTCCTGAGACGCTCGACGGCCGGGCCGGAGAACACCGCGTGGGTGGTGGCGGCGATCACCCGGCTGGCGCCGTTGGCGGCGAGCAGCTCAGCGGCGGCCACGATGGTGCCGCCTGTGTCGATCATGTCGTCGACGATCACGCAAGTGCGGCCATCGACGTCGCCGACGATCACCTTGGCCGACACTTCGTTGCTGTTCTCGCGGCGTTTGTGGACGATCGCCAGATCCGCGTGCAGCAGGTTGGTGTAGCGCTCGGCCACCTTGACGCGTCCCGCGTCGGGAGACACGATCACCAGGTCGTCGGCTTCCAGCGACTGCAGGAACTCCAGCAGCACCGGCATGGCCGTGAGATGGTCCACCGGCCCGTCGAAGAATCCCTGAATCTGGCCGGAGTGCAGATCCACCGAAAGCAGCCTTGTGGCGCCGGCCGCGCGGAACATGTCAGCCAGCAGCCGCGCCGAGATCGGCTCGCGGCCTGAGGCTTTGCGATCCTGGCGGGCGTAACCGTAGAACGGCGCGACCACGGTGATGCGCTTGGCGGAGGCTCGCTTGGCGGCGTCGACCATCACCAGCTGCTCGACGATGGCGTCGTTGATGGAGCCTCCCTCCCACTCGGCGTGCGTTCCGATTATGAAAGCGTCGCAGCCTCGGATCGAATGGGCGTAGCGCACGTGCACCTCGCCGTTGGCGAAGTTCTCGATGTCGGTCTTGTCGAGCTGCACGCCGAGTTCGGCGCACACGCTGGCAGCGAACGCGTCGCTGGAGCGCCCCGCCACGATGCGGAGCTCCTTGTTGGTCTGCTGCTTCATCGCCCGCCTGCTTCGGTGGTCTGCTGAGTCATGGCGTCGGGCATCTTAGAGCAGGCTCAGACGGGTGAGAGATCACCGCTTCACTGCTGGCCGGGCAGGACTCGAACCTGCAACATCCGGAGCCAAAGTCCGACGTTCTGCCAATTGAACTACCGGCCATCGCCGCTGGGAACGCGGCGCGGCACCCTCACACTAGCGCTCGCTGCATAAACGCAGCGGCGTGCCGGCGAGAGGAACGCTACGCGAGGAGCGCGACGCGCGACGCTCATGTCTCGCTAGGCTCGTCCCTTCGTGGGATCGCTGGTCAAAAAACGCCGCAAGCGCATGCGCAAGAAGAAGCACAAGAAGATGCTCCGGCGTACCCGCCATCAGCGTCGCAAGTAGGGCCGCACCCGGGCCGCTGCATCCCGAGCGCCGACGGCCCTCACGGTCCGCTCAGCCTCGCCCGTCCTCCGCTCGCTCGGTATGGCGCGGTGTCATCGCAGCGGTCGCTTCGTCCGGCGGCTCAGGCGCCGCCGCTGGGCGCCGGAGTGGTCGCCGCCACCACACGCCCCGGACCCGGGTGCGCCCCCGCCACGAACCAGGTGCTGCCGCTTCCTGCGAGCCTCGGGGTCAGGCCGGTCGAGTCGCCGAGCTCGTCGCGCCATTGCGCCAGCTCGGGCGACACCCACAGAGCCGCCGACTCGAGGTCGTTGCCGTGCTCGCCGGCCGGGCCGCCCATCTGGTCCCACGCTTCATAGACCGCTCCGGTCACGCAGTGCAGCGGCGAGAGTTGCAGCGTGTAATGCTCACAGACGTATTCGAGCGGCTCGATGATCTCGCCGATTCCCCTCACCCGGGCTCGGCCGCCCACCAGACAAAAAGCCACATCAGCCCCCAGCGTCACCGCTGTCAGCGGGTCGGTGATCCCGGCCCAGCGGAGCACCGCGGCCGCATCGGCTGAGCCGCCGCCCAGTCCCGCCCCCGCCGGGATCTGCTTGTGGACCGTCGCGTCAGCCCGACGGCCGGTCAACTGCTCGGCCATTGCCAGCGCACGCTCCACCAGATTCTCGCCCGGCGGCGCCAAGTCACGGAGCTCCCGTCCGGCGGCGTCGAGCATCAGCGCTTCGTGCTGACGACGCATCGTCTTGTTGCCGTGCCGTTCCCGAATTTCGAGCCTGTCGCCGAAGTCGAGAGTCACCATCTCGGCCTCGATCAGATGATTGCCGTCGTCGCGGACTCCGACGATCCGCAAGCTGAGAGTCAGCTTCGCGGGCGCGAACCAATCGAACGCGGACGATCGAGCCTTTCCGGCTGCCACAGTCACAAAAGCTACAGTCTCAGTTTCGTGCCCTGACTTCATGCTCTCACGCCGGCATCGGAGCGCCCGCGGCACAAGTCACGGCCCGAACTCTGGCAAACAACGGCCGGCAGCCACGAACAAGCCCCTCTCCCCAACCGACCAACCGAACGACGCTAAGGAGTCGACCATGCCACGGACCATGACATCCATGCCATCCGGCTCGTTCCTGGGCAACGCCGTGCTGAGGCGCGAAGATCCTGATCTGCTCACCGGCGCCGCCGAGTTCGTGGGCGACATGACCCCGCCGGCGACGCTGCACGCCGTGTTCGTGCGCTCCGTGATGGCTCACGCCCGGCTCGATGCGGTCGAATGCGACGCGGCGCGTGCGGCACCCGGTGTCGCCGGCGTCTGGAGCGCCGAAGATCTGCCTATCGGCGCACAGCGGCTGTTCCCGAGGCTGCCGGCGGAACTGGCACGGCTGCCTCTGGCCGACAAGGCTCGCTATGTGGGCGACCCCATCGCGGTGGTTGTCGCTGACTCTCAGGCGGCGGCGCTTGACGCGGCCGAACTGGTGCAGGTCGACTATCAGCCGCTGCCGGCGGTGGTCGACCCGTTCGAAGCTTTGAAGCCCGGCGCGCCGGTGGTGATCGAAGCGCACGGATCCAACAAGGCGGCGGAGTTCTCCGTCAGAGCCGAGGCCGGCGCACTGACCGGCCACGACCTCGTGGTGAGCGGCCGCTTCGTCAACCATCGCATGGCTGCGGCGCCGATCGAGCCTTCGACGTTCCTCGCGGTCCCTGCATCGGCCTCAGCAGCATCTGGCTGCACGCCCGTAGGCCCCGGCGCGGCGGCGGGCGGCGCCGGGGCGGATGAGGGCCCCGCCGCGCCGAGCGATCCCGCTCTGACGCTGTGGTGCAGCACGCAGCGTCCGCACGAGGTGCGCGCCAAGGTCTGCGAAGCGCTCGCCATGGCCGAGGACGAGGTGCGGGTGATAGCCCCCGCGGTGGGAGGCGGCTTCGGCGCCAAAGCCGCCGTCTACCCGGAGTTCCTGGTGGTGGCGTGGCTGGCGCGCGCTCTGGCAAAGCCTGTCAAATGGGCGGAGACTCGCAGCGAGAACCTCGTCAACATGGTGCAGGCACGCGACGTGGTGCATGACGCGGAACTCGGCGTCACCACCGAAGGCGATTTCTGTTGGCTCAAGGTCAGAGCGGTCTCCAACTCAGGCGCTTATCCGGGAATCGGCGGAATCCTGCCGTTCATCACGATGATGATGGCCACCGGGCCTTACCGCATTCCGGCGGTCGACTACGAGGCGGTGTCGGCTGTCACCAACCTCACTCCCTTGGCGGCGTTCCGCGGCGCGGGGCGTCCCGAGGCGACGGTGACGCTGGAACGCATCGTCGACCGCGCCGCCGCCGCGCTGGGGATGGATCCCGCCGAACTGCGGCGACGCAACCTGCTCGTGCCCGGCGACTTCCCGTTCCGCACCCCGACGGGCGCCAACATGGACTGCGGCGACTATGTCAGGGCTCTGGATCTGGCTCTGGAGAAGGCCGGCTATGCGGAGCTTCGCGCCGAGCAGGCGCAACGCCGCTCCGGCGGCGACGCCAGACTGCTGGGAGTCGGCGTCTCCAGCTATGTGGAGATCACCGCCATGAACCTCCACAACGAGTTCGGATCCGTCACCGTCGAACTCGACGGCACGGTCACGGCGCGGGTGGGCACCGCATCGCACGGCCAAGGCCACGCCACCGCGTTCTCGCAGATCCTGCAAGAGGTGATGGGCGTGCCCGCCGATCAGGTGCGGGTAATCGACGGCGACACCGGCGAAGTCCCCCGCGGCATCGGCACGGTGGGGTCGCGATCTTTGCAGCTCGCCGGCAGCGCGGTGCTCACCGCCGCGCGGGAGGTCGTCGACAAGGCCAAGCGCCTGGCGGCCGCACTGCTGGAAGCCGACGGCGACGACATCGTGATGGCGCCGGGGGGTCTGGCGGTGGCCGGCGTGCCTGCGTCGAGGCTGTCTTGGGCCGAGCTGGCCGCAGCCGCGGCAGCCGGCCCCGACGACCTGCCCGAAGGGGTCGAGCCGGGAGGCCTGGAATGCGCTGCCGACTTCGACCAGGGCGAGTCGAGTTATCCCTTCGGCGCGCACGTCTCAGTGGTGGAGATCGACGCTGAGACCGGCGAGACCCGGCTGCTGAGACACATCGCTGTGGACGACTGCGGACGCATCCTCAATCCTCTGCTGGTGCAGGGCCAAGTTCACGGCGGCGTGGCCTCAGGCGTCGCGCAGGCCCTGTACGAGCATTCGACTTTCGACGCCGAGGGCAATCCGCGCAACACCAACTTCGCCGACTACGCCATCCCCGCGGCATCGGAACTGCCGCGCTTCGAGACCGCTCACACCGAGACTCCCACCCCACTGAACCCGCTCGGCGCCAAAGGCATCGGCGAGTCGGGAACCATCGGATCCACGCCGGCCGTCCAAAGCGCCGTGCTCGACGCTCTGGCTCAAGCAGGGGTCGAGCACCTGGACATGCCTTTCACCCCGCAGCGGGTCTGGAGGGCGCTCGCCGACGCCCTCGACCGCGATGCCGGCAACACCGGCGGGGATCAGCCCTGACGAGCGTCTGAGGCTCAGAGGCCGTCCGAGATCGTCCCGAGGTCAGCTCGGGTCGACCGGAGTCAGCCGGGGACCACCAGATTGCCGGCGCGCGCCGCCTGCACTTCTTCGGTGAGCCCCAGAGCAGCGATCAGCGCGGCCAGCGTCCTGGCGAGCTCGTCGTTCTGCGAACTCAGCCTCGTTTCCGCATCATGGATCTGAGCCGTCAACCTCGAATCCACGTCATTGATCTGAGCCGTCAGCCTCGAATCCACGTCATTGATCTGAGCCGTCAACCTCTTCTCCGCGTCGTTGATCCTCTCTGTCAGCTTCAAATCCACCTCGTGGATCTGAGCAGTCAGCCTCGAATCCACGGCGCTGATCTGAGCCGTCAAACTTGTCTCGACTCCGTGGATGCGCTCGGCCAGTGCGTCGAGCCTGCGTTCGACTTCCTCGAATCGGCGTTCGATCCCCTGAAATCGGAGTTCGATCCCCTCGAATCGGCCTTCCACGGCGTTGAAACGGTCGCTGATCGTGCCTTCAAGGCTGCGAAGGCGGTCGTTGGCGTCGCCGGCTCGCATGTTGGTGGCCGTGAAAGCGATCACCAACACCGCCACCAGCACGGCGCCCAGCAAGCGGGCCAGCCATCGATACCACGCCTCATTGCTCCAGCCGGGCCGCGCCCCCATGAGGGATGCCGCCCCGGCAGCGGGCGGGGTCGCGGCGCCGCCTGTCGCCGCCGCAGCGGAGGGGACTTCGTCGGCGGGTCTTGGAGCGGGGTTTGCGGCTTCTGTCATCGGAACCGTCGGGGTCGTGGAGTTGGTGGACATTCGGACCTCGCAGAGTCGGGTGCCGCAGGGCGCTGGAGCGAATACTCGGCTGGCCTGTTCTGCCCGGCCTGCGATGGCATTTTAAAGTCTATCAGGCGCTAATCAAGGTTTTCACAGTGTATATCACAGTTCACAAACAATGTCAACCCCTGATATTGCTGATCGAAATAATGCCTAATCACCGCATTAGGCTGCTCCACCCGCAGGACACCCTGAAAGCCCGAGCCGCCCGCTGCGTCCACGGTCGCGTCCGGCGAGGACACCCCGCGCCGGATGCCGCAGCGACCATGCAGCAACCGCTGCCTCTCTTCCGCTAATCTCACTCGCTGCCCCCCCCCCCCCGGACGCTTCCAGCGTTGCCGCATGCAAGGACAGAGCTGCATGACCGACCTCTACCCCGGCTCGCCCGCCAGTCGCGGGGCGCTGCCTGTGCTGACGGAGGCAGACGACAAGATCAGAACCTCCAGCGGCGACCAGAGCGACGGGAAGTGGTTGGAAGAGGTGACGGTTCGCGCCCTGCCTCATATCCGTGAGCTTGACGTAGCTGACTGTTGGAGTTGGCAGGACTGGCCGGACAAGCATCGAGTGCTGCCTGGAGCGCCCGTGCATGACTGGGTGGGGATCGACGCTGTGGCGCAGCGGCGCAGCGACAAGCGTTGGGTCGCTATTCAGGTGAAAGCCAGACAGCTCGACGCCGACGGCACCGGCAATCCTGTCGCTGCGGGGGAGCTCGACAAGTTCCTGGCCGGCGCGAGCAACCGTGATGTTTGGGCGGAGCGCTGGCTGATAGTCAACGGCAGCGTTGAACTTGGCGGGCACTCCCCTGAGAAGGTCGCCATGTCGGGGGCGCCTGTCAACCCTCTCAACTTGGCGCAGCTGATCCAAACCCAGATCCATGAACTCACCAGCAGCCAGAGCGACGCCTCCTCACTCCCACCGGGAGAAGGGGCCTCGCAGAACCGCGCCGAGATGCAAAAAGAAGCCGTTGAGATGGCAGTGGCTCGCCTGCGTGAGAACGAACTGCAAGACGAAGACGGCATCCCGAAAGGCGAAGCCAGGGGCCGGATCGTGCTGCCGTGCGGCGCAGGCAAGACCAGGATCGCTTTGCGGATCGTGGAGCGTTTGACCAACACCGGCGAGCTGTCCGTGGTGTTGTGCCCGTCGATCGCGTTGGTGGCGCAGCTGCGCCGCGAGTTCCTCAACTACGCTCAGGCGCAGCTTCGCACGCTCGCTGTCTGCTCCGACCAGACCGTCGCCGCGAACGAAGAGCAGATCACGCAATCCGATGATCTGACCGCTGACAGGGGCATGGTCTCCACCGAGGTGCTGCGCGGCTGCCCGGTCACCACCGACCCGAACGTGATCGCCGCTTGGATCAAGGACCGTCGCGAGGGCGACGCCTCACAAATGGTGAGCGTGATCTTCAGCACCTACCAGTCAGGGGCTCGCCTGGCTGAGGCGTTCAAGCGATCAGACGCTGCCGACGCGTTCAAAGTGTTGATATGCGACGAAGCGCATCGCACTGCCGGGGTGCGACGCCGCAAGCGGAGCACCGACCTAGACGATGCTGTGCGCGAGTTCACGCTGTGCCATGACCGTGACGCCTTCCCGGCGACCTATCGCGTGTATCAGACCGCCACGCCGCGCATCTACGGCGACGCTGCTCAAGCAGTCGCCGCGAAGCGGGCCGACCGCAGCGATTTCGTGGTGCGTCACATGGACGACCAAGCCGTGTTCGGGATCGAGCTGTATCGCCGCAGCTATCACGACGCCGTGACCAACGGCTGGCTCTCCGACTACCGGATCATCGCCATGGGCATAAGCGGCAAAGAAGCCGTCGACGTCGCCAACACACTGGTGAGGGAAGCCGACGAACAGGCGGAGTTCGAGGCAGCCGAAGCCGAGAAAGGCATGACCAGCAAGAGTCGAAGGAAGCGAGGCCAGGAACTGCCCACCACTGGCGACTACCTCAAAGGCATGGCCTTCGCTTTGGCGATAGGCGGCGGCGCTGTTGACCCCGCAGGCGGCCGGGTGCCCATCAAGTCGTGCATCGGTTTCCTGAACACCATCGCCCGCAGCAAGACCATGACCACCGTGCTGCAGTCGCAGGCGGTGCGCGACTGGGTAGCCGGACAGCTTCCGACCCCCCCCCCCAGAACGTCTGCTGCTCCGCACTATCGGCTTGAACACCTTGACGCGTCCTCGCCGGTAGCGAGACGCGACGAAGCCAAACGCCGTCTCGCGGCAGCCGACGCCGCCACTCCGCACAGCATCCTCAACGTCGGCATCTTCGGGGAGGGCACCGACTCTCCGTCACTGTCAGCGGTAGCGTTCCTCGAGCCCCGCAAGTCGCCGATAGACGTGGTGCAAGCCGTCGGGCGGGCGATGCGCCGAGCGCAAGGCAAAGAACTCGGCTACATCATCGTTCCGGTCGTGATCCCGGAAGGCGCAGACGCGGAAACCTTCCTCGCAACGAGCGACAAGCACGAAGGCTGGCGAGAGCTGGGCGACATCCTGCAAGCGTTGCGCGCCCACGATCAGCGCATCGAGGACGCTCTGCCGCAGATGCTCACGATCCAGCTCCCCGCCGAGCAACCCCAGCTGCTTGAACTGCGCACAGTCGTGGCGGTAGGGCGCCCCGAGCGCAAGCAACTGGAGTACGCGGTGGTCACAGGCAGCCACGACGACGCTGAAGACACAGCACGCGAAGCAGTCGCGACCGGGTGCCCACTGCTGGACTTCGACAACACCGAGCCGCTCGACGAGGGTTTGTGGGAATCCCCCACAGACGAACCGGCAAGCGTGATAGTCCACGCTCAACGCAGCGACGGCAGCACCGTCACAAGCCAAGACACCGTGGTGCGCAAGACCCCCAAGCCCCACCAGGACCGAGGCGACATCAACGTGAACCAGACCAAACGGCGAGCGGTGGAGATGGCGAAAGGCACACGAGGCGCACGCCGCCCCGACCCTGCCGAGCGGGCGCGCCGACGCCAAGAACGAGACAAAGCCCGTCAAGCACGTCAAGCCGCTTTCGAGGCTTCCATCCAAGGGGTGCTGGTCGATCTGCAATCGCAGATCGGTGACAGCATCTCCATGAACCTGCTTGAGAAGTCGGGTCTGACCGGCAACAGGATCACCCGCGACCTGAATCTGCTGCGAAACGCAGTGGAGGAAGCCGCCCGATACCTCCACCAAGAAACCGGGCTCGCCGCTTTGCTGGACTCACACTTCGAACTCGACAATCTCGCCGCTCCCAAAGCTGGCAAACCGCGCGCCGACGGGGCGACCATCGCGGCGCTGCTGTGGATGAACGCAGCCATGCTTCATCAACGAATCCATGCCGGCGGCTGGCTGGGCAGCAGGGGAATCGACTCGCTTGAAAGCGTGAAAGCATCATCGGAGCCCGAGGAAGTGCTGCGCGACTCTTGGGAGGTCATCACCCGGCAGGACTTTCTGCCGGTGCTGGAACCCGCGCTGGACGCGCTGCGAACCGCTCGGCGCAGCGGACGGCTCGGCGGCCTGCGGCGAGCGTTACGGCATCTGGCCGCCGAAGCGGAACGCATCGCCGAGACCTACGCAGACATGGGCGCCGACCATGCCGGGGCGCTGTTCAACAAAGTGATGGGCGACCAGTCATCCGACGGAGCGTTCTTCACTCGCCCGGTCGCCGCTGACATCGCCGCTCGCCTCGCTTTGCAAGCCGTGGACCCCGACGACTCTCTCGATTGGTCCGACTCTGAAGTGTGGCGAGCGCACAAGACCGTCGACCTGGCTTGCGGCTCAGGGACTCTGCTCACCGCCGCGATGACCGAGATGAAACGCCGAGCCGAGAAGTGCGGCGCTGACCTCGACCAGCTCGCCGACCTTCAGAAGCTCGCCGCCGAAGATGTACTCAAAGGTCTGGACATAAACCCGGTGTCGCTGCAACTGGCAGCCACGCAGCTCATGTCAGGCAACAGAGACATCAAATACCGCCGAATGGGTCTGCACCGAATGCCCTACGGCCCGCAACCAGACGGCAGCAGCGCAGCGGGCACGCTCGAGCTGCTGGCCCGCAGCGAGATCATCGACTCCGGAAGACTCTTCGACGACGCAGCAGACTCCGACACCATCAAGACGGGCGCCGAAACTGATTCCCTACTGGAAGGCCCGGAGATGGACGACGCCGCGGCGGCAGCCGCAAATGCGCGCATCGTCATCATGAACCCGCCGTTCACGAACCGCTCCAAGGCCGGCGAGAAATTCGACACCGACGAGCAGCGCTCACTGCGCCACAGGATGGACGCCCTAGAGCAGATGCTGGTAGCCAGTGACGATCGGCTCAATGCTGTTCTGGACAAGAACAGCATTGGGCCAATGTTTACAACATTGGCCCAATGCTGCCTCTCCGCAGAGAGCGGTTCGAGCATCGCTTTGCTCGCTCCGACCATCAAAGCGACAGCAGCATCAAATGCAGCAATCCGGCTCTTGATGGCGGAGCGCCTCCATGTTCACACGATCCTGACCTGCCACGACCCTGGCAGCGTCAACCTGAGCCAGAACACGGCCATCAACGAGAGCGTCTTCGTGTTTCAGCGGCGCGACCCCGACGACGACTCCCCTCCCCCAACCCGAATCATCGCCCTCGACAGATTGCCCACCGACAGTGAGGAGACCAACGACCTGTTCGATGCGATAACCGTCTGCGGGACCGGTGCGCTACCGGACGGTTGGGGTGAAGTTTCGTCATGGCCTGCTGAGCGAATACGAGCGGGCGACTGGTCCGCCGCCGTGTGGCGCTCCCCCGCGCTCGCGTCCGCCGCTGCGGGATTCGCAGCCCATGACGGGCTCACAGCAATACAGAGAGAGAGAGAGAGAGAGAGAGAGAGACGGATACACAAGACCGAGCCGATGCTCAGCGCCGGCTACCGCCGCAGCACCGCAGGAGCACCCGGACGATGATCCACGCGACCCTGCAACCGCTCTACGCCGACTATCGCAAGGCGACAGACCGCCCCGGCATCGAGGCGTAGGGATCCACGCGACAGGACAGACGATGCGAAGCGACTACAGCAAACAGCCAGAGGGCATCCGACCGTTCCCTGTTCTGCAATCGAAAGGCGCCGACGGCCAGCAGCGGATCGAGGCCCTCCCCGACGGCTGGTGGGAGTGGAAGCAGTCCGGCGAACCCCCGATCCTCACCAAAGCCGGCCATCTTCTGCTCACCATGGGGCAACGCTCATCGACCGCTCGCCTGACCGCAGTCGCAGCCAATGAGCGCTACGTCGGGCAAGGCTGGATGCCGGTCACAGGACTGGATCCAACACAGGCGAAAGCCGCCGCCGTCTTCTTCAACGCCACTCTAGGGAGAGCATTCATTATGCGCCAGGCCGGCAAATCGCTAGACTTTCCGTTCTATAACCCCGCGGCTTGGACCTCAGTGCCTGTCTGCGACTTGTCAGATGGCCGCATCGTCGGCACGCTCGCGGGCTGCTGGGAAGAGACCCGCCATGAGATCGTGCCGCAGTTCCGTGACGGCTACACCGAGGTTCGTCAGCGTTGGGATGAAGCCGTCTGCGAGGCGCTCGGCTGGGACATCGCCGAGATCAGCGAACTCGGCAAACTGCTGGCCGACGAGCCCCGTGTGCGGGGCGTTGCGCTCGGGCAGTGGAAGCCCTGAACCCTTTGCGGCACCCTAACTCAGCATGTCTGCTGAGAACTGTGTGCTTGGATCAGCGCCCTCGACTGCTGTTCTGCAGGTGTCTTCGAGAGTCGCAGCATCTCCACTACAGCTAGATCTACGGTGATAGTGTGTCCTTGCCGCTAGCGGGATTCCGTGCTGAGAGTTCTTGGAGATAGGAGATCCCTTTACCAGGTGATGGAGAAATGCTCGACAGGGTGCTGACCACAGGCAGCAGGCGCCTCAGGAGTGCCCGCTCTTTCGGTTTCAGGGATGCAGTGCGAACGTCTTCATGTGTTAGCAGTGTCGCTAGGAGCGCTACGTCATCCAGATCGCGTCCCTGACGTGGGCCTCCTGTTCCCACGCGTTCAGCCACCATGCCCTTCATAATGATCGCACCCACTAGGTTGGGGCGATAAACGGTTCCTGATGCTGCCCCCAACCGAACCTTTATCGGTTCAATTCGCTTGAGAGCTTGGCTAGCGCCGACTGCTTGGAGAGTGCGCCCTTTTCCTAATCTGGGCAGGTTGGGCCCGAGAGATTCAGGCGCTAAGACATCCAGTAGCACGCTGCTCCCCGGACGCCGGTACCGATGGGCTATTTCACCCATGATTTGACTGAATCCGTGGCTTGTGGCTACTTGATGAACGTGAGGCATCTGGTTTCGTCCGGCACGAATATTCACCACCACATCAACATCGATGCTCATTCGGAGGGCATCCAACCCCGAAGGAGGGATGTGTGCAGCGGACCGCTCAATCTGGTGCAGCATGACCATCTGTCCGCCCACTAGAGCCCAGCTATCTCCCAAGTCATCAGCTAGCTCCAAGATCACATTCCATGCTGCTACCTGCCTGGGATCTATTAGAGCATCGGAGGGCAGAGATATTTCTGGCGGCATCTCACACCGTTCCTTGCGGCAAGTCAGCTGCAGCTGACCGTTCACGGGAATGCGGAGACTCCAAGAGATCAAGTATGGTTAGAGACACAGGAGCGTAAAGTCCAGATTCACCCATCCAGTCAGGCGGCGCTTGACTGCTGGGGACCGACGACGCTACCAACTGCGGCCATATCTCGTCTGGTATCACGCGTGCCACTACCTCACCGAGAGGATCCGGCTCTAGTGCGCTGCAAGGGTGAGAGGATGACGACTCCGCCGCCACCGAGCGCGAAAGATACACCTGAGCCTCATCCGGTAGAGGGCAGAGCAAAGCACCGTGAATCTCACCGGCATGGATACCCCCAATCACAATGTCAGGATGAGCGAGCAACTGCCGCACGCTGTCGCTGGAGCCAGACCATCGCGTGACGGCGCCGCGGTTGCGGTAACGGTATGGGTCTACGTGCAGGGGGCTGCCGCCAGCAAAGATCTCTCTCCAAGCCGCACAGCAGGACAATGGACGCCCACCAGAAGGGCGGCACCCCAGCAGCAGCGCTCGCACATGCTTACCCGGTACCAGCCATACCCCCGCCTTCTTGACAGAGGGCAGTACGCCAGCCCTTGCGTATCGGCGGATTTGTTCCGTGCTGACACCCAACGCCTCGGCGGCTTCAGCAGCCGTGACCAGATGGGAGGCGGTAATCGACATGCAGGCAATTATATAGTGGGCAAACTCACGCGATAAAGCGTGCCGCTCGTTGCTCGCCGCCGGATGTGGCACAGCCTAGTTTGCTCTGATGACTAGATGACTCAGCCCGGTGCCGCTCGTTGCTCGCCGCCGGATGTGGCACAGCCTAGTTTGCTCTGATGACTAGATGACTCAGCCCGGTGCCGCTCGTTGCTCGCCGCCGGATGTGGCACAGCCAGGAAGCGCGCCTGCTTTGGGGAGCAAGGGGCATCGCTACAAATCCGACCATCCGGATCCATTCTCTGGGGGAGGGCAGCTCAGTCGGCAGAGCGCTCGGGTGTTACCCGTGTGTTCGTAGGTTCGAGGCCCACCCTCCCAGCCATCTGTCGGGGGTGGCGGCGGTTGCGGCGCTTGTTGAGCGCGGCGGCACCGCCGCCAGTGGTTCGGATCGCTGACGGCGGCGCCTTGATCTTTGACTGTTGACCGGCGGGCGGCGGCGCTCGCCGGTCAACAAGAGGCCAGCGAGTCAGGGGGTGTTATGCACTCGGCAGCGGTTTCGCACGCAGTTGACGTGCATCTGATTGCCCAGGAGGCGGCGCTCCTCGACGGCGTCTTCGTGCTCGTCGCGCTGCTCGCGCCACGCTGCGATCGCCTGCTCGTAGGTCGAGCCGTTGATCGTGAACTCTACGTTGGACGTCTTGCGCCCGCCCTCGGCACGGTCCCATACGGCGTCGTTGTGCGCCCTGATCGCCGCCAAGTCCACCTTGTAAGCGGCCTGCATGGCGCCTCTGTCAACCCTAACCTGACCGCCGGCGTTCGTTCTGCGAATCATTACCGAACCCGAATCGCGGTCGTGGCAATCAGCAATGGTGGTGCTGAAGCGGTAGACGACATCCGTCGCCGCATAGGTGCCGTTAGGCCCGGTCGGAGGGTCAGCGCCCCACGACGACTCCGCACGCGGGTCAGGCACCCGTCCGACCATGCCGAACTGTTCAGCGGTGAAGTCTCTAGACACGGAACAGGCACGCTCGTTGGTGCCGGCGTTCCAGTCTGAAACCGTGGGATACAAAACGATGTGGGTGGTGTCCCCGACGCAGCGAGGATCACTGGACTCCCCCGGCACCAGAACACCGTCAGACGGGATCGCCGCCGACTTGCCCGGGCACGCCTGGTAACGCTGCGGCATCCAGAAGTACGAGGTGCCGCCCACCCTCATCTCAAAGAACGACCGCGGCCGGATCGCGGACTCGTACTCATTGGACCGGTACCCGGGATCGGCGGGTTCCGGGATCAGCATGTCCTGCGGCCAAGTCTCGGGACTGTCCGCCGGCAGCACCTCGCCCTGATAGGCAGGCGACCACATACCCGGATTGAAGCCGGTCGTCTCAGTGCGGGTGTAGTCGCCCCGAGACGGTTTCGCCCCTGGATCGCCCGGATCCCAGATCACCGGAACAGTGTCAGGACGCGACGACGACGCCGACACCACCGACGCCACCAAACCAAAAACTGCGACGCACAGCGCCAAAGACACAAACACCAGTCTGGGTCTGCGACCCGAGCGCCGAAGTTCCGAAGGAGCCACTTTCAGCATTGCAATTCTCAACTTTCCGGGGAAAAGGCCCCTAGCCTCCCTCCTCCCCGATTTTTTCAAAGGAATTCAACAAGAGAGGCTGCTTGAGGAAGTTAGCGCGCGAATTCGACGCCGTCAAGAACTTCGCCGAATTTTTCTTTCGAGGGTCGACCGAGTCAGCGCCAGAGACGAACCAGCACCAAGAACAAAAAATCAGCGCCGGAGGGCTGCGGCGACCGACGCGTTGTCGTTGAGCCCCAGTTCCGCCGCCCCGGCCAGAATGCTGTCGACCATCTCAGCGGCGGTCCGTGAGCGCTGCCCGCAGGCGGCGCCGACCCCGCCGTCGACGGCGCGGTCGTAGAACCACCCGACTCCGTGCTCGTCCACGAACGGCTCCCAGGCGCCGTCGCTGGCCAGGATCACCGCATCAGGCACGATCCCGTCCCCGGACTCGCCGATGATCTCCACCTCGACCGAACTCGGATCGGACAACTCGCCCAGGGGCGGCATCCCCAAGCAGATCTCGATGCTGCCGCCGGGCACTCGGTGCGGCCGCCCGCACAGGAATCCGCTGAAACCGTCCGCTTCCGTGCTGACGCCGACCAGGAAGGGCAGAGTGTCGCCCATCCACCCGATGAGCAGACCGCCCTCGGGCGTCCAGGCAGACACGCAGAGCGTGCTCATCGGGAACTCCGACAAACCCAGGTCGTACGGTCGGGACTTGTGCCATTCCTCGGCGCCGGTCAACGCCAGCACCCGCTCGTTGGCCTCCCCGAAGGCGACGGCCATGTCGTCGGCGCTGCCGATCCGCTGCGGCAGACCCCCGATCGCCGCCTGGGCCGCCTCATCGCCGCGGACGTGGCCTCCGAGCCCGTCGGCCACCGCAATGACCCAACTCCCGTCGACGTCGGACAGCGTCGCAGAGGCCCGATCCTCGTTGACCCGACGCGGCCCGATCACGCTCGAAGCGGCCACCGAGGCGCGGTGCCCCGCATAGGCGTTCGTCTCACTCACGGCTGATCCCCGCCCCGGACTCGAGCGATCTCATGATCCCTGCCCCTGCCTCGACCGTTCCCGCTCGACCGTGCCCGTGCCACTCGACCGTGCCCGTGCCGCTCAGCCGGCGATCTCTTGGAGCTCGCGGCGCAGATCCTTGATCTCGTCGCGCAGCCGAGCCGCGTACTCGAAACGCAGGTCAGCGGCGGCCTCACGCATCTCGTCGTCCAATGTGCGTATCAACCGCTCGAGCTCGGCGTCGGGCAGTTCGCCCAGATCCGGCCCGTCACGCCTGCGCCGAGCCGCTGCCAGGCCGCTGCCCGACGTGCCGCCTGCCCCGCCTTCGGGCACCGGCGCCCCGTCGCGCTCGGGACGGATCAAAGACAAGATGTCGGTGACCGCTTTGCGGATGGTGGTCGGATCGATCCCGTGGGCGGCGTTGTGCGCCTGCTGCAAGCCGCGGCGACGCATCGTCTCAGAGATCGCCCGTCGCATCGAGTCGGTGACCACGTCGGCGTACATCACCACCTCGCCGTCCACGTTGCGGGCCGCCCGCCCGATCGTCTGGATCAGCGAAGTCTCGCTGCGCAGGAAACCCTCCTTGTCGGCGTCGAGGATCGCCACCAGCGACACTTCCGGCAGATCCAAGCCCTCTCGCAGCAGGTTGATGCCAACCAGCACGTCGAACTCCCCGAGCCGCAGATCCCGCAGAATCTCGATGCGCCGCACCGTGTCCACCTCGCTGTGCAGATAGCGCACCCTCAACCCCAGCTCCAGCAGATAATCGGTGAGATCCTCGGCCATCTTCTTGGTGAGCGTGGTCACCAGCACCCGCTGCTGTTGCTGCGTCCGCTGCTTGATCAGTTCGTGGAGGTCGTCTATCTGGCCTTTGGTCGGCTTGACGATCACTTCGGGATCGACCAAGCCGGTGGGCCTGACGATCTGCTCCACCACCTGCTCGGACACTTCCAGCTCGTAGTCGCCTGGAGTAGCGGACATGAATATCACCTGGTTCAGCCTGCGCATTACCTCCTCGAAGCGCAGCGGCCGGTTGTCGGCGGCCGACGGCAGACGGAAACCGTGGCCGATCAGGGTCTCTTTGCGGCTGCGGTCGCCTTCGTACTGTCCGTGAAGCTGCGGCACCGCCACATGCGACTCGTCGATCACCATCAGGAAATCGTCCGGGAAATAGTCGAGCAGCGTGTAGGGCGCCTCGCCGGGGGCTCGTCCGTCGATGGGAGCGGAATAGTTCTCGATGCCGTTGCAGTAGCCCAGCTCGGTCATCATCTCGAGGTCGTAGCTGGTGCGCATCTGCAGGCGCTGAGCTTCGAGCAGCCTGCCCTCGGCCTCGAAGAACGCCAGCCGCTGCGCCAGTTCGGTCTCGATGCGGGCGACGGCCTGCTCCATGCGCTCCGCGGAGGTGGCGTAATGGGTGGCGGGGAACACCACCAGATCCTCCAGAGTGTCGAGGCGTTCGCCGGTGACCGGATCGACGACGGTGATGCGCTCCACCTCGTCGCCGAACAACTCGACGCGCACGGCCGTCTCGTCGTAGGCGCGGTGAACCTCGATGGTGTCGCCTCGCACCCTGAACTTGCCCCGGGTCAGGTTCATGTCGTTGCGCTCGTACTGCATGGCCACCAGACGGCGCAGGATCGAGCGCTGGTCGTAGACGCCGCCCTGATGCAGCACCAGCAGCTGGGCCTCGTACTCCTCGGGCGAGCCCAGCCCGTAGATCGCCGACACCGAAGCCACCACGATCGTGTCGCGCCGGGTGAGCAGAGCCGAGGTGGCCGAGTGCCGCAGACGGTCGATCTCGTCGTTGACCGACGAGTCCTTCTCGATGTAGGTGTCGCTGGCGGGCATGTAAGCCTCGGGCTGGTAGTAGTCGTAGTAGCTGACGAAATACTCCACCCGGTTGTGCGGGAACAGCTCGCGCAGTTCGTTGGCGAGCTGCGCGGCGAGCGCCTTGTTGGGCGCCAGCACCAGCGTGGGCCGCCCGCAGCGTTCGATGGTCCAGGCGATGGTGGCGCTCTTGCCCGAGCCGGTGATCCCCAGCAGGGTCTGGAAGCGGCGCCCGGCCTGCACCCCGTCGACCAGTTTCTCGATGGCGCCGGGCTGGTCGCCGGCAGGCTCGAAAGGGGCTGCCACCTCGAAAGCCCGCCGGTCGCTGGGCTCGGTCCGCGGCGGCATCGCTCTCGATGGTAGTGGCTGCGCCAGCCTCGGCGCGGGGCGCGCCTCAGCACGCGGCGCGGCGCGCGGATCAGGGCAGGGACGCAGCCCAACGGTAGGCGGCGTCGATCTGCGGGGACAGTTCGTCGATGCCGCCGTTGTTGTCGATCACGAAATCGGCCGCGGACAGGCGAGTCTCGCGGTCGGCTTGGCTGCTGACACGCGCCCAAGCGGCGTCGTCGGACAGGCCTCGCTGAGCCACTAGGCGCCGCACCGCCACCTCGGGCGCCGCGTCCACCACCAGGACGCCCGCCAGACCGCGGTAGCGCTCGGCGATGATCTCGCCGTCGGGGGTCACGAGCAGCGGAATGTCGAGCACCACCACCGCGCCTGGCGACTGCCGGGCGGCCGCGGCTCGCTGCTCGGCCATCGCTTCGCCCACGGCAGGATGAACGATGGCGTTGAGCGCGTCCAGTTCGGCTGCGTCGTTGAACACCACGGCGGCGACCGCGGAACGGTCGAGGGTCCCGTCGGCGGCCACGATCCCCGATCCCCAGCGCTCGACCATCGCAGCGAAAACCGGCTCGCCCGGCTGCTGCAGGTCGCGCACGATCCGGTCGGCGTCGATCAACACGGCGCCTCGCCGCACGAGACCGTCCGCCACAGTCGACTTGCCGGACCCGATGCCGCCGGTCAGAGCTATCTCAGGCAGGGCCGAGCCTCCCCCTGGATCTCTCCTAGATCGCTGCTGACTCTTCTTCTGCTTGTTCTTCCTGCGGCGCGGCAGCCGCCTCGGCTTCGACAGCAGGCCCGGCCGAGGCTTCGGCGCCTTCAGCATCGTCGCTGTCGGCGCCATCGGCGCTCTCAGCATCAGCATCAGCATCATCGGCTGCCGCGGCTGTCGCTGCTGCGTCCGCGTCGACATCAGCAGCGTCCAACCCTTCAGCGGATCCGGCGAACTCGCTGGCAACGGCGGCTTCGTCAGCCTCGCCGGCCTCTACAGCCTCGACCGCTTCGTCAGATCCGCCGGCGGCCGGATCGGAATCGTCGGAGTAGTAGTCCGTCCAGGCCTGCTGACCCTCGGAGTCGCTCGTGCCGATGTAGTTGCCGGCTTCGTCGTAGGCGTGATCACCGAAGTGCTCCTGGTACTCGGCTGCCACCACGCCGCCCTCGGCGGCCTGCTTGATCGACAGGCTGATGCGGCGCCGCTGCAAGTCGAGGTCGATGATCTTCACCCAGAGCTCCTCGCCGGGGGTGACGACCTGTTCGGGCATCTCCACATGATGCGCCGACATCTCAGAAATGTGAACCAGGCCTTCGATGCCGTCGCCTACCTGCACGAACGAACCGAACGGCACCAGCTTGGTGATGCGGCCGTAGACCAGCTCGCCCACCCGGTGGCTCGCCGCGAACTCCTGCCACGGATCCTGCTGAGTGGCTTTGAGCGACAAGCTGATGCGCTCGCGCTCCAAGTCCACTTCCAGCACTTGCACGTCGATCCGGTCGCCGGCCGTCACCACCGCGCTGGGATGATCGACGTGCTTCCAAGAGAGCTCCGAGACATGCACTAGTCCGTCCATGCCGCCCAAGTCCACGAACGCCCCGAAGGTCACCACTGAGGACACCACGCCGCTGCGCACCTCGCCCGGCCGCAGATTGTCGAGGAACTCCTCGCGCTGCTCGCGCTGCGTCTCCTCCAGCCAGGCGCGCCTGCTCAGCACCACATTGTTGCGGTTCTTGTCGAGTTCGATGATCTTGGCGTCGAGCTCGCGTCCGACGTAGGGCTGGAGGTCGCGCACCCGGCGCAGCTCCACCAGCGAAGCAGGCAGGAAGCCCCTCAGCCCGATGTCGACTATCAGACCGCCTTTGACCACCTCGATCACCAGGCCGCGGACCGCGACCTCGGCGTCGCGCTGCTCTTCGATCCGTCCCCAGGCCCGCTCGTACTGGGCGCGCTTCTTGGACAGGATCAGGCGGCCTTCTTTGTCCTCGCGGGTGATCACCAGCGCCTCGATCCGCTCGCCCATGGCCACCACTTCGCCCGGATCGATGTCGTGGCGGATGCTCAGCTCACGAGCCGGGATCACGCCCTCGGACTTGTAGCCGATGTCGAGCAGCACCTCTTCCTTGTCGATCCTGACGACCGTGCCCTCCACGATCTGGCCGTCCTCGACCACCACCATGGTGGAGTCGTAGGCGTCATCGATGTCGATGTCACCGAGGTCGTCCTCGGTCACTTGGCGGGGAATGTAGGTGCCGTCGGATGCGAAGCTGCCCATCTCGGGGAAGACGGGCAGATCGAGAACGGTGCCGGCTGTGTCGGTCACGTTGGTTTTCCGGGTCTTTCTGGGTCGATTGGATGTTGGATGGTCGACCGGACGCGGGTCCGGCTGTGTCGGTCAGATGTCCGTTCACCGGCATCCGAGGACGCGGACAGGACTTGATGAGGCTACCGTCCAGAACCGCGCTCCGGCGGGGCGCCGACCCGACGAGCCGCGAGCCCCCGGCGACAGCGCGCCGAGGCGGCTGCCCGGATTGCGCGCGGCCTGCTCGGCTTTCAAGCGGCTCTTGGTCAGCCTTTGGCCCCGGCCCAAGTGTCGGAGGCGTGCAGCGCCACCTCGAGGGGCACCCTCAGCTCGAAAGCGTCGCGCATCACGTCGCCGGCCAGCGCCGAAGCTTCTTCGATCTCGCTGTCGGGGGCTTCCAGGATGATCTCGTCATGCACCTGCAGCACGATGCGCGACGCCAAGCCCTGAGTTTGCAGCGTTCTGTCGAGACGCACCAGCGCGACCTTGAAAATGTCGGCGGCCAGCCCTTGGATCCCGGCGTTCATGGCTTGTCGCTCCCCCGCCTGACGCAGCCGCTGGTTGTTGCTCGACAGCTCGGGGATCTGCCGGCGCCTGCCGAACAGGGTTTCGGTGTAGCCCCGACGGCGAGCCTCGGCGACCGTCGCGTCCATGTAGTCGCGCACCGCCGGGAAAGCCGCGAAATAGGCGTCGAGGATCTCGGCGGCCTCGCCCGTCGCGATGTTGAGCCTTTGCGCCAGGCCGTAAGCCTCCATCCCGTATGCCAGGCCGTAGGAGACCATCTTGGCGGTCGAGCGCTCCTCCAGCCGCACTCGTGAGGGGTCGATCCCGAGAATGCGCGCCGCCGTGGCTGTATGGATGTCCTCGCCTGCCTCGAAAGCCGCTATGAGCCCCGGATCCTCGGCCAGATGCGCTATGCAGCGCAGTTCGATCTGGTCGTAGTCCGCCACCAGCAGCTTGTGGCCCGACGGCGCCACGAAAGCCGTGCGGAACACACGGCCGCGCTCGGAGCGCACCGGGATGTTGTGCAGGTTGGGTGCGTCGGAGCTGAGCCGTCCGGTGCGTGCCACCGTCTGGTTGAAAGTGGCCCGGATGCGGTCGTCGGGATCCACCTCGGCCAGCAGGCCCACCCCGTAGGTGGAGCGCAGCTTCTCGACCTCGCGGTAGCTCAGCAGATGCTCGACGATGGGATGCTCGCCGCGCAGCTTCTCCAAGGACCGGGCGTCGGTGGAGAACCCGGTCTTGGTGCGCTTGGTGGGGGTGAGCTGCAAGTCGTCGAAAAGCACTTCGGCCAGCTGCTTGGGCGAGTTGACGTTGATGTCGCGTCCGGCGTCTTGGAGCACCCGCTGCTTGAGCGTGTCAGCTTCGGCGGCGAGCTCGTCGCGTATCCGTTCCAGCACCGCCCGGTTCACTGCGATCCCGGCGTGCTCCATCCGCGCCAGCACCCTCACCAGCGGCACTTCCACCTCGTCGTTGAGATGGTCGAGGCCTTGGGCTGACAGCGCTTCACGCAGAGGCGCGACGAGGCGGGCGACAGCCAGAGCGGCCCAGCTCGCCTCTTGTGAGCAGTCGGCGGTCTCGCCTTCGAAGTTCAGACGGCCCTCCGGCGCGGTGTGTGCCGGAGGCTCGACGTCGGCGTAACGCTCGGCGACGTCGCTCAGCTTGTAGCGCGCGTCTGCCGGGTCGAGCAGGTATGCGGCGAGCATCGTGTCGATCAGCGGATCGCGCATCTCCACGCCGAGACCCAGCAGAGGGCGCATCAAAGCTTTGCCGTCATGCACGGCGATCGGTCTGACGCTGTCGCCCGCGGCGCCCGTGCCCACCAGAGCGGCCAGCGCGGCACGCACCTCGGCGTGCTCCAGCAGTCCGCCCGGCAGGAACGCCACTGCGGTGCCGTCGGCGTCGACAGTCCACGCGAGCCCCGCCTCGAGCCCTCCCGCCGGCACGGCCAACGCCAGCAGCGCATGGGCCGCCGAGTCGTCGTCCGTGGCTGACCGCAGTGCTCGCAGAGCCTGCTGCGGGCTGTCGAGTCGCGACACTTCCGGCGCCAACGCCCGCTCCGGCGCTTCGAGATCGGCTGAGCCGTCGAGGCCGAGCCTGTCGCCCGGCAGCTCCGCCAGGCGTTGATACAGCGTCCGCAACTCCAGGAAGTCGAACAGCTTGCGCGCTGCGGCCGCGTCGACTTCGCCCAGAGCCAAATCTTCGAGACCGGCTTCGAGAGGCACGTCGCGCACCAAGGTCATCAGCTCGACATTGCTGCGGACCTGTGCTTCGGCGGCGGCTAGGTTCTCTCGCAGCTTGGGGGTGAGATCCTCGAGCGACGCGAACAGCGCGTCGAGGCTGCCCTTGCCGTTGACGAGCTTCGCTGCGGTCTTCTCCCCCACCCCGTCCACGCCTGGCAGGTTGTCGCTGCTGTCGCCGCGCAGCGCCGCATACTGCACATAGTCGCTGGGACGAACGCCGGTGCGCTCGCGGATGCCCGCCTCGTCGTAGAGCTTGTATTCGGACACCCCGCGCATGTTGTAGAGCACCTTGAGATGAGGGTCTTGCACCAGCTGGTAGGCGTCGCGGTCGCCTGTGACGATGATCACGTCGTCGCCGCGGTCCCGACCGGCGGTGGCCAGCGTGGCAATGACGTCGTCGGCCTCGTACCCGGCCGCGTCGATCGTGGGCACGGCCAAAGAGTCGAGCACTTCGCGCACTAGGCCCATCTGTTGACGCAGAATGTCGGGCGCGGAGTCTCTCGTGGCCTTGTAGCTGGGGACTCTGGCGTGCCTGAAAGTGGGTTCGGGACGGTCGAAAGCGACGACGACCTGCTCGGGCTCGTGGTCGCGCCAGAGGTTGATGAGCATCGACGTGAAACCGAACACGGCGTTGGTGATCTGCCCGGAGGCGGTGGCCATGTCCGTGGGCAACGCGAAGAAGGCGCGGTAGGCCAGAGAGTTGCCGTCGATCAGCATCACGCGGGCCACGCCAGGAATCTACGGCATCCGTTGCGCCGTCGGCAGCCCGCCTGATCCGGCGAAGCTGTCTCGTCGGACGGCTTTGCGCCGGCCGGTGTTGCGCTCCAGCCGTTCAGATCGGGCCGGTTGCGTAGCTGCACTTCGCGCCGGACGGTGTCGCGCCGAGGCTGCCGCGCCGGCCGGTCTCACGGCGCAGCGTCCGACCGGTCAGGGAGTGAGGCGGGATTCGATGATGTCGTCGGCGACGGCGCGCATGGTGGTGCGCTGCGACATGGCCGTGCGCTGGATGAAAGCGTGGGCGTCTTGTTCGCTCAGGCCGTGCTCGTCGATCAGGCGGCCTTTGGCACGGTCGACGATCTTGCGAACCTCGAGACGGTCTTTGAGGTCGCCGACCTGTCCTTCGAGTTCTTCGGTCTCGCGGTGGCGGGCCAATGCCAGCTCTACCGCCGGCACCAGCGCGTCGCGCCGGTAGGGCTTGATCAGATACGCCATGGCGCCTGCTTCGCTGGCCTGCTCGATCAGGTCGCGCTGGCTGAACGCTGTGAGGATCACGACGGCAGTGCCGCGCTGCCCGGAGATCCGCCGTGTGGCTTCGATCCCGTCGAGGCCGGGCATCTTGATGTCGAGGATGATCACATCGGGACGATGCTCGGCCACGAGCGCGACGGCTTCGTCGCCCCGGCCCGTGTCGGCGACCACTTCGAAACCATCCTCGCGCAGCGTCTCCACGAGATCCAGCCGGATGATGGCTTCATCCTCGGCCACAAGCACCCGCACGGCGCCAGGCCCGCCCGTCTCAGGCGAAGCGGCTTCAGACGACGCTGGTTCAGGCGACGCTGGGCCAGATGATGCCGCGTCAGGCGGAGCTGCTGCGGGCGGCGCCGTCTCGTGCGCCGCCATCTCGGGCGGCGTGGGGGCCGGCTGCTCGTTTTGTTGCATCGCGACGCGTCTCAGCGCGACGCGCTGAACTGGTCGAGCAGCGAGTCCTGGTCGGCTTCGAGCCGCGCGATGCGAGCCGCCAGCTCATCACGGTGCTGCTGCAGGCGGTCGGCGTGGCGTTGCGCCTCCCGATAGTCGCGCTCGGCCATCGGAGTCTCCGACACCAGCGCCCGCAGACGGCACTCATCGGCTTCCTCGGTCAGCTGGACTTGCTGCTCGTCGCAGACGCTCAGATCGCCGCGCAGCGCGTTCAACTGCCGTCCGACGCTCTGCAATCGTCGCTCCAGCCGGTCACGGGACACGCCTTCCAGCCTAGAGCCGCACGTGTTCGCGTCCGACCGGCAGGCCCGCAACCGGCGTCATGTTGGCGCCGTGTCTCCGTGCGATGCCGTGGATCATGACGACGCCGAGGCTTGCGGTGCCCGGAGAGGGATTCGAACCCTCACACCCTCACGGGCGGCGGATTTTGAGTCCGCTGCGTCTGCCAATTCCGCCATCCGGGCCGCATTAGTGAGCCTAGCGCCCGCCGCGTCACCCGGCCCGCGCCGCCCGTCCGACAGCAGACCGGCAGCAGCGGCGACCAGTAGCTGATCCGAACTGATCCTGACTGGATCCGCACGGCCGGGGCGATCCGCGCCGCCTGCCGGCTGCCGTCATTACGCACCGGCATCAGCCGGGGTCTAGCCTGCTAGGTCTTGCACGCACGAAACTCACTTGAGCTGCGCGCCCGTCGCGGGACCGGGGAGCGCAGCGCGAGACGCCGAGCCGCAGCACGCAGCCTTTCCGACGCTGCGACCGACGCCGCGAAACCCGGCCGCTGCGAGCGGAGTCTGAAACAGAGCAAGCAGAGTCTGAGACACGGCCGAGGGATGCACGGGACGCATCGTCGGGCCGTAGCAGCGCGATGAGGAGCCTCCAGCGATGATCGTCTTCATGTATCCGGGCCAAGGCTCGCAGCAGCCCGGCATGGGAGCGGCCTGGGTGGACCACCCGTCCTGGGAGTTGGTGGGAGAAGCGTCCGAAGTGACCGCCCGGGACGTGTCGCGTCTGCTGCTGCACGCCGACGCCGAAGAGCTCACCGAGACGCGCAACAGTCAGCTCGCGACTTTCGTGATGTCGATGGTGGCCCTCGACGCAGTGACCCGGCTCGGCACCGAAGCCGCCGGTCACGCCGGTCACAGCCTGGGCGAATACTCGGCTTTGACCGCCGCGGGCGTGCTCGATTTCAGCGACGCCGTGGCTCTGGTGGCCGAGCGAGGCGACGCCATGCAGGCCGCCGCCGAGGAGCGCGAAGGCACCATGGCCGCCGTTCTGGGCCTCGACGACGACGACGTCCAGATCGCCTGCAGCCGATCCCCGGGCGAAGTGTGGCTCGCCAACCACAACGCGCCCGGCCAGGCGGTGATCGCAGGCACGCCCGAAGCGATCGACACCGCAGCCGGGATCGCCCGAGAGCTGGGCGCCAAGCGGGTGATGCCGCTGCAGGTGGGTGGCGCATTCCACACGCCGTTCATGGCGCCTGCACGAGACCGGCTCACCAAAGCCATCGACCGCACCGAGTTCCGCGACCCTCAGGGCACTGTGGTCGCCAACGTCGACGCCGCTGTCCACAACCGCGGCTCTGACTGGCCCGACCTGCTGAAAGCGCAGCTCACCAGCCCGGTCAGATGGCGCCAGACGATGACCGCGCTCGCCGAGGCAGGGTTCACGACCTTCGTGGAACTGGGTCCCGGCGAGGTGCTCGGCAGGCTGGCGAAGCGCGCCGTCAAGGGAACCAGGCCGCTGGCGGTGTCCGTGCCCGGCCATCTCGACAGCCTGCTCGAGGCGTTGGCCGCTTCGCCTTCGCTGACCCGTGCGCCGTCGGCGCCGATGGACGGTGAGCATCTCTTCGCCACCGAGCGACTGGTGGTCAGTCCTTCAGCCGGAATCTTCGAAGCCGCCGAAGGCGTCAATCCCGGAACGTCAGTGGACGTGGGGCAGCAACTCGGGCAGGTCGGCACTCACGCAGTCCGCAGCCCTTTCGCGGGCGAGTTGATGGGCGTGCTGGCTCTGAACGGCGAGCGGGTCACGGCGAGCCAGCCGATCGCCTGGCTGCGAACATCCTGATGCGACCCGGACTGATGCGACCCGCGCCGACGCCTGACTGCCGCCCGCTGCGAGCGAAGAGAGCGAGCTGATGGGCGCGCGCATGATCGGCATCGGCACGGCGCTGCCCGAGAAGGTGCTCACCAATCACGACCTGGCCGAAATGATGGACACCAGCGACGAATGGATCCGCGAGCGCACCGGCATCCGCGAGCGCCGCATCGGGCTCCCCACCTCTGCTCTGGGCGTCCAGTCGGGCAGAACCGCTCTGGAGATGGCCGGAGTCGACCCGTCCGAGATCGATCTGCTGGTGCTGTCGACCACAACCCCGGACCAGCAAGTGCCCGGAACCTCAGCGGTGATACACGCCGAGTTGGGCCTGCGCTGCGGAGCTTTCGACTTGAACGCCGCTTGTGCGGGCTTCACCTACGGATGGGTGGTGACGCAATCGATGATGGATGCGCCCTGCGGGCCGCGCCGGACTCTGCTGATCGGCGCCGACTCGCTGTCGCCGTGGACCGACTGGACGGACCGCAACACGGCAATCCTGTTCAGCGACGGCGGCGGCGCCGTGGTTCTGGAGCACACCGACGCTCGCACCATGCTGAGCTGGGATCTCGGCGCGGACGGCAACCATCGTGAGCTGATCAGGGGAGGCCACGGCGCCAAGATCAGCATGGACGGGCACGAGGTGTTCAAGGTCGCGGTCCGAGCGGTCAGCGATTCGGTGATGGCTGCGCTGGACCGCGCCGGCCTCGGCCCCGAAGACGTGGACGTGCTGCTGCCGCACCAAGCCAACATCCGCATCATCGAGGCCATCTGCAAGCGGACCGGCATCGCCTTCGAGCGCAGCTGCAACGTGATCGAGCACACCGGCAACAACTCTTCGGGAACGATCCCGCTGACCATGGCGAAGGCTCACCGCGAGGGATTGCTGCAGCCTGGAGCTTTGGTGGTGATGACCGGATTCGGCGCCGGGATGACGTGGGCTACGACAGTGAACCGATGGTGACGGGCGGCGCCGACGACGGTGCTGCGGCCGGGGACGCGTCCGGAGCCGCGGCCGAGACCGCGTCCGCTGAGTCCGGGCGTGTCGCTTTGATCACCGGCGGCAACCGGGGAATCGGACTGGCCATCGCCCGCCGTTTGAGCCGGGCCGGGCATCGAGTGGCCGTCACCTATCGGAGCGAGCCGCCCGCCGACGCTCACGCTCACCGTCTGACATGCGTCGCCTGCGACGTCACCGACGCCGAGTCGCTTCGATCCGCTCTGGCTGAGACGACCGAACGGCTCGGAGCGCCCGAGATCCTGGTCTGCAACGCCGGCATCACCCGTGACGGCTTGACCCTGCGAATGTCCGACGAGGACTTCTCCGCGGTGATCGACGCCAACCTCACCGGCAGTTTCCGCGCCGCCAAGAGCGCGGTCAGGTCCATGGTGCGGCAGCGTTGGGGGCGCATCGTGTTGATCTCTTCGGTGTCGGGCGTCGGCGGCCAGCCCGGCCAAGCCAACTACGCCGCCTCGAAAGCCGGGATGATCGGACTGGCGAGATCGCTGGCCAAAGAGTTCGCCTCACGCAATGTCACCGTCAACGTGGTCGCGCCGGGCGCGGTCGACACCGACATGCTCAACGCTTTGAGCGGCGAGCAGCTCGAAGCCATCGTCGACCGTGTGCCGCTGGGCCGTGTGGGCCGAGCCGACGAGGTTGCGTCCGCTGTCGAGTTCCTGGTCTCGGAGGACGCGAGCTACGTCACCGGTATCGTGCTCGCGGTGGACGGCGGCCTCTCGATGGGCTGAGCGCTCGACGGGCTCAGCATCAGAGAACAGCGGAGAGCAGCAGCAACGACGAGCATCGGTAGCAGCAGCGAGGACGAGCAGCGCAACGACGAGCCCGAAAGAGCGGATCCGAATCGATCGCCATCCCTATCGCATCCTTTATCAAAGCTGACTGGAAGCTGGAACAAGAGCCGGAATGAAAAACACCGGAATGAAGGACACCGAAAAATGGAGGACAACAGCCGTGAGTGACGACAACTTCGAGCGTTTCAAGAAATGCGCCGTGGATGTGCTCGATGTGGACGAGTCCGACGTGGTGCCCAAAGCGGACTTCGCGGACGACCTCGGCGCTGACAGCCTCGACATAGTCGAGCTGGTGATGGCACTCGAGGAAGAGTTCGACGTCAACGTCGAAGAAGAGGAACTCGAAGGAGTGGCCACGGTCGCGCAGGCTTACGAACTGATCACCGCGAAGCTCTGAAGGCATCCTCTCGGTGACTAGAGAACGACGCGAGCCGGAGTCCGATGGACAGGCCTGAACGCCGGCGGGTGGCGGTCACCGGTCTGGGGGTCGTGTCAGCCGCCGGCATCGGCACGGAGGCTTATTTCGAGGGTCTCTGCAGCCCTGCGCCTGTGGGCGAGCGTCGGGTGACAGGCTTCGACCCCGGCGACCATTTCGAAAACGCCAAAGAAGCGCGGCGCTCCGACCCCAACACCCAGTTCTTGGTGGCGGCCGCTGATCAGGCGCTGGCTCAAGCCGGCGAGCTCGATGCCGACCCCACCCGCTGCGGCGCCATGATCGGCACCGGAGTGGGCGGCATCACCACGCTGGCGCGCGAGATGACTGTGCTCCACGAGAAGGGCCCGCGCCGGGTGTCGCCTTTCTTGGTGCCGATGATGATGGCCAACGCCGGAGGCGCGACCCTGTCGATGCGCTACGGCTGGATGGGGCCTTCAGAGAACGTGGTCACCGCCTGCGCGGCCGGCACTCACGCAGTGGGCAACGCGGCGCGGCTGATCGCCGAAGACCGCTGCGACGTGGTGATGTCCGGCGGCACCGAAGCGCCGTTCACACCGGCCGCGGTTGCGGGCTTCACCAACATGACCGCGCTGTCGTCGAGCGGCGTGAGCCGTCCATTCGACTCCCGTCGCGACGGTTTCGTGATGGCTGAGGGCGCCGCCGTGCTGCTCTTGGAGGCCCGTGATGCGGCGCTGGCCCGAGGGGCGGCCATTCTGGCCGAAGTGATCGGCTTCGCGTCCACAGCCGACGCCTACCACATTACCGCTCCGTCGCCCGGCGGCAGCGGAGCGGTGCATTGCATGCAGCTGGCTCTCGATGACGCAGGGGTCGGCCCAAGCGACGTCAAGCACGTGAACGCTCACGGGACCTCCACCGAACTCAACGACGCCGCCGAAGCCGAGGCCCTCTCCAAAGTGTTCGGCACTTCACCGGGGCCGCTGGTGACCTCCACGAAAGGGGTCACCGGACACGCGCTGGGCGCCGCCGGGGCTCTGGAGGCTCTGGCAGTGGTGCTGTCCATGCAGAAGCGGCTGATACCCCCCACGGCAGGGCTGGACGCTCTGGATCCCGAGCTGCCGCCGATTCAGCTGGTGATCGGCGAGGCGGCGCCATGGGCACCGGGCGTCTCGATCTCGAACTCTTTCGGCTTCGGCGGACACAACGGCACCTTGGTGCTCGCACCGGGCGAATAGCAGCACAGCGAACAGACCCAGCGAACCGCAGCGGGCGAACAGCCGCCCGTCGCCCGGCCTATTCCGGCCTACTAGGCGTCGTCTCTCGGCCTGTTCGGCTTTTTCGCGTCGTCTCTCTGCGACGGCGATGCGACTCGGACGATGCCGCTCAGGCGACGCTGCGACGGCGATGCAGCTCGGGCGTGCAGCTCAGGCGTCGGCGATCACGAACATCAGGTCGCATTCGACGGCTGTCGCACCATCGAGCAGCGCCCGACCGGAACCCCGGCCGGCGCGACTCGAGAGCCGCGTCATCGCGACTTCGAGTGCGAGAGTGTCGCCGGGGCGCACCTGCCGGCGGAAGCGAGCCTTGTCGAGGCCGCCGAACAGCGGCAGGCGTCCGGCGTAGCGTTCGTCTGAGAGCAGCGCCACAGCGCCCAGTTGGCCTATCGCTTCACAGATCAGCACGCCGGGCACGGTGGGCAGCCCGGGAAAATGGCCCGTGAAGAAGGCTTCGTCCCCGCTCAAACGCCAAAGCCCGCGAGCCCGCTCGCCGGGAACGAGATCCGTGACTTCACTGACGAAGAGAAACGGATCACGGTGTGCGATCAGATCCTCAGGACGAGGCAGGCTCACGGGTGCAGGCTCACGGGTCGAATCGGGCGCTCCGGCGCCGCCGGATGAGCGCCGCTCGTCGGCAGCGGCGCGACCAGCCCGTCGACAGCGGACTTCGAGGAGGAGGAAGCCGGATCAGCCTTTGGCTGCCGCCTTGAGCTTGGCGCCTGGCTGGATCTTCACACCGGTCGATGCGGCGATGTCGACAGGCTCTCCGGTTTGCGGGTTGCGCCCGGTGCGAGCGGGACGATCCACGGTCGAGATCTTCATGTAGCCGGTCAGGTTGATGGAGTTACCGGCGGCCAGCTCGTCGCAGGCGAGTTCCAGCAGGCCGTCGACGCACTTGGCGGCGTCGCTCTGCGAAACTCCGGCACGAAGGGCCACGGCAGCGACCACATCACCCTTGTTCATTTGATTGCTCATTTTGTTCCTGCTCTTTCTTTTGTTGATGCACTCTGAGTTGCCCAGTGCTGGGGCATTTGGGTTTGCTTCGCCGGGGACTATACGGCGCGAGTCGCAGAATTTTGAGGATGCTCCGACTGAACCAGCCGGATTCCGGGCGCGGCCGCGCCGGGCGCAGGTTCTCGCCGGGCTGCCGACGCTCGCGCGTTGCTAGATTCCACTGCCATGGCGATCATAGAAAAAGCCGCAGACTCGGCCAGCAACGCATCGGCGAGCGACGCCGCGGCGCCTCCGCCCGCCGAGCGCACTCGGGCCACCTCCGAGGATCTCCGCAACCGGCGAGCTTTCCACAGCCGCCACATCGGGCCGACCCCCGACGAGATCACCGAGATGCTCGAGGTCGTGGGGGTGTCCGACATCGACGATTTGATCGCTCGCACCGTTCCGCAGGACATCCGCGAAGCGGCGCCGCTCGAGCTCCCCGCCCGGACGACCCGCCAGACCGACTACGACAAGCTGCGGCAGATCGCCCGCTCCAACCGGATTGTCACCTCGATGATCGGCATGGGCTATCACCAGACCATCACTCCAGCGGTGATACGACGCAACGTGTTCGAGAACCCCGGCTGGTACACGGCTTACACCCCCTACCAACCCGAGATCTCCCAGGGGCGCCTCGAGGCGCTGCTCAACTTCCAGACCATGGTTTGCGAGCTGACCGCCATGGACCTGGCCAACGCCTCGCTGCTCGACGAGGCCACGGCAGCGGCCGAAGCCATGACCTTGCTGCATCGTGTGAGCCGCGGCCGCCACGGCGACCGCTTCGCCGTGGATCAGGCCTGTCATCCTCAGACCGTCGCCGTGATCCAGACCAGAGCCGAGCCGATCGGCATCGAGGTAGCGGTCTGCGACCCTGCCGCTGCGGACCTCGACGGCGTGTTCGGGATGCTGGTCCAGTATCCGGGCACCACCGGAGAGATCTGCGACCTGGGATCCGTGATAGGGCGAGCCCACGCCGCCGACACTCTGGTGGCGGTGGCTGCGGACCCTCTGGCGCTGTGCGTTCTGACCCCGCCGGGCGAGCTGGACGCCGACGTAGTGGTGGGCGCCACCCAGCGTTTCGGTGTGCCGATGAGCTTCGGAGGGCCTCACGCCGCCTACATGGCGGTTCGCGACGACTACCAGCGTTCGCTGCCGGGGCGTCTGGTCGGCGTCTCCAAAGACGCGGCGGGGCGCCGAGCTCTGCGGCTCGCCCTGCAGACGCGCGAGCAGCACATCCGCCGCGAGAAGGCGACCTCCAACATCTGCACTTCGCAAGTGCTGTTGGCTGTGATGGCGTCGATGTACGCCGTCCATCACGGCCCTGAAGGGCTCGCCAAGATCGCTCAGCGGGTCAACCGGGTGGCTGCGATCCTGGCCGAGGGGCTGCGAGAGAGCGGCGTCGAGATCGTTCACGACGAGTTCTTCGACACGGTCTGCATGCGTGTGCCGGGCCGCGCCGACAAGGTGATAGCGGTGGCGTTGGCCGAGGGCGTCAACCTGCGCCGCGTCGATGCGGACACCGTCGCGGCGACGGTCGACGAGACCACCGAGGCCGCGGACCTGGAAGCGGTGTGGGCCGCTTTCGGTTTGAAAGCCGACTTCACGATCCTCGACCGTGTCGTCGGCGACCCGATCCCTTCGAAGCTCCGGCGCGTCACGCCGCCTTTGCGGCATCCGATCTTCTCGACTTTCAGCAGCGAGACCGAGCTAGTCCGCTACATGCGCCGCCTGGTCAACCGCGACATCGCCTTGGACCGTTCGATGATCCCGCTCGGCTCATGCACCATGAAGCTCAACTCGGCTCTGGAGATGGAGCCGGTCAGCTGGCCCGAACTGGCCGGCATCCACCCCTTCGCGCCGCTGGAGCAGACCGTCGGCTATCAGCGTCTGATCGACCAGCTCGAGACTTGGCTCGCTGCGATCACCGGCTATGCGGCGGTTTCGTTGCAGCCCAACAGCGGCGCCCAGGGCGAACTCGCCGGCCTCATGGCGATCCGCTCCTACCATCACAGCCGCGGCGACACGGCCCGCGACATCTGCCTGATCCCTTCGTCGGCGCACGGCACCAACGCCGCCAGCGCGGTCATGGCCGGGATGCGGGTGGTGGTGGTGGACTGCGACGACATGGGCAATGTCGATGTGGACGACCTGAAGCGCAAAGCCGTCGACCACAGCGACGCCCTGTCGTGCCTGATGATCACGTATCCGTCCACTCACGGCGTGTTCGAGACCGCCATACGCCATATATGCGACGTGGTGCATGAGCACGGCGGACAGGTTTATCTGGACGGCGCCAACCTCAACGCTCTGGTCGGCCTGGCCAGGCCCGGTCGTTTCGGCGCCGACGTCGGGCACCTCAACTTGCACAAGACCTTCTGCATTCCTCACGGCGGCGGCGGTCCGGGGGTGGGGCCGATAGGCGTGGCCGAGCATCTGCGGGAGTTCATGCCCAATCATCCTCTGGCGCCGGTGGCGGGCCCCCCGACCGGGCCCGGGCCGATCTCGGCGGCGCCGTGGGGATCGGCCGGGATTCTGGCCATCCCGTGGATGTACATCCAGTTGATGGGGCCCGACGGCCTCAGACACGCCACCGAGGTGGCGATCCTCAACGCCAACTACGTGGCCGCCCGGCTGCGTGAGGCCTACCCGATCCTCTACACCGGGCAGGAGGGCTTCGTGGCGCACGAATGCATCATCGACACCCGGGTTCTGAACGACAGCTGCGGCGTGACCGTCGACGACATCGCCAAACGGCTCATCGACTACGGCTTCCATGCGCCGACCATGAGCTTCCCGGTGGCGGGCACGCTGATGATCGAACCGACCGAGTCGGAGGGCAAAGTCGAACTAGACCGCTTCTGCGACGCCATGCTGGCCATCGCGCAGGAGGCTCACAAGGTGGGCAGCGGCGAATGGCCCGCCGATGACAACCCGCTCGTCAACGCACCCCACACCTGCGAGGAGGTCACCGCGGATGATTGGGCACACCCCTACAGCCGCAGCGAGGCCGCCTACCCGGAGGCCTTCGACAGGGACAACAAGTACTGGCCGCCGGTGAGCCGCATCGACGGCGCCTACGGCGACCGCAACATCATGTGCTCATGCCCGCCGATCGAGGATCTCGCCTCTTGACGGCAGACGTCTCGGCTTGCCGGAGCTCTCGCAGGCCGGCTCACCCCAGCCTCAGGATGCTCGACAGCGAGCCTCAACCGGAAGCGGCGTCTCTCCAGCCGGGACTCTCGCCTGCCGATTCGTCCTGCTAGCTGTTGCGCCCTGCGTCGCCGCGGTCCGGGGCGGATTTGGTGACAAGGTCGCCGACGCGCACCGTTCCCGATTGGACCACCCTCGTGTTGATGCCGCGCAACCGCAGCTTCATGCCGTCTTCGGAGTTGACCCAGCGCATCGCTTCGAGGCCGAAACGGCGAGTGAACTTGGCGCATCCGGTGTGGGGCTTGGCGGTCACTTCGAGAAGCGCCTGTCCCACCGACAGCCGCGTGCCCTCCGGCAGGTTCTCGGCGCTCACATCGAAGTCCATGTAGAGCTGGTCCCCCGCCGGCGGCCAGTCGCCGGGCTCGCCGGCTATGGCTTCCAGCACACGGGAGTTCATCACCGTCACCTGGGCGAGCGGGTTGGCTCTGCCGTCGGCGTGCGACGAACTGCCTCTCGCCCGCCAGTCGTCGCCGACTAGACCTTCCTCACGATCGAAGCGGCCTTCGCTGAGGATTCTGCGTTCTTCGCTGCGGGGACGGCAGACGATCAGCTTGACTTCGCCGCAGTCACTGGGAGCTTCGCGAATATGGCCCAGCGCGGCGTCCAACTCTTCAGCGGTGCGATGCGTCATGCTGCGCGAGCCTAAAGCGTCGAACTCCGCCGCAGCGTGAGCGCCGGTGACCTCCTCCCAGTTCGAGCGCGCGGTCGGCCACAACCTCGCCGGTCAATGAACAATGAACACAGCCGGCCCTCGCAGTCGGCTTTCACTGTTCGCTCGGCTTCTGAGAATCTTCACTCGGCCTCTGAGGATCTCCTCGGGCGAACTCCGCCAGCGCCTTACGGTCGTCGGGGTCGAGCATCCGGATTACCGCTCGCACCGGCTTGTCCGGCCCGGCCAACGAATCCAGGGCGCGGCGCCCGGCGCTGTTCGGCGAGGGGCTGTCGGTGGTGAGCAGCACGAGCGGGGTGTCCGGCTCAGCCGAATGCAGCACAGCCGCCTTGCCGAGCGCTTTCCAGAGAGTGTCCGTGCGACGCAGCCCGGGGCGTTGCGTGACACTGAAAGCCCCCGACACGTCGAAAAACCATTTGCGTCCCGCCTGGTCGAAGGCCTCGAAGTTGACTTCGACCCCGCAACGCTTCTTCACCTTCGTCTCGATACCTCTGAAGCCGCACCGGCGCAGCAGCGCTTCGGCCATGTCCTGGGCTTTGCGGCCCTCCCGACCGGCCCTGGCCTGGAAGTCCTCGAAGTTGTCCCCGCCATTACCGCCTCCAGCGCCAGCATCGCCCCCGCCTATATCAACGAGTCGTCTGTGGAGAGAGTCACGATCACGCAGCATGTCACCAGCGCCAGCATCGCCCACGGCCATCTCGCCGGCGCCGACGGCGCCCCCCTCGACGACGGCGCTGCGGCTGGTGTCACTGGAGTCCTCAGTGGTGACAGATCGCTGAGAGGCGCCGTCGGGCGAGGAGATCGTCGGGTCGTCCAGATCAGCGAAGAACTGCTGCTCGCTTACGCGCTTGGCCGACGGGGGCACGGTCACCGCCCAACTCTGTTCGTCGGCTTGCTCGGCGAGGCGCCGCCGTTCGTCGTCGATGCGCTGTTCGGCCAGGGCGATGTACGAGTGATCCGTGTCGAAACCGATGTAGCCGCGGCCGGTGCGCACCGCGGCGACCGCCGTCGTGCCCGCCCCCATGAAAGGGTCGAGCACCAGGTCGCCGCGGTAGGTGTAGAGCTCGATGAGTCGTTGGGGGAGCTCCACCGGGAAAGGCGCAGGATGCCCGACGCGCGTGGCCGACGCCGGAGGTATGTCCCACACGTCGACGGTCGCTTCCATGAACTCGTCCACATGGGAGGAGCCGTCCGACGGCAAGTCCTCTGAAGCGCGTGCGGCAGCAGACCGTGCTCTGTCGAAACGGCCTTTGGAGGCGATCACCACCCGCTCGGTCAGGTCTCGCAGAACGGGATTGGCGGGGCGTTGGAAGCTGCCCCACGCGCAGTTGCCCGCAGCGCCCTTGGCTTTCAGCCAAATCACCTCGCCTCGCAGCAGCAGCCGCAAGCGGTCCTGCAGTATCTCGATCACATCAGCGGACAGCGACCTGTAGGGGCGGCGACCCAGGTTGGCGACGTTCACCGCGATCCGCCCGCCCGGCTCGAGTTTGCGCACGCACTCCCTGAAAACGTCTTCCAGCATCTTCAGATAGTCGACGTAACTGGCAGGAACATGGCCTTCGCCGACGGCCTGTTCGTACTGCTTGCCCGCATAGTACGGAGGCGAGGTCACGACCAGAGCGACCGAGTCGTCGGCCACTTCGCCGTGGGCGTCAATGTCTCGGGCGTCGCCCACCCAGAGACGGTCGCTGCTCGCCTGAGGCTTGATCTGGTCTTCGTCGCTGATCTCCGGCGCCGGGAACCGCTCATAGAACGCCGAGGCGTCATGCGCCTCGCGGCGGCTCACCCCGAAACTCGAAGTGGACGTGCCCCGCCTACGCCCGCCGGACACACTCATACCCCCGTCACACTGAGGAGTCGGATCGGGGCCGCACTTCTACCGCTAGAACGAGCAGGCAGTCATGATCGGCCGCCGCCTTGCGAATCTTGCCGAGATGCTTGAGCACACGCTGCTTGGCTTCGAAAGGGCTCTCAGTTGCGGCGGCGATCAGGGCTACGCCAGATTCCTCAGCCGCCTTGCGGAGGTCGGGCTGCTCGAGGGAGCCGCCGCCGAGCAGTATCAGTCCACGACATCTTCTCTCCGCAGCGGCGCTCACCAACTCTTGGTCGCTCACAGCGCCGCCGTCCCAGCGCAGCAACTCCACACCCGCCGGCGCTTCGTTCGAGAGGCTCCGCGGCAGCACAGCGTCATAAAGCAGCCGCAAGATCAGCCAGCCTTCAGCAGGCGCAAACCGACCTCGACAGTGTCCTCGAAAACCACGCCCTCAAGCTCCGGGTATGCCGCTTCTATGGCTTCGCGTCCGTGCTCATACTCAACGCTCGCCAAGGCTTTGGCGCTTATCCGATGCCCCTGCAGATGCGGGGTTCCGTTGAGCGTGGTGGGATAGAGCCGTGTGTTGGCACTGGCTTGCAGAAGGTCGATCGCAGTGCCGGCACCGTAGTCGAATGGGCGGAATACAGCGTCGATCTCGGTGATCTCCAAACCCAGCGCGCTCTGTCCCGTCACGGCATTCACCCAGCCGCTGCCATGGTCCACCAGCATGTCACCCTCTGATGTCGCGCCGAGCTGCACTGCTTGCGAGTCGCCCGCAAACTTCACCAGAGCCTCGACCACTTTGCTGGACACCCGGCGCACGGCCTGGGACTTCAAATACTGCCAGGTGCGCACGGCCACCACATCGCGGAAGTTCCAGTACCAGCCCCCACCGAACTCTCGCGGCACTAAGCGCCGCTGCTTGTGGAGGTAATTCAGCGAGGAGGCGGACGCGGCGGCTAGGAATGCGGCCTCACGAGTCGGATACACACCGGCGGTGAACACATCGGGATCCCAGACAACAGTCTCGACGTCGCTTCCTGGTTTCTCTATTTCGAGCTTCGAGAAGCCATCTAGCACCGCATTGACACGGCGCAACAGACCGTCCGTTCCTCGGCCGTCCTGCGGTATCTCTTCGTAAAGGATCAACCGCTCCGAAAATGAGGGGAATGCGCTCAGGACCCGGCTGCGGGTCTTCGGATGGCAGATCAGCACCGTCTCAGGGCCGAACCAACGAGGAACCCCGCCGCGCTCCGCCAAGCGCCGCAGCGACGCTCCGGCAGCGTCCAGCCGTACCGACAAGCGCAAAGCTGCGAGAGCATCGAGCTGCGTATCGATCACAACGACAGGCGCCAACGCCGCCTCCTGACCGTGCGAACTGCGGGCACCGGGCCAGCACTGAAGATGGAGACGCTTCTCGTCCGCGGTGGCGGGAACGACTGCAGGATCGATCCTGATCAGGGCGGCCCGGTCGTCGTGGACGGCATCCAGGACACGGGCCCGCGCCGCGCCGTCTGCCGTTGGATTCCCGCAGAGCGCTGCTGCCTCTAGCAGCAGATCGCGGTCAGCGAGTTCGACGGCCGCAGCGGCGACCGCGCCCGCTGCCTCGAAATAGTCCAAGCGAGCCGCGAACTCCACTGCCAGTCGAAGCCGCTCACGATCATTGCGAAGCAAAGGAAGCACGCCGGCGAACGCCTCCGGCAGATGCTCTGCCTCCGCGGTGCTGAGGTGCGCAGTCAACCCGGACAGCACCGTAGACATGGATTGAGACCAAGGGTCGCAGCCTTGCAGCGCTCGCAAGACGGCGCCAAAAAGATGAGGGGAAGGTTGCGCTACGGCCGCCATTGAAGGCTCCCCAACGCGGACAGTGGAATGTTCTCGTCGATGCGCTCCTCCGGCACGTCGCCGGGCGCCCACCGAGTGAACCGCTTGGGCACCGCGTCGATCCCGCGCGGTTCGCGCACTCTCACCCCTGCGGCCAGCATCCGGTCGACCGGGAACACCATGACCAGGTAAGGAGGCGTCTGCTCGAACTGCAACAGCGACCGCAGGCGCTTGCCATTCAAACCAGCGAGCCGACCCGCCGGAACCAGCCATGAGTGCGGCGCCGGGACCAGCACCGCCCCAGACAGGTGGCGGCGTGCAGTTCGGGACGGATCCTTCGCTGATTCGAGATGCTGCTGATAGTCGACATGGTGCCTGAACAGGCCGCGCGCATTCTCATCAACATGGAATCGCCAGAAAGTCTCCACGGACACGCAACGGGCGTAGTCGCTCGCAGGCGGTCGCATCGGCAGGTCGGCAAGGACTTTCGCACGAAGGCTCTCGAGACGTGCCAGCACCAAGCCTGGCTCGGACGCGACTAGAGGCAGGAGTCTTTCAGCCTCACGACGCGCGCTCTGCGGCAGTCCACGGCCGTCCGCGACCACTCGGATGAGGCTGCGGACCTCGGCTGCCGAATCTCTCACTGGGTTCAGTATCGCCTCTCTGCTCAGCGTCGCGCCGCTATCAGATTCGAGTCGCTTCGCGGTATGCGGCGAGTTCGCCTGGAGCGAGTTCTTCGGGTGCGACGAGGCTGTAATGGTGCTCACGGGCGATGGTGATCTGGTTGTTGGATTCTTGGAACTCGAAGAGGGCTATGACGCTGTGTTCCATGAATTGGGCTGCTACAGGGCGGACGATCAGGTCAGGGAACTTCTGCTCAGCGACTCGCCGAGGGCATGTCAATCCGACCTTGCGAAAGGAGTGCGCAAGCGACTCATCGCTGCTTGGCGACATTCGTAGAGCCGGGCCATCTGAGCACGAGCACTTCTTCGCGGAGTTGCTCGCGTGTCGCGGTGGCGTGGCGGGTGCGGAACAGGTCGATCGACTCGACGACGTACCCGGCGCGCTCCGCGATCTCGGCGAGTATCTGGCCCGTGCGGATCATGACTCTCAAGTAGGAGGCCTGGTCGCCCACCACGTAGGCGAGGCGGGCGCCGGGCTTGAGCACGCGGCTCAACGAGACGAGGTGACGGGCCATACCCCCGAAGTAAAGCTTCGTGACCCGGTGGTACATGCGCTCGAATCCCGAGTCTTTGCCGAGTTCGATGCGGCGGGCCTCTATCGCTGCGGCGATCCGTTCGACCTCGTCGTCGTCTCGGACCCAGGCATCGTCAGCGTCGTCACGGTAGACGCCGCGAGTGTTGGACCTCACCAAGCCCTTCTTCATTGCCTGAAGATCGGAGCGGCTGGTGAGATAGCCGAGCAGCACCGATTCGAGGCGCACCGTGCGCGAATAATCCTTCTCGTTCGGGTACGGCGGCGAAGTGATGACAGCATCGACGCTGTCGGGCTCAAGAGTCTCGCCGACCACTCGGGCATCCGCGTCCAAGGCGACAGCAGACGTGGCGGCGCTCTCTTGGAGTTGCTGCAAGTCGGCGCACATGACCTGCACACGGTTCAGCCACGCCGACACCACCGCAGCGTCGGACTTGACCCTTCCGAGCCCCACCTCGGGCCCGAAGCGCAGGTTGCCGACCTCCACCGGCAGTATCCGAGCGAGCGCCAGACGCTCATGGCCGGCGAACGCCGGGGCGTGCTCGCCGTCGAGAGCGTCAAGCAGCACCAGCACCTTGTGAAGCGGCAGAGCGCTGATCGAGTCCTTGAGCAGCAGCTTCGCGCTGGCCGGGGGAAGCGTCCGCAGCCGCAATCCCCGTGGAACCGACGACGCCGGCTCATCACAGACACCGTCAGCGGCCAACATAGCCAGCGCCTTCTCGGCCACGAGTTCGGCATGTCTCAGCAACTCGTCAGGATCAGGTGTCCAGTCGACTTTGGTGGCTGCGGCGAATCGTGACAGCGGCACCGCTTCGAGCCCGTAGCTGGGCACGCCGAGCTTCTTCGCTTCCACGAGAGTCGTGCCCGTGCCGCAGAACGGATCGAGAACGCAGCTCTGCGCTCCGAGGCCGAAGCGTTGCACATAGTCGCGCACCAGATGCGGCGGGAACGACAGCACGAAACGGTACCAGTCGTGCGCAGGGGCGTCGGTGGCCAGCAGGGTGTTCATGGTGCCGTTGCTGCGCGGCCGTGCAGCCGAGGTCATGTCGGCCACCATAGGCCACGACCCGCTGCCTGGAAAGGAAATCGGCGCAGAGGCACCTCGATTCGGCGAAGGTGACCTTGAAACATCCTGGCGAGGCATCAGCAGCTCCTTATTGCAAACAGATGTTTTACAATAGTGCCTGCCTGTGACATCAGGGCCAGCCGACTCAGGCTTAGCTCACTTTTGCGCCTGAGGCCGGGCGGGGACGAGGATTTTTATTCGCACTCTGAGGATTCGGTGGCGAGGCTGCGGGCGTTCTCTGCGACGGTTCTGCGGGTGGAGTCGTCGAAGCCCTCACCGCTGCTGGCGCGGACTTCCAAGACCAGTTCCACATCGTCTCCGAGCTTGCTGCTGACATGTTCCGCTATATCGCCGAGCTGCTTGATGCAGCGCACGGGATCAAGGTCGAACCGGGCGTAGTACCCGGTGAATTCGCGCCCGCCGCCGCCCGCCGACATGGCTCATGGCGACGGGCACGCACAACGACGACGCAACGCTGCCAACGTTCACAGCTTCTGCCCGGCGCCGCCCGGCACTGCCACAATGCGTCCTGAATGCAGTTATGCTTGGATCTACGCACAAACATGACGCATATAGCATTTTGCATGTCATATACGCGCAACAATCCCCCATCCTAGCGAGGAAGTGAAAATGCTGCTCCGCTTCGAGGTCGGTAATCACCGCTCCATTCGCGAGCCGGTCGAATTGTCGATGCTCGCGATCGACAAGGACCGTGCCGCGGCCCGCCGAGTCGCAGGTACCGATCCGCCTGTATTGACGGTCGCGGGGATCTACGGCGCCAACGGCTCGGGCAAGACCAACCTCATCGACGCGCTGTCATGGCTGTCATACGCAGTGGGCGTGTCCCTGCGCTCCTGGGAGGACGAGATTCCGGTAGACCCGTTCAGGTTCGCATCGGCGCCATCGCAGCCGACGAGTCTCGATGCAGAGTTGGTCGCCGACGGGGTGCGCTACCGCTACGAGTTGCAGGCGGAGCAGTCCGGGGTCGTGTTCGAGGCGCTTTACAGCTATCCGCAGCAGCGGCGTCGAGCGCTGTTCGAGCGTGAAGGAGAAGACGTGACCTTCAGGCGCGGCACCCGCTTCATAGGCGGAGGCCGCGAGCTGCTCACACCGACCACGCTGGTCTTGTCGGTTGCGAGCCGCCTGACAGATGAGATCAACCTCGTGGCGCGCCGGCTGCGCGATATCCGCTTCGTCGGATTTTGGCCCCGGGCGTTCATGGGGGCCGAAACCAAGCTGTACCGGCTGGGATCCCGTTGGATGCACGACTGGAGCAACCGCCTGATGAGCGTGTTCGACGAATCACCGTCACCGCAGCGAGACGCAGCGGATCACGCGACCCAGCACCAACGCGACCTGGCTCTCGCGATGCTCAAGTTCGCGGATCTTGGCGTCCAAGGCGTGGAAATCGTCGATCAGCCCCGTGAAACCGGCCGGGGCGGTCGCCGGTTGAGGCTCTTGCACGATGTAGCCGGCGGCTCGCATCCTCTGGAGCTCGGCGACGAGTCCGACGGAACTCTCGCCTGGCTCAGCCTGATGCCGGAATTGCTCTCGGTTCTCGAAGAGGGAGGCCTCATCGTGGTCGACGAACTCGACACCAGCCTGCACCCGCTGATCTCAGGCGAACTCGTCAAGCTTTTTCAGGATCCCTCGACCAACCCGCTCGGCGCCCAGATCATCTTCACCACCCACGACACGAGCCTGCTGCAACACTTGAACCGCGACGAGATATGGCTCACATCCATGAGGCCCGATGCCAGCACAAAACTGACACCGCTGTCGGATTTCCGCGGCACGAGCATCCGCCGTTCCACCAACCTGGAGCGCGGCTACCTCGAGGGGCGTTTCGGCGGGGTCCCAGTCGTGGACGAGTTCCTGCTGCGCGAAGCTCTGGCAGGCGTCCACATCGGCTGACCATGGCACGCCGCCGCCGATCAAACGAAAGACCGCCGCGCCGGCGTGCAGCGCAGATCGATCAGCTATCCCGCTTCGTGATCCTCTGCGAGGGCGAACTGACCGAGCCCCACTACCTGAAGGCATTCGCTCGCCTTCCGAGTGTTCGCGCGACGTCAACACTGGACATTCGAGGAATGGGTTACGAACCGCGGCGGCTTGTGGAGGAAGCACGGGACCTGAAGCGACAAGAGCGGCGTCAGGGTTCTGGGTCGTCGCAGTATTGGTGCGTGTTCGACGTGGAGGCCCCGACGCAGCATCCACGTCTGCTTGAGGCGACCCAGATGGCTTACGACAACGACATCAAGGTCGCGGTCTCCAATCCCTGCTTCGAACTGTGGCTGCTGCTGCATTTCATCGACCACGAGAGCTGGCTCAAAAACGACTCATGCCGCACGCTTCTCCGTCAATGGGACACCTCTCAAGGCAAGACGGTCGACGCCGCCGTCTACATGCCGCGGCTAGCCGACGCAGTGCGGAGGGCGGAGCGGTTGGAGAAGTTGCATGAGAGCGCCGACCGGAAGCTGCCCGACAACAATCCCGCTTCTGGTATGCACCGACTTCTCCTGGCTGTAGTGGACATAGAGGTTGGCAGCAGCGTGTAGGAGGTGGGCACATCGTCAAAATAGACCGCACGCTGTAGCACAATCGTGCCGCGTGCGACTAGCGGCCGCTCGGAAAGGTGTCTGGCGGCGGCGGCTGATCCTGTACAGGGTCCCAGGGGGTTGTCAGCGGCTCGTAGCGGCATCGTAGACGGTCTCGACCGCTAGGTAGGCCGTTACGAGCGTTCTAGGGGCGCTGTGGTGGCGCTGTCGATGTCGTGTGGTGTCGTGCCCTGGCGCGGCACGGATGCGGTCGCTCACGGTGCGGCTTCGGCTGCGTCTAAAAGGGGTCGTCGTAGCCGTGACCGTCGTAGGCGTCATCATCGTCGTCGTCGAAGTCTTCGTCATCGTCGAAGTCTTCGTCATCGTCGTCGTCGAGGTCGTAGTCATCATCTAGTGCAGCCCAGGCTGCGGTGCCGCCGCTGGCGTCGGCTTCGAGGGCAGCGTCGTTTGCAATGGCATCTAGTGCAGCCCAGGCGGCGTTGGCGGCGGCGGATGCGAGGGCAGCGTCGGATGCGAGGGCAGCGTCGTTTGCAAGAGCGGCGGCGGCGTCGCGAGCTTCGCGGGCGGCGATGCTGGCGGCGATGGCAACGTCGCGGGCGGCAATGTAGGCGTCGCGGGCGTCACGGGCTTCGCGGGCGGCGATGTAGGCGTCTATGGCGGCGGCGCGGGCGTCGATGTAGTCGTAGACAGCGACAGCGGCGCCGGCTGCGAGGGCAGCGTCGTTTGCAATGGCGGCGGCGGCGTCGCGAGCTTCGCGGGCGGCGTTTAGAGTGGCGTAGCGGGCGGCTGCGCGGACGGCGAGCCGGTGTGCTGTGTCAGCGGTGTCGTCGTAGCCGTAGTCGTAGGCGTCGTCATCAAATGCAGCTCCGGCGGCGGCGCGGGCAGCGGCGGCGTCAAGTGCAGTCTTGGTGCGCCGCCATCCGGCGGCGGCGTTGCGGGCGGCGTAAGCGGCGTCGAAGGTGTAGACGTAGGCGGCGGCGGCGCGGGCGACGTCGCGGGGGTTGAGGGCGACGCCAGCGGCGGCGGCAGCGTCGGCGGCAGCGGCGGCGTAGTCGTAGGCGGCTTCGAAGGCGTCGAGGGAGGCGACGGCGGCGAGAGTGCGGACGTCGAGGGAGGCGAGAGCGGCGAGAGCGCGGGCGTCGAGGGAGGCGACGGCGGCGCGGACGGCGAGCTTGGCGGCGTAAGCGGCGTCGCGGGCGCTGGCGGCGTAGTCGTAGACGGCGGCGGCGGCGACGGTGTCGAGGGCGTCGCAAGCGGCGTTGGCGGCGTCGCGGACGGCGTAATCATCGAGGGTGTCGAGGGAGACGGCAGCGCCGAGGGCGTCGCGGGCTGCGGCGAGGACGGCAGCGGCGGCGTATGCATGTTCCGAAGCGTTCGCCCAGTCCCGGCGTGAGCGGCTCATAGCAGCGTGGCAGTGGTCGGTCGGTCTAGTCGAGGGGGGGGGCTCAAATGCGTCGCTGTGCTCCCGGTTGGTCAGCGCAGCGGCCGGTGAGCTCAAATATGACTGCGAGATACATGGCGCTGACCTCTATCTCGACAGCTCGGCTGCCTTTTTCAGGGAACTGGACAGCCCCGAGCCGGTCAGCAATTCCGATCAGATCATCGCAGGGCATTGATCTGATCCATCCACGGGTGCCGCATCGGGCGATGGTGAGACCGTCGATGAGACGCAGCCGAGCGGCGGCGTCGTAGCTGGCGTCGGGCGGCCATGCGGCCTCGTCGTCGTAGATCCGCTCGGTTTCGGCGAGCAGCTCGCCGCAGCTCATGCCGTCAAGCGGCAGCAGCCGCGGCCACAAGATTTTTGTGCTGGGTAGGCGACGGCTCACAACACGGTCACGGCGTCGCTGTCGATGCCGCGCGGCGTAGGCGGCGTTGCGGTCAGCGGTTGTCATAGCGGTGCGTCTAATTGTCGGTTATCGTGAGGTTGTTGGCGCGTGTTGAGGGTTTGTTCGTCGGTCGAGCAGCGTGCATAGGCGAGCGTCCGGGCGGGATTGTCGTTAGTGGTCTCGGGGTTTGGTATAGGTCGAGATTGCCGGATACGGTGCTTTTGGGCAACCAACGGCGTAGCAGGCTGTTGGTTTGTTCGTTGCTGGCGCGCTGCCAGGGGCTGCGGGGTTCGCAGAAGCAGACGTCGACGTCGAGCGCTGTTTCGATGTCTGCCCAGCGAGCTGTTTCTGAGCCTTGGTCCCTGGTGAGGGTCTTGACCAGATACGCCGGTTGGCGCGACAGCGCCGCGATGACCGCTGCCGCTGCGCTCTCGGCTGTGTAGCCGTGGGCCAGCGCGGCGATCAGGCTTTGGCGGCTGAGTCTCTCGACGAGCGTGACCGCGGCGCTGCGGTTGCCGGCGCCGATGACCAGGTCGCTCTCCCAATGGCCTGGCTCCAAGCGCCGCTGCACGACTGCGCGACGGCGGCTGACCGGTTTGCAATCGCCCAAAGCGCAGGGTTCGCGGGCGGCGCGGCTGCGGGGTCTGCGTCTGCGGCAGCGTTGCAGCAGCGACCACCAGGCGTCCAGGGCAGCCCCGGTGAGCCTTCTCGGTCATAGCAAGCCGCATAGATCGTCTTCGCGGACCGTGCGGCCCTCGCAGCGCAGGTCCGCGCTGATCGCATGAGGCGACCAGCGCATCGCCAGATGCTCGCGCACCATCGCAGCCAGCACAGGATCCGCGACGAGTTTCGCTGTCTTTGGGCGCAACGCCCGGCGATCAGCCAGACGCTGCACGACGGCGGCGTCATAGCCGCCGTCGCCGCCACGGTTGCGCGCCAGTTCCCGATGGAACGCCGAAGGATCCCGACCCAGACGCCGCGCCCCCGTCGCCACAGCAACACCCGCAGCGCGCAACGCCTCAACACGCGCACGCTCCCCGAAACTCAGCCTCGCTGCCTGGACCGATGACGGGTCCTCTGCCGGACTCAGAGAACTCAGAGACTGAGAGTTTTGCGCAACACCTCATCGATGGCGAGCAGAGTTGGCGCATCAACCCGGCCCACCCTGTCTACCAACCGGTCGGTGGACACAGCCCGCACCTGCTCTGCCTGAAAAGCCGTTTCCGCGGCCAGGCCATTGCCGCGGTCCGGTGAGACCACCACATGCAAAGGAATTCCTAGGATCCTTGACGTCCCAGGAACCACGATCACCATCTGCAGGTTCGGATGATGAAGCCGATCCTCGGACACGACGACCGCCGGCCGGCGGAATGCCTGCTCAGGGTCCCGTGGGTCTGAACCGAAATCGACGAGCCACACATCGCCACGGTGCAAGCGCGCCTCATCCGACATCGAGGCCGTCCCCGGCCGCCGCATCCAGACAGCGGCTCTCAGTCCGGTAGTCAGCCGTGTCGGCTGCGGCGAGGTCGTCGAGCGCACAACGAACCGAAAGCCACCACTCGTCTCTACCGAGTCGCTGAACTGCGTCGGTCACGACATCCACCATCGTCTTGCCTCGGCGATCAGCCAAGTGGGATATCTCGTCCCTCAACTCGACCGGGATCCGCAAAGTAGTCGTCTTGGATATCGTCTGAGAAAGCGCCATTGAAGTAGCCTACACCGTCTAGCACAGAGGCGACGTTGCTATCCGGGAGGGTTCCACATCCACCATCGTCTTGCCTCTTCTTGCCTCGGCGCACGAGCAGCCTGCTCCGCCTGGCGCACAGGCGCCCTCGCTGTCCGACAAGATCCTCGTTACATGTAATAAGCTCGTTTTAGCCTTTAACTCATGGCCTTTACCGAAAAATGTTGCTTTTGTCACACCCATGCTCTATACTGCTGTTCATGATGTTGACCGATGCCCGGCAAGCCACAGCAGCCGCCAACCGGATGCTCACCACAGTGCGCTCCGGCGCTGTCGGACTAGCTGAACTGCGCGAGGCGCTGGCCGAGTCGCGGGCGTTCATCGCAGCCGGGACCGCGTTCCAGACCGCCGCCGCGGAACTGATCGCCGCACGGCAACGCCACGGCGACGGCGGCGTCGAGATCCTGGCAGCGTCTGCTGGACTCTCACAACGCGAAGCCCGTAACCAGGTCGCCACTGTCGCCGCTTTGCAGAAAGTCCCGAAGCTGCGAGACGCGGTGCAAACCGGGGCTGTGCCCCAAGACAACGCCCGACGGCTCGCCGCGGCGATCACCAAAACCGGAGCCGAAGCAGTAGCAGACGACACGACACTGCTAAAGCAGGCATCGCGGATGCGGCCCGAGCAGTTCGCGAAAACCGCGCAACGCTGGATCAACACCCACCAAACCGACGACGGCACATCAGAACACCAGCAACAACGCGCCAGACGGCACCTGAAGATGTTCGACACCGACGACGGCATGGTCGCACTGCGAGGCGAGTTCGACAAGATCACCGGCACACGCATCCACAACCGGCTGCTGCACACCGCCCGACAGCTCCTCAACACCGACAAGAAACTCCCCAAAGCGCAACGACGCGAATTCCCGCAATGCCTGGCAGACGCCCTGCAACACCACACCACCAAAAGCACAAAGCCCCCAACCATCGGCACAGAAGCTCAAAGAGCCAACGGCACAGAGGCTCAAAGAGCCGGCACAGCCAAAGCCGAAGGCGCGAACGCCAGCGTCGCAGGCCCAAGCAGCAGCGCTGGGCAAACCTCAACGAACAACGCCGCGACCGCCGGCAACAGCGAGAACACCGCCCGTGGCAGCATCGCTGCCAGCGAGGCAGCCGCCAGCGACAGCGCCGGCGAAAGCGAAGGCGCCGCAACCGGCACAGAGGCGGGCAGCGGCTGGATCGCCGACATCACAGTGCTCGCCCATATCGACGACAACACCGGCGAACTCATCGGCGAACTCTCCGACGGAACCAAACTGCCGGCAGCAGTGCTCGAAGAACTGTCATGCAACGCACGCTGGACCGGACTGATCCACGACCGCGCAGGAGACGCCACCTGGCGCAGCCGCTCACGCCGCAGCGTCACCGAAACACAATGGCAAACACTGCTCGCCACATACGGCGGCTGCTTCCACTGTGGGGCACCCGCAGGCATGTGCCAAGCCCACCACATCACCCCCTACTCCAAAGGCGGCGCCACCAACCTCGACAACCTGATCATGGTCTGCTGGAACTGCCACCACAAAATCCACCACCACAACTGGCGGATCGACAAGCATTCTGACGGCAGCCACAGCCTGCACCCACCCGACCGCACGATCGGGCAACCCCGCCACGGGCCGGCCTGTGCAGACGACTACCCGCCAGAACCAGAACCCCCACCAAAACCACCAACCCCAACAAGCCCAACCCGAACAAGCCAAGCCCGAACAAGCCGAACCCCAACGAGAAACGGAGGCGCCCAAGACAACACCCAAGCACAGCTGTGGACGAGCCACGGGCGGCGCGGATGATCGAAACAGAAACGGAGGCGCCTAAGACAACACCCAAGACACCAACAGACAAGGCCGAACCGCGACACTAGGTCGAGACCCGACCCGAACGAGACAAGCCCTCGGGACCGTCGACGCCTCAGTGGTGGCCGCAAGCGAGAGGCTCGGCATCACGACCGTCGCCACTATCGACAGGCGAGACTTCACGGTCGTGCGACCTCACCACTGCAATCATTTGGACATCATCCCCTGAATTCGCAGCCGGGCTGAGTCCCGCAGTTTTATTCGGCAGTTCTGTCCGATCGCCTGAATCCGGCCGCAGTCAGGTCGCCGCCCATCGATCGCCGGGGCGAGGCTCGCGTCCGGCTCTCGTCTGTCGGGCTGGGGAGATTTGAACTCCCGACCTTCGGTCCCCCAGACCGACGCGCTAACCAAGCTGCGCCACAGCCCGTTTCCGTTGAGGCTAGCGGCTGCAGCACCAGAGCCGCACCCGCTGCTCTCGACGGTTCCGGCGCTCACGCCATAGCTCGTCGAGGCTAGGGCTACAGCAGCAGAGCCGCGCCCTGCACGACCCGCCACACCAGATAAACGACCGCCGCGCCCACCGCCAGCCAGAAATGCCAGGGAATGCGTTCAACGTCGGGTTCGCCGCGCTCGGTCGGGTGCTCCACTTGGCGCTCGGTCGGATGCTCCACCTGCTCGCCGCAGTCCGGGCAGGCGCCTTCGCTGCTCAGCGTCGGCGGGGTGAGGTATCGCTCGCAGTCCGGGCACCAAGCCATGCGCTCAGTCGCGGCGTATCGCCATGATGGCGGTGTCATCGTTGATCGACCCGCCTGCGAAGTCTTTGGCGGCGTCCAGCAGCGACTTGCACAACACGTCGGGAGCGGCGTTCAGGTCACGCTCCACGGAGCGGATGATCCGGCTCTCGCCGAACTGCTGATCCGAAGCCCGCGCTTCGGCCAAGCCGTCGGTGTACATCACCACCAGATCACCCGAGAACAGCGGTATCTCCTTGGAGAAGTAGGTGGCTTCGGGGTCGAGCATCAGCAGCGGCCCGGTCGAGCGCAGCGGCTTGGTGCTGTCCTCTTGGAACAGGAACGCCGCCGGGTGGCCCGCCGAGGCGTAACGCAGCGTCGCTGCCTCGGTGTCGAACACCACCACGCAAACCGAGATGAATTCTTCGTTGCGGTCCCCTGTCGCCAGCTGGGCGTTGAGCTCCTCGAAAGCCTGAGCCGGGTCGCGGAACTGGCGCAGGAACACTCTCAACAGATATTTCGCCTGGAACGCCGTGATCGACGACTCGATGCCGTGACCGGAGACGTCGCCGATGACCGCCGCCACACGGCTGGGACCCAGACGATTGACATCGAAGAAATCGCCGGCCATGAGCCCCGAACCGGCCTGATACACCCGGCCGATCTCGAAACCGCTGAAATCAGGCACTTGCTCAGGCGCCAGCCGGGCCGCCCAAGCCTTGGGGGCGAGATTCTGCTGCTCCAGAGCCTGCTCGGCGCGCAGCTCCATGGCATAACGGTTGCGAGCGATGCGAGCCTCTTCCACAGCCGAGCGCGCCCACCACGCCGACGCCAGAGCCGGCAGCATCAACAAGCCCAGCACCGCGATGACGTTGTCGACCTGCAAACGGTTCACCAGCACCACTGCCAACAGCAGCAAGCCGTAGACGGCCGCCCCATGGAGTTCTTTGCGAAACGCTCCCTCTGCCAGGGTCAGAGCCTCAGGGTGAGTGCTCTGATCGGCTTGGAGCAGCCGCACGAAACGCTGCCGGTGCCGTGCTGAGCGGACGTACAAGACGACAGCCAGCGCGCAACACAACGACAGGAGATCAAGAATGATCGTGACCACGCGCGCTCTCCCCTGGATTTTTCGGGCGGATTCTCCGCAGCCTGCTCTGCGTTTTCAGCGTAGCGCGCCGGCAATGCTGAGCCCTGTCGAAGCCGCGCGTGGCCTGAGACTCGCATGCCGCATCAAAGCCGGTCGCGTCGCGGCGCCGCTCAGCAGCATGCATCACTCTCGTGGAGCGTGCATCGCTCTCTTGATCTGAGACTCGCATGCCGCATCAAAGCCGCGCTGGTGTCTGACGAAATGCCTCGCAGAAGCCGCGAGCGCGCGTCTGAAAGCAGCGTGCTGAGCTTGCGAGCCGTCCGGCGCGGCGCCGACAAGTTGCGAAATATCACAGCGGCGTTCTGTCGTCGGCTACAGTGACAGACGCTGCGCTTGAAAGCCCGATCGCTCGGCTCGGCGGCGAGAACAGCAAACCAATCGAATCGCGCCCTTCAGCGAAAGGACAACAATGCCAACAACGACATCAAAGACAACAACCTCGTCTCTTAGAATGAGCACCAAGAAGATCATGGCGGTGGCCGCTGCTGCATGCTTGCTGGCCCTGTGGGGGATGACCAGTCAGGCCAGCGCTCAAGACGCCCCCACGATGTCGGCTGATCCGGCGGCCGTTCCCGGCCCCGGGGAGCACACCTTCACGGTCACTGGAGCAAACTGGAATCCAGGCTCGGCGATCTTCATCGTCCCCTGCACTGTTCCCGGCGAGCAGCTCACAACAGCGACCCCAGTGGAAGACCTGATAGCGGTTGCTTCCTCCATGAGCATCGACGACTGCCGGCTCGCTCCCATCGGCGCCCCGATCACTATCGGCGACGACGGCACCTTCACCGCCGAAATCACTTACAATGTCACCGCGAACTTCGCTTTCGGCGGCGGCGACGTCACACAGACGCAAACGAGCGCTGTTCCTGTGCTGTTCGTCGCTGACAGCACCGACGACATAGGCGACGACATCACGCCTGAAGGCGGCGCCCAGACCGGATTCGGAGGCACGGCCGGATCCGACGGCAACACCTCGACCGTCCCGGTCGCCGCGACTGTCGCCGCTTTGACCCTGTTGGGCGCAGCGACTCTGGCATCTCGACGCAACGCCTGACGAGAGACGACGTCCGAGTCCCCGGCCGCTTCAAAGCGCGGCCGGGGACTGACACACTGACAGGCCACAACTCGGGCGCAGCGCCCGCTTCTGTTCTTCTGAGAACTCTTCTACGAGCCAAAACGGCAGCGACGCTCCTGACGGTCGCCGTTTTTGCCGTGTCCTGCGGTGCGGCGCCTGCGAACACCACTGCCGGCGCCGCATCTGCTCCCCCGGCGCCTGTGTCCACGGGAGACGCTGACGCTGCGGCTGCTCCTGCCGACGGCGCCGATACCGGAGAAGCCGATACCGGAGAGATCGCGGCGGCGCCCGCTGCTCCGCTATCCGCGACAGCAGCCTCAGGCGCCGCTGCTTCAGAAACTCGCGGCCAGATCGCCGCGGGAGCGCTCGCAAGCATTTGGGCGCCTCAGGATCTGACACCCCCGACGGACCAGCACAGCCAGGATCCCCAAGACCCGCAAGACGCTCGGCTCCAGGCGCCGAACCCTTCGGTCGTTCGCATACCCAGGCTCGGCGTGCAGGCGCCGATCGTTCCTCTGGGGCTGCAAGACGACGGCACTATCGAGGTTCCCGAACGAGCCGACCTCGCCGGCTGGTGGCTGGGAGGGCCCGAACCCGGCGAAACAGGCCCGGCGGTGATCCTCGGCCATGTCGACTCCGAGGAGAGCGAAGGCGTGTTCTTCCATCTGAGGTACCTGTCGAGCGGGGACGAGATCCACATCGACCGCGTGGACGGATCGACCGTCACCTACGTGGTGGAGCACCTCGAGACTCACGACAAGGACGCTTTCCCCACTGACGCCGTCTACGGCCCCACCGAGGCGCCGACTCTGCGGCTGGTCACCTGCGGAGGCGACTACGACTTCGATGAGCGCACCTACCCCGACAACGTGGTGGTGTTCGCGTCACACGTCGACACCGCGACCGGAACCTGAGGCCCGAGCGCCCCCGCTCCCCCCCCCCCCTCCTGTTTCAGCCGGGCGCTGAGAGTCCGAGTGCGCCATTCAGCCGGGCGCTCCGGCCTATTTCAAGGGCGCCGAGTTCGGCGCAACCACCGCAGGCAGCGCGGTCGATCCTGTCAGATGGGCGTCCACCGAAGCGGCGCAGGCCCGGCCTTCGGCTATGGCCCAGACGATCAGACTCTGGCCTCGGCCCATGTCGCCGCACACGTAGACGCCCGCAGTGCCGGCAGCCCAGTCGTCGTCGCGCGCCACGTTGCCTCGGGCGTCGAGATCCACCCCGAACTGTTCGATCAGACGGCCGCGCTCGGGTCCGACGAAGCCCATCGCCAGCAGGCACAACTCGGCCGGCACCTGCTCTTCGGTGCCCGGAACCGGGTCGAAGCTCATGCGGCCGTCTTTGAAGGTCTGCTCGACTCTCACGGTGGACAGACCGGCCAGGTTGCCTGCGCCGTCGTCGACGAACTCCACTGTGTTGATGGCGTAGTCGCGCTCGCCGCCCTCCTCGTGGGCTGAGGAGACCCGGTAGATCGTCGGCCACGTCGGCCACGGATCAGAGGCGGCGCGCTCGTCGGGCGGACGCGGCATGATCTCGAACTGCCGGATCGACGCGGCTTTCTGGCGGTGCGCGGTCCCCAGGCAGTCGGCGCCGGTGTCGCCGCCGCCGATTATCACCACGTTGCGGCCTGCCGCGCTGATCGGCGAGACGTCGAGGTCGCCTTGCTGCACGCGGTTCGCCAGCGGCAGATACTCCATCGCCTGATGCACGCCCCGCAGGTCACGCCCAGGTATCGGCAGGTCGCGCCATGCGGTGGCGCCACAGGCCAGCACCACCGCGTCGAAACCGGCACGCAGCTCGTCGGCTGTGACGTCGCTGCCGACGTCGACGCCGGCGCGGAACTCGGTGCCTTCGGCCCGCATCTGCTCCAACCGGCGGTCCAAGTGGCGCTTCTCCATCTTGAACTCGGGTATGCCGTAGCGCAACAGACCGCCTATGCGGTCAGCGCGCTCGAAAACCACCACGTCATGACCGGCTCTGGTGAGCTGCTGGGCCGCGGCCAGACCCGCAGGCCCCGAGCCGACCACCGCCACGCTGCGCCCGCTGCGGGCCGCGGCGATCTGCGGCTCGATCCAGCCTTCGGCCCAGGCCCGGTCGATGATCTCCACCTCGACTTGTTTGATGGTCACCGGCGGCTCGTGGATGCCCAGCACGCAAGCGGCTTCGCACGGGGCGGGGCACAGCCGGCCCGTGAACTCGGGGAAGTTGTTGGTGGCGTGCAAGCGCTCTATGGCGCTTCGCCACTGGCCCCGATACACCAGATCGTTCCAGTCGGGGATCAGGTTGCCCAAAGGGCAGCCGTTGTTGCAGAAGGGGATGCCGCAGTCCATGCAGCGCGCCGCCTGCCGGCGCAGCCGGTCCTCAGGGAAGTCTTCGTAGACCTCGCGCCAGTCGCTCAGCCTCACCGGCACGCGCCGCCGCGACGGCAGCTCGCGGTCGTAGTTCATGAAACCCCGCGGATCAGCCATGAGTCTCTGCCATGTGTCGCTCAGTCATGGGTAGCTCGGCCATGTGCCTCAGCCTCAGCCTCAGCCGTGTGCCGCGGCCATCACCGCAGCCACCTCGTCGGCGCCTCGTCGGCGAGCCGCCTCAGCGGCTTGCAGCACCCGCTTGTAATCCACGGGCATGACCTTCACGAAACTCTTGCGGGCCGTGCTCCAGTCGGCCAGCAGCCGAGCCGCTGCGTCGCTGCCGGTTTCGTGGCGGTGGCGTTCCACACGGTCGCGCAGCCACACCAGGTCTTCGGCGTCGGGGGATTCCAGTTCCACCATCTGCGGGTTGACCCGCACCGCCATGGTGTCGTCGGGGTCGTGGACGAAAGCGATCCCGCCGGACATGCCGGCTGCGAAGTTGCGCCCCACCGGCCCCAGCACCACCGTGCGGCCGCCCGTCATGTACTCGCATCCGTGGTCGCCGACGCCTTCGACCACCGCCACCGCTCCCGAGTTGCGCACGCAGAACCGCTCCCCCGCCAAGCCGCGCAGGAACATCTCGCCGGACGTGGCACCGTAGCCGACGACGTTGCCGGCTATCACGTTGTGCTCGGCTGTGAAGCCTGCGTCGGCAGGCGGCCGCACCACGATGCGCCCGCCGGACAGGCCTTTGCCGACGTAGTCGTTGGCGTCGCCTTCGAGTCGCAGGGTCACGCCGCGAGGCAGGAAAGCCCCGAAGGAGGTGCCGGCCGAGCCGGTGAAGTTCACCACGATCGTGTCCTCGGGCAGTCCGTCGGCGCCGTGCCGGCGGGTCACTTCGCTGCCGAGCAGCGTGCCTACGGTGCGGTTGGTGTTGCGGATGGGGATGTCGATGGTCACGGGACGGCGGTCCGACAGCGCTCCCTCTGCGAGTTGCATCAGGGTCTGGTCGAGCGCTCTGTCCAGTCCGTGATCCTGCTGGGCGCGACAGTGGCGCGCCGCGTCCTCTGACAGCGCGGGCAGATGCAGTATCGGCGCCAGGTCCAGACCTTTGGCTTTCCAGTGGTCGACCGCCTCGGTCACGTCGAGCATCTCGACCCTCCCGACCGCCTCGGCGATGCTGCGGAATCCGAGGCTCGCCAGCAGCTCGCGCACCTCCTCAGCGATGAACTCGAAGAAGTTGGTCACGAACTCGGGCTCGCCGGTGAACTTCTTGCGCAGCTCTGGGTTCTGGGTGGCCACCCCCACCGGGCAGGTGTCCAGATGGCAGACCCTCATCATCACGCACCCCATCACCACCAGCGGCGCGGTGGCGAAACCGAACTCCTCGGCCCCGAGCAGCGCGGCGATCACCACGTCCCGACCGGTTTTGAGCTGGCCGTCCACCTGCACCACGATGCGGTCGCGCAGGTCGTTCAACAGCAGCGTCTGCTGAGTTTCGGCCAGGCCCAGCTCCCAGGGAACCCCGGCGTGCTTGATCGAGGTCAGAGGCGACGCTCCCGTGCCGCCGTCATGGCCGGAGATCAAAACGACGTCGGCGTGGGCTTTCGACACTCCGGCGGCGACCGTGCCCACACCCACCTCCGCCACCAGTTTCACATGGATACGAGCCGCGGGGTTGGCGTTCTTGAGGTCGTGGATCAGCTGCGCCAGATCCTCGATCGAGTAGATGTCGTGATGCGGCGGCGGCGAGATCAGCCCCACCCCGGGCGTGGAATGGCGGGTCTTGGCGATCCACGGATAGACCTTGTGGCCCGGCAGCTGCCCGCCCTCGCCGGGTTTGGCGCCCTGAGCCATCTTGATCTGGATGTCGTCGGCGTTGACCAAGTATTCGCTGGTCACTCCGAAACGGCCCGAGGCGACCTGCTTGACCGCGCTGCGCCGCAAGTCCCCCGCGGCGTCGGCAACGAAACGATCCGAGTCCTCGCCGCCTTCGCCGGTGTTCGACTTGCCGCCGATGCGGTTCATGGCGATCGCCAGAGTCTCGTGCGCCTCTTTCGATATCGAGCCGTAGCTCATGGCGCCGGTGGCGAAACGCTCGACGATCGACGCGACCGGCTCGACCTCGTCGAGCGGCACCGGCGGCCGCTCGCCGAGACGCAGACGGAACAGCCCGCGCAGCGTTCCCAGACGGCTGGACTGGTCGTCCACCGCAGCGGTGTAGTCACCGAAGACGTCGAAGCGCCCCTCGCGGGTGGCGTGCTGCAGTTTGAACACGGTCTCGGGGTTGAACAGGTGATGCTCGCCTTCACGGCGCCACTGGTATTCGCCGCCCGCTTCGATGGTGCGGTGCGCCCGCCGACTCGACAGATCCCCGAAAGCCCGCTGATGCCTTTGCGCCGCTGCGGCCGCGATCTCGTCGATGCCGATGCCCCCCAGACGGCTGGCCGTGCCGGTGAAATACTTGTCGACCAGCTCCGAGCCGAGACCGACGGCCTCGAATATCTGGGCGCCGGTGTAGGAAGCCACCGTCGAGATGCCCATCTTCGACATCACTTTGAGGATCCCGGTGCAGGCTGCCTTGCGATAGTTCGCCTGCGCGGCCTGCGCCGAGGTGTCGTTGCCGAGTCCGTGCAGGCCCTGGTCGGCCATGTCGGCGACCGTCTCCAACGCCAGGTAGGGGTTGACCGCGTTGGCGCCGTAGCCCAGATGCAGACACAGATGATGGACTTCGCGGGCGTCGCCGGATTCTGAGATCAGACCGACGCGGGTGCGGGTGCGCTCGCGCACCAGATGCTGATGAACGGCCGAGACCGCCAGCAGCGACGGTATCGGCGCCAGCCGTCGGTCGCCGCCGCGGTCGGAGACGATCAGGATGCCGGCGCCGGACTCGATGGCTTCGGAGGCCGCTTCGCAGAGCTCTTCGAGCGCCTCGCGCAGGCCGTCGCCTGCTTCGTCCACCGCGAACAACGCCGGCAGCACCGCCGCGCTGAGGCTGTTCTCGCTGTTGGCACTGTCGGCACTCTCGGCACTGTCAGCCCCAGAGGCCTCGGAAGCCCCAGAAGAGGTCCCGGAGGCGCCGATGCTGCGCAGCTGGAGCAGCTCCGAGTCGCTGAGCAGCGGCGTGTCCAGATGCACCACGCCGCACGACGACGGCCGAGCGTCGAGCAGATTGGCTTCGGATCCGACCCTCGCGTAGAGCGAGGTCACCAGCTCTTCGCGGATCGCGTCCAGCGGCGGGTTGGTGACCTGCGCGAAGAGTTGCTTGAAATAGTCGTAGAGCGGACGGGCGCGATCCGACAGCACCGCGGGCGGCGTGTCGTTGCCCATCGACCCGAGAGCCTCCTTGCCGTCGCGGGCCATGGGCGCCAGCAGCAGCCGATGCTCCTCATGGGTGTGGCCGAACATCTGCTGACGTTGCAGCAGCGTCGTGGACTCGCGAGGCGTCGCCTCATCATCCATTGCCTCCCGGAGAGGAATCTCCTCGACCGACGGCAGATCGGAGAGCCGCACCAGGTTCTGTTCCAGCCACCGCCCGTAGGGACGCGCCTTCGCGAGCCGGTCCTTGATCTCGTCGTCGCGCACGATGCGGCCCTCGGAGGTGTCGATCAGGAACATGCGACCCGGCTGGAGCCGGCCCTTCTCGACGACCGAGGCGGGCGGCAAGTCGATGACGCCGGTCTCAGAAGCCATCACCACAAGACCGTCGCTGGTGACCGAATAGCGCGACGGCCTCAAGCCGTTGCGGTCGAGGACCGCGCCGATCATGGCGCCGTCGGTGAAAGCGATGGACGCGGGGCCGTCCCAGGGCTCCATCCTCGCGGCCTGGAACTGGTAGAAGGCCTTGCGCTCGGGGCTCATCTCGGCGTGGTGCTCCCACGGCTCGGGGATCATCATCAGCACGGCCTCGGCCAGCGAGCAGCCGCCCAGGGTCAGCAGCTCCAGCACCTCGTCGAAGCCGGCCGTGTCGCTGGCGCCGGGAGTGCATATCGGGAAGGCTCGCTCCAGCCCTTGCAGCAGCGGCGACGCCAGCAGGCTCTCGCGTGCCTGCATCCAGTTGCGGTTGCCGGCGATGGTGTTGATCTCGCCGTTGTGTGCGACCATCCGGTAGGGGTGGGCCAGAGGCCACGACGGGAAGGTGTTGGTGGAGAAGCGCGAATGCACCAGCGCCAGCGCGCTCGTCACCCGCTCGTCTCGCAGATCCGAGTAGAAGGAGGTGAGCTGGCTGGAGATGAGCATCCCCTTGTAGACGAGGGTCCGGGAGCTGAGGCTCGGGAAGTAGACGCCGCTGTGAGCCGGTGCGGCGTTGCCGATGGCGGCTTCGGCGCCGGCGTCCGCGCTCGGGGCTGCGGCGGCGACCGGGCCGATCTCGTGCTCGATGCGCTTGCGGGCCAGATAGACGCGCCGGTCCAGTTCGATTCCGGCCAGGCTTCCACCGGCGGCTTCAGCGGATATGAAGATCTGCCGGAAGCTGGGCATGGCCGCACGCGAGCCGGGGCCCAGCACCGAGACATCGACGGGCACTTCACGCCAGCCGATAACCGCGAGCCCCTCAGACTCGACGATGCGCTCCACTTCCGCCGCCGCCTTGTCGGCGTCGCCGGGCGCCGGCGGCAGGAAGCCGATGCCGGTGGCGTAGTGCCCCGCCGGCGGCAGCGCGTAGTCGACCACGTCGCGCAGGAAGCGGTCGGGGATCTGGATGAGGATGCCGGCGCCGTCGCCGGTGAGCGGGTCGGCGCCGAGCGCGCCGCGGTGCTCCAGATTGCACAGCGCCTTGACCCCCAGCGACACGACCTTGTGCGAGGCCGAACCGTTGATGTCACAGACGAAGCTGACCCCGCACGAGTCGTGCTCGTTGCCCGGGTCGTAGAGGCCCTGACGCCTAGCGCCTGGGCTCTGGGGTGCTGCGGGGTCGGCGGACATGGGCACGCTCGCGTTGTCTCGGCTGCGATTGACTGCGTCTCCCGTCAGAAGCGATGCTGCGAGCCGCGGCTGAGCACGGCGGCGGGAGGGACGTCATTGGCCGTTCACCGCTAGAAACGCGTCCGTCAGGCTAGCGGCGGATCACAGTCTCGGCTAATCCGCCGAACAGCCGAACAGCCAAGCAGCCGAACAGCCGAACAGCTGCGAGCCGCTGCGCAGCCGATCAACGGGCACAGCCGGAACAGACGGCACGACCGGCTCAGCGGCGGATCACACGCCTGAGGGCCTGGGCGCGGTAGACGTGCGGCACGAACGCCAGCAGTATCGGCAGGATCTCGAGGCGCCCGACGATCATCAGCAGGGCCAGCACCAGCCGCGCCGGCAGGCTGAAAGCTTCGGCGTAGCTGGCGGTCGGGCCGGCTTCTCCCAGCGCCGGGCCCATGTTGCCCAAAGCCGAGACGACCGCGCCGAGCGAGGCTTCCAGCTCTCCCCCCAGCGCGGTGACTGTCAGCAGCCCGGCGATCATCATCAAGAAATGCAGCAGAAAGAAGCCGGCCACCCGCGCCACCACGCTCTCTGCGATCACGTCACGACCGAGCCGCACCGGCATCACCAGATGCGGAGTCTGGGTTTTGCGCACCGAACGGACCATCAGCAGGCCCAGCACCCGCATTCGCATCACCTTGATGCCTCCTGCCGTGGATCCGCTGCAGCCTCCCACCACCATCAGAAACAGCAGCAGCAGCTGCGCTCCGGCGACCCAGGTCACATAGTCGCCCGCCGTGGCGCTGCCGGCGGCGTTGCCGAAGCCGGTGCTGGTGCCAAGCGACACCACGTTGAAAAACCCGGCGCGCAACGCCGAAACGAAAGCCATGCCGTCGTCGAGCCACAGCAGCGCCACCACCCCAAGCGAGAACACGCCCAGAACGAACAAGTACGAACGGAACTCGCTGTTGCGCCAGTAAGGCAGGCCGCGGGTCGCCAGCGCCCGCCAGTGCAGCGAGAAGCTCGTGCCCCCCAGGATCATCAACACGATCACCACCGTCTCGACGACGGCGCTGTCGTAATGGCCGATCGAGTCGGGATGCGGCGAGAAGCCGCCGGTGGACGCCGCCGTCAGAGCGTGCGCCACAGCGTCATAGAGCGAAGCGAAGCCGTCGGCCGCGAACAGCGCCGCCGCCGACAACACTGTGAAACCGGCGTAGACGACCCAGAGCCGCCGCGCCGTCTCGCTGACTCTGGGAGTCAAACGGTCAGACGAAGTGCCGGGGGCCTCGGCCGAGATCAGCTCCAGGCCGCCGACTCCCAGGAACGGCAGCACCGCCACCGCCAGCACCACCACCCCCATGCCGCCGTACCACTGGGTGAGCTGGCGGTACATCATCAGGCCGCTGCCGGCGTTGTCGAAATCGGTCATGACCGTGGCGCCGGTGCATGAGAACCCGGACGCGGACTCGAAAACGCTGTTCACGACCTGCTCGACGAAACCGGCGCCGCTCACAGCGAAAGTGCCGGCCAGCACATACGGCGCAGCGCCCAGCAGCGTGGTGAGCATCCAGGTCCAGCCCACCGTGGCGAAGATCTGACGCATGCGCAGGGTTCCGGGCTCGGTGAAGCACCACAGCAGCGCCCCTGTGGCGCCCACCAGCAGAGTCGCCGCGAACAACGCTGCGGTGTCGCGGTCGCTGCTGAGAGCTTCCAGCAGCGTGCAGGCCAGCAGGCCCGCCGACACCGCCGTCAGCGAGATCCCGGTGACGTTCAGCGTGGAGGACTGGAAGCGCCGACGATTGCGGAACCGGTCGAGACGCGGCGGCTCGCCGCTGACGCTGGTCCTGCACCATTTCTGGCCCGCCAGGATGCGGCCGGGGTCGCTAGCCACTGCGGCCCTCGAACCGCGCGCCCGCGGACCCGTCCTCCGCAAGCTGCTCAGCGTCGGAGCGCTGCTGCTCGGCGGCTTGCGGAGACGCGGGCTCACCACGCAGGCGCGCCACGGCGCCGGAGCGCCAGTAGCGTCCGCGCCACAGCGCCGCCTTGCACAAGCTCAGCAGCAGGCCGATGCCCGCCAGCACCGACGGCACCGGCATGCGCCCCGCCATCATCACCGGCGCCAGAGCCAGCCGCTCCAGCCGGTCCACGCCCGACAGCTGGCCGAAAGCCCCGATCTCGCCCATCGCAGGCCCGAATGTGGACACGGCGCTGACCGAGCCCCAGACGCTGCCCACCAGCGTGCCTCCAGCCACGCCCAGCAGCATCGCCCCCGCGCCGACCAGGGTCACATAGGCGATCTGATGCCCGCCCAAGCGGTCGAGGGTGCGCTGGGTGAGGGTCTCGTCGTCGCGCCGCACCAGCACCACCGCGCGAGGGTCGAGCTGGCGTCTCAGCTCGCCTCCGGCGGCGCCCATCAACAGCTGGGCACGCATCACTTTCAGCCCGCCCCCGGGAGAGCCCATCATCGAGCCGATGCCCGCGCCGGCCAGCAGCACCACCGTGGCGGCGGTGCCCCACACGGTCCAGTCGCTCACCGCGAAGCCGGTGGTGCTCATCGCCGAGACAGCCATGAAGGCGGCCTCGCCCCAGCCGACTCCGCTGTGCAGTGCCATCGCCGGCGTCGCCAACGCCAACAGCACCAGGAAGGCCCGCAGCTCGCCCGAGCGCCACAGGGGCCTCAGCCGGCCGCGCGCCATCCACCAGATCACGAAAACCCCGGCCCCCGCCAACAGCATCCCGAAGAACGCCACCAGCTGGGCGCCGAAGCCGAAGCCCGCCAGAGAGTCGGCCCTGCCGGTGAAGCCGCCTGTGGAGACGGTGCCCGACGCCAGCACCAGAGCATCCACGAATCCGAGGCCGGTGAGCAGGTAGGCGGCCCAGCAGAGCGCCGTGAAACCGCAGTAGATCAGCAGCACCCGGCGTGTGCCGACTCTGGGGTTGGGCACGAGGTCGAAGCCCCGCCTCTGGGTTCTGTAGCCGATCAGCGAAGTGGACCGCAGCACTGTGGGCAGCGTCACCACTGCGATCATCACCGCCGTGAGCCCGCCCACCCAGCTGCTGGCCGACCTGAACAGCAGCACGCTGCGCGACGTCTCCGCGGCGTCCAGAAGAGTCAGCGAGGTGGTGGTGAAACCGGCAGCAGATTCGACGAGAGCGTCATCTATTTGCGTCAGCGTGCCGCTGCCCGCATAGAGCGCCGCGCCGAACAGCACCAGAGCGGTCCACAGCATGCCGATGCCGGCGAAGACGCGGCCCGCACCGGGCAGCGGCGGCGGCGCCACTCTGCGCCGGGCGACGAAAGCCGCCGCGGCGCAGGCCAGGCCCGCCCCGACGATGACGGCAGCGTCGGCGTTGTCGTCGCCCAATCCGGCCAGACCGCACGCCGTGGTGACCAGCCCCAGAGTCAGGCCCGTGTCCGCGACAGCCGCCAGCGGCCACGACACGATTCGCGCGGTCGACGGTTCGGCGGCCGCGCCCAGCAGCGGCCGGGCGCGGCGCATGGCGCCGGGGCGCCGCAGAGCCAGAGCCGGTCGGCGGCCCGAACGGCGGCCCGAACGGCGGCCCGAACGGCGGCCCGAACGGATTAACCGTCGCACGTCAGCAGCCGACGGACCTCCTGCACCGAGTCCGGGGTGGCGAAGGCGACCACATGGTCGCGTCCCCGCAGCCGGCTGCGACCGCGGGCGATGTGAGGCTTGCCGTCGCGCACTATCGCGCCGATGAGCACGCTCTTGGGAAGGTTCAGGTCTTTCACCACCGCGCCGTCCGCGGCGCAGCCCGGCGCCACTTCCAGTTCCAGCACTTCGGCGTCGGACTCCAGGAAGGTCGCCACCGCGGCCACGTCGCCGCGCACGAAACGCATCACGCCGTCGGCTGTGGCGGTGCGAGGCGACAGGGCCACATCCACGCCGGCCGAGCCCAGCAGCGACAGCAGCGCCAGCTTGTGGACCACTGCGATGGTCTCGGAAGCACCGACGGATTTGGCGTAGAGGCATGCCAGGATGTTGGCCTCGTCCTCTCCGGTGAGCGCTGCCACCACATCGAAACGGCTCAGCCCGGTCTCTTCGAGGAGGCCCGCGTCGGTGATGTCTCCCTGGAACACCTGCACCGCGGCGAGGCATTCAGCCAGCACTCGCGCCCGTGACTCGTCACGTTCGACGACCACCACCTCGACGCCGCGCGACACCAGACGCGACGCCAGGATCTCTGCGGTGCGCCCGCCGCCCAGCAGCAGCACACGGCGCACCGAGCCGTCGCCGAGGCCCAGCAGCCGGGCCACCCGGCGGCGGGCGCGGCGCTCGCACACGACGCGCACCAGATCGTCGGGCATCAGGGTGTAGTCGCCGCGAGGGATGTAGGTGTCCTCGCCACGTGAGATGGACCCGACCATGAACTCCCAGTCGGGCTCGTAGTCGGCTGCTATCTCCGAGAGCTTGCGCCCGACTATGGGAGCGCCCCCCATGAGACGGGCGCCGATCACTATGACCTCGCCGTGGGCCATCACCGCGATCTCCGAGGCGCCGGGGAAGTCGAGCAGGTTGAGGATCCGCTCGGCGGTCTGATGATCGGGGTCGATCACCAAGTCGGCCTGAAAGGTTTGGCGCAGCTCGGCCGACGCCCGGCTGCGCAGCTCCTCGGCCTCGATCCGCACGATGGTCTTGCCGACGCCCCGCTGCTTGGCGATCAGCGAGATCACCAGGTTGACCTCGTCGTTGCTGGTGACCGCCACCACCAGATCGCAGCCTTCGAGGCCGGCGTCTTTGAGCACGCTGGGGTGGGTGCCGCTGCCTTCCACGGTGAGCACGTCCACTTCGCCCGCCAGCTGGCGCAGCCGGCCCGCATGCGTGTCGACCACTGAGACGTTGTGGCGCTCATGGCTGAGCCGGGCGGCCACGTAGGACCCGACCTCGCCTGCGCCCACGACTATGACGTTCACAGCTATGTTCTAGCCTGTCGGGCCGGGCGTCGGCCAGACCCGGGCGTTCACGGCGCGTCCGACGCGGCTCACGCGAGCCGTCCCTGCGGCGAGATCAGCGTCTCGCGGTCGGTCACCACAGCGTCGAGCGCCACATCCCAGTCGTCGGTCGGCACCCTGGCGACGCGCTGGAACCAGTGCGCCACCCCGACGGCTATCGGCCCGGTCTCCGGCACGGCCCGCGGCGCGGACTCCCCCTCGGGCCCCGCCGGCGCCGCAGCGGACGCAGCATCGACCTGCCGGCCTGTCAAGTCAGGGCTGGCCAAGTCAGGGTCTGTCAAGGCGCGGACACTCAAGGCAGGATCACTCAAAGCAGAGCCAGGCAAAGCAGAGCCAGGCAAAGCAGTACCAGGCAAGGCAGAGCCGGCCAAGGCGCGGTCGTAGAACCCGCCGCCCTGGCCGAGACGGCGACAGCGCTCGTCGAAAGCGACCACCGGCACCAGAACCACGTCGTGGTCCGCCAAGTCGACCACCTCCCCGGCGACCGGCTCAGCGATGCCGAAAGCCCCCCGTGCGACCCGCTCGCCGGGCCGCCAGGCGACGAACTCCAGGCGGTCGCCCGCCACGCGCGGCAGCGTCAGCGTCGCCCGGCCCAGCCGCGCCAGGAGCGCGTCCAGGGGAACCTCGCCGCGCTCCGCCCCGTAAACCCCCAAGCAGCGAGCCTCGGCGACCGCCGCCAGCCTCCGCAGTCGCCGTGACGCGTCCGCCCCGGCCGCGGCCGTCTCGGCAGGGCTCAAACGGGCTCTCCGGTCTCGCATGGCAACACGAAGCGCGGCCTTGCCCCGCGGGCGCTGCCGGCGCGCCGTGCCGGTCATGCCGGAGGCGGCGTCTGACACTGAGGCCATGGGTGAGGCCATATACGCAACAGGGACATACATGCAACAGTAGGCTGATCCGTCGTCTCGAAGCGTCGCAACACGAGCATCGCGCCCAGAAACCACACGACAGAAACCACACGACAGAAACCCGCACGCCCCGAATCCCCCACGACAGGAGCAGTCCCTTGCAAGCCATCCCCTACATCGCGCTGGTCTCCGCGCTGGCCGCGCTGGCTCTGGCGGTCTTCTACTACCGCAAAGTGTCGGCCGCCCCGGCCGGCAACGAACGCATGGTCTCGATCATGAAGCAGATCCAGGCCGGAGCACGGGCCTTCCTGCGCCAGGAGTACACCTGGGTGGCCGGCTTCGTGGTGGTCATGGCCGTGCTGATCCCGCTGATAACCGGGGTGACGCTGTCGTTCTTGAGCTATCTGCTCGGAGCTGCGCTGTCGGCCGGCGCCGGTTATGCGGGCATGACCGTCGCCACCATGGCCAACGCCCGCACCACCAACGCCGCCATCGAAGGACCCTCCAAAGCTCTGCCGCTGGCCTTCCGAGGCGGTGCGGTGATGGGCTTCTCGGTGGCCGGACTGTCGCTTCTGGGCTTGACCTTCACCTATCTGCTGTTCGTGGAATGGATCGGAACCGACGACGCTTTCGAGATCTTCACAGCTTTCGGGCTCGGCGCCAGCTCCATCGCCCTGTTCTCTCGTGTGGGCGGAGGCATCTACACCAAAGCCGCCGACGTGGGCGGCGACCTGGTCGGCAAAGTCGAAGCCGGGATACCCGAGGACGACCCGCGCAACCCGGCGACCATCGCCGACGCTGTGGGCGACAACGTCGGCGACGTGGCCGGCATGGGCGCCGACCTTTTCGAGAGCTACTCGGGCTCGATCATCGCGCCGGTGGCTCTGACGGCTTTCAGCTTCGGGCTGACCGCCGAAGCAGCCGGCCAAGACTGGAACATGCGCCTGCTGATGTTCCCCATGGCTATCGCCTTCGTGGGCATGATCGGCGCCATCATCGGCTCGTTCGCGGTGCGCGGCGGCGCCAGCACCGACGTCAAGGCGCTGTCCCGTCAGCTGCATAGAGGCACCACGGTGGCCATGATCCTCACCGTCGTCGGCACCCTGATCATGGGCGGGATCTTCTTCGGCGACGGCGACATGTTCGAAGCCTGGTACGGGTTGCCGCTGGCAGTCATCGGCGGGCTAGCGGCCGGCTGGGGCATCGGCAAGGTCGCCGAGATCTGGACCAGCGACCATTTCGGCCCGGTGCGCCGCATCGCCGCGCAAGCCGAGACCGGCCCGGCCACCACCGTGCTGTCGGGAGTGTCGGCCGGGATGGTCTCGGTGGCGGCTTCTGTCGGCTTGATCGCAGCCGGCGTGCTGGTCGCCTACTGGGGCGGACAGCAGACCCTCGGAGACGACACTTTCGGCGGCATTTACGGCATCGCCGTGGCCGCGGTGGGCATGCTGGCCACCACCGGCGTGGTGGTGTCGGTGGACGCTTACGGCCCGATAGCCGACAACGCAGGCGGCATCGCCGAAATGTCAGAACTCGACCCGAGCGTGCGGGAAGTGACCGACGCGCTCGACTCGCTGGGCAACACCACCGCCGCGATCGCCAAAGGCTTCGCCGTGGGCTCGGCCGCTCTCACCGCTCTGGCGCTGTTCAAAACCTTCGAGGTGGCGCTCGAGAACGCGGGCGGAGGACTGAGCCTCGACATCGGCTCGGTGGACGTCTTCATCGGATTGTTCCTCGGCGCGATGGTGCCGTTCCTGTTCGCCGCGCTCACCATCGACGCCGTCGGCCGGGCGGCCAACAAGATGATCGAGGAGGTGCGCCGGCAGTTCCGTGAGATCCCGGGGCTGCGGGAAGGCAAGCCCGGCGTGACGCCCGACTCTGCCGCCTGCGTGGCCATCTCCACTCGGGGCTCGCTGCGCGAGATGCTGGCGCCGGGCGCCTTGGCTGTGGTGGTGCCGCTCGTCATCGGCTTCATCGACGTGGACACTCTGGGAGGTTTCCTGGCCGGGGCTCTGGTCACCGGCTTCGCCGTGGCGATCTTCATGGCCAACGCGGGCGGCGCCTGGGACAACGCCAAGAAATACATCGAAGCCGGCGCCCACGGCGGCAAGGGCTCTGACCCGCACAAGGCCGCAGTGGTCGGCGACACGGTCGGCGACCCGTTCAAAGACACCGCCGGCCCCTCGATGAACATCCTCATCAAGGTGATGACGATCGTTTCGCTGGTGTTCGCTTCGGCTTTCGTCTAGCCGCGCCGTCGAGCGCTCGGGCCGCTGTCGCGCCGGAGCTTGAAAACGCAGCCACAGCCTTCGTGCAGGAGGAGTTGAAGCGTGGTATCAGAACTATTCGACCCTGACGCTTGGAGAACGGTCGAAGGCTTCGACGACCTCAGCGACGTCACCTATCACCGGGCCGTCGATCAGGGTGCCGTGAGAGTGGCTTTCGACCGCCCCGAGGTGCGCAACGCTTTCAGGCCGCACACCGTGGACGAGCTCTACCGCTGCCTGGACCACGCGCGCATGACCCCGGACGTGGGCTGCGTGCTGCTCACCGGCAACGGGCCGTCGCCCCGCGACGGCGGCTGGGCCTTCTGCTCGGGCGGGGATCAGCGCATCCGCGGACGCGACGGATACCGCTACGCCTCAGGCGACGGCGGCGACACCATCGACGCGGGCCGCTCGGGGCGGCTCCACATCCTCGAAGTGCAGCGCCTGATACGCATGATGCCCAAAGTGGTGATCGCCGTGGTGCCGGGATGGGCGGTGGGCGGAGGCCACAGCCTGCACGCCGTGGCCGACTTGACCCTGGCCAGCGCCGAGCACGGCCTCTTCAAGCAGACCGACACCGACGTCGCCAGCTTCGACGGCGGTTTCGGCTCGGCCTACCTAGCCCGCATGACCGGCCAGAAGAAGGCGCGTGAGATCTTCTTTCTGGGGCGCACCTACACAGCGGCCGAAGCCGTCGAGATGGGCATGGTCAACCAGGCGGTGACTCACGGCGATCTCGAGACTGTGGCTCTGCAATGGGCCGGCGAGATCAACTCCAAGAGCCCCACTGCGCAGCGCATGGTGAAGTTCGCCTTGAATCTCGCCGACGACGGGCTGATCGGCCAGCAGGTCTTCGCCGGCGAGGCCACCCGGCTGGCCTACATGACCGAGGAGGCGGCCGAAGGAAGGGACGCCTTCCTCCAGAAGCGCTCCGCCGACTGGTCGCCCTACGACTGGCACTTCTGAGCGCGTCGCCATCGCGCTCGCAGCAGACCCGCAGCGCCGCCGCAGCACCGTCGACGCCGAGTTCTAGGCGGCTGCGACGAAGGCCGTGACCGTCTCTATGTGCGAAGTCAGCGGGAACAGGTCGACCACCGTCCATCTGTCCAGCCTGTAGCCGGCGTCGATGATGCGGTGCGCGTCCGCGGCGAACGACGACGGGTCGCAACTCACTAACACGATCAGCTTGGGGCGGCAAGACAGCAGCGGGCGCAGCGCCGCCTCGCCGAGCCCCGGGCGCGCCGGGTCCGCCACCAGCACGCTGGCCGGTGAGGGGCGCCAGCGCTCCACCGGGATGCGCAGCACTTTGGCCTTCTCGTCCAGGTTGACCCGTGCGTCCGCGGCGGCGTGGGCGCACTTCTCGATGGCGGTGACCTTGCGGCCGTCGCCGAGCGTCCCCGCGAACAGCCCGACGCCCGCGTAGGCGTCCACCAAAGGGCCGTCGTCGGCGAGCTCCTCCACCATTTCGGACACTTCGTCGATGAGCGCTTCGGCGCCCGCCGGCCTGTTCTGAAAGAAGGACCGCGCCGAGATCCTCCAGCGGCGCCCCGACAGTTCCTCGTGTATCCAGGCGCGCCGGTCGGCGTCGAGCTCGTCGCTTCCGACCACCGTCACATCGTCAGGCACCGAGACTTCCTCCGCTTTGGGGGCCACCACCACCATCCGCTCGCCGGTGCGGGCGCCCACCCGGATGACCACTTTCTCGGCGGATCCGTAACGACCTTCGACCAGCAGTTCCTCGGCGCGGTCGTCCACGGCGCCGCAATCTTCGGGCACCACCACTTCATGGCTGGAACGGGCCCTGAAACCGGCCCGTCCGCCGACCACCGCGGCCCGCACGGTGGTGCGGCCCCGGTCGGCGTCGAGCATTCGCAACTCCGGCATGGGCGCGTCGACGCCGCAGCGGGTCAGCTGATCCAAGGCGATCGACGCCTTCATCTGCATCTGGGCGCGGGCGTCCACATGCAGCATGTCGCAGCCCCCGCAGCCCGACAGGTGATGCTCGCAAGCCACGGGCACGCGATGCGGCGACGCTTCGAGCACGTCGGTGACACGGGCGCGGGACCAGCGTCGGTCGACGCTGACCACGTCCGCGCTCACCAGCTCGCCCGGCAGGGCGCCCTCGACGAACACGACTTGGCCGTCGCGGCTTCTAGCCACCCCCACGCCGTCACGCGCCATGGCAGTCACTCGCAACTCCACGCCGCGACGGTATCGCTGCGGGCGCCGATAGCGGGCAGGATCGCTGCGGCGCGGCCCGCTGTCGGCGGGCTCGCCGCCGGCTTCGTCCGCGATCTCTGACCGAGCCTCGTTTGAGCGTGACGGCAGGGCGCGGGCGGACGCGGCTTCGGCTCGGCGCCGTCTGCGATCACTGACCGGGCCGCGGTTAGGGTTGCGGGCGTGCCGGTGGAGATCGCTCCTTCCATGCTCGCAGCCGACGCTTCACGCTTCGGCGAGCAGTGCCGGGCGGTCGAAGCGGCCGGCGCCCATCGGGTGCATTGGGATGTGATGGACGGTGTGTTCGTGCCGAACCTCACCTTCGGGCCCGACGTGGTGGCTGCGTGCCGTCCGCTGGTGGAGCTGCGCTTCGAGGCTCATCTCATGGTGGTGAAGCCAGACGAGCTGGCGCCGCTCTACATCGAGGCGGGCTGCGACACTGTGCTGATCCACGCCGAGACGTGCCCTCATCTGCACCGTTCTCTGGCGGCGATCAGCGAGGCCGGCGCCCGCTGCGGCGTGGTCCTGAACCCGCACACTCCGGCGTCGAGCATCTCTGAGGTCATGAATCTGATCGACGAGGTGCTGGTGATGACCGTCAACCCCGGTTTCGGAGGCCAGCGCTACATCGCCTCAGTCGAGTCGAAGATCGCGCAGGTGCGCCGCATGATCGACGCCTCGCAACGCAGCATCGACCTGGAGGTGGACGGCGGGATCTCAACGGCCACCGCCGCGGGCGCCGTGACGGCGGGAGCGAACGTGCTGGTGGCGGGATCAGCGGTGTTCGGTCACAGCGAAGGGCCCGCCGTCGCCGTCGAGGAACTCTTGGCGGCGTCCGGCGTCTGAAGCTCGACCAGCGGCTCGCGAAGCGCTAGAGCATCTCTCCGCGCTTGACGATGACATGGTCGATGATGCCGTAGTCCATGGCTTCCGACGCCGTGAACCAGCGGTCGCGGTCCGAGTCCGCTTCGACCTGCTCCACACTCTGGCCGGTGTGATGCGCGATGCGCTCCTGCAGCAGTTTCTTGGTGTAGGCCATCTGCTCGGCTTGGATGGCTATGTCGGTCGCCTGGCCTCGCACCCCGCCGAGCGGCTGATGCATCATGATCCGGGCGTGGGGCAGCGCGTAGCGCTTGCCGGGCGCTCCCGCGCACAGCAGGAACTGCCCCATCGACGCTCCCAGGCCGATGCAAATGGTGCCGACCTCGGGCTGGATGAACTGCATGGTGTCGTAGATGGCCATGCCGGACGTGACCGAACCGCCGGGGCTGTTGATGTAGAGCCAGATCGGCCTGGCGGCGTCCTGGCCTTCCAGGTAGAGCAGCTGCGCCATGATGAAGTTGGCTATGTCGTCGTTGACGTCGGATCCCAGTACCACGATGCGGTCCTGCAGCAGTCGGTCGTAGACCTCGCTCTGTCGTCCGGCGACCGTGGTCGGCTTCTCGAATCCAACCGTTTCGGGTGCGAGACTGAGCGGGGGCGACTGCGAATGCGAATGCGGCGACATGGCCGCGAGGCTACCGGCGCCGCAAGCCGGCAGAACCCCCAGCGCCAGCCTGACGGTCCTCGTCGACACGCCGGGCTGGCTGTAGCTAGCCTGCACAGAGTTCGCGGACGTGGCGGAATCTGGCAGACGCGCTGGGTTTAGGTCCCAGTACCCACCAGGGTGTGGGGGTTCGAATCCCCCCGTCCGCACCGAACCGCGTGGGGGTTGACGCGTATGTGTGCGTGTACGTGCGCGCGGGCCTCTGTTCGTGCGTCACCCTTCTGGCGCGCTTATTGTAAAGCAGATTGTCCAGCAATCTGCTGCTCGGCTACGCTGATGTAATGGATGCTTCGATGCTGGCGCTAGACGCTCCCGGCAGCGTCGAAGCAGCGGCCGTGTCGCTGCGATGGCCCGACGGTCAGGTCATCTGCCCACTGTGCGGCGAAACCCGCGTGACGCAGCAGTCGTCCGGCGCTCGGCGCTGTTGGCGCTGCAAGCGATGCCGTCGCCGTTTCACCGTCACTACCGGCACCAAACTCCACGCGTCGAAGCTCGCGCTGAGCGACTGGTGGGCCGCCGCCCACGCCGAAGACGACGGCACAGCAGGCATGGTTGCGCTGCTGGGGGTGAGCCGGGCCACCGCCGGACGGGTGAGCCGCATCCTGCGAGGGTCGGGAATGCCTCCGGGAGTGCGCCGGTTCTCTGCCCTTCTGGAGAGCGGCGACGCATCCCCATCAGTCGGTGAGCCATGGGCGCAATGGTCAGAAGCACAACGACGAGTGTTCTCTGCAGTACGCAGCCATCACCTGAAGGGAGCAGGAACGAACGAGATCGCTCACACGGCCAGCGTGTCTGTTGGTCACGTCCGGCGTTGCCTGCGCCGCCTCACAGAAGGCGGGTTCGTGAGACGCGTGCCGACAGTCGCAGAGTGGGGATATTCAGTAATACAGATCCGTGTCTGGCGACTGGATTTCACGGAGCAGACCCTTGCTGCCTTGATGGCGATCCCGTATGAGCCGCTGCCGCTGCGGGCTGAGCCGCCACCCACCCAAGTACCGCCGGAGTTCTGGAGCGTGTTCTGGTCCGGCACCAGCGCAGACAAGCTACGGCTACCCGAAGACGGGCTGCTCGTGGCGGAGACCATGCTCAGTTCCCGCAACCAGTGGGCTCGACTTTGGGCGTTGCAAAATGCGCCGCTGGAAGCTTTGGTGGATCTGCGTAACATGCGCGGCTATACCACCGGCACAGTCGCTATAGAAATCGATCTAGCCATCGAGCAGCGCAGCCGTGCCTGAAATCGACCGTTATGGACAAGTGCTGTCGCGGGACCTGCGGGCGGCGTGGCCGGTGGTAGCAGCCACCGTCAACCGCCTGAAAGGTGTGGTGGTCGGCGGCACAGCCCTTGCGACCGTTTTGCAGCATCGACAGTCTTTCGACATTGACTATCAGACCACCACCAGTTTCTCAGGCAGGCATCTAGCAAGAAAACTCGCGCGCGTGAGCGCTTCGCACGAGCTGAGTTGTAGTATCAGACAATCTGAAGACGGTATATTGGATGCATCCATCAACGGAGTCGACGTACAAATATTTAGAGTTTTGTTTCAGGGTAAGAACCCAGGATACGTGAAACAAATCGCAGCTCCTGTTATCATTGACGGCCTCGCTGTGGCATCCTTGCCGGATCTTCTAGCGATGAAACTAGACGTGATCATGTATCGTCCGAAGCTGCGCGACTACATCGACATTGCCGCCATCGATCAATCTCGCAGATTCACAATCGAAGATGGACTCAACTTTCACGCCCAGCGGTATGGAACCGCCGAGGTAGGGCATGACACCACTCAAATACTACGCCTACTGAAATCACCTGGCAGACTTTCCGCTGATCGTGTTTTCGATCACTCAGCAACCGAGACGCTCGCATATCTGAAGCACCGAGCAGAACAAGTTTCACAAGCTCTCGACCAACAAAGAACTCCTGAAGTCATAGGCAAGAACAAGCGCCCCCCCACTCTCCCCATCGCTTCTCTACAGACAGCTGATCATTGCAACGTCTGGATGCCGATAGCGCAAACTCGTTGCCAGCTACCCAAAGGCCATCAAGGTCATCACCGCAGCCAGGCAAACTGAGCCCCCCCCCCCCAGCCTTCGACGGCCATCAGCGGTCCCGCTCCCCCGATTCACCACACTCGCAACGAATGACCACAACGAGATGAGGCGTTTCTTCTCAGCTTGGGCTCATGCGCTGCTGCCGGTGCTTGTGCCCGGCGCGCATGTGTGCGTGGCATCGAACCCGTTGATCTCCCACATCGTGGCGGAAGCGGTCTGTTCCGGCGAATTCGAGCGCCGGGGCGAGGTCGTGAGTCTTGTGATGAAGATGCGCGGCGGGGATCGACCCAAGAAGGCTCACGAAGAGTTCGCCGACATGACAGTCATGCCGCGCTCCAAATGGGAACCCTGGCTGCTGTTCCGCAAGCCTCTGGAAGGGCGTGTTCAGGACAACCTCCGAGTCTGGAGCACAGGAGGGCTGCGACGCTCGCGGCTCACGGCTGGCCAGACTAGGGCACGCTGGGCTTTTCGAGCATCGCCAGCAGGGCTCGCAAGGCTCGGGCGCGGTGGCTCACGGCGTTCTTGGCGGCCGGCGCCATCTCCGCGAAGGTGAGCCCGCCGGCCTCGTCGGGCGCGAACACCGGGTCGTAACCGAAACCGCCGGTGCCGCGGGGCTCGGCGAGGACGAGACCCTCGACCACGCCCTCGGCCGAGACGCTGGCGCCGTCGGGGAAACAGACCGCCGCCACGGTGCGGAACCGGGCGGTCCGCTGCGGCATTTCGAAATAGTGCATCTCCTCCAGCAGCCGGGCCAGATTGTCGGCGTAACTGGCGCCGGACCCCGCGTAACGAGCCGAGCGAACGCCGGGCGCGCCCCCCAGTGCATCGACCTCCAGACCGGTGTCGTCAGCCAGCGCCGCCGCGCCCGCGAAGTCGCACACGGCCCGAGCCTTGAGCAGGGCGTTGCCCTCCAGGCTGTCGGCGTCCTCGACGACCTCGCCCGCGCCGTCGGGGCGGGGCAGCAGCACCGCACGGCCCTCCAGCACCTCGGCCATCTCGGCCGCCTTGTCGGGGTTGGCGCTGGCGCAGACCAGCTCGATCATCTGGGTGCGGGAGGAGTCGCCAGCACGGCTCGCTGAGCGGCGACGATCTCGGCTATGCCCCCGGCCGCCAAATCGAGCAACTCGTCGAGCTGCCCTCGGCTGAAGGGCCGTCCCTCGGCGGTGCCCTGCACCTCTATCAGTTCGCCGTCTCCGGTCATCACCACATTGAAATCCACGTCGGCGTTGGAGTCCTCTCGGTAAGGCAGGTCCAGCAGCGCAACTCCGTCGATCAGGCCGACGCTCACCGCCGCGCACTCCCCCGTCATCGGCGAGCCGCTCAAGACGCCCTTTTGTGCCAGCCGCGTCACCGCGTCATGCAAAGCCAGATACCCCCCGCATATCGAAGCGGTGCGAGTGCCGCCGTCAGCTTGCAGCACGTCGCAGTCGACGGTGATCTGGAATTTGCCGAGAGCCTGCAAGTCGATGACCATCCGCAACGAGCGGCCGATCAGCCGCTGTATCTCCTTGGTCCGTCCGCCGGCACGGCGCGCTATCCGTTGCGGCGAAGAGCCGGGCAGCATCGAATACTCAGCGGTCAGCCAACCGGCGCCGCGGTCGCGCATCCATCGGGGCACGTCGTCGTCGACCGAGGCCGTGCAGAGCACTCGTGTGCCGCCGAAGGTCACCAGCACCGAACCGTCGGCCATGGTGGTGTAGTCGCGCACGAACCGCAGCGGACGCAGCTCGTCGGGGTTGCGTCCGTCGCTGCGCCTGCCGGAAGCATCCAGTGGTGTCATAATCGTCTCCGTCATAATCGTCTCCGTCATAGCTGTCCCGTCATAGTCGTTCCCGTCTTTGCTGTCCCATCACGCCGCTGCCTCATCACGCCGTCGTCCCATTACGCGTCTTCTCATCAACCCGCTGTCTTATCACCCGGCTGTCTCATCACGCCGTCGTCTCATGGCCCGCTGCCTCGTCAACCCGCCGGCGCATCACACTGTCAGGACCAGTCCGGGGCGGGCCACTTCCAACTCTCCGGCGAACACGCCGGCGGCTTCGGACCGCTGGGCTTCCGGGTCGCATCCGGGCGGCAGATGCGTCAACACCAGACGCTCGGCGCCGGCCACGGCAGCGGCAGCGGCCGCCTGTCTCGCGCTCATGTGAGGACTGCCGGCGGCTTCGTGGCGCCGGCCGTGGCTCGCCTCGCACATCGCCAGATCGATGCCTTCGCCCAACGAGCGAAAATCCCAGCCCGGCCCGGTGTCGGCACTGAAGGCGAAGCAGCGCCCCCCGGAGTCGACTCGGGTCGCCAGCGTCTCCACAGGATGATCGGTCAAAGCGAAACTCCAACGCTGATCGCCGATGCTGAGCCTCGACGCGGGTCCTATCACGTTCCAGTCGAGCGGGTCGATGCGGCCCTCCCGCAGCATCGTGACGGCCCGGTCCATGGCTCTGGTCTCGGCTGTGCCGTAGACCGCGACATCGCTGCGGGGCACGAACCAGACGAAGACGTTGCGGATCACCGGCAGCTCCAGCCAATGGTCGGGATGACAGTGGGTGATGACGATGGCGTCCAGGTCGGCCAGGTCGATCGCTTCCTGGAGCGGGCCCAGCGTTCCGGGGCCGCAGTCGAGCAGCACCGCCGTGGTGCCGCTGCGCACCAGATAGCCGGTGCAGGGATTGCCGGGCGCCGCGTACGAGCCGCTGCAGCCGAGCACCGTGACCGTCAGCGCCACGGTCGCGGCTTCGTGCCCGCGCGTCGGCGTTTCAAAGACGGCGCTTGCGTCCGGATGGCTCAGCGATCGTTCAGCGCTCTTCTTTGAAGACCACGTGCTTGCGGATCACCGGGTCGTACTTCTTGAGCTCGATGCGGTGGCGCGTGTTGGTCTTGTTCTTGGTGGTCACGTAGGTGTAGCCGGTGCCGGCGGTGGACCGGAGCTTGATGATGGGACGCTTGTCGCTGGCCATCGCCTCCTCCTTCGCATAGCTCTTGTATGGCGCTGTTGTGTCAGCAGGTTCTTGTGATAGTTCTTGTGTTCGACGCTGTCGTGCCGGCTCTTGGCGTGCGACTCTGGGAGCGTCAGACCTTGCGGCCGTTGCGGCGCATCTCGGCGACCACGCTCTCGATGCCTCGCTTGTCGATCGTCTTGATGGCCTTGGTGCTGAGCCTCAGCTTGATCCAGCGCTTCTCGCTCGGGAGGTAGTAGCGCTTGGTTTGGACGTTCGGGTCCCAGCGACGGCTGGAACGCCGATGCGAGTGAGACACCTGTTTGCCGAACTGCGGCTTCTTGCCGGTGACCTGACAGATCTTGGACATCGCCGGAATGCTAGCGGCGCCGGGGGCGCTCTCACACCAGCCCGGTCAGCCCAACAGGCCGGCGCATCCCCCGAACAGGACTGCCCTGGACAGGACACGCCTCTCAAGGAGCGGGTTCGCCGGTCTGTCGGCTCGTCTCGGCTCTCCTCAGCGGAATCTTCTGCGCCGGCAGGCTCAGATTTTGAGAACAATCCTCTACACTGACTGCCATGACGGCACCAAATGCAACATCCAACTCAAACTCTCCGACCGTGGCCGCGTCAATGGACGGCGTGATCGCGAACTGGGTCAAAGGCTTGAGAGCCCATGTGGCCGCCCGCAACGCTGTGGCCGACCGGCAGCTGGCTTTGAACGTTTCGTGGGACCTGTCGGAGTGGGGAGTCAGCGACCCGTCCGCCACGATCCGTGATTTTCTGCTTTCTCCGATGGCGGGGCGCCTCAAGCCTGTCGCGGGAGTTGCCGGCGGCGTCGCCGCACTGCGATCCGCAGGGTTCCGGGTGCTGGCCGTGACCAGACGAGACCGCCTGGTGGGCGGCAACGCCGACGACCAGGAAAGAACCCGCGAGATCGCCCGTCAGTGGTTCGCCGGCCAAGAGGATCTGGACTTGGGCGCGGACGACTTGGTGTTCACCGACGATCCCGTGGGAGTGCAAGCCGACGTCTGGATCGACGACGCTCCCAGGCGCGTGCAACGACTGGCGGAGTCCGACAAGGCGGTCTGGCTGCTGCCGCAGCCGTGGAACCGCTCGGTCATGAAGAACGACGGCGTCGACATCCTCTTCGACGGCTGGGACTCCGTCGACGACCTGATCGCCGCCCACTCAGCCTGACCGCCAGTCTGACTGTCAGCGTGGCCGCCGGACGCTGTCGCGCCTGACCGCTTCAGGCGCCTGCCGCGTCTGTCCTCTGCCCGCATGCCGCGTCCGTCGCTCTCGTGACGGTTTCGGCGGCTTCTTCGGAGTTTTCTGGCCGCCGGTAACCTGAATTTTTGTGACTGCGGCTAGATCGAGCGGCGGATCTATCGCCCGCAGGCGTCTGCTGCTGGCATTGGGTTTCGGGGCTGCCAACATCGCCGTCATACGCCGGCTGAGACCGAACGGCCGCGCAGCCCAGCAGCACAGCGCAAACCAGCAGCAAACCCCGGAGGCTCAGGCGCCCGAGCCGAGCACGACGACGGTGAGGGTCGTCTCAGAGCCGCAGCAGCCCGGCGAGGCGCCGCAGGTTCCGGTGCTGGACGCGACCGCAGCCCGGAGCGTCGATCAGCTCTTCGACGTGGCCATCGTCGGCGGACGTGTCATCGATCCTGACACGGGTTTCGACCATCTGGCCGATGTCGCGGTCGCCGGCGCCACGATCGCAGCCATATCAGTCGACCCTGACGCGCCTGAGTTGCGGGCCGCCACCGTGATCGACGCGACCGGTTTGGTGGTGTCGCCGGGTTTCATAGACATTCTGTCTTACAGCCCCAATGGTTACGGCGAGTGGTACAAGCTCGCCGACGGCGTCACCGCCAACCTCGGCATGCACGGCTTGGACGACCGCGCCGAGAGCTGGTTCGCGGCGAGGCCCGACGGCAGCTCGCCGGTGCATTTCGGCGGGGCGTCCGACAACGCCCACATACGCATCGAGCGCAGCCTCGGACCTTACGACGCCGCCCCTCAGGGCGTTCTCGACGCCATGCTCGCCGACGCCCGCGCCGACCTGCGCGACGGCTTCATCGGCCTGCACATGCAACCCGAGTACACGCCCGGCACCACTGCGTCGGACCTGCGGGCGCATGCGGGCATAGCGGCCGAGCACGGCGTCCCGCTGTGCGTGCATGCCCGATATTCGGACAACCTCGAACCCGGCACGAACCTCCAAGCGATCGACGAGCTGATCGCCGCCGCCCGAGCCACCGGAGCGCACGTCCACGTCGAGCACATCAACTCGACCGGCGGGACCGGGGTGATGGCCGAAGCGCTGGGGCGCATCGGCGCGGCGATCTCCGAGGGGCTTTCGATGACGGCGTGCGCTTATCCGTACGAGTTCTGGGCCACTTATCTGAGATCGGCTCGCTACGACGACTGGCAGAGCAAATACGGCATCACCTACGGGGATCTGCAAGTGGCCGGAACCGGGCAGCGGCTCACCGAGCAGACTTACGCCGACGCTTTCGCTGCCAACGCTCTGACTGCCGCATTCGCCATTCCGCCCGCCGACGTCGAAATGTCGCTGCAAGCCGATTTCGTGATGGTCGGCAGCGACGCCATCCTCGAGCGCTCCCACAACAACCATCCCCGGTCGACCGGATGCTTCAGCCGGGTGCTCGGACATTACGTGCGTGAACGCGAAGTGATCGAACTGCCGGCGGCTCTGGCCAAAATGACGATCCAGCCGGCTCGGCTGCTCGAGCGGCGCTGCCCGTCGCTGCGACGCAAGGGCCGCCTCAGCGTGGGCGCCGACGCCGACATCACCGTGTTCGACCCCGCGACCGTGAGCGACCGCTCCACGATCGCCGACCCCGCCCAGGAGTCCGTCGGCATCCAGTGGGTGCTCGTCGAGGGTCGCCCGGCCCGCTCGCCGGGGGGTTTCACCGGCGCGCCGCTAGCGGGCCGAGGCCTGCGATCCGACATCGCCTCAGCTTGACCATGCAACCCGACGCATCGAGGGGCCCTGAGTCGCGGACGCGGGCGTCGCTCGAGGCCCGCGTGGCCTGGTTGCTGTTCGCCGCGCTGACCGTCGCTGCGATCCTCTCGATTGCTGTGGACCTCGACGACGGCGACAGCTCAGAGCCGGCTGCGCAGGCGTCGGCGGGGCTCTCAGCGCCGAACTCCGAATCCGCCGACGCCGGATCGCCGCGGTCTTTCACCGTCGCGGCCACCGGCGAGCTGTTGATCCATGAGTCAGTGGCCGACGCGGCGCGCACCTCAGACGGCTGGGACTTCACGCCCATGTTCGCGAGCGTCGCGCCGGTCCTCCGCCAGGCCGATCTGGCCGTGTGCCATGTGGAGAGCCCCATGTCGCCCAACAACGCCGACCTCTCGTACTACCCGGCGTTCCTGGTGCCCAACGAACTGGCCGAGGCGATCGCCTACGCGGGCTACGACACCTGCTCGCTGGCCTCCAACCACTCCACAGACGCCGGACGCTCAGGGATCGCGGGCACTGTCGGCGCCCTCGACCGGGCGGGCGTGTCCCACGCCGGGATGGCGCTGTCGGCCGAGGCGCGCGACCGGGTCACTCTGGTGCCCGCCGGCGGCGCCACGGTCGCCCACCTCTCCTACACCTACGGTTTCAACAACGGCCCGCTGGACGACGACGAGGCTCACCTGTCAAACGTCATCAACGAAGCCGTCATCATCGAGGAGGCCCGCCGGGCGCGCGCCGCCGGCGCCGACTTCGTGATGCTGTCGCTGCACTGGGGGCCGAACTACACGATCCGGCCCGACGAGACGCAGACCGATCTCGGGCCCCGGCTGCTGGCATCTGCGGAGATCGATCTGATACTCGGCCATCACGCTCACGTGATCCAGCCGATTGCGGAGATCGGCGGCGAGTTCCTCGTCTACGGGCTGGGCAACTTCTTGTCGAACCAGTCGCCCGACACCTGCAGCCTATGCCCTGTCGGGGTGGAGGACGGGATGATCCTGCATCTCACGGTGAGCGAGACGGTCGACGGGAGCTGGCGTGCGAGCGACGTCGCATACACGCCCACCTGGGTGGACCGCTCCGATTTCAAGATCGTCGACGTGTCCGGCGACGCTGCAAGCAACACTTCCGGCGACGCTGCCAGGGATCCTGAGCTGCTCGCGGCTTCGGCGGCGCGCACCGCCGGCGCCCTCAGCGGTCTGGGAACAGTGATAGAGACGCGCCGGCCGTGACACTCCTGCTATGACACTCAGGTCCTGCGTGGCGCCCGCTTTGCGATCGAGGTGCCCGGACGCGCCGGCCGTGACACTCCTGCTGTGACACTCCTGCTGTGACACTCAGGTACCAGGCACTTCGCCACGCATCTGAGTCGGCGCAAAGAGAGTGGCCAAGAAAGCGACAGCGACGCGTCGGGCGTGACACTCCTGCGACGGGCTGGGAAAGCTTCCCGCTGATCGGTAACATGGCCGAGGTGAGCTTCAAAGTCGGTGATCGGGTGGTCTACCCGCATCACGGCGCCGCCGAGATAATCAAGCTGGAGAAGCGCACCACTTTCGGCGAGGAACGGGAGTATCTGGTTCTGCGCATGACCCACGGCGACATGACCGTGTCCGTGCCCGCCGACAAGGCCGAGGACGTGGGAATGCGCTGGCCCATCAGCACCGAGGACGTGGACGACCTCTTCGAGGTGCTGGCCCGCCGCGACGTGCGAGAGCCGGCCAACTGGTCGCGCCGTTACAAGAACCATCAGGAGAAGCTCAAGTCCGGCGACGTCTACCAGGTCGCTGAAGTGGTGCGGAACCTGGCTCTGCGGGAGCGGGCCAAAGGGCTCTCAGCCGGAGAGAAGAACCTCTACAACACTGCGCGCAGCGTGCTGGTGTCAGAGTTGTCGTTCGCTTTGGACGTGACCGAGGACGAAGCGTCGAGCAAGGTGGACGCCAACCTCACCTGAACCAGCCCCGACCTGCAGGAACCAGCGCCGACAGGCTGTGCAGCCCAGGCTGAATCGTTCAGGCTAATCGTTCAAGCTGTGACGCCCCAGCGGCGTTTCCCAGGCGGTAGCGCCGGCTGACGGCAATGCGCTGCCTCGATGGGAGCGTCAGGCGGCAGCCGCCTACGCCTACAGGCGCTCGATGATGGTGACGTTGGCTTGGCCGCCGCCTTCGCACATCGTCTGCAAGCCCCAACGCCCGCCGCTGCGCTCCAGTTCGTGCAGCAGCGTGGTCATCAGTTTGGCCCCGCTGCAACCCAGCGGATGACCCAGAGCGATCGCCCCGCCGTTGACGTTGACTTTGGAATGGGGCACGTCATGCTCGCTCATCCAGGCCATCGGCACTGACGCGAAAGCCTCGTTGCATTCGAACAGGTCGAAGTCGTCGATGCTCATGCCGGTGCGTTCGAGCGCGTGCGCGGTCGCCGGGATCGGGCCGGTCAGCATGTAGATCGGATCGTCGCCTCGCACCGACATGTGATGAATCCGGGCCCGAGGCTCGAGACCGTGCCGGCGCAGAGCCTGCTCGGAAGCGATCAGCAACGCGGCCGCGCCGTCGCTGATCTGACTCGACACCGCAGCCGTCACCCTCCCGCCCTCTCTGAGAGGCGGCAGCGACTGCATCTTCGCGAGCGACGTGTCGCGTCGCGGGCCTTCGTCGCAGGTGACGCCTGCCAGCGGTTCGATCTCGGCGTCGAAGCGCCCCTCGTCGATGGCCTGCACAGCACGACGGTGGCTCTCCAGGGCGTAGTCCTCCATGTCGCTGCGGCTGAGATCCCACTTCTCGGCGACCATCTCGGCGCCGCGGAACTGCGACACCTCCTGGGTGCCGTAACGCTCGACCCAGCCCGGCGAGTCGTTGAAGGGGCCGGGCAGGCCCATCGGCGCCGACGCCGTCATCGACGACCCGATCGGCACCATCGACATGTTCTGGACTCCGCCGGCCACCACGAGGTCTTGGACTCCGGCCATCACGCCCATGGCCGCGAAGCTCACAGCCTGCTGGCCCGATCCGCACTGGCGGTCCACGGTCACGCCGGGCACCGCTTCGGGCAGGCCCGCGGCCAGCCAGCAGGTGCGGGCGATGTCACCGGCGTGGGGGCCCACGCTGTCGAGGTTGCCGAAGATGACGTCCTCCACGGCCGAGGGATCCACGCCGCTGCGCTTCAGCAGCGCGCTGATGGCCGCGGCGCCTAGATCGGCGGGGTGTACCTGCGAAAGCCCCCCGCCGCGGCGGCCGGTGGGGGTGCGGACTGCTTCAACAATGTATGCATCGCTCATAGCCACACAATACCCGGCCCTGAAGACCCGGCCCCGACGCCCCGGCTTTGGCCGACTAGTTCTTGGGCAGCTCGCTGAAGGGTGTGTCCCTCGAGGGGCCCGGCTCTTTGGGCAGCCCCAGCACTCGCTCGCCGATGATGTTGCGCTGCACTTGGTCGGTGCCGCCGTAGATGGACGGCGCCGGCGAGAACAGGGCCAGCTCCGCGATGTGGCCGTTGGTCTGGGCGTCGGACTCGCCGGAGAGCATCCCGTCGGCGCCCACCACTCTCATCCCGATGTCGCGGAATTCGCGGGTCATCTCGCTCATGGCGAGCTTGGCGATGTTGGGCGCCGCCGCACTGGAGGACGCCGCCTTGGCCCGTTGTATGGACAGACGGTTGATCTCGATCAGTCCGTAGAGGCGCATCAGGTCCTCGCGCAGCACTCTGCTGTTGATGGCGCCGTTGTTGCGCGCCAGGCCGACCAGCCACCACCACAAGTTGACGCCCAACGGCGGCACCCCCGAAGCCGACGCTCCCCCGTCGGCGGCGTTCACGAAGTCGCCGGCCCGCTTCGTCAACGCTCCGCCCTTGGGTCCCGGGAGAGCCTCCGGCGGCGTGCGTCCCGACGATCCCAGCGACGCCCGCTCCACCATCAGGGTGGTGTTGCCCACCCTCCAGCCGTTGTTGAGCCCGCCGATCAGGGAGCTGTCAGCCACGCGGGCCTCGTCGATGAACACTTCGTTGAACAGGGCGTGGCCGGTCATCTCCTTCAAGGGCCGGACCTCCACGCCGGGCTGGTCCATGTCGAAAGCGAACCAGGAGATGCCCGCGTGTTTGGGCAGGTCGGGATCGGTGCGGGCCAGCAGCATGCCCTTGTCGGCGACCTGGCCCCCGGAAGTCCAGACCTTCTGGCCGGTGATCACCCACTCGTCGCCGTCGCGTTCGGCTCGGCACTGCAGGCCCGCCAGATCAGAGCCTGCATTGGGTTCGCTGAAGAGCTGGCACCAGCCCACTCTTCCGTCGAGGATCTCCGGAACGAAACGGCGGATCTGCTCAGGGGCGCCGTGGATCGCGATGGTAGGCGCGGCCAGCATCCGCCCCAGGCCGCCCGGGGGGCCCAGCACTCCTCGCTCGGCCAGCACCAGCGACACCAGAGCAGCCTGATCCTGCCCGTAGCCGAGGCCTCCAGCTGCGGACGGCAGCATCGGATGGGCGTAGCCCGACTCCGCGAGCAGGCGCCACCACTGCTCGACTGTCAGGTCGGGATCCCAGTTCTGAGCGCAGAACTCGACGACGCCGGCTCGCAGAGTGTCGGCGTCGATGTCAGCGGCCGGCGGCGTGAGGGTTTCGGTCATGTCGGCCCGTCCTTGTCGTCAGTTCGACAGTCGATGGTCAGTTCGTCAGTCGGTTCGTCGTTGCAGTCGGTTCGTCGTTGCAGTCGGTCGTCTGTTCGCTTGAGGGTGGTGATGCGAGAGGAACGCCTGTCGCGCAGGCCGGGTGTCATGCAGGTCAGGCACTGTCACGCTACCGTGTGCCGCGGTGCCGCCGAGAACTCTGAGCGCTGAGCCGCCAACCACACGGCAGATGCAAGCACGCGCCCTGAAACGCGGCGAGAAGGTGAGGCTCGTTTCGGATCTGCCGGGAATGCCGCAGGGAACCGCCGGGAAGGTGGCTCTGGCCAACGGTTTCGCTTGGAATCGTTACTGGTTGCGCCTCGGCGACGGTCGGGTGGTGGGTCACGTCGATCATGCCTGTCTGATCCGCGCCAAGGACTACGAGAGCTATCTGCATGCCCGCGACCGCGAGCAGCGGCAAGCCGAACTGGCGGCTCAGCGAGCCGAGGATCCGGCAGAGGCGGCAGGAACGCAGGAGTCCGGCGGCAACGCCGGCGACGCGTCGGGCGCGCCGACTGACATCGTGGTCGACGGCGTGACCGTTCCGGCCTACCTGCTGAAGCGCTCGGCGGACGCACGCACCAGGCTCGGCGCCTGAAACCAAGCTCGGCGCCGCCTTCGACCTGCGGGCTCGCGCCTGTTCGCTCGTGCTCTAAAGTCTCTTCCCGTGGACGTGTTCGTCTTCGGGATCTGCGGCGGCTCCGGCTCGGGGAAAACCACTCTGGCGAGACGTCTGATGGAGCGCTGCGACCCGCGGTCTGTGAGCTTCCTGGCCTTCGACGCCTACTACCGCGATCTGGCTCATCTGACCCTCGAGCAGCGCCGCCGATGCAACTTCGACCATCCCGACTCTTTGGACACGGACTTGTTCTTGCAGCATCTCGACGCCCTCAGCAGCGGTCGCGACGTCGCAGTCCCCGTCTACGACTTCACCACCCACACCATGACGGGCCGGTTCCAGCACGTGGCTGCCGCTCGGTTGCTGGTGGTGGAAGGCATCTTGTTGCTCAACTCCGACCAGGCCGCTGCCCGGCTGGACTATGCGGTGTTCTTGGATGTGCCCGAGGAGACTCGTCGACTGCGCCGCATCCAGCGTGACGTCGCCGAGCGGGGGCGGACTCCCGAACACGCCCTGAGACAGTTCCGGACTTCTGTCACTCCGATGCACGAGAACTTCGTGCAGCCCAACCGCCATCGCGCCGACCGGATCTTCACAGGCTCGGAGACCGCGCAGCTGACCGACGAGCTGCTCGAGCTGCTGGCGCTGAAAGTGCCGTCTCTCACACAGGCCGCGCTGTGACCGGCACGCCGGCGCGCCGACCAGGCCCCTCGCGCCCCTAGCGCCCCTCAGGCCGGTTTGGCGGCCGCGCAAGCTCTCTCTGGTTTGACCGGACACCGCAGACGCGGGCGCGCCGTCCGCCGATCAGAGAGTCACTCCCTCATTGGCGAGCAGTTTGGCTTTGAGGTCGCTGCCGAAGCCGTAGTTGCCCACTCCCCCGCTGCTGGGCACCACCCGATGGCAGGGCACCAGCAACGGCACCGGGTTGCGGGCCATGGCCGTGCCCACTGCCCGAGCCGCGTTGGGTCGCCCCACCTCCGCAGCCAACTCTGCGTAGGTGCGAACCTCGCCGCAGGGGATGCGCGCCGCGGCTCGCAGCACCTGCTGATGGAAAGCCGACCGCGACGACAGATCGAGCGGCACGTCGCAGCGTCCTGCGGCGAGCGCTCCTGCGATCCGGGCCGTCAGGGCGCTGTCGGGACACCGGTCATGGTCGACGTCCACGCCCACTTGGTCGAGCATGTACTCCTCGAAGCGTCCCGGGTCGGTGTCACGGCCCGCGGCTGGAATCAACAGGCCCGACACCCAGCCGTTGCTGTGCGCTACGAAGACCGGCCCGACGGGACTGTCGACCATGAACCACAGATGGGCCTGGCCGGCTCGTTCCGGCAGCCGCGCCCGCGCATCCGACTTGTAGCCGGCACACGTCACAGTTCCCATCATCTCGGTTTCCATCGTCTCGGGGTCAATCATATTTTTGTCTATCGTCTCAGTTTTCATCGTCTCGGTTTCCATCGTCTCAGTCTTTATCTGTCTTTATCTTCTCAATGTCTATCATCTCAGCTATGTCAGCTAGGCCAGTTCGGGGATCTCCCAGTCCACGGGCACCCGGCCCGCGGCTTCCAGAGCTCGGTTGGCCCGACTGAAGGGCCTGCTGCCGAAGAAGCCGCCCGAAGCCGACAGAGGCGACGGATGCACCGACTCGACGACCGCGTGGCGGGCTTCGTCGATCAGAGCCTTCTTGCGGCGCGCCGAGGCGCCCCACAGCACGAACACGACGCGCTCGGCCTTGTCGTTGGCGGCGCGGATCACTTGATCGGTGAAGGTCTCCCAGCCATGGCCCTGGTGGCTGCCGGCGCGGCCCGCGCGGACCGTCAGCGTGGCGTTGAGCAGCAGCACGCCCTGGCGTGCCCAGTGTTCCAGCGAACCGTGTCCGGGCGCGGGCGCGCCCACGTCTTCTTGGAGCTCTCGCAGAATGTTCACCAACGAAGGCGGTTGCGCCACCCCGGGACGCACCGAGAAGCTCAAACCGTGGGCTTGCCGCGGCCCGTGATAAGGGTCTTGACCGAGGATCAGCACTTTGAGCGACGAGTACGACGTGAGATGAAGCGCCGCGAACACTTCGTCGTGAGGCGGGAACACTCTGTGGCGCGCCCGCTCTTCACGCACGAAATCCTGGAGCCGCCCCCAGTACGGCTTGTCGAACTCGCCGCGCAACAGAGGGTTCCAGTCAGTCTTGGGGGTTGAGCTCTTGGGGGTCTCAGCCTTGGGAGACGACTCAGACTGCGACCCGGACGGCGGCTCAGGCGCGGACCGGGCCGCGGGCTCGAGCGGAGGCTGCGGCATCGACATCGAACTCAACCCTCGGTTCTGCAAGGCATGCCCACTGTCAGGAACACTCGACTCCACCTTAGAGCGCTCTCAGACAGGTGAGAGCGCTTCACGCTGCAACCGCGCCGCTCCTGCTGGACTTCGCTGCTCTCACAGGCCGCGCCGAGGTCGGGAGCGCTGTCGGCGCGCATGCGCGCATGATCGCGCGACTCTGGGGCCGGATACGGTTACGCCCATGGTCTCGACCGTCGCCGGCGGCACAGCGAACGAACCGCTCACCGGGGCGTCCGGGCGCTCTGTCGAGGCCGTCGAGGTCGAAGAGTTGACCGTCCAGTTCGATCAAGTCACCGCTCTCGCCGCGATCAGCCACCGCTTCGAGCCGGGAACCTCCACCGCGGTGATGGGCGTCAACGGGTCAGGCAAGACCACGCTGCTGGAGTGCCTGGCCGGGCTGCAAGAGCCCGGCTCGGGGAACATCCGCGGGATGTCCGAGAATCTTGCGTACGTGTGCCAGCACGGCCCCGCCAACTGGATGCCGGTCACCGCCGGCGAGGTGCTGGCCATGGGCCGCTACCGCAAGCGCGGCCTTCTGGGGCGCTTCCGAAGCGGAGACCGCGCCGCCATGCAGCGAGCCGCGCAACGCCTCGACATCGACGGGTTGCGCAGCCGCAGTTTCGGAGAGCTGAGCGGCGGGCAGCAACAACGCGTGCGGATCGCGCAGGCGTTGGCCGCTGAGCCCGACGTCATCATGCTCGACGAGCCGATCACCGGGCTCGACATTCCCAGCCAGGAGCGCATCCTGACGATGGTGGGCGACTGCGCCGCTGAAGGAGCGGTCGTGATCATCACCACCCATCATCTCGACGAGGCCCGCAGTTGCGACTCGGTGATGCTGCTGGCGAACCGCCTGGTGGCCGCGGGCACGCCGGAGGAGGTGCTGACCCCGTCGCGGCTGCGGGACGCTTTCGGTCAGCGACTGGCGAGCGACCCAGCCGGCGGCGGCGCCGATCCGAGCCGGGAGGCCATGGTTCTCGACGAGCACGGCCACGGCGATCACGCTCTGCCCGGCAGCTGCCGGCACGCCTGACGCAAGAGACCAGGGCAATGCCATGAGCGTCAATACGACGGGCGCCAATACCATCGGCGCGCGGCCATGAGTGCGGCCATCAAGCGCGACATTGCGGTCATCGGGGCCGGTCCGGCAGGCGCCGCCGCGGCCATCAAAGCCGCCGCGGGCGGCGCCCGGGTGACCGTCTTCGAGAAGGGGTCACCCGGGCGCGACAAGGCGTGCGGCGACGCCCTCACACCCAGAGCGGTGACCGCGCTCGGCGATCTCGGCGTCTGCATCGACGACGCGCACCACACAGCCGGACTGCGGATGATCGCCGGCGCCAAGCGGCGCGAGCTGCTGTGGCCGCACGGCAACAGGTTCGGCGCGGACGGCGCAGTCTGGCCCCGGCGCGCCCTGGATCATCACCTCGTGAAAGCAGCAGAGAACGCCGGCGCCGAGATCGTGTGGAACACCGAAGTGCTGCCCACCATCGCAGACGACGGAACGGCGGTCGGCGTCGAGCAGGCCGAGGGCGGCGCCCGCTGGCAGGCCGACCTGGTGGTGCTCGCCGCGGGCGCGCCCGGAGCGGCCGCCCGCATGCTCGGCGCCGAGCGGGTCTCCACAGAGCCCTACGGCGTCGCCATAAGGACGTACGCGCCCAGCCCGCGCCACGACGAGCACCTGCTGGAAGCTTGCCTCACGCTGCAGAGCTCTGAAGGCAGCTGGCTGCCCGGCTACGGCTGGCTGTTCCCCGCCGGGGACGGCACTGTCAACATCGGCGCGGGCGTCTCCTCCACCATGAAAGGCTTCCGAAGCCTCAACCTCAACCGCCTGTTGAACGATTACCGCGCCATGTCGGCCCGAGAGTGGGACCTCGGCGACTACTTGGAACGCCCCCGAGCCTGGCGCCTGCCGATGAGCGCTGCGAGGCGCCACGGCGCCGGATGGGCCGCGGTCGGCGACGCCGCCGGCCTGGTCAACCCCATGAACGGCGAAGGCATCGACTACGGCTTGGAGTCCGGGATGCTGCTGGCCGAGCGTTTCCTAGCCGATCCGGCCACCGCGACGAGCAGCTACGACCGCATCCTCGGCGAGCGTTTCGACAGTTTCTTGAGCACGGGCCGGCGGTTCTGCCTGCTGATCGGACATCCCTGGATACTGAGGAACGGGCTGCGTCTGACCATGTCCTCAGACAGCATCGCCGACATCACACTGCAAGTGATGGGCAACCTCATAGACGGCGACAGCGAGGGCTTGTCTGCGCGTGTGCTGCGCGTCGCCGACCGCGCTCTGAGGCTCGCCGACCCGCTGCTGCGCAGAACCCGCTCCGCCGCCTGACCGCCAAGCACCACAGCTCCGCCCGCCCTGAAGCGCCGCGCAGCGGCCTCTCGCCGGCAGCGGAGGGAGCGGGTCAGGATTTCTTGAACTCGAAAACCTCGCCGCGGTTGATGCTCACCCAGTCGCGTGCTTCGAGGTAGGGGCGGAAGACTTCGGCTATGGCGTTCTCGTCGGCCTGCGACTTGGGCCGCTGAATCTCATAGAGACGCGGATACCGCAGCCAGGCGGTGACCGCGTCCCAGAGCTCGAGCGCCTCGGCGCCGCCCGGCGGGTCGATCAGCACCGGCCCGAAGAGCGCCTGCTCGCCGAAGAAGAGCGTCGGCACGCCGAAGCCGCCGGAAGCAACCACCCGATCATGCTCGTCGCGCACTTCGTCGTGGCTGGTCGGGTCGTCGAGCGCCGCGTCGACGACGCCCGGATCGAGGCCGATCTCTTGCAGCAGCTGTCGCGCCACGTCGGGTTCGTGAACCCGCAGGCCCTGCTCGTGGAGCGCTCTGGCCGAGCGCTCGTACCAGGCGTCGAGATGGTCCATGCTCTCACGGCGCAGCAGCGCTCCGATGCGCATCAGCGACCATCCGTAAGACCAGGGCCGCTCCCAGGGATGCTTCTTGCCCTCGAAGCGGTTGACCTCCTCGAGGCTGAAGAAGCGCCAGTTGATGCGCAATCCGTTCTGGCGCCGCACTTCGCGGATCCACTTCGACGTCTGGTAAGCCCAGGGGCAGATCACGTCGAAATGAAAATCCACCACGGAGATGTCCGCCTCGCCCCCGCCGGCAGGGCTCGTGTCGGTCAATGCAGTGTCAGGCAATGAAGCATCAGACAACGCAGTGTCGGGCAATGGAGCGTCGGGCAATGGAGCGTCTGTCACGCCCACAAGGATGGCAGGGCCGAGCGGCGTATGCACGGACGCGCGTGTTCGGACATGCGACGCGGCTGCGGTAATGTCGTCGCGGTGAGAGCGACTTTCGCCGGTTGCGTGCCGTGAGCGGCAGCGGCGCGACAGACGCCGCGGCAGGCACGGCGGCTCGACCGAGTCTCCTGGCGCCGGCACTGACGACCGCTGTGGACGCGCGCAGCGAAGCTTTCGCGCGCAACCGCTCCGACATGCTCGAGCAGCTCGCCGAGATCGACAGGCTGCTCGACGAAGCCGACGTCGGCGGCGGGCCTGCGGCAATGGAAAGGCTCCGAGCGCGCGACAAGCTGCCCGTGCGGGAGCGGATCGCCAACGTCATCGACCCCAACAGCCCCTTCCTTGAGATCAGCGCGTTGGCCGCCTACGGATCCGATTACACCATGGGCGGCGGGATGGTGGTGGGCGTCGGCGTGATCGGCGGCAGCGAATGCGTGATAATGGGCAACGACCCCAGCGTGCTCGCCGGGGCGCTCACCCCCTACGCCAGCAAGAAGTGGATGCGGGCGCTGGAGATCGCCCGAGACAACCGCATCCCTTATGTGAGCTTCGTGGAGTCCGCGGGCGCCGACCTGCGCCTCGGCGGCGACTCGAGCGGCGGCTCAGAGTTCACCGGCGGAGGCGGAAGCGGCGTTCAGACCACCCATTTCGCTGAGACCGGCCGCTTCTTCTACGAGATGATCGAACTCTCCCGAATGCGGATCCCCACGATTTGCGTGGTGTTCGGGTCCTCCACCGCGGGCGGCGCCTACCAGCCGGGGTTGTCCGACTACAACATCGTCGTGGCCGACCAGTCCAAGATCTTTCTGGCCGGCCCCCCGCTGGTGAAGATGGCCACCGGCGAAGAATCCGACGACGAGACGCTCGGCGGCGCTCGGCTGCACGCGGACGTGTCGGGTCTGGGCGACTATTTCGCGGTCGATGAGATGGACGCCCTGCGCATGTGCCGCGAGGTCGTGTCGCATCTCAACCGGCGCAAACCCGTCGGCGGCGCGACCATGGACGCCGACGAGCCGATACACGACGCCGAGGATCTGCTGGGACTCGTGAGCCGTGATCTGCGTCAGCCGTTCGACATCCGCGAAGTGGTGGCACGAGTGGCAGACGGCTCGCGCTTCGAGGAGTACAAAGCCCGTTACGGCACGACGCTGGTGTGCGGCTGGGCTTCTGTCTGCGGCTACCCGGTGGGCGTCCTCGGCAACAACGGCGTGCTCTACCCGGACTCGGCCCAGAAGGGCGCCACATTCATTCAGCTCTGCAACCAGGCGAACATCCCTCTGGTGTTTTTGCAGAACATCACCGGCTTCATGGTGGGGCGCGACTTCGAGGCGGACGGCGTGGTCAAGAAAGGGTCGCAGATGATCAACGCGGTGGCCAACTCCACGGTGCCGCATCTGACCGTGATCATCGGCGCCTCCTACGGCGCCGGCACCTACGGCATGTCGGGAAGAGCTTTCGGCAACCGTTTCACCTGGCTGTGGCCCACCGCCAAGATCGCTGTGATGGGCCCCAAACAAATCGCCGGAGTGATGTCGCAGGTGCGCCGGGCCAGAGCGGCCCGCAGAGGGGAGCACTTCGAAGAGGAGGCGGACGCCGAGATCGTGGCTCAGGCCGAAGCCATCCAGGAGCAGGGATCGCAGGCTCTGCGGGCCACCGGCGCGATCAGCGACGACGGGATAATCGACCCTCGCGACACTCGGGCGGTGCTGGGCATGTGCCTGTCGGTGGTTCACAACACCCCGATCGCCGGCGCCGACGGCTACGGAGTTTTCCGGCTGTGAGCACCGGCTCACCGACACTCGAAGAACAGCGCGTCGGCCGAAGCCGGCTGTTGCAGAATGCTGAGGCGGCCAGTGAGAACGGGAGTCGTGCGTGACGACGATCAACACTCTGCTGGTGGCGAACCGCGGCGAGATAGCGCGCCGCGTCTTCCGCACCGCGCGGAGCATGGGCATGCGCTGCGTGGCGGTGTTCGCTGAAGCCGACCGCGACGCCCCGTTCGTAGCCGAAGCGGACGCGGCCGTGCGTCTCGCCGGCGGCTATCTCGACGTCGAGGCTGTGGTGGCGGCGGCGCGGTCCGTCGGCGCCGAAGCGCTGCATCCCGGTTACGGCTTCCTGTCCGAGAACGCCGACTTCGCCAGGGCTGTGGCAGCGGCGGCGATGACATGGGTCGGCCCGGCGCCTGAAGCCATCGAGACGATGGGCGACAAGCTCGCCGCCAAGGCCGCGGCCACAGCGGCGGGGATGCCGACGCTGCCCTTCACCGAGGACCCGGCCGACGCGGCCGGGATCGGCTATCCGCTGATGGTCAAAGCATCAGCAGGCGGTGGCGGCAAAGGCATGCGCCTGGTGTTCGACGCCGCCGAACTCGACGACGCCGTGGCCGCGGCGCGGCGAGAAGCTCTCGGCGGTTTCGGCGACGACACGGTGTTCTTGGAGCGATACCTGCCGCGCTGTCGCCACATCGAGATACAGGTTCTGGGCGACAAGCACGGCAACGTCGTGCATCTCGGCGAACGCGAGTGCTCGATTCAGCGGCGCCATCAGAAGATCATCGAAGAGTCGCCTTCCAGCGCGGTCGACGAGACGCTGCGCGCCGCCATGGGCGACGCCGCCGTCCGGCTGGCCGAGTCGATCGGCTACTACTCCGCGGGCACCGTGGAACTGGTACTCGACGACGACACCGGCGAATTCTTCTTCTTGGAGGTCAACACCCGCTTGCAGGTCGAGCATCCGGTGACCGAGCAGGTCACCGGCATCGATCTGGTGCGCGAGCAGCTGCGCGTCGCCGCAGGCGAGCCTTTGGGGTACAGCCAGGCCGACATCAGCTTCGCCGGACACTCGATCGAGGCGAGGCTCTACGCCGAAGACTCCGCGGCCGGGTTCCTGCCTGCCGTCGGGACCCTGGCCGCGTTCGCGCCGGCGGCTCAGCCGGAGGTCCGCTGGGACAGCGGCGTCGCCGCCGGCAGCGAGGTGGGGCTGGACTTCGACCCGATGCTCGCCAAAGTGATCGCTCACTCCCCCAGCCGTGAAGAAGCCGCCGCGAAGCTGAGGCTGGCGCTGCAGCGGCTGCACGTCGGCGGGGTCGTCACCAACCGTCACTTCCTGGCGTCGGTGCTGGGGACTGAGGCGTTCCTTGCCGGCGACACCACCACCGACTTCATCGAGCGCGTCGACCCGAGCCGCTCGGCCGTCCTGACGGACGCACAGTGCAGGCGGGCGGCGGTCGCCGCCGCCATGTGGCTGCAAGCCGCGGAGCGCCGGCAGGCGCGCACCCTGGGATGGACTCCCAGCGGCTGGCGCCACGGGCGCCTCCCCGCCGAGCGTCTGCTGTTGTCGGTCGAAAACGCCCCGGGCGCGGTGGAGGTGAAGGTCGCCTACCGGCCCCTGCGCGACGGCTCTTTCGAGGTGAGCGCCAGCTCCGGCGACGATGAAGCCACAGTCGCCGCGGCGCGCCTCGCGGCCTGGGGTCCCGAGACGCTGACGCTCGAATGGGACGGCCGTCAGGTCCGCTACACGGTCACCGCTGTGCAGGACCGGGACCGGGTCTATCTCACCGGCGACGCCGAAACGGTCGCCGTCGCGGTCGTGCCGCGCTTCGGGGCGCCCGAGACCGCCCTGGCCGACGGCGGCTTCGCCGCGCCCATGCCGGGAATGATCGTCGAGGTGAGGGTCGCCGCGGGCGAGCGCGTCCCAGCAGGGGCGACGCTGGTGGTGATGGAGGGAATGAAAATGGAGCATCATGTCACCGCTCCCGCGGACGGCACAGTGGCGCAGGTTCTGGTGGCGCCCGGCGATCAGGTGGACAACGGCTCGCCGTTGCTCGTGTTCGAAGCCGGCGAGTGACGGTCCGGTCCGTGCCGATGACAGCCCCCGACGCGGCAGCAACCCCCGGCACAACAGCAAACCCCGACGCGGCAGCAACCCCCGACGCAGTCTCTGAGCCGATCAGGATCGCCAACTGCTCGGGTTTCTACGGCGACCGCCTGTCGGCCGCGTCCGAGATGGTGGAAGGCGGGTCGATCCACGCTCTGACCGGCGACTGGCTGGCCGAGCTGACCATGCTGATCCTGGCCCGCACCCGCTCGCGGCGCCCCGGCGGCGGTCACGCCCGCAGCTTCGTCAAACAGATGGAGCAAGTCATGGGCCGATGCCTCGACCGGGACATCAAAGTGGTGTCCAACGCGGGAGGGCTCGACCCGCGCGGCTGCGCCGAGGCCGTCGAGCAGACGGCGCAGCGGCTGGGCCTGCGTCCCCGGATCGCTTACGTGGACGGCGACGACCTGATGCCCCGGCTCGCCGAGGACGCGGCCGACAGGGTGACGCTGCGGTCGTTCGTCACCGGCGAACCCTTCGCCGACACCGGCAAGCTGATCACAGCCAACGCTTATCTGGGTTGCTGGGGGATAGTCGAAGCCCTCGACCGGGGCGCCGACATCGTGATCACCGGAAGAGTCACCGACGCCGCCGTGGTCTGCGGCCCGGCCGCCTGGCATCACGGCTGGGACCGAGACGACTGGGACGCGCTGGCCGGCGCCGTGGCCGCGGGCCACATCATCGAATGCGGCACCCAGGCGACAGGCGGCAACTATTCGTTCTTCACCGAGCTGTCCGGCATGGCCCGCTGCGGTTTCCCGTGGGCGGAGATCGCCGCGGACGGGTCGTCGGTGATCGGCAAGCACGAAGGAACCGGCGGCGCGGTCACGATCGGCACAGTCACCTCGCAGCTGCTTTACGAGATCGACGCGCCGCGGTATCTGGGCCCGGATGTGACCGCCCGCTTCGACACCGTCTCGCTGTCGCCGGTCGCCGAGGACCGCGTCGCCGTCGGCCCGGTGAGAGGCGAGCCGCCGCCCGCGACCCTCAAAGTCGCCACCAACGAATCCGGCGGCTTCCGCAGCGAGGTCAGCGTCGCCCTCACCGGCCTGGACATAGAGGCCAAGGCAGCCCTGGTGCATGAGGCTTTCTGGCGGGCCTGCCCTCACGGCCCGCACGACTACGCCAAAGTGACCGAACGGGTGCTGCGCAGCGACAAGCCGGATCCTGCCAGCAACGAGGAAGCCGCCGCCTTCTGGCGGCTCAGCGTCTTCGACGACGACGAGGCCAGGCTCGGACGGACCCTGTCCGACGCCGTGAACGAGTTGGCGCTGGCCACGATCCCGGGAATGTTCTCGCCTTTCGCCTCGTCGGGCCCGAGGGCTTTCGGCGTCTACAGGCCGGCCACCGTGCCGGCTGCGGCGGTGTCGCAGCATGTGACGTTCCTCGACGGCGAGCGCGCCGTGGTGGATCCGCTGCAGGCGGCGCCGGAAACGCCCGCCCCCACGATGCCGAGCGAAACGCCGCCGGCGCCAGACCCGCCACCGCGGCGAGGGTCGTCCACACGAGCGCCGCTGGGACGCCTGCTGGGGGCGCGCTCAGGAGACAAGGGCGGCAACGCCAACCTGGGCGTGTTCGCGCGCTCGCCGCAGGCCTTCGAGTGGTTGGACGGCTTCCTGACCGTGCAACGGCTGGCCGAGCTGCTGCCCGAAGTGGCGCCGCTGCGCGTGGAGCGTCATCGCCTGCCCAACATCTGGTCTCTCAACTTCGTGATCCATGGACTGCTCGGCGACGGGGTAGCCGCCTCGGACCGCCAGGACCCGCAAGCCAAGAGCCTCGGCGAATGGCTGCGCGCCCGGCTGGCGCCGATCCCCGACGAACTGCTCGCCGAGATTCCCGGCGAACGGCCGGCGCCCTCGCCCGCCCGGCGCGCCGCTGAGGGGGCGGGCCCGGCGTGAAGGTCTCAGAAGTGCTCAACGACCTGCTCGACGAGCAGGCGAGCCTCGACGAGACGGTGGCGTCCTTGGAGGACGGCGACTGGGATCTGCCCACAGCGAGCCCGTGCTGGTCGATCACGGAACAGATCGGCCATCTCGCCTATTTCGACGCCGCCGCGTCCGTGGCGATCCGCGACCCCGAATCCTTCAAAGAGTCGGCCGGGCGCCTGACAGCAGCGGCGCAGTCCGGCGGGAGCGCCGTCGACGACTTCACGCTCGGCGGTTTCCGGGTGATGACCCCGGCGCGGCGTCTGGAACATTGGCGACATTGCCGGTCTGTTCTGGCCGAGGCCGCGACCATCCTCGGCGAGCGCGACCGGGTCGTCTGGTACGGGCCGCCGATGGGCGCCAAGTCCTTTCTGAGCGCTCGGCTGATGGAGGCTTGGGCTCACGGCAGCGACGTGCGCAGGGCTGCGGGCGTGGAACCGGCGCCCACGGCGCGGCTGCGACACGTGGCCCAACTCGGCTGCATCACACGGCGCTGGTCGTATCTCAACCGCGGCCTGACCCCGCCTGAAGGCGACGTCCGTGTGGAGCTGCTGGCGCCCGACGGCGCGGTCTGGTGCTGGGGCGAGGCCGCAGCCGCGGACGGCGACACTGTCACAGGACCGGCGTTGGACTTCTGTCTGGTGGTGACGCAGCGGCGCAACCTGAGCGACACCGACCTGGTCGTCACCGGGCGGCGGGCACGGGAGTGGATGTCCATAGCTCAGGCGTTCGCCGGACCGCCCACCGACGGCCCGGCCGCTGGCCGCGAGACCGGCGCGGCGGCTTCGCGAGGCGGGTCGTGAAGCTGGTCGAGGTCTCGGGCGACGACCGGGGCGTGGTCACGGTCACTCTGGCCGACGAAGCCAACCGCAACGCTTTGAGCAGCGCTCTTCTGGGCGAGCTGGGCGCGGCCTTCGACGCCGCCGACGCCGACCCGGACGTGCGGGTGGTGGTGCTCGCCAACACCGGAAAGGTGTTCTGCGCCGGCGCCGACCTGTCGGAGATCAGCGCCGCCGGACAAGCCGGTCGCGGCGGCCGTTCCGGTCGCGCCCCGGCGGACGGCGGCTCTCCGGTGCTGAGAGGCGCCGGCGATCTCTTCGGCCGGTTCCGCCGCTCCCCCAAGCCTTATGTCGGCCGCATCTCCGGTCATTGCATGGCCGGAGGCATGGGCCTGGCCGCGGCTCTCGACATCTCCATCGCCGACGAGGACTCCAAGTTCGGTTTCAGCGAAGTCCGCGTGGGTGTGGCGCCGGCCATGATCTCGGTGGTCTGCCTGCCGAAAATGAGTCGCGCCGACGCAGCGGCGGCTTTCCTGCGCGGCAGCCGCTTCACAGCCCGCGAGGCCGCCGAGATGGGCTTGATCAACGCGGCCGTTCCGAGCGAAGACCTCGACGCCGCGGTGGAAGCCGCGGTCTGCGACCTGCTCGCAGGAGGGCCGCAAGCCCTGGCCGCCTGCAAGCAGCTCCTCGACCGCGTGCCGCGGCTGCCTCTCGACGAAGCCCTGAACTGGACTGAGCGTTTCTCGGCCGAGCTGTTCGCTTCCGATGAGGCAGCCGAGGGCATGGACGCCTTCTTGAACAAGCGCCGTCCGCAATGGGCGCCTGAAAGCGGCTGCTGAAACCTCCCGCCGATCTACTGGCCGAACTCCCGCCAGACCTCCCGCTCGACTCTCGCCGGGTCAGGCGCCGGCGGGATCGGGGACGCTCTCGTCGCTGGTGAGCATCTCGACCTCGGCGACCAGGCACGCCGACACCGCCGCCTGGGCGATCTCTTCGCAGCGGGGCAGGTCCTCGGTCTGCATGGGGCTGATCGCCACCAGAGTCACGCCGAGGCTCTCGTCGCGCACCAGATTGGCGCACAACGCCACAGAGTCGTCGGGCCAGTCGCCCTCCCGGACGTCCCGGCGCCCGCTGCACGGAGCGTCCGCGGGAGTGACCGTCACCGTTTCGCAGCAAGGCGACGACGAGGCGGTGTTGAGCCTGCTCAAAACCGCGTCGACCTGATCCGTGGTGAGCGGAGTGGTGAACGCGAACGAAGTGGTCTCGCATCCCGCCACCCGATAGAGGCCCGCCCCCAGATGCGAAGTCTCCACGCCCGACGACGTGAGCGTCAGCCTCGGCGGCTCGCCTCCTTGGAAGCCCAGCATCCTGACGAGCATCCGAGAGTCGGGAGCTGCCAGCACCAGATGACGGAACTCGGCGGGATGCATCGTGCAGCGAGGATCAGTCATCGGCCCGATGGACCATCGATGACCGCTGGGGCTGCTCAACTCCAGCCTCGCGCCCGGCAGATGAAACACCAGAGCGGCAGCCATCTGCATGGTGCCGGCAGCGAAACTGCTTGAACCGCTTGAACTGCTTGTTTGCATGAGGATTCTCCTTGAGGGGCGCCCCTCCGAAGGGGCGCAGCAACGAAGGGCGCACAGAGACGAGCACGCCGAATGAACGAAGGCAGTCGCCCTTGCAGCGCAACGGCGTCAACCACGGGAGCGGGTCCCGCACGAGCGGAACTTCTGTGGGCGCTCCGACCCCAGGGCCATGGCCTTGACGCGTCCGGCGCCAGGCACGGCGATGTGCATCGCCGACACTAACCAACCGCAAGCGGAGTTGTCAAAAAAATTTTTCGGCATCTGCTCATGCCCCCGGCGCAGGCCGTCGAAGACTGGCGAGCCGGGCTAGCTTGACGGTCATGCGACGCATTCACATAGGCCTGAAAGTGGACGACCTCGAAGAGTCGATCTCCTTCTACACACGCTTGTTCGGCACGGCGCCCACACTGCGGCACGATGACTACGCCAAATGGATGCTCGACGACCCTCGGGTCAATTTCTCGCTGGACACTCACGGCGCCGGCGGCTCGGCCCATTACGGCATCCAGGTGGAATCGCACGACGAGCTGCAACAGCAGCGCTGCCATCTGGACTCGGCCGGAATGGAGCGAGCCGACCAGGACGACTTGGTGTGCGGCTATCAGCTCCAGCACAAGTCCTGGGTGACCGACCCTGACGGCGTGAAGTGGGAGGCGTTCTTCACCGAGGGAACAGTCGACTCCGGCTACGGCTGCGAGGAAATGCCGACCGCCTCGTAAAGCCTGCCGTCAACAGCACCCCCCGTCGACTCCGGCTGCGGCTACGAAGAAACGACTGCTGCCTCGTAGAGCCTGCCGTCGTCGATGTCATAGACGAAACCTCGGATGCGGTCGGTGTGCGGCAGGAACGGCGATGCCTGCAGCCGCTGCATCGACTCGACCACATCGACATGCGGATCTGTGAACGCCTGCACCGCCCAGTCCGGGCGCACTCCGGTCTCGGCTTCCAGTTCTGCCAGGAAACCCTGCTCGTCGATCATCTGCATCCCGCATTTCGTGTGATGCACCAGCACCACCTCTCGTGTGCCCAGCAGCCGCTGCGACAGGCACAGCGAACGGATCACGTCGTCGCTGACGACTCCCCCGGCGTTGCGGATCACATGAGCCTCGCCGTCGCCCAAACCCAGGATCCTGTAGACGTCCATGCGGGCGTCCATGCAGGCGACCACCGCTATCCGCCGAGACGGCGGCGCCGGCAGACCGGCAGCGTCGAAAGCCTGCGCATAGACGGCATTGTCTGCCAGCAGCCGGGGGGTCTGCGGACGGAAGTCGCTCATGGCTTCGCAAGCCTCCCGCGAACAGCGCTCGTGTCCGTGGTCATGGTCGTGCTCGCCGCGTGGAGGTCAGGAGACTTCCAGCGTGCGCAGCAGACGGCCCGAGCCTTCCAGTTCCACCTCGAAAACGCCGGGAATGCCCGCGTTGAAAGCGAAATGGGCAGGCTGGTCGCCGGTCACGGCGCGCAGAATGTCATATCCGTGAACATGGACTTCCTCGTCGGTGTCGGAGGTCACCAGCAAGGCGACCACAGATCCCAGCTCGACGCTGACGCGCTGCGTGCCGCCGACCACCCGCCCGTCGACCACATCGACGGCGACCGTCTGGACGGCGTCGGCCAGCGCCGCGTCCCACGGGGTCGCCTCGCCGGCGGATCCATGCTCGTGGTCATGGTCGTGACCGTGATCACTGTCGTGGCCATGGTCGTGGTCGTGGTCGCTGGAATCGCCCTCAGCGGCAACCGTCACCACTGCAGAATCGTCGATTATCCGACCGTTGACCGCCAGCGGCGAATGATCGTTGGCTGACAGCTCCACCCGGATCAGGTTCTCTCCGGGCGACAGCGAATCGATGTGGTGCCACGGGCCGTAGAGCCGTGAGACCTTCTCGCCGTTGATGTAGAGATGCATGTGCCCCTGACCGTCGATGTGGGCTGTGGAAGCGTTCTCCGGCACTATCTCGAAGTTGCTCACGTCGGCGCGCAGATTCCAGCCGGAAGCCGGGTCCTCCTGCACTCGGATCGTGACTGCAGGCACAGCGAGGCCTTCGCCGACCTCTATCGGGGTGTCGTGGCTGTGATGCTCGCCATGGTCGTGGCTTCCCGTCGGCTCAGCGGCGACGGGCTCAGCGACCGCGGGGGCTGAGCCGCTGCTCGAGTCGTCGCTGTCGCCGCAGGCCGACGCAACGACGGCAAGCGTCAGCACTGCGGCCAAGAGTCTCGTAACTGCACAGGTCATCGCTGCACACTGCTCCTTTCGTGGACGTCGAGGATCGCGGGCATGTCGTTTCGCGAAGCCTACGAGGCCGGGCGGCGCTCAGGGCGCAGCCGTCGGCAACGCAAGACACCCCGCCACGACGCACCGCCGCATGCAGGACCGCACTCATAGCGTCTCCCTCTCGTGTCGCAACGCAAGACACCCCGCCACGACGCACCGCCGCATGCAGGGCACGCGGGGAAGTGAGAACTCGCCGCGTCTCGTCTGTGTCATCCCTGCTTTTGTTCGCTGCGCCACAGGCCGCTCGGACCACGGCCTCACCGGCGTATGAACACGGCTGACTCCCCTATTAGCTCGACATTTTGATCGCTGCGCCCACAGGCCGCTCGGACCACGGCCTCACCGACGTATGAACACGGCTGACTCTTCTATTAGCTCAACATCTTGATCGCTCAACATCTTGAGCGCATGCGGGGGTGAGAGTTGGTCGCTACTTTGATAGACACTATCGACACGATGCTTCAGTGCTGTCGCCGGCCGCCACCGGCGCCGCAGCGACCAGAAAGGCCGGAATTCATGTCCAAAGTCGCCGTCTTCTCAAAGGTCGCATGCAAAGAAGGCAAGGACGCGGAACTCGAGGAAGCCATGAAAGCCATGGTCGCAGCCGGCGAGTCGATAGACGGCGTGGAGTTGTACTCGTATCACCGCGCCGAGGACGGCAGCTACTGGTTCTTCGCCTTGATGTCGAGCATGGAAGCCACCATGAGCCACGCCCAGGACCCGGCGCTTCAGGCCGTCATGCCCGCCGCGATGGAAGCGATGGACGGACCGCCCGAGGTGGCCTTGACAACGCCCGTGGCGGCCGCCGGATTCGACATCTGACCCCGGCGCCGACGCCCTCCTGCGCCGACCCGATCAAGAAGCCGGCTGACAAGATCTGATTCTCCCCGCAGCGGCGAAGGATCCGGGTCAGCGGCGCACTGCTATCGCTTCGATTTCGACGAGGCCGCCGAGAGGCAGCCTGACCACCTCGAAAGCCGACCGCGCGGGGAACACGCCTTCGAAGAAGGTGCTGTAGACCTCGTTGACGGCGGCGAAATCGTCGAAATCGGCCAAGAACACGGTCGTCTTGGCGACATCAGCCATCGACGAACCGGCCTCGCCGAGGATCGCGGCCACGTTGGTCAGCGCCTGCCTGGCCTGAGCGGTGACGCCGCCGGGCACCATCGCTCCGGTCGCCGGGTCGATACCGAGTTGGCCGGCGACGTAGACGCTCGACTCGGTCGCAACCGCCTGCGAGTAAGGGCCGACCGGCGCCGGAGCGTCCGAGGTGCGCACAGAGGTGAGCGAGGGCGAAGATGATGATGACGACGATGGTGGTGGTGATGGTGATGACGGCGGCAACTGTTTCTCCTGACGGGAAGACCCATGACGAGCGCAGCGAGGCTTTAGCGGCAGCAACCTAACAAACGTTCAGACATCTTGTTAAGAGCTTGGTCATTGTGTTTATTTATCGGACGCTTCATCCGCACGATCCAAGCGCAGTCGTAGGCGCTCCGCAGCCCGCGGTTCAGACGCATGACCCATCCGCATCACCCGCCAACAACCTCACACGAACCAACCCGCCACAGGATCACCGTGCTCGACGTGGAACGCCGCCACGACGGGCCGCCGCCGCCGTCGCCGTCAGCCGCCCGCCCGCGACGGGATCAACGTGTTCGACGTGGAGCACCAGCCCACATCACCCGCCAACAACCTCACACGAACCAACCCGCCACAGGATCACCGTGCTCGACGTGGAACGCCAGCCCACATCACCCGCCAACAACCTCACACGAACCAACCCGCCACAGGATCACCGTGCTCGACGTGGAACGCCGCCACGACGGGCCGCCGCCGCCGTCGCCGTCAGCCGCCCGCCCGCGACGGGATCAACGTGTTCGACGTGGAACGCCGGCCCGCATCACCCGCCGGCAACCTCACGCGAACCGACGCCAAAAGTGCTGTGAACGTCTGAGGCCAGACTCATCGGCGGTGCGCTTGTTGCGGTAGGCGCCCCAACCGCTGCGCGCCCGCGAACTCCCGGTCATTCACCACAGAGCAGGATCGCGGGCTCTGGCCCTGGCCTGGTCGCGGCTGCGTGCTCCGGTCCGGCTTTTTCTGTTATCAGGCCGAACTGCGACTTCGCTGGCTCTGGCCTCGGTTCTGATCCGAGCTTGCTGTGTTCGGGGCCGGTTTGCGGCACCAAGGGATTCGAGGAGCGAATCGTCTGCAAGGGCCGGCCCGTAGCGGGGTTGCGTGATCGGGTCGTCGGGCGGGTGCAGTGTGTGGCTGCCGTCGGAGTGCTCGACGACGCGCCAGTTGTGGTGATGGATCTTGTGATGGCAGTTCCAGCACACCATGATCAGATTCCTCAGGCTGGTGGCGCCGCCTTGTGAGTAGGGGGTGATGTGATGGGCCTGGCACATGCCCGCAGGCGCACCGCAATGAAAGCAGCCGCCATAAGTGGCGAGCAGAGCCTGCCACTGTGTGTCTGTGACAGTGCGTCGTGACCGGCTGCGCCAGATGGCGTCACCGGCACGGTCGAACACCAACCCGGCCCAACGGGCGTTGCATGACAGCTCCTCCAGCACCGCCGCCGGGAGTTTCGATCCGTCAGAGAGCTCGCCGATGAGTTCGCCGGTGGTGTCGTCCACATGGGCCAGCACCGTGATGTCAGCAACCCAGCCAGCGCCCGCACTGCTGCCGGAGTCCTCGCCTGCGCTGACCGCATCGGCACCGGCGGCGTCTTCGCTGCTTTCGCTGGCTGCGGTGCCGGCGCCTGCAGACCCCGGGCTGGCGCCGGGCGCGGCGTCGTTGCTTTGAGGGGGTTGGTCAACCCCGCAAACGGCGCCGGCCCCGTAGCCGTCGCTTGGAGCAGCAACAAAGTCGCAGCCCGTGCCTCTTGCGGCTGAGCGACCCGACCGACCCGACGGTTCGTCGCTTGGAGCAGTGCCAGAGTCGCAGCCCGTGCTGTCGCTTGCAGCGCCTGTGCTGCCGTTTCTGCTGCTTGAAGTCTCTTCGCCCTGACCGCCGACCGTGCAGGTTCGGTCGGTGTGGTGCTGCAGGGCGTCAGCCATGCATTGCGGGAACTTGCGCCGCTGCGCCTTCGGCAGTTTCTTGTCGGCGTCGAGCAACCTGCCGGCGGTGTGGCGCAATCGGTTGCGGATGCGTGTGCCGGTGACCTTGTCGAACTCGCCGTGCAGCGCGACCATGCCGTCGTCTGTGTCGTAGATCCTCAAATAGCGTCTGGCGCGCTGACGCAGATACTCCGCTGTGCCGCCATCGGCCTGCTGTGCGCCGATCCAGCGTTGCGCGGTTTTCGCGAACTGCTCGGGACGCATCGATTGTGCTTGCGCCAACAACACGTCGTCACCAGCGACGGTTTCGGAGCTGGTCTTGGTGATCGCCTCAGCCAGACGCCGGGCGTTGGCCTGCGACACATCACCGGACTGCACAGCGTCACGCAGTCCCGGCACCTTTTGCAACGCCGCGGCGGTGGAGACCTGATTGTGCGCCTCGCGTTGTGACAGCCCCGCAGACGACGCCAAAACCTCGGCTCCGCCGTCGCCGTGACGCTCCCGCCGAGCGATCTGCTCAGCAGCAGCCGTCTGGAACGCGGCGCCTGCTGCCATGAACGCCCGCGACTCAGCCAGCGCCTCCCGCAGCTCATCAAGCCCGCAAGCACCGTCGCGCGCTGCGGCGAGCATCCGTCTGGCTGCTGCCGTCGCCTGCCGGGCGTCCTCCAAGATCATGAACAACAGTATAGAACACTGGTATGACAAAAACGCCCATCTCATGCAAAAACCTTATTCGGCAATCAAAAAAGCTGTTCTCCCGCTGAAAGGCGCCCGTCCTGAACAGCGACGCAACCAACGCCTTGCCAGCGCTGCACGCGCGAGGCAGCGGCGAGAAGGGGAACCTCGACGCGATGCTCTCAGTTGCAAGATAGCGTTGATTCATGGAATGCACCGAAACGGAGTCGCCGCTCGACGATCACGAACTCCTGAAGCGCATGACGTTGAACCCCGGGATTTTCGGCGGGAAGCCGATCATCCGCGACATGCGCTTCGCTGTCGAGCACGTCCTGGGAAAGCTTGCCTCAGGCGACAGCGTGGAGACAATCCTCAACGCCCAGCCCAATGCCTAGCCGGACTCGGTTCACCCGAGGAGGCAGCAGCGATCCCGGCGTTCTGGCCGCGCCAGCCTGCGCCTGCGAGAGGCTCGGGAGGGGATCGCCGCGGCCGGCTCGTGGTGTCGGAGGGGGGACTTGAACCCCCACGCCCATACTGGGCACTAGCCCCTCAAGCTAGCGCGTCTGCCAATTCCGCCACTCCGACGAGAGCCGCATGATGCTACCGGGTCACGGCTCAGACGCAGCAGGTGTCGGCGAGGGACTCGGCCCGCCAAGTGTTGACGGCCTCGTATCCCGCCAACCCGGCGATGCACAAGCCCGCCAGCGGGTCGGCCCACCACCATCCCGCGAGCGCGTTGGCCGACAGGCCCAGCAGCAGCGCCGCCGACATCAGAGCGCACACGTAGGTCTGCTTCGCCTCGGCTTCCGCGGCGCGTGACCCCAGCAGCGGCGCCATGCGACGCTTGGCTCGGGCGAGCGCAGGCATCACAACCAGCGAAAGAGCGGCCATCACGATCCCGAGCAGCGACTCGTCGGGCCGGTCGGCTGTGAGCAGGTCGCGCAAAGACTCGACGCCCACATAACCCGCCAGAGCCGCGAAACTGACCGCGATCATGCGCTGCGCCCGCTCGTCAGCATCCTGCTTGCAGCCGCTGCGACGCTCCTGTGCGAGCCGCCACGCCAGCACCAGCGCCGCCGACACCTCGATGAAGGAGTCCAAGCCGAAGCCGATCAAGCTGACCGAGCCGGCGAGCACTCCCGCAGCCACGGCGACCACGCCCTCGACAGCGTTCCAGCCGACAGTGACGCCCACCAGCCACTTCTGACGGGTCACAGCCTCTGCGCGCGTCATCGGCTTCATCGGCTTCATGGGCTGCACCGGCTGCATCGACTGCATCGCCGGTCAGGCTAGAGACCGGGCGACGAACAGGCGAGTCAACAACATCCGCATGGAGCGAGCCCGCGGCCCGAACGGCCCGACAGCGCAACGAACCAGAGCGGGAACAACACAAGCCCGAGCGGCTGACCGTGGAGCGGCGCCAGGCTGATCGCCCGAACGACGCAGCCGAACAATGCAGCCGAACGATGCAGTCGCCCGAACAACGCAGCCGGACAATGCAGTCGGACGACGCAGCCGAACGATGCATAAGAAATCATCCAACAGGGTTGCATATCAAATTGCGATGACTTATAATACATGACATGGCATCAGAAGATTCGGCCATGAACGTCACCTTCAACGAGTCGGTCCCCGCCGGCGGCACCTACGCGAACGGCGCGCTCGTGTGGAACACGCCTCATGAGTTCACCATCGACTTCACTTCGCACCGGTCCCCCACCCACCACAGCGAAGCGCAGGACGTGCTGGTGGTGGCCCGCCTGAAAATACCGACGAGCGCCATGTTCAGAATCGTTCAGGCCATGTCGGCCAACATCGACCGCTACGAACGCCAGTACGGGCGCATCACGCCCATACCACCGAAGGAGGCTCCGTGAACAACAACGGCACCCGCCCGTCAGACCATGGGCGCTTCGACTTCACCGTCACATCCGACGACGACCACGTCTCTGTCTCCAGACCGGTCAACTGCGAAGACGTCGACCGGGTCCGGCGCCAGATCGCCGAGTGGGCGTCCAGACGCCCGCCGCAACCGGCCTGACCGCCGCAGCGTCCACCCGGCGAGGCGCGCGGCGGTGGGCGGCGTTCGCGCAGGTAGCCTTGCCGACGTGGTCTGGTTCGTAGCCCCGCTTCACATCCTGTCGGCGCTGTTGCTGGTGTTCTTGGTGCTGCTGCACAGCGGCAGGGGCGGCGGGCTCTCGGACATGTTCGGCGGCGGCTTGGGCGCGCAGGCGGCGGGTTCCACAGTGGTCGAGCGGAACCTCGACCGGATCACCGTGGTGGCGGCGCTGGTCTTCGCCTTCGCTTCCACTGCTTTCGCTCTGGTCGCCTGACTCAGACAGCTCGCGAAACGGCAGAGCCCGACCTTGTCGAGGCCGGCTTCTCTGAGACGAGCGCCATGACGGAGCGCTCCGGCGGGTGACGGTTCGCCGTTTCGCTGCATTGGCGCTTCCGCTGCTGTTCACTGTGGAAGCGAAGGCCGTTCGGGCCACGGCTGCCGGCGCACGAACGCCATCAGCCGCCCGGCACCGGCGGGAACGTCTGCTCGTGACCTGAGCACCACGGCCCCGCCAGCTCACAGACGCTGTCGGCTGGTCCGGCGGCGGGCCTCTGAGGCTGGCTGGTCAGGCCGCGTAGAGGCGATGGTTGACGATCCGTGCGAACTCGGCGGCGTCGAGGCTGGCGCCGCCCACCAGCGCACCGTCTATGTCGGGCTGCTCCATCAGGTCAGCGGCATTGAAAGGCTTCACCGAACCCCCGTAGAGAATCCGCAAGCCCTCGGCCGCTCTACTCCCCCAGCCTTGCGCGACTTCCGCACGCGCATGGGCGCACATGTCTTGAGCATCGCCTGGCGTAGCCGTCTCGCCGGTGCCGATCGCCCAGACTGGCTCATACGCCAGCACGGAGCCGACCACGGCGGCGGCGTCGAGTCCGCTGAGGCTCGCCGCGATCTGCTGCGACACCACCTCACGGGCCTGACCCGCGCGGCGCTGCTCGAGAGTCTCGCCGACGCACACGATCGGTGTCATGCCGTGACGCATCACCGCTCGAGCCTTGGCGTTGACGACCTCGCTGCTCTCACCGAAAAGCCCGCGTCGCTCGCTGTGACCCACGATCACGTAGGTCACGTCCAGTTTGGCGAGCATCGCCGCGGACACCTCGCCGGTGAAGGCGCCGGCGTCGGAGCTGTGGCAGTCCTGAGCGCCGAGCGCGATCGGGATGTCGTCTGACTGCAGCACCGTCTGCACCGAACGGAGGTCGGTGAACGGCGGATGCACGCAGACTTCGACATGCTGATGATCCTCAGAACTCAACGCATAAGCCAGCTTCTGGACGTTCTGTATCGCCTCGAAGTGGTTGTGGTGCATCTTCCAGTTGCCGCAAATCAGCGGCCTGCTCCGACTGCCGCCTTCGAGGCCGCCGACTGAAGCTGCATCTGAAGCTTCAGTCGAGGTCTTGTCGCCGGTTTTGCGTCTGCTGCGCATTGCTCTCGTCCTCTCAATCGTTCTCTCAGACGGCGCCGTCTCTGACAGTGCTGTCGCTGCTGCTGTCTCAGAGGCTGCTGTCTCTGAGGGCGGCGAGACCCGGCAGGTCGCCCTTCTCTATCAGCTCCAGCGCGGCGCCGCCACCGGTGGAGACGTGATCCACGTCGCGTTCTATCCCGAACCGGCGGGCCGCCGCGGCGCTGTCGCCTCCGCCCACCACGGTGAAAGCCCGCGTCTCGGCCATGGCTGCGGCCACCGCGCCGGTGCCGCCGACGAAACGGGGATCCTCGAACACTCCCATCGGCCCGTTCCAGAGCACCGTGCCGGCTTCGTGGATCACATCGCCGAAAGCCGCCGCTGTGCCCGGCCCTATGTCGGTTCCCGTCCATCCGTCGGGCACGTCCGCGCCGGCCTGGCGCACCTCGCCGCCGGCATCGGGGTCGCCCAGCACGCCGCCGGGGCCCAGCACGGTGAGATCCTCGGGCAGATGGATCGAAGTGTCGCCGTCGAGGAGCCTCTGGCAATGCTGCACCATCGAGTCCTCGCACAGCGACGCCCCGACACGGCGCCCTCTGGCCGCCAAGAACGTGAAGCACATGGCGCCGCCGATCACCAAGGCGTCCACCATCTCGAGCAGTGCGTCGATCACCCCCAGCTTGTCGGACACTTTGGCGCCGCCCAGCACCGCGACGAAAGGCCGCCTCGGCGAACGGCGCAGACCGTTCAGCACTTCCACCTCGCGTGCCAGAAGCCGGCCGGCGGCCGAAGGCAGACTTCGGGGCGGGCCCACAATCGAGGCGTGGGCGCGATGCGAAGCCCCGAAAGCGTCGTTCACGTAGAGGTCGTGGCCTGCGGTCAGTTCCGCCGCGAAAGCCGGGTCGTCGGCGGTCTCGCCCGGACTGAAACGCAGGTTCTCGAGCAGTTCCACGCCGGGCGCCAGTTCCTGCAGGCGGCGCCTCACCGGCGCCACCGAGAAGCGCTGCTCGGGCTTGCCCGCCGGGCGGCCCAGATGCGTGCAGGCGGTGACGGAGGCCCCCTGCCGCTGCAGCCACCGCAAAGTCGGCAACGCCGCCCGGATGCGCAGATCGTCGCTGATCTCGACGGCGCCGGCGGCGTCACGGCTGAGCGGTACGTTGAAATCGACCCGGAGCAGCACGGAGCGCCCCTCGAGCGGGCCGAGATCCTCGAGGCAAGGCAGACCGCCGCGCGGGCCGCCCGACAGGTCGACGTGCTGACCGCCCGACTGACCGCCCGTGAGGATCGGCTGCTCCTGGCTCGGCTGCGTCTGGTGCCGGGACGTCACGACTGCCGGATCGGTCACCGCCGCAGAGCCATAGACATGAAGCTCCAGTGGAGGGTCACTGATCGGCTGAGCCGACGATCAGAGCCATGTCCACCAGACGGTTGGAGTAGCCCCACTCGTTGTCATACCAGCCGTTGACCTTGACCAGGTCGCCCATCGCCATGGTCAACCCCGAGTCGAAAGTGCATGACGCGGGCGAGCCGATGATGTCCGTGGACACCAGCGGGGCGTCGCTGTAGTCGAGCACCCCCGACAGCGGCCCGCTCCCAGCCGCCGCGGCATACGCCTCGTTGACCTCGGCGACACTGGGCTCGGAGGCGAGTTTGGCGGTGAAGTCGGTGATCGAACCGTCCGGGACGGGCACCCGCAGAGCGATGCCGTCGAGCAGGCCCTGCATGGATTGCAGCACCAGTCCTGTGGCACGCGCCGCTCCCGTGGAGGTGGGCACGATGTTGACCGCGGCGCCGCGGGCGCGCCGCAGATCCGAGTGAGGGCCGTCCACCAGCGCCTGGTCGCCGGTGTAGGCATGGACGGTGGTCATCAGGCCCCGCTCCACGCCGAAGGCGTCGTCGAGCACCTTCACCAGCGGCACGAAGCAGTTGGTGGTGCAGGACGCGTTCGAAATCACGACATGGGCGGCGGGATCGAAGTCGGAGTCGTTGACTCCGACCACGAACGTGGCGTCGGCGCCCGAGCAGGGCGCCGAGACGAGCACGCGGGGCGCGCCGCCTTGGAGATGACGCGCCGCCGCGTCGCGCTTGGTGAAGATGCCGGTGGACTCCACCACCACGTCGATTCCCAGGTCGCCCCACGGGAGTTCCTCGGGATGGCGCGCCGACAGCACTCTCAGCGAGTCGTCGCCGACCCGCAGCATCTCGCCGTCCACCGTCACATCGGCGCCGAGGCGGCCGTGCACCGAGTCGCAGCGAAGCAGATGCGCCATCGTCTCGATCGAGCCGAGATCGTTGACCGCCACCACGTCCAGATCGGCGTTCTGGGCACGGGCGGCCCGATAGAAGTTGCGTCCGATGCGGCCGAAGCCGTTGATACCCACACGAATGCTCATGACCCGCAGGCTAGGCGCAACCCGTCCCGAGCGCGCCCACCAAGAACTCTCAGGCGCTTCGGGTGCTGCCGGCGAGCCGATGCCGATGCCGCAAACGCCTCACAACAAGTCCGCAGAACGCTTGAAGCGTTTCGCTTGGGAAGCTTGTCGCAGTTGCCGCGGCAGTCAAAGTTGCCGCAGCTCGTGGACTCTGGTCGGCATGGACGGGCGACCGCTCGGTCGCTGCTGCCGCATCGGTCGCAGTTTCACAACAGTCAAAGCTCCTCAAAGCTGCTTGTCGATGTCGCGGTGGACAACCGACGGCTCATAGCCCATGGCAGCGACCACACGCGCGAAGTGCTCGGTCACGGCCACCGAGCGGTGCCGTCCGCCGGTGCAGCCGAACGCCACGGTCAGATACGCCTTGCCTTCGGCCACGTACTGTGGCACCAGCAGCTGCAGCAGCGCCTCGAAACGCGCCAAGAACTCCCCCGTCACCGGCTGGCGCTTCACATAGTCGGCCACGACTGCGTCCAAGCCGCTCAAAGGTCGCAGGTCATCGCAATAGTGCGGGTTGGGCAGGAACCGGCAATCGATGACGATGTCCACGTCGAGCGGGATCCCGTGGCTGTAGCCGAATGAGAGGACCGTGATCCGCATCGCCTGTGACTCGCCGGCGCCGAACAGCTCGGCCATGCGGTCGCGCAGCTGATGAATGTTCAGGTCGCTGGTGTCGATGACCACGTCAGCGCCAGCGCGCACCGGCTCCAAAGCCGAGCGCTCAGCTTCGATGGCTTCGGCCAGTGTCGCTGCTGCGGCTGCGTCGGCGTCGGCGAACGGGTGGCGGCGGCGGGTGGATTCGTAACGACGCACCAGAACGTCGGTGGAGGCGTCCAGGAACAGGATCCGCAGACCTTCGAATCCTTGTCGCAGGCCTTCGATCATCGCCACTATCTCGTCGTGGTAGCGGCCGGTTCCCACCACCAGCGCCAGCCGGTCGATGCCGGCGGCGGGCGCTCCGGCCAGGTCGGCGACCTTGCCGATGAGCGACGGCGGCAGGTTGTCCATCACGAACCAGCCGCGGTCTTCGAGATTGTTGGCGGCGTGGCTGCGACCCGCTCCCGACATCCCAGATATGACCACGAAGGCACTCACTCGCCTGCTGATGTTAGTGGAACCGTCGCCGCCGCCGGCGCAGTCCCAGCGCTGATTGGCGCAGGACGGGGCCTAGAGACCCGGCGTCGCAGAGCCTCGGGACGCCCGGGCTCGAACGGACGCGAGCGGCCAACCGGGGATGCCCGACGCCGAGGGTGTCGCAAAGCCGCGGAATGCCGAGGCCCGAGCGGCTCAAGAGTCCGAGCAGCTCAGCGGCTCAGAAGTCCGGGCGGCTCAGATGATCGCCGTCTCGACGAAGGGCTCGCCGCGGGCTATGCGGTCATAACCGAGCTCCGAGAGGTCCAGCGTGCGGTATTCGCCGTAGCACAGAAGCTCGGCCAGCCCGCGGCCCATCGCCGGCGCCTGCTGCATGCCGTGACCGGAGAAGCCGTTGATGAAGAAGAAGTTCCGCAGTTCGGGGTGGGGGCCGACGACCGCGTTGTGGTCGAAATGGTTGAAGGCGTAATGCCCGGCCCAGCGAGCGGTCACTTTGATGCGCTCGAATGCCGGCACCCGGTGTGCCAGAACCGGCCAGACCTTCTCCTCGAAGATGTCGTGATCCATCTCGAAATCGTCGAACGCGACCACCGGATCGTGATCGGGGGGACAGCCGGCCATGTAGGCCGCGCCGTCGCTGCGCATGTGGACCCCGCTGGGGTCGATGGTCAGCGGCAGCGACTTCTCCAGCGGCTCAGCGGCATCGAAGATCCAAGTGAAGCGCTTGCGGGGCGCCACCGGCAGATCCAGGCCCGCCAGAGCCGCCGTCCGCGCGGCCCGAGGCCCGGTGGCGTTGACCAGCGCGGAGCAGCCGACGACCTCCCCGGACGCCAGCTCCACTGCGGTCACCCGATCGGCGCCGCGGCGGACGCCGGTCACTTCGTCGCTGCGATACTCCACACCGTTGCGCCGGGCCTGGCGCCTGAGGCCCTCGAAGACGGCGCCCGAGTCGAACCAGCCCTCGTCGCTCAGGTTGTGGCTGCCGCAGACGATGTCGTCCACGTTGTAGAACGGGTACGCGTCCGCGATCTCCTCGGCGCTCATGATCACTGTGCCCGCGCCCAGCGAGGCCTGCACTCTCTGGTTGGCTCGCAGCAGCTCGGCGCGGGCGTCGTCGGCGGCGAGATACATGTACCCGAAATGATCGACGGGCACTTCGAGGGTTTCGGGATCGCCCGTCCATGCGCCGAAGTCGCGCACGAACTCGGCCCCGAACTGCGATATGCGGATGTTGACTTCGGTGGAGAACTGCTGTCGCATGCAGCTGTTGGTGCGCGCCGTGGAGCTGTCGAGATACGACGGGTCGCGCTCGACCGCCAGCACCGATCCGTCGAAATCCGGATTGCGCGACAAGAAGAAGGCCACCGAGGATCCCATGACCGCGCCGCCGGCGATCACCACGTCATAGGACTTCATCGGAGACATCGGGGGTTCGGGGCTGTGGCTGCGGGCGGGGGCGCTGGACGGTGTCGGCTGTTCGCGGATGCGGCTCGCGGCTACGCCTCGGCAGCGACGTATCCCTGAGCCAGGTCGTTGGCGACAGCGGCCGGGTCGCGCAGTTCGGGCGGCCCGAAGCCTCCGCCTCCGGGGAGCTCCAGGATCAACCGCCGCCCTGCGGGCACCGTCTGGCGGCCTTTGGATCCGAAGGGGGCGCCGTCGTCGAGGCGCACCGCTCCCGGCGCGCCGTCGCCTCCCCCGCAGCGCCCGCGGGCCGGGTTGTCCACCCGGTCGAACATCGCCGAGAACTCGAACAGGTAGCCGTCGGCCGGGGCTATCTCGATGATCTGGCCCAGACCGCCCCGGAACCTGCCCCTGCCGCCGCTGCCAGAGCGGATCTCCTTGCGCCACACCACGATCGGGCCGACCTGCTCGGTGGCTTCCACACTCATGGTCCGCACCCCCGACGGGAAAGCCGTGGCCGTGAGCCCGTCGCTGCTCGGCCGGGCGCCGCTGCCTCCGCTGTTGAACATCAGCAACTCGACCGGAGGGCGAGGATCGGCCGGATCGGCGCTGCGGGCGCCGGCCTGGAAGTTCCAGAGAGCGCCGGCGCCCTCGGCAGGGATAGACCCGGGCAGGGCCTCAGCGATCGCCCCCAGGCACAGATCGGTAACGAAATGGCCGATCACATGACGCACGGCCACCGGATCCGGCTCGGTCGCGTTGAGTATCACTCCCGGCGGAGCGCTCACAGTGAACGGCAGCAGCGAAGCATGATTGTTGGGCAGCTCCGGCGCCAGAGCCACCAGCATCCCGTACGTGAAATAGGCCTGCGCGTAGACGATCGGCACGTTGATGCCGAAGGGGCTCACCGGCGAGGTGCCCGCGAAGTCGGCGTGCATGCCTTCTGAGGTGACGGTCACCGCCGCGGCCAGGGTCACCGGGTCTCCGTAGCCGTCGACGCGCATCTCGTTGCGGTAGACGCCCTCGGGGACGCGGGCCAGAGCCTCGAGGGTGGCCCGGCGTGTGCGGTCGAACACGAAACCGGCCAACGCGTCCAAGTCGTCCAGACCGAACTCTTCGAGCATTTCGAGCAGGCGCCGGCGACCGGTCTCGTTGGATGCAGCGAGGCCGTGAATGTCGCCGATCACTTGATCGGGTTCGCGCACGTTGCAGCGCAGAACTTCGACAAGGTCGCGGTTGAGCCTGCCGCGGTCGGCCCAGCGCATGATCGGTATGCGGATGCCCTCCTCGTAGAGCTCGCGTGCGTCCGGGCCGAAGCCGCGCCCGCCGATGTCGACGACGTGCGCCGTCGATGCGAAGAACCCGATGAGTTGACCGCGGCCGCCGAACACCGGCGTGGCCACGGTGATGTCATGGAGATGGCCGGTGCCTTTCCACGGGTCGTTGGTCAGATAGACGTCGCCGGGCTGCATGCTGTCGGCGCCGATCTCGTTGATGAAATGACCCAGCGACGCGGCCATGGTGTTGACATGGCCGGGAGTTCCGGTCACTGCCTGGGCGATCAAGCGGCCGCGCCGGTCGAAGACCCCCGCCGAGAGGTCTCCGGCTTCACGCACCGAGGTCGAGAAGGCGGTGCGCACCAGGGTCAGGGCCTGCTCCTCGACCACCGATATCAAGCGGTTCCACATGATCTGCATGGGCACCTCGCGCTGCGCCTCAGTCTGAGGTTCACACTGAGATTCACGCCGGGGCTCACACTGGGGCTCGCTTCGCGGCGAGGGCTGCGGCTGCTGCGGACTCGACTGCTGCTGTGCCCCTGGCCTGTCCGCCGCGCTGTCCGCCGCGCTGTTCCTCGCGGCGCTGTCGGCGGTTACCCGCAGCGTCAGGTCGGGCTGCACCACTGCGGTGTGCTGTGAGCTGATGACGGTGGTGGTCTGGTCTTCGACCACCAGAGCCGGGCCTTGCAGCGTGTCGCCCGCCATGAGCGAGGAGCGCTCGAAGACTCCGGCGGCGACTTCAGCGCCGCTGGGCGGATCGTGGACCAGGCGGCTGCCCACAGCTTGCGGCGAACGTGCAGCCAGGCGGCCCGCGTCGAGTCGCTCCACCGTATGCGGGGCCAGACGGCTCGAGGACACGCGCACCGACCAGCTCACCGCCTCGACCGCCAAGCCTTCGATGGCACGCCCGAAGAAGGTCTCGTAAGCCTTCACGAAGGCAGTGATCAGCTCTTGGGCGGCGATCTCGTCGAAATCGCCTCGCGGCAGCGTCACCGGTATCTCCCAGCCCTGGCCGCGGTAGCGCATCGACACCTCGCACTCGGTCACGAGCCCAGCCCAAGCCTCGACTCCGCCCCCTCCCGTTGTCTCGACTTGAGGTTGAGATTGATGTCGAGAGCTTTTCTCGTGCGGTTCCCCGCCGGTCGGCTCTCGGCCGGTCTGCTCTCCCCTGCCGGCGACTCGGCGCCCGATGCCTGTGCGCACGAACTCTTCGGCCTCGGCCTTCAAATCCGTCAGCAGGCCGCGGACGCCGTCCACGTCGAAGCTCTCAGAAGAGGTGTAGAAGCTGCGTGTCGCCTCATAGGAGAAAGGCGCCAGCAGGAAGCCGATGGCCGAGCCGACCCCCGCCCCCACCGGGACCAGCACCTCGTCGATGCCCAGCTTGTCGATAAGGCGGCAGGCGTGCAGCGGCGCCGCTCCGCCGAAGGCCACCATGGAGTAGCCGGCCAGGTCCTTGCCGCTCTCCACCGCGTGAGTGCGCGCCGCGTTGGCCATGTTCTCATCGACCACTTCGACCACGCCCACCGCAGCCTCGCGGTCGTCGAGGGCGAGCGGCGCCCCGACGCTGCTGCTCAGTGCCGCGGCCGCCCGCGACGGCGACAGCGAGATGTCAGGCGCCCGGAAAGTGTCGGGGTGCAGCCGGCCGAGGTGCAGGTTGGCGTCGGTGACGGTCGCCGCGGCGCCGCCGCGGTCGTAGCAGGCAGGCCCCGGCTGCGCGCCCGCGCTCTGAGGCCCCACCCGTATCTGGCCGAGCTTGTCGACGGAGGCGACCGAGCCGCCGCCGGCGCCGATCTCGATCATCTCGATGGAAGGCACCGAGATCGGCATTCCGCTGCCCTTCTTGAACCGAGCGGTCCGGGCGGTCTCGAACGTCTTCGCGGTGCGTGGCGAGCAGTCCTCGATGAGCGCGATCTTGGCGGTGGTGCCGCCCATGTCATAGGAGATGATCCGCTCACGACGATGCGTCTGAGCCAGACGCGCCGCGAAGATCACGCCGCCTGCAGGCCCCGACTCGATCAGGCGCACCGGGTAGGCGGCCGCGGTGTCGCTGCTGATCAGGCCGCCGCCGGAATGCACCAGCAGCAGCGGGCAGCGCGCCCCCAGGCTGTGCAGCCGCTCTTCGAGGCGGCGCAGATACGACGAGATCCGGGGCTGCACGTAGGCGTTGACGCAGACCGTGGTGAAACGCTCGAACTCGCGCATCAACGGCGAGACCTCGCAGCTCAGCGACACGGCGAGCTCGGGGGCCTCCCGGAGCAGCAGCTCGCGGAAGCGGCGTTCGTGGGCGCTGTTGCGGTAGCTGTGCATGAACCCGACCGCCACCGACTCGTAGCCTCCCTGCACTATGCGAGCGATCACCCGCGCGGCGGCACCCGCGTCGAAATCCATGAGCACTCCGCCGTCGGCGCCGATGCGTTCGGGCACCGTGAAACGGTCTTTGCGTTCGATCAGCGGCGCAGGCAGCACGATGTTCAGGTCGTACTGCTCGAAACGGCTCTCGGTGCGCGTCTCGATCACGTCGCGGAATCCGGCTGTGGTGACCAGAGCGGTCCTGGCCCCGCTGCGCTCGATCACAGCGTTGGTGGCCAGAGTGGTCCCGTGGATGATCTGAGTCACTTCTGCGATGTCGGCGCCTGAGCGTTCGACCACTTCGGCCACGCCCGCGAGGACGGCTTCCTCGGGTTGTTCGCGTGTGGTGAGGACCTTGGTAGTGACGAAAGGCGCATCGCCGCGCTGCAGGGCCACGTCGGTGAACGTGCCTCCCACGTCCACCCCGATCCGCACCCCCTGCCCCGCGGACGGAGACTCTGCCACGGACAGTTCAGCCGCAGACAGTTCAGCCGCAGACAGTTCAGACATCGGTGATCCAGACGCAGGCAGTTCGGGCGCAATCGATCCGGGCACGGACGCTTCAGGCACGGACGACTCGCTCATGTGCGGTCTCCGGCAGTGACGCTCCCGGCATTCGCGACCCTCGACTCGTTGGCGGACGCGTCATCAGTTTCGCTCTCTCGACCTGTGCTGACGATCTCGGCATTCGTGAACCTCGGCGCTGGCAGACCGGTGCTACAGGTCTTCCACGGCAGGGAAGCTGTCGACCGAGACGATGTCGACCGTGGCGGAGCGCTGCTGCGCCAGCATCCCGCCGTCGACTCGTATCACCGACCCGGTGATGTAGGACGCGTCGTCGGAGGCCAGGAACAGGGCCGCACCGGTCATGTCCAAGGGCTCGCCGACCCGCCCGAGCGGCACGTTCTCGCCTCGCAGGGTCCGGTCCGCCAGCGACAGCCCGCTGGTGTCGATGGCGCCGGGCACCAGCGCGTTGACCCGTATGTTGTAGGGCCCGAGGTCGAGGGCCATCGCCCGGGTGAGAGCTTCGATGCCGCCTTTGGTGGCGTCGTAGGCGGTGAACGAGCGGTGGGCTCGAGTGGCTCCGCCCGAGCTCATGTTGATGATGCTGCCGCCGCCTTGTTTGGCCATCAGCCGAGCCACGGGATGCGACACCAGGAAGTGCCCGGTCAAGTTGACGTCGACGATGCGCCGCCACCAGGCCTCGAAGAAGTGCAGCATGGGGCTGACCATGTCGGCGTTGTTGACCAGCACGTCGATTCGTCCGTGCCGCGCCGTGACCGCGGCGATCATTGCGGCGACGGCCGCGCTGTCGGAAACATCGCCGGGCACTGCCAACGCAGAGGCCGAAGCCTTAGCGGGGTCGCTGATCAGCGCCGCAGTGCCTGCGGCGGCTTCAGCGTCGACGTCGTTGACGCAGACCGCTGACCCGGCTTCGGCGAAACGCTGAGCGATGGCGCGCCCGATGCCCCGACCAGCCCCCGTGACCAGCACTACTCTGCCTTCAAGGGATCCCGGCATTGCGCTGCCTCCAATCATTGCGTCAGACCGGCGCGTCGAAGTCTACGAAACCCCAGCCAGCTTGAAGTGACAGTCAGCCTTCGGGCCCCGCTGCCGCTGCCCGGGCATCGTCGAGGGTCAGCCCGTGACAGTGATCGCCTGCGGTGCCGTCAGCTAGCCTGTGCATTGTTGTGCGAGCCCGCAGACCGCCTCAGGAGACGACCCCTGACCTGGTCGCCCCTGCCCGACACGGAAGTGACGGCCTCCGCGGTCGCCGCAACGAGTGCCGCAGCAACGAACCGCCCAACGACGCAAACAGCCGATGAACTCTGATCCGACCAAGCTCGGCGTGTCCGAGGGCGTCAGGCTCGACACGAAAAGCCGTCGCTTGGCACTGCCCGACGAAGCACAAGACAAAGCGACCGACGAGGTGCCTGACCACATCCGTCAGCCGGTGCTGAACCGCCCCCACGAAGAGCCTTCACGGCACTGGCAGCTGTCGTCGGACAACACCTCCACCGGCAGAGCCATGGACGGGCGCCGGCTGAGCCAGGCGCTGGTGATCGTGCCCAAGCAGCGGGGCGCTCAGCAGAGGATCCAGGAGACCCCAGCCGAGCAGAACGAACTGGTGAACCGCATCCGTGACGCTGTGGCCGGCTGGCGCCGAGCCAACTATCCGGACGCCACCGCCGCCACGAGACAGCTCTTGTTGCATTGGCGCAGCGAAGCCAACGAACCGAGGCTGTTCTTCGCTCAGGTGGAGGCGGCCGAGACGCTGATCTGGCTGACCGAGGCCAACGCCGGCCGGTTCCCTGTGCTGGCCGATATCCGCCGCGAGCTGGCAGAAGCCAACCGCGACTACAACGACGGCATCGACCGTCTGGCGGTGAGGATGGCCACCGGATCGGGCAAGACCGCGGTGATGGGCATGGTCATCGCCTGGCATGCCGCCAACGCCGCGGCGTCGCAGCGACGCGACGGGCGTTACACCACCAGCTTTCTGGCGATAGCGCCGGGCCATACCGTGCGTGAGCGTCTGGCGGTGCTGGATCCGGCGAACCCCGACAACGTTTACGACGAGATGGGGCTGCTGCCCCGCAGCATGAGCGGCGCTCTGGGAGCGGTGAAGGTGCGGGTGCTGAACTTCCAAGCTCTGCAACGCCGCGACCGGCTGTCAGCCGTCTCCAGCGACGCCCGCAAGCTGCTGCGCTCAGGACGCAAAGCCTCCGATCCCGAATCGATGTCGGCGGTGCTGCACCGGGCGCTGCGCGGCTTGCCCGCAGGCAGAGGCGCACCGAAGGTGTGCGTGCTCAACGACGAGGCGCATCACTGCTATCTGCCAGAAGCCGGACGGCGCACATCAGAAGACGACGACACAAAAGCCGCCGCCGTGTGGTTCGCGGCGCTGGAAGGGCTGCGCGACACGGGCCGGCTCGGGCCGGTCTACGACTTCTCGGCGACCCCGATCTTCATCGAGGGCGCCGAACGCCGCGAGCGCATGTTCGGCTGGGTGGTCTCGGATTTCCCTTTGATGGACAGCATCGAGTCGGGTCTGGTCAAAGTCCCGCAGGTGCCGGTGGACGACGACTCCGCCGACGAGCGGGTGCGATGGCGCAACCTGTACGCCAACACCACACCCAAGAAAGTCGAACGCGACTCTGTGCCCGCCGAGCTCAAGCAGGCTCTGGCCGCGCTCTACCGCAGCTACGAGCAGAAGTTCGACCTGTGGATGCATCCCGACCCTCCGGCCGAGCCGATGCCGACGCCGCCGGTGTTCATCGTGGTGGCCAACAACATCTCCAACGCCACAGCACTCGCCGATCACATCGCGGGATGGGCCGAGAAACGCCCCGACGGCACCTTCGTACACCATCAGGGCGCCTGCGAACTGTTCGCCAACTACAGCAGCGACGGCCCGACCGAACGGATCCGCACGCTGCTGGTGCATTCTCAACTTGAGGGTGAAGGTTCTCTCAGCGCCCCTATCAAGGCCCAAGCAAAGCGACTGAGACTCCTCGACGACGCTCGTGGAGACCGCGACAGCCGTGACGATCGTGACGTCGTTCGGGCCGCGCTCAACTCCGTCGGCAGGATCGGAGGCCTCGGCGAGCACATCCGCTGCGTGGTGTCGGTGTCTATGCTCACCGAGGGCTGGGACACTCGCACCGTCACCCACATTCTGGGGTATCGGGCCTTCTCCACTCAGCTGCTGTGCGAGCAAGTCACCGGCAGGGCGCTGCGCCGCTCGAACTACGACAACTTCGACGACGACGGCCGGCTCGTCGCCGAATACGCCGAAGTGATCGGCGTGCCTTTCGAGTTCATGCAAGTGAAACGCTCCGACGACGAATCGGCGCCACCGAAAGACCGCTATGAGGTGCGCAGCGTCGCCGGGCGGCGCGAGCATCGCATCGAGTTCCCCGACGTCGAGCAGTATCTCACCGAACCCGGCGCCGACGGATTCCGCCTGGACCCGCAGCGGGTCATCAGATGGGTGCCGAAAGGCGCCAAGAACACAGAGTTGAAGGGTTCGGTCGGCGCGCCCGTCATCATCAGCGCCGCAGCGGACATGCGCCGCCAACAGGCCGTGACCCGTGTGGCAGCGGGGCTGGTGGCGCGCTGGACCCAGCGCATCACCGAAGGCGCAGGAGACGGTGACGGCAGGCGGGCAAGGCGACGGCTGCTGTTCCATGAGGCTGTCAAGATCGTGAAGGCTTGGACGCTGCTGGCGGGCGTCGGCGAGGCTCATTACGACGGGCTGGGTTCGAGCAGCCTCGAGCAGGCCGTCAAAGAGATCGACGACGCCTGCGAAGCCACCGGCGGAGTGCAAGACCGGCTGGTCGCCGCGTTCGGGAAGCCGATGCTGCTGGACACTTCCGGCGTCGGCTTCGAGACCAGTCTGTCGCCCCGGCATCGCACCAAGAAGTCCGAGTTGAACTTCGCCGCTTGCCATTCGAAGTTGGAGGCCGCCTGCGCCCGTGCGCTCGACAAGCATCCCGATGTGGTGAGCTGGGCACGCAACTTCCGGCTCGGCTGGACGGTGCCGTATCTGTGGGAGGGCGCCTGGCACCGTTACGAACCCGACTTCGTGGCCCGCTTGTTCGCGCCGGGCGGCGACGCGGACGCCGTGCATCTGATCATCGAATGCAAGGGCGCGCCCGATGATCGAAGCGAACGAAAGAAGCAGTCGGTGACGACCCGATGGATCCCGGCGGTGCAAGCTTCGCCGCGGCTGCCGGGCTGGCTGCGACGCTGGTCGTTCGTGGAACTAGACCAGCGCGAGAGCTTGTCGATGGACTTGGAGGAAGCCGTACGACAGGCCCGCAAGACGCATCCGCCCCGCCTGCAGGAAGAGGCGGCATGAACACCGCTTCGACGGCAGCGAGCAGCAGCGTGACGAAACAGCCGAGAGAAGTCGGCGTGATGACACGGAGAGGCAACATGAACGCACGGCAAGAGGAGTCGGCGTGACGGCGAAGACGGTGACAACAACCGGCGGCGCAATGGCCACGGAGAGGCGCCATGAACGCACGTCGAGAGGGGGCTGCGTGATGGCCGCGCCCCGGCGTCAGGCGACACTGCGCTGGCAGGGCGCTATGAGCGCAGGGTCGCAAGGGGCTGCGTGATGGCCAAGAAACCGGTCGAGCGCGACACCGAGCAATACATCCACACCTCGAAGCGGCGGTTGAACCTGCCGACTGAGCAGACCGCCACCACGATGAGCGACGACGACCGTCGCCCTGTGCTGCATGTGCCTTCCGCACGCGCCGTCGACGACGATCCGGTGCTGGCCTGGAATCGCCGGACCCCCCCCCGGTCCCGGATGGCGGCCAGGCCGCAGAAGGCAGCGGCCATGCGGCTCATCCGCTGTACATCCGCGAGAAGGTGCATCCCGCGGCGTTCGTCAAGCTTTTGCAGGGCGGAGGAGAGCAACCGTCGCTGTTCGCCGATTTCAACGGGCTGCCCTCGGCCGACGCCGCCTATGAGTGGTATCAGCACGCCGCCAACTGGAGCAACCGGCTGATCCACGGCGAATCGGCGAGGGTGATGGCGTCGCTGCTGGCCCGCGAGCACATGGCCGGCAAAGTGCAGATGATCTACTTCGATCCGCCCTACGGCATGGGCTACAAATCCAACTTCCAGGTGTCGGTCAACAGCCGCGAGACACCCGAGAAAGCCGAGGGCAGGCCGCTCGACACTCGCACGATCCGCGCTTTTCGCGATACCTACGAACGCGGCATCCACTCGTATCTGGATCTGACCCTCGAGAAGCTGACCCTGATGCGCGAACTGCTGGCCGACACCGGCTCGCTGTTCATGCAGATAGGCGACGAGAACGTGCATCGCGCCGCGATCCTGCTGGACGAAGTCTTCGGCGCCGAGAACCGAGTAGCCACGATCCCGTTCGCAACCACCGGCGGCTCTTCATCCAAGACCCTGCCCAGCGTCGCCGACTATCTGCTCTGGTACGCCAAAGATAAGGAAACCGTCCGGTATCACCAGCTTTATGAACCGCTGTCTCGAGCAGAGCAGATCAATCACATGAGTTCATACGCAATGCTCGAACTCGCCAATGGCAGCATTCGCGGACTCACGGCGGAGGAGCGACGAGACCCCGACTGGCATCTTCCGAAGAACTCGCGCTTGTTCCGGCGGGTCGGATTGACCAGTCAGGGTGTCTCCACAACTGGCAGGTCTGAGCCGTATGTGTGGGACGGCAAGGAACATCCGTGCGATCCAGCAAGACACTGGGCGATCTCACATGAAGGCTTGGATCGCTTGGGCCGACTTGGCCGACTTGCTGCAGTCGAAGGGGGCTCTCTTGGATGGAAACGCTACGAGGATGAAGTGCCGGGTCGCCGAATCAACAACATCTGGCACAGGCAGATGTCAGCCTCAGACAAGCGCTATGTGGTGCAGACGGCTGACAGTGTGATCGAGCGGTGCATGCTGATGGCGACCGATCCAGGAGATCTGGTTTTCGATCCGACTTGCGGCAGTGCCGCTACCGCTGCTGTCGCCGAGAAGTGGGGCAGGCGTTGGATCACTTGCGACACTTCGCCGGTGGCGGTGTCGATCGCCCGTCAGCGGCTCGCCACAGCGGTGTTCCCCTACTGGACGCTGGCCGACTCCGCCGACGGCGCCCGCCAAGAAGCAGAATTGTCCGGCCAGCCGCCGGCCGATCCGCCGGAGGGCGGCTGGGGTGAGGACCCTGCGGCCGGTTTCGTCTACGAACGCGTGCCGAAAGTGTCGGCCAGCGTGCTGGCGTATGACTTGGATCCTGATCCGATCATGCTGGTGGATCAGCCTCGACGCAAGCGTGCCGTCACTCGTGTGGCGTCGCCTTTGACGGTGGAGAGCGAGCAGCCGTGGGCGACGGTGATCCCGCTGGAGGGCAGCGACGACGAGAGCGTGGTCGCTCACGACGACTTCTTGGAGGCGGTGCAAGCGGCGCTGTTGAACCACACCGTGCGAGGCGGCCGCGACAGCGCCGACATCACTGTCCAAGCCCTGGCGCCGTGGCCCGGCAGTTCGGGGCTGCTCGCTTGGAGGGCCGTCTACACCGTCGACAGCGGCGCCGCTGAGCACGTCGCGGCGGTGATGGTGGCCGCCGAGGATGTGACAGTGCCCGCTGAGATGATCCGCGAAGCCGCCCGCGAGATCACCGACAGCGCCGAGCGGGCCGACCTGCTGCTTGTCGTGGCTTACGCTTACGCGGCCGACGCTCCGGCGAAGGTGGGCCGCATCCAGGTGGCCAGAGCGCAGATGAACCGCGACCTGATGATCCGCGAACTGTCAGACGAGACCGGCCACGAGGCTTTCGTGATCATCGGCGAGCCCGACGTCGAGATCAGCAGCAAGCCGGACGGGCGGATCACGGTGCAGGTGAAGGGTTACGACACTTTCGACCCGGCCACCGGCAACGCCGCCGCGGGAGGGCCCGGAGATGTGGCCTGCTGGATGATCGACACCGACCACGACGGTGAGAGCTTCTTCGCCCGGCGCATTCATTTTCCTGGCGCCGACAGCGATCGCCAGATCAAGAAACTGCTCAAAGAGCTGGGCAGAAGCGCCGACACCGCCGAACTGCAAGCTCTCACCGCCATGCGCTCAGCCCCCTTCGACCCGCCCGAACGAGCCCGCATCGCGGTCAAGATCATCACCGCCACCGGCATGGAGATGACCACAGTCCGCCCCATTACCCCGTAGCCATCTGCATCCACTCCCGTCACCCCAATAGCCCAGCAGCCAACTCAAGAACCTGATCCGCAGCCGGTGCCTACGAGACCTTCGTTTTGCGCTGCACTTGGCGTTTTGTGCGGCTATGTGGCGTACGGTGTTTTACGCATGTCTGGTCATAACGCGGAAAGCTTCGAATGCGGCAATGGGCCGAGGAGTTCACGAGCACGCCGCGACGCTCTCCAAGTCCAAACCGCTTGACGGCCAATCCGGCACATGAGCCTGCTCTACTTTAGAGATCGGGGCATCAACATCCCATGTCGGGCCAGTTTCGGGCAGGTACCAGCCGTGGTCATGGCTGTAGAGCATGCGATCCTCGGTCCCAGCACTACTCTGCCTTCGAGGGATTCCGGCATTGCGCTGCCTCCAATCATTGCGTCAGACCGGCGAGCCAAAGTCTACGAAACCCCAGCCAGCTTGAAATGACCATCAGCCTTCAGGCCCCGCTGCCGCTGCCCGGACATCGTCGAGGGTAAGCCCGTGACCAGGCGCCGCGAGCGGGCCCACGGCCGCTGCACCTATCCGGCCGTCCTTCATCAGAGGCGCAACACCACCTTGCGTGGTGAACACATAATGCCACGGAAAGAAATAGGGTGGGTCGCTGTTCCTTGAATCAATGGCATAGACGAGATAACGCGGCCCGTCAGGATGCAGATGAGCTGCAACGCCAGACTCTATCACTTCCCACGAAGGCTCGTGAACTCGATATGTGAAATCACTACGGTGGTTCTCGATAAGAGACTGGACAATAAGTGTAGCCTGTCTCTGCTCTAGCGGAAGATCTCCAGCAATGACTTCCTCAATCTCAAAAGTCACTCCATCATAAACATCCACTCTGAGTAAACTATTATACTCGCTAGGTAGAGCCGCATCAGAGCTATGCAAAGCATACATTGTAGGGGATCGCCTCAGGCCGTGCTTATACCCTATAATTCTTCCCACAAACACAATATCCGATGAACTCATCAACTCTTCGAGATCAGTAGCTTCTTGATAATGTGTGTCAAGGGTAACTGTTGAGACTGCTGATGGATACGGAGTGTACCGTTCGTCGGTATTTGAGTCCGTAGCAGCTGGTGCCGAATAGAAGAAGCTTAAATCTGGGCTGCTATTTTCAGGCACCCCGACAGACACTATACCACTCAGAGGTTCAACATTTTTTAGACTTTCTACAGTCAGATATTTTGCGGATTTGCAGTCCTCGAGTATTCCCACTCCCTCCTGTTCCGCGGAACCTGAATAACCTGTGCCCCAGACTAACGAATAACTGCCATCACTCACAGGATCGCCATCTTCAACAGCAACCGTTCTTGCTGAAGGATCATAACGCAACAGATTCAGCGGCATTCTCAGAGCGGCTCTATGCCTCCAAGAACCTCGAATTGACGACTCAACAACCGAGCCCGGAACGAATGTCTCATAGAGAAAGATGCAGGGAGGCTCAATATGAATTGTACCTTCATGTGACTTAGCGATAGAATCATTCCCCCAAGCAGCATAGTAACCATGAAGTAGATCAACTACCTTTTCAGATACAATATTATTTAGCGGCTCTAACTCTCTCAGTATCTTTACATTGAGATACTCAACTGCTCGGCAATCCGCATGAATTCCTTGTGCTTCTTGCTCTGAATAAGTAGGATAATCTGTGGCCCAGATTTGCGAGTAAGTGCCATCGCTTACAGGATCGCTGTCAGCAACAGATACTGCTCTTACTACAGGATCATAACGCAAAAAGTTCAACGGCATACTAAGGGCGGCTCTATGTCGCCAAGAACCTAGAATTGCAGATTCTGCTGTTAAAGCCTGATAGAGATAAATACAAGGAGGTTCAATGCTCAGTACTCCTTCAGATGGATGCAGTTTTGAGTCTTTTGTAACATCGAAGGCGTAGTGCCCGTCAATCGAACTATCGTACCCATAAAACTGGGAGCTAACTTCTGTCATGCGATGAACAGTATTTGTAGTTTCATTATCAATATGCTCTATAAACCTAGAAGTGCCTAGGGATTCCCCAGAGAAAGCAGGCTGCTCACTCACTTCTATAGCACCGCAACTCGTTAATACTATTAACAAGAGCCTCGACAAGGCGAACCTTACATTTCGCACGAGTTGGATCATGGAACGTTGGTAGGTTCAACTGTCAATACTCGCACACCGAGAAAGTCTTCAACTGCATCGATCGGTGAAAATGAATGACTGCCACCTAAAGCTGTACAGGAATTATTGTCAGGACTACTCACATGAATACCGTACGTAACACCAGGAAGTGCCCGGTCAAGTTGACGTCGACGATGCGCCGCCACCAGGCCTCGAAGAAGTGCAGCATGGGGCTGACCATGTCGGCGTTGTTGACCAGCACGTCGATTCGTCCGTGCCGCGCCGTGACCGCGGCGATCATTGCGGCGACGGCCGCGCTGTCGGAAACATCGCCGGGCACTGCCAACGCAGAGGCCGAAGCCTTAGCGGGGTCGCTGATCAGCGCCGCAGTGCCTGCGGCGGCTTCAGCGTCGACGTCGTTGACGCAGACCGCTGACCCGGCTTCGGCGAAACGCTGAGCGATGGCGCGCCCGATGCCCCGACCAGCCCCCGTGACCAGCACTACTCTGCCTTCAAGGGATCCCGGCATTGCGCTGCCTCCAAATCATTGCGTCAGACCGGCGCGTCGAAGTCTACGAAACCCCAGCCAGCTTGAAATGACCGTCAGCCTTCAGGCCCCTCTGCCGCTGCCCGGGCATCGTCGAGGGTAAGCCCGTGACCAGTTGAGCGCTACCGGCGATGTCCGCGACCGGCGACACCTATGGCTTCGCATCGGTATCAGCAAAACAGAAAGGATATATTGATACCATAGGAATCGCAGATCTACCTGTTTGAACGATCTCGGCTGAATCTAGCAATGCTGCGCGGACTTCACTAGGTGTTGCATTCACATGACAAGCCATGTAAACGCTCGCAGCACCCGCGACATGTGCAGCCGCAAGCGAGGAGCCGCTCGGAGTAACCACATCATCAGAGTCAGATAGCGTGATGGTCTCAATGCATACGCCTGGCGCATAAATATCAACCGCTGGACCAGTATTGCTGAAATCTGCAATACTGTCATCCACACCAGGTCCACAAGTCGGCAAGCCGTGCCCGCCAGGCACACCGACGAAGTCAACATGCGAATCAGATAGCGGGTGGAATATCCTCAGCGCGCTCGCCGAGGCCGCCGTTGTGGCAGTACTGCCTGACTTCGATGCAGCATCCATGATCCGAGCATTAGCTTTGGGGGCCTGCCCGGTGCATCTTCGAACATCAAGCGAAATCATCGTGGAATGCGCAAAGGCAATTGCTTGCGGCGAGGCACTGCTGCCCATGGGGCTTGCCCAGAGCCTCGCGGCGACAGCCCGGGCTGTTCAGATGCCTGACAGCCTCACTGAGATCGAGGAGACCCTGGTATCAGCGCTAGCCCTCGGGCACGCGGTGCAGAAAATAGCCAGCGACCTCAACTACAGCGACCGCACCATCCGACGAAAGCTCCAGACCCTCTACGTCAAGTTGGGTGTAGCGACCCGAGGCGAAGCAGTCCGCCGCTGCCGAGAGATAGCAAGCGCCGCACAGGCTGACACGTTCGAAACATAGAAAACCCGGCTACCTCTCAGCCACCTCTGCTACAGATGCTCTGGCATCGTCGGAGTCAGCCAGTGATCGATCTGACGATACTCGCCATCCTCTATGACGACGGGGCGATCGAGTGGCATGTCTCCGGCATATTCAATCCTCTCACCATCCAACATGGGGTCACCCTGCCAGGAGTATCGAAGAAGTAGCAGCCGTATCCATAGAGCAGAACTGCAAGCTTCAAACTCCGGCATGTACCTCAACTGTCATGGAGTGGGACTCCAGATGGTGCAGCACCGACAATCTCAGTGAAGGGTGGCGTGGACGTTTTCGGCGACCTTGTCGGGCAGCCATGACAAGGCCCTCAACTCCGACAGTTCGGCTCGCTGGACGGCGCGGACGCCTCCGAACTCCTTGATGAGGCGAGCTTTGCGCGTCGGGCCCAGACCAGCGATGCCGTCGAGCGCCGAGCTGGTCATCCGCTTGCCTCGCAGGCTGCGGTGATAATCGACAGCGAAACGGTGGCTCTCGTCGCGGATGCGCTGCAACATGTAGAGCGCCTCGGACTGGCGCGGGACGCGCACCGGCTCTGAGCGGCCCGGCACGAACACCTCCTCGAACTGCTTGGCCAACGCCGCGGCAGGAATCTCATCAGCCAGACCGAGATCCTCGAGCACCTCCACAGCCACGCCGAGCTGCCCTTTGCCGCCGTCCACCAGCAGCAGCTGCGGAGGATACGAGAACTTCCCGTCGCGTTCGGCCACCGGACGTGCCCGCTGCTCCAGATAGCTGCCAAGACGACGAGTGAGCACTTCGCGCATCGCCGCGAAGTCGTCGTTGCCGAGCGCCGAGCGGATCTTGAAGCGCCGATAGTCGGACTTCTTGGGCAGCCCGTCCTCGAGCACCACCATCGAGCCCACATAGTCCTGGCCCGAAAGGTGGCTCATGTCGTAGCACTCGATCCGCAGCGGCGCCTCGCCCAAACCCAGATGCTGCTGCAGTTCGTTGAGCGCACGGGCGCGGCTGTTGTGATCGGTGCTGCGCTTCAGGCGATGCCGCGCGAAAGACTCGGCGGCGTTGCGGACGACGGTGTCCTGCAAGGCCCGCTTGGCGCCTCGCCGCGGCACCCTGATCCGCACCTGCGACCGGCGCATCTCGCTGAGCCACTCACTGTAGAGATCCGCCTCCGCCGGCATGTCGGGAACCAGCACCTGCTTGGGCCAACCCAGCGGATTGTCATCGAAATAGAGCCGCTCCAGTGAACGGCTCACCAGCTCGCCGCGATCGAGGTCCTCGGCTTTGTCGATGGTGAAGCCGCGGCGTCCCATCACCCGGCCCCGGCGCACGAAGAACACTTGCACCGCGGCTTCCAAGGCGTCATCCGCGATGCCGATCACGTCGAAGTCCTCGTCGCGTGTCCCCACGATCTGCTGAGACTCGACCGCCTTGCGCACCGCCGCCAGCCGGTCGCGCAACCGCGCGGCCCGCTCGTAGTCGAGATCGGCGGAAGCGGCCGCCATCTCGCTTTCGAGGCGTTCGAGCACCGGCTCGCTGTCGCCTTCCAGGAAGTGCAGCAGATCAGTCACCAGCGAGGCGTAGCCGTCGGCCGAGATCTCGCCCACGCAAGGCCCCGAGCACTTCTCGATGTGATACAGCAGGCACGGCTTGCCCAAGCTCGCGTAACGACGGAACTTGCCGTCGGTGCAGGTGCGGATCGGGAAGGTGCGCAACAGCAGGTCGAGAGTGTCACGTATCGCGTAAGCGTGGCCGTAAGGGCCGAAATAGCGGTTGCCTTTGCGTCGGCGGCCCCGCATGACCATGGCCCGCGGCCACTCGTCGAGCATGGTCACACACAAGAACGGATACGACTTGTCGTCGGTGTAACGGACGTTGAAGCGGGGCCGGTGCCGCTGGATCAGCGAATATTCGAGCATCAGAGCCTCGACTTCGTTGCTCACCTGTATCCACTCCACATTCGTCGCAGCGTCCATCATCTGGCGGGTGCGCAGCGGCAGATGCGAGCCGAAATAGCTGTTGAGGCGCGAGCGCAGGCTCTTGGCTTTGCCGACGTAGATGACGCGTCCGTCGCCGTCGAGGAACTGATAGGACCCGGGCTCGTCCGGGACCGACCCCGCCTCGGGCCTCTTCAACACGACTCCGTCACCATGACTCTGTCACACGACGACCGTCGGGCATGAGCGGCCACCGCGACATCAGGCTTCGACATCAGGCTTATCAACATCAGGCTTGCCGGCATCGTCAACATCGTCGCAGCCGCAGCGGACGGCACCGCGTCACACGCACCGCGTCACACGAACAGTTCACAGCAGTTCGCGCAGATACCGGCCGGTGTGGCTCTCGGGCACTTCGATCACCTGCTCGGGTGTGCCCTCAGCCACGATCCGCCCGCCGCCGGCGCCGCCCTCGGGGCCCAGGTCGATGATCCAGTCGGCGGTCTTGATCACGTCGAGGTTGTGCTCTATGACCACCACCGTGTTGCCCTGATCCACCAGCCGGCCCAGCACGCCCAACAGTTTGCGGACGTCCTCGAAATGCAGACCGGTGGTGGGCTCGTCCAGGATGTAAACGGTGTGGCCCGTGGAACGCTTGGCCAGTTCGCTGGAAAGCTTGACACGCTGCGCCTCGCCGCCCGACAAGGTGGGCGCCGGCTGGCCGAGCCGCACATAGCCGAGGCCCACGTCCACCAGGGTGCCCATGTGCCGGGCGATCGCCGGCTGGTTGGCGAAGAACTCCAGAGCGTCCGCGCAGGGCATGTCGAGCACCTCGGCGATGTTGAGACCTTTGAAGGTCACCTCCAGGGTGTCGCGGTTGTAGCGCTTGCCTTTGCAGGCCTCGCAGGGCACGTAGACGTCCGGCAGGAAGTGCATCTCTATGCGGAGAGTGCCGTCGCCGCTGCAGGCTTCGCAGCGCCCGCCGGCCACGTTGAACGAGAAGCGCCCCGGCATGTAGCCCCGCACTCTGGCCTCGGCGGTGTTGGCGAAGAGCTTGCGCACGTGATCGAAGACTTTGGTGTAAGTCGCAGGATTCGATCTCGGGGTGCGACCTATCGGCGACTGGTCGATGCCGATCACCTTGTCGAGGTGGCCGACGCCGTCGACGCGGATGTGGCGCCCGGGCGGGATCTTCGAGCGGTAGACGTGCTGCATCAGCGCCCTGTGCAGAATCTCGTTGACCAGCGACGATTTGCCCGAACCCGACACTCCCGTCACGCAGACCAGCCGCCGCAGCGGGAAGGCCACGTCGATGTTGTCGAGATTGTTCTCGCGGGCGCCCCGCACCACGAGCTGGGTTCCGTCGCCCTGCCGGCGCGTCCGGGGCACCTCGATGCGGCGCTGCCCCGCCAGGTATTGGCCGGTGAGCGAATCCTTCGCTTCGAGCAGCCCCTCCAGCGGCCCGGAGTGGACCACGGCGCCGCCGTGCTCGCCCGCGCCCGGACCGATGTCCACCACATGGTCGGCCACCCGTATGGTCTCCTCGTCGTGCTCCACCACAAGCACGGTGTTGCCGAGGTCGCGCATCCGCAGCAGGGTGTCGATGAGACGCCGGTTGTCGCGCTGATGCAAACCGATCGACGGCTCGTCCAGCACATAGAGCACGCCCACCAGACCGGACCCGACCTGACTGGCGAGCCGTATGCGCTGAGCTTCGCCGCCGGCCAGCGTGGCCGCGCCGCGCGACAGGTTCAGATAGTCCAAGCCCACGTCTAGCAGGAACCCGAGCCGTGAACGGATCTCTTTGAGCACCTGCTCGGCGATCATCGTGTCGCGGTCGTCGAGACGCAGTCCGGCGAGGGTCTCAGCGGCGTCGGATATCGGCATCTCGCACAATTCGTGGATGTTGCGGCCGTCCACCGTCACCGCCAGCGACATGGGATTGAGCCGCGCCCCGCCGCAGGCGCCGCAGGGCACCTGTCTCATGTAGCCCTCGATGTTCTCACGGGCCGAGTCGCTCTCGGACTCGTCGTGGCGGCGCATCAGATGCCCCACGACGCCCTCGAAGCGGGCTTCATAGACCCGATGCCGCCCGTAACGGTTCTGATAGCGGACCTTGACCCGGCCTTTCACGCCCTTGGCGTAGAGCAGCAGATCGCGTTGGCTCTCGGTCAGCGAACCCCACGGCTTGTCCTGGTCGATGCCGTGCTCCTCGCAGATCGCCTGCACCAGACGCGGGTAATAACGCGACCGGCTGGCAGCCCAGGGGGCGATGGCGCCGCCTGCCACCGTCGCGTCGGGGTCGGGCACCACCAGCTGGGGGTCGACCTCGAAGACGCTGCCCAGACCGTCGCAACGGGAGCAGGCGCCGTAGGGCGAGTTGAAAGAGAAATTGCGCGGCGCCAGTTCTTCGAACGACTTCCCGTCGGAGGGACGGGCCAGATGCTGGCTGAACACGATTCGTCGCGACATCGCCGCGTCAGCGTCATGGCCGTCAGCGTCATGGCCGTCGGCGTCATGGCCGTCGGCGTCATGGCCGTCGGCGTCATGGCCGTCGGCGTCGTGCCCGGCGGCGCTCTGGTCGGCTGAGGATGCCGCGCCGGCGGATCCGGCAGACCGGCCCGAGCCGGAGGACCCGGCAGGCACGACCTCGATCTCGACCATGCCGTCGGCGAGACGCAGCGCTGTCTCTATCGAGTCGGTGAGCCGACGCTCCACACCGTCTCGCAGCACCAGGCGGTCGACCACCACTGCGATGTCGTGCATCTCGTAGCGGGCCAGTTCCAATCCGTCGCTTCCTCCCGAAAGGCCGGAGGCGCCCGCCATGTCGGCCAGTTCCACCGGTTCGCCGTCCACGACGGCACGAGCGAATCCCTGGCCTGCCAGATCGGCGAGCAGCGTGTCGTAGGTGCCTTTGCGGCCGCGCACCACCGGTGCGAGCACCTGGAAGCGTGTGCCCGGCGCCATCGCCAGGACGCGGTCCACGATCTGCTGCGGGGTCTGACGGACCAGCCGCTCACCCGTCTCGGGGTCGTGCGGCACGCCGATGCGCGCGTACAGCAGCCGCAGATAATCGAAGACCTCGGTGACGGTGCCGACCGTCGAACGCGGATTGCGGGAGGCGCTCTTCTGGTCGATGGAGATCGCCGGGGAGAGGCCTTCGATGAAGTCGACGTCGGGCTTGTCCATCTGGCCGAGGAACTGTCGCGCGTAGGCCGAGAGCGACTCGACATAGCGGCGCTGGCCTTCCGCGTAGATCGTGTCGAAGGCCAGCGAACTCTTTCCCGACCCCGAGAGCCCTGTGATGACCACCAGCTGGTCGCGGGGAATGTCGAGGTCTATGTTGCGCAGGTTGTGCTCGCGCGCCCCCGAGATCACCAGCCGCTCAGCCACCTCAAGACTCTACGCAGATACTCCCCGATACTCTCCGCCTCAGCGGGCGCGCCAACAGCAGCGAGATCGTCGCGTCACGCCGGCGTCACCCCCGCTGGAATTCGCTTCGCTCACAGGCCGCTCGGGCCGAGGCCGCGACCCGCAAAGACGCTTACGGCTCTCTGCCGGCTCTCTGTCAGCACGGCCTCAGGGCTGCCCGCGGCACCGGGCCGAGGCCGCGACCGTCAGGAACATGCTTCGAGTGCGGCGGCCAACTCCGAGGGAAGCGGAGACTGAGTCTCGACGGTCTCTCCGCTGACGGGATGGCGGAAGGCGAGCGACTGGGAGTGCAGGAACGGGCGCGTCAACCCCAGCAGGGAGGGTTCGCGTCTGCGGGCGCCGTAGGTCGGGTCTCCCGCCACCGGATGGCCGATGGCATGCAGATGGACTCTGATCTGATGGGTGCGCCCCGTCTCCAGTCGGCAGGCGAGCAATGCCAGGCTCTCCGGCGACTCGAAACGCTGCTGCACGAGATAGTGGGTGCGAGCGGCGCGACCGCGTTGCGTGACGGTCATGCGCAGAGGATTGCGGCCCGAACGCCCCACCGGAGCATCGACGACCCCCGACGAGGCTTCGGGATGACCCCTGACCAGAGCGCAGTAGACCCGCTCGGCTTGATGGGAGCGCATCTGCTCGACCAGCGAGCGATAGGCGCGTTCGCTGCGAGCGACGACCAACAAACCCGAAGTGTCACGATCCAGGCGATGCACGATGCCGGGCCGCGAAGGGTCGCCGACATCGGCGATATCCGGATAACGAGCCAGCAGACCGTTGACGAGGGTGCCCTGCTCGTGCCCGGCGCCGGGATGCACCACGAGCCCGGCCTGCTTGTCCACAACGACCACGTCAGAGTCCTCGAACACCACCGAAATCCTGTTGAGGGCCATGTCCGCGTCGGGCAGCAGAACATGATCCGCGGCTGGCGTCGCGGTGATCGCCAGGCGCTCGCCTGCGACCACCCGCCGGGCGCCGGCGGTGACCACTGCGCCGTCGACCAGAACCTCGCCGCCGGCCACCAGCCGGGCCGCGGCAGAGCGGCTCACTCCGGTCAGCAGCGCCACCGCCCGGTCCAGGCGCACTCCTTCGAGGGCGGCACCCGCGGGTTCGCCGACAGGCTCGCAGGGGGTCTGCGTCACCGGCGGCAGTCGCTGGCTCGGCTCACGGGACCGGGACCGCGCCGAGTCATCGACTCGGATCGGGCGGCTGCGGGGCGGCGGTCTCTCGGCTCGGGACGGCGCGACGGTAGGAGCGCCACACGATGACCGCGCCGCCCACCACGATTCCCATGTCGGCCACGTTCCACACAGGCCACCATTGCACGTCGATGAAATCGATCACCGCCCCTTGCAGGAACCCGTCACTACTGCGGAAGAGGCGGTCGGTGAAATTGCCCAGCGCTCCCCCGGCGATGCAGCCGGCCGCTGCCGCCGACCAGCGGTCCGACACCAGTCGGCGGTTGAACAACAACACGACGGTGACTCCGACTGCGACTATCCCGAGCAGGGGCCCCAGTCCTTGGAAGCTGCCGAAAGCAGCACCCGTGTTGAAGACGAGCCGCAGCCGCAGGGTCCACACCAGATCGATGATCCGGCCGTCGTCGAGCGCCTGCAACGCCCACCATTTCGTTGCTTGATCGACCGCCAGCACCAACACGGCCGCTAGCAAGGCTCTGGCAATGCGACGGTGGGCGCGCCCGGAGTCAACCGGGTCGGGCATGGTCAAACGCTCTCAGCGGCGACCGAAGTCGCCTGCTTTCACCTCGACACGTTCAGCAGCCCAGGGAATGGCACGAAGGCGGGCTTTGGGGATCGGCTCGCCGGAGGTGACGCAGTATCCGTAGGTGCCGTTGTCTATGCGTTCCAGTGCGGCGTCGATCTGGCCGACGGTGTGGCGAGCCTGGCTCGACAGTGCGAGGTCGCGTTCGCGCTCCACTGCGACAGTCGTTCCTTCTCCGCCTTCTTCATCGAACTGCACGTCGCCCGGCTCGCGGGTGGCCGTCAAGGAGTCCGCCTCGGCCTGGTATTCCTCGGCCGAGTGGAGGTATTTGGCGCGTTCGGCGGACAGTTTGCGGCGCATTTCTTCAAGGAAATTCGCGTCGAAGCGTGCCTTGGCCGCGGGCTTGCGGGCTGCGGGAGACTTCCGTGCAGGGGCTTTCCTGGCGGTGGCCGTCCGGGCGGGAGTCTTCTTGGCCGGGGTCTTCTTGGCGGTGGCCGTCCGGGCGGGAGTCTTCTTGGCGGGAGTCTTCTTGGCGTCTGATTTGCTCGCAGCAGCCGACCTGGCCGAAGACGTCTTCTCGGCAGCCACCGACTTGGCTGCGGACGACTGAGGTGAAGACGGTTTGGCTGCAGACGACTTAGCCGTGGACGACTTGGCCGCCGGCCTGCGGCTCGTGGTCGCCGCGGCTGTTCCGGCGACCGACTTGGAGGAAGCAGTCGACTTGGAGGAAGCCTTTGTCGCAGGCGCTTTCTTGGCAGGTGCCTTCGCGGCAGACGCCTTCTTGGCAGAAGCCGACCTAGCCGAAGACGACTTAGCCGTGGGCGACTTAGCCGCCGGTCTGCGAGTCGTGCTCGCCGCGGCTGTTCCGGCGACCGACTTGGAGGAAGCCCTTGTCGCAGGCGCTTTCTTGGCCGATGCCTTGCTGGCAGGGCTCTTATTCGCTGGTGCTTGCTTGGCCGGCGCCTTCGTGACAGACGCCTTCTTGGCCGGTGCTTTCGTCGCAGACGTCTTCGCGGCAGACGCCTTGCTCACAGGCGCTTTCTTGGCTGGCGCCTTCGTTGCAGACGCCTTCGCGGCGGAAGCTCTTGTCGCAGACGCTTTGCCGGCTGACGCCTTCTTCGCTGGCGCTTTCGTGACAGACGCCTTGCTCACAGGCGCTTTCTTGGCTGGCGCCTTCGTTGCAGACGCCTTCGCGGTGGAAACTCTTGTCGCAGGCGCTTTGCCGGCAGAAGGTTTCTTCGCTGGCGCTTTCGTGGCTGGCGCCTTGCGGGCAGGCGCTTTCTTGGCTGGTGCTTTTTTCGCTGTTTTCTTGGCGGCAGTCGGTTCAGGCACGATAACCGAGTTTACCGTTGCCAGCCGGCGGCCCACCGGCTGAACGCGCCTTGTCATCAGAGTCGAAGAATGCCGCTATGGCAGCGTCGGCTGAGGGCTGAGGCGCATCGCTGGTGACGACCTGACGGAGCTGTTCGATGAACTCGTCGTCTTCGGGTTCTTCCTGGACGGCATTGACGGCACCGCCGCCGAACAGTTCGTCCATGTCGAACTCGTAGGGCATGGTCGGCGGTCCGGCCTGTTCAAGGTCGGTTCGCGGCTCGGCGGCGCCTCCGACATATTCGACCCCTTCGATGCCTTCGACCACTTCGACGCTTTCGGGATATGCGGCGCTCTCGGCATGCTCGACGCTTTCTGTGCCAGAACTCTCAGAGGCTTCAGGCTGAGCTGTTTCAACCTGAGCGGCTTCAGACTGAGCAGTTTCAGGCTGAGCGGTTTCTGCTTTTTCGGTTTCGGGGTCGGCGGTGCCGGCAGAGCTTGTCGCTTCCGTCGCCGACTGGCGACTCTCCGACCAGGTCACCGGGAAATCGGCCGCGTCCGCCGAGCCGTCGCCGAAGCTTCGGCCGTCGTCCTCGACGAAGTTCGCCGCCTGCTCGAACTCTTGCACGAAAGCTTGGAACGACTCCGCCAATCCACGCAGCGTGTTGCGCTCCGTGTTGAGCCTGGCATCGATCTCTGTGACCCGTGACTCTGACTCTGAAAGCACGCGAGCGGCACGGTCCTCGGCTGAGCGCAGCAGCTCGCTTGCTTTCGTCTCGGCTTCTGAGAGTGTCTGGGAAGCCTGCTCGCGAGCCGAGTCCATAAGCGCCTGCGCCTCGGACTGCGCCTCGGAGATCGCCGCATCCGCGGTGCGCTGAGCCAGCACCAGCGTGCGCAGCAGAGTCTCGCGCATGTCGGATTCGCTGTCGGCTCTGCCGGCTTGAGCCTCGGCTTGAGCCAAGAGCATCTCAAGTTCGCGGATGCGTTCTTCGGCTTGCGCGGCCCGCTGGCCGGCGACATGCACGTAACGGTCCACTTCGACAGGGTCATAGCCGCGCATCCGTTCGCGGAACTTGACTTCGGGCGCGACATCAGTGAGTGCGTTCATGGCGTCATCATGGCACGGGCGCATGCTCGGCAGGTGGATGCTCAGCGTGTCCTGACGCTCAGCTTGTGGCGGATGCTCAGACGCTCGACTCGTTGCCAAGTCGGCTCGTCAGACGATCGGCACGTCAACCAAGGTGTCAACCAGCATTGTCAGCCAGCTAGTCAGCAGATGATGTTTCGGAGGATCTGGATTCCGAAGATCACGATTATCGGCGAGAAGTCCAAGGCCATGCCGCCGAAGCGGGCGGTGGGCAGGATGCGCCTCACCGGGTTCATCACCGGATCCGTCACCATGTTAAGAAAACCGGCGACGGTGGCCATCGACCCGTTCGGGTTGAGAGGGAACCAACTCAACACCACGCGAACAAAAATCACCAGCAGGTAGAGAAACAGAAGCTGGCAGATGATCTCAGTCATCCAGGCAGTCTCCACTGCTCATGGCACCATGACCCGCGCCGCGCAACACCCGCTACACAGCCGATCAGACCGGTCGAGGACGAGGCTTTGCTCAATGGCGTCGGCGACGCCCGCCGCGCGACGCATCCGCGTCATCGGGGGTGAGCAAATACACTTGGTCGGCGACACGGTCCATCTTGCCGCCGATCGCGTAGCAGAGGCCGCTGGCGAAATCCACCAGCCTGCGTCGCAAGTCGCGATCCAAAGCTTGCAGGTTCACGATCACCGGCTGACCCGACTTGAACCTGTCCCCTATCTCTTGAGCGTCGTTGAATGCGGCCGGGGTGACAGCGTGCGGCTTCATCGGGTGTGCGGGCGCTCTGGCGGGGATCGACTGCACCAACCGGACATCTTGGTCGCCGAAATCGCTGCGTCCGGCGTCATCGAGGGCGGGGACTAGATTCACCGGTCGCACAGTGCGACCCACCGAGGCGTCATCAGACAGCGGGGCCGCGTCGACTGGCATGCTCGAACCCGGGACCACGCCGACTCCGCTCGGATACTGCCCTGCCGTGACATTCGGAGGCTGGCGCGGACTCTGCGCCTGTTGAACGCGGATCGGGTCGTCGTAGCTCTCATAATGCTCGTCAGGGCCGAGCCCGAGATAGATCATGGCTTTTTTAAGCATCGGTATCAGCAGCTCCTCACTAAGAGACTCTAGCGCCCTGTCGTGGGTTCATCGCGGCATCCACATCACTCGCTCACCTGCGAATGCTCGAAACACCTGACTCTTTTCAATATTTTTTAATTTCAATATATTATATTGATCTATATTAGCTTGTGGTTATTTGGGCTTGAATTCATATTGGCTCGGGTTTCGCTGCGCTTCTCGCGGCGGTCGCTCGCCGAAGATGCCTCTGCCGATCCGCAGCATCGTAGCACCCTCGGCGACAGCGACTTCCAGGTCGTCGGTCATGCCCATCGAGCAGTGCTCCAGACCGAAGCCGTCGACCATCCGACGCAAGAGCCTGAAACCGCTGCGAGCGTCCTCGGGCGAGCCCAGCGGACCGATGCCCATCAGGCCCAGCAGGTCGAGGTCGGCGTCTCTGGCTTGCGAGGCCAACACTTCGGCGGATTCGGGGACGCAGCCCCCTTTGGACCGCTCCTGCGAGATGTTGACTTGGATCATGATGCCGGCGCCGGGAGCGCGGCGGCTGATCTCGGTTATCAGCTCGGCACGGTCGACCGTCTGCCAGACATCGATTCGGCCTGCCAAGAGTTTGATCTTGTTGCGTTGCAGTCTGCCCACGAAATGCGTTCTCGGGCGCCTTGCGACGGTCGTCTCAGCGAGTTTGGACACGCATTCCTGGGCGTAGTTCTCGGCCACGTCGCCGATGCCGCAGACGGCCGCGGCGTCTATGGCCCAAGCGCCTTGGGCTTTGGTGACGGCAACCACGGTGACGCCGCTGTCGGAGAAGGCGCAGCCCGAGGCGCGGGCGACGCGCTCCTGCAGCGCTGCGTAACGCTCAGCGACGGCGGCCGACCGGGCGTCGGCGCGGACGCCGCCACAAGCGTCCGGGGCAGTGTCCGGGGTCATGCCGGCTCCAAGCGCGCCGCCGTCGCCATCCGGGCCGGTTCCCCGCGGAGCCGATGCGAGAAGAACCTCTCGTCTGCTGTGTCCAATCCCGTGTCGGTCATCCGCTCCACGCCCGCGGCGCGCAGCGACGCCTTCACCGCGGCCGCCAAATCCAGAGCCGGCGCCCCCCAAGAGGTGACCGCAGCCACGTCGCCGCCGACCGCGCCGGCGACCGTCGCAAGTTCATCGACTCCGAACTCGTAAGCAGCGGGACGGATCACGGGGCCCAGCAGAGCCCGCATCTCTTCTGTGTCTGCTTTTTCTGTGTCTGCTTGTTCGCCGTCTGCTTGTTCGCCGTCTGCTTGTTCTCTGTCTGTCTTGTCTCCGTCTGTCTCTTCGCTGCCCGTCTCCTCTTTGTCTGCTCCGCCCGACTGCGTCGCCAGGGCGCGCACCGCGGCCACGACTTCGTGGAGGACGCCCGCCACGACTCCTCGCCAGCCGACATGAGCGACGCCCAGCGCGCCGCCGACCGCCACCACGACCGGAGCACAGTCGGCGGTGTGCAACGCCAGCACCGCGCCGGGCACAGCCGTGGCCGCGCCGTCAGCGGTGGAACCGGCGGCCGCGCCCGGCGTCGTCACGTTCACGACGCCGGCGCCGTGAACCTGGTTGAGCCAAGTCCATCGACCCTCGAGCAGAGCTTGACGCCGTCGAGCCAGCAGGCGGCGGCTTTGTTCGGTCAGCTGTCGTTGCGGGTGGTCTTGCCTGGCGCCGGCCAGGCCGGGAGCGGGCGCAGCCACGCAGCGGAAGTCGCCGTCGGCGCGTTCCGAGCAGCGCACGCGCACCACCATGTGGACGCCCTGCGCGCTTCGGCCCGCCGGCAGCAGCTCCTCGATCATCAGCCGCGCGTCAACCGACCGCTCTCTCAGACCTGCGGCGGCCTCATCTCAAGAAGTCGGGGACGTCGAACTCGTCGTTGAGGTCCACGCCGGCGGTCTCTTGCGAGCCCGGGGCCGAGTCGGCCTGTCCGCCGCCGCCTTGATCGTCGGTGGCGAAAATGTCCGTGACTTCGGTCGGGCTCACGCGCGTCTGTCGGCGGCTGCGGTATTGGCGCACCGGCGGCGGCGAGTTCCCGCTGTCGGCGTAGCTCTGGCGGTCGCCCTCGAACCCGGCAGCGATCACGGTGACCCTCACCTCGTCGCCGAGCTCGTCGTCGATCACCGTCCCGAAGATGATGTGGGCGTCCTGGTGAGCCACGGCGCGCACCACTTCAGCAGCTTCGTTCACCTCCATGAGGCCCAGGTTGGAGGCGCCCGAGATGTTCAACAGCATGCCCTGGCAACGGTCTATCGAAGACTCCAGCAACGGACTGGAGATGGCCGAGCGAGCCGCCGCCACGGCACGGCCTTCCCCGCTGGCGCCGCCCAGACCCATCAGGGCGCTGCCGGCGTCGGTGAGCACTGTGCGGACGTCGGCGAAGTCGGTGTTGATCAGACCCGGCGTGGTTATCAGGCTGGTGATCCCGCCGACGCCCTGCATCAGGACCTCGTCGGCCATGTGGAAGGCGTTGAGAACAGTGGTCTTGTCGTCGGATATCGCGATCAGGCGATCATTGGGGATCACTATGAGGGTGTCGACTTTCTCCTTGAGTCGGATGATGCCCTCCTCGGCCTGCATCGAACGCCGCGACCCCTCGAAGCTGAACGGACGCGTCACCACGCCGATGGTCAGCGCTCCGGAACTCTTGGCCACTTCGGCCACCACGGGCGCAGCGCCGGTGCCGGTGCCGCCGCCCTTGCCGACCGTGATGAAGACCATGTCGGACCCGTTGAGCGCTTCACGTATCTCGTCCACATGATCCTCGGCCGCCTGACGGCCCACTTCGGGGTTGCTGCCCGCCCCGAGGCCGCGGGTCAGATTCTCGCCGAGGTCGATCTTGACGTCGGCGTCGCTCATGGCGAGAGACTGGGCGTCGGTGTTGGCGGCGACGAACTCCACGCCTTTGAGACCCGAATCGATCATGCGATTGACGGCGTTGACGCCACCCCCGCCGACTCCGATGACCCGGATGACGGCCAGGTAGTTATGCGGATCAACCATGAATGCGTCAACCTTCCTGCGGTGAAACTTCAATGCATACTAGAGGCCGAGACCATACGGGGTCAACAACGCCGCCGACGCGCGGGGCCGTCGGCCCGAACGGTGCTCTCAACTGCTCGAGCAGGCGCTCGCGGCGGGCAGCCGCGTGACGGTTGCGATGTCGGGCATGGTCACGTCGATCGTCGTGATGCATTCCAGTTCGGCTCGTGCCAGCATGGCTCGCAGTGCGCTGATCTTGTCGTCGATCAGGACCGGCTCGCCCAGCACCACGGTGGCGCCTCCCACGAGTTCGAGACCGATGCCGCCGGGTGCTGTCGCACGGTCGGCGCCGGGGTCGCCGGCGAGAGTGACCGCGGCGACCCAGTCGCGCAGATCCTCGGGCATGGCCGCCACCACTGCCAGGGGGCCGGCTGCGGCGCTGTGAATGTCGCCAAGGCGCCCAGCGAAGGGCACTGACACATACGGCAGCCGGGCGTGCGGCTGCGCCGCGTCGGGCGCCTCCGGGGCCCAGCCGATCACGTAGCCGTTGGGATCGATCACGGCGGCGCGGTCGTGCGCTGCGGGCACCACCGCGGACGGAACCCGCGGCCAGACCGTGATGCGGACGGTGGACGGCCAGTCGCGCCGCACCAGCGCCGAACGCACCCAGGGCAGCGACTCAACGGCGAACTCCGTGGAGTCAACATCGAGATAGAGCATCGGAGAGCCGACGTCCACGCCGGAACTCGCGAGAACAGCATCGAGATCATCGGATTCGACGCCGGAGACGACGATCCGATCCACGTCCATCAGATGGGTGTGGCTGGCCCAGAACGCGGCGCCGGCCAGCGCGACGACGATCAGCGCTGCCGCAGTGACCCGCAGGCGCCTGCGTCCCCGGGCTCGGAGCACCGCGATGCGCCGCTTGTTGATGCGCGGGTCGATGCGCTGTGCCGGCTGCTCGCGGCGGCGCTCGGCGGCGGCGCGAGCACGGGCGGGACGGCTCGGACGCGGGTCGTTCATGTCAGTGTTCTCGGGAGTTCCTCGGGCTCGAAGCCCACCAGGCGGGTCTCGGGCGACAGTTCCACGCCGTGGGCTTCTTTGACCAGCCGCTGCACTTCGCGCATGACCGCCGCAACGTCGCCGGCGCGGCCGCCCTCGTCACATTGGATGAAGTTGGCGTGCTTGGCTGAGACTTCGGCTGTGCCGACTCGCAGTCGTTTGGCGCCGGCCGACTCGATGAGCGCTCCCGCCGAGACGTGCTCGGGGTTGGTGAACACCGAGCCGGCGTTGCGTCCGCCGGGCTGGTTGGCCCGGCGCCAGCGGACTATCTCCGCTAGCTCGGCCCGGGCGGCACGCCGATCCCCGAACCTCAACTGGAGCTTCACTGAAACCGCAACTTGATGTTCAGCGATGGCGCTCGAGCGGTAGCCGAGCTGCAGCTCTGAGGCACTGCGCACGCCGGTGGCGCCCGAGCGCAGATCGACCACCAGCGCTTCGACCAGCGACCTCGACATGTCTGAGCCGTGGCCGCCGGCGTTCATGCGCACCGCTCCCCCGACCGACCCCGGCACTCCCACAGCCCACTCGAAACCGCTGAGACCCGATTCGACGGTGGCCCGGGCGATGACCGGCAGCAGGGCCGCCGCGGACGCTGTGACCGTGGTCCGGTCGATCTCGAAATGCTCGAAATGCGGGCCCAGCGCCACCGCGAGCCCGTCGAACCCGCGGTCGGCCACCAGCAGGTTGGAGCCTTTGCCGATCACTAGCACCGGCACCTCCGACCCTCGGCGGGAAGTCTCAGCCACGATCACAGCCAGAGTCTCCAGTTCTGCGAGCCCGGCCGCAGTCACATAAAGGCGCGCCGGGCCGCCGACCCTGTAGGTGGTGTGCGACGCCAGACTGTGACGGCGCTTGAGCGCCGGGCCCAGGCACGACTCGGCGATGCGCCGGTCGAGATCGTCGAGCAGGCCGTCGAGCGTCATCGCCGGCTGAGACGCTCTATGACGATGTCGGGGACGACTGTGAGATCTCCCGCGCCGAGCGTCAGGCACAAGTCGCCGGCTCGCAGCCGGTCGGTGAGCCAGTCGGCGACGTCGTCGAGGCGCGGCAGCCAGGCCGCCTGAGTCCGCGGGTGAGCGTCGAGCACCGCGTCCAGCACGATCTTGGTGGTGATCCCAGGACGCGGCGCCTCGCCGGAGGGGTAAATGTCGGTCAGCACCAGATGATCGGCCTCGGTGAAGGAATCCGCGAAATGCGCTCCCACTGCGGCGACCCGGCTGTAACGGTGCGGCTGGAACACGCACACCACCCGGTTCCAGTCGCCGGTGCGAGCCGCTGCGAGCGCTGCTTCGACTTCGCCTGGCAGATGCGCGTAGTCGTCCACGAAAGTGATCCCGGCGGCATCGCCGCGGAACTCGAAACGACGAGCCACGCCCCCGAATCGCGCCAGAGCTCGGGCCGCGTCCTCGAAGGACGCGCCGGCGCTCAAGGCCGCGGTCATCGCGGCTGTGGCGTTGCGAGCGTTGTGCAAGCCCGGTATCGGCAGAGTCACCGCGCCCAGCCGCTCGCCTCTGCGGTGCAGATCGAAGCGCGATCCGGGCATCTTCAGCGACAGGTTCGTCATCTGGTAGTCGGCGTCGGCGCTGGTTCCGTAGCTGACGGCGCCGAGCGACTCGCCGAGACGGGCCGCGCCGGGATCGTCGGCGCAGACGATTCGCAGTGTCGCTTGAGCCAAGAACTGTTCGAAGGCGTCGGTCAGGGCGGCGGGCGAGTCCTGATAGTTCTCGAGATGGTCCGGCTCGACGCTCGTCACCACAGCCACCTCCGGGCGCAGCGACAAGAAGGTGTGGTCGTTCTCGTCGGCTTCCACTACCAGCCACTCGCCGTCGCCCCACATTGCGCCTGTGCCGATCTCGTTGACGTCGCCGCCGATTATGAAGGAAGGCTCGAGGCCGGCCTCCACCAGCATCAGTGCCAGCATCGAGCTGGTGGTGGTCTTTCCGTGGGTGCCGGCGATGGCGATGCAGCGACGGCCGGCGGCTATGGCGGGAAGGATCCGGCTGCGTCGCATCACAGGCACGCCGCGTGAGCGGGCCGCGCCGACTTCGCTGTTGCTGTCGGGGATCGCGGACGAGACGGTGACCAGGTCGGCGTCGCCGATGTTGGCCGGGTCATGGCCTATAGCCACCGGCACTCCCTCGGCTTGCAGCCGCGCCGTGGCGGGGCTGTCGCGCAGGTCGGAGCCGGTCACCTGATGGCCCATCGATCGCAGCACCGACGCGATGGCGCACATCCCGGCGCCGCCCGCGCCGACGACGTGGACCCTCAGAGGCGCCGAAAGGTCGAGTTCGGTCATGGCGCGGGCGCCTCCTTGCCGGGGCGGGAGCGGCAAGCCCGGCTCTCGATCAGGTCCACCACGACTCGCGCGGCTTCGGGCCTGGCCAGGCTGCGGGCCGCTTCGGCCATCGCTTCGAGACGCTGCGGATCCTCGAGCAGCTTGTCCACTTCGGCTGCCAGGCGGGCGGGGGTCAGTTCGCTGTCGCGGACGATCACGGCGCCGCCGGCGGATTCGAGAACCCGTGCGTTGGCGGTTTGATGGTCTCCGGGCGCTCCCGGCAGCGGCGCCAGCAGCGACGGCACGCCCACGGCCGCCAGCTCCGCGACGGTGGTGGCCCCGGAGCGCGCCACCACCAGGTCGGCCGCAGCGTAGAGCCCGGCCATGTCGTCCTCATAGGCGACTAGGTCGTAGACGAGGCCGCGCTCGGGGCCGCTGTCAGGGCTGCTGCCGGAGCCGCGGTCTCGGGCTTGCTGCCGCAGCCGTTGCTGGTCTCCTCGCGCATCGTCGAAATGGCCGGGGCCGGAGATGTGACGGATGCGGAGATCTTCGCGGTCGTGCCACAGTTCGAGAGCCCCCGCAACGGCGCGATTGATCGAGCGGGCGCCGAGCGAGCCGCCGAAGACGGCTACCAGCCTGCGGTCGTCGGAACCCCCCGAGGCGCTGCCGCCGCTGCTCGGAGCTGCGGCCCGCTCGCCTGCGGCTATCACCTCGCTGCGCAGCGGATTCCCGGTGCAGACAGCGCCTTTGAGGCCCGTGGAGTCGAAGGCGGTGGCGGACGCTGCGGCGAAGCGGCTCAACAGACGGTTGGCCGTCCCTGCAACTGCGTTCTGCTCGGTGACGACAAGAGGCACCCGCAACAAGACTGCAGCCATCGCGCAGGGCGCTGACGCATAGCCGCCCAGACCCACCACGACCGCGGGTTTGAGGCGGCGCATCAGCAGCAGCGACCGCAGGCAGGCCCGCGCGAACTCGACAGCCGCCAGCAGGTTGACGGCTGCGGCGCCGGGGCGGAAGCTGCGGCGCAGGCCGCGTCCGGGCAGCGTCGTGACCGCGTAGCCGGCGTCGGCCACGAGGCGCGCCTCGACGCCGCGGGCGCCGCCCACGAAACGGACGTCTTCAGCAGGCACGCCGCGCCGGGTCATCTCGTCGGCGATGCTGATGCCGGGGAGCACGTGGCCCGCGGTGCCTCCGCCGGCGATCACCGCCCAGACGCGGCTCATCGGATCTGTCTCGCCACGTTGAGGAGCACGCCTGTCGAGGCCAGCGTCGTCACCAGCGAAGTCCCCCCGAACGAAAGCAGCGGCAGGGTCATGCCCACGACCGGCAGAACTCCCAGGACCGCGCCGATGTTGAGAGCCGCCTGCAGGGTTATCCAACAAGTGATCCCCACTGCCAGCAGCATCCCGAAACGGTCGCTCGCCCGCAGCGCCACTCCCAGTCCTGCCACGGCTATCCCCGCGAACAGCGACACCACGAACAGCGAGCCGGCGATGCCGAGCTCTTCTCCGATGACCGCGAAAATGAAGTCGGTGTGGGCGTAGGGCAGATACCCCCATTTGGATCGGCCTGAGCCGAGCCCGACCCCGTCGAGCCCGCCGGAGGCCATGGCGAGAAGCGATTTGAGCGTCTGATAGCCGTTGCCCAAGGGATCGTCCCACGGGTTCATGAATCCGAGCATGCGCTCCCGGCGCCAAGGCGTGTAGGCGATCATCAGCGCCGCCGCGGTGGCGCCCGCGACACCTATGAGCAGCAGGTGGCTGAGCCTCGCGCCGGCGAAGTAGAGCACCGTCACTGCCGTGCCCCCGATGAGCACTGCCGCTCCAAGATGCGGCTGGAGCATCAGCAGCAGCGCCATCGCCACGGTGGTCAGCATCACCGGCGCGACGGTCGCACGGGTGTCCTCCATGTGGCGGCCGGGCCTGGACAACAGATCGGCGATGAAAACCACCAGCGCCAGCTTGGCCAGTTCTGAGGGCTGGAACACGACAGGCCCGACTCCCAGCCAGCGACGCGCGCCGTTGGCGCTGATGCCGATGCTGGGGACGGCGGTGACCGCCAGCAGCAGCAGGGTCATGCCCAGGCCGTAGGGGGCGAGCTTCTTCCAGCGGTGGTAATCGACGCGCAGCAGCACCAGCATGGCGACCGTTCCGACGCCGAGCCACATGGCCTGACTCCTGAACAGCGACCAGGCCGAGTCTGTGCCCGACAGGCTGGGGGCGGCCGTCGCGGACAATGCCATCACCAAACCCAGCAGCATCAACGAGACGACCGAAATCAGCAGCGCCAAGAACAGGCCGGTCCGGCGCCCGATCGGCGTGGCGGTCCGGGAGACGGTCGCGCCGCTGCGTCTGGCGGTCAGCGCAGCGGCCGCCGCGGGATGCGCGGTGACGGTCACGCGGCGCTGATCCTGCTTCGAGCGTGCTCGGCGACGGCACGGCTAAAATCCTCGCCGCGTTCGGCGTAGCCGCGGTAGCGGTCGAAGGAAGCGCACGCGGGCGACAGCATCACGGTGTCGCCCGGCTCGGCCGCGGCCGCCGCCAAAGCCACCGCTGAGTCCATGTCCGGCGCTTCCTGCACCGCTCTGACGCCGGCGAACACCGCGGCCAGCTCGTCGGCCGCCTCGCCCAGAGTCACCACGCTGCGCACCGTGGCGACCGCGGCGCGCAGCGCTGACAGGTCGAGTCCCTTGTTGCGGCCGCCTGCTATCAGCACGACCCGCTCGAAGGACCGCAACGCCGCGACGGTGGCGTGCGGGGTGGTGGCTTTGGAGTCGTCGATGTAGAGCACGTCGCCGACGACGGCGATCCGCTGCAGGCGATGGGCGCCAGGCCGACAGTCGCGCAACGCGCGGCGCGCGCCGTCGATGCTGGCGCCCGCGGCGACGGCGCAAGCAGCCGCCGCCAGCGCGTTGGCGATGTCGTGGGGCAGCGCACGCGGCAGTTCCTCCACGGCGACCAGCTCTCCGTGGGGGCCTGTCAGCATGTCGTCCTCGAGGCGCCATGCGGCGCCGGCGCTGCCGGTTGAGAAAGTCCACGAGGCGCGGTCGGCGCGCAGATGGCTCATCACTGTGGGATCGTCGAGGTTGGCGACGGCGGTTCCCGACGCAGGCAGGCGCCGCCACAGGCTCGCCTTGGCGGCCTCGTAGGCGGCCAGGCTGCCGTGCACGTCCAGGTGGTCAGGCCCGAAATTGAGCCAGCAGGCGGTTCCGGGCTCGAAGCTGCGGCTGTGGCCGAGACGGAAAGAGGAAGCTTCCACCACGAACACTTCCGTGTCGCCGCGGTCGATGGCGCTGACCAGCGGCAGGTCGTTGTTGCCGGCGGCAGCCGCAGCGACGCCCGAAGCGGTGAGCGCCGCCGCCGCCGTCTCGGTGACCGTGGTCTTGCCGCTGGTTCCGGTGATCGCAGCGACGGGGCGGGAGTCCCAGGCGGCGGCCAGATCGAATTCGCTCATCGTCGCCACGCCGTGGGCCGCCGCGGCTGCCAGCACCGGATGGTCGTGCGGCAGGCCCGGCGTGGGCACGACCGCTCCCACCGAGCGGACCAGCGTGTCGAGGCGCGCCGCGTCAGGCGAGGCTTCCAGTTCCAAGCCGAGGGTCGCCGCAGCGGAGTCCGCGCTGCGGCCTGCGCCTTCGCCGGGGACGCCCGCGTCGCTGCGGTCGTCGAACACGATCAAGTCATGGCCTCTCGCCAGCAAGCTGCGAGCCGCGGCCTGGTTGGCGGCGCCGAAACCGGCCAGGAGCAGCTTCTGAGGCACCGCGGGAATCACGGCGTAAGCCTCGAGATCGAGTCGATTATGCCGTTGTTGACCGCGTCGCCGTAGAACACTCCGAGCCCGACGGCGGTGCAGAGCCCGGAGAGTATCCAGAGTCTCACTATCACTGTGGTCTCCGGCCAGCCGCGCAGCTCGAAGTGATGATGCAGCGGCGCCATGCGGAAGAGGCGCCTGCCGAAACCCCTGAACGAGACCACCTGCAGGATCACCGAGAGGGTCTCGACCACGAAGAGCCCGCCGATCACCACTAGCAGCAGCTGCGTGCTGGTGGCCAGAGCCAGAGCCGCCAGGCCGCTGCCCAGCGCCAGCGAGCCCGTGTCGCCCATGAAGATGCGCGCCGGGGCGGCGTTCCACCACAGGAACCCGACGATCGCTCCGACCATGGCCGCGCTCACCACCGCCAGATCCAGCGCGTGCGCGACCTGGTAGTCGTCGTAATGGTCGAACTGCCAGAAACCGATGATCATGAAGGCGCCGTAGCCGAAACCGCTGGCGCCCGCGGCCAGGCCGTCGAGCCCGTCGGTCAAGTTGACGGCGTTGGTGGTGGCGATGATCAACAGCACCGCCCAGACCGACCAGCCGAACCGTCCGATCTCGATGCCCGGGCTGTCGAAACGGGTGAACGACACGGTGGTGTGAACCGAGGTGAACTCGGTCATGGCCCAGGCGAAAGCGATCCCGACCAGCAAGAGCCCGATGATCTTGGTGCTCTTGTTGAGTCCCAGATTGCGCGACGCCACGACCTTGATCCAGTCGTCGAGGAACCCGACGAGGCCTGCCGCGATGATGGTGAGCAGCACGATGATCCCGGTGCGGGTGTTGATGCCGCCGAAAATGTCGCTGCCCACATAGCCGACAGCGGCAGCGACCACCACGGCGATGCCGCCCATGGTGGGAGTGCCCGACTTGAGGCGATGCTCTCGGGGGCCGTCATCGCGTATCGGTTGGCCTATCCCGTAGCGGACCAGAACACGGATCAGGAGCCAGCAGCCGATCAGCGAAGTGAACATGGCGATGCTGCCCGCGATCAACAGGCGGATCATCGGCCGGCCTCCGCGGTCCGGGGCTGCCGCGACCTTGCGAGGCGGGCCAGTTCTTGTCGCAGCACGTCGCGGTCGTCGAAGGCCAGGACGCGCTCGTCGATCACCTGATACGGCTCGTGGCCCTTGCCGGCGACCAGCACGGTGTCCCCGCGGCGGGCCGCGCTCAGGCAGTGGCGCAGCGCCAGGCGCCGGTCCGGCTCGCGCCGCTCCGGTTCGCGGCTCATTCCGGCGGCGATCTCGTCGATGATCTCGCGAGGGTCTTCAGAGCGGGGGTTGTCGCTGGTGATGCACACCAGGTCCGCCAGCCGCTCGGCCGCGGCGCCCATCTCGCGGCGTTTGCCCCGGTCGCGCTCGCCGCCGGCGCCGAAGACCACTATCAGGCGGCCCTCGGTGAGGCTGCGGGCGGTTCGCAGCGCCACCGACAGTGCGTCGGGAGTGTGGGCGTAGTCGACGATCACACGGAAGTCCTGACCGTCCCCGGCGTCCACCGGCTCGAAGCGCCCGGCGACCGGCCTGGCCGCAGCCAGATGCTCGGCCGTCTCGGCGGGCGTCAGGCCTGAATGCAGCGCCAGCTCGGCGGCGAGCACCGCGTTGGCCCGGTTGAACGCCCCGGCCAGCGGCAACAGCACCTTCTGGCCGCGCCAGCGGAACGTGCTCGACGAGGCGTCGGATGCCAGCACCTCGACGTCGTCCAGGGAGAAAGTCGTCAGCGGCATGAGCCCGCGCGAGGAGATCTCGTCAGCCAGGCGCCTGCCCCAGGGCCCGGTGACGTCCACCACGGCGCTGTCGGCCAAGCCGTCGGTGAAGAGCCGAGCCTTGGCCGCGAAGTACTGCTCCATCGATCCGTGGAAGTCGAGGTGATCGCGGCTCAGGTTGGTGAAAGCCGCCACCTTGAAGCGGCAGCCATCGACGCGCTGCTGCGCCAAAGCGTGGGACGACACTTCGACGACCGCCTCACTGGCGCCGCGTGCAACCCCTGCGGCCAGAGCGCGCTGCAGGTCGGTGGCTTCGGGAGTAGTCAGAGCGCCGGTGAGGGTGCCGATCTCGACAGGGTCGCGGCCCGCCGCTCTCAAGAGCTCGGCTGTGAGCCTCACCGTGGTGGTCTTGCCGTTGGTGCCTGTGACCCCGACGAGGTCGAGACGCTGCGACGGCGAGCCGTGGACCAGCGCCGCCGCCGGGCCCAGCGCCTCGCGGACCGACGGCACCATCAGGCAGGGCACGCCGGCTGACGCGGCCTGGCGCGCCTCTTGGGCCAGAAGCCCGACGGCGCCGGCCGCTACCGCCTCGGACACGAAACGGTGACCGTCGGTGACCGCTCCGGGAAGGCAGGCGAACACGGCGCCCGCAGTGATGCGGCGGCTGTCGTGACTTATGTCGGCTACGGCCGTGTCAGCTACGGCCGTGTCGGCCACGGTCGCACCGGCGCCGCTCGGCCAGCAGGCCAGCAGCTCAGCAGACAGCGAGCGGGCGAGTCCGGCGAGCGTGATCACGGGTTCGCAGGCCCTGCGACCTGAGTTCCCTGTTGCAAGGGCTGCGGTTGCTGCGGTTCGGGCGCGGGCGCCGGCTCGGCACGGCGCCGCTCGTCGGTCGCGAAATCGGGCGACGCAGGGACGCGCAGCTGCCGAAGGGCGTATTCGGCGATCGTGCGCACAGTCGGCGCGGCCAGCCTGCCGCCGGATATCTCCTCTCCTTCGGGGTCGTCGATGATCACCAGCACTACCAACGCGGGCCCCTGCTCGTTGCTGAAGATCCCTGCGAAGGTGGCGGTGTGATGACGCCCGATCAACTCGTCGCGCTCGTTCACGCACTCGTAGCCCTGGTCGCACGGCTGCCAGGCTGTGCCGGTCTTGCCGGCCACCGAGTATCCCTCCATCGCAGCCCGCCGTCCGGTGCCGGTCTCCACCACCGACGTGAGCATCCGCATCAGGGTCGCCGCCACTTCGGGGCTGATCACCTGCTGGGACGCGGCGTCGGCGGCATCGTCGGCGTCGGCGGCATCAGCGGCGATCAGCTTCAACGGCACTCGCGCTCCGCCGTTGGCGATCGTGTTGTACGCCTGAAGTATCTGCACCGGAGTGACGGCCAGACCTTGTCCGATGGCCATGTTGGGCAGGCTGAGACCGTTCCAGTCGTTCAATTCGAGCAGGATGCCTTTGGATTCGCCTTTGAAGTCGAGGGAAGTGCGCTCGCCGAAGCCGAAGGACTCGATGGTTCTGTGCAACCTTTTCTCGCCGGTCTTTTGAGCCATTCTGATGGTGCCGATATTCGATGACCGGGCAATTATCTCAGTGGGGCTCCACTTCACGTTGGGATGCGGCGGGGTGTCCACGAAGCGGTGCTCCCATATGGTCAGTTCCGCGGGCACGTTGATGGCAGCGTGCTCTGACACCACCCTGCCCGACAACGCGGCCGCGGCGGTGACAGACTTGAAAACCGAGCCCGGCTCGTAGCTCCAAGTGGCCGCCAAGTTCTCTCGCGTGCAGTCGACCATGCCGTCGGCGCCTCTGGCCACGTTCGCCATGGCCAGGATCTCGCCTGTGCCGGGAAGCGACACGAGCGCCACGCCGCTTGCGGCCCCGGCGCCGGCCACCGCCTCGATCATCAGCGACTCGGCCTGATACTGGATGTTGCGGTCCAGGGTCACGGTGATGTCACGGCCTTCGGATGGGGCCAGCACCTCTTCGAGGCCCCCCGGGATGGTGGCGCCGTTGATGCCCACCTCCTTCACCACTCGGCCTGCGGCGCCCGCGAGATGGCCGTCTCTGCTCTCTTCGATGCCGCTCATGCCGACATGGTCGATATTGACTCGACCGACCGCAGCCAAAGCGGAGCAGTCGCCGTTGGGATGCTCACGACGCGGCTCGGAAATGACTTTGATCCCGTCGATGTCGAGCTCGGCGACCTGCTCGCCGACACGCGCGTCTATCTGGCGTGCCAGATAGCGGAAGGCGCCGGCGCCTTGCAGATCGTCCAGCAGTTCCGCCGCCTCGACGCCCATCACAGCCGCAAGGTCGGCGGCCGCGGCTTGGGGATCGGCGATCAGGCGAGGGTCCGACACCACCGTGGCCGCAGGCAGCGACAGGGCGATGGCGCGTCCGTTGCGGTCGAAGACGGTGCCGCGCGGGGCCGGCACCACAATGTCGCCGAGCGGGTTGGCGGCCTCTTCCAGAAGCCGCGGATCGGGAGTGGCCTGCACGTCGACTATGCGATAGACGACGCCGCCTGTCGCCAGAGCCAGAACCACCAGCACGCTCACCACCCGGCCGCGCCCCACGAGCGGAAGCGGAGACAGCGAACCGTCCCTGCGGCGCGATCTGCTGGGATGCCGTACGGACGTGTCGAAGCTGCGTCGTGGCGGGGTCATCGAGCCGGCGGAGCCGCTGCCGGGCGCCCGACTTCCGGGCTCTGGAGGACGCCGGATGCCGCCAGGCCGAACGGGTCGTCACCGGGCGGCAGCAGCCTTCCGGGCGCCAGCGGGGCGAGCACCACCAGTTCCGCCGCCGGGACGAGGCCCGCCGCCTGCGCTTGGACGGTGAGCCCCTCCGGGGAGTCGAGGTGGGCGACTTCGGCTTGCAGTTGGTGGAGCCGCTCCCTGCTCAGCTGATTCTGCTGCACCAGATCGTCGAGCGAGGCCTGATTCTCCACCAGAACCGCGTGCAGGGCGGCCAGCGCCAGGCACGCCGCGAAGAGGCTGAACAGAGCAACGGTGGCACTGCCGCCCAGCGAGCGTTGAACGGCCCGAGCCTTGGAGGCCTTGGGCGCCGGCGGCGCTTTGGCGACCCTCAGACCCGTCGAGCGGCGCTCCGGGCCGGCGGGACTCGCGGCGGGAGCGTCAGCGGTGCGCGGCGATCGCTGCCGCTGAGTTTGACCTGCCATGTGTCATCCTCGGCGCTCTGGCCGTCGCAGGCTTGGCCGACACAGCCGTCGCACCGCCCGCAACCGGCCCACAACCGCGACCCCCGAACCACACCGACCAACCAGATCACGACCACAAGACAGCCCCACCGCCCGCAACCAGCTCACAACCGTGATCCCCTCGGGTTCGGCTGACCGGGTTGCAGGTTTTGCAGGCGTTCTACTGCTCGCAGTCGAGCTGCGGCGGCTCTGCGGTTGCCGGCTGTCTCAGACTCGGCAGGTCTGCGGGCGCGGCGTCCCAGCAGCCGGACTGAAGCCTCGGCGCCAGGCGGCGGCGGCAGGCCCGGCCCCGGTGCTGCCGTCTCGCCGGCGGCGCGCCTGAACACCGATTTCACGATTCGGTCCTCGCCGGAGTGGTAGGCGAGCACTGCGCAACGGCCGTTTCCGACCAGACGAGAAATCGCCGCTGACAGGGCTGTGTCCAGGATTTCGAGTTCGTTGTTGACCTCGATACGCAAAGCCTGGAAGGTGCGCCGCGCGGGATGCGAGCGGCGGCGGGCGTCTCCTGGGAAAGCTCCGGCGACCACCTCAGCGAGCCGCTTGGTGGTAGTGAGGGGACGCGCCGCCACGATCGCCGCGGCGATGCGGCGACTGCGACGCTCGTCAGCGTTGCGGAAGAGGATCGACGCCAGATGCTGCTGGTCCGCGTGGTTGACGATGTCGGCGGCAGTGGTCGCGGTGCTCGGATCCATTCGCATGTCGAGCGGACCGTCGAGGCGGTAGCTGAAACCGCGTTCGGGCCGGTCGAGTTGGGCGGAGCTGACTCCGAGATCGAACAGGCAGGCGGCCACCAGCGGCCGGCCGAGACGGTCGAGCACGTCGGGAATCGAGTCGAAGCGGGCGTGACGCAGCACCACCCGGTCGCCGAAGCCGGCGAGGCGCTCAGAGGCGGCTCGCACTGCCTGCGGGTCGCGGTCGATGCCGATCAGATCCAGCTGCGGGGCGGCCTGCAGCACAGCGGCGGCATGTCCCCCGCCGCCCACAGTGGCGTCAAGCAGCACTCCGGCAGGAACTCCGGCCAGCAGTTCGACGACCTCTCGGCACATAACCGGCGTGTGGTAATCGCGCGAAAGATCATCATGCGATTGACCTTTTTGCGAATGATGCTCGAGCGCATGATGCTCGTGCGCAGCGGGCTGCGCGCCGGCGTTCATGCGCGACCCGCGAACGCGATCGAGCACGCGACCCTTCGCGGGTCTGGGCGTGCGACCGTTCGTGCGAAGCACTCGCATGGAGGCGCGACCGGCCGTGCGAGCGTTCGGGAGACTGAACACGCAGCCGTTCGGGGGGCTGAGCACATGGCTGAACATGAGGCTGGGCGTATAACCCCCCGTGCGGCTAGTCGTGCGAAGCACTCGCATGGAGGCGCGACCGGCCGCGCGGCCGTTCGGGAGACTGAGCACACTTCGGGCTCGCGAGATCCTGCGGATGCCCACAGCGTGACTGAACGCGCGTCCGTTCGTGGGACTGAACACGCGACCCTTCGTGGAGCTGGGCGTGCCACTCGCTCGCACGGAGGCGCGAGCTGGTCGCTGCGAACCCTTCGTGGGGCTGAGCACGTGTCCGCTCGTACGACTCGTCGTGTGGCTGTTCGCATGGCTGAGCGCTCGGCCGTTCGTGGGACTGAGCATGTGACCCTTCGTGCGGCTAGTCGTGCGAGCGTTCGGGAGACTGAGCACACGACCCTTCTTAGGGCTGAGCATGAGGCTGAGCGTGCGGTTGGGCGTGCGGTCGGGTGCGGCCGGTAGGATCGCGGCCCGGTCATCTGCAGTTCCCCGACTAGCAACGCACGTCGGGATTTCTCCCCCGATCGAGCTAATGGCAAGCGGGCGGCGTACGGGTCTTCCATTCGCCAATCGGGGAACTGCACATGACCGGACTCCGAGTCTGAGACGGTCCGCTCCTTTCTCAACTTGGTTCTCGACTTGGTCGAGTTCGGGTTGACCGGATTCAACTTGGCTGGGTTCAACTTGGTCTTGGTCGGGTTGCCCGGTTTTGTGGATGCCGGCGGCTTCGTCGGCGCGGGGACTCGGCAGGGCGCACAACCGGACCGTGGCCCGGATCGGGGCCGGGACTTGCGGCACAGCGGGTTCAGGCACCGCCGATGCCCCTTCCGTGAGTGATCGCATCGGCGAGGCTCTCGGTGCCCACCGACTGGACCTCTCGCCAGCGATCCGGGTTCCATACCTCGATGCGGCGGATCATGCCGATGACGACCACCCTGCGCTCCAAGCCGCCGGCAGCGCGCAGATGCGACAGGATCCGCATTCGTCCCTGGTTGTCGGGAACGACGAAGTCGGCTCTGGCGGCGAAGCTCCTCAGGGCGTTGAGATCCACTTCTGAGGATCCCACCTGCGAGCGGAGCTGCTCGGCGGTGTCGGCGAACTCCTCCACGGGAAGGATCCCCAGGCATGAGTCCAATGCGGTGATGTAGGCGCCGGCCTCCAGCTGCGAGCGGAAAGCCGACGGCAGGATCAGCCGACCCTTGCCGTCGATGGTGTGATCGTGGGCGCCGACGAACAGAGAACTCTGCGTGACCACGGCCGCCCCTCACGCCCTCGCCCCGAGCTTGCCCGAAAGACAGAAACCACGAAGGCGGCAGTCATCCGAGCGGGTGCCGACAGGCCAGCTCAAGGGCCGATCCGTTGCATCCATTTCGAGGCTTATCTGCTCCACAGCGCACCACTATACTCCCCTTCCAACCACCCGGCAAGCCGGAAGCAGAAATTTCTGACACCTCAGCACAGGCCGCCGTCACGGACGCCACCTGTGTGACGGTCCAGTGCCGGAGGCCAAATCCCGACGGCCAAATCCCGCAGGGCAAACTCCGAAGTCCGAAATGCTGGATGTGTCAGCACAGGCCCACTCTCGGCCTCCGCAGCACGCAAGCAGCACACAAGCAGCACGGCCAACACGCCGACCCCCACACCGCCATAGACGGCACACCCGCACCACACGCGCCAACAACCTCACACGAACCCGACAGCACAGCAGCGACACCAGCACCAGCCCACACCACACCCCAAACCTCACACGAACCCGACCCCTGAGCGGTCACCACAGGGCGGGGTCGCGGGCTCTGGCTCTGTTTTCTCGGCTACTGGTTTCGGTCCGGACTCGGGTTTTGCGGGTTCGCGTGCGAGTCGAGGGTCTGGGTGGTTCTGGTCCGGGTGGCGGGTCGTCTGCGTGAGCTGGCCCGTAGCGGGGTTGCGTGGCTGCGGTCAGGTTGTCGGGCGGGTGCAGTGTGTGGCTGCCGTCGCTGTGCTCGTGGATCCGCCACACACTGGCAAACCGCGGCGACCGCGTCGCTGCGGCAAGCGCTCGCATCACAGCCGCCGCTGCCGGTGATAGCGCTCACCGAGCCGCCGGTGTCTGTGCTGCGAGATTGTTGAACACGCCCGCTGCTGTCTCGGTCGCTGTCAGTGTTGCCTGAGCCGGTGAGTCCAGCCGTCGACTGCCCGCGAGGCCCGCGTCTGTGTCCGTGGTCGCCGTGACAGGTTTCTGCGCTGCCGGGTCCAGCTTCTGCATTGCCGCAGCCGGTGTCTGTGCCGCCGGACGCGTGTCTGCTGCTGGTTGTGTCTGTGTCGCGGGTCGCGCCGCGGGCGGCGTCACCGGTTCGTGGGCTGCGAGTTCGAGCGTCGCCGCTGCTGCGGGTGATGCTGGTCGCGGCCTTTGCGTTCTGAGCGTCGCCGTCGCAGGTTCTGGTGGTGTGGTGTTGCAAGGCGTCGGCCATGCACTGCGGGAACTTGCGCCGCTGCGTCTGAGGCTGTTTCTTGTCGGCGTCGAGCAGCCTGCCGGCGGTGTGGCGCAGCCGGTTGCGGATGCGTGTGCCGGTGATCTTGTCGAACTCGCCGTGCAAAGCGACCATCCCGTCGTCAGTGTCATAGATCCTCAAATAGCGTCTGGCGCGTTGGCGCAGATACTCCGCAGTGCCGTCGTCAGCCTGCTGCGCGCCGATCCAGCGTTGCGCGGTTTTAGCGAACTGCTCGGGGCGCATCGACTGAGCCTGCGCCAACAACCTGGCGTCGCCACCCACAGCAGCAGAACCGGTCTTGGTGATCGCGTCGGCCAGACGCCGGGCGTTGGCTTGCGGCACGTCACCGGCTTGAACAGCGTCACGCAGCTGCGGCACCTGACGCAGCGCCGCGGCAGCAGCGACCTGGCTGCGGGCTTCGCGCTGCGACAAACCCGCAGACGAAGCCAGTATCTCAGCGCCGCCGTCGCCGTGGCGTTCCCGTCGGGCGATCAACTCAGCCGCAGCGGTCTGGAACGCGGCGCCGGCAGCCATGAACACTCGCGTCTGCTCCAGCGCGGCGCGCAACTCAGCAGTTGCCGCGCCGCCGGCATGCACTGCTTTGAGCATCCGGTCAGCGGCTGCGGCCGCTTGTCGAGCATCTTCCAACACCATGAACAGCAGTATAGATCATGGGTGTGACATTCACACCTATTTCAACCAAAACCCTTGAAGACTGGACGCGATTCTTGACAACCGTGCGGCATGGCGCGCCCCGACTCTGAAGAAGAGAGGGGAAAAAGGAATCCCTGCACCCACAACCGCCGGCGGCCCATCAACCCCCGCTCCGGCCCGCTGCTGTCCGGTTGAATGCCTTCGATCAGCCGAGAACCCGCAAACGCCGACAGCCGCAGCCCCCGCTCCGGCCCCGAACGCGAAGAGCCCGCGTGTCCACCGTCCGCACAGCACGTTCCAGGCGCCGCAGCCCCCGCTCCGGCCCCGAACGCGAAGAGCCGGAACGCCGCCCGACTAGCAGTGGAAGCGCTGCCAGCCGACTGCGAGAAAGCTATCCACGCCGACCCGGCGGGAGGTCAGCCCGGTTCGGTGATTTCCGACTGCGTGGCGCTCGTGGGTGGGTCGCTCGGCGGGTACATCCGCAGATGCCCCTCGACGCGCGCCGTACGCTGCCCGAGCGTGTCAAGACGCTCCCCGACTCTGCCGATCGCTCCACGCAAATCGCGATGATCGCACGCATTCTCAGCACGCAACTTGTCGAGATCGTCGCGCGCCTTAGCGAACCCGGCAGCGGTCTCAGTGCGGAGCTTGTCGAGGGAGGCAGTGCTGTCGTCGCGGAGCTTGTCGATAGAAGCGGCAGTGCCGTCACGGAACTTGTCGAGGGAGGCTGTGCTGTCGTCGCGGAGCTTGTCGATGGAGGCTCGCGTCGAGCGGGCTTCCTCCCGAACCTCTCGGAAGTCTTCCCGGGTCTCGGCTCGCAGCTTGCTGGTGGTCCGCTGCTGATGCCAGACCACACCCAGAAACCCGAAAGCCATGGCGAGCAGCTGCGCTATTTCGAATTCACTCATGAACAGCACTCTAGCAAAGCTGCAACTAGAATGCAACACATATCACGAAAAGCTTTCATATAGCTGTAGAAGCACCCAGAGGATGCTTGACCACATAGGGCTGCTCGGTGGCCTCACTCCGACCTGAAACGCGAAGATCCGAAACGCAAAAGTCAGCGGGGCGACGGCCTGACTAGAGCTCGGCCAGAGCCTGCAGCAGGGACTCGGTGACAGCTTGAGCCGTGGCGGCTACGGCGCCGCAGCGTTCGGCCAGGACGGCTCGTCCGGCTTCACGATCCGCAGGCGGCAGGTCGAGCAGGTCGGTCTCGTCGAGTTCGCAGAGTCCTCCCCCGACCCGGGCGGTCGTCTGGAAGCGAGCCCTGTGACGGCTGCGACGCTGACTGACTCCGACGACCTTGCGATCGCCCGCCAGCACCTCGCCGGGACCTCGTCCGGCGAAGCAGACCAGCCTGCCCCACCGATCGGCCTCAGCACGCCCGGTGTGCAGCGACAGGCGCCGGGACTCGCGTTCGGGCAGGTGCCGCGACAGAGCATCCCTCCACAGTCGCCCGACCCAGCCGGCGGCCAGCGCCACGTCGTCGTGCCAGAGCGGATCCGACGGCGTGATGAAGAAATCCGCCCAAACCTGCTTCTCTGGCAGCAGCAGAACCGAGCCGCCGCCGCTGCGACGCCGCGCCACCTCGACGCCGGCCGAGGCAGCCAGACCGGCGTCGGCGGTCTCGGACTTCTGGATGCTTCCCAGCACCAGGCCGGGATCAGTGACAGTGTGGATGCGGGCCAGTCGCACGACTTGCAGCGCCGGCTCGGGGGCCTCCAGCAGCGCCGGCACCGAACCTCGCAGCTGCTCGATCTCCCAGGAAGACTGCGCAACCCCCGAAGACCCGGCAGCCCAAGCAGACTGCGCAACCCCCGAAGACTCAACGAATCCCGAAGACCCGGCAGCCCAAGCAGGCTCGACAACCCCAGAAGACCCGACAGCCCCGGAAGGCCCGGCGGGGATCAAGCGCTGCGAAGATCGCCCTGCGGCAGCAAGTAGTCGGCCCAGACGTCGGGCAGACCGCCGGCGGCGAGCTCGACCCATGTCACCGCAGACGGCGGCGCCGGCCGGCGGCTCAGCCTCATGCCGCTTTCGCTGGGCAGGCGATCACGCTTGCTGGCGTTGCAGCGCCTGCAGGCCGCCACAACGTTCTCCCAGGTGTGTTGGCCGCCGCGACTGCGGGGCAGCACATGATCCATGGTCTCGGCGCGAGCCCCGCAGTACTGGCAGCTGTCACGGTCACGAGCGAAAATAGCCCGCCGGTTGGGCGAGCGGCGAGGCGCCCGAGGCACGTTCACGTAACGGCTCAGACGCACAACCGAAGGCACAGCCACCGACCGCTTCTCAGACCTGAAAGCCCTGTCCGTGGAATGAACCATCTCGACCTTGCGGTCGAGCACCAGACACACGGCGCGCCTGGCGCTGACCACCGCAAGCGGCTCGAAGGTGGCGTTGAGCACAAGCACCCGTGACATCATCGGCAGGCTAGCCGCAGCTTTGCAGCCCCCGGGTGACGCCGCTCTCCTACTCCTTGAGCCTCCGACGCCCTAGACCGTCAGTCGTGACCGGCATCGCTGACACCCCGATCCCTCTCCCCTGTCCGCTCGGCTGCTCGCTCCCGTGACGCCGCCCCCGACGCCGCTCCCCTGTCCGCTCCCAACGCCGCTCACCTGCCCGCTCGCTCCCGTGACGCCGCCCCCGATCCCTCTCCTCTGTCCGCTCGGCCTCCGACGCCCTAGACCGACCGCTGACTAGCTCGTCGAGCGGTTCTGGGCGCGACACCACTCCAACCAGACGATCACGTCCTCAGGCTCGGGCCGCTTCCCAGAATCGCCGTACATCGCCTCGGATCTGAAGCCGATCAAACCGCCGGCCGGCAACGGCAGAAACAGCGGCCGGCGCCACCAACCGCCGGGCGCGAACCGCGCCGCCTGCCGCAGCGCGGTCGGCCAGAGCCGCGGCCGAGCGATCAAAGCCCGCGCCGCCACGGCTGCCACAGCGACGGATCTCAGACAGCGCACGAACGAGCGGGATTTCTTCATGCCGCGACCTTGTCCTGCCCGCCCGTTTCATGTCCGCTGGAGCCCGCTGCGCTCACGGCTCAGTTGTATCATCCAGTTGTAGCATTTCGCCATGACAGGCTTCGCTGAGCACTTCGAGCGCATACACAACAACATCGAACTGGCGGTGAAAGGCAAGAGCGAGGTTGTCGGGCTGCTGATCCTGGCTCTCGCCTGCGGCGGTCACGTGCTGATCGAAGACGTCCCCGGAGTGGGCAAGACCACCCTGGGGAAGGCTTTGGCTCGCAGCGTCGATGTGAGTTTCGGGCGCATCCAGTTCACTCCCGACCTGCTGCCGGTGGACATCACCGGAACCTCGGTCTTCAACCGGACCGACGCCACTTTCGAGTTCCGTCCCGGACCGATCTTCTCCAACATCGTCCTCGCCGACGAGATCAACCGCGCCTCGCCCAAGGCGCAGTCAGCTCTGCTGGAGGCGATGGGCGAGCAGCAGGTCACTCTCGAAGGCGTGACCCGCCCGCTGCAGGCGCCCTTCACGGTGATCGCCACCCAGAACCCTTTGGAATACGAAGGCACCTACCCGCTGCCGGAGAGTCAACTGGACCGCTTCTTGATGCGCCTGCAGGTCGGGTATCCGGACCGTGCCGCGGAAGACTCGATCCTGGCTGACCGAGGATCTCAAGAGCCGGTGGAGCAGATCGGTCCTGTAGCGGACGCAGCCGTGGTCAACGCCATGTCCGCCCAACTCGAGCAGGTCCACGTGTCGGCGGCGCTGCGCTCCTATCTGCTGGATGTGGCTGCCGCCACCCGGCGCCATCGGGGCCTGTCTTTGGGCTTGTCGCCCCGCGGGGTGCTGGCGGTGCTCAAGACGGCGCGCGCCAGAGCGGCGTCGCTCGGACGCCCCTACGTCGCGCCCGACGACATAAAGGCGCTGGCGCCGTCGCTGCTGACGCATCGGCTGCTGCCAGCGCGCGGAGGCGCCACGCGCACCGACGACATAGTCGCCGAGATACTCGACTCGGTGCCAGTGCCTCGACGAAACGACTGACGGGCGTGCCGACCGCAGCCGGCTGGACGCTGCTGGGAGCGGGGATCGCCGCTGCCGCAGCTGGAAGAGCTTTGGCGCTGATCGAGCTTTACGTCATCAGCATCACCGCCACGGCCGCGCTGGCTGCTGCTGTCGCCGTGCGACTGGCGCACCGCTCGCGGCTTTCGGTGAGGCGGCATGTGACACCGGCGATGGTGGCCGTCGGCGAACCGCTAGACGTGCATTTGACGCTGCTCAACCGCTCACGCCTGGCGTCGGCCACCGTGCGAGTCGCAGAGACGGTGAGCAGCTCGAAAGCTTCGGCGGACGCAACGGCGCCGACGGCCGCAACAACCTCGCTGGGAGAATTTCGTTTCAGTTTTGCGTCGCTGCCCGGCGGCGACCAGGCGACCTGCCACTATCGCCTGAACCCGGCTCATCGCGGGTTCGCCGAGATCGGACCGACAGAGTTGACGGAGATCGACGGCATGGGGCTGGCCCGCCGACGGCGCCGGGTCGGCAGCGTCAGCCGAGTGATCGTGCATCCGCCGGTGGAGCAGCTGCTGGCGCCGCGGCTGCCGATCGGCGGCGCCCTGTCTCTGCCTGTGGAGACTCTTCGCCGGACTCCGGGGCTCGCCGGCGAAGAATTCGACGTGCTACGGCCCTATGTGGACGGAGACGACCTGAGGCACATTCATTGGCCCTCGACGGCGCGTCTCGATGATTTCATGGTGCGCGAATTCCAGCCCTCGAGACCGGGGCGCTTGACGGTGATGATCGACACTCGACCGCCCGGCGACCTGCCCGCAGCACAGGACCGCACGACTTCGGTGGCTGCGTCGCTGGTCTGCGCGGTTCTAGGCAACGGCGACGAGGCTCGGATAGTCGCCGGCGACGGCCGCGCCACACCGATGCTGGCGACCGACGGCGCGGACGAGGCGCTGGAGTTCCTGGCTCTGCTGCACGGCGGCCGGCCCGAGTTCGCAGAAGGCGACTTCTGGTCGGACAGCCAACGGCGGCACTCTTCGCTGGTGGTGGTGACCGCGCGTCCGGAGATAGCGCGGGACGAAGACGCCCGCCGCAGACTGGCTCAGCGTTTCGGCGCCGCGCTGACGATCAGCTGCGACGCCGCTCGGCACGAACCCTTCGCAACAGGCCCACGGACTCCCCGGACCGCGTCGGCCGTGGACCACGAGGGCGCTTGGATACACCTTGACAGCACCGCTCGGCTGCCTGCTCTGTGGCGCGAGCTGCTGACAGGCGAAACCGCCCCCGCCGCGGCGAACGCGAAGAGAGAGCGCCGATAGGTGAGAGTCCGCCGCAGCACATCCGTACGCATCACGCCCTACGACTGGCTGGCCGAGGCGGCGCTCGTGGCGCTGACCGTGGTCACGGCTCTCAGCATGGCCCGGCTCTTCACCGACTCTTCGTTCTTGGACGAGGTTCTGGTGCTGGCCGCAGGCTCGCATCTGCTGATGGCAGCGACGCGTCTGCTGCGTCTGCGTGCGGCGGTGGCGACGCTCGTCTGGGCGGCTGCGCTGCTGGGCGCCGTCACCGTGCTGTTCTACGCGGACACGACTTGGAGGCTGCTGCCCACCGGCGACACCGTAGACGCGGCGAACCGGCATCTGCAGCAAGCGTGGGATGCGGTCAACGCCAGCCCGCCGCCTGTCGAGCCGGTGACGGGCTTAGTGCTGTGCGCAGGCGTGGCGCTGGCGTTGTGCGCCTACCTGGCCGAGACCGTCGCCTTCGGCCGAGGGCCGATGATCGTTGCTCTGCTGCCGGCGTCGGCCGTCTACGGCTTCACGATCGTAGTCGGCCGCAGCGGCGCAGACGACGCTGAAGGCGCTGCTGACACTGCCGCCGGCGAAGCGACAGGCGCCGTCCTCGGCGATCTCTCCTCGGCAGTGCTGTTCTGTCTGGCTGCCGCTTCGAGCATCTATTTCGCCTGGCTGAGGGAGCGCCGCACAGACGCCTGGGTCGAGCCTCGGCCCGGGCGGGGCGCCTTCGCCATGGCCCGAGGCGGCGTTGCGATGCTGTCGCTGGCGGCTGTGGCCGCAGCGGTGGCCGGCCCCAGGCTTCCAGAAGAACAGCCGTGGATCGATCTGGCGAATCTCGAGTTCACCGAAGCGGCGCCGTGGACCGACATTTCCAGTCCCGATCCCGAGCCGTGGATCGACTTCACGTCGACTGGAGGCGCGGGCAGGCTCGACGACTCTGAGAGCGTTGAGCTCTCGGGGCCGCGGATTCTGGTCAGCCCCATGGTGCAGATCCGCAGCCGCCTCACGACAATCTCCGACCGGGAGCTTTTCACGGTTGAGGTGCAGAATCTGCCTCAGTATTGGCGGCTCACCGCGCTCGACGAGTTCAACGGCGACGAGTGGCGGGCGAGCGCCAGCTATGACCAAGCCGAGGGCGCGCTGCCTGAGAGCTCCGACCCGACCATGGAGCGTGCCTCGCTTATCCAGACCGTCACTTTGACCGGGCTGGGCAACTCTTACCTTCCGGTCGCCTACGAGGCCCGTCGGGTGCTCCACGACGGCGGGATCGCCATGGAGTACGAGGCTGCCACAAGCTCGTTGATCAAGTCCCGCAGCGCCGCGCTGCAAGGCCCGAATCGCATCGCCTATGCGGTGGAGTCCGCTGTTCCGGTGATCGAAAGCCCCGACCGGCTGCGCAACGCCGATGCCGCGACGCTCAACCATGAGTTCTTGGCGCGCAACACGCAGCTGCCCGAATCGACTCGGGAAGTGGTTCACGCCGAGGCGCTGCGGGTCACCCGAGACGGCGTCTCCGATTATCACCGGGCGCTGCTGCTGCAGGACTATTTCCGGCGCAGCGGAGGCTTCAGCTACGACTTGGACGTGGCGAGCCGCGGGGGTGTGGAGAGCCTCGAGGATTTCCTTTTCGGGGGCCGTGCCGGCTACTGCCAGCAGTTCGCGTCGGCTTACACGGCCATGGCTCGCAGCATCGGTCTGCCGACCCGTGTCGCGGTCGGTTTCACTTGGGGCGAATGGGATCCAGATCGCGGCCGGCAAGGGGCTTACGTGGTGCGCGGCGAGCACTCTCACGCCTGGCCGGAGGTTTATTTCGCCGGCACGGGCTGGGTGCGCTTCGAGCCGACCCCCGGCAGGGGCAATCCGGGGGATCTTCCTGTGACCGGCTACGCCGCGGAGCAATCCGTCAGCCACGCCTCCGAGGCGTCCTCAGCAGGGACGCGCACTGCTGCGCCGCTGCCATCGCCGCCTGGCGTAGACGGCGCCAGGAGCGGGTTCGCGGGCTCGTTCGCTACAGCCGACGCCGGCGACGCGCCCGACGAGCCGGCAGAGGCCGACCCGAGCGAGGCGTCCGCGGAATCTTCGGATTCCGATGATCCGTTGCGGCGACTGCTGCCGGCGGTGCTGGCAGCCGCTGTCGGCGCGCTGCTGCTGGGGCTGGCGCCTCTGCTGCGGCGACTGCGGCGCCAACGGGTGCGTGCCGGCCTGGCCGACGACCCGGCCGGGCTGATCGAAGAGTCCTGGAACGACACGGTCGAAGCTCTGGCGTTGGCTCGGATCTGCGCCAGGCCGACCGAAACGCCGCTGGAGCTGGCGAGACGGGCCGCGCCCGAGCTGCCCGACGGCGAACCCATGCGGGAGCTGGCCGTGCTGACCACGCACGGCCGTTACGGGCCGGGCGCGTCGCAGGCGATGGCACAGCGAGCCGACACTGCGGGTTCCGCGGTGATCGCGGCCTGCCGCGGCCGGGCGTCGCGCTGGCAGCTGCTCAAAGCGTCGCTCAACCCTGCGACCGTGTTGCGCTCGGGGCGGCCGCGGACCCGGACGCCGCGGACCCGGCCTCAGGCATGAGTCTCAGAGGCGTCGCCTCAGACGGGCCGACGGCGGTCGTCGGTGCGTCGGCGCCCAGACAGGTGTTGCTGCTCAGTCGCCTTTGCGGTTGTCGCGGTCGTAGCGCTCACGCATCCGCGAGCCCACCACTTGGCGGAGCCTGCCGCTGCGCATCGACTGGCTCATCTGCCCGAGCCCGGCACGACCCACGCGCCGGGCGTTGCGCTCAAGGAACAGCAGCGACACGAGCATCACCAGGAATCCCCCGAAGGAGAGCAGGTACGACACCGACAGCAGCCAGACCATCAACACGATGCCCGCCAGCAAGCCCAGCGCCGCCCACCTGATGTTGCGGAACGAATGGGTGTAGACGGTGGTCTCGGCAACCTCTCGAGCCAGGTCCGGGTCGCTCTCATAGAGGTGCGTCTCGATCTCGCTGAGGATGCGCTGTTCGTCTTCTGACAAAGGCACGCCCATCACCTCCGTGACCGGCAACATGTGCGAGAGCCATGCATACCGACCATGACGATAGCCGCATTCGAGCGCACCGCGTCACCCCTGTTTTGCAGCCGGGCCGTCAGTCGAGCCGCCGACGCCCGAAACTGCGCCTGACGCCGGGCCAGGCGTTTCGGCGGCGTCGGGCCCCCAGGGCTTGTCGGATTCCAGCGGCGACCTCAAACGCCGGCCTTTCCGCACAGTCACGGCGGGGCCGATGGCAGACGAACCGAACCGGTCCCTGATCTGGTCGACGACCCGCTCGGCTGCTTCGTGGGCCTCCGCGGCAACGACGCCGCCGACGGTGGCGACGGCAGCGGCAGCAGCGGCGTCATCTGAGGCGGCGTCGCCTGAGGCGGCGTCAGCAGCGCAGCCGGCGGCGGCGACGTCGAATGAGAGCTGCTTGGCGGCGTCAGCGCCCAGTCCCGAAACGGACACTCCCAGCAGGCGCACGCCGGCTGCGGTGTCGACTCCTGCCAGCAGTCTGCGGGCTGCGTCCACCAGGCCGCGGTTGCTGTCGGTGGGCTCAGACAGGGTCGTGGAACGGGTGACAGTCTTGAAGTCACCGAAACGCACCTTGAGCGTGACGGTGCGCGCCGTCCGGCCGCTGCTTCGCAGCCTGCGAGCCACGGCGTCGCCCAAACGGGTCAGTTCTGCGTTCAGATCAGAGTTCCGATGAAGGTCCTGCGGGAAGGTCTGCTCGTGGCTGATCGAAGTCTGGGGCCGGTTCAGCACCACGGGCCGGTCGTCGATGCCGTGCGCGAGGCGATGCAAGTGACGGCCCGAAGCGTCGCCTAAAGCGGCGGTCAGCGCCGTTTCGGGCAGCGTCGCCAGGTCGCCCACCGTCTCCACCCCGATAGCGCTCAGGCGGCGCATCGTGGCGGGTCCCACACCGAAGAGCTCGCGCACCTTCAGAGGATGCAGGAAGTCGAGCTCGCAGCCCGCCTCCACGACGTGGATGCCGGCACCCCACACCGGCTTCGACCCCTGGATCCGCGGTTTGGCCTTCTCGGATGCGAGCTTCGCGAGGAACTTGCTGCTGGCCGCTCCGACCGAGCATGTCAGCTGTTCTTGCTGGTGGACGCGCTCACGGATCAGGGCGGCCACCTCGGGAGCGGATCCCAGAAGCCGCGCCGCGCCGCGCACGTCGAGGAAGGCCTCGTCCAACGACAGCGGCTCCACTAGGGGGGTCACGTCATGGAATATCTCCATCACCCGTTGCGACACCTCCATGTAGTGGGCGTGGTCGCCCGGCAGGAACACGGCGTGCGGGCACAGGCGCCGAGCCCGCGACGAGGGCATGGCCGAACGAACCCCGAAGACCCGCGCCTCATAGCTGGCGGTGGCCACCACGCCGCGGGCACCGGCACCGCCGACGATCACCGGCTTGCCGCGCAGTTCGGGGCGCCGCCGCACCTCCACCGCGGCGTAGAAAGCGTCCATGTCCACATGCAGGAACCCGACGCTCCCGTCGGGAGGGCGCCCTTCAAGCTCCGGCGTGCCGCCGGCGCCAGCAGCGGAGCTCTCAGCGAGCCGTCGCGGCGCGATCATCCCAGTTCGATCATCGCTGTGCGATCATCCCAGTGCGATCACTCACGGCGCGAAACTCAGCAGGAACTGCTCATAGGCGCCGGTTCGCAGCACTGATCCGGGCTCTGCGTCCGCGTCGCTGGTGGGCACCGACACTTCCGCGCCGTCGAGAAGGATCCTCACCCCGTCGATGTAGACGACTTCCGATGCAGTGAACACCAGCTGAGCCGCAGCGAAGCGCAACTCGTCGGTGGACGGCGGCTGCTGCTCGCCTTCAGGCGACAGAAGCACCATGTCCACCGTGGCGATCCCGTTGGAGACCGTGGCGCTGAGTATCTCGAACAGCTCGAGAGTGTTGAAGTATCCGGCGTCGGACTCCTCGGCCGAGGCGGGCTCTCCGAACAGGGTCGCCAGCAGATCCGCCAGAGGGGCGCCTCTCTCGACTTGGCGCTGCACCTCCACCACCACAGTGCGCTCTATGTCTTGAGGGTTGGTCAACAAAAAAACGCTGCGCGTCTCGGTCTGCGGCGCCGCGGCGACAGTGGTGGTGGTGGAGGCCGTGAAGCCTGGCCGGAGACTCTCGGGAAGCTCCTCGGAGTCGATGACTTGAGCGTTCTCGTCGATGGGGATGCCGCAGCCGGACACCACGACCGCCAGCAGGACGGCCAGTGCCAGCAGGCGAGTTCGTCCGATCCTGCCCACGAGACCGGCTCGGCTCAGCAATCCGCGGCTTCCGCGGCGACCGCCGCTCTCCGACGCCCCGGAAGCCTCGGAAGCCTCCTGCAACTCCGACGCCTCGGAAGCGCCCGACACCCCCGGCTCGCCAGACGCGCCCCGCTTGTCGGACGCTCCCGACGCGCCCGGCGTGCCAGGCGCCGTTGATGCGTCGAGCGGCTGAGACACAGGCAGCTCCACCACGAAACGGGCGCCGCGAGTCGAGCCGGTGCGATCCTCCACCCACACTCGGCCGCCGTGCAAGGCCACATGCTCGGCCACGAGCGCCAGACCCAGACCCGATCCGGAGTCTCGGCCTCGCCTGCCTCCCGCCCGACCGCGATGGAACCGGTCGAAAATCAGCTTCCGCTCAGCCGGGGTCACTCCCGGCCCGTTGTCCTCCACTCTCAGGCGCACAAGGCCCGCCAGTCCTTCGAGCCGCACCCGCACTTCCCCGTCGCCGTATTTCGAGGCGTTGTCCAACAAGTTCGACACGACCCTGCCCAGACGGCGCTTGTCGGCCGGAAGCATCGTGCCCTCGGTGCCCGCAGCGGCCCGAAAGTCGATCTCGGCGGTCGAGTCGAGCCTGAACTGCGAGATGGCGTGCTGCACGAACTCGACGATCTGCACCTCCTCGGCCTCCAAGTCGGCGATCCCCACGTCGTAGCGGTTGATCTCCAGCAGGTCTTCCACCAGCCGGCTGAAACGGGAGATGTCGTCGCTGAGAAGATCCAGAGCGGTGCGACCCCGTTCAGTGAGCTCGTCGGCCATGTTGTAGAGAACTTCCACCGAAGCTGTCAGAGTCATCAAGGGCGAACGCAGTTCGTGGCTGACCTCCGACGCGAACCTGGCGTCGCGGGCGATCCTCTCAGAGAGAGCCCGGGCCATCTCGTTGAAAGACGCCGCCAGTGAGGCCAGATCCTCGTCCGCGGGCGTTTCCAGGCGCGTGTCGAGCTCGCCTGCGGCCAAGGCCTCCGCGGCGGTTCGCACGTTCACCAGCGGGTGCAGCAGCCGGCCGGCGGCCCACCAGCCGACCGCCGCCGCGAACATCGCGGTCACTGCGGCGACTCCGAACAAGATGAACGCCAGCGTGTCGAGCGTGTCCTCGACGTCGTCGAGCAGGGCTGCCTCGAAGTAGCTGACGTCGGTGGGGGCGCCCGGCAGGGGAACGCCCGAGACGATGGCGACGCTGTTGCCGACGCCGGCGCGCATCCTGGCCGGCGACCCCGACTCCACGAGTCCGAGCAGAGGCGGCGGCACGGTCTGCTGGTTGAACACCAGCGGATCGGCGGAGGTCCATGCATCACCCACTCGCAGCAGCGGGAAAGTGTTGGAGGTCTGCCTGAGGCGCTCGACGATGGCTCGGCGGCCCTCGTCGTCGGTTTCTGCGGTGAGCTCGTTGCGGACCCGGCGACCGTTGTTGGCGAAAACTGACGAAGCTGCCTCGTCGCGCTCTTCCAGCAGGTTCTGTCGAGTCAATGTCAGGGTGGTGAACGAGATGATGGACGCCAACACCAAACCGCCCACAGCGAACGCCAAAGTGAGGCGGGTGCGCAGCCCGCGGCGCAGCACCGGCGGTCTCAGCCTCAGCCTCAGCCGGCTCAACCCTGCCCCAAGCTCTGCCTCAGGCTTCGGCACAGGCTTCGCTGGCTCACACTCGCCTGCTCTGCCGGCTCAGGTCCGGCGCGCCGCGGCGACACTGAGCACAGAGGACTCACGGCTCAGGGCTGCAGCTTGTAGCCGCGCCCGCGCACGGTGACCACATGACGCGGATTGGCCGGGTCGGGCTCGATCTTGGTTCGCAGTCTGCGCACATGCACGTCGACCAGCCTGCCGTCACCGAAGTATCCGAGATCCCAGACCCGTTCCAGCAGCACTTCACGGCTGAAGACGCGTCCGGGGCTGGAAGCCAGCTCCACCAGCAGACGCAGCTCCGTCTTGGTGAGTTGCGCCTCGGCGCCGGAGACCCTCACCACTCCTTCGTCGGGAAGGATGCGCAGATCGTCGAAGACGATTTCGCTGTCGCCCGCCGAGCTCCGCACCCGCCGCAGCAGCGCCCGGATGCGGGCCGACAACTCTTTCGGGGCGAAAGGCTTGGTCAGGTAGTCGTCTGCGCCGGCTTCGAGACCGGCGACCACGTCGTGCGTGTCCGAGCGGGCTGTGATCATCACGATCGGCACGTCGCTCGACTTGCGTATGGCTCGGCAGATGTCGAAGCCGTCGATGCCGGGCAGCATGATGTCCACCAGCACTATGTCGGCGGGCGCACGGTCGAAAGCGACTAGGGCGTCTTCGCCTGCGGAGACTTCCTCCACTTCCCAGCCCTCGTCCTCGAGCGCGAGGCGCAGCGCCGTGCGGATGCGCTCGTCGTCCTCGACCGTGAGGATCCGTGTGGTCACAGCCGACTGCCGCGGCTCTGGTCAGCCGACGGGGCCATGAGGTTGCTGGGGTTCGGGTTGCGGTTGCTGTGCTCGCCACTCCGCCGACGCTCGCAGGGCGAGCACCACGACGATTCCCGTGCCGACGGCGGCGCCCACGGCGGAGGCCAGTCCGACGAACCCGGCGGTGATCTCGCAATCGCCCCTGCACCCGACGTCCATCACCGCGAAACCGGTCAGACCGCCGCACACGCCCGCCAGGATGACGGCCGTGAAGGACAAGATCCGGGCACGCAGCGAAGGCGAGGAGTCGGGCGGCACGGTGCCGCTGCGGTTCAGCACCGCCGGCCAGCCTAACCGACCGCCGGACACTGAGCGCTACGGCTCAACGCCGACCGCCGGACGCTGAACACTGGAAGCCAAGGCCGGACGCTGGGGAACGACACCAGACACCGACGGCTTGAGGCTAAACGCCGGACGCTGAGGCCGGACGCTGCAACGAACGCCTCGCCCCTGCCTGCGCGCTCTTCTATCTGCTCACTTTCTTGCCGCCGCGCGCTTCCCTGCCCTGCGCTCCCCTGCCCCACACGGTCTCAGTCCGTGCTCCAGTCTCAGCCCGTCCGTGCTCCAGTCTCAGCCCGTCCGTGCTCCGATCCAGTCCGTGCTCCAGCCGAAGCACAGCGAAGCCATGCCCCACTACCCCAGCCCATGCCCCAGCCGAGACACAGCGAAACCGTGCCCCGCGACCTCAATCCGTGCTCGGGTCGAGGCGCAGCGAGGCCGAGTTCATGCAGTAGCGCTCGCCGGTCGGGTTGGGCCCGTCATTGAAACGGTGGCCCAGGTGAGCGCCGCATCTGGCGCAGACGGCTTCCTCGCGGATCATCCCCCAGCTGCGGTCGCTTCGGATCTCAACGGCGTCGGGATCGATCGCCTCCCAGAAGCTGGGCCAGCCCGTGCCGGAGTCGTACTTGGTGTTGCTCGAGAACAGCGGCGCGTCGCAGACGATGCAGCGGTATGTGCCTGCGTCGTGGCAGTCCCAGTAGACGCCGGTGAAAGCTCGCTCGGTTCCCGCCTTCTGAGTGACGTGATACTGCTCCGACGACAACCGCTGACGCAGTTCGGCGTCGTCGAAACTCCCGACGGCGCCACCGTCTGCTACAGAGCCTTCCGACGCGTCCGGCGCAGAACCGTCCGGCGCAGAACCGTTCGATGCATCCGCCGGCGTCGCAATGGATTGCGGCGCGGGGCTGTCGGCTTGTGCGAGCTGGGGCGTTCGAGCGGATTTCGAGAACGCTTTGACGGCTTTCGAGATCATGCAGGTTGCCTTTCTGCGGTATGCCTCTAAGTTAGACGACGCACGCAGATTCCATCGGTTACCGGCCAATCTCTGATCTGCGAGTGCCTCGATGAGCTGCCGGCCGGACGGTGCCATCCGCTCTGTGAGCTGCTGCCATGGTCAGCCGGGCCCGTTGGGGGCCTGCGGTCTGTCGATGGCTGCTTCAGGGGTCCATGCACTGAAGGCTCGCCCGAGCTGAATAAACAAGTGTTTATAATTACAGAGGTGTTATACTTGAGGTCGGGCAAGCCCGACGACCGGCGGTCCGCAGGCGAAACGCCAGGCGAGCGCCGCCGGAATATCGGCTTGTCACACCCCCCAATTAGTTTCCAAATTGGTTTCCGACACTGATTTCCGACGACCCAGCCAAGCCCCCGAACCGCCCGCAGAGCCGCAACAACACCCGAGTCCGGCGCCCGAGAGGGTGCCCGAGCAAATCCGGCACTCGAACGGGTGCCTAACCAAATCCAGCGCCCGAGAGGGCGCCTGAGCAAATCCAGCGCCCGAGAGGGCGCCTGAGCAAAGAGGAGAAGCAAGTGGAAGATCGAAACAAGGCGCTCGAAATGGCGATGAGCCAGATCGAGAAGCAGTTCGGCCAGGGATCGGTCATGAAGATGGGCGAGAAGGCCACGATGAGCATCGAAGCGGTGCCCACCGGTGCGCTGGCGCTCGACCTGGCTCTCGGCATCGGCGGGCTGCCGCGAGGCAGGGTCACCGAAATTTACGGGCCGGAGTCCTCCGGCAAGACCACCCTGGCCACGCATGTGGTGGCCGAAGCCCAGCGCAACGGCGGGGTCTGCGCCTACATCGACGCCGAGCACGCCATGGACCCGGTCTACGCCAAGGCCATCGGCGTCGACATCGACGAGCTGCTGATCTCGCAGCCCGACACCGGCGAGCAGGCGCTGGAGATCACCGACATGCTGGTGCGCTCGAGCGCCCTCGACGTCGTGGTGATCGACTCGGTGGCGGCGCTCACCCCCCGCGCCGAGCTAGAGGGCGACATGGGTGATTCGCATGTCGGCCTGCAAGCCCGGCTCATGTCGCAGGCACTGCGCAAGCTCACCTCCAACCTCAACAAGTCCAACACGATCTGCGTCTTCATCAACCAGCTCCGCGAGAAGATCGGGGTGATGTTCGGCTCGCCGGAGACCACCCCGGGAGGCCGTGCCCTCAAGTTCTACTCGTCGGTGCGTCTCGACATCCGGCGGATCGAGTCGATCAAGAACGGCATGGAGGTCGTGGGCAACCGTACCCGCGTGAAAGTGGTGAAAAACAAGTGCGCGCCGCCCTTCAAGCAGGCGGAGTTCGACATCATGTACGGCCAGGGCATCTCTCGCGAGGGCTCGGTGCTGGATCTGGCGGTGGAGCAGTCCATCGTCAAGAAGTCCGGCGCTTGGTACACCTACGAGGGTGAGCAGCTCGGCCAAGGCCGCGAGAACGCCAAAGCCTTCTTGCAGAACAACCCCGAGTTGATGGTCGAGATCTCAGATCTGGTCTGGAAGGCGGTCATGCCCGAACCCGAAACTGAAGCCGACAGCGAGCCCTCCGACGCCGTCGCAACCGCCGGCGCCTCCACAAGCTCGACCGCCTGAACCCTGAAACACGGACGCACGGAAGCCCCTCTCGGCCGACTTTGCGACACAGGCTCGAACAGTCCCGGACTCGCATCGACGAGCCGCCGGAACACCACCACGAACCGTCGCCGTACGGTTCGTGGTGGCCAGTGCTGATACGGCCTTCGCATCGACGAGCCGCGGGAGCATCGCAGTGAACCCCGCCCATCGGACCACGCCGACCGTCTCCAGAGCGCACCCGGGCGCGCGTCGACGGCCGCGGGAGCAGCGCCGTGAACCAAGAGCAACTGTTGCTTGAGCGCGGCCAGCTCCCAGGCAACAGCCAATCCGAAAGCGGCGGCCAACCCACAGGCAATTTCGTAGAAGATTTGAGGAAATTCTCGAGCTTCGGCGAGTCCACGAGGATAGAAACAGTCAACGGCACTAGCTATTTCATAAACGAGTTCTGGACTGCCCGTCAGAGACAGGCGCATCGTCTGCACGAAGTCAGCTACAGAGCTTGCTTCAAACCGCAGCTGCCGGCGTTCTTCATCGACAGGCTCAGCAGCCCAGGCGACATTGTTTTCGATCCTTTCATGGGACGCGGCACAACTCCGATAGAAGCCGCTCTGCGAGACCGCACGCCTTATGGGAATGACATCAACCCATTGAGTGCTGCACTGGCGGCGCCGAGAGTCAAGCCCCCGACTCTTTCTGAAATAAATGAAAGACTAGCCGAGATACCATGGAATGCTTTCGGTGAGGCGCAGAGCCAAGAACTCCTCGTGTTCTATCATCCACAGGTGCTTGCTCATATAGAGGGTTTACGCACTTGGCTCATCCGCCGGGAGAGAGCTGGGCTTCTCGACCGGGTCGATAGATGGATCAGAATGGTGGCGCTCAATAGGCTCACCGGTCATTCAAGCGGCTTCTTCTCGGTATACACGTTGCCGCCCAATCAGGCAGTGTCCATCGAGCGTCAAGCCAAAATCAACACAAAGCGCGGTCAGTCACCGCCGTTGCGAGATGTCGCGGGCATTATCGCCAAGAAATCCCGCAGCCTGTTGTCTCAGGGCTCTATCGACTCACCTCAGAGCGTCTTCACAACATGCTGCTCTCACAACATTGCTGAGATCCCAGACAATGCGGTGTCTTTGACTGTGACCTCCCCACCGTTCCTCGACATCGTCAACTACGAAGCCGACAACTGGCTGCGCTGCTGGTTCCTCGACATCGATCCCAAGCAGGTCCAGATCACCAGCCTGAGAAACGTGACCGACTGGCAACATTTCATATCCTCCACATTACGGGAGCTCGCTCGCCTGACTCGTCCTGGCGGACACATCGCCTTCGAGGTTGGCGAAGTACGCAATGGAACGGTCCGCCTTGACGAGAACGTGATCGCAGCAGCCGAGAATCTGCCTCTATCAACCCTAGGAGTGATGATCAACCAGCAGAACTTCACGAAGACCTCGAATTGCTGGGGTGTCACCAACAACAAAAATGGCACAAACAGCAACCGAATAGTAATATTCCAAAAACAACCATGACCACCAACAGAGAAAAGATCCTAGAAACAGCACTAACACAGTTTCTCGACCCACTGAAGTACGCCGAATTCCACCGGTGACTGCAAGAGGTTGGTCTGTAAGAGGTCAAGTATGACGGTTGGTTGCACCACGGGCAGCCACCCGCCTTACCCAGACCGCAAACGCGAAGCGCCGCATTGCTTTGAGGTTCGCAGAGACGGTCGAGTGACCAGACAGCCGACTGCGATGGCCGTCGACCGTGACGCCTCCGGCGAACTCCGCTACGCGACGGTCGAGTGGTCAGGCAGCCGACTGCGATGCTGGTGTTCGTCGAGCTGTGGCGCCGGCCTCATCCAGCCGCAGGAAGCTCAGGATCAGCATCAGCCTCGCCAGCGTCGCCGTCGCCAGCGTCATCACCGTCGCTCGGTAGGCCGTACGGAGTGAAACGGCCCGGCTTCATCAAGAAACCCTCGATCCGCGCCACACGCAGGTCGATCCTCGACAAGTGCCGGTTGATCCTGCTCAACTCCACGACCAACAGGTCCATCCGAACCTCAAGCTTGTCAATCCGAGCTTCGAACCCGCCCATCCGGACCTCAAGCTTGTCAATCCGAGCTTCGAGCCCGCCCATCCGGACCTCAAGCCCGCCCATCCGGACCTCAAGCCCATCAATCCGAGCTTCGAGGCCGCCCATCCGAGCTTCGAGCCCGCCCATCCGGACCTCGAGCCCGCCCATCCTCGTCTCGAGACGGTCGATCTTGTCACCGAGGCGGTTCGTCTGACGGAGCAGCATCGACATCATCGTCAGATTCGACATGATGATCGCGATCACGATGGTGATGGTGCTGGAGTCCATCCTTGCGCTGCTCCTTTCTCTGGGCTGACTTCTCTAGGTTGACAGCGATTCTCTGGGCTGACCGGCACGAATCGCGCTGTCGTGATCTAAAGATTCTTCCACAATATCATACAACATGAAATATACCAACATCAAATGTAGCCTACCGCTCTAGAGCCCCTCAAACACAACGAGCGCCCGCTCCAAGCCCTCCGCTCGCCCCAAGCCCACTGCCGCCGGCGCTGCCACAACCCGCCCCGACGCGCCACCGCCCCGGCCACGAACCGGCACCGCCGGCGGCGTCGCCGCCGCACACCGCAACAACGCCTCTCAGAAGCGGTTGGCTACACGAATCGCCAATGCCGCCCCGGCCACGGTGACGCCGGCCACGACCAGCCACATCGTCGGATAGCCCGCACTCTCGATCAGTCGGCCCGTGACTGACGGGCTCAAGAACACCCCCACATAGACGCCCATCTGAGTGACTCCCGTGGCTGCGCCGGCGGCCCGCGGGTTGCTCCGCACGATCCCGTAGTTGGTGAACACCGGCCAGATCCAGCCGCCGCCGAACGACAACAGCAAAGCCGCCACATGCATCCCCGGTGACCTGACCGCCAGCGCGGCCATCCCCAGCGAACCGATCGCCGCGGTCAGCCCCGCCACTGTGAAAGGCGGGATCCGCATCGTGTCCGACAACCAGCCGCCCACTAGGCGCAGAGTGATCCCGGTGGCAGCCCCGAAACTGAGCAACAGGCCGGCCGTCCCCTGGCTCAGCCCTGCGTCCACGCCGGAACCGACCCCCCAGGCGTTGAGCGAACCTGCGCTGAACGCCAGACATGCGCCCACCGCCGCGGCCAGGAAAAGATCCCGAGAAGACGACTCCGGCACGGCAGCCGCCGGCGCCGACGGATGAGCCTGAGCTGTAGCCGGAAACGACGACGGCAAAGACGACGACAAAGGCAGCGAACCCAGCGCCGCCCGAACCAGAGCCAGCGCGCCCAAAGCAAAACCCGCGCCGCCCACGTAAGCCCAGCGCCAGCCCACCGTGAGCGCCAGGCCGGGAACCGCGAAACCAGCCAGCAGCGTCGCCGTGGGCAGGCCGGATTGCTTGATCGACACAGCCAAACCCAGGCGAGGCAGCCGGGCCTGGGTCAAAGCCAGATTGACCGACGTCTGATTCGCGGCGTTCGCCAGACCCGCCAGCACCAGGAAACCGATCACAGCTCCGAACGACCGCGCGGTGGCGGCCAAAGCCAACTGCACCGCGACGCTGACCACCAGCGCCCAGGTCATCTGGCTGCGCGGCCCGATCCTCTGAGCGAGCCGTCCCAGCATCACCGACCCCAACATCGCAGAGCCGAAGAACGATCCGAGACCCCACCCGTAGACGCCTTCGGAAACCCCCATCTCCTGGCTCACCTGCACCGACATGGCGCCGATCAAGAAACCGGGCAGCACGGTGGACACAGTGGACATCACTGCGGCGTTGATCACCAGAGAAGGGCGCAGCGACTCAGACACACTCACAGGGCACAAGCACAGGCTCAGACACGGTCCGAGACCGAAAGCAGCAGGCTCACAGACGGCAAGCTCACAGGCACAGACTCAGACTCAGACACATACAGACTCAGACACATTCGGAGAGTACCGACTCAAACACACAGAGCACGGGCAACCAAAGCCAGCGCACCCAGTGCATAGACACACCTGGCGGCCAGCCCCTCGGGGCGACTGCCCCGGTCGACGCACAGAGCACAGGCGGCAGGCACAGAGCACAGGGCACAGGGCACAGGCGGCGGGCCCAGGGCACAGAGCACATGCCCCGCAGGCACGACGCTCAGGGCGCTCAATGAACTAAGGCGGACCCGCGGTTGATCTAGGCTGGGCAGCCGATGAGTTTGCAAGTGGCCGACAGGGGCCAGACGTTGCGCGGCGACGTCTTCGGCGGTCTCACCGCGGCCGTGGTGGCTTTGCCTCTGTCTCTGGCTTTCGGCGTGGCCTCGGGGCTGGGAGCGATCGCCGGCCTCTACGGCGCTGCGGGCGTGGGCATGCTCGGAGCGCTGTTCGGCGGAAGCAGAACCCAGATATCGGGACCCACGGCGCCGCTGTCGGTGGCGATGTCGGTGGTGTTCGTCGACTACGCCGGCGAGGACCTCTCCAAAGCGCTCGCCATCGTGGCTCTGGCCGGATTGATCCAGGTGCTGATGGGCGCTCTGCGGCTGGGGAGCTTCGTGGCCTACACCCCCTACTCGGTCGTCTCGGGGTTCACCTCGGCGGTCGGACTGATCATCATCCTGGTGCAGATGCTGCCGCTGCTGGGCACCGAAGTTGCCCTGGGCGGAGCGCTCCGGTCGCTGCGCTCCTGGCCGGAAGCGATCATCGGCACCGACCCGAGCGCGCTGGCCCTCAGCGCCGTGACTCTGGCCATCTGCATCTTCTGGCCCGCGCGCCTCAAACGGCTCCTGCCGCCGTCCGTGGCCGCTCTGGTGATCGGGACCGCTGTCGGGGTGCTGTGGCTCAAGGACGCCCCGGTCATAGGCGAAGTGCCCACCGGCCTGCCCGACCTCGCCTTGCCCGAAATCCCCTGGGGGGATCTCGGGGCGGCCCTCCCGGCGGGCATCACCATTGCGCTGCTCGGCTCCATCAACAGCCTGCTCACAGCGATGGTCGCAGACTCGATGACCCGCCAGACCCACGACCCCAACCGCGAGCTCATGGGCATGGGCGCGGCCAACGTCGTGATGTCGCTGATCGGAGGCGTGCCCGGCGCCGGGGCCACTTCATGCACCGTCGCCAACGTTCGAGCCGGCGGCCGCTCGAGGCTCTCCGGCGTGATCTGCGCCGGGATACTGGCGGCTTTGGTGTTGGGACTGGGACGCTACGTCGAATCGATCCCTCATGCGGTTCTGGCCGGGATCCTGGTGAAGATCGGTTTCGACATCATCGACTGGCGCTACCTGAGCCGGATCCACCGGATCCAGCGCGACAGCTTGGTGGTGCTGCTGCTGACGCTGGGGCTGGCGGTTGTGTCGGACCTCGTGGTGGCGGTGGCGGTCGGCCTGATCGCGGCGGCGATGACCAGCGCCCGACAGATCGAAAGCCTGGAACTGCAGACCGTGGTGTCGACTCCGCTGCTCGACATGACCTTCTTGTCGAACCCCGATCCGTCGGACTCAGACGACGGATCAGACGACGGCGCAGGCGCAAACGACGGCGAGGACGGCTTCGACCTCGAATCAGACGACCCGTTCGCGGCGCGGTGCGGGCTGCTGTCGCTGCGAGGCAGCTTCACGGTGGCTTCGTCCATCAAGCTGTTTGGAACGATGAGCACCGACATCGCCGGCCACGAAGTGGTGATCTTCGACTTCTCCGACACCGTCTATGTCGACGACAGCGCAGCGCTGGTCATCGGGCAGTTGATCGACGCGGCGCTCGACGAGGACACGCAGGTGATAGTGATGAGCCTGTCCGGGCCGACCAAAGAAACCCTCACCCTGCTGGACTCGCTCAAGAACGTGCCGCCGGACCATTTCGTGGGCGGCCTCGACGAGGCCCGCGGCATCGCAAGCCGGCTGCTGCGGTAGCAGACCCTGCCCTGGCAGAGCCCGCTCCAGCCGAGCCTGCGCAACAGAGCCGCTGCGTCGCTGACAGAGACAGCTTGGGGGGGGGGGGGGGGGGGTTTTTGGGGGGGTGGTGAGTCCGGGTGGGGGGGGCCGGGGCGGCGGGGGGGGGGGTGGGGGGGCGGCGGGGGGGGGGGGGGGGGGGGGGGGGGGGGGGGGTGAGTTTCGCAGCAGCATGCATCCCGGCTCGAGGATCCGCTGCGTCGCTGGCAGAGACTGCTCTGAGGGTGCTGCTAGTTTGAGCCGGGCATGGACGACAACTACCCGGTTCATCCTCCGCAGGCTCGCTGGACTCATGTGGCGCTGCGAGTCACCGACATCGCGGTCAGCATCGACTGGTACGCCCGGCACACGCCGCTGAAGCTGCTGGACAAGCGTCAAGACGACCACGGGTTCGCTGCTTGGCTGGGCCACGACGACTCTCCGGACAAGCCGTTCATTCTGGTGCTGGCGCAGTTCCTCCCAGATTCCGACCCTTTCAAGGGCGCTCCCATCGCCACTTTGGCGCCGTTCGCGCATCTGGGGATAGAGGTGCCCAGTCGCAATGAACTGGAGTCGGCGGCCCGCAGAGCGGATGATGATGGTTGCCTGGTGACGCCACCGACGGACATGCCCCCGCCGATCGGCTACATCTGCATGATCAGAGACCCGGACGGCAACATGATCGAGATCAGCCATGATCAGGGGGTCTACGCCCACGCGCAAAAGGTGATGCGCTGAGACTGCTCACGGCAACATCGTCGAAGGTTATGACAGCAACATCGTCGAAGGTCGCCGTGTCGGCTGCGGTCGTGGCGACCGCAGCGACCGTGGCGCTGCTAGCCGCAGCCTGCGGAGACGCAGGCCACGACAGCGACGCTGCGAGCCGTGAGCCGACGCCATTCGCTGCCGGAAGCGCCGCGACGAACGCACCCGACGCATCAGCCGAGTCGAGCGGCGCCGGCCCGGAAAGCGAACACTCGGGCAACGCCGGCCCGAACGGCGAGACAACGACAGCGACCGGTGCAGCGCCAGCGGACCCCGAAGCACCCTCAGGCCCTGAGCCGCCCTCAGACCCCACACCGCCGCCGGAACCGGCGGACTCGCAGACAGCCGCTGCCGCAACACGGTCCGCCGAGCTTGAGGCGGTCGGTCTGGGCGACAGCTTCTACCCGACGCTCGGCAACCCGGGCTACGACGTGTCGCACTACGACATCGACCTCGATGTGGATCCCGACGCCAACTCGATCATCGCCGCCACTTCGATAATTGCGGCAGCCACCGAGCGCCTCGGCCGGTTCAACCTCGACTTCTCGGGCCTCGAGATCGAGGCCGTGACCGTCGACGGCAGCTCGGCGGCGTTCGAACGGTCGGGCCACGAGTTGACAGTCTTCGCGAACTCCCCCATCGAGCCGGGCTCGCGGTTCACCGCGGAGATCCGCTATTCAGGAAGCCCCGAGCCGCTCGAAGACCCAGGCGTTCGTTTCAGCGAGCTGGGCTGGATGCAGCGCGACTCGGTGATCTACACGCTGAACCAGCCGTCGGGGTCGATGACCTGGTTCCCGTCCAACAACCACCCTCTCGACAAGGCCACCTACGAAATCACGATCACCGTGCCGGAGGGGACCACCGCGGCCTCCAACGGCTTGCTCGCCGACGAGTTCAGTGCCGACGGCGACACCACTTTCACTTGGCGGATGGACGACCCGATGGCCAGTTATCTGGCGGCGGTCTACATCGGCGACTTCGAGCGCATCGACCACGGCGAACTGCGTCCGGGCGGACCCGTGATCCGCGACTACGTGCCCCGCGGCGCTTCACGAGACGTCGTGCAGGCGCTGTCGGTGACCCCGAAGGTGATCGCCTTCCTCGAGGAGCGCCTCGGCCCGTACCCGTTCGACGCCTACGGAACCATCGTGATGCCGTTCGCTCTGGGGCTGGCGCTCGAGAACCAGACGCTCTCGATCCACGGGATCGACACGATCGGGCCCGGCATAATCGCCCACGAAGCCGCTCATCAGTGGTGGGGCAACTCGGTATCACCTGCGGATTGGAGCGACATCTGGCTCAACGAAGGCTTCGCCACCTATCTGCATCTGATGTTCGAGGCGCAGCATTTCGGACACGACTTCGACAGCCTCATCCGTTCGCACACCGCGAGGCTGACAGGCGAGCCGCCGCCCAAAGGCATCACTGTGCGGGAACTGTTCGACCCGTCGGTCTATTTCCGGGGCGCGGCGACCCTCCACGCGCTGCGCCGCCACAGCGGCGACAGCGTCTTCTGGCAGATCGTGCGGGCCCATCACGACCGTTCGGCGGGCGGCGTCACCGACACCGAGGAGTTCCTGGGGATCGTCGAAGAGTTCGCAGGCGCCGACGCTGTGAGAGTGGTCGAAGCGTGGCTCTACGACGAGACCCGCCCCGAGCCGTGACCGCCGGTCGCCGCTCCCGAGCAGCGCACCCGCTACCGCGCCGAGCACCCGCCGCTGCTGACACAAGAAACATGACACACAAGACATGACACAGGAGACGACGCGCCCGTGCCGGATGTCGCTCGACTACGCCTGGCGCCGCCAGAGGCCTTCGTGCTCGAGTTGGGACATGGCCTCCTCGATGCCGTCGCGCAGTGCGTCCACCAGCCAGTCGATCTGCTCGACAGTGAGAATCAGCGGCGGCGACAGCACGTTGAGATGCCCGATGGGGCGCACCAGCAGCCCCCGAGCGTCGCAGGCTTTGGAGATCCTCCGACCGATCTCCACTTCGGCGGGGAACATCTCTTTGGTGCCGCGGTCGGCGACGCTCTCGATGCACATCATGAAACACTTGCCGCGCACGTCGCCCACCAGCGGCAGATCCGCCAAGTCTCGTAGGCGCTGCTCGAAATAGGGGCCGACACGGCGCACGTGGCCGCACACGTCCTCGCGTTCCATGAGCTCGATGTTGGCCAGCGCCGCCGCGCAAGACACGGGATGGCCCGAGTAGGTGTAGCCGTGCGAGAACACCGCTCCCGGAGCTTGAGGCACCGAGATCACCTCATGGATCTCGTCGGACAGCAGAGTCGCCGACAGCGGCGCGTAACCGGATGTGAGACCTTTGGCCGAGTTGATGATGTCGGGCTGGACGCCGAACACTTCCCGGCTGGCGAAGAAATGGCCTAGCCGACCGAAAGCGGTGACCACTTCGTCGGACACGTAGAGGATTCCGTAGTCGCGGCAGGCTTCGCGCATGGCCGGCAGATAGCCGGGCGGGGGCACCAGCACCCCTCCCGCGCCCATGATCGGCTCAGCGAAGAAGGCGGCCACGTTCTCCGGGCCGAGGCCCTCGACTCTGGTTCTGAACTCTTCGACCAGATGAGCGGTGTATTCGTCGGGGGTCATCTCGCCGCTCTCGCGGTAGAGGTCGGGGCCCGAGACTCGGGCGATGAGCGGCTCGCCGATGACGTCGAAGCCGAGATGATCGTGAGCCACGCCTGTCAGCGACATGGCCATGTAGCTCGAGCCGTGGTAGGCGTTGACGCGGGTGATCATGGTCTTCTTGCGGGGCTGGCCGAGCCGGTTGAAATAGAAGTGGATGATCCGCGCCGCGGTGTCGTTGGCGTCGGAGCCGGACAGGCCGAAGAACACATGGTTGAGGTTGCCGGGCGCCAGCGAAGCCAGTTTGTGCGCCAGGTTCGCGCCGGGCGCCGAGGTGGTGTCCGTGAAAGGCGAGTAGTAGGCCAGCTTGCGGGCCTGCTCGGCCATGGCGTCGGCTATCTCGGTGCGGCCGTAACCGGCGTTGACGCACCACAAGCCGCCTTGCGAGTCGAGATAGCGGCGACCGTCGCTGTCGTAGACGTAGACGCCCTCGGATTCGGCTATCACCAGGGCGCCGTCGTCGGACCAGTGCGCGAAGTCAGTGAAGGGATGGACGTAATGGTCGAGGTCTTTGCGCCACAGCGCCTCGGTGTCGTAGGCGTCGAAGCGGCTGGGCGCGGCCTGCGCCACCGCAGGCGGATCGTCGCCGAACATGGTCTCGGTCATAGGCGCTCCTCCCGGGCCGCTCAACCCCAGCCGTAAACTACCCTGAGACCAACCTTGCACAGCGAGCTACGACAGATCGTGCAAGCGTTCGCGGCGCGCCACGGCATTGTTTCTTTTGCGGACCTGGAACCGTTCGAAGTCACGCCCACCGCGCGGCAAAGACGCATGATCGAGCAGGCAGAAGAACCGTTCGCTGATGCCTGGGCCAAGATTTTTGTGAGCGACAAGTTCGGTCAGGCCACGACGCACTGGGCCAAGCTGGAACAGCGTCTACAACGCGGCGTGGGCAATCCGTGTCCGCTGCTGCTGCTCGGCATACCCGCAAAGTCCGTCTTGGCTTGCTGACAGAGGGTCCGGGGGCACTTGCAGAGGCTTCACGCGCGCCTCCAAGCGGGGCGGCGTCACCGATGGGGGGCGTGGGGGCCTGAGGCCGGGACTGTGCCTCGCAGGCGCAGCCAGCCCGACAGCACCAGCACCAGCACGGTGCCGCCGACGACGGCCCAGGCCGCAGAGGCGCCGAAGCTGTCGTACAACCATGCCGACGGCAGAGCGGCGACGCCCGCGCCCGCCACCTCGGCCGCGCCCATCAATCCCAGCGCTGCGGCTTGGCGCTGCTCGGGCACCGCCCGGGCCACCAGCGCCTGGGCCGCGGTGAACCCGTAACCGTCTCCGAAACCCACCAGCACCATGACCGCGACGATCGGGATCACGCCGGGCAGCACGCCGTAAGTCATGGTGACGCAGCTCACTGCGACCAGCCCCGACATGGCCACCCTCACCGGGCCTGCCTGATCGGCCAGCCGGCCGGCTCGGGCGCCCACGAAAAGGATCGGCAGCGCCACCAGAGTGAAGGCGACGCCGGTCACTCCCGAGCCTGCGCCGCGGTCGGCGAACATCACCGGAAGCACCGCCTCCCAGGCGCCGACGATCATGAAATACCCGCCGATCATGATCAAGGCCCCCTGCAGGCGCCTTATCGGCAGCAGATCGAACGACGTGGCTCGGCGGGCTTCGTCCAGCAGGCCCCTGTCGGCCGGCAGACGCATCGCCACCGGCAGGAACAGCGCCATGGCCGCCGCGAACACCGCGAACGGGGTGCGGACGTCTCCGATCCAGACCAGCAGCGCGGTCAGCACCGGGCCGAAGATGAATCCGGCGGTCTCCGCGACGACCATTCGTCCGAGATTCTCGCCGGCGTGCTTCGGGTCATAGACGGAGGCGGCGCGGCGCACCGCGGGCAGAAGCAGCCCGCCGGCGAATCCCAGAACGATCCTGCTCAACACCCACAGCATGAGGCTCTCGGCGAAGAACATCAGCAGCAGCGCCGCCGCGCTGAGGCCGATGCCGAGAGTGGACATGATCCGGGACCGTCCGATGTCGGCGAGGCGGGCCAGGGCGATCTGAGCCACGAACGCCGCCATGAACCCCGCGGCCACCATCACTCCGATGCCGGTGCCGCTGAAGCCGAGAGCGTCACGCAGTTCGCCCAGCACGGTGACGATGCCGCCGATGGCCCCGGCGGTGACTCCCATCAGCAGCTGATACGGGAACAGCTCAGAGCGCGAACGCCGGCGGCGGCGCGCCCGCTGCTGAGACCGGCCGGCGTCGTCGTTCACGAAAGGCTCAGTGTCTCAGTGTCCGCAGACGAGCCCGCAGCAGCCGGATCGCGCCGACGCCCACAGCCGCCGCGGTCAGAGCGACAAGCCCCCATTTGACCGAGGTGAGCACGGCCGCCGGCCGGGCCAGCGAAGAGACCGAGCCGTCATAGCTCAAAAGCAGTGCCGCCACGGCGACGTTCTCCAAGACGTCGGCGGCGGCCACAACCAACGGCAGCAGCCACAGCAACGACCCGACGCTGAACAGCCGCGACAGCAGCACCGCCAGCAGCAGGCCGTATGAGGCCGGGAAGACCATGTCGGCGGTGAGCGTCGACACCGCGTACACGACCCGCGCTCCCGACTCCAGCTCGTCGAGGGACTCAAGCAGGGCCGCCGCCTCCTCGGGCGTGTACCAGAGGCGCCCGTCCAGCAGATCCGAACCGTCGAGGCGCGCCTGCCGCCAAGCCAGCACCGCCAGCGAGCCGACCGCTGCGACCAGAGCGGCGAGAAGCACGCGCCGGGTCGCGAACCGCTGCAGCCGCATGCCGATCGACGAGATCATCAGCCCCATTGTGACTGCTGCATCACCAAACTGCGGCAGCGGCCCGAGCGATCCCGGGTCGCAGCGCGGTCGCAGCCGCACTCGCACCACACTCGCAGCGGGCAAGGCGCCGTCGCGGCACGCCGAAAGAGCTTCAGCGAGCTCGTCAGCGGCGCCGGGCGCGCTTTGTCCAGCGGCTCGTCTAGCAGGGATCTAGCGGGGCCGGGCGCGGCTCAGGAAGGACGCGAACTCCGCCCGTGTGACGAGACGCTGCGGGCAGAACTGCGCCGTCTCGGAGTTGCAGCCCTTCGTGATCCCGGCGCGGGCCAGCGCCGCTATCGACCCCGCGTGGACGCTGTCTGCGGACACGTCGCTGAAGTTCTCTGCATCCGGGGCGCCGGCGCCGCGCTCGTCGGAGTCCGAATCGGTCGGCAGGCCCAAGGCGCGGACGAGCAGCGAAGCCATCTGAGCACGGGTCAGCGACTGGCGGGGGCAGAAGCGCCCGCTGTCGCACCCCTGGGTCACGCCCGCATGAGCCAGCGCCGCTATCGATCCCGCGAACGGGTCGTCGGCTGCGACATCGCTGAACAGTTCCGTCGTCGGGGCTGCTTGCAGCTGCAGCCTCTCGACCAGATACCAGGCCACCTCGGCCCGAGGGATCGGCGTGCCGGGGCAGAAGAGACGCGCCGCGTCGTCGCACGCCAGAGCGGCGCCGGCTTCCACGAGACGCTGCACCGCGGGCGCATGCACCCCGTCAGCAGCGACGTCGTCGGGGGCGGAGTCGAGTAGAAGCGCCGCAGACTTCGCAGGCGACCCCGAGCCCGACGCCGGCGGTGAGGTTGACGGGCCCGAGGTCCGATCGCCGTCCGCGGCGCCGTCGTTATCGGGGGCGCGAGCTGGACCGTAGGTGTAGTCCGCGGCGGCGGTGATCAGTGCCCGCCGCTGCGGATTGCACGACCCCCGGCGGATGATCAGAGGCTCGCTGGCGATCATGGCGAAGGCGACCACGTCGCCGTTCGGAGCTGCCGCGACCCCGGCGAGAGCATCGCTGTCGTTGAGGGCGCCCGTCTTGGCCGCGACCGTGTTGCGGGGCGCAGCGGCCGCATCGCCCTCAGCAGCCACGGCAGGCGCCGGACCGCAGTTGCGAAGAGTCCCGGTCTTGCCCGCCACCGCCAGCGACCGCACCAGCACAGAATCGACGCTCTCGGACGCCAGCAGGCGAGCCGCCAGATCGCAGTTCATGGCGTTGAGTACCGACAGTCCCGAGCCGTCCTCCCAGCGCAGCGAGCCCATCGAGGCTGCCGCCTCCTCGCCGAGCATGGCACGCAATGTCTCAGCAGCGGCCGCCGCGGCCCCGGCCCGACTCGAGTCGCCCTTGCGGTGGCCGATCTCTTTGAGCACCATCTCCGAGGTGGTGTTGTCGGAGTGGGTGAGCATGCGTTCCACTATCTGCGACATGGGGATCGACTCGAGGCCGGCGAGGCGGACGCGCCGGTCGGCGGGAGGCGCCGCATCCGAGCGAGGCCGGCGGCGGATCACCATGCCGCGCTCCTCGAGCAGGTCGTCGAACTCGGCCGCGGCCGCCTGGGCGACGTCGGCGGGGCGGGAATGGCCGCGGCGCGTGCTGCGGTGGGGATGGTAGCCGTCGTTGATCATCAGAGCCGAGAGCGGACCCGACAGGTTGGTGTCGCGGTAGGAGGCCTTCCAGACAGGCTGGCCGTCGATCAGATGGGACACGTAGTCTCGTTCGGCCTCGGGATAGCGCGACTCGTCGCCGACCACCGCTCCGTCGATCACGCTTATCCCGCGGGCCCGCAGAGCGGCTGTCACCGCGTCGGCGAGTTCGTTGGCGTCGGTGTAGGGCCGAGGCCGTCTGAAGGCGGCGGCGTAGCTGAGCGTCGACAGCGTCGGATCGCCGCCTCCGATCAGATACAGATCTCCTCGCAGCACGCCGCCGTCGGCCTCGTCGAGAGCGTCGACGCCGACCGCTGCCTCGGTGACGTAGGTCGCGTCGGGCCCCATCACTTCCAGAGCAACCGCCGCGGTGGCGAGCTTCATCACCGATGCCGGGGCGAAGCTCGCCGCGGCGCCGGACTCGTGGAGCGGCTCGCCGTTGAGGTAGAGGCTCAAGCACACGTCAGCGGGTGCGCCGCGCCCCGACACCGCCGCCGAGAACTCAGCGATCAGACGCTCGCGCCACTGGCCGGCGAGCTGGTTTTGCTGGGCTGTCGCAGCAGCCGGCCAAGCAGCCGCCAACAGCGCCGCCAACGGCGCCAACGCCGCCAGTGTCAAGATTCGACGGATCAGAGGTTTCACAAGCGCTCAAGTCTCACACATCCGCCCGCCGATTCGGTTTCATTGCGGTTCGTGCAGCTTCGTGCGGCTCATGCAGCCGTCCGGCGGGCCTTCGAGGCGCACCGTTAACATCCACGACATGCCGCCGCCCGACGTCGTCGCCGTCTTGGTGAGATGACCGGCGGGCGCGCCGCTCGCTGGTGGACGCCGCTCGCCCGGCTCGACGACGGGGTGACGGTCGTGCATCTCGACCTGTCAGACCTATCAAACCGGTCAAACCGGTCAAACCGGTCAAACCGGTCGAGCGCCGAGCGCGCCGAGCACGAGTTCGAGGCCGGGCTCGAGGCCGAACACGCTCAGGCCGAGCATGTAGCCGAAGCCGCGGCCTGGCTCGACTACGACGAGCAGCGGCGAGCGCGCCGATTCGGCCACGGCGGCGCCCGGCGGCGCTACATCATGTGCCGCGGCGCGCTGCGGTCGCTGCTGTGCGACGCTCTGGGCTGCGCCAACGAGCGTCTCGCTTTCGTGTCGGGCGAGCACGGCAAACCCTCCGCCACGGTCGACGGGCGGGCGGCGCCCGTTCATTTCAACGTCAGCCACAGCGGGCGCCACGGCCTGATCGCCTTGGCGGGCCGCGGTCGAGTCGGCGTCGACGTCGAGGATCGGGCCGCCTCCCGCCACAACCTCGACGCCCTCGTCGGGAGAATGCTGAGACCCGCCGAGCAGGCAGCGGCCGCAGCGGCCGCAGCAGCCGGCGGCGAGCGCCGCAAGCGCGACTTCTTCCTCGATCTGTGGACCTGCAAGGAGGCTCTCAGCAAAGCCCACGGAGCGGGACTGTCATGGGGCGCCTCGCGCATAGAGATCCCCGAGGAGATGCGCGACGGCGCACGAAGCGCCCGACTCCGGGCGCCGCAGGCCCCCGAGACCGTCTGGAGGCTGCACAACATCGGCACCGACGCTTTCGCCGCCGCGCTCGCCCACGAAGAGACGACCGCCTGACGACCAACAACCCGAGAGCCGACGACAATCCGCCGACGAACAGCCCGAGAGCCGACCGGAAGCCGTCGCCCGAACGACAGGCCCGACCGGCAGGCCGATTAGCCGCATATCGTGACGCTGTCGGTAGCGTCCATGCGGATCTTCTCGCGCACGGACAGGAACGAGACTTTGGACACTTCCACGCTGATCGGCTTATACCGCGACATGTGGCTGATACGGGCCTTCGAACAGGGCTTGGAGCGGGAGTTCGAGAAAGGCAACGTGCCGGGGATGCTCCACACCGGCCTCGGCCAGGAGGCCACCCAGGCGGCGCTGGCGCATCATCTCAAAGCCAGCGACACCTTCTTTCCCGACCATCGCTGCCACGGCATCAACGCTCTGGCCCAGCACCGCTACGGCGGCAACGGCGAACGGATCATGGCCGAGCTTTTCGGCAAGGCCACCGGGGTCTGCAGCGGGAAGGGCGGCAGCCTGCATTCGGCGGACCCGAGCGTCGGCAACTTCGGCGACAACGCCGTGGAGGGCTCCTACATGGCCACCGTGCTCGGGGTGGCGCTGGCCGCCAAGCTGCGCGGCCAGCCGAACGTGGCCTGCGCCATCATCGGTGACGGCACCGTCGGCAGAGGCGAGTTCCATGAGAGCCTCAACATGGCCGCCATCTGGGATCTGCCGGTGCTTTACGCGTGCGTCAACAACGGCTACGCCATCTCGATGCCCGTCGGCGAGGGTCACGCCTCAGCCGACATCGTCGACATGGTCAAGGGTTACGGGATCCCCACACGCCAACTCGACGGCAACCATGTCATCGAGGCCGCCGCCGGGGTCGGCGAGGCGGTCAGCCACATCCGCTCCGGGAAGGGGCCGTATTTCCTGGAATTCAAGACTTGGCGCTGGCAGGGCATCTTCGCCGGCGAGTTCCGGCCAGAGGCGGAAGTCAAGTACTGGCGCGAGGACCACGACCCGATCATGCTGGCCGCGGAGGCGCTGACCGAACGCGGCGTCAGCCGGGCCGACCTCGACGCCGCCGAACAGGAGGTCCGGGACTTGATCGAGCAGTGGATCAGCTTCGCCATGGAGAGCCCCCCGCCTGATCCTGCCAAGGCCACCGCCGATGTCTACGTCGGCTGGGAGGTCGCAACACGATGACCGACACAGACACAGCGACCGACACAGACCCGGCGCCGCCCAGAGCGGCCAGGAGCGGGCGCAAGCCCCGCAGAGGCGGCGACAAGGTCCGCAAGACCAGCTTCACCCAGGCTCTGAACAGCGCTTTGGATCTGGCGATGGCCGAACACGACGAGATGTTCCTGATCGGCGAGGACATCGCCGAGATGGGAGGCGACTTCGGCGTGACCAAGGGCCTGTGGGCGAAATACGGCCCTGAGCGGGTGCGCGACACGCCGCTTTCGGAGGCGGCGATCATCGGCACCTGCGCCGGCGCGGCGATGGTCGGAATGCGCCCGGTCGCGGAGATCATGTTCGCCGACTTCCTCGGCGAGTGCTACGACCAGATCGTCAACAACGTGTCCAAGATGCACTACATGTTCGACGGGCAGTTCACTGCGCCGCTGGTGATCCGCACGGCCTGCGGCGGAGGCTTCGGGGGCGGGCCGCATCACTCCCAGAGCGTGGAGGGCTGGTTCCTGAACGTGCCCGGCATCGTCATCGTGGCGCCTTCCAATCCGGTAGACGCCAAAGGGCTGCTGCTGGCGTCGATCGCCAGCGACGACCCGGTGCTGTTCTTGGAGCACAAGGCCCTCTACCGCAGCCGCGCCGAGGTGCCGCCCGACTACTACACCACCCCGCTGGGCGCCGCCGCAGTGGCCCGTGAAGGCAGCGACGTGACGGTGGTGGCAGCGATGCGCATGGTGCCGATGGCGTTGGCAGCAGCCGAGAAGGCCGCTGCCGAAGGCGTCTCGGTGGAAGTGGTCGACCTGCGCACCATCCGCCCTTATGACGCGGCCACGGTGCTTTCCTCGGCTGCCAAGACCGGCCGGGTGGTGGTGGCGAACGAAGCGCCCAAGATCGGCGGGCTCGGCTCGGAGTTGAGCGCCCGCATCAGCGAGGAGTGCTTCAGCGAGCTGCGCGGCCCGGTGGTGCGGGTGGACGGTCTGGACGCGCCCATCCCCTTCTCGGTGCCGCTGGAGGAGGTGGTGCTGCCCGACGAGTCGGACATCAGCGCCGCCATCGCCGCCGCGGCCCGCTACTGAGCCGCTGAACAGAGCCCGTTGAGCAAAACAGAGCCGCAGAACGAACAAGCCGTCGAGCAAAACAAAGTCGAGCAAAACAAAGTTGAGGAGATTCGCATGGCGACCGACGTGATCCTGCCCAAGTGGGGCCTGACAATGGAAGACGGCACAGTCGTGGCCTGGCACATCGACGAAGGCGACCATGTGGTCGCCGGCGAGATGATTGCCGAGGTCGAGACCGAGAAGGTCGAGAACGAACTCGAAGCGCCCTGCAGCGGGGTGGTCGCCCAGATCCTGGTGGACGAGGACGAGACCGTCGACGTGGGCACGGTGCTGGCGGTGATCGCCGACAACGAAGCCGAAGCAGAAGCCATCGCAGGGGCTTGAGCATCATGCAGCCGGGCCGCTTCTCAGATGACACGGTGCTGGTGACCGGCTCTTCGCGAGGCATCGGCGCGGCCGCGGTCGCCCAGTTCGCGTCCGAGGGCGCCCGTGTCGCCGTCAACTACCGAAGCGACGCCGAGGGCGCGGCCGCGGTCGCTGCGGCGGTGACCGACGCCGGCGGCACAGCCGCGGTGTTCCAGGCCGACGTCGCCAGAAGCGACGACGTCGCCCGGCTGGCGCAACAGGTGCAGGACGCGCTCGGGCCGGTGTCGGTGCTGGTGAACAACGCAGCGATGATCGACCGTTCAGCGATGTTCGATCTGACGTTGGATGCTTTCGACGCGGTCTGGAACGCCAACGTGCGAGGCTTGTTCCAGCTCAGCAGCTTGGTGGCTGCGGGCATGGTCGAGCGAGGCCGTGGCGCCATCGTCAACCTGAGTTCGATCCTGGCGCGTCTCGGGGTGCCCAATCGTTGCGCCTACATCGCGTCGAAGGGCGCTGTCGAGAGCCTGACCCGCGCCATGGCGCTGGAACTCGGGCCTAAGGGAGTGCGTGTCAATGCCGTGGCGCCGGGTTTGATAGCCACCGAGGCCCTGCTGGCCGGCATGCCCGACGTCGCTGTGCAGAGCGCCATCGCGCGCCACGTCCCCGAAGGCCGCTTCGGCCGGCCCGAAGAGATCGCTGCGGCCATCGTTTTCGCGGCCTCGCCCGAAGCGAGCTACCTCAACGGCGCTGTCATCGGCGTGGACGGCGCCCTGGGCGCCGCCGAATCCACACCCGCCTGAGCCTCGGCGAGCCTTCGACCGGCGGCCTGCCGCCCTCCCCCACCCGCTGGATCCGAGATCCGACGCACGACTCGACGCGAAGCGACTCGACGCGAAACGACTGAACAGAGGCAGATACGCTCGCTGAGATGCGGATCGTGGACGCGGCAGAGTTGGCAGCGCAAGCCGGCGGCGCCACTGGGCGGGACTTCGCAGCGGTGCTGTCGCTTCAGCAGGACCTGGATCGCCGACGCGACCCTGACCTGCCCGTCACCCCGGCAGCAGAACTGCGGGCACTGTTCGGCGGGGACTCCAGCGACTACGCCCGGCATCACCGCTTGGTGGTCTTCGACGGCGCTTCCGCTGAAGCGGTCGGGCATCTGGAGCTGCCGATGGACGGCGCCAACCTGAACAAGGCGGGGATCGAGATCACGCCCGCGAGCGTCGAAGCCTCAGCAGAGGTGCTGGCCGAACTGCTGAAGCTGGCCCGAGACTGCGGGCGCACCTCGGTGGTGGCTTCAGGCGACAAGACGCCGCAACGAGACCGGTTCTGGACCTCGCTCGGCGCCGAGCTCCGCTACACCGAGCAAGAGTCGCATCTGGACATGGCCTCAGTGGACGCTCAGCTGATGCGGCGCTGGGTCGAAGCCGGCCCGCAAGACCTGCGAGCGGTGCATTGGGCGAAGCACTGCCCCGACGAGTGGATCGACGCCGCGGTCGCCGCAGCCAACGCCATGAAGGACGCGCCCACCGACGATCTCGACGTGGCCGACGTGGTGATCGACGCCGAGATGCTGCGCGGCGACATCGCGGCCCGTGCAGCGCTGGGACTCGAATACCGCGGAGTGATCGCAGCGACCGCCGACGGCGAGGCTGCCGGAGCGACCGAAGTGTTCGTCAACCGGCACCGCCCGGAAGCCTCATGGCAATGGAACACCGTGGTGCTGCCGGCCCACCGAGGCAGACGCATCGGACGGTGGCTCAAAGCGCTCATGTGGCAGCGGCTGCGTGACCGCGAGCCCGAGGTGACCAGGCTCCAGACGGGCAACGCCGCCAGCAACGCTCACATGCTGGCGATCAACATGGAGATGGGTTTCGTGCCGAGGCACTTGACGGGCTGCTGGCAGGGCGATCTAGTAACACTCGTGCAAAACCTCGAAACCGAGGATGGGTAGCCTTGAGCATGTGAACTTCAGTCCAGCCCTTGACGGCGGCTGAACCGACGGCGACAGAACCGCTGAGCGGGCTGTCGCCACAGCGAGCCTGGGGCTGTCAGGATTTTTGTGTAACTGGCGTGGTCTGAGTGTCAGCGGTTGGCGCTGTTGGAGTTGGTTATTGGGTGGTGGTGATGGCTGCGGCTCGGTTGAGCATGCTGGCGATTTGTTGGAGTGTGGCGGGTTGGTGGGGGC
>JAPOUM010000004.1:125675-129269 GCA_026708645.1 Acidimicrobiaceae bacterium | reverse complement strand
GCCTCTGAGCTTCTGCCCCGACCAGCCGATCAGCCGCCAAGAAGCAGCCACCATGCTCACCCGCGCGACCCGACACCTCAACCCCGACCCGCCGCCACAATGAGCACGCCAGACACACAAAAATTCTGACAGTCCCGACTTGAGGCGCCTGTAGGCTGAACGCTCATCAGCTAGACAGGCGCCGTGCATCGACCAGCACTTCAGCAGACACAGCGAAACCCGAGAGCTTGCCGGGGACTTTGATGGCTCAAGCATCGCGCTCCAAGTGGTTCAAAGACTGTGGCTGGGCGCTTCTAGTCGTGTTGCTGCTGGGGCTGTCGGCCGTTTTGGGGCGCCCTGGCACCGCTGCGGCGCAGCAGCAGGCGCTCGTCAGCAATCTCTCTCAAAACGATTTTGCGACTCCCAGCCCCATCGCAAGCGCCCTCGGAATAGTCGATCACGCCCAGCAGTTCACCACCGGCAGCAACGCAGGCGGCTACAAGCTCAACAGCGTGGACATCGAATTCTCGCAGTTCGACACCGGATTGAGTTTCTCCGTTTCTGTCTACAACAGTTCTGAAGGCAAGCCGGGAACGCTTGTGGGCAACCTGTCGACTCCCACGTTCAGCTCGTTCACCTCCGACACGGTTCTGACGTTCTCGGCGTCCGGCGACGGCATCGCTCTCGCGGCCAGCAGAGCCTATTTCGTGGTTCTCGATGTGAGCGGCGACAGAGGCAGCAGGATCGCCGGATGGAGGGTCACGACATCGATGAGCGAGGATTCCGGCGCAGCCGCCGGCTGGAGCATCGCCGACAAGCACCTTTTCCGCGCTAACACGGACAACGCCGACTGGCGCGACAACCTGATCCGTTCGAGCCTGAAGATCCGCGTCAACGGCTCACTGGTGACTCTGCCCACGGTCACCGTCGCGTCGGTCGCCTCACCGGTGACCGAGGGCGATCCCGCGCGTTTCACCGTCAGCCGCACAGGTGCTACCACCTCAGCGTTGGCTGTGCAGTTGACGGTCGCGGAGGACAACGACGACGGGCAGGATTTCGTGGCCTCGACCGGCGAAGGCGCCAAGAATTTCACGATCCCGTCGGGTTCTGCGTCGTCGGTGTTCTCTGTGACGACCACGGCCGACACGATCGACGAACCCGCCGGCGAGGTCACAGTCACCGTGACCGACAGCGACGACTACACGGTGGGCGGGGCCTCGTCGGCTGTCGTGGTCGTCAACGACGACGACGCGGCGCCGACGGCGGTGACGTTGAGCGCGGACGCCGACACCGGCACCGGCGGCGTTCAGACGACTGTGACCGAGAACGGCGGGGCGAAGACTGTGCGTGTCACCGCGACGGTGGACGGCACCACACGCTTCGGTGCGTCCAAGACCATTGCGGTGCAGGTGGGCGGCAGCGACGACACGGCGGTGGAAGGGACCGACTATTCGACTGTCGCGAATCAGATGATCACTATCGCGCCGGGCGCTAACAGCGGGTTCGTGGATTTCGCGTTGACCCCGACGAACGACAGTTTGGCTGAACCGCAGCAGTCATTGTCTATCGAGGGCACGCTCGCCGGGGTGACGGTCGCCGGCACGTCCGTCGCGATCACTGATGACGAGACCGCCCCGCCGATTGTTTTGAGCGTGGCGCCGACGACGGCCGGTGAGAGCGACGGCGCCGTGACGGTGACGGTGACTGCGACGGTGGACCACGCGACGGTGCGTTTCGATCCGGCGCGTGTTGTGACCGTGTCCGTGGAAGATTCCGACACGGATGGGGTGGTCGGTTTCGCGGCGGTCGCTGATTTTGATGTGACCATCGGTTCCGGCGAGGCGTCAGGCACAGAGACTTTCACTTTGACTCCGACAGCGAACAGCATCGACGAAGAGGATGAGACGATCACCGTGTCGGGCGCCTCGACGGGTCCGCCTGCGGCGGCGTCGGTGACGTCGGCGACTTTGACGTTGACCGACGACGATGATGCGGGGGTTACGGTGTCCGCAACGGCTCGCACTGTCGCTGAGAACAGCGGTTCTGCGACTTATACGGTGGTTTTGACTAGTCAGCCGACTCATGACGTGACGGTCACGGTCGCCTCTGATGACGACAGCGTTGTGCTGGTGGACGGCGATGACGCGGGCACGGTCGGGTCGGCCTCTGAGACGCTGACTTTCACAGCGAGCGGGGCGAAGGCGTGGAACGTCGCACAGACGGTGACAGTGTCCGGCGTGAACGACGACTTCGCCAATACGGACGGCGAGCGCTCAGCGACGGTGACGCACACGGTCGCGTCGACAGACCAGAAATACGACGATTTCTCGCCTGTGGGGAGCGTGGATGTGACGGTCACCGACGACGACGAAACCCCGGAGATCGATTTGAGCGTGAACCGGGTGTCGATAGCTGAGAACGCTCCCGCCGCGGACACGCAGGTGACGGTGACCGCGACGGTTCAGGGGACGGCGCGTTTCGATACCGCCAAGACGGTGCGTGTCACTGTGGCGGGTCCAGAGGGCGACGAGTTCGTGGATTTCACTCCGCCGGCGGCTTTCGACGTCACCATTGCTGCGGGCGCCGCGACCAGCGCCGGGAGTTTCGTTTTGGCGCCGGTCGATGATCAGGTCAAAGAAACCGACGCGACCGTGACCGTCGGCGGCACCTCCGCGGGGGTGACCGTCAATCCAGCGTCTTTGATGTTGACTGATGACGAGGCGGATCCGATTGTTGCTTTGTCGGCGCCTTTGAACTCGTCGATCACAGAGGGCGCACAGGCGGAGTTCGCGCTGGTGGCCACCGTCGCGTCGTCTAAGCCGTTGACGCTCAACGTGACCGTCGCTGAGACCGGCGGCGGCGATCATGTCGCCGCTGACGCCGAGGGCAGCCAGACGGTGACTCTGCCCGCTTATCAGACACGGGTCGCCTACGCGGTGTCCACGACCGACGACAGCGTCGCCGAGCCCGGTACCACGATCGGGTTGACGCTGCGCTCGGGGACCGGTTACAGGGTGGCCGTGTCGAATTCGCGCAGTGTCACCGTCGCAGACGACGACACCCCCACGGCCACGGACGTCACTCTCACTGCGAGCAGCGCCAGCGTCGCAGAAGGCGGCAACCTCACAGTCACCGCCACGTTGACCGCTGCTGCCGCGTCGGCGGTGACGATCCCGATCACCGCGGTGAACGGCTCTGCCGTCGCCGGGGATTACACGGCGCCCGCAGGCGTCACTGTCAGCGCCGGTAAGAGTGTCGGCACCGCGACTTTCTCCGCTGCTGACGACGCCATCGACGAGCCCTCTGAGACGTTGACGCTGCGACTCGGGGCGTTGCCGTCGGGTTACGCCGCGGGCGCGCCCGCCAGTGTCAGCGTCATCATCATCGACGGTGACGCCACCACGGTCACGCTCGCCCGTGAAGCGGGCGCGACCCTCACAGAAGGCGAAAGCATCGTTCACACGCTCACATTGGGACGCGCTCTGGCCGCCGGTGAGAGCTTGAGCGTGCCGCCGCGTCGAGCGGGACGACGGGCCGTTGACCAGCCCGCGCGCTCTGGCCGCCGGTGAGAGCTTGAGCGTGCCGCTGATGTTCAACATCGGCACAGGCGCCGCC
>JAPOUM010000004.1:0-125378 GCA_026708645.1 Acidimicrobiaceae bacterium | reverse complement strand
ACCGTCGGTGTCAACAACGGCAGCGTGACTGAGGGCGGCAACCTCACAGTCACCGTCACTCTCGCTTCGGTGGCGCCGGGCGATGTGGTCATCCCGATCACTGCGGTGAACGGCACTGCCGGCAGTGAGGATTACAGTCTCTCTGCAGCCGGCGTCGCCATCACCGGCGGCCAGAGCAGCGGCACGGTCACGCTCACCGCCGTAGACGACACAGACGAAGAGGGCGCTGAGACGCTCAGCATCCGGCTCGGAACACTGCCTGACGGTTACGCCGCAGGCACGCCTTCCAGTGTCAGCGTCACCATCAACGATCCGGCGTCGACCATTGCGCCGGCGGTGACTGTCATCCAAACCGGTGGCGGCACTGTCGTGGCTGAGAACTCCGGCACCGACACCTACACGATCACCCTGGTTGCCGAACCCAGCACGAACGTGAGTGTTGCAGTCATCAGCAGCACGCCGACCGCGGCGCGAGTCGACGGCCCCGACCCGGCCATTGCGCCTACAGCGTCTGAGACGCTCACGTTCACTCCCGACGACTACGATCGGCCGCAGACGATCACCGTGACCGGCGTCGACGACAGCATCGACAACCCCGGCAACCGGCGCACCGTCGTCATCACCCACAGCATCACCGCTGCGTCAGCCGCCGAATACCGCAGCATCGTCATCAGCAGTGTCATAGTCACCGTCACCGACGACGACAGCCCGCCGCCGGTCACCACGATCACGCCGCCGCCAGCCCAGGCCCCCGAACCGCCGCCGGCGCTGGATCCCGAACCGGAGTCTGAGCCGGATCCCGAACCGGCGCCGGTGTTCGAGGACTTCGACGACACGACCGACACCCACAGGGGTTCCGTTGCCGAACTCACCGGCGACGGAACCCTCGACGGCATCGGCTGCGACGACGACCGGCTCTGCCCGAAACAACCCATCATGACCTGGGAATTCGCGGTCGTGCTACTGAGACGAATCGACAACCAACAAGCACCCGAGAACGCCCAGACACCCGACGACCAAGCAGAACCCGGCGAGCACACCGAAACCCCCGACGACCAAGCAGAGCTTGGCGACGCTGAAGGGTCAGAAGGCGGAGAACCTGATGGCGACAGCGAAACAGCAGACCCCGGCGACGGCAGCGGAGCGTCCGACGAAAACGGCGGAACACCCGACAGCGAAACACTCGACGCCTGGTGGGCGCCTTACCTGGAGCGTCTAGTCGAACTCGGCGTCGTCACAGATTGCGACGACAACGCTGACACCGCCGCCGACGACAACTGCGTGGGCGACGTTTTGACCCGAGCCCAAGCAGCCCGGCTCATCGCCATCGTCTACAACCTCCCCGACGCAACCCCAGCCGGGTTCGAGGACACCGCAGACAGCCCGCACGCCGCAGCCATAGACGCCCTCCACGCAGCAGGCATCACCATCGGCTGCACCAGCGACCCGCTCAACTACTGCCCCGACCAGCCCATCAGCCGTCAAGAAGCAGCCAGCATGATCACCCGCGCGACCCGACACCTCAACAGCAAAGCCTGACGCTCACTTCGCGTGGGATCGCGTGGGGGGGAGGGCGAATCCAGGAGTCGGGCGGAGCGTGCCCGCTCTTCTTCTTCGAATGCGCTGACGGGCCGCGGCGTTGCCGGTACGCGGTGCGGGTCATCAGGAAGCTGCACGCCGCCGTGTCAGGCCGCAGCGACATCACCCACACCGCCGATGGCAGGGGCCCGCGCTCGACCGCCACTGAGCAGATCGGCACGGTGCGCGCCTCGATCCTGCCGCAAGATCGGCGGCCGCCGCTGAGTTTGCAGTGCATGCCGGGAGCGCCGACACGCCGGGCCGACGGCGGCGTTCACAAAGCAGGCCAGGGGCGCGTCTCGGGAGGTTCAGGGCGCCTGTGCTTGTCTCCGAGTGCCCATTTGCGCCGCCACACGCCGGCGTCAGGGCCGACCAGAGAGCCGCCGTCACCCGAATGGGCTCTTCTGCGAGCCGAGTACCAGTCGCTGGAGGCTTCATCGGCCAGAGCCGTGACGGCGGCCTCGATGCGGCTCGCGAAGCGATGAGCCTTCTCGCCGGGCTGCGGCGCCAGAGGCGCGCCGAAAGTGACCGTGGCTTCCGCGGGCCGCGGCAGTTTGCGGCCTTTGCGCAGGATCTCGCCGGTGCCGCTGAGATGGATCGGCACCACAGGCGCCCCGCAGCGCAAAGCCAGATAGGCGGCGCCGCCCCTGAACGGCTGACCCCAGCCGTCGGGGCTGCGTCCGCCCTCAGGGTAGATGAGCAGACTCCAGCCCTCGTCGATGAGCTCGGCGGCCAGCTCGGCTGAGCGGCGCCCGACTTTGGCTCGCTCGATCGGGATCGCTCCCATCAGCAGGGAAGCGGCGGCGCCTGCCGCCCGAGTGGCGAAGAAATAGTCGGCGGCGGCCCCCACCACGACCTTGTGGCGCCACGGCTCGGGCAGCGACGTCAACAGCAGCGGCGTGTCCAGGTGGCTGTGATGGTTGGCGGCGAAGATCAGCGCGCCCTCGGCGTCGGCCAGACGGTCGGCGCCGCGCCGTCGGGGTGAAGCCATTATCTGCACCATGAGCCGCATCGGCCCCTCCACGAAACCGGCTCGCACCATCCTGGCCGACCAGCGGCGCGACCAGCCGGTGTCGTAGTCGCCGCCGGTGCGGCGCGGCTGCAGCAGCGGCGCCACGCCGGCGGGCTGCGTCGGCGCCCGCAAAGGAAACGAGCGGGCTCTCAAGGCTCGCGTCGGCGACGGCAGGCGACCGAGCAGCCGTGTCAAGCCGAGGTCGTGCGCGATGCCCACCAGGCTCAGTCCACGTCGGCCATGAGTATCGGCGGATTGTGCAGATGCGTGATCGTCGGCGAGGGCCCGACCACGTCACCGGCCATCTCCAGAGCGTCCGACAGCGTCGACGCGGGCTGGAAGCCCATGCGTCGCACCGCCGCCGGTTCGCCGCCGACGATTATCACCCGTCCCAGCCATTGCAGGGCATGGGCGCCCCAATACCACATGTAGAAGGGATGCACCCCGTGATAGGCGTAACTGTTGCGATAGAGATGCACGTACCACTCGTCTTCGGCGAACTGGGCCTCGTATTTGGCTTCCAGTTCAGCCGGGTCGGTGGTGTCGGCCAGCACTTGATCGAAGAAGTCGATGTAGCTGGGGTGATGCACCGGATGGAACTCGCGTCTCGTCGGGTGGCTCATGATCACCACACCCCCCGAACGCACCGGAGGCTTGCCGCGGTAGAGGTTGAAGAAGTAGCCCAAGCCCAGGCACATCACCAGGATCGGGTTCATCACCGAGTTGACGTTGTACGGGCAGATGTACGGCAGCCCCATGGTGAGGACGTCGCTTTGTCCCTGCACCGGCACCAGATGCTGCGCCAGCACGTTGGCGGTGGTGCTCTCATGCACCGGCCCCACCGCACCGGCCTGCACCGAGGTCATCTCATAGGGGGCCTGCCAGCGGTTGAAGACGCCGCGGCGGGCTGCTGCCGGCATGGCTCTCAGGCCGGTCTGCATGGCCAGGTAGGCGGCGCGGTCGCGGGCGCTCCACTCCCATTCGCGCTTCTGCAGCACGGACAGCGGCCCGTCGTAGCCGAAAGTGTTGTTGTTGACGGTCGTCTCGATCTGGAAGACGCGCGGGCCGTTGGCTTCGATCACCTCGCCCTGGCGCCAGTTGGAGCTGTGCAGCTCGGAGTTGGGCCGGTCCATGAACGAGCGGGAATTCTGCATGGTGCGGACATTGTGATGGTGGCGCAGCGACCGGTAGTCGGCCAGGCCGGTGGCCGTCGACTTCCAGCCGCCGTCCATGGACACCAGATTGATGTTCACATACACCAGCAGGTCGCTCTCGGCGGCTCGACGGTTCATGGTGACCAGCTCGTCGTGGCCGGTGCGGCCCAGTTCGACCATGCCGTCAGGGTCTTCGGCGTCGTGGTTGTAGAGCGCTCCCTGCGGGGCGAAAGCGTCGTAGACCCGCTCGCCCAGCGCGTGGCGCAGCTCGGCTTCGGTCATGCGACGATGCAGCGCCAGCGCAGCGATGAGATGCACGTCGTCCACGCCCGCGGCTGCGGCCATGTCGAGCACTTCCTCTATGACCCGCTGGCGAATGTCGGGGCGCCGCATCGGCGGCAGCGGCAGTGAGATGTCGTCGAAGGCGATGGTCAGTTTCATGCCAGGACGCAGCAGCGCGGGCAGCGGGTCGGAGTCGAGCGGGTTCAGCAGCGCCTCGCGGATCGCTCCCGCCGAGTCGGGCAGTCCTGCCAGAGGCTCGGCGGGGTAGATGATCCGGCTGCGTCCCGCGGGCAGCCGCTCCAAGCGGAAACCCTCGCCGTGATGGAACAGCACCGGCGGGGTGGCGCGGTCGACGTCGAGCACCAAGCCCGGGCGCGGCGCTCTGCGGCGTTCGGCGGCCATCAGCGGAGGGCCCCTTCGAGGCGGCGCGCTCCGTTGCGGTGGCGCGGGGCCAGCGGCAGCAGCTTGGACGGGGCGCCGGCGCTCGTGGACCAGTGCTCGATCAGCCAGCCCCGCCGCCGCGCCAGAGCGGCCAGCTTGGTTTCGGGGTTCACCGCCACCGGGAAGCCGACCGCTTCGAGCATCGGCAGGTCCGAGGTGCTGTCCGCATAAGCCACAGATTCTCGCAGATCCAGATCGTGCTGCTGCGCGAAGTCCACGAGCGTCTGATAACGGGCCTCGCCTGTGGGCGGCACATGCGTCAGTCGGCCGTCGTAGACGCCCTCGCGGGACCCCATCCGGGCTGCGATGATCTCATCGAACAAAGGCTTCAGAGGCTCGATCACGAAGTCGAGGGCGCCCGTTATCAGCAGCGTGGTGTGCCCGGCGCGACGGTGCTCGCGCACTCGCCGGATGCCTTGAGGGAACGATTTCGTGATCAGCAGGTCGCTCAGCATCTCGGTGCAGTCCGCTTCGATACGGTGCTGTCGGGCGCCTTCGAAGCGTCGATAGAAGTAGCGCAGAAAGTCGCTGCGGTCGCGACGATCCAGCGCCAGCAGCCGCGGCGCCTCGCCCAGAGTGCGGGCCACGAAACGGATCCGGTCGATGTCGTCGAGGTTCCGGGTGGCGAGCCAGGCGTAACTGGCCACCACATTGGAAGCGATGAGAGTGTTCTCGAGGTCGAAGACGGCCAGATGGCGCTCAGGAGCAAGCACCTGCGAGCGCAGCCTACCGGCGCGCGACACACGGCTCGGGCTCGAACCGGGCGACATCTTCAAGCGGGCCTGCTGCACCATCGACGGCAGATGGATCTGCTGCACGTAATGGCGCCAGTCGATCACCGCTGGATCGAGACAGAAAGCCGACCTGTCGGCTTCGTCGAGCGACCCCCGAAGGTCCGTGAGCCGGTCGAGTTGGTAGATGGCCTCGCATTCGGCGTAGGCGCCGTAGAGGTTGACATATTCGCTGGCTCTCTCGAGTTGCTGGCGGCGCTCTTCGAGGCCTGCGCTGACCAGAGCCTGCCGTCCCCGCAGCGGCAGAGCCGACAGCACGCGGTCGGCGGCCTCCAGCGATTGCTGCGCGCGCTGGAGCTGGCGGGCCACCCGCCCCCGTCCGGGGAACGACCATCTGGGAACCGAGATCGGCTGGTTGTGCTCGTCGTAGACCGGGTGCTCAGTGAACCAGCCGCTCACCAGATCGAAGAGCTGGCCGTATTTCAGCGGGTTGACAGCCCCGCTGGCGATCTGCACGACTTCGGGGCCCGTGCTGCCGGGGTCGCCGGGGCTCGTGCCGCCGGGGCCCCGGGCGGCCACGGCCAGAACCGTCGCCACCACCAGATCCACAGGGATCACGTCGATGATGCCTTCAGGCACCCCCGGGAACTCTTTGAGCAGGCCCCGGGCGTAAGCCGCGATCACCGGCTCGGCCATGCGGAATCCGCGGATCCATCCCGGGAAGGGCTCAGCCAGCGCCGACTCGATGATCGACGGACGCACGATGCTCACAGCGACGCCGCCTCGGGTTTCTGTCAGCGCCCGCTCGCCGAGCGCCTTCGTGAAGGCGTAGGCGTCGGGGAAGCCGAGGCTCGCCGCCCGGGCGCGCCCCGCGGCGGTCAGCTGCTCGTCGACCCAGTGGCGCCTCAGGCTCTCGACCTTCTCCGACAGCGCCGGGATGCCGGCTGCGCCGAGCTCGCGGCGGGCTTGCGCCGACAAGGCGGCGAGACGTTCGGGGCTGCGGCTGGACTGCTCGGCGTCGCGCCGGGCCCGACGGGCGCTGGCGACCTCGTCGCGCCAGTCCACATCGGTGAAGAACGGCGATTCGTCCACCAGCTCCTCTTTGGCGGCGCCTCGGCGGCTGCCCGCCACATAACAGGTCGACACTGCGATCATGTGACAGTCCGAGGCGGCTTCGTTCAGCAGCGAACAGAGCCGGCTGGGGCCGAGCAGGTTGACCTCCACGGCGTCGTCGAGAGCCGAGTCGAAGTTCACGGTCGCCGCCGCGTGGATCACCACGTCGCAGCCCGCCAGCGAGGCCGCCGCCTCGTCGCTGGCGGCGAGACCGTCGATCGAGACGTCCCCGGCTATCGCCGTGACCCTGCGGGCGGTCATCTCGTCGAAGCTCTCCTGGTCGGGCCGCTCGGCGAATCGCCTGCGGAGACGGTCGAAAGCGTCGTTGCGCAGAACGTCGCGCCGCACTCTGGAAGCCGCGCCGCGCCGGCCGGGTCGCACCATCAGCACCAGCTCGCAGTCGGGCACGCAGCGCAGCAGCCGCTCGGCGAGAGCCGTGCCCAGAAAACCCGTGGCGCCGGTGATGGCGATCCGTTTGCCGGCGAGCGATTCGACGATCACGATCCCATTATGACTATTCCGAGGCCGGTGCGGGCGCGTTGGTGCTGCTGTGGCGCCGCCGACGCTGGTGGCGTTGCATCGCCAGTTCCACAAGCCGGTCGATGAGACGAGGATAGTCGAGGCCGCTGGCGGACCACAGTTTCGGATACATCGATATGGGAGTGAACCCTGGCATGGTGTTCAACTCGTTGACCAGCCAACCCCGGTCCCCGCGGCCGCAGCGCCCGTCCTCGTACAAGAAATCCACACGAGCCAGGCCTTCCACCCCCATCGCCCGGCAGGCGGTAACGGCGAGATCTTGACATGCTCTGATCTCGGAGTCGCTCAGCGGGGCGGGCACCAAGAGCTCGGCGCCGTCTTGGTATTTGTCCGCGTAGTCGTAGAAGTCCGAGCCCGGGATGATCTCGCCGGGAAGACTGGCCTCGAGCGTCTCGTTGCCTAGGACGGCCACTTCGATCTCGCGTGCGGCGCAGGGCTGCTCCACGACTATCGAACGGTCATAACGGCAGGCCAGTCGAAGCCCTGCGGCCGCTTCGCTGCGAGTCGCGGCCTTGGTGATGCCGATCGAAGAGCCCATGCTCGCCGGCTTTACGAACACCGGCAAGCCCAGAGCGCCCTCTACGGTGTCGAGAATCGGGCCGAGTCGAAGGTCGTCGGCGGAGGGGTCGTCGAGGGTGACGCTCAGCCAGCGGGTCTGAGCGACGCCCGCTGCGGAGAGCATGGCTTTGGTAGCGGCCTTGTCCATGCACAGCGCCGAGGCCAGAACCGACGCCCCCGCATAGGGAACCTGAGCCAGTTCCAGCAATCCCTGGACGGTTCCGTCCTCGCCCATCGGACCGTGAAGGATCGGCAGCACCACACAGTCCGGGTCGCCGGCGCGCGCTGGCTCAGCGGCGGAGGGCTCGGCGTCCGGGCCTCCGGCGGCGCTGTCTCTTCCGCCAGTTCCCGACAGCGCCGCGAAAGGGTCGATTCGGGGGCCGGTCGCGCTGAGCCGCTCACCGAGCGCTCCGGGTCCGGCGCTCAAAGCCTCGTGTGCCTCCAGTGCCTGCACCCATTGACCTGTGCGGGTGATGCCGATCGGTTCGATCAGATACTTCTCGGGATCGGCGGCAGTCACCACATGGCGCGCTGACACGCATGAAACGTCGTGTTCAGCGGAGCGCCCCCCGAACAACACGACGAGCCTCAACCTGTCCAGCGTCCTGCGGTTTGAGCGGTACACGCTCAGCGACGTTAGAGGCTGAGCCTGCAGGCGAGCGAATCCGGCTCGCTACGTGTCACACTGGGCAGGTGCGTTGGAGCCTGCGTGAAGTCGCCGCAGCGACCGCGGGGCGCTTGCACGGCGACGGAGACCAGCAGATCGACGGCGTCGTCCACGACAGCCGCGAAGCGAAGCCGCTGACGCTTTTCGTGCCGCTTGTGGCGCAGCGAGACGGGCATGATTTCATCGGCGACGCGGTCCGCTCCGGCGCCTGCGCCTATCTCACCTCTCGTGGCCGTCACGAGGCGCCGGCTGCCGCGATCGAGGTCGCCGACACTCAGACGGCGCTGACCGCTCTAGCGTGCCGGGCCCGGGACCGGCTCGAAGCGCTGCCGGTGGTGGGCGTCACAGGATCCGTCGGCAAGACCACCACCAAGGATCTGTTGGCAGCGGTGCTGCGGCAGAAGTTCCGAGTGTGGGCCAGCACCCGCTCGTTCAACAACGAGATCGGGGTTCCGCTCACTCTGCTGTCGGCGCCCGCCGACAGCGAGGCGCTCGTGGTGGAGATGGGCGCCCGAGGCGCTGGGCACATCGCCGAACTGTGCCGTGTGGCCCGACCGACGATGGGCGTGGTGACCACAGTGGGCTTGGCGCACACCAGCGAACTGGGCTCCCTGCGGGCGGTGACAGCAGCCAAGCGAGAGCTGGTCGAGGCTCTTGCGGCGGACGCGGACGGCGGTGTCGCCTTCCTCAACGCGGGTGTGGCCGAGGTGATGTCGATGGCGCGTCACAGCAACGCTCGGGTGGTCACTTTCGGGACGGGCGGCGATGTCAGCGCCCGCGATCTTGCAGTCGACGCCGATCTTGTGCCCCGCTTCGTGCTGCGAAGCCCTTCCGGCGAGACGACGGTGCGGTTGAACGCGGCGGGAACGCACTTCGTCGACAACGCCCTGGCCGCGGCCGCGGTGGCGCTCGAACTGGGGGTGTCGCTCGATGACGTGGCCGAGGGGCTTGCAGCAGCCGAGCTTTCACCGTTGCGGATGGAACTGCGGCGCGTCGGCGACGGCGCCGTTTTGATCAACGACAGCTACAACGCCAATCCCTTGTCGATGAGCGCGGCGCTGCGGGCATTGGCGGCTCATCCTGCGCGGCGCAAGATAGCGGTGCTGGGGCCTATGGCGGAGCTGGGCGACTTCGAGACTTCCGAGCACGCCGCGGTCGGCGCTGCGGCAGCGCAGCTGGGCGTGGAAGTGATCGCAGCAGACGCACCCGGATACGCCGCGGGCGGGAGCGTGATACTGGTGGACGGCGTCGACAGCGCTTTCGCTGCTCTGCAAGAGATCGGCGGTCTGGACGCCGAATGCGTCGTGCTGATCAAAGGTTCGCGAGTCGCCGGACTGGAGCGCTTGGCGGCTCGTATCGTCAAGGGAGCGGACTGCTGATCGAATCCGCCCGGCTCGACTTGGCGGGACGACAGAGCCGGAAGACTGGAAGATCTGCCGGTCTCAGACCAAGACAGCGCCTGAGCTCGGCTGAGAGAGCGCGGCCCCGACCCTGACCGGGGTGTCTCGGGCACGGGGCGGATGCTAGGATGGCTAGTTCACGGGCGATTAGCTCAGCCTGGCTAGAGCGCTGCCTTCACACGGCAGAGGTCACTGGTTCAAGTCCAGTATCGCCCACACTGATCGGTAGGGCCTCACCGTGCTGTGCCTCCAGCCCATCGAGCGCAGATAGTTCACAGCACGGCCCAGGGCGTGGATTCGCCGTTACAGTCGCGCGGCGATGAGCCCGACATGCGCTGCGCCATGAGAGCCCGGAGCGCCTTGCGAAGATCAGCGGCAGCGGCAGCCTTGGCGGCGGCCGCGTTGTGGATGCACGCCGACGTCGCCGCGGCTCACGGCGTGGGCGGGCGCCTGGATCTGCCGGTGCCGCTGTGGCAGCTCGCCTGGGCGGCCTCGTTCGCGGTGGCGGCGTCGTTCGTGGCTTTGGGGATGTTCTGGGACGAGCCCAAGTTCCGGGCGTTGTCGGACGGGCGAGCGCTGCCGCGGCCTTTTCAGGCGGCTAGCGGAGTCCTGTCTCGGCTGGCCGCAGCGTTCGGCCTGTTCGCTTTGGGGGTGCTGCTCTATGCGGGCCTGGCGGGCAACACCAACCCTTCAGTGAACATCGCGCCCGTAGCGATCTACGTCATTTTCTGGGTGGGGCTTCAGGCCGTGTCGGCTCTGGTGGGCGACGTCTGGGCGTGCATGAACCCCTTCGCCACGATCTCCGACGGAGCGGCGCGGCTGTGGGCCCGGCTGCGCAGCCGCCCGGTTGGAGACCCCGAGCGAGGCGCCGGCAACCAGTGGTGGGCGGTCGCGTCGATTTTCGTGTTCTTGTGGCTCGAATTGGCCTATCACGACAGCGCCGACATTCGCGTCCTCGGCTGGTACCTGACCGGCTACACCGCAGCCATGCTGGCCGGCGCGGCGGTACTCGGTCGTGGCTGGCTGCGCGACGCAGAAGGTTTCGGGGTTCTGTTCACCAAACTGGCCGCAATGGCGCCGCTGCACCGAGACGGCCGCAAGCTGCGAGCGCGCTCTCCGTTGGCCGGCCTGGCCGTTCAGTCCCACAAGCCCGGCTCGGCTGCTTTCATTCTGGTGGTTCTGGGGTCCACCACCTTCGACGGCTTCAGCCGCAGCACTCTGTGGCACGACGTGATCAGCAACCGCGTCGGCTGGGAACTGACAGCGTTCAACACCGTCGGTCTGGGGTTCGTGATACTCGCGGTGTTCGTGCTCTACCGGGCGGCGGTGGCGGGCATGGCCGTGATCACCGGCGACACCGAGAAAGAGCTCAGCGAAGCGTTCGCCTCGTCGCTCGTCCCCATCGCCGCGGCTTACACCATCGCCCACTATTTCAGCTATCTGCTGCTTGAAGGCCAGCTGCTGATCGCCCATCTCTCGGATCCGTTCGGTCGGGGCTGGGACCTGTTCGGCACCGCTGCCTACCGCGTCGACTACACGGCCATCTCCACCGACGCCATCGCCTGGACTCAGACCGCGGCCATCGCCGTCGGCCATGTGCTGGCAGTGGCGCTGGCGCACGACCGCGCACTGGAACGCTGGCCTGCCAGGCTGGCGATGCGGTCGCAGTATCCGATGCTGGCGGCGATGATCGCCTACACCGTCGTGGGGCTTCTGCTGCTGCTCGGGCCTTAGAGGCCCGCTGGACCTCGCCTGTTCGAGGTTCAGATTCTGTGTATGCATCCCTGAGATTTCCGTCAGGTTTACAATGGAATCGTGAGTCGGGTGAGGGGCCTTCCTGGCGTGACAGTGGTGGTCGTGTCGGCTGCTTTGCTGTTTACGACCGTGGCTCTGGCGCAGAGCGATCAGCGGATCGGCGACCTGCGAGAGCAGCGCGAGCAGCTGGCACGCGACGCTGCCGACGTGGCCATGCAGATCGACGCTCTGAACGCCGACGACGCGGCGCTGGTGCAAGCTCTGGAGGAGCTGGACGCCTACATCACCTTGCAGCAGGCGCGGGTCGAAGCCACCGCTGAGTCGATCCGAGCCGCAGAGGCCGAGGCCGCCGCCGCCAGAGCCGAGGCCGAATGGCATGAAAGCGAGATCGAAGCGGTCAAGGAGCGTCTGCGCCGACGCGCCATCGAAGCTTATGTGCAACCCGTCGGCGAGGTCGTCGAGCAGTATTCGACCGGCATCAACGAGGGCGCGGTGCGATTGTTCCTGCTGGAGTTGGCCATCGGCAGCGAGCTGGAGCTCACGGACGACCTGCGCACCTCGGAATCCCAGCTCGAGGTGCTGAGCCGGCAGGCGCTCGACCGGGCGGCCGAAGCGGACCGGCAGAGGCAGGAACAACAACAGCAGCTGGCGGAACTCGAATCCGCGCACGCTGCGGCTCTGGAGTTGCGCGAGGAGATCCAGTCCCGAATCGACGAATGGAATCGCCTGTCTGATGAGATCGATCGCTCCGACCGTCAGATGGAACGCGAGATCCGTCGAATCGAGGAGGAGATCCGCCGCCGGGAAGAAGAGGCCCGTCGCCGCGCCGTCGAGGAGGAGCGCCGCCGCTTCGAAGCCGAGAACGGGCCGTTCGTGCTGGTCGCCTGGCCGGCCGAAGGGCAGAAGACGTCAGAGTTCGGGCCGCGGGTCCATCCGATCTTCGGGGGGATGCGCCAGCACAACGGGATCGACATCAGCGGCAACACCGGCGACAGGGTCCGAGCGGCGCGGTCGGGTGAAGTGATCCTCGCCGGCGAGCGCGTCGGATTCGGCAACACTGTCGTGATCTATCACGGCTTCGGTTACAGCACGCTCTACGCCCACCTGAGCCGTATCGAGGTCTCAGAGAATCAGCAGGTCCAAAGCGGCGACCGCATCGGCGCGCTCGGATCGACCGGCTGGTCCACCGGGCCGCATCTCCATTTCGAGTTGCGAATCGACGGGCGGGCGGTGGATCCCACGCCTTATCTGCCTTGATCGAGCAGCGGACGCCGACAGCCCTGGTGGTGACGTTGTGCCCCCCTGTCGGCGACGCCCAGCGCCCGGAGGCGAGCCCTGAGACGCGCCCGCTGCCGGAAGCCGACCTGGTGATAGCCGCGGACGGCGGTCTGGGGATGCTGCGCCGCGCAGGCCGCCGGGTGGACGCAGTAGTGGGCGACATGGACAGCGTCGACGAGGACTCGCTCGCGTGGGCGCTTTCGCAGGGCGCGTCGATCCTCAGGCATCCAGTCCGCAAAGACTTCACAGACCTCGAACTGGCGATGGACTACGCCTGCAGCCGGGCCGGAGCGGTTCATGTGGCCGCTTCGGTTTCGGGCCGCCTCGATCACGCAGTGGCCAACCTGTTGATACTGGCGTCGCCGCGCTGGGCCGCCGCCGCGGTCACTGCGACCGTCGACGGGGCCCGCGTCGAGGTGGCGCGCGGCCCGCACAGGCTGGAAGCCGAGCCTGGCGAGACCGTCTCGCTGCTGGCGGTCGGCGGTCGCTGCCGGGTCGCCGACACCTCCGGTCTCGAATATCGGCTCCGCGACGAATGGCTCGACCCGGCGTCGGCCCGCGGCGTCTCCAACGTCGTCACCGCTCAGCCCGCGACTCTCAACGTCACTTGGGGAGCGCTTCTGGCGATCTTCCCCGGGCTCGGCTGACGCGGCCCTCCTGAGGCTTGGCCTCGGCTGACCGGGCCTTCCCAGAACTCGGTTGACCGGGATTCCGGGCCTTCCCGGACGGAACGGGCCGGGCTCAATCGCGGGCGGCTCGCGCGACCCAGCGTCCGTGGCGGCGCTCCAGGCTGAGTCGCAGGCCGAAACACGCCGACAAGTTCTCGCTGGTCATCGTCTCGGCCATCGGCCCCGCGGCCAGCACAGCGCCGTCGCGCAGCATCAGCACATGGCTGAACCCGTCAGGAATCTCGTCGGTGTGATGAGTCACCAGCACCAGCGGCGGAGTGAGCGGGTCCAGCGCCAGCTGTGCCAGCGTGGAGATCAGCTGCTCTCGCCCCGCCAGATCGAGGCCGGCGTTGGGTTCGTCCAGCACCACCAGCCCTGGCTCTATCGACAATGCCCGAGCCAGAAGCACTCGCTGCTGCTCGCCGGACGACAACGTCCCGAATCGCTGCTCGCAACGGTCGCCGCAACCGACCCGCTGCAGCGCGGCGCGAGCGCCGGCCGCGTCGTCAGCGTCGTAGTGATGCCACCACGGCGCCAGCGCGGCGTGCTTGGCCGTCATCACCACCTCCGCTGCGGTCAGCGACGGTCGCAGCAGAGCCGCGACGGCCGCGCCGGTGAATCCGACTCTGGATCGCAGCCGGCGCACGTCGGTCTGCCCGAGGCGCTGCCCGAGCAGCTCGACGTCACCCGCGGAAGGGTGGTCCCACATCGTGGCTATCCGCACCAGGGTGGTCTTGCCTGAGCCGTTGGCGCCGAGCACCACCCAGCGCTGCGACGAGCGCACCTGCCAGTCGACGTCGACCAGCAGCGGTCGTCCTTCCACGACACGACCGACGCCCCGCAACACCAGAGCCGTAGTGTCGGCGCCCGGTTCGCGGGGCATGCCGGCTGAGGCGGTGTCGGGGTTGTGGGGCGCGTCGTCCGGGGTGCTCTGCTCGTTCATGGTTCGGTCAGCGTGCTTTCGTCTCTTCACGGGCCGCGCCCGCGGATCCGTCGATGCCGCTGCTCCACATGTCGTGCATTCTCGCGTAACGCCCGCCCGCTGCCAATAGCTCGCTGTGAGCGCCGATCTCGACGATCCTGCCCGCCTCCACCACAGCGATCCGGTCGGCGCGCAGCGCGGTGGTGAGACGATGCGCGACGATCACCGCGGTCCGTCGGTGCAGCATCACGTCGAGCGCCCGCTCGATGCGGGCTTCTGAGCCCATGTCCAGACTGCTCGTGGCCTCGTCGAGCACCAGCAGCCGCGGCTCAGACAGGAAGGTCCGTGCCAATGCCAGCAGTTGGCGCTCACCCGCCGACAATGTCGCGCCTCGCTCATGGATGACGCCGTCGAGGCCGCCGAGGCGTCGCACCACGCCGCTCATGCCCACCGCGTCCAAAGCTTGGAGCAAATCGTCGTCGCAGGCGCCGCGCCGGGCGAAGCCCACGTTGTCGCGCACGGTTCCCGCGAACAGGAACGGTTCCTGCGACACCACGCCGATCTGGGATCTCAGGCTCGTCAGAGTCACGTCGCGCAGGTCGCGGCCGTCGATGCGCACCGTGCCCTCGGTCGGGTCGTAGAGCCGGGTGATCAGCCGCGCGACGCTCGTCTTGCCGGCGCCGGTCTCGCCCACGAGCGCCAGCGTCTCGCCCGGCATCACCCGCAGGTTCACGTCGCGCAGCACGAAGTCGTGGCCGCGGTAGGCGAAGCTGACGTTCTCGAGCGAGATCTCGCCGCGCACCTCCGGCATGGCCGCAGCGCCGGGACGGTCCCGCACCGTGGAGGTCGTCGCGAACAGTTCTCGCAGTTTGGCGAGGGCGGCAGCACCCCGCTGATAGGAGTCGTATAGCTGCACCAGCGCCTGCACAGGAGCGAAGAAAGCCGTCAAGAACAGCAGATAAGCGGCCAGCTCGCCCACAGTGATGCGGCCGCTGACGGTCATGGCGCCGCCCGCTCCCAGAAGCACCGCCTGAGTGGCGATGCCGATGGCTTCGCTGCCCGGCCCGTAGACCGAGTTGGCCCGCGAAGCCCGCAGGTTGGCGTCACGGTGCCGGTCCACGGCCTCGCGGTGCCGCGCGATGCTGGCCGCACGGCGGTCATAGGCGGCGATCACCCGGATTCCTGCCAGGGATTCCTGAAGGTTGCCGAGAAGGTCGGCGATGCGGTCGCGCACACGCCGGTAGTCGGCCGCGGCCCGTTTGCGGAACCACAGCGAAGACGCCAGCGTGGCCGGCAGCGCCGCTGCCAACGTGACCAGCGCCAGCAGCGGGTCGTAGTTGAACAGCAGCACGGTGATCACAACCAGAGTCAGCCCTTGCACCGCGAAGTTGATGATGCCCTCGTTGAAGAGCACCGACAAGGCTTCGATGTCGGAGGTCATGCGGGTCAACAGGACACCGGCGCGCTCCGAGGTGTAGAAATCCATCTGCTGGCGCTGCATGTGCTCGAAAGTGCGGATCCGCAGCCGTTCCATCAACTGCTCGCCGAGGCGTCCCGTGAAAGCGATCCGCAGCGCGCCGGCTGCCGCGGCCAGCACCAGCAGCCCCGCGTAACCCAGCGCAGCGAGGACCACGACGCTGCGGTCGCCTGCGACGACGCCGTCGTCCACTCCGATCTGGGTGAGCACCGGACCGAACTGCAAGGCGACGGTCTCGGCGGCCACCAGTGCCAAGGCCAAAGCCAGCCGGCCCCGCCACGGCCACAGGAAGCGCGCCAGCCCGAAGCCGTTGCCGAATTCGCCGCCTTCGCGCGACCACCGGACCTGCGGCTCGGGGTGCTCGGGCTCGTCTTGCAGCACACGCTCGACACGGGCGCGCAGGTCACCGGGCACCTCGGCGTGGGGCAGTCCGGCCTGAGCCGCCGACTGTGCCGAGGAGGGGCCTCCCCGCATCGGCGAAGGCGAGCCGAACATCAGCCGGCCGCGGCCTGCGGCTGCGGCGCCCGCCGCGTCTCGGCGCCTGTCTGAGCGTCCTGTTGCTGCGCCTGCTGCAGATGGGCGAGCACCTCGGCGTAGGCGGGCACAGTTCGCAGCAGGTCGTCGTGGCTGCCGCAGGCGGCCGTCTTGCCGTCGGCTATGAGAACCACCCGGTCGGCGAGCGCCAGAGTCGACAGGCGATGAGCGATCAAGATGGTGCTGCGGCGCCCCCGCCGCCGCCGCAGCGCCGAGAGGATCCGCTCCTCGACGGCGATGTCGATGGCGCTGGTGGCGTCGTCTAGAACCAGCACCGCAGCGTCGGCCAGCAACGCCCGGGCTATGGCGAGGCGCTGGCGCTGACCGCCTGAGATGGTCGAACCCCGCTCGCCGAGGACGGTGTCGGCCCCTTCGGGCAGCGCCTCCACGAAACCTCCGGCGGCCGAGTCCGCCAACGCCGCCGTCACGGATTCTTCGTCGGCTTCGGGCCGGGCGAAAGCCACGTTGTCGCGCACGGACGCGGCGAACAGGAACGGGTCGTCGCTCACCACTGTCACCGCCCGCCGCAGGTCCGCGACACGCAGATCCCGCACGTCGATGCCGTCGATGCGCACGGCGCCGGAAGCGACGTCATAGAAGCGCGCCAGCAGCCGGCCGAGCGTGCTCTTGCCGCTGCCGGTGCGGCCCACTACCGCCACCGTCTCGCCCGGCTCGACCGTCAAGCTGAAACCGTCGATGATCGCCACGGCCGCAGCCGCGCCGGCGGCGTCGTCGGAGTCGGCTGGATCCCCTGGCTCGTTCTTGCCGCCTCGGTCGATCGTGCCGCTTCGGGCGCTGCCTCCGCCGCCGTCGCCGGCGGAGGCAGCAGAGGCATACGCGAACGTCACGTCGTCGAACTCCACCAAGCCCTCCGGCGACGGCAGCGGCAGCGCCTCGGGCTTATCGACGATCTCGGGTTCCTCGTCCAATATCTCGAACACCCGCTGCGCCGCAGCCGAAGCCCGCTGCCATTGGATCAGCACGAAGCCGATCATCCGAAACGGCGCGGCCATCAACAGCACATAAGCGTTGAAAGCGACGATGTCGCCCACTGCCACGCTGCCGTCGATGGCCAGCAGCCCTCCGGTTCCGAGCACCAGCGCGAGCCCCAGCCTGGGCAGAGCCTCCATGACCGGAGAGTGACGAGCCCTCGCGTCCGCAGTGGCGATGCCGGCCCAGCGCAGCCTTTGCGCCGCTCCGGCCAGGAGCTGAACCTGGGCCTGCTCTTGAGCGAAGTTCCGCACCACCTGGGCGCCTTGGATGCTCTCATCGGTGATCATCGCCACATCGGCCGTGCGGGCCTGGGTCACCCAGCTCAACGGGAACACCTGGTTGCGAAGCCGGATCCCCACATAGAGCACCAACGGCAGAGGCGCCATCGCCACGAGAGTCAACGGCAGTGACAGAGCCAGCATCGCGGCGGCGCCCATTACCAGCAGCGCGAGCTGCGTCGCCATCAGAGGAGCGAAAGCGAAAAGCAGCTGGATCGAGCGGATGTCGCTGTTGGCCCGAGAGATCACCTGGCCTGTCTGGGTGCGGTCCCAGTACGAGAACGACAGCTCGACGAGATGCTCATAGACCAGCTTGCGAAGATCAGCCTCCAAGCAGTGAGCGCTGCGGAAAAGCCCGTAGCGGTAGGCGTAGCCGAGACCGAAGCGCAGCCCCGCCAGAACAAGCAGCGAGATCACCCAGGGACGCAGCGCCTCACCGGCTGCGGCGGCGTCCACACCCCTGCCGATCACGACCGGCGCCGCTGCTGTGGCAGCCACGGACACCAGGCCGGCCGCGGTCGCGGCTGCGAAGGCGACCCGGTACCGCGACGCCACCGGCAGGATTCGCCTGAGCCAGCCGAGGCTGCGGTCAGGGTTGATTCCGGGCGAGGCCATCGTTTCAAACTAGAGGCCGAGCGAGGCCGAGCGAATGAGAGAGCCGGCAGTGTTCGTGCGCCTGCTAGGCGCGCTCGGGCCGCCAGCGACTAGATTCATCGTCTCAAAGGCCTGTCGATCCCGGGAGGAGCGATACAGATAGCTCTGTGGCTGTTGGCCGCTTTGGCTCTGATGGCCGCCAACGCCTTCTTCGTCGCCTTGGAGTTCGCACTGGTGGCGGTTGACCGGACCCGAGTGGACGAACGCGCCGGCGCCGGCGACCGCCGTGCCCGCATGGTGCAGCGTCTGGTCGAACGGCTCTCCTTTCATTTGTCGGGCGCTCAGATCGGCATCACCGTCTCGTCGTTGCTGCTCGGCTTCATGATCGAGCCGGCGCTGGCGCCGATGATCGAGCCCGGACTCACAGCCGTCTTCGGGTCGGATCTGCCGTGGGGAGTCTCGGTGGCGGTCGCTTTGATTCTGGCCACGTCGGTGCAGATGGTGATGGGGGAGCTGGTCCCCAAAGTCGTGGCCATCACCAAGCCGTACGGCTCGTCGGTCGCTCTGGCGGCGCCTGCCTCTGTCTATGGCGTGCTGGCCCGGCCGTTGGTGGCGTTCTTGAACGGCAGCGCCAATTGGATGGTGCGGCGCATGGGCATGGAGCCCAAAGAGGAGCTGGACCCGGTGCCGGATCGTGAAGAGCTGGAGCATCTCTTCGTGTCATCGGGCGAGGAGGGGACCCTCGACGAGGGCGAGGTGCGGCTGCTCACCCGCTCCATCCGCCTCGCCGACAAGCAAGCCGACGACGCCATGGTGCCCAGAGTGGAGGTGGTGGCCGTCGAGGCTGACGCCTCGCTGTCGGACCTGGCCGCGTTGGCGGTCGCCACCGGCCACTCGAGATTCCCGGTGACTGCGGGGCATCTCGACGAGGTGGCCGGCGTGGTGCATGTCAAGTCGCTGTTCACGGTGCCGGTGCAGCAGCGGGCCATCACTCCGGTTTCGCAGTTGATGCAGCCGGTGCCGGCGGTTCCCGAGTCGCGCGACCTCGACGACCTGCTGGTCGATTTCCGCACCGGGGAGGGCCTGCTCGCAGTGGTGGTGGACGAACACGGCGGCACCTCAGGGATCATCACGCTCGAGGACGTGCTCGAGGAGATCGTCGGCGAGATCGACGACGAGCACGACACCGCCACGCCTGAGCGCACAAGATCGGAGTCTCGGGGTTCCACAGTCCTGCCCGCCTCGCTGCACACCGACGAAGTGCTCGAATCCTGCGGCTTCGCGATGCCCGAGGGTGACTACGAGACTCTGGCCGGCCTGGTGCTCGACCGTCTGGGTCGCATTCCCGTGCCGGGCGAGACTGTGACAGTCGACGGTTGGCGCCTTGAAGTGGTAGCTGTGGACGGTCTGCGCATCGCCACTGTGCGCGTGGTCGCTCCCGCGGGATCACCGTGAGAGCGTTGCTGCTGAAAGGCGCGGGACCGCTGTGAGCACTGTGACGCTCGTGGCGCTGCTGGCAGCCGTGGTGATGCTCGCCGCCAACGCATTCTTCGTGGCGGCGGAGTTCGCGCTGGTGGCGTCGCGCGCGGTCCGTTTGGAGGCGGCCGCCGAGGAAGGCGACCGGCGCAGCAGGATCGCTTTGGCCGCGGTGCGCGACATCCAGACTCAGCTCGCCGGCGCGCAGCTGGGCATCACCATGGCTTCGCTGCTGCTCGGTTATGTGGCCGAGCCGGCCATCGCCCAGCTCATCGAGCCGCTGATCGAAGCCGTCGTCGAGGTTCCTTCGGGCGTTCTGCACACTGTCTCGTTCGCGTTGGCGCTGTTCATGGTCACGACCCTGCACGTGATCGTGGGGGAGATGGTCCCCAAGAACGTCGCCATCACCGAGCCCGAGAAGTCGGCTCGGCTGCTGGCGCCGGCCCTGCGGGTTTACGGGGTCGTGTTCAGGCCGGTGATCTGGACGCTCAACAAGGCCTCCAACGCTGTCGTGCGCCTGATGGGCATGCAGCCGGCAGACGAGATCAACACCGCTTTGACCATCAACGAGTTCCACACTCTTTTGGCCGGGGCGCGTTCTGAGGGCGTGATCGAGCCCGCCGAGCACGATTTGCTTTCGGGTGCTCTGGGGTTCCGGGTGCGCTCGGCCGGGTCGATGATGGTGCCCGCCGACCGGCTGGTGTCGGCGCCTCGGGGCACTTCCGTGGCCCGCCTCGAGGAGGTGATGGCCTCGACCGGCCACTCCCGGGTGCCTGTTTGGGGTTCCGACAAAGACGATGTGCTGGGTTTTGTGCATGCCAAAGACTTGATCCGCATGCCGGCCGAGGCCCGCGACGACCCGGTGCCGCTGGAGTTGCTGCGGCGCATGAGGGTGGTGGGTCCCGACATGCCCGGACGGGATCTGCTGTTGCACATGCGCCGCGCCAGAGTCCACATGGCGGTGGTGCGCGGCGACGCCGGCCGGATGCTCGGAGTGGTCACCCTGGAGGACGTGCTCGAGTCGCTGGTGGGCGAGATCTTCGACGAGAGCGACACCCACGTCGCCTCCGCAGGCGTCTCTGCTGCAGTGTCTGCCGATGCCGCCGCTGATGCTGATGCATCTGCCGTCGGTTCGGGCGCCGATTTCGGCTCTGCCTCTGCGGACGGCTCTGCCGGCGCCTGACCGCTGCCTGAACCCGAGCTGGTTTCAGGCACCCACGGCGTGGAAGCCGCCGTCTGCTTGCACGATCGACCCGGTGGTGGCCGGCAGCCAGTCGCTGAGCATCGCCACCACCGTGCGCGACACGGCGCCAGATTCGGTGATGCTCCAGCCGAGCGGGGCGCGCTGCGTCCAGGCGTCCTCGAACTCCGAGAATCCCGGGATCGACCGGGCGGCCATCGTCTTGATCGGCCCGGCGGACACCAGGTTCACCCGTATGCCTTGCGGTCCCAGGTAGCGAGCCAGATACCGGCAGGTCGATTCGAGGCCCGCTTTGGCCACGCCCATCCAGTCATAGGCGGGGAAGGCCCTGCTGGCGTCGAAATCCAAACCCACTATCGAGCCGCCGCTGCCTCTGCTGCCTCCGTCGGCGTCGGCACTGTCCGCCTCGCTTGCGCCCATCAGCGGCGCGACAGCGTCAGCGAGCATCTTCAGCGAGTAGGTGGATATCTCCAGAGCGACTTTGACGTCGGTCCAGGCGGCGTCCATGAACGTGCCGCCGAGACAGATCTCAGGAGCGAAGCCGATGGCGTGAAGAGCGCCGTTCACCCGGCCCCAATGACCGTCCAAGAAGTCGCGCAAGGAGTCGGCGTGGCTCGGCTCGGTCACGTCGAACTCGACCACGGCGATGCCGTCCCCGAGCTTGCGGGCGCTGCGCTCGGTGAGGCGCAGGCCTCTGCCGGCGCCGGTCAGAACGATCTCAGCGCCTTGCTCCAGCGCCAGTTCGGCCACGCCGAAGGCCAGCGAAGCGTCGGTGAGCACGCCGGTGATGACGATGCGCTTGCCGTCGAGCAGACCCATGAACAGCAACGCTACCGCAAGAGGCAGAGCTAACAGGAGAGCCGCCCGTGCGCACAAGACGACGTGCTTGTCGCCAATCTGACGCGTCACGGTGTCGAACGCCTCATTGACGTTCGACTCAACAACTTCAGCCAACTCGCCGGCTTCGCCAAGCGAGACGATCTGAAGTATTTCCTTGCTCGAAGTCAATTCGCCAGAGTTCATCCCGAATCCTTCAGCCTTGGCCTGCGGCGGCCACTCGTCTCGTGCCGTCTCGCCGCGGCTAGAAGAGCACAGGAGATATGTAGCCTCAGGGGGTCATGTCCGACGGTTCTCTCAGCGTCTCAGTCTCTCTGCCTGACGGCTCGCAGCGCAGCCTGGCCCAGGGGGCCAGCGCGGCCGACTTGGCCGCCGCCGTCGGCGCGCGGCTGGCCGCCGACGCCGTGGTAGCCGTGGTCGACGGCGCCGAGGTCGACTTGTCGGCGCCGCTGCCTGACGGGTCGACGGTGGAGATCGTCACCGCCTCGTCTGACAGGGGCCTGCACACGATCCGCCATTCCACTGCCCATGTGCTCGCCCAGGCTGTGCTGGACTTGCACCCGGGCGCCACTTTCGCCATCGGCCCGGCCATCGAGCACGGCTTCTACTACGACTTCGAGCTTCCCGGCGGCGCCACCTTCAGCGACGCCGACTTGGAGCGCATCGAAGCGCGCATGCGCGAGATAATCGCCGCCGATCAGCCTTTCGAGCGCTTCGAGGTCGCCGCCACCGAAGCGTTGCAGCTGTTCTCGCAGCACCGTTTCAAGCGCGAGATCATCGAAGCGGTGGCTCTGCACAGCAGTGAAAGCAACTCTGCCGATGCTGATCTGGCAGGCGAAACCGCCACCGGCAACACCGTGAGCTGCTATCGCAACTCAGCCTCCAACGGCGACTCCGCAGGCGGCTCAGAAGGTTTCGTGGATCTGTGCCTGGGCCCGCATGTGCCCTCCACCGGGCGTCTCGGCCATTTCGCTCTGCAACGCGTCAGCGGCGCCTACTGGCGGGGCAGCGAACGCAACCCGATGCTGCAACGCATCTACGGCACCGCCTGGTCGAACCGCAAAGACCTGGCGGCGCACCTGCATCGTCTCGCTGAAGCCGAGCGGCGCGACCACCGGCGTCTGGCGGCCGAGATGGATCTGGTGTCCTGGCCCTCGGAGCTGGGCCCCGGGCTGGCGGTGTGGCATCCCAAAGGCGCCCTGGTGCGCACCCTGATGGAGGATTACGCCCGTCGCCGCCACGCCGCCGGGGGATACCAGTTCGTCTATTCCCCTCACATCGCCAAGTCGGTTCTGTGGGAGACCTCCGGGCATCTCGACTTCTACGCCGAGAGCATGTATCCGCCCATGCAGATGGACGGCGCCGACTACTACCCGAAGCCGATGAACTGCCCGTTCCATGTGATGGTCTACCGCTCGTCGCAGCGCAGCTACCGGGAGCTGCCGATGCGCCTGTTCGAACTGGGTGCGGTCTACCGCTACGAACTGTCGGGCGCGGTCCACGGTCTGTTGCGCAGCCGCGGCTTCACCCAGGACGACTCGCACATCTTCTGCACCCGCCGGCAGATCCCCGAGGAGCTGTCGTCGCTGCTGGAGTTCGTGTTGAGCGTGCTCGAGGCTTTCGGTTTCAGCGAGTTCCAGGCCAAGCTCTCCACCCGTCCCGAGGAGAAGTCCGTCGGCGAGGACGCCCTCTGGGATGAGGCCACCGACGGCCTGCGTTCGGCTTTGGACGCCGCCGGGCTCGACTACAGCATCGACGAGGGCGGCGGCGCCTTCTACGGTCCCAAAATCGACGTGGATGTGCGCGACGCCATCGGACGGTCGTGGCAGCTCTCCACCATTCAGGTGGACTTCAACCTGCCGGAGCGCTTCGGCTTGGAATACGTCGCCCCTGACGGCGCGAAGACCCGTCCCGTGATGATCCATCGAGCCTTGTTCGGCTCGGTTGAGCGTTTCTTCGGCGTGCTGGTGGAGCATTACGCAGGCGCCTTCCCGACCTGGCTGGCGCCTGTGCAGGCAGAGGTGCTGCCCGTGGCCGCGACTCATCTCGCCTACGCGGCCGAGGTGGCCGACTCGCTGCGTTCGGCCGGTTTCCGGGCGGAGGTCAGCCCCGCGGAGCTGCCTCTCGGCAAAAGGGTGCGCAACGCCAAAGTCGCCAAAGTCCCTTATGTGCTGGTCGTCGGGGACGACGATGCCGCGGCCCGCACTGTGGGCGTCAACGTGCGCGGCGCCGACAAGCCCGAGCGTGACGTGCCGCTGGAGTCTTTCATCGCCCGGCTGGCGAGCGAAGCGCCGCCGGAGGCCTGAGCATGGTGGAGCATCTCTGGGCCGGTTGGCGTGTGGCCTACATGAGAGCCGACAGAGAAGTGGCCTCGGCTGGTGTCGCCGACTCGTCGGGCACTGTGTCCGGCGCGGTCGGCGGGGTCGGCGCAGGCGACGGGGCCGGGAGCCTGTTCGAGGCGATACTCGAATCGGGCCTGCCCGACGAAAAGACCCACATCCTTCATCGGGGCGAGCGCGTGTTCGCCATCATGAACCGCTACCCGTATGCGACCGGCCATCTGCTGGTGCTGCCTTACCGTGCCTGCGAGGGCCTCGAGGCTCTCGACGCCGCGGAGCGCCGGGAGCTGTGGGAGACAGTCCATGACGGCGTGGTCGCTGTGAAGGCGGCGTTCTCTCCTGACGGCGTGAACATCGGCGCCAACCTCGGCGAGGGGGCGGGCCCCAGCGTGGCCGACCATGTGCATGTCCATGTGCTGCCGCGCTGGCGCTCCGACACCAACTTCATGACCGCCGTAGCCGATGTGAGGGTGCTGCCGCAGAGCCTTCAGCAAAGCTGGGAACAACTGCTGAGCGCCTGGCCCCGATAGCCGGCCCGCCTCTGCCCACTTCAGCTTCCTCGGCCCGGCTCGGCCTGCTCGGCCGTGGCTGTGGAGGGATGCTCTTGAGGGTGCCGGACGGCCCGGTTCTCTCTCGTTGGCCCGGTCCGTCCGGCCTGGTCAGCCGGCGGCGCCGCGGAGCCCAGCCAGAACCCGGTCGGGGGTCAGAGGGAAGCTGTCGAACCACACTCCGGTGGCGTCGTGCAGCGCGGCTGTCACAGCCGGCGCGTAAGGGATCATGCCCATCTCGGCCATGCCGCGTGCTCCCCAAGGCCCCAGCGGGTCGGCGAGTTCGAGCACCACGCTGTCCACTCTCGTGGGGATGTCGCCGATGCCGGGCATCAGATAAGTGCTGAGGCGCATGTTCTGCAGACGTCCCGCGTCGGAGCGCAGATCCTCGCTCAGGGCGTAACCGTGCGCTTGGATCACTGCGCCCTCGATCTGGCCCACTACGAGCTGAGGGTTGATGGCGCGGCCCACGTCATGGGCGCTCACCACCCGGTCCACGCGAATATGGCCGGTCTCGGTGTCCACCGTCAACTCCACGTGCTGAGCGACGTAGCCGTAGCTGAAGTTGGGGTTGCAGCGCCCGTCTTGAGGGTCCGGGGCCTCGGTGGGCGGAGGCACGAAGCGGAAACGGCCCGCAGCGGGGCGCTGGTCGTCGCGCCAGGCCTTCTCGGCTTCTTCCGCCGCGCCCAGAATGGCGTTGCCCGACATCCAGGTGAGCCGTGAAGCCGAAGCCGAGCCCGAGTCTCCCGAACTGGCAGTGTCGGAGAAGCGGCAGCGGATGCGTTCCGCCGGCAGGCCGGTGGCGTCGGCGGCCATCTGCAGCATCGCCGTGTGGGCGCCCTGACCCACTTCAGCGCCCGCGTGATACAACTCCGCCCACTCGGGTTCGTCACTGCCGGGCTCGCCGTGAAGCACGATCTCGGCTTCGCAGCGCTCGGGGAAGCCGAAAGAGAAGCCGACGTTCTTGAACGAGCAGGCGAAGCCTCTGCCTCGCCGCAGCGCCGCGGCTTCGCCCGGCAGCGAGAGCAGCGGACTGAATTGCCCTGCGGCCTCGGCTTCGGCGGCGGTGACGCTGTTGTCGCCGTCGGGGCCGCTGTGGCCTTGTGGGGCGGTTTGAGCAGCAGAGCCCTCAGCCGGCGGGGGAGGGGCTGACGCGGCTCGGGCGCAGCGGTCGATCACTTCGGGCATGGTCACACCCTCGGGCATGGGGGCCTGGGTTATCCCGATGCTGGAGTCGCGCAGCGAGTTGATGCGGCGGATCTCCACCGGATCCATTCCCAGAGCCTCGGCGAGCTTGTTGATCTGGCTCTCGGCCGCGAAAGCGGCCTGCGGCGCGCCGAAACCGCGGAACGCTCCGGCGGGGGTGGCGTTGGTGTAGACCGCGATGCTGTCGATCTGGGCGTTGGGCACCTCATAAGGCCCGGCCTGATGCAGATGGCAGTTGCCCAGAACCTTGTTGGAAGTGAAGTTGTAAGCGCCTGCGTCCAGCCAGGCGGTGCTGCTCACAGCGGTTATGCGACCGTCGCGGCCGGCGCCCCAGCGCGCCTCGATGCGCCCCCGGTGGCGTTTGCCGTGACCGACTATCGACTCTTCGCGCGACCAGACGGCGCCCACCGGACGGTCGATGCCGCGCTGTCGCAGCCGCAGCGCGGCCAGAGCCAGAACGATCTGGACCGAGATGTCCTCGCGTCCGCCGAAGGCGCCGCCGACGGCCGGATAGATCACCCGGACCCTTTCGGCGGGCAGATCGAGAGCATGGGCGATCTGCCCCTGGTCTTCGTGAGCCCACTGGCCCGCGACCTCGACGGTGACCCGGCCCTCGGCGTCGATGTAGGCCAGGCCGGCCTCGGGCTGCAGATAGGCGTGCTCCTGATAGGGGAACTCATAGGTCGCGGCCACTGTCACGTCCGCCGCGGCCCAGCCCGCGGTCATGTCGCCTTTGCGGATGCGCAGCGAGTAGTAGGCGTTGGAGGGCTCGCCGTTCTCGGGATGGATCAGCGTCCGCGCGGCCAGGGACTCGTCGATGTCGGCGAGCACCGGAAGCGGCGCCCAGCGTGCTTGGATCGCAGCGGCGCCGGTTCGGGCCGCTGCGGGGGTTTCGGCCACCACCAGCGCCAGACGGTCGGCTTCCCAACGCGACACGTCGCAGGGCACAGCGCTGCGGCCGGTGTGCTCGAGTCCCACGAACACCGGATGATCGGCCATGGTCAAGCCGAACTCGTTGACCGGCACATCGGCCGAGCCGAACACGTCGACGACTCCCGCCACGCTGCGAGCCGGTTCGAGATCGACGCTCAGCAGGCGGGCGTGGGGCTGGTCGGTGAACACGGCCATGGCCCACAGCGCGTCGGGGCCGATCCGGTCGCTGGGGTATTCGGCGTCGCCGGTGAGCTTCGCCGCGGCGTCGATGCGCACCGGCGAAGCGCCGACGCTCATCTTCCGGCCTCGTGGATGCTCTCGCCTGCTGTCGACTCAGCGGCGTCGCGGGCGGTCTTGCCGGTGTCGCAGGCAGCCATTTCGCCGTCGGTGCGGCTGCCGCCACCGTTGACGCCGCCTGCGTCTTCGGGGTCGTCAGCGGCTGTGGCGCCTAGCAGAGCTTCGATGATCGAGTAGTAGCCGGTGCAGCGGCACAGGTTCCCGGCCAAGCCGTGCAACAGCTGCTCGCGGCTCCAGTCGCTGCCTTCGTCGGCCAGCATGGCGGCGCTCATCACGAACCCGGGCGTGCAGAAGCCGCACTGCACCCCGCCGCATTCGGCCATAGCCCGCTGCACAGGATGCAGGCTTCCGTCGGGCGCGGCGACGCCCTCGACAGTGGTGATCACGGTGCCGTCGGCGCGAGCCGCGGGCACTAGGCACGACAGCACAGCCCGGCCGTCGAGATGGACCGTGCAGGCGCCGCATTCGCCTTCCGCGCAGCCTTCCTTGGTGCCGGTCAGTTCCAGGTCGGCTCTCAGCCAGTCCAGCAGAGTCCGGCCTGCCGCGCCGGCTGCACGGCGTTCGACGCCGTTGACGACGGCAGTCACTGCGCTGTCGTCGGTGATCTCGCGCCTCTCCCGCTGAGTGTTGCGGCTCACGTCGCCGTTCTGCCGGGCTTGCGACGAGCCGCGTGCCGCGGTCGCCAGGCGTGGCGGGCGTTCAGGCCAGGCGGCGGCCTCGGCGCCGTTGGCCAACGCCCGAAGCGCTCTTGCCACCACCACTTCGGCGACGGCGCTGCGGTATTCGGCCGTGGCCCGCAGATCGTCGATGGGGCTGATCGCGGCGCGTGCCGCAGCCGCTGCGTCGTCGGCTGCCTCGCTGAGCCGCCGCCCCACGGCGACAGCGGCAGCGGCGTCGATCATCTCGATGGTCGCACCGACGCTGCCCAGCGCCACCCGCAGGTCGTCTACGGTTCCGTCGCTGTTCTCTGTGACGACCACAGCAGCATGAACCACCGAGATGGCTTGCGCCCTGCGCAGGCCCAGCTTCACGAAGACGCCCCGACGCTGCTCGGTCAGCGCGTCGAACGACACTTTCGTCACCAGTTCCGCCGGGTCGAGCGCAGTGCTTCGGAAACCGGTGACGAAATCCGTGATCGCCATGGTGCGCGAGCCGCCCGCAGCGGAAGCCACAGTCACATCGGCGTCCAGCGCGTACAGCGCCGAGATGGTGTCGTTGGCGGGGCTGGCGGTCACGATGTTGCCGACGACCGTCGCCCGGTTGCGCAGCTGCGGCCCGCCCACCTCCAGACAAGCCTGAGCCAGCGGCAAGCCGGCAGCCGTCATCAGCGGCGACGCGATCACATCGGCGTGGGTGACCAGCGGGCCCAGCTCGACGCGCCCGTCTTGGAGCGTGATGGCGTCGAGGCCTTCCAGCACGCTCAAATCGACCAGAGTGTCCACGCCGGCCCTGGCGCCGCGGCTCAGTTCCAAAAGCAGGTCGGTGCCGCCGGCGACGGCTCGGGCCGAGGCGCCGTGCGCGGCCAAGGCGTCCAAGGCGTCCTGCAACGACTCGGGCGCCACATAGCGTGCGATCGGCTCTGCCCGGCGTTGGGCTTCGTGAAGTTGGACCATGATTCTCGGTCGGGACGGCCGGATTTGAACCGGCGACCCCCTGCTCCCAAAGCAGGTGCGCTACCAGGCTGCGCCACGTCCCGTGAAGCAGAACAGGCTACCGCTCGCAGACCGGGCTATCTCTCAGCCACCAGTTTGCGACTACCGACATGCCGCGGTGGCCGCCGCGCAGGGAGTGGCGGTGCGTGAGGTGCCCACTGGCGCCGGTCCGGCCGATTACGTGCTGTTCGTGGACCGGCAGGCGGTGGGGGTGATCGAAGCCAAGAAGGCGGGCAGCACGCTCACCGGCGTGGAGCCCCAGACCGGCAAATACCGCAACGCCTACCCCGACGAGTTGCCGGCATTCACTGCGGAAGGCGCTCTGCCGTTCGGCTACGAGTCCACTGGCAGCGAGACTCGTTTCACCTGCGGGCTCGACCCGATCCCGGCCAGCCGGAGAGTGTTCGCCTTCCATCGGCCAGAGACTCTCGCACAGTGGGTGGAAGACCAGCACCGACTCGGCGGTTACGCCACCTTGCGGGCTGGCTTGCAGCTCCTGCCCGAATTGGGTCCTGACCCGCCCGGACTGTGGTCGGCGCAGGCCGAAGCCATCGGCAGCCTCGAGCGGTCCCTGCTGGAGAACCGACCCCGGGCGCTGATCCAGATGGCCACCGGAGCGGGCAAGACTTTCACCGCCGCCAACGTCTGCTACCGGCTGCTGTGCTACGCCGGGGCTCGCCGGATCCTGTTCTTGGTGGACCGGGCCAATCTGGGCCGTCAGGCGGTGAAAGAGTTCGAGGGTTTCACCGTCCCCGACGACTCCCGAAAGTTCACCGAGCTGTACAACGTCCGTCGGTTGACGGCCTCACGGCTCGACATGGCCGACGAGGCCGCCGCCAAAGTGCATGTCTGCACCATCCAGCGGCTCTATGCGATCCTGCGAGGCGACGCCGACTACGACGACTACGACGAGAGCCTCGACGAGCGGACCGGCTTCGACACTGCGCCGACTCAGCCTGTGGAGGTGTCCTACAACCCGAGGGTGCCCATCGAGTCCTACGACCTAGTCGTCGTCGACGAGTGCCACCGCTCGATCTACGGGGTGTGGCGCCAAGTGCTGGAGTATTTCGACGCGTTCCTGGTGGGGCTCACCGCCACGCCGGGCATCCAGACGTTCGCCTTCTTCGATCAGAACATGGTGATGGAGTACGGCCACGAGCAGGCGGTGGCCGACCGGGTGAACGTCGACTTCGACGTGTTCCGCATCCGCACGGAGATCACCGAGTCCGGCGGCACGGTCCCGGCCGATTTCGTGACCGAGTTCCGCGACCGCGAGACCCGCCACCGCCGCTTCGAGAAGGTCGACGCCGACATCGACTACAACGCCGCGGAGCTGGACCGCAAGGTGGTGGCCCCCGACCAGATCCGCACCGTCGCCAAGACGCTGCGAGCCTCTCTGCCGAAGATATTCACCGACCGCGAGCGTGACGCCGACGGTCAGCTCGAGCACATCCCCAAAACGCTGATCTTCGCCAAGGACGACAGCCACGCCGACGACATCGTGCAGATCTTCCGTCAGGAGTTCGGCCTCGGCAACGAAGGCGCCGTGAAGATCACCTACCGCTCCGGCGATTCGGGCAACAAGCCGGAGCAGCTCCTCCAACAGTTCCGCACCGGCTATGAGACTCGCATCGCGGTGACCGTGGACATGATCGCCACCGGCACCGACGTGAAGCCCATCGAGTGCGTGGTGTTCATGCGGATGGTGCGCAGCCGCAACTTTTTCGAGCAGATGAAGGGCCGGGGCGTGCGGGTGATCGACGCTGACGACCTGCGGGCGGTCACTCCCGACGCCGCAGCGAAGGACCGTTTCGTGATCGTGGACGCGGTCGGCGTCACCGACGCAGGTCTGCACGACACGGTGCCGCTGGAGCGCAACCCCGGTGTGGACTTCGACCGTCTGTTGAACCAGGTCGGGCTCGGTTCGATTGATGCTGATGTGGTGTCGTCGGTGGCGTCGCGTCTGGCCCGTCTGAACAGTCGCATCACCGCCGCGGACCGCGCCGAGGTGGAGACTGTGGCGGGTATCGCGTTGGGCGATCTGGTCCGTCGGATCACCGACGCCTTGAATCCCGACCTTCAGCACGCCGAGGCGGCAGCCGAAGCCGCGACGCAGGATCCGACTCCTGTGCAGGTCGCCGCTGCCGCTGAGCGCATGATCGCCGAGGCTGTGCGGCCGATAGCGGGCAACGCGGCGCTGCGGCAGAAGCTGATCGAAGTCCGTCGCAGCTACGAGCAGGTGATCGACGCCGCGTCGAAGGACAGAGTGCTGTCCGGCGAATTCTCCCGCGAGGCCGCCGACCGGGCCAGGGAGCAGACCGAGTCGTTCCGCCGCTTCATCGAGGACAACAAAGACGAGATCACTGCTCTGCAGGTGCTCTACAGCCAGCCCTACGGCGGCGGGCTCGCCTATGCCGACATCAAAGAACTCGCCGGAGCCATCAGCCGCCCGCCGCACCGCTGGACACCCGAAGCTCTGTGGAACGCCTATCAGACACTCGACGCCTCGAAGGTCAGAGGTTCAGGGCATCGCGTCAGCACGGATCTGGTGAGCCTCGTCCGTCATGCCCTCGGCCACACCGACGAACTGGTCGCCTACCCGGACCTGGTCGACGAGCGCTTCGAGGCCTGGCTGGCGCAGCAGCAGGCTCTCGGACGTCGTTTCACCGACGCGCGGACCGACTACCTGCGCCTCATCAAAGACCACATCGCCGGCAGCCTCGCTTTCACGCCCGCCGACCTGCAGAATCCGCCGTTCAGCACCCACGGCGGCCTCGGCAAAGCCCGCCAACTCTTCGGCAGCGGCCTCGATCCGCTCCTCGAAGAACTGACTCTCGCACTGGTCGCTTGAACCGCCGGTCGTCGGCAGCTCATATCAACATTGCGTGTTGACAGGTTGCAGAATATTATGTGAAGGCATTAGAGTTACGATATGAGCACTATGGTTGATCCAGACGGCGCTGCTGCGGTGGCAGACCCCGGGCTTCGTGCGGACCAGGCTTCCCAGCAGGGCTTGGAGTCCCGGGAGGCGGTGCCTGTGCGCGTTCATCGGGTGCCGACGCTCCCGAAGGGGGAGGCGCTGTCGCCGGGCACCCACAAGAAGCGGACGCTCCCGCGAGAGGAGACCGCCCGGCTCGGCAAGGAGATCTACGAGCGTGACATCCGGCCTCAGGTGGAGGATGCGCATCAAGATGAATATGTCGCCATCGATGTGAGCAGTGGTGGCTGGGCGTTGTCCGATGATCTCTTGGTGGCTGCTGCGTCGTTGCGTGCGGTGCATCCTGATGCTGTCAATGTGTGGCTGATCCGGGTCGGCCATCTGGTTATGGGTCACATCTTGAGCCCTAGACGGATACTGCCGGCATGATCAAAGGCAGCGTCGAATCTGAGTTGGAGGCGGCGTCTGTGCGCGCTCATCGGGTGCCGACGCTCCCGAAGGGGAGGCGCTGTCGCCGGGTGCCGACGCTCCCGAAGGAGGAGGCGCTGTCGCCGGGCACCCTTGAAAAGTCGACGCTCTCAAACGAGAAGATCGCCCGGCTCGGCAAGGAGCTCTACGAGCGCGACATCCGCCCGCATTTCGCGGCGGCGCATGTAGGCGAGTACATGGCCATTGATGTGGACAGCGGAGGCTGGGCTCTGGCCGATGATCTCGGAGTGGCGGCTGCGTCGCTGCGAGCCGCGCATCCGGATGCCGTCAACGTGTGGCTGCTCCGAGTCGGTTACAACGCCGTCTGGGGCCACGGCGCCCGACCTTCGCGACGGGCACCGTGATCGCCGGAGTCGTCAACGATCGCTTGGAAGCTGTCGTCGAACTGCCCGTAAGCGGCCCAGCAGGGCAGACACTTGAGATCGAAGCCGTGGTCGATACCGGCTTCACCGAGTTTCTGACGCTGCCGCCGACAGTCGTGGCAGAGATGGAGCTTCCCGAAGTCGGCGATTCGATATTCATCCTGGCCGACGGCAGCATCACAACCCTGTTGGCTCATGGCGCCTTCGTCCTATGGGACGGCCAAATGAGGCTCATCCAAGTCGACGCTTCTGGCTCAATCCCGCTGGTAGGCATGGCGCTGCTAGCAGGCCATAACCTGAACATCGATGTCCAGCCCGGCGGTAGCGTCCTCATCAACTCAGACCAAGTCGCCTGAGCAGCACCAGACGCTCCCCATCTTCGACCTGAGCCCACGTCCAGCGGCCCGCTCTCTGGCCCCGCCCCAAGCCCCATGACCAGCGTTCTCCCACCCGGCTGGGCCTCAGCCGAACTCGGCGATCTTGGGGTTGAGGTCCGTGGACAACTCATACCAGAACCTGGAGTCATTTACGACCTGTATAGCGTGCCGGCGTTTCCCTCGGGGTGTCCAGAGAGGACTGATGGAGTCCTAGTCAAGAGCGGCAAGCGCGGCGTTGAGCAAGGTGATGTGCTGCTCTGCAAGATCAATCCGCGTATCAATCGTGTCTGGGTTGTCGGTCAGGCGGAAGATGTCCCACAAATCGCATCGACCGAGTATCTGGTCTTTCGGCCTCGACATCCGCGAATGGCTGGCTTCATTGCGCAGTATCTGTCCTCACCCGAATTTCGAGACTGGATCAAGTTAGCTGTCGAAGGTGGTACCGGTTCTCACACATGAGCCAAGTCAGGGCCGATCCTTGAGCAAATTATTCCCGTTGCGCCGTTTGCGGAGCAGGGGCGGATTGTTGCTGCGATTGAGGAGTATTTTTCGCGTTTGGATGCTGCCAGTGCTGCGATCACGGCTGCTCAGGCCAGGATCGAGGCTTTGCGTCGCAGTGTGCTGGCTGAGGCCTTCGCAGGGCGGCTCGTGGCGCAGGACCCGACCGACGAGCCCGCATCAGCCCTGCTAGAACGAATCACAGCCGCTCAGACGGCCGATCCAAGCCGCTGACATGCCTGGCATGGAGAAAAGGCGGCCCCAGACCGTCGTCTACGTTGACGGGTTCAACTTCTACTACGGCGCTGTCAAGGAGACGCCATACAAGTGGCTCGACCTCGAGGCGCTCTGCCGACGACTGCTGCCCGGCGACAACATTGCCAAGATCCGTTACTTCACGGCTCGGGTGGACGCTCGCGAGGATGACCCTCAGCGTCCGGATCGCCAGGACGCCTACCTGCGTGCCCTTGCCGCGCTGCCGTTGATGGAGATCCAGTACGGGCACTTCGTGACTCGAGCAGTTCGCCTTCCACTCGCGAAGCCCCAACCCCGCGAGTCACGAACCGTCGAAGTGCTCAGGACCGAAGAGAAAGGGTCCGATGTCAATCTGGCCACCTACCTGCTGCTGGACGCCTGCAAGCACCGTTGCGAGACGGCTGTCGTCTTCAGCAACGACTCGGATCTGGCCCAGGCGATTGAGGTCGCTCAGTCTGAGATGGGCATCCGGGTGGGCGTCTTCAACCCGCATCCCCGCAACCGCCGGTCTCGCAGACTCAAAGAGGTTGGCTGCCTGTTCTATCGTCAGATTCCGAATCGAGCGCTTGAGGGGTCGCAGCTGCCGGACGTCGTGTATGACCGGACGGGGCCAATTCGCAAGCCCAGAGGCTGGTAAAACACGAAGGCCCGCCGAAGCGGGCCTTCGCCCAGCCACCAGAAGCGACTGGGGGGATTGGCGACAAGCTATCACAGCTAGTGGCAGTCCCGTCAATGACCGTCCGTGAGCGGGGGGGGGGGAGGGTTTGACTGTCTCTTCGGGCACTTGCGGATGGCTCGCCTCGCTTGTGCGCGGCTAGCCCGCTGCAACGACAACCCCAGAAGCCTCGCTAAGGCGCGATCTCGGTGTACTAGTTTTGGTTCGCAGCGGACTCTTCAAGCCCGGGGCTGGTAAAGCACGAAGGCCCGCCGAAGCGGGCCTTCGCCCAGCCACCAGAAGCGACTGGGGGGATTGGCGACAAGCTATCACAGCTAGCGACAGTCCCGTCAATGACCGGTCGCACGGAACTGCGTTTTCAGGCCGGTGTGACGGCTCATCGTGGTCAGCCACCCCGCCGACGTCGCATCGCTCGTGCGAGACAGCGTTTTCTGGCCTGCGTGTTTGTGGTCGAGGTGGAGCTGGCGGCTGTCAGCGGTTGAGGGTGGGGCACCCCGGAACCGGCGCTGGCCAATGCTCGCATGGCTGGCAAGAAAGATGCCCGATATTAAAGATTTTTACTTGAAAGAGGTTGCTTTGTCGCACCCATGACCTATACTACTGTTCATGGTGTTAGCAGATGCTCGACAAGCGGTCGCCGCGGCCAACAGGATGCTCGCGACATTGCGCGACGGCGGTGTGGCGTCCGATGAGCTGCGCGCCGCCTTGGAGCAGACTCGTGTGTTCATGGCCGCAGGCACGGCGTTCCAGAGCGCCGCCGCGGAGCTGATCGCCGCACGGGAGCGTCACGGCGACGGCGGCGCGGAAGTGCTGGCCGTGTCTGCCGGGTTGTCTCACAGCGAAGCCCGCAGTCAGGTCAAGACCGCGCAAGCGTTGCACAAAGTCCCGAAGCTGCGAGACGCTGTGCAAGCCGGCGAAGTGCCCCAAGCGAACGCCCGACGGCTCGCCGAGGCGATCACCAAAACCGGCTCTGATGCGGTAGCAGGCGATGATTCGTTGCTGGGGCAAGCCTCGTCGATGCGTCCCGAGCAGTTCAGGCGCGCCGCGCAACGCTGGATCACCGCCCAGCAAGACGACGACGGCGCCTCTGAGCATGCCCGTCAGCGTGCTAAGCGGTATTTGAGGTTCTATGACGGCGAGGACGGCATGGTCGCTTTGCATGGCGAGTTCGACAAGATCACCGGCACACGCATCCACAACCGGATACGCCACATCGCAGAACAGTTGCTCGGCAACGACCGGAAACTCCCCAAAGCGGATCGACGCCAGTTCGCACAATGCATGGCCGACGCCCTCGACCGCGCCACCGCCCCTGCGGTCGCTGCTGACGGCGTTCGGTCCGACGGTGGCGCTGGTTGGGTGGCTGACATCACGCTGGTAGCGCACGTTGACGACGCCACCGGCGAGTTGGTCGCTGAACTCTCAGACGGTTCACGGCTGCCGCCGGAGGTGCTGGAGGAGTTGTCGTGCAACGCGCGTTGGACCGGTCTGGTGTACGACCGTTCGGGTGACGCGATCTGGCGCAGCCGGTCACGGCGCACGGTCACCGACACGCAATGGCAAGCCCTGCTGACCGATTACGGCGGTTGCTTCCACTGCGGGGCGCCGCCGAGCATGTGCCAAGCCCATCACATCGTCCCGTATTCCAAGGGCGGGGAGACCAGCGTCAAGAACATGGTGATGGTGTGCTGGAACTGTCACCACAAAATCCATCATCACGACTGGTTCATTGAGACCCACAGCGACGGCACTCACACGCTGCACCCGCCCGACAATCCCGCTTTGCAGCCCCGCTACGGGCCGGCCCACGCCGACGACCATCCACCTCGGGGAGCGGGTCGTGTCGGGTCAGCGGATCACGGCCGTTGCGGGCCGGCGTGCGCCGCCGAGCGGCCACCAGCACCGGAACCGCCACTGCGTCGCGGGCGATCACCGGCCCGACCCGAAAGCAAAACAAGCCGTACAAGCGTCAGCACCAGAGCCAGAGACCCGGCCCCGGCCACGCTGTGGTGAACCCCGCTCGCCGCATGGCGGTAGCCGACACCGGCCTCCCGGCCAGAGACCCGGCCGGACGCACTCGGGCGAATCCCGCCCCAACAAGAGAGACAACAGGCCCACTGGCCTCGACCACAGCGCAACTTGCTGGACGAAGGTTTCTGCTGGACGAAGGTTTATTGACTCCACTAGAGGCAAGACAACAGGCCCACTGGCCTCGACCACAGCGCGACTGCAGCGCAACCGCAGCGCTGGCGAAAGCCCGCGAGTGCTTCGACAGGAGACAACAGGCTCGTTGACTTCGGCCACCTCACGACGATGTACGCCCCTACCCGGCGCGCCACTCAATGACGAAGAAGATGGCTCGCTGACTTCGGCCACCTCACGACGATGTACGCCGTCCTTGCCCAGCCAACACCCCGACCGCACCCCGCCGTGGCTCGCTGACTTCGGCCACCTCGCGACGGGGCACACCCGCCGTCATCGTCTCGCCGCTGACAGTGATCGACAGGGTTCGCTGACTTCGGCCACCTCACGACGATGCACGCGACCGTGCTGCGTGTTGACGACCGGGCTGGAAGCAACAGGTTCGCTGACTGCGACTCCAGCGCGACTGGACTTTCTGGCTGAAAGACTGGCCGAAGTTCAAGAAGCAACAGGCCCACTGGCCTCGACCACTGCGCAATTCGCAATTTATGACAACCGTGTTGTAGTATGGTGTAGCTTGCTCACGCTACGGAGTTTTTATGCCGCGGCCCACATCATTCCGTCTTCCCGAGGAACTGTTGGAACGCGTCGAGGCCGAGAGTCGCGCCGTTGGCGCCTCAATCACACAGCTGGTCTCCTCCATGCTCGACGAGGGCCTCAAGACGCGCCGTTTCGCAGGTGTCGTTTATCGTGACGGCCCCGTTGGTCGGCGCGCTGCGCTCGCGGGCGGTCCCGACGTATGGGAGGTAGTGCGTGATCTGGCCGCTGCGTCGGGCCGGGGAATGGAGCGTGTCGAGAACCTTGCCGCCGAGACCGGCCTAGCGGCAGCGTCGGTGATGCTGGCGGCAGACTTCTACGCTTCGTTCCCTCAGGAGATTGACGCGTTGATCGAAGCGGATGAGCGAGCCGCGGAGGAGGTCCGCCGCCAAGCTCGCCAGCGTGAACGATTGCTTTCGTCTTGAGATGGCTGATCGACGAGATGCTGCCACGAATTGCGGCGGCAGAACTGGCTGCGTTAGGACATGAGGCGCTCAGCGTTATCGAAGCGGGGCTCGGGGGCAGCACTGACTCCGACATCTACGAGATCGCCGTCGAGCAGCAACGGATCATCGTGACTGAGAATTTTGCGGATTTCGCCAAAATCGCCAACGATCGGCTCGCCGCGGGCTCACCGCGCGCGGTCGTCGTCTTCGTCAGCAAGCGCCGGCACCCGCGCGGCTCAGCACTGCCCCACGCCTTGGCGCTCCATCTGCACGAATGGTCTGTCGCCAACCCGAACCCATACCCCGGAGTGCATCGGCCGTGAGCAACGATTCGAAGGCTTTGGTGCAGCGGCTTTGGGATTTCTGCGACGTGCTGCGCGACGACGGGCTGTCCTACGGCGACTATGTGGAGCAGCTCACCTACCTGCTTTTCTTGAAGATGGCCTACGAGCAGCATGAGCTGCTGGGCGGTGAGCGGGTGGTGCCGATCGAGCATGACTGGCAGTCGCTGCTCGCCCGGTCGGGCGCCGAACTGGAAGACCACTACGGCGAGACCTTGGCGGCGCTGGGCGCCGGCGACGACATGTTGGGGGTGGTGTTCCACAAGGCCCGCAACCGGATCCAGACCCCCGCCAAGCTGGAGCAGCTCATCAAGGACTTCATCGACAAGCACGAATGGCTCAGCTACGAAGCCGACCTCAAAGGCGACGCCTACGAGGGCCTGATCGAGAAGACCGCTCAAGAAGGCGCCCGAGGCGCCGGCCAGTACTTCACGCCGAGAGCGCTGATCTCAGCGATCGTCGACGTGATGGCCCCCGAGCCCGGCGACCGCATCTGCGACCCGGCCTGCGGCACCGGCGGGTTCTTCTTGGGCGCCTACCGGTCGATCATCGAGCGTTTCACACCTCTGGAGCCCGACCAGGTGGCACTGCTGCGCTCGGGGGCTTTCACCGGCTGGGAGATAGCGGACCTGCCGGCGCGGCTGTGCGCCATGAACCTGCTGCTGCACGGCATCGAGAGCCCCGAGTCGGACTCGCCGGTGCATGTCGACGACGCCCTGCGAGCCGATCCCGGACGGCGTTTCGACATGGTGCTGACCAATCCGCCTTTCGGGCGGTCCTCGTCGGACAGCTACGAGCGCGAAGACTTCTGGGCCGTCACCCGCAACAAGCAACTCAACTTCGTGCAGCATGTCGTCGGCGTGCTCAAGGTGGGCGGATCAGCCGCCGTGGTGGTGCCCGACAACGTGCTGTTCGAAGCGGGGGCGGGTGAGACGATCCGTCGCCGACTGCTGCACGACTGCGAAGTCCACACGCTGCTGCGCCTGCCGACAGGCATCTTCTACGCCCAGGGCGTGAAGGCCAACGTGTTGTTCTTCCGTCGCCGAGAGGGCGCCGATCAGGCCTGGACACGAGAGTTGTGGGTCTACGACATGCGCACCAACAAGAACTTCACCCTCAAACAGAACCCGCTCACCCGAGCCGACCTCGACGACTTCGTAGCCTGCTACAAAACCGGCGAACGCCATTTGCGCCGACCGTCGGAGCGTTTCAAGAGCTACAGCTACGACGAGTTGACGGCCCGGGACAAGGTCAGCCTCGACCTGTTCTGGCTGCGCGACGACAGCCTCGAAGACATCGACAATCTCCCGCCCCCGGCCGTCCTAGCCGCCGAGGCAGCCGACGACCTGCAATCCGCTCTAACCGAAATTCGAGCGCTCACGGAAGCGCTGTCGCCACCACCCTGACGCGCCCGGCCAGCACTGATATGCCACCAAGCATCAAGCGTTGATGCGCCACAAGGCATGAGCGTTGATGCGCCCGGCCAGTCATTACTGGCATCAGCAACTACTGACATCAGCAATGACACCAAGAGCGCTTTTCGACGGGGGTGGCGGCAGGTCGAGGCTGCGCCAGCAACTACTGGCATCAGTAATAACATCGGGAGAGTAACTACACCGGGAGCGAGCAGCCCCGACAGAAGCTCTCATGCTGTGTTCATGTCAGGCGAGATGGGCTAGGCCTGCACCTCAGGGTCCAGCGGGGACAGGTAGTCGTCGCCTACGGTGCGCCCGCCGTTGCCGTTGGGCCGGTTGAGCCTGCCCGCGAAAGCCTGTCGGGCTAGCTGGTTGGCGTTGATCATGGACGACACAGCCAGACCGCCGATGTAGTCCGAGAAGGCTTTGAGGTCGCCTTCGTCGGCCAGTTCGAGCGCGTTGATGTACTCGGGTTTGCCGAGAGCGGAGACGATCGGCGGTGGCAGCGAGCGTTTCAGGTACGCCCAAGCCATCAGCAGCCGTGACACTCGCCCGTTGCCGTCCTGGAAAGGATGCGTGCGCACGAAACGGTGGTGCAGCCAGGCCGCTTCCACGTTGACCGGGTAGCCGCTCCCGGCGATGTCGGCGTAAAGCGTCAGCAGCCGCTCCATCTCGGGGGGCACCTGCTCGGGCGGGCAGTACTGATGCACGTGGCCGTCGCCGCGGCGCGGGTTGTTGGGCCTGATCTTCCAGCGGCCCTTGGTGGTGAACGGAACTGCCACACGCCTGCCCGTCGGATCCAGCCCGGTGACTGTCTGCTGATGGCGAGTCAACAGCTGATGCCAGCTTTTGATCATCGACTCCGACAGAGCCCTACCGCCGGCCACGTCCGTGAACACCATCTCCAGGGCGGCTTCTTGATCGGTCAGAAGGCCTCGGATCGTGGCGTCGTCGAGTGACTCGTAGGTGTGCGCCCCAACCACGCCGGAGAGCCCCTCGGCGACGAGCTGCTCGGTGACTCCCCGCCGCAGTGTGTAGAGCCCTTCGATTTGCCCGGTCTCGATGGCGAAAGCTCGATTCCGCTCGCGCAGCCAGCCCTGCACGAACCTTTCTTTGGCTGCGTCGCCTTTCAACTCGGCACGCAGGCGCGCCCACTCCGACTCCAGGTCGGCCTGGCCCGCCAGCGTCCAACCTTCGGCGCCGTCGGGCATCCCCTCCAAAGGCGCCCAAACCCAAGGCGTCTCGTTGCGCATCGTCCCCATAATATTCGACACCTCCAAGCCGTATTCGACTTCCTGACATCGCCCTGACATCGCTCTGACATCGTCCTGACGCCCGCCTGCTAGACCGTCTCGGCGCAGCAGATCGACGCAGCTGATCGAGCCATCGAAGAGATCGAATCAGCCGCCGCTGACGCACCGCCAGCTAGTTGCATATTGTATATTCTAATCTATGTCACCGCAAGCTAATGCTTTCAGTCTCGAGGGCAGTCCCTACACGATCGACGCCACCGGTCGCCATGTGATCGAAGACGCCAGGAAGCTCCAAGAGCGCGCCGACCTTCTCAGGCAAAGGGGGCGCCTGACGGACGCAACGCTGCGCGCCTACTTCGGTGACAAGCGCTATGAGCAGATCGCAGAGTCGAACGCCATCGAGGGCAGCACTCTGGGCGTCGGGGAGACTGAGCTGGCGGTCGAGAAGGGCGTGACCATCACAGGCCACGACCCCGCATACTCCGCTGACGCGGTCAACCTGTCGCGGGCGCTGGCCCACATGGTCGAGCTCGCGAAGGACCCGTCGCCGTCTGACAGCCGGCAAGTGAAAGAACTTCACAGCCTGGTTCTCGGCAGAGGGCCGACCGCAGGCTTGTTCCGTTCGGCGCCTGTAAGGATCTCCGGATCGCCTCACACTCCTCCAGCGACTTGGCATCAGGTCATGTCAGGCATGGAGGAATGGGAGCGTTGGTCGGTTGATCATGCCGAGTCGCTTCCTTTGCTGCGCGCCATCGTCTTGCACGCATGGCTGACGCACATACACCCCTTCACTGACGGCAACGGACGCACCGCTAGAGCGGTCATGAACCTGGAACTGATCAGAGCCGGCCTTCCGAGCGTGATCATCCGCCGAAAGGACCGGTTGAGGTATTACGACGCCCTCGCTGAGTCGGATCTCGGCGGAGATCTCGAGCCTTTGTCGGAACTGATACTGGCGAGAGCCGAGGACGCGCTCCGCGATCTGGAACGCGCCGCCAAGAGGCACGAGGGTTACGACGCGGCCCAAGAAATGCTCCGCAAAGCCCAGGCTCGCCGCGCCGCGATCTGGAACGACGCGGTGAGTCTGCTGTTCTCGCTCGTGACCGACGCAATCGAATCGGCCGTCGGCGACACTGGAGACGTATCCACACGGTGGTACGACGCGGAACTCTCCGCAGACGACTACGCGGCTCTCTGTGAGGGTGACGCGGCCGGAAACGCGTGGCTGTTCCGCATCGACGTCGACGTTCCCGGTCTGGATCACAACCGCTATCTGGCGTGGACGGGATTCCGCACCTTCGAGATGAAAGCCTCGCTCCCGGCCAGAGACGAACCGAGCAGAGACCGGCCGAGAGACGGCCCTGCAGTCTTCTGGTCGATCCCTGATGTCTTGGGTTCCCGCAAGTGGAGACGCGCCTACTCGGATTCCCCGGGGGTTCAGGAGTTGACGCTCGACCTTCCTGACGTCGACAGGTGGATCGTGCGTTTGCCTGACGGCGACGCGGTCAGGCTGGCGCCGAGCCAAGTGGCACAGAGAGTTGCGGCTTCCATAGTGGAATCGTTGGCTGCGGATTGATGTCGGCCCCAGCGCTGAGCCGCTCTTTCAGCCGTGTCGAGGGGTTGCGGAGCGGGCTCGTCGGCTTGGGCTTAGCCTGGGACGGTGCAGGCGCGAGAGCGAGCGCAGACACGGGAGGGCGGCTCGAGCTGTGACCGGTGAAGCAGGCCCCGACGAAGGCCCCGAAGCAGGCTCGCAGGCGCAAGCTCGGTCGCAAGGCCGGGGGCGGACGTACGCCATACGCACTTTCGGATGCCAGATGAACGAGCACGACTCCGAAAGGATCGCGGGCCTGCTCGAAGACGACGGCTACGAGCGCGCCGGCACCTTGGAGGCCGCCGACGTGATGGTGCTCAACACCTGCTGCATCCGCGAGAACGCCGACAACAAGCTCTACGGCGCCCTGGGCCGGCTCAAAGCGGTGAAGGCCCAGCGTCCCGAGGCACTGATCGCCGTGGCTGGATGCCTAGCACAGAAAGACCGGGAACTGGTGCGTCAGCGTGCAGGCCACGTGGATGTGGTTTTCGGTACTCACAACGTGCATCGCGCCGCCGAGTTGATAGGCCACGCCCGACGGCACGGGCCGGTGGTGGAGATCCTCACCGAGACGGCACGCGACGACGCCGAGGCTTTTCCTTCGGCTCTTCCGGCGCGGCGAGAAGCGGCGCACAGCGCCTGGGTGACGATCCAGATCGGCTGCGACAACAGCTGCACTTTCTGCATCGTGCCGGCAGTGCGAGGCCCCGAGATCAGCCGGCCCTTCGGCGAGTTGATCGACGAAATCGAAGCTCTGGCCCGCGAAGGCGTGAGCGAAGTGACGCTGCTGGGCCAAAACGTCAACAGCTATGGACGCGATCTGGCCCTGCAGCGTCGTGGCAGCAGCGTCGCGGACGTCGCCGACGCCGCTGTCGGCGGCCTGGCATCGGCAGCGCCGGATTCGGCTGCTGCTGCGAGCGCAGCGTCAGCCACTGGATCAGACGCGGCGACAGCCGACGACGCCTGGTGGTGCGGCGACGCCTGGCTCTCCGACCGGCGGGCGCGTCCGTTGTTCGCGGACCTGCTGCGCGGCGTGGGCAGAATCGCCGGAATCCGGCGGGTGCGTTTCACCAGCCCTCACCCCAAGGACCTGCGGCCCGAGACCATCGCGGCCATGGCGGAGGTTCCCGCGGTGTGCGAGCATCTGCACCTGCCGCTGCAGTCGGGAAGCGACACGGTGCTGCGCGCCATGCAGCGGGGCTACACCGCTGAGCGCTACCTGGAACGCCTCGGCGCCGCAAGGGCGGCCGTCGATGACCTGGCCGTCTCCACCGACATCATCGTCGGCTTCCCGGGCGAGACCGAGCACGACTTCGAGCAGACCCTCCAAGTGGCCGCCGAAGCCCGTTACGACAGCGCCTTCACTTTCATTTTCTCGCCCCGGCCCGGCACCGGCGCCGCCGGCATGGTCGACAGTTTCGTGCCCCATGACGTGGCCGTGGACCGCTACGAGCGTCTGCGTGCGGTGATCGAACGCTCGAGCCGACTCGCCAACGAGGCCCGCATCGGCAGAGTCGAAGAGATAGTCGTCGAAGGACCCAGCAAGAAAGATCCGTCAGTGTGCAGCGGACGCACCCGACGCAACACTCTGGTTCACTTCCGGGCGCCGGGGCCGAGTCCCGGATCTGAGCCCGCTGCGCTGACGCCGGGCCGTTACGGCCATGTCAGAGTGACCGCCGCCGCAGCCAACTTCTTGCAGGCCGAGCTGCTCGACATGGCGCCGCTCCCTGCTGTCGGCGATGTCGGCACTGTCGATGATGTCGGCGATGTCGGCACTGTCGCAGCCGGCAACGCCGGATCGCGCCCGGCCGCGGTCTCGCCTCGCCGGCGCATCCCGGTGACAGCCATATGAGCGTGAGCGCTGAGTTCACGGGCTGCTCGCTGCGCGGCCTCGTCGGCGTATGGACATGGCCGGCTTTCCTGTCGGCTCGGCCGCTGAGTTGACCGATCCGTCGGCAAGCGAATCGGCAGTGCCCGCCGAGCCTTGCCTGGCGAGGCCGCTGGTGATCGTCGGGCCGACCGCCGCGGGCAAGTCGCAGCTGGCGCTCGGTGTGGCGCGCCTGATCCGTCGAGCGGGCCACGGCGCCGAGATCGTGTCGCTCGACTCGATGCAGGTTTACGCGGGCATGGATGCGGGCACCGCCAAAGCGACCCCGGACGAGCGAGACGAGATACCGCATCATCTGATTGATCTGGTGGCCCCGAGCGAGGAGTTCACTGTGGCGCAGCTGCAGCGCCGCGCCGTGGCAGCGCTCGAAGACATTCGCGGCCGCAACGCTGCGGCGCTGCTGGTAGGCGGCACCGGCCTGTATGTGAGAGCCGTGATCGACGATCTGCGGATCCCCGGTCGCTACCCCGAGGCGCGCGCCGAACTGGAAGCCGAGCCCGACGACGCGTCCCTTTATCGGCGGCTGTGCGAACTAGACCCGGTGGCAGCAGAGCGCATCGAGCCGACCAACCGGCGCAGGATCCTGAGAGCTTTGGAAGTGACCGTCGGCAGCGGCAGAAAGTTCTCGTCGCACGGTCCCGGCTTGTCGCACTATCCGCCTGCATCATTTGTGCAGGTGGGCTTGAAATGCGACCGCCGCTGGCTCGACGAGCGCATCGAACGCCGCTTCGAGCAGCAGCTGGCCGGCGGCCTCCTCGAAGAGGCGAAGGTTCTGGCGGCCGGGCAGATTTCGCGGAGCGCGTCGCAGGCTCTCGGCTACAAGGAGCTGTTCGGACACCTGAACGGTGAGACCACTCTGGATGAGGCCGTAGCGTCGGCGCTGAGCAGAATCCGTCGTTTCGCTCGCCGCCAGCAGCGCTGGTTCCTGCGCGATCCGCGGATTCACTGGGTTGAAGCTCCCGGCTGCGCCCGCACGGTGCATAGTCTGTGGCAGAGCGCCGCCGAGTCCCCCGTGCCCGACCGAAGGCCCCGGGAGCGCGACCGCGGCGCCCAGCAGCGAGCAGGCGCTTCGCTCGGCCTGTGACGGCGCCCTTTCGGGTATGGTTCGCGAGCATATGAGACTGCACAAACTGCACGGTTTGGGCAACGACTTCCTGATCCGGTTCGTGGATGCGATGCCCAGCTCGGATCAAGGCGCTCATCAGGCGCTGAAGCTGTGCGACCGAAAAGAGGGAGTAGGCGCCGACGGGCTGATCTACGCGGTCGTTGATCCGCCCGGGCTCAGCGCCGCGCAGCAGGCGCCGCGCCGCGCCGCCATGAGGTTGTGGAACTCAGACGGCTCGCACGCCGAAGTGTCGGGAAACGGATTGAGGTGCTTGACGCATGCCATCGCCCACGAGACGGGCGTCGCACAACTCGACGTCACCGTAAGCACTGTGGCGGGTCCCCGCCGCTGCACCGTCGCGCAGAGCGCCGCCGCCGGAACAGTCTTCGGGGTCACCGAGATGGGAAGCGTCAGCGACGGCCCGCGACCCGACCTCGCAGGGTGCGACCCGGTCGCGGCTCTCGGATCTTTCCTGGGTCCTCAAGAACTGATCGCATGGGTCACACTGGACGTGGGCAACCCGCACATCGTGTTTTATGTAGAGAAGCCTGAGATGGTCAGAATCTCGAGTGCCGGGCCGGCCGTCGAGTCGGTCTTCAGCAGCGGCATCAACGTGCATTTCGCCACTGTGGCCGAGCCGGACTGGTTGACTCTGGCCGTCTGGGAGCGTGGCGCAGGCGCCACTGGCGCTTGCGGCACCGGCGCAGTCGCCGTCGCGGCGGCGTTTCACCGCTGGGGTGTCGTGGGTCAACGAGTCAGCGTGGGCATGGACGGCGGCCACGCGGAGGTGGACCTCGCCGAGCCTGTGACGCTGCAAGCGGAGTCGGCCTACGTCGCCGCCGTCGAAGTGCCCGACTTCGCCGCGTGAGCCCCGAGTCCGTCGCATGAGAACCCGCATGAGACTCGCGCAGATGAGACCCGCGCAGACGAGAACCGCGCAGATGAGCACCGCAGGATGAGAACCGCAGGATGAGAACCGCGAGATGAGAACCGTATGAGCAACAGCCGTCATAGGGGCAGGGGCGCTCGGCGCAGCGCTATTCGTGGGATTCATGGGTCGGATGATGCCCGCGCCGCAGAGGGCGGTCGGCGGGCCGCGGGCGCGCATCGGGGCGCTTTCGGCGAGTTCGGCGGCGACAGCTCGGGCCTGATCGATCGGGCTTTCCGTGAACGGATCGTGCTGGTGGGGATGGTGCGCCCCGACGGCGACGCTGCCGCGACCGACGCCTCGCTCGACGAGCTGAGCCTGCTGGTCGACACGGCCGGCGCAGACGCCGTGGAGCGTGTCTGCCAACGGCGGGCCGCGCCCGACTCCGCCACTTTCGTGGGCGCCGGCAAAGCCCGCGAGATCCGGGCTGTCGCTGAAGAGGTCGACTGCGACACCGTGGTGTTCGATGACGAGCTCAGCCCTGCGCAGCAGTTCAACCTGGAGAGAATCCTGGGACGCACCGCCTTGGACCGAACCGCGGTGATCCTTGACATTTTCGCTCAGAACGCCCGCACTCCCGAAGGCAAGGCTCAGGTCGAACTGGCCCAGCTGCGCTATCTGCTGCCGCGGTTGCGCGGCGCCGGCAGCCGCCTGTCGCAGCAGGCCGGCGGCATTGGAACCCGAGGCCCCGGTGAGACCCAGCTCGAAGTCGACCGGCGACGCTTGGAGCGGCGAATCCACAAACTCGAGGGCGATCTGCGCCGCATCGCCGGCCATCGCCGCACCCAGTCCAAAGCTCGCAGCCGCACCCGCAACCGTTCCGCGGCCATCGTCGGCTACACCAACGCCGGCAAATCGTCGCTGCTCAATCGCCTGACCGCGGCCGGCGCCGCGGTGGAGGACCGGCTCTTCGCCACGGTCGATCCCACAACTCGGCGCCTCGAGCTGCCCGGCGGCGAGACGGTGTATCTCACCGACACGGTGGGTTTCGTGCGCAAGCTGCCCCATCATCTGGTGGAGGCGTTCAAGACCACGCTCGACGTGGTGCGCGACGCCGACCTGCTGGTGCACGTGGTGGACGGCGCGGGCCCGGACCCCGACGGCGCCATGGCTGCCGTGCGTCGGGTTCTGACCGCCATCGAAGCCGATTGCATCGCCGAGCTGGTGGTGTTCAACAAACGCGACCTGGGGCCCGGGGCTGAGCGGCTGGCTCAGCGCGTCGAGGGGTCGGTGGCCGTGTCGGCGCAAACGGGCGAAGGGATCGCCGAGCTGCTCGGCGTGATCGGTGATCGACTGCGCCAGACAGCCCGAGAGGTGGAGCTGGTGGTGCCGTGGGACCGCGGCGACGTGCTCGCGGGAGTGCATCGCGAGGGACAGGTGATCGAATCCGAAGTCACCGAGGAGGGCATGAGAATTCGGGCGCGTCTCGATCCGGGCTCGGTGGGAGCGCTCCGACCGTATTTGGTGAACGCAACACGAGCCCTCGACGACAGCGGAGCACATGCCGGCAGCCACGACCAGCGGCGGTCACAGTGAGCGGTGGTCACACCGAGCAGAGGCCACAATGAGCGGTGAACCGGCTGAGGGTTTCATCCCGCCTGCGCATCCCTATGAGCGCCTCTCCTCGTTGAAGTCTCAGGCGGCGGCTCTGGGCGGAGGCGTGGTCGACTGCTCCATCGGCACTCCCTGCGACCCTCCGCCTCCGCAGGTGATCGCTGCTCTGGGATCGTCGGGCGCAGAGAGCGGTTATCCGACCGCCGCCGGCAGCGCTGCTTACCGTGAAGCCGCAGCAGGCTGGTTGCAGCGCCGTTTCGGCGCGTCTGTCGACGAGCGGACAGAGTTGGCGGCCTGCATCGGCAGCAAAGAGTTCGTTGTTTCTCTGCCGCACTACCTCAAGCTGCGATGGCCTCAGCGCGACACGGTGCTGTATCCAGCGGTGTCGTATCCGTCTTATGCCATGGGAGCAGTCCTGGCCGGCTGCCGCGGTGTGCCGGTGGCGGTGGACCACCGTTTCTGCATCGACCTCGACTCGATCAGCCCCGGCGACCGTGAGCGGGCACTGTGCCTGTGGGTCAACTCGCCGGGCAATCCCGCCGGAGGACTCGAGGATCTGGCGGCCGCGGCGCAGTGGGGGCGCCGTCACAGAGTGCCGGTCGTCAGCGACGAGTGCTACGCCGAGTTCACCTGGCAGGGCCCGCCGCGCAGCATCGTCGAACACGGCACAGAAGGTGTGCTGGCGTTGCACTCCCTGTCGAAGCGTTCGAACATGGCCGGTGTCCGCGCCGGGTTCTACGCTGGCGACGCCGAACTGGTCGACTACCTGAGCGAATGCCGCAAGCACGCTGGATTCATGGTTCCCGGACCTGTGCAGGCTGCAGCTGTCGCGGCATGGGACGACCAGGATCACGTCGTCGAGCAGGCTGCCCGCTATCAGCGGCGCCTGGCGCTGCTTGCGGAGATCGCCGCGGCGGCAGGTGCTCAAGCATCGCTTCCGGCTGGGGCGTTCTACCTGTGGGCTGTGTCACCCGGCGGCGACGCTTGGGCGTTCGCGGATTTGCTGGCTCGGCGTTGCGGCCTGGTTGTGAGCCCCGGCGAGTTCTACACGACCGGCGATCCGCCGAGCGAGCACTCCGGCGACGCGGGCGAACTCAAGGGGCCTGATCCTCGGGCCTGTGTGCGCATTGCAGCAGTCCAACCCGCAAGCCGCCTCGAGTCGGCCCTGCAGCGGCTCGCATCGGCAGCCGGCGAGTAGCCTCATGGATCGTGTCCACAACTGAAACCGCCGCAGCCGGCGCAACTGCTGCAAACCTTCGATTCGCCGAACTCGCAGCCCGCATCGAAGAACTCTGGGCGGAGCGCTCGAGCCTTGACGCCTCCGATCCTGAGACGACTGCCGCCATCCGTCAAGCCATCAACGCTCTCGACTCAGGCGAGGCGCGCGTGGCCGAGATCAACGACGACGGCAGCGTCACAGTCAACCAGTGGTGCAAGCAGGCGATCCTGCTGCTGTTCGCCACGGCCGAGATGAGCACCACAGAGCTGGGGCCTTTCGAGTTCGCCGACAAGATCCCGCTCAAAACCGACTACGCGGCGCGTGGCGTGCGAGTGGTGCCGGGAGCTTCGGCGCGTTGGGGCAGCTACCAGGCGCCCGGAGTGATCATGATGCCCAGCTACATCAACATCGGCGCGCACGTGGGTGCCGGCACGATGGTCGATACCTGGGCCACGGTCGGATCCTGCGCCCAGATAGGCGCCAACGTGCATCTTTCGGGCGGGGTCGGCATCGGCGGCGTGCTCGAACCCCCGGTGGCGCGACCGGTGATCGTCGAGGACGAGTGCCTGATCGGGAGCCGCTGCATCGTCGCCGAGGGCGCCCGTGTCGGCAGGGGCGCCGTGCTGGGCGCCGGGGCGATCCTGACCGCTTCGATACCTGTGATCGACGTCGAGAGCGGCGTCGAGCTGAGCCGTGGCGAGGTGCCCGCCTGGTCGGTGGCCGTGGCCGGCACACGCCGCCGGGAGTTCGCCGGCGGCGAGTTCGGGCTGCCGGCAGTCTTGGTGATCAAGCAACTCAGCGAGGGCGAACGCCACGACAAGTCGGCGCTCAACGAGATCCTGCGCAATCACGGCGCCAGTGCCTAGGTGTTTGCAGAGAGCCTGCTACAGAGAGCCTTTTGCAGAGAGCCTTTTACAGAGGGCCTGCTGCAGAGAGGCCTGCGCCGAGTGAGAGTCAGTCGTGTCGCGAGGATGTCGTTGTCGCTGCTGCTCGTGGCGGCGGCGAGGGATGCTCGGGACACAGCCTCGTCGGCGTATGGCTGCTGTCGGCTCTCCCATTAGCGTGACCGCCGTGTCCAGGGTGTCTACTGCTTTGCGACAAGGTTGACGTGACCTGCGTTCCCCACAGCGCCGCGCCGCGCCGCGAGCCGCTGCGCCAAGCCCTGACGACGGGCGACTTGTTCGCTTTGACGGCCGCGTTGGTCGGGGTGCCTTCTGAGAGCTTCAACGAGCAGCGCATCACCGACCTGATCGAAGCCGAGCTGCGCAGAGCCGAGCATCTTGAAGTGGAACGGATCGGCGACAACCTCGTGGCGCGCACCCGTCTCGGCAGCGGCAGCGGTCGGCGCATCCTGCTGGCCGGCCACACCGACACGGTTCCCGCCAACAACAACGCCGAGCCTCGAATAGATGGCGACGTGCTGTGGGGTCTGGGATCAGTCGACATGAAAGGCGGGGTGGCGGTGCTGCTCGACTTGGCGCTCAGCGTGAGCGCGCCCGCGGTTGACGTGACTTTCGTGTTCTACGCCCGCGAAGAGGTCGGGGCGGCCGACAACGGGCTGCTGGAGGTGGCCGCGGCTCGTGAGGATCTGCTGCAAGCCGATGTGGCGCTGCTGGGCGAGCCGACCAACGGTGTGGTCGAGGCCGGCTGTCAGGGCACCATGCGTTTCGAGGTGACCTTGCGCGGCAAAAGAGCTCATTCGGCTCGGGGCTGGATGGGCCGCAACGCCATACACAGGTTGGCCGGCGTGCTGGCGGTGGCTGCGGATTACCGCCCGCGACTGCCCGTGATCGAGGGCTGCGAATACCGAGAAGGCCTCGAAGCGGTGGCGGTGAGCGGCGGCGTGGCCGGCAATGTGGTGCCCGACGAGGCGAAACTGCTCTTGAACCACCGTTTCGCGCCTGACCGCAGCGTCGCCCAAGCCTCCGAGCACATCCGGGAACTGCTCGCCCCGGTGCTCGACGACGGTGACAACGTCGAAGTCGTCGACTCGGCGCCGGGAGCTCTGCCGGGGCTGCAAGATCCTCTGCTGGTGGAGTTGGTGCGGATGTCGGGAGCGCCGGCGCGCGCCAAGCTGGGTTGGACCGACGCAGCCTTCTTCTCTGCTCGTGGCGTGCCCGCGTCGAACTTCGGCCCTGGAGATCCGCTGCTGGCTCACGCAGCCGCCGAGCGCGTCGAACGATCCGACCTGACGACGGTTCACAGAGCCCTCAAAACCCTGCTCACCACTCCCGTCTAGCAGCCAGTTCGAGCCGGTCTAGCAGCCAGGCCGGGCTAGGCCGGGTTGGGCAGACAGGCCGACAGGCGAACCGGCGGACTCCGCACCGGTCACGCGGGGGCTGGGGGCTGGTTTATGGCGTTGGTTGACGGCATTGCGGGGCGGGGGAGAGGCGACCGGGTGCTAGCAGCGGCTCGGGGCTGGTGGCATCAGCGCTCCCGCTGCGCCTGGCAGCAGGGCGCCGGTCGTCAGTAGCGGCGGATCATGGTGACCACCTTGCCGTAGATGGTCACTTCATCGAGGCCGTACTCCACGGAGCTGAACGCCTCGTTCGCAGGTTCCAGCACGATCGGCTTGGGGCCGGAGCGGCGACGCAGCCGCTTGACGGTGGCCTCTTGGCCGTCTTCGATCCCGGCCACCACGATCTCGCCGTCATCGGCCGTGTTCTGGGAGCGGCACACCACATAGTCGCCGTCGAAGATGCCGGCGTCGGTCATCGAGGCGCCGCGCACCTGCAGCATGAAGAGGTCGCCTTCGCCGGCGAGGTTCGCCGGCACCGGCACCAGTTCTTCCACGTTCTCCGCGGCCAGCACGCCTGCACCGGCGGCCACAGCCCCGACGAGCGGCACGTGGCGCACCGGGCTGCGCTCGACCGCGGCGCCGGTGTTCTCGTCGTAGCGCACTTCGATGGCTCGGGGACGGATGGGATCGACCCGCACGTAGCCGGCCTCGTTGAGCACCCCGAGGTGAGCTTTTATCGAAGCCGGGGACTTCAGGCCGACCTTGGCGGCGATCTCGCGCATCGACGGCGAGAAGCCGTGCTCCTTCTGGAACTCGATGATCGCGTCGAGGATCTGCCGACGACGGCCGCTGAGCGGCTTGCGGTAGGGGCGGGATGGCATGGTGTTGCTCCTATCTGGATCAGGCAAACACCCGTTGCATGAACGGATGTTTGCTGGTAGGGTTTGTGAACAAAAGTTTGCTCAAACGAAATCCTGCATCGATGTTGCGACTAAGAGGCGGGTTCGACGTTGAGCTGGGAGGTGATCGAATGCAGGCTTCCGTTCCAATTATACACATGTTTTCAGAACAAACGTTTGCTGTCAAGCATCCCGATGTCACAGGCCCGCGCGAAGCTGACATCGTGCATGAACAAGTGTTTGAACTGGTGGGCGAGCCGGCCGCGCCGCTGCGGGGCGAAGCGGTCGCCCGAGCAGTTCAGCAACGATGCTGCTCGGCAGCCTCGCCGGACGTTCGGGCCGCGCGATTGCCCCAGGCCGTCTACCGTCGTCGCCGTCTGGCGGTGGCCTTGGTCGCGGCGGCTGTGATGGTGCCCGCATTGATGCTGGGGAGACCCGAGCGAGTGCCCTACGGCGAGGTCGAAGCGTGGCCTGTTCCGACTGTCTCCGAGTCGGCCGGGAGCGCCTCGCGATGAGAAGCCTCCCACATGCGGCTGCGAGCAGCGTCAGCGGGCCGGCTGTGCGGCTACTGCTTCGGGCCGGGCTTGCGGCCTGTCCCGCATCGGGCCGGTCGAATGGCAACGACAGGGCTGTGCGGCTACTGCTTCGGGCCGGGCTTGCGGCGGCCGCTGCACAGGTAGCGGACGAACAGCGTGCCGCATTCTTCGAGCAGATGATCCATGCGCAGTTCCAGCGGCAGCGACTGCCGCGATCCGTGAACGATCCTCGTGCTGTCGCCTCCCGCCAGCAGCGGCGCCACCGACAGGCACAGCTCGTCGATCATTGCCGCGTCGGCGAGCTGCCCGTTGAACGTGGGCCCCCCTTCGCTCAGCACCACGTCTGCGCCGCGGCGCTGCAGTTCCGCCATGATCTCAGCCGGTTGAGGCTGAGGCGAGGCCAGTCTCACCACCTCAGCCACGCCGCTGAGCGCCTCTACCGCTTCGGGGTCGGCGCTTCGACCCGTGAGGATCAGCGGCAGCCGCTCACCCGGGCGCTGATCGGCGAAGAGCGGCAGGTCTGAGGCGAGGTCGAGGCTGCCGCTCACCACGGCCAGTCCGGGCTGTTCGGGCCGGCCCGCTGCGAGTCGTGCTCGTCGAGCGGCTTGAGACGGGCGAGGTATCTGATAGCGCTCGATTCGCACGGTGTCGGCAGCGGCCACTATCCAGTCGGCGCAGGCTCGCACCGCCGAGAACACGGCTTGATCGGCCGGGTTGCCCAACGGTTCGCTGACTCCGTTGATGGCGCTGGCGCCGTCAGCCGCCGAGATCATGTTGAGCATCAGCCAAGGCCTGCTCGCCGGTCTCGGTCGCGCCAGAGAGGGGTAGAGCTCCATCGGATCCACATCGGACGCAGGTTCCGGCAGCAGCTTTCGCATCATGTGACAGTAGCGCCGCAGAGTTCCCTGTAGCGGAGTTCTCGTCGCAGAGTTCTGTGTCGCGGAGTTCTCTACAGGCTCAAGCGGAATCTGTGGTTATTTGCACAGGGTTGTTCACAGCAATCCCGAGGTTCATCCACAGGTCGACGGCCGAGTCTCCTCCGCGGTGCCAGTGTGGTAGACGGTATTGAGGCATTGTCCGGGGTTCATCCACAGGTTGACGGCCGAATCTCTTCCGCGGTGTCGCATGGTCGCGACTGATCAAGCGTTTCGAGCGTCACGCCGCGAGCGTCGGGTCTGTGTCCATGGGCGAGCGGCGTCGTGGTTCGTCGGCGTTCTAGCGGTCTGGCGGTCGAAGGTCTTGTGCTTGTCGTGTTCGTCGTCAGGTTTAGAGCCGCAGCCGCAGTCTGTCGGTGTTGTTGGCGGCGTTCCGGTGAGTGCAGGCTTTCGGTTGGGGTGCCGCTCGAGGCGCGGGGTGGTGGTTCGTCAGCGTTCTTCGCGGCCGGCGTGACTGATACTCATGTGTGGGTCAGTGACGACGGCGCGGGGTGGTGGTTCGTCAGCGTTCTTCGCGGCGGTAGGGGATCGTCAGTGCTGCCGGTGCGGGGTTGGGTCGATGCCTCGCGCGGAAACTGATGGCGATGAGCACGACGACGGTCAGCAAGAACGGCAGAATGCCGAGCAGCGCAGGCGAGATCGTGTTCACCTGCAGCCCGAGGATTTCCAGGTCGAAGGTCTGGACTCTGGGCTGCAAAGCCAGCGTGAAACCGAAAAGCAGCGAACCGGCGGCCAGTCGCCCGGGTCGCCACGCTCCGAAGATGACCAGTGCCACAGCTATCCAGCCGCGGCCGGCGATGAGGCCCTCGGTCCAGCCTGCGGCCATGTAGAGCGACAAGAAGGAACCGGCGGCCCCCGCGAAAGCGCCGCCGACCAGCACGGCGCCTGAGCGCAGGAGCGTCACCGAATGGCCGACCGAGTCCGTCGTCGACGCTGATTCTCCGACCGCACGCAAGGCGAGCCCCAGGCGGGTGCGATTCAAGACGAACCAGACTGCGCCGCCCAAGACCACAGCCAGGTAGACGACCGGCGGCTGATCGAACAGGATCGGACCGATCCAAGCAATGTCGGCAAGGGGTGCGATGCTCATGTCAGTGAACACGGCGTCGGCGCGCTCGCGCACGGCGTCCTGGCCGATGAAGGCGGCGAGTCCCAGACCTCCGATCGTGACAGCCAGGCCGGACACCACCTGACCGGCGCCCATCACGACGCTCACCACTGCGTGAATGCCCGCGACAGCCATGCCGACGAGAGCCGCGAAAGCGAATCCGATCCACGGGCTGTCAGTGGCCAGCGCCATGATGAAGCCCGAGACGGCCCCCATGGCCATCATGCCCTCCACTCCGAGGTTCAGCACGCCTGAGCGTTCCACGATGAGCTCGCCCAGCGCCGCCAAATAGATCAGCGTGGCGAACTGCACGGTCGCCACGAGCAGGCCGATGACCGCCGTTTCAGTCATTCGACGACACCCGGGTTCGTTGGGGTGCCTGCGGAATCGCCCCCGTCTTCGCTCTCGTCCTCGTCCCCGGCCTCGCTCTCAGCTTCGCCCCCGTCCCCGGCTTCAGTCTCGCTCTCGCCACCGTCCTCGTCCTCAGCCTGCGACGCGGCGTCACTAGCCGCCGCCGCATCCGACGGAGATGTCGCCGCTGCAGTGCTGTCACCCGCGGTGCCGTCGCTTGCGGTGTCACTGCTTGCTGTGTTACCGGATGCTGGCTGACCGGTGGACAGAATGGGTGCGGCGGTGCCGTCGCTTGCGGTGCCGCTGCTTGCTGTGTTACCGGATGCTGGTTGACCGGTGGACAGAATGGGTGCGGCGGTGCCGTCGCTTGCGGTGCCGCTGCTTGCTGTGTTACCGGATGCTGGTTGACCGGTGGACAGAATGGGTGCGGCGGTGCCGTCGCTTGCGGTGCCGCTGCTTGCTGTGTTACCGGATGCTGGTTGACCGGTGGACAGAATGGGTGCGGCGGTGCCGTCGCCCGCTGCGCCGTCGCTTGCTGTGCCGTTGCTTGCTTTGTCGCTGTCTGCTGTGTCATGGCCTACGGGACGAACCCAGCGGATTCGGTAGTTGAGCAGCACGGAAGCGACCAGCGCCCCGACGAGGATCATGGCCTGCAGGATCGTGGAGATCGAGCTCGTCACCCCGAGCGTCTGAATGGACTGTCCGCCCACCTGCACCGCGCCGAACACGAAAGCCACCGCCGCCACGCCGGAGGGCCGCATCAGCGCTAATGCCGCCACGATGATTCCGGCGAAGCCGTATCCGTTGGACAGGCCTGGATCGAGACGGGTGGCTGTCCCCGTCAATTCGACTGCCCCCGCCAGGCCCGCCAGCGCGCCCGACAGCACCAGCGCGATCAGCACTTTGCGTTGCAGTGAGATGCCCGCGTAGCGCGCTGTCGCTGGAGACGATCCGGCCAGCCTCAGTTCGTAGCCCCACGCAGTTCGTGACAAGGTGAGCCAGAAAACCACCAGCAGCGCTGCCGCGATGATGACTCCGATGTGCGAGCGGCCGAACAGGCCCGGCAGCGCAGCCTGCTCGGGCAGTGGCTCGATCAGTGCGAAACCCTGCGAGTCGGGGTCTTTCCACGGTCCCGTCTCGAGCCATTCCACCACGCGGATCGCAACCTCGACGAGCATCAGAGTAGTGATGATCTCGCTGACGCCCAGGTAGGCGCGGGCCAGTGCCGGAACCGCCATGAGCACCGTGCCGCCCACTGCGCCGGCGGCGATCATCGCCACGATGAGCACCGGTCCCGGCAGGTCGCCCGCTGTCATCGCCAGGCCCGCAGCGACCGTGGCGCCTGCCATTATCTGGCCTTCGGCGCCGATGTTCCACAAGCCCATCGAGCCGGCGACGGCCACTGCCAGCCCCGACAAAGCGAGAGGCGTCGCTCGCAGCAGCGTCCGCGAGATCGAATCCGTGCCGCCCAGCGACGATTCGAGCATTCGGCCGTAGACCTCGGCCGGGTCGTGTCCAGCGGTCAGCAGAAGCAGCGCTCCGGCTATCAAGGCGACAGCGATGCCGATCACGAAAGCGCAGGCTTGGACCGCCGGAATCACGTCGGAGCGTCTCTGCAGCACGGGTCGGGTCAGGCCGCGATGCCAGTGAGGGCGCCCGCGTGACACGGTGTGCAGAGTCGCGCTCGTCGGTTCGGTCATGCGCCGCTGCCGGCCATCTTCGCGCCCACCTCGGCCCGTGTCGCGGTTCTGGGGTCGAGTCGGGCCGCGATGCGACCCTCGTACATCACGACCAGCCGATCGGACAGAGCCAGCAGTTCGTCGAGATCCTCAGACACGAGCAGCACGCCCACACCGGCATTGCGCTGCGCCACGATCTGTTCTTGAATGGCGGAGATGCCGGCCACGTCGAGACCCCTCGTGGGTTGGGCCGCGACCAGGATTCTCGGCTCGCCGGAGAGTTCGCGTCCCAGCAGCAGCCGCTGGAGGTTGCCGCCGGAGAGCGCGCTGGCGTGGTCGTGCATGCGCCCCACCCGCACTCCGAAGCGGTCGACGAGCTGCTTGCAGAAATCCTCGCAGCGTCTCAGGTCCAGCATGACGCCGCGGCGCATGGCGGGGTAGGAGCGCATGACTGAGTTGTCGACGACGGACATGCGGGGGGCGAGGCCGACGCCGAGACGGTCTTCGGGCACATAGCCCAGCCCGCTGCGGGAGCGCGCCTTCGGTGACGAGCCGGCGACGTCGTCACCCAGCAGGCGCACCGTTCCCGAAGTCAGCGGGCGCAGCCCCGCGACGACCTCTGCCAGTTCCCTCTGGCCGTTGCCGGAGACCCCGGCGACACCCACGATCTCACCGGAACGCACATCAAGGTCGACCGACCTCAGAGCAGGCAGGCCCCGATCGCTCAGCGCTGAGACGGATTCCAGTGCCAGGACTACTTCGCCGGAATCCTGCTCCGGCGGACGCGGCGTCTCGGCTGCCGCCTCGCCGACCATCATCTGAGCCAGGTCTGATCGCTCGACTCCGGTCAGGCTGAGTTGCTGCGCGACAGTGACCCCGCCGCGCAGCACGGTCGCCTCGTCGCACACGGACAGGACTTCGTCGAGCTTGTGGCTGATGTAGACCACCGACCGCCCGCGGTCGGCCATGGCGCGCAGAGCCAGAGCCAAGTCGTCGGCTTCGGTGGGCGTGAGCACCGCCGTCGGCTCGTCGAGCACCAGAACGTCGGCGTCGCGCCACAGCGCCTTGAGTATCTCCACCCGCTGTCGCTCGCCGACGGAGAGCTGCCACACAGGCCGGGTGGGGTCGGCGTCGAGCGAGTAGGCGGACGCCAGGCGCGACACCCGCTCGTTGATCCGGGCCATGTTCAGGTAGCGCGGCGCCGAGCCGAGAGCGATGTTCTCGGCCACCGTCAGGGTGGGCACCAGACGGAACTCTTGATGGACCATGCCGATGCCGGCGGCGATCGCGTCCGCGGGCGAGTGGAATTGCCGCTGAGCGCCGTGAACCCGGATCTCGCCGGCGTCGGGCAGGTAGACGCCGCCGAGCACGTTCACGAGCGAGGTTTTGCCTGCCCCGTTCTCTCCGAGCAGCGCGTGGATGGTGCCTGCCCGCACCGACAGACTGGCGCCGTCGCACGCCACGACCCCCGGGAACTCCTTGCGGATTCCCCGAAGGTCGACAGCGAGCAACGTCTTCAGAGGCCGAGCGGATCGGCGATCCAACAGCGTCCGTTCGTGGCGCGGCCGTGGCCCGAGCCTCCCGTGAGAGCAGCGAACTCCGGCGGCGATGACACAGCAGCGACGCGACCGACTTTCATCGGCCCGCGCGTCTCCCGGATCGATCAGTCGTCAGATCGGCGGATCAGTCGCGATCAGGCCCCGGGGTCGCCTACGACGCCTTCGACGAACCAGTCCATGCCCAGCATGTCGCCGTCGGTCATGGTCGCTCCCTCGGCGACTCGCACGGCGCCGTCTTGGCCGCGTATCTCGCCGGTGAACACGTCCCATTCGCCTTCGCGGATCTGCTCGGACACCTCGTTGATCCGGTCAGCGATGCCGGACGGCACGTCATCGGCGAGCGGCGCCAGATCGACGATGCCGTCGGCCATGCCGCCCCAGTACGAGCCTGGCGTGTAGCTGTCGTCCGCGACCGCCTCGATCGTGGCGGCGTAACGCGGGCCCCAGTTCCACACCGGAGCAGTGATGAAAGCGTCAGGCGCGAACTCGCGCATGTCGGAGTTGTAGGCGACCCAGCGAGCGCCCGCATTCTGCGCCTCCACGCCCGCGGCTGTCGAGTCTTGATGCATGGCGATCACGTCGGCGCCGGATTCGAGCAGAGCTTTGGCCGAGTCGCCTTCCACCGCCGGGTCGAACCAGGTGGAGGTCCACACGACATGGACTTCGGCCGTCGGGTTGACCTCGCGCACGCCGAGGGTGAAGGCGTTGATCCCACGAATCACCTCGGGGATCGGGAAAGCGGCCACGTATCCCAGGCGACCGGTCTCGGTCATGGCGCCCGCGGCCATGCCCGACAGGTAGCGCGGCTGGTACATGCGCCCGAAGTAGTTGCCGAAGTTGGAGTCGTTCATCTTGTAGCCGGAGGCGTGCTCGAACACGACGTCGGGGTACTCCTCAGCGAGCTCGAGCATCGGATCCATATAACCGAAAGAGGTTCCGAAGATGACGTCGGCGTCCTCGTTCTCGATGTAGTCGATGGCCACCGCCTTGAAGTCTTCTGCGTTCTCGGGGACGCTCTCGACGAACAGCGTCGTGGCCCCGGTCTCGTCCTCGGCGTACTGACGGCCCTGATCGTGCGCCCAGTTCCACCCGGCGTCGCCGACCGGCCCCACCAGCACGAACGCGGCCGTGACGTCGCCGGGATCATCGTCGTCGCCGCCGCATGCTGCGCCGAGCAGTGCCAAGACAGCTGCGGCAGCGATGAGCCGTGTCGAATTCTTGAAGCGCATGATTACCTCTCTTCTGGGCGAACTCGATGCGAGCTCGGATGTGAGTGCGAGGCTAGCCGACCGAGCGCCTTAACAGGGGCCGAGCGGACGAGAGCCGGCCGTGCTCGCACGCCGGCGAGGCCGCAGCCTGAGCGGAGTGCGTGGAGCGCTCGCGGTGCTGCGCTTCTCGTAGAGGCGTAGCATCGGACGGGCATGGCGCGCCTCTCGCTGCATTCGATTCGCGCTGCTGGGCGTGAGACGCTGCGGCTGGTGGGCGAGTTCCGTGAAGGGTGGTCGCGAGCCCGCATCGGCGGACTGTCGGCCGAGATCGCCTTCTTCGGGCTGCTCGGGCTGTTTCCGGCTGTGATCGTGTTCGCGGCGGCTCTGGGCTCTCTCGACGTGTTGATCGGTGCTGACGCCGCAACCGACACCGAGCAGTGGCTCTTGGACCGGATGACGGAGATCTTCGGCAGCGACAACACGCTGCGAGCCACGGTTGAGGACCTCTTCGAGCGTTCCAACGCCGGGCTCATCACCGTCGGCATCGCACTCACCGCCTTCGCGTCGTCACGGGGCTTCACCGCTGTGGTGGGCGCGCTGGACGTGACCTACGGACACGACACTCGCAGAAACTGGCTTTCCGCCCGGATCATGGGCGTCCTGCTGACTTTGTTCACCGTGGTGGTGTCGGCCCTGGTCGCCCTGATGGTGGTGGTGGGCCCGCTGCTGGGCGTCGGAGAGGAGCTGGCGGACCGTTTCGGCGCCGGCGCTTCGCTGAGCACGGCATGGGACTGGTTCCGGTGGCCGGTCGTGTTCGTGGTGGTGGTGTCATGGGCGACCTGCATCTACCACTTGGCGCCTCGGCGTCACACTCCTTGGCGCGCCGATCTGTTGGGAGCGGTGGTCAGCACCGTCTGGTGGCTGGCGGTCTCGCTGGGTTTCCGCGGCTACCTCGACGCCGCGGCCGGCGGCATGAACGCGGTGTTCGGCCTGCTCGGCGGAGCGCTGATCCTGCTGGTCTGGCTGTATCTGCTGTCGATGGGCCTGCTCGTGGGCGCCGAGATCAACAGAGTGCTCAGCGACCGCCGCGAAGCCGCCCAACCGCAAGAGCCGCAAGAACCCGAAGAGCCGCAAGAACCCGAAGAGCCCGAACAAGCCGAGACTCTCACGAACCTCGGCGTTCACGGGTAATCTCACGGCTGATGAGCGATTACAAAGTAGACCTCGCGGAGATCGCCTTCAATCTGCGCCATGTCGCCGATCTGGACGGACTGGCCAAACTGGAGGAGTTCGAGCACGTCGACCCCGAAGTGGTCGACCAGCTTCTGGCGGAGGCCGCCCGCTTCGCTGAGGAGGTGATCGCCCCGCTCAACCGCGTCGGCGACACCGAAGGCTCGCGCAGGCTCGCCGACGGCTCGGTCGTGACGCCGGAAGGCTTCCGGGCCGCATACGACGCCTATGTCGCAGCAGGCTGGGGAGCATTGTCGATCGATCCCGACTACGGCGGGGGCGGCTTCCCGAACCTGGTGGGCATAGCAGTGGAGGAGATGTTCACTGCGGCTTGCATGGCCTGGTCGCTGTGTCCTTTGCTGACCCAGGGCGCGATCAACATGTTGCACGCCCACGGCACGGCCGAACAGAAAGCCCGCTACCTGCCGGCGATGGCCACAGGCGCCTGGACCGGCACCATGAACCTCACCGAGCCTCAGGCGGGCTCGGATCTCGGCTCGGTGGCCACCCGGGCGGTTCCGCAGCCCGACGGCTCTTACCGTCTGTTCGGCACCAAGATATTCATCACCTACGGCGAGCACGACCTCGCCGACAACATCGTGCATCTGGTGCTGGCCCGCACCCCGCAGGCGCCGCCCGGAACCAGGGGCATCAGCTGCTTTCTGGTGCCCAAGCATCTGATCGACGACGACGGCTCGCTCGGGCCTCGCAACGATTTGGGCTGCGTGTCGATAGAGCACAAGCTCGGGATCCACGCCAGCCCGACCTGCGTCATGGCCTACGGCGACGAAGACGGCGCAGTGGGTTTCCTGGTGGGCGAGGAGAACGGCGGCATGAGGGCCATGTTCACCATGATGAACCACGCCCGTTTGAGCGTGGGCTTGCAAGGACCGGCCATAGCGGAGCGCTCTTATCAGCAGGCCCTCGCCTACGCCCGCGAGCGTCGCCAGGGCAGAGCCGAGGGCACGCCCGCAGGCGGGAGCGCTGCGATCATCGAGCATCCCGACGTGCGGCGGATGCTGCTGGACATGCGCTCGGGTGTGAGCGCCATGCGCGGTCTGGCCTACCGCAACGCCGAGGCGATCGACCGGGCACACAACGGCGCCGATCCGGCAGCGCGTGAAACCGCCGGCGAGCAGGCCGCGCTGCTGACGCCGTTGACCAAGGCTTGGGCTACTGATCTGGGCTGCGAGCTGGTGAGCGTCGGCTTGCAGGTGCACGGCGGGATGGGCTTCGTCGAGGAGACCGGCTCGGCCCAGCACTATCGCGACGCCCGGATCGCGCCCATCTATGAGGGGACCAACGGAATTCAAGGCGCCGACCTGGTGGGGCGCAAGCTCACGATGCGCGACGGCGCGGCGGTCCGCGACCATCTGGCGGGCGTCGCCACCACGGTCGAGTCCCTCGCAGGCGTCGCCGGGCTGGAACCGGTGAGAGACCGTCTGGAGGCGGCCCGGCAGGCGACCTCCGAAGCAGGCGAATGGCTGCTGGCGGAGGATCCGCCCCAGCGGCTGGCCGCCGCGGGCCCCTACCTGAAGATGCTCGCCGTCACCACCGGCGGCGCCGCTCTCGCCGACGGGGCTGTGGCAGCCACCAGACTCGGTGATCCCGAAACCGCGCAGGACCGGGCAGTTCTGGCCAGGTTCTTCGCCGCCAACCGGCTCGCCGCGGTGCCGGGTCTGCTGGCCGCGGTCACAGAGCCTGATGATGACCTCGCCGTCGCCGGCCGCCGCATACTGGCGTAGCGCAGGCGGAGATCAGTGAGTCCGGCTCAGCTACAGTCCGGCTCAGCCGTGACCAGCTGCTCGGCGGTGATCCGCCACACAGTTCCGGCCCGGCGCCTGTTGCGGAGCGGCGACAGCACCGAGCGGCGGCCATGAGCACGCTGGGCGTCGGCGCGAGCGGCCTGCTGATCTCGATACCCAGCCCGTCGCGCAACTCTTTGGAGTTGGGTCCGCTGGAGTTGCGCGCCTACGGAGCGATGATCGCTCTGGGGGTGGTGGCCGCCGTGTGGATGTCGCGGCGGCGCTGGCAGGCCCGAGGCAACGACCCCGAGCAGATCAGCCGGATCGCTCTGTGGGCGGTGCCCGCCGGATTGATCGGCGCCCGGCTCTACCATGTGATCACCGACTGGCGACGCTTCGCTGACGACGGCTGGCTGGAGGCTCTGGCCATATGGGAGGGGGGCCTGGGAATTCCGGGCGGCATGGCGGCGGGCATCCTGGCGGGGCTCTGGATGATGCGCCGCCAAGGCATGGACCGCGGCGAGACGCTCGCCGCGATAGTGCCGTCGCTGCCTCTGGCGCAGGCTGTCGGGCGCCTGGGCAACTGGTTCAACCAGGAGCTCTACGGCTCGCCCACGGATCTGCCTTGGGGTCTGGAAATCGAAGAGTCGCATCGCCACACCGGCTACTCTGACGCGGAGACGTTCCATCCGACTTTCCTGTACGAGGCGCTGTGGAATCTGGCGCTGTGCGTTGTGCTGGTGATGATCGACCGCAGACGACGGCGACGCCGCTTAGCGGCTGCGGGGCTCGTCGGCGACCCGCGTCGTGTGGACAGGCCCGGATCGATTCTGGCGTTCTATGTGCTGGGCTACGGTCTGGGGCGGCTCTGGATCGAGGCTCTGCGCATAGACACGGCCAGTCTGCTGTGGGGACTGCGAGTCAACATCTGGATGAGCCTCGTGCTGATCGTGTCGGCGTCGCTCTACCTGATAGTCGTCCGCGGCAGGCCCAAGCGCAGCACGAGCAGGGATCCTCTGCTGCCGATCTAGCGGTCTGGGCGGATGCCCGATCAAGAGGCCGGGCGCTGTCAGAAGCCTCGCAGGGGCAGGTCGGGGCCGCGCTGCAGCCAGTTGTCGGCCGGATAGTCGGCGCGGCCGTCGATGATGTGCAGCGTGTAGGCGTGACGGCTGCGCGGCGAAGTGTTGGCGGCGCTGTAGTGCGGCAGCGTGCCGTGCAAGGCGATCAGAGTCCCGGCGGCCGCTTCCAGCGGCACCAGATCCTGGGTCGGGTAGGGGGTCTCGTCGAGCACGTCGGTCACAGCGCCCAGACTGCGGTCGTCGGGGTCGACCAGCCGGAAGCGGGTCTTGGCCGGTATCCGGTGCCCGCCGGGGACGGCCCACAGGCAGCCGTTGTCGACGGTGGCGTCCTCGACGGCGAACCACAGGCCGATCACACTCTGCGGCTCGGTCCACAAGAAGCTGTGATCGCAGTGGCATATCACCTCGCCGCCGATGCCCGGCTGCTTGAAGATGTACATCGACTGCAGCAGCTTCGGGTCGTTCATTCCCAGGCCGTCGACCACAGCCGCCAACTCCGGCGCACGCGAGAACTCGTCGAACACCGGGTCCAGGTCGTGCATGGCATGGCCCAGCTTGTTGACCGCGAGCGGCAAGGGACGAGTCAGCTTTCCGTCGACGACGGCGCCGTCCTCCAGGAACCAGCGCACCGTGTCGCCCGAGCCCAGGAACCATTCGTCTTGGGCGTGGCTCTGCTCGGTGGTCGAGAAGACCGTCAAAGCGCCGTCGCCGGGGCCGTCTCCGGCGTTGTCGACGCCCGCCAGCAGCTCGCCGACATGGGCTTTGAGCGCTTCGCAGCGTTCGACGGGCGCCAGACCCGGCAGCTTCAAGAAGCCGTCGCGCCGCCAGTCGGCCAGCTGTGACTCGCTGAGCATCGTCGAGACTCTAACTTTCGCCGGTGCTGGCGCGCAGCAGCCGACGGCTACAGCAGCGGCAGGCTAAGACTCGCCCTTGCGGTAGATGATCCCGTTCGCTTGAGGCATTCGCAGCCGCTGCGAGAAGAAGATCAGCACCACCAGCACGATCACGAACGGCAGGATCGAGATCCACCAGTCGGGCACCGTCGAGGACAGGAAGTACCACAGCGCCGCGCCCAGCCCGAGCACAGCGGCAAGCGCCGCGTCCACACGCCGGCGCCGGCTGAGCGCCCACGCGGTGACACTCAAGAGCGCGATGGTGTTGATCAGCAGCAGCGCATGCGACGCCGAACCGTCCAGGTCGCGCAGGCCCAACCCGAAGGGATAGCCGAACAGCAGCGCTCCGGCCATGATCCCGCCCGGTCGCCAGTTGCCGAAGATCACTGCCGCCAGGGCGATGAACCCCCGCCCGTTGGTCTGGCCCTCCAGGTAGATTCCCGACAGTTCGGGGCTGGCGATGAAGGCGCCTCCGAACCCGGCCAGGGCGCCGCTGATCATCACGCCGATGTACTTGTAGAGATAGATGTTGACGCCCTGAGTCTCGCCGCCCACAGGGTGCTCGCCGCAGATGCGCAGCCGCAGTCCGAAGCGGGTGCGCCAGAGCAGCCAGGCGCTGAAAGGCACCAGCGCGAAGGCGAGCATCGTGGCCAGCGACAGCTGCGCCACCAGCCCTTTTGCCAGTCCGGTGAAGTCAGACACGAAGAACCAGTCCTGCCGGGTGAACCAGCCGAGAACGTCGGGAGTGTCCCAGCCGAACAGGTCGCCGCCAGCCAGGAACGGGAACGTGAATTTCCCCAGTCCGGGGGTGCGCGGCGACTGCGTGATAGAGCCGCCTTCGGTGTTGATGAATACCTCCGAGGACAGGAATCTCGCTAAACCGGGCGCAGTCACATTGATCGCAACTCCCGAGATGATGTGATCGATCCCGAAGGTCACGGTGGCGACCGCGTGGATCAAGCCGCCGAGGGCGCCGCCGATCATGCCGATCAGCAGACCAGCCCAGCCGCCGTAGGTGACCGCGCCCCAGGCGCCGAACCAAGTGCCCAGGATCAGCATCCCCTCGAGGCCGATGTTGACGACCCCGGCCCGCTCGCAGAACATTCCGCCGAGCCCGGCGAGCAGGATCGGCACCGACCATCTCAACATGGCCTGCGACGTGGTGATCGCTGTGAGCCGCTCAGTGCCGCTGAAGCCTTGCACCACGGTCAGCACGAACACGCCGACCGCGGCGTAGATCATCCAGCGGACCCAGGTCGGCTGCCTGCCCAGCAAGCCTGACAGCGACGACATCACACGGGCATTTCTGCCGGGGCCGGCGGAGTGCGGGGAGGCGCCGGCGGGTCCGCCATCGCCGCGGCCGCGGCGGCCGCCTCGTCGCGTGCGCGGATGCGATTCACCACCGCGTAGGCGATCACAGCGGTCAGGATGATCAGGCCTTTCATGATCTCGACGATCTCACGCGACGCCGCTCCCGTGACTTGCAGTATCCCCGAGGAGATGTCCAAGAAAGCGAAGATCAGCGCGGCCACAGCCACCCCGGCTGGATGGTTGCGCCCCAGCAGCGCCACCGCGATGCCCCAGAAGCCCAGCAGGCTGATCGGGTTCGACGGGTAGTAGCCGGCGTCCATCAACTCGGGCATGCCCACCAGCCCTGCCACCACGCCCGACAGCACGATGGCGATCACGATCATGCGCTTGGGCGATATCCCGCCGACGTGCGACGCTTGCTGGTTGGCGCCGCTGGAGCGCAGGTCGAAACCCAGGACCGTGCGGGTCAGCAAAACGTGGTAGAGAACCCCGACCACCACTGCGACGACCAGCATTCCGGTGAGCTCTTTGCCGAATTTCACCTCGCGGGTGAATGCCTCCAGCCAGGAGTTGATGTCAGGCATGAGCCTGCTCTCGTCGATGGGCTCGGTGCCGACCCGGCCCCCAGTGGCCGATATTTCGCCTCCGGCCTGCCATTCCACGATCCACCATGCGGCCAGGCCCGAGATCACCACCGAGTTGAGCATGATCGTGGAGATCACCTCGTTGACCCCTCGGGTCACTTTCAGCACTCCGGCGAGACCCGCGAAGGCGCCGCCCACTGCCATGGCGATCACCAGGACGTATGCGATGTGAAGCACCGGCGGCAGCTCCACCTGAGCGCCGAGATGCGCCGCGACGATGAAGGCCAGCAGATACTGGCCCTCCACGCCGATGTTGAGAAGGTTCATCCTGAAACCGATGGCCACTGCCACGCCCGCCAGATAGAGAGGCGTGGCCCGATTGAGGATGTCGACTTGGGTTTCGAGCTTGCTGCCGTGCTCGAGCATGTCCAGATAGGCGCTGATGGGGTTGCTGCCCGATATCAGCAGCACGAGCGTCGACAGCACGATCGCGATCACCAACGCCGACACCGGCGCTGCCGCGGTCAGCACCAGACGGCGAGCGAACCGTTCGTTCATCGGGCGCGTCGCCTCGACATGGGGCGCTCACTCACTGGCTGAGACCTCGGTTTCGAGCGCGGCGCCGGTCATGTAGGCCCCCAGAGTTCGGGGAGTGATTTCTCCTGGGTCGAGACGAGCCACCAGGCGCCCGCGCAACATCACCACGATCGTGTCCGACAGTCCGATCAGCTCTTCGAGGTCGGCCGACACCAGCAGAGTCGCCAAGCCTTCGGCGCGGGCGTTGCGGATGTGTTCCCACACCGCAGCCTGGGCGCCGACGTCTATTCCTCGGGTGGGGTGGTTGGCGATGAACACCGCAGGATCCGCCACCATCTCGCGTCCCACGATCAGTTTCTGCTGATTGCCTCCCGACAGGGCGTGCGCCGACAGGTCGATGTTGGGGGTGCGCACGTCGAACTGGGATTTGATCTGCTCGGCGCGGCTGCGCATGCCTTCGCGGTTCAGCCACGGTCCGCGAGAATACGGCTCTTCGGTCTGGTGGCCGAGAGTGCTGTTCTCCCAGAGGCTGAACCCCAGAAGCAGCCCGTCTTGGTGGCGGTCCTGAGGCACGTAGCCCAAGCCCAGCTCGCGCCGGGCGCGCACCGAGGAACCGGTTATGTCGCGGCCCAGCATGCGGATGCTGCCCTGAGCGCTCTCGGCTGTGCCGATGATTGCGTTCACCAGCTCGGCCTGGCCGTTGCCTTCGACCCCGGCGATGCCCACGACCTCGCCGCGATGCACCGTCAGGCTCACGTCGTCGACGACCGGACGGTCGGACTCGCCGAGCACTCGCAGCCCCGAGACTTCCAAGGCTGCCTCGTCGGTGACGGTCGAGGCGCCGGCGTCGGGTTTGGGGAGTTCCGAGCCGATCATCATCTCGGCCAGGTCGCGCGCCGTCACCTCGTCGGGTTTGACGGCGCCGACGGTGCGGCCCTGGCGCAGCACGGTGATCGTGTCCGCTATCTCCAAGACCTCGTCGAGTTTGTGGTCGATGAACAACACGGTGGCGCCGCCGGCTTTGAGATCGCGGATGTTCGAGAACAGCTCGTCCACTTCTTGGGGCACCAGCACTGCGGTGGGCTCGTCGAGGATCAGGATCTTGGCCCCGCGGAACAGCACTTTGATGATCTCGACCCGCTGGCGCTCGCCGACCTCCAGGGTCTCGACCAGGTCGTCAGCGTTGATGTCGAGTCCGTAGGCCCTGCTGACCTCGTCGAGATGGCTGCGCCCGGCGTTGAAGTCGATGCGGCCCAGAGCGCGCATCGGCTCGGCGCCGAGGATCACGTTCTCCAGCACGGTGAGCTGATCGGCCAGCATGAAGTGCTGATGAACCATGCCGATGCCTAGTTCGATGGCCCGCGCCGGCGAGTGCAGCTCCACGGTCTCGCCGCGGATCTTGATGGTCCCCGAGTCGGGCGGCTGCATGCCGTAGAGGATCTTCATCAGCGTCGACTTGCCGGCGCCGTTCTCGCCGCATATGGCGTGGATCTCGCCCTCGGCCACTGTCAGCTCGATGTCGTCGTTGGCGACGACGCCGGGGAACCGCTTGGTGATGCCCGCCAGTTCGATGGCAGGAGCTCGCGCCGGTTCCGAGCCTGGCTCTGTGGCTTGCTCAGATCTCGGTTCTGAGCCTGGCGTTTCAGCCTGTGGCACTCGGACTCCCTGATGAACTCTGAAGCAAGTGAACGCTAGCGAACGCTACACACCAAGAGAGCGCCCGGATTTGACGGCATGCGCCGGACGTGATGACGCCCGTCGGATGCGACCGCACGCGATGAACGGGCCGGACACAGGCCCGACCCGTTCATCGCGTCACAACAGTCCTGCTGCTGCAGTCCTGTTGCTGCCTCTATGGTTCGGTGGGCACCACGATCTCGCCGGACACGATCTGCTCGCGGAAGGCTTCCAGCTGATCGACGATGTCGTCTATGAAGCCGCCTGAGGTGCTGTAGCCGACCCCGTCGACGGAGAGGTCGTAGCTGGTCGGTCCTGGCTGCATGGTTCCTTCGATCACCGACTTGATCATCTCGAAGATCGAGGAGTCCACGCGCTTGAGCATCGAAGTCAGGATGAACTCGCGCACGCCGGGGTCGGCGGTCAAATACTGGTCGGAGTCCACGCCGATGGTCCAGACCTTCGACCCGGTGGCCGCGGTCTGCTCTTGAGCGGCCTGGAACAGGCCCGCGCCTGAGCCGCCGGCGGCGTGGTAGATGATGTCGGCGCCTTCCTCGTACATGGCCAGAGCGATCTCTTTGGCCCGGTCGGGCGAAGTGAAGCCGTCCATGTCGGGCGCCTGGGTGATGTAGTCGTCGATGATCTCGATGTCGGGGTTGACGGCACGGGCGCCGGCGTGGTAGCCGGCCTGGAAGCGCTCGATCAAGCCGCCCACGTTCTGTACTCCGCCGATGAAGCCGATAGTCCCGGTCTGGCTCTTCAGCGCGGCTGCCGCGCCCACCAGGAACGAGCCTTCATGCTCGGCGAACACCAGACCGGCGATGTTGTCGGCGTACGGCGCCGGCGGGTCGGCGCTGAAGTCGAGCATCCCAGAGTCGACCACGCCGAACATGGTGTCGGGGTTCTCGGGGCCGACCGCTGCGGCCGGGCTCTCATAGAGGAAGCCCACGCCCACTACGATGTCGTGCTCGCTGGCGGCGAGCTGCATGATCTCCGCGCGGTTCGATCCGTCGGGCTCGGGCGAGGCCTCGGTGAACTCGATCCCGAGTTCGGCCGCCGCCCGCTCGATGCCTGCCGCCGCGGAGTCGTTGAACGACTGGTCGCCACGGCCGCCGATGTCGTAGACCAAGCCGACGGTCGGGAGATCCGTTGACGTCTCCGAATCGCCGTCTTCGTGGTCATGGTCGTCGTGATCGTCTTCGTCGTGGTCGTCGTGGTCATGGTCGGCGTGATCGTCGTCGTCGGTCATCGCCTCGCTCGTCTCTTCGGCGGGTTGAGCCTGAGACTCTTCCGTCGCCGTGTCTTCTGTGCTGGCGGTCTCGTCGTCGTCATCGCCGCAGGCTGCTGCGAGCAGGGCGAAGGACAACAGGACCGCTGTCAGCGCGATCAGGCGCTTCATCATTGGCATTCCTCCAGGGAATTGGCTAGTTGATGTGTATACCGACAATGCTAGTGAGCGCGGCGGATGTTCCCCAAGCGGCTCAGTCGGTGCCGGTTCGCTGCGATCAAGGAGTAGGCCGGGGCCGCCAGCCAGCGTCCGGGGGGATGGATGACGACCTTCCCGACGGCCGCCCAGATCCCGCCTGCGGCAACCAGAGAGCGTCCGATGGCGTCTGATCCGCTGAACTTCGCCGGGCTCACGGCGGCGTGATCGTCGGTGCCGCCGGCGACTTCTGCTGATTCGAGGTCGGCGCCCTCGATCCACCAGACGCAGGATTGCGCGTCGGCTCGTGTCAGCCCGAGCCGCTCCAGTGGCAGCGACTGCCACGGTTCCACTCGCGCCGTCTCGGGAAGCCGAGCTTTGATCCACGCAGCAGAACGGACGCAGAAGCCGCACTGGCCATCGTAGATCAGCAGCATCGCCCCAGTCTGCCACGAGCGTGCAGCAGAGCAGAGCCAGACCGCACGGCCCCGACGACCAGCTGGCAGAAACAAAGCAGCAGCAACAGCAGCAAAACAGCAACCTCGTGGACTGGCTAGCCAGGAGGGCCGACCCTGATGGGACAGCAACAAAGCAGCAACAGAAATAAAGCAGCAACAGAAATAAAGCAGCAACAGAAATGTCGCATCAGAGGCGGCGAGGGCTGAACGGCGCCGGCACGGTGCTAGCCTGGCCGGCATGTCCAAGCGCACCAGCAAGCGTCGTGCCAAAGCTCGCCGTTCGAAGGCGAACCACGGACGCAAGCCGAACGTAGGCCGCAACAGCTGACGGCGCTCTGAGACGCCCGCAGCCGGGCGCTCATGCTTGACGTCCGGCAACGGACGCACGATCCTCATCAGGCGCTGCACACTTCCGTCAGACCCAGCCGCCGAGCAGCCAGTCAAGCAGGGACAGTCAACCTCAAGCCGAGCAGGAACGTCGAAGAAGAACCGCCGATGGAACGATTCGGATTCGTGGGGCTCCCCAACTCGGGCAAGACCTCGCTTCACAATGCCCTGGCCGGCGGCGACGCGGTCGCGGCGCCTCACGCTTTCTCCACCAAGACGGCCAACGTGGGGGTGGCGCGGGTTGCCGATGAGCGCCTCGACGCTCTCGCGGAAATGAGCCGCAGCCGTCGAACGGTGCAGGCGACGGTGCAGTTCACCGACATCGGCGGCTTGGTGTCGGGCGCCAACCGCGGCGAAGGGCTCGGCAACGCCTTCCTCGGGCACATCCGCGACACCGACGCCATCGTCTACGTGCTGCGCTCCTTCGCCGACGATGACATCGCTGGCGACGACGACCCGCTCAACAGCCTGCAAGTGCTCGAAACCGAGCTCGCTCTGGCCGACCTCGAAAGCGCCTCCCGCCAACTCGACAAGCTCACCCGGGCGGCGAAGGGCGACCCTGCCCAGCGCGCCGGGTGCGATCTTCTGGCTGAGGCCGTCGCGGTGCTCTCCGACGGCGTGCCGCTCTATCGGGCCGGTTTCGACGCCGGCGTCCGCGAAGGTCTGCGCCCGTTCTTCATGATCACCAACAAGCCGGTGCTGGCGGTGGTGAACATCGGCGAGGACCAGATCGCTTCGGCCGCCGAGGTCGCCGAGCCGGTGCGCGCCGAGCTCGGCGATGCCCAGGTCGTGGCCCTGTGCGTGCAGCTGGAGGCGGAGGCGGCTCAACTCGACGAGTCGGAGAGACCCGAAATGCTGGCGGCTCTGGGCTTGGGCAGCGGCGCCCTCGAGCAGTTCCTGGGCGCCGCCTACCAGCTTCTGGGCCTGCGGACTTTTCTGACCACCGGCGAGAAGGAGAGCCGGGCCTGGACTTTCCGGGTCGGCGCCTCGGCCGCTGAATGCGGGGGCGTCGTCCATTCCGACATTCAGCGCGGCTTCATCCGCGCCGACACTGTCGCCTGGGATCAGCTGCTGGAGGCGGGGTCATGGTCCGAGGCGCGTCGGCGGGGTCTGGTGCGTTCCGAAGGCAAGCACTACACCGTCGCCGACGGCGATGTGATGGAGTTCAGGTTCAATGTCTGACTGCGGCCGGCCCTCCGCAGCCGTCCGCCGCACTTGCAAATGAAAAATGATCCAATAGGCGCAGATTTAGTGGATTGTCTCGTGGATTTGCTGCTAGTTTCGGAGGGTGGCCTGGCTGCTGGCCGAGGATCAGGTGGTTGCATCCCTCGAGATCGCCTCCGGTCGCCGCGAACGCCGCAAAGGGCTGATCGGTCGCAGCGGCATAGAAGGCGCCCTGCTGCTGGAGCGCACACGCTCGGTGCACACTTTCGGCATGCGCTTCGCGATCGACGTGGCCCACTGTGACGCCGAGATGCGGGTGCTGCGAGTGTCCACCATGCCCGCCAACCGTCTGGGTCGCCCGGCGCGCGGCGCGCGGTCGGTGATCGAAGCCGAAGCCGGGAACATGCGACGCTGGGGCGTGACCGAAGGCACGCAACTCGAGATCAGGCGGTGACAGCCTCGCTGGTGCTGGTCGCCACACCCATCGGCAACCTCGGCGACCTGAGCCCCAGAGCCGTCGAGGCTCTGGCCGGCGCTGATCTGATCTGCTGCGAAGACACTCGCCGCACAGGGCGCCTGCTCGCACACGCCGGCGTGGGACGCGGCGCCGCTGGACGGCCGAGGCTGAGACGACTCGACGAGCACACCGAGGCCGCAGCCATTCCCGAGATTCTGGAGTTGCTGGAAGCGGGCGCTGCTGTGGCTTTGGTCAGCGACGCCGGAATGCCGGCGTTGAACGATCCCGGCGCCCGGCTGGTGGCCGCGACCGCTGAAGCGGGTCATGCTGTGACTGTCGTGCCCGGACCTTCAGCGGGTTCGGCAGCTCTGGCGGTCAGCGGTCTCGCCGCCGACCGGCACTGCTTCGAAGGGTTCCTGCCCCGCAGAGGCGAGGCGCGCGCCGGGCGGCTCGCAGAGATAGCGGCGCACGAATGCACCACGGTGATCTACGAGTCTCCGCATCGTCTGGCGGCCTGCCTGCAGGACTTGGCCGACGCCTGCGGAGCGCAGCGCCGCGCCGTGGTGGCTCGCGAACTCACCAAACTCCACGAGGAGATCGTCAGGGGGCGCCTCGGCGAGTTGCGTGACTGGGCCGCGGCCGGCGTCAAGGGCGAAGCCGTGATCGTGCTCGAAGGGGCGCCGGCGCGACACGGAGCGGTCGCTGATGCTGATACTGGCGCCGACGTCGAGCGCCTGCGCGGCGACGTCGAGCGCCTGGTCTCCACAGGCGTGACCCGCCGAGACGCGGTGGCCGCGGTCGCGGTCGAGAATCGAGTGCCGCGACGCTGGCTCTACAACACGGTCCTCAGAAGCAACGACCGTCGGTGAGGGTCTCCGTTGTCGCTGAGAGGGCACGCCGGCAGGTCCGCCGTCCCTTTATCTCAGCCTCCGAGGCAGTAATCTGTTCGCCATGGCGGTGCCGGTACTTGTCGCGGTCGCGTGGCCCTACGCGTCGGGAAGCCGCCATCTCGGCCATCTGGCCGGGGCTTACCTGCCTGCGGACATCTACGCCCGATATCAGCGACTCGCCGGCAACGACGTTCTGATGGTCAGCGGCTCCGACGTCCACGGCACGCCCATCACCGTGCGCGCCGACGCCGAAGGGGTCACCCCTGCGGAGATCGTCGACCTCTACCACTCGGAGTTCTGCCGCCAGTGGGAGCTTCTGGGGATCTCCTGGGATCTCTACACCACCACCGGAACCTCCAACCACGCCTCAGCGACCCAGGACATGTTCATGGCGCATCTGTCGAAGGGTTTCATCGACAAGCGCGTCTCCGAGCAGTTCTATGACCCGGTCGGCGAGCGTTTCCTGCCTGACCGCTACATCGAAGGCACCTGCCCGTACTGCGGCTTCGAAGCGGCCCGGGGCGACCAGTGCGAGAATTGCGGCAGCACCCTCGACGCCGTCGAACTGATCGAGCCCCGCTCGCGCCTCACCGGCGCCGTGCCCGAACTGCGCGCCACCGAGCATTTTTATTTCCGTTACTCCGACTTCACCGAGCAGGTCGATTCGTGGCTCAAATCCCGCCAGGGATGGCGCGCTCATGTGCTCAACTCCAGTTTCGGCTGGACCAAAGAAGGCTTGCAAGACCGCGCCATCACGCGGGATCTCGATTGGGGAGTGGAGCTCCCCGTCGATGATCTAGGCGAAGGCAAGCGCATTTATGTGTGGTACGACGCTGTGATCGGCTATCTGTCGGCGTCGCAGGAGTGGGCGGCTCGCAGCGGCGACCCCGAAGCCTGGAAGCGCTGGTGGCACAACGACGACGCCTATCACGCCTATTTCATCGGCAAGGACAACATCCCTTTCCACACCATGCTCTGGCCCGCGCAGCTCATGGGCTACGGCGCACTGCATCTGCCCGACGACGTGCCCGCCAACCAGTACGTCACCTTCTCGGGGGCGAAGATGGCTGCGAGCCGTGGAGTGGGTCTGACCATCAGCGAAGGGCTCAGCATCTTCGAGCCGGACGCTTTGCGCTACGCCTTGGCAGCGGCTCTGCCCGAACAGGCAGACACCGAGATATCTGTTGCAGAGATCGCCCGGCGCATCAACGACGAGTTGGTGGCCACTTGGGGCAATCTCGTAAACCGGGTGCTGTCGCTGGCCGGCTCGGCGCTCGGGGGTGCAGTGCCGTCGCCGGGCGAGCGCCGCAGCGGCGACGTCGAACTGCTCTCCGGCGTCGACGATGCGTTGCAGCAAGAAGCCTCATGCATCCAACGGGTGGAGCTTCGCGCCGGCTTGCGCAGCGCCATGGAGTCCGCTGCCGCGGTGAACGCCTACCTCAACTCGAACGAGCCGTGGAAGCTGGTCTCGACCGACCCGGACCGCGCAGGCGCAGTGCTGGGGACCGCGCTCGAGGCGATAGCGGGCGTGCGCACCGGTCTGGCGCCGTATCTGCCTTTCTCCACGACGGCTCTGGATCCGTTGTTCGGCGCCGTCGAGCGCTGGGAGCGGCCCAGCCTCGTGCCGGGCAAGGCGATCCCGAAACCGAGTCCGCTTTTCGCCAAAGTGGACGTCGCCGCGCTCGACCTAGTGGCAGGCGATCCCCGATGACCGCGGGCGCCTTGCGGGAACAGGTTTAGAACCGTGGCGTGGGCCGACAATCACTGCCATCTTCCAGCCGACGGCGCCTCGGAAGTCGTCGCTGAGGCGCGTGACGCGGGCGTGGAACTGCTGATCAACGTGGCAACCGACGTTGAGGACTCCCGACAGGCGATCGCGGTGGCGCGAGACCATCGAGGGGTTTGGGCCACTGCCGGGGTCCATCCCCACGAAGCCTCGCAAGGCATCGCAGGACTCGAGGGTCTGCTGGAGCAGCCCGGAGTGGTCGCGGTGGGCGAGGCCGGCTTGGATTATTTCTACGATCACTCGCCGCGTCCGGTCCAGCGCGAGGTCTTCGCTGAACAGATCGGGCTGGCCAACCGTTACGATCTACCGCTTGTGGTCCATTCCCGGGCGGCTTGGGACGACACCTTCGCGGTGCTCGACAGTGAAGGCATGCCGTCGCGCACGGTGATGCACTGCTTCACGGGCGGGCCTCACCAGGCCGAGGAATGCCTGCGACGAGGGGCGATGCTGTCGTTCTCTGGGATCATCACGTTCCCGAAGGCGCCCGAGGTGCGGGACTCCGCTCGGCTGTGCCCGCTCGACCGGCTGATGGTCGAGACCGACAGCCCGTATCTGGCGCCGGTGCCGCATCGCGGCAAAGCGAACCGGCCGGCTTGGGTGAGTGTGGTGGGCGCCGCTGTGGCCGACGCCAAGAGCCTGGATGTGCGAGACGTGCAGCGAGCGACTCTTGCCGCCACGCGAGCCTTCTATCTGCGTGACGCCGCCCGCGAAACGAACCCGGCCGTCGAGTCGTGAGCACCTCCGGCCACTCCAACGGCGACGCGGCCCCTAGAGGTTCGACTCTCCAGTATTTGAAAGAGTTCGCTGTCGGGAGCTGGTTCGGCAGATCCGCCAGCGTGGTGTGCTTGGTGATGGTCATCGGCCTGGGCGGGCTCGCCGCGGTCCAGATCTCGACGTCGGACTCCGCTGCGGAGTCCGACGACGCCGCTGTCGCTAACGCAGAGTCGCTTGTTGAAGCCCCCAGAGCCGTCGTAGCGGCCGCCGAATCGGGCGCCGAGGTCCCGGGTTCGGCCGGCGATCCGGTGAGCGATGCCTCTGTGAGCCTGCTTTCCGAGACTCCCGAGTCGTCGACCGACGCTCAGCGGCATACCCGCGACCAAGCCGTCGACTACGCCAGCGAACTGGCTGAACAGAATCGCAGCACCACCACTTCCACTGTTGCGGCCGCGGCCGCGGCTGCTGCCACTGAGGCGCCCGAGCCAGCGACGCCCACACTTCCTGCCCCGACCGCGACAGCCCCGTCCGTGACGACTGTTCCCGCAACGGACGAGCCTGCGACGGAACCTTCGACGACCACTACCACCACGTCCACCACGACCACGACCACCACGACCACGACGACGACTGTGGCTGTGCTCGCAACTCCCGAGCCTCCGCCGACGAGCGTCGCGGTTCTCGGTTCCGATTCCATGGGTTCCGCCGAGCCGTCGGAGCGGCCCGAGTCCGCCGATCCGTCGGAGCCTCCCCAGTCCGTGGGGCCGTCGGGGCATCCGCTGCCTGAGGGCACCACCGAGGAGCAGTGGACTGTCTTGCGGTTCTGCGAATCGACGCACAATTACCGGGCTGTCAGTCGAACAGGGCGCTACCGGGGCGCCTACCAGTTCTCGGTCCGCACCTGGAACTGGGTGGCTGGGATGCATTACGAGGAGTTGGTGGGAGTCGACCCGATAGACGCTTCGCCGTCGGATCAAGACAAGATGGCCTACCAGCTGTATGAGATCAACGGCTGGGATCCTTGGCCGACCTGCAAGAAGCAGCTGCCCGACTGATCCACACAGAGCCGCAGCTCAAGGCGCTCCTCGAGCGTTTCGGTTTGACGCCGCGACGGTCTCACGGACAGAACTTCGTGGTGGACCCCAACACGATCCGCCGATTGGTGCGGCTCAGCGGCGCAGGTCCCGGTGACCATGTCCTGGAGATCGGCGCCGGGCTGGGGTCGCTCACTTTCGCGTTGGCGGCCGCCGGGGCCAGGGTGCTGGCCGTCGAGGTGGACGCAGGCTTGGCGGCGGCTCTGCGCGAACTGCTCGACGAGTCCCGGATTGCCGGCCCTGACGACAGCGCATGCGCCGGCGGCCGTGTCACAGTGCTGGAGGCTGACGCCGCCCAGCTGGACTTCGACCCGCTTCTGGCCGGCTGCGAGAGCTGGATGCTGGTGGCCAACCTGCCGTACAACATCGCCACGCCGCTGGTGCTCGGCCTGCTGCGCTCGGCTCACAGAATCCGTACGATGTCGGTGCTGTTGCAGCGAGAGCCGGCCGAACGTCTGACGGCGCCTCCGGGATCCCGGTCGCGCGGCATTCCCAGCGTGCTGCTGGAGCGGCGCGCCGCGGCCCGGATAGTGGGCAAGGTGCCTCCTTCGGTTTTCTGGCCCCGACCCAAAGTCGACTCAGCGCTGCTGCGCGTCGAGCGGCTCGACAGCAGAGACCTGCCGAGACTGTCGGCTGAGGCGGAGACTCGCTTCGAGAAGCTGGTTCGTGCCGGGTTCGGTCAGCGTCGCAAGATGCTGCGTCGTTCGCTGGCGGGACTGATCGACGACGCAGGCTTCGCGGCGGCCGGTGTGGACCCTGCCGCGAGGCCCGAGACGCTGACGCTCTCGCAGTGGCTCGCCATGGCTGATCGCGGCGTTCCCGCGACAGAGGTTCGACCCGGCCCGGAGTGAACCTCCGCACGGCCGGGCGCTCTGAGAGCGTGCGCCTTGGAAGCGCACCTTAAAAGAGCGCTCTAAAGCCCTTGCTTGATGGGAGGCCAGTCGCCGACCTCTTGGTCGATCCGTTCCCAGAAAGCCTGGCGCACAGCCCGTCGCAAGCGGTCTTGGCCTCGAAGGCTTCCGCCGAGAACGTGCTCCACCGCGTAGAGCAGGTCGCTGTCGAGCGACTCCGGTATGCGCGGACGCTGGTCGTAGAGGGCGTCGAACTCGTCGTCGGGCGCCGTGTTGAGCCAGTTGTCGGCGAACTGGGCGGCGGCCATCGACACCGACTCAAGGGGGTCGTAAGCATCCGAGGCGGTGTCGTCGGGGCTGAGTCGGCGCCGGATGAAGCGAGACAGGTCTTCATGGTCCAGGCTGAGCACCTCGTCGACTTCGGTTCTCAGCGAGCCTGTGACGCACGAAGGCTCTTCGTGGTCCTTGATCTTCACCAGTGTGACTCGCAGCCCCAAGTCTTGTGCTTCGGCGACGCAGTTGACCAGGTTCTCGTCGCCCGACAGCAAGAAGGCGTCGCATATGGCCTGATTCTCCGCGAGCGTCAGCATGTCCCGTCTGATGGCCGAGCTGATGGAGGAGCACGAATCAGCGGACCCGGTTTGAAGTCGCAGCTTCATGTTGGGCAGCACCGCCAGCTGCATTTGCGCGGGAGTGGCCTCGCCTTGGTTGGCATTGTCGTACCAGTAGGTGCGAAGCGGCTTGTGGCCGCAGACGCGCGTGGCCAGGCCCGAGAGGAACTCGTTCGCGCCCAAGCCGTAGAGGAGCACGTCGTCGCGCTCGAAGCTCTTGCAGCAGAGCCGTCCCCCCTCTGCGTAGAGGTATTCGGCGTCGACGAAGATCGCTGAGTTACCCATCAGGCGAGGCGATCCATTTGGCGGTGATCCATTAGACGAGAACCTTTCAGAGCCGGCGCAGCATCAAGAGGGAAGCGCGGCCGGTCCGAGTTCTAGGCGTATTGCGGCGCTGCACACTAGACGCCCCTTGAGCTGAGTGCAAATTCGAGCACGGTACGCCCCCTGGGACTCGAACCCAGAACCTGCGGATTAAGAGTCCGTTGCTCTGCCGAATTGAGCTAGAGGCGCGCTGAAGAGAATCACGATAGCGCATGAGCGCTCCACGGAAGCGGCAAAGCGTCATCACGGGGAGTCATCACGGGGCCCGCCGCGCCAAGCGGGGGAGGGGGTTCGACGAGGCGTTGCTCGGCAGGCGGCATGCACGTCCGCCGGCGACTCTGAGAGAGCCGTGAGGACAGACTGGGAGAAGCTGGGGTGACCGAGGGGAATCGAACCCCCGACCTCCGGGACCACAACCCGGCGCTCTGACCGACTGAGCTACGGCCACCATGACCGCCGAAGCGGAGATTTCAGTCTAGCGGAGAATTCGCCGCATCGGTCGAGGCGGCCGACAGTGGTCGTCGTTGCAGCCGGAGCGCGGGTTCAGTCAGCGATCCGACGGCTGCGGCTGCGACGCCGAGCGGTAGCATTGCTCCGCCCCCGTAGCTCAACTGGATAGAGCAGAGGGTTTCTACCCCTCAGGTTGCGGGTTCGAGTCCTGTCGGGGGTGCCGAGCAGCGGCGCGTTCTCGTTCGTCCCTGCAAGGGTCGCCGAGAGTCCGGGCGGTATTGCAGATTCGACGGGCTGGTCGTGTAGCCTTGCTCGCACACAAATGTCAGAGGCCGCCACCACTATTCGCGTCCCCGCCAATCACCTGCTAGGACCGCTGGTGGGCGAGCACGACGCCAATCTTCGTCAGCTCGAGAGCGCCTTCCCCGGGAGTCGGATCCATCTGCGCGGCAACGAGTTCAGCGTGCTCGGCGACGAGGCTGAGACCGTCGCCAGGCTTTTCGAGGAGTTGATCGTGCTGCTAGAGCACGGCCAGCGCCTCGATGTGACCACCATCGAACGCACCATCGAAATGGTGCGAAGCAATGTCAGCGCTTCAGAGGTGCTCACCCACGACGTGCTTCACACCGCGGGCGGCCGGGTGGTCCGGCCCAAGTCGGCCGGCCAGAAACGCTACGTCGATGTGATGGGGCGCAGCGTCATCACTTTCAGCATCGGGCCCGCCGGAACCGGCAAGAGCTGGCTGGCCGTGGCCATGGCGGTGAGGGCGCTGCACAACGACGAGGTGAGCCGGATCATCCTGACTCGCCCGGCTGTGGAGGCAGGAGAGCGGCTCGGCTTCCTCCCTGGGGATCTCATGGCCAAGGTCGACCCTTATCTGCGTCCGCTCTATGACGCTCTCTATGACATGGTCGGCAGTGAGGGCATGGAGAGGCTGCTGGAACGCGGCGCGGTGGAAGTGGCGCCGCTGGCGTTCATGCGTGGACGCACCCTCAACTCGAGTTTCATCATTCTTGACGAAGCCCAGAACACGACGCCCGAGCAGATGAAGATGTTCTTGACGCGCATCGGCTTCGGTTCTCGGGCGGTGGTCACCGGCGACGTCACCCAGATCGACGTGGCTGGCGGGCGCAGCGGCCTCGTCGGCATCGAGGAGCTGCTCGGCGGCATCGAGGGGATCGGTTTCGCTCATCTGGGCAGCAGCGACGTGATCCGGCACCGCATCGTGGCCGACATCGTCACCGCGTATGACCGCGTGGGCCGCAAGCGTCGAGGCTCGGGCTGACTCTTCTGATGGACCCAGACCCCGGAAACGGCCCGCTCGCCGCCGGCCCCGAGGTCGTCGCAGCCGACGAGACGTCGCCGACTGCCGGTTCCGACCGGATCGATGCGGCGCGCTGGGCTCGGCTGGCTGCCGACGTGCTCCGAGCCGAAGGCTGCCACTGCGGCGAGCTGGGCCTGCGCTTCGTCGGTCTCGGCGCCATGGCTGAGCTGAATTCTCTGCACATGGGCGAGTCGGGGCCCACCGATGTGCTGGCTTTCCCCATCGACGCGCGACCAAGAGAGGCCGAGCCTGCGCTGCCTGCCGACGCTCACGCCGGGCACGCAGAGCCGACGGTGCTGCTGGGCGACGTGGTGATCTGCCCCGCCTACGCAGCCCGAGCGCGACGACAGGACCCGGTCCGAGTTCCAGCCCGAAACGGTGACGGCGCCGTCGGCGGTGACGGCGGTTCTTGCGGCCCCGACAGCGGTCTCGATGACGAATTGGCGCTGCTGGTGGTGCATGGCGTTCTGCATGTGCTGGGATACGACCACGCGCACCCCGGCGAAGCGGCGCTCATGGCGGCTCAACAACGACGGCTGCTCGCCGCTCATCACCGCCGAGACACGGCGGCAGTCTGTGGAGCGTCCTCGCGTGATGACTAGACACAGCCGGCCCGAGGCGCTGCCGGAGCGCCGACGCGGCAGGCGGCGCCGCTCGGGGCGCGCCAAGAACAGCGACGCGCCGGCCAGTGAGGACGAGCTGATCGCCCTGACCGACGCCGCCGCCCGAGCCGACACCATCGACGACGCCGAACGCGACATGATCGCCTCGGCTTTGGCGTTGGACCGCACTGTGGTGCGCGAGGTCATGGCGCCGCGCGCCGACATGGTCACCGTCGACGCCGCCATGACTGTGACCGAAGCTCTGGAGATGGCCATCGACCGCGGCCTCAGCCGCCTGCCGGTCTGCAGTGACGACATCGACGACATCGTCGGTGTGGTGCTGTTGAAGGATCTGGCCCGCAGTGAACGCTCAGGCGGCGGCGACGGCAACGTCCGCGGCTCGATGCGCCGCGCCGTCTTCGTTCCCGAAACCAAACGAGTGGACAGCCTGCTGGCAGAGATGCGAACCGACGGCGGGCACTTGGCGATAGTGGTCGACGAGTACGGCGGAACCGCGGGGCTGGTCACCCTCGAAGACCTCGTCGAGGAACTGGTCGGCGAGATCTTCGACGAGTTCGACCGGCCCGAGAAGCTGGTGGAGTCGCTAGCCGGCGGCGAGGCTCTACTACACGGACGCATGCCGGTGGACCAGCTCAACGCTCTTGTGGGCGCGGCACTGCCCGATGATCACTGGGACACGGTCGGGGGCCTGATCTTCGGCACGCTCGGCCACGTCCCCGAAGTGGGCGAGACCGTCGAGGTGGACGGTCTCGGGCTGCGCGTCGAGCACATGGAGGGCCGCCGCATCACCCAGGTGCGGCTCACCAGAACATGAGCATGACCCGGGCTCAGGCTCACCGCAGCGGCATGGTCGGGTTGGCGGGTCGTCCCAACGCAGGCAAGTCGACGCTGATCAACAGGATCATCGGGCAGAAGGTGTCGATCGTCTCGGACAAGCCTCAGACCACCCGCGCCGAGGCCCGCGCGGTGCTGACCCGCCCGGACGCCCAGCTGGTGCTCGTCGACACACCCGGGATACACAAACCCCGCAACGCCTTCGGGCAGCGCCTCAACGCCGCGGCGTCTCAGGCTCTGGACGGCCTGGACGTGGCCTGCCTGGTGATCGACGCGGCAGCGCCGTACGGACGCGGCGACGCTTTCGTAGCGGCGTCGCTGCCGTCTGATTCGGTGGTGGTGGTCACCAAATCCGATCTGGTGGGCCCCAACACGATGCTGCAGCAGCTCGCCGCTCTGGGAGAGCTCGACTTCGAGGCTTATTTCCCGGTCAGCGGGCTCACCGGCGAAGGAGTGGAAGCGTTGCTGGAGCATCTGGTGCAGCGTCTGCCCGAAAGCCCGCCGCTCTATCCGCCGGAGACCGTGTCGGACAGCTCGCCGGCTTTCTGGGTGGCGGAACTGGTGCGGGAACGGCTGCTGGCGGTGGCGCGAGACGAGCTGCCCCACGCCATCACCACACGGGTCACCGAATGGGACTGGCCGTTGGTGCGCTGCGAGATCACCGTCGAGCGACCGTCGCAGAAGGCCATCGTGATCGGACGGGGCGGGGCGCGGCTCAAAGAGGTTGGAACCGCGGTGCGTGCCGAGCTTCCCGACGGGGCCTATCTGCAGCTTGCGGTGAAGGTGGACAAGAACTGGCATAACCGTGATCCGCGGCAAGCCGCGCGGTAGCGTCAGGCGATGATCGCTGCGGCTTTGGATCTAGAGCGCGTCCCCGCGCACGTGGCTTGCGTCATGGACGGCAACGGCCGCTGGGCGCAGTCGCGCGGCCTGCCCCGCACCGAGGGTCACCGTGCCGGTGAGGAAGCCTTGTTCGACGTGGTGGAGGGCGCTTTGGACATCGGCGTCGAATGGCTCACCGTCTACGCCTTCAGCACCGAGAACTGGCGACGGCCGGCTGACGAAGTGCGCTTCTTGCTGGATTTCAACGAGGACATCCTGCTGCGACGCCGTGATGAGCTGCATCAGTGGGGAGTGCGGGTCCGTTTCGTGGGTCGCCGCGACCAGCGGGTGCCCAAGAGGCTGCTGGGTTTGATGGACGACGCCATCAGGCTCACCGAGCACAACAGCAGAATGACGCTCGCGATCGCTTTCAACTACGGAGGACGCGCCGAGATCGTCGACGCGGTACGTGCCGTTGTGAGCGCGGGGATGCGGCCCGAGCAGATCACCGAGCGGACCATCGCCCGCCGGTTGTACGACCCGGAGATGCCCGAGCCGGATCTGATGATCCGCACCTCAGGCGAGAGCCGGACCTCCAACTTCCTGCTGTGGGGGTTGGCCTACAGCGAGCTCTATTTCACCGACACGGCCTGGCCGGATTTCAGGCGCGGCGACCTCTACGAAGCGATCAGGGTCTATCAGGAGCGTGAGCGGCGCTTCGGCCGGCTCGCCCCCAACGGCGCGGGCCCGAGCAACGCTTCGGTGGCTGCCTCCAACGGCGACGGCTGACAGCCGTGCCGCTCTACCGCGACGAGGCGGTGGTGTTGCGCACCTGGAAGCTGGGCGAAGCCGACCGCATCGTCAGTCTTCACACTCTCGGCCACGGCAAAGTCCGTGCCGTGGCCAAAGGGGTGCGTCGGACCCGCTCGAAGTTCGGCGCCCGCTTGGAGCCGGCCTGTCATGTGTCGGTGCAGCTCTATGAGGGGCGCAGCGAACTGCAGACGCTGGCGCAGGCGGTGACCATCGACCGTTTCGTCGGTCTGCGCAGCGACCCGGCGAGGTTCGCCCAAGCTTCCGCCATGCTGGAAGCCGTCGAGCAGTTGGCGCCTGAAGCCGAGAGCGACCCGCAGCGCCATGTGATGCTAGTGCGGGCGCTCGGCACTCTGGAGAGTTTGCAGAGCGGCCTGATCGTGGCCGGCTTCTTCTTGAAGCTGTTGATGCTGGAAGGCGTCCAGCCCGAACTGCACAGCTGCGTCGCCTGCGGCGCCGACGGGCCGTTCGAAGCTTTGGACGTCGCTGCGGGCGGGGTGCTGTGCCGGCGCTGCCGGCAGGGTCGATCGATCAGCCAGGACGCCTTGGAGTTGCTGCGTCAGATTCTGGGCGGGCAGCTCGGGACGGCTCTGCGCCGCAGCGAAGACGACGCGGCCGGCGAGGTGACAGAGCTGGCGACCGCAGCCATCGAAGCGCATCTCGAGCGGCGCCTGCGCTCCATGGCGGTTCTGGAACGCAGCTGAACGCGCAGCGCGGGCCGTGCGAGGCGGCAGTGCTGCTCAGTGAGCGCAGTGCGGGCAGGGCGGCAGCGTCGGCAGGGGCGCTGTGCGGGCGGGGCGAGCTGGCACCGGTGAATCGCCGCGCTGCTCTGGCAATCCGGGCCTTTCAACCTACCCTGTGAGGGCCATGCCCGAGACCGCCGAGATTCCCGAAGTTTCCGTCGCGGTCCCCGCGCGAGCGTCCGAGGCTGCTGAGAGCGCCCCGGAAGCGGCCCCTGGCGGCTCGTCTCTGTTCGATGCGGTCGTCAACTTGTGCCTGAAGCGGGGTTTCGTGTTCCGTTCGGCGGAGATCTACGGAGGATTCCGTTCGGCTTACGACTACGGGCCGTTGGGGGTGCTGCTTTTGCGCAACGTCAAGGAGCAATGGTGGCGCTCGATGGTGCAGCTGCGCCATGACGTGGTCGGCTTGGACGCGTCGATCCTGTCGCCTCCTGCCGTCTGGGAGGCTTCCGGGCATCTCGACCACTTCACGGATCCGATGGTGGAATGCCGTGACTGCGGCCAGCGCCACCGTCTCGACAAGCTCGAAGACTCGAAGGCCTGCCCGGACTGCCGCGAGGGGGGCAACTTCACAGAGCCCCGACAGTTCAACTTGATGTTCTTCACCCACGCCGGCCCTGTCGCCGAATCGGCTGCTCAGGTGTATCTGCGTCCCGAGACGGCCCAGGGCATGTTCATCAACTTCGCCAACGTGGCGCGCTCCGGCCGCAAACGCCCGCCTTTCGGCATCGCCCAGATCGGCAAGTCGTTCCGCAACGAGATCACTCCGGGCAACTTCGTGTTCCGCACCCGCGAGTTCGAGCAGATGGAGATGGAGTATTTCGTGCCGCCGGAGGATGCATCAGGCTGGTTCGAGCACTGGTGCGAGGCGCGCATGCAGTGGTATCTGGATCTGGGGATCCGGCCCGAGCTGCTGCGGCTGCGAGCCCACGACGCCGACGAGTTGAGCCATTATTCGTCGGCCACTTCTGATGTGGAGTTCCTGTTTCCGTGGGGTTGGGGCGAGCTCGAAGGCGTCGCCAACCGCGGCGATTACGACCTGCGCTGCCACGCGGAGCGCTCCGGCGAGCGTCTGGACGTTTTCGATCCCGCTAGCGGGGAGCATTACGTGCCTCACGTGATCGAGCCCGCCGCAGGAGCTACTCGTGCCGCCATGGCGTTTCTGATGTCGGCCTACCGCGTGGAGACGGTCAACGATGCCGAGCGCGTGGTGCTAGGTCTCGACCACCGGCTGGCGCCGTATCAGGCGGCGGTGCTGCCGCTGTCGCGCAAGGAAGCGCTGGTGCCTGAGGCGAACCGGGTGTTCGACTTGATCAAGGGCCGCTGGAGCTGCGACTACGACGAGACTCAGGCGATCGGACGCCGTTACCGCCGTCAGGACGAGATCGGCACTCCGCTGTGCGTCACCATCGACTTCGAGACGCTCGAAGATTCCGCAGTGACGGTGCGAGACCGCGACTCCATGGCTCAGGACCGGGTCGGCATCGACCGCCTGCCCGCCTATCTGAGCGACCGCCTCCAGTAGGCACGCCGGCAGGCGCGGCGGCATCCGACGGTCGGGAGGATCAGCGTCGCGGGGGACTGGTAGGTTCGCCTCATGGGGATCGTTGCCGACGACATAGCCCGGGTGCGGGCGGCCAGCGACATTGTGGCGATCATCGGCGAGCACACCGAAATCAAACGCTCCGGCCGGCAGTGGATGGCCCGCTGCCCGTTGCACGGCGAGCGCACCCCGTCGTTGTCGGTGTCTCCCGACAAGGGCGTCTACTACTGCTTCGGCTGTCAGCGCAGCGGTGATGTGATCACTTTCGTGCAGGAGATCGAAGGGTTCGATTTCATCGCCGCGGTCGAATCGCTGGCGGCGCGAGCCGGGATCCAGCTTCACTACACCAGCAGCGACGAGAGAGCGGCCCGCAGCCGCAAGCGGAGGCTGCTGGAGTCGGTGGCCGCGGCCGCCGACTTCTACCACCGGAGGCTGCTCGCCGGGAGCGACGCCGGAGCGGCCCGCAGCTATCTGCGGTCGCGTGGTTACGACGGGGATCTAGTGCGCCGCTGGAAGCTGGGCTGGGCGCCCGACGACTGGGATCGTCTGGCCGAGCATCTGGGGCTCTCCGACGACGATCTGCGCGATTCCGGGCTGGGGTTCGTCAATCGCGGCGGCCGTCAGCAGGATTTCTTCCGGGCTCGGATCCTGTTCCCGATAACCGACGAGAGGGGCGACACGGTCGGTTTCGGCGGCCGGGTCATGCCCGACGGTGACGGCCCGAAGTATTTGAACACCTCGACTGAGGCCAAGACCTACGACAAGAGCAGGGTCCTCTTCGGTTTGCACGAGCACCGCAGAGAGATCGTCAGAGCCGGTCAGGCGGTGGTGTGCGAGGGCTACACCGATGTGATCGGCTGCGCGGAGGCGGGGATCCTTCTGGCTGTGGCCACTTGCGGCACGGCTCTCACCGAGGATCATGTGCGGCTCTTGAAGCGTTTCTCGGCCGACCGGCTGGTGCTCGCCTTCGACGCCGACGCTGCCGGGGCGGCAGCCGCGGTCCGGGTTTACGACTGGGAGCGCCAGTTCGAGCTGGAGGTGCTGGTGGCCGACCTGCCGCCCGGCCAGGACCCCGGAGACCTGGCCAGATCCGATCCCGCAGAGCTGCGGCGGGCGGTCGAGGAGGCTGTGCCGCTGCTGCAGTTCCGGGTGGATCGAGTCCTCGCCGAGGCGGACTTGTCCACCATCGAGCGCCGAGTGCGCGCCGCCGAGAGGGCTGTGGCCGTGGTCAACGAGCACCCCGACGCCATGGTCCGCGACCGGCGGGTGCTGGATGTGGCGGACCGCTGCCAGGTCGACTCGGAGCAGCTGCGCCGCTTCGCGGCCTCGGGCGCTGACGGGCGCAGCGCCCGCGGCGTCTCCGGCGAGTCTGGAAGTGCTGCGGAAGCCGTCCGCGGGGACGGCCGGCTCACCCCCGAAGACGAGGCTCTGAGGCTGGCGATGCACCGGCCCGATGATGTGGCCGGGCGGTTGAGCGCCGTGCTCTTCGGCGACCCGGTGCGCCGTGAGGCCTATGAGGCTCTGGCGAGCGAGGGCGCCGTGGCGGAAGCCGCGGACCGGGTGTCGCAGGCGGCGGCGCAGCTGCTGCACCGGCTCGCCATCGACCCGGGCGACGCGTCCGTGGAGGACGTTCTGGCACGGGTGGCTCGCCTCACCGCCGATCGCGCCATGGGCAGCCTGCGGCGGCTGAACCGCGCGACGAGCGATCCAGCGGAGAGGCGGCGCTACATAGACAGTCTCGTGTGGATACACAAGCAGGCGGAGCGGCTCAGCGAGCGCGGCACCCGCGATGAGGCTCTGGCGGGTCTGCTGCCCTGGCTGATCGAGCACGCCCGCAGCCTCGAGGATTTCGCGGGTCGCGCCTCCGTGTCCGGCGCGCTGGTAGCATCTCAGGCTGATCCGGGGTAGCTCAACTGGCAGAGCAAGCGGCTGTTAACCGCTAGGTTGTGGGTTCGAGTCCCACCCCCGGAGCCCGACGAAGAGGCGCTGACGAGCCTTCGCGGATCGGGGGGGGGGGGGAGCCCAGCGTCCCGAGACGCCCCGTGCAGGTTCCTGCGGCGGGCCAGTCAGGGCCGTGCGCCGCCGCCCGTGCGCCGTTCAGGCGGCTGCGTTGGCCGCTACCATCACAAAGCTAGATGAAGGAGCAGCCCATGGGCAACGATGATTCAGGGCCATCGTCACTCAGTCCAGTCTCGGCAGACTTCGGCGGATGCGGAGTGACTCCGGGGACGCATCAATGGCACTGTCTGCCGTGATCGACGGCCCTTTGATCCAGAGCGTTCGGCCCAGGGGTCTGCTCTCATTCGGCCCCGAGACAGCCCCGCTGCGACTCGGAATGTTGAACGTCCTGATCGGCCCGAATGGCTCGGGAAAGTCGAACCTGTTCGACGTCTTCAAGTTGCTGCGCAGCGTTCCTGTCGATCTGCAGGACGCTGTGCGGCGAGGAGGCGGTCTCGCGAGTTGGCTCTGGGCGGGAGATATCGCCGGGGAACCGAGCTTGGAAGTGGTGGTCAAGCCGACGTCGTTCGAGATTGAGCACAGCCTCGTTCTGAGATGCATGGATTCTAAGTTCGGAGTGGCAGTCGAGAACATCAAGCATCTGCCTGATTGCGTGATCTATCGGTCAGATTTGGACACAGGTGAAGCGCGTGTCCGTGTGTTGCATCCAGACGGCAATGCTGACTCGGACAGACCGCCGATGGTGCCTGGTACGGGGCTTCGGTGGGCGAGACTCGATGTCGAGCGGGCGGCGCGCGGGCCTCTTGTGGCCCGTCCATATCCCGACTCCAAGGATCAGTCGATACTTCAGCAAGTTCATTCGCCGCTCGATTATCCGCACTTGAGCCTGATTTCTGGGATCTACAACTCGTTGACTGTGTATGACCAGTGGTCCTTCGGCCGTGATGCAGAACTCCGACGATCGCAGGCCGCGGACGCTCGTGGAGATCGGCTGGATGAGGATTATCGAAATCTGGCTCTTGTCCTGAACCAAATCGGACAGTTCCCCGAGGCCAAAGAGAGCCTTATGAGCGGACTGAGAGAACTCTACGAGAATTTCACCGACTATAATGTGGTTATCAATAGCGGTTCTGTTCAAATTTATTTTACAGAGGCGCGGAAACAGTCTGTTCCAGCAACAAGACTCTCAGACGGAACAATAAGATATCTCTGCCTTTTGGCGATGCTCTACAATCCTAATGCGCAGCCTATCATCTTCATAGAAGAGCCTGAATTGGGACTTCATCCTGACCTCGTGGTTGCTTTAGCGAGACATCTTCGAGCAGCCAGTGAGCGGATCCAATTATGCGTCACGACGCACTCAGACATTCTGATCGATGCTCTCTCCGACACGCCGGAAGCGGTAGTGGTATTCGAGAACGATGACGGAGCCACCAAGATGCGCCGTTTAGACCGTGCCGATCTCGACAAGTGGTTGGAGAAGTATCGGCTAGGGGAGATGTGGACGAGCGGCCAGATAGGCGGCACTCGCTGGTGAGCGTGACGCTATTCGTGGAGGGCGGCGGTTCTAGCAAGGCGCTCAAGGCCGAGTTGAGGCGGGGATTCACCAACTTGATGGTATCGCCTCACCTCCTGACAGTCCGAACTGAGGAGCCGAATGCCTGAAAAGCTTCCTGACTACAGCGCTTCGGTGCAGGCTGCCGTGGCCGACTACTGGGCGGTCCGGCGCTCGCAGGCCGACGAGTCTCAGAGCAGGGGAGTCTTGAACACCGGCATCCGAGCTGAGGTGACTGGAGGACGACACTTGGACGCTCTGCACGAACTCGTGGTGAGCGTGTTCGTAGACGCGGGCATATCGGCTCGCTTGATCGACGTGAAGCGTCGCCCGATCGCCGGCTACTTCCGACGCGACAAGAGTTGGGACATCGTGGTTATGGTGGCCGATCGGGTGGTCGGAATCGTCGAGTTGAAGTCGATGGCGGGCAGCAGTCCGGGACAGAACTACAACAACCGCACTGACGAGGCGCTAGGCCAAGCCGTCGATGTTTGGAAGGCGGTGGAGCGTGAGATCATCCGTCCGCAGCGCCCGTGGCTCGGCTATTTCATGCTGCTGGAGGACAATGCAGCCTTCACCGCCCCGGTCTCGTCACGCCAAGTCGTATGGTCGCCGGACCCGGCCTTCAATGAGGCCAGTTACGCGGATCGATATGTGATCTTCTTCGAACGGATGGTTCGTGAGCGCCTGCTCGATGCGGCGTGCGTGGTACTCGCCGACAAGGATTCGGCCGCCGTTCGCTTCCCGTCGGAGTCAGTCAGCTTCCAGGCTTTTGCGGCGGCCATTCATGGCCGGTGTCTGCAATTCATGGCCACCAACCCGAGTATCGACTGGTCGGCTGGAGAGTAGCTGCAACACCTCAAGGGTTGGATGCTGACGGGCTTAGGTCGGGTTCATGCCACAGCGGCGAGGAGGTTGGCCCGACTGATCCCGTATAGCTCAGCGGCTGCGGCGGTGGCCGCAGGACGGTCCCGGCGTCTGAAGGCTTCGGTGAGAGCGGCGGCGGACGCCGCGCTGATGTCGTCGTAGTCGGGGACTCGGATCTTCCGGAGATACTGAGCCTGGAATCGGTAGGTGCCGCCGCGCATCTTCACGCAGTAGGCGCCCACGAACAGGTTGGCGATGTCCGACAGCAGCAGTCCGCCGAGCACTTCCAGGTCCCACTTGTCGGACACCACATAGTAAAGGTTGTGATGAGGATAGAAGTCGCCTGTGTCCAGCACTGGATGAGCCGCCGGCTTTAGGTCAGGGAGAAGCAGTTTCGGTCGTGCTTGCAGTTCAGGGGCGACCCGGTCGATCGTGCGGTACCAGGAAGCCGGTCTGCAACGTGCCACATGCCGCTGCTTGATTCGCGCGGCGTGACCCCGGATGTATGCGGCCAGGCCGGGATAATCATCCAGATCCACCAAGCGACCGTCCTCCCAGGGGTTCACGAGGAATCGCCCGCTCCAGTCAGGCGTGCCATGAGAGATGTCGTGCGCGGTCAACATTGGCAGCAGGCGGCAGGGCTCCACTCCCGGAGCGTCCTCGACGATGAAGACGTCGTCGCAGCCGGTGGCCACGCCGATGCCGACTCGAGTGCCTGTGAGCCAGTCCTCCAACGGAGCGAAGCGCTCCTCCAAGTCTGCTATCAACTCCAAGGCGCCAGGCGATCCCGTCGGCCAATGGCCGCTGCCGGGGAACCATCCCTGGAGCGTCCCAGCCTGGAAACGGCCTGCACTCGGAGCGTGTTCGTGGCTGTCGGCATGCCATCGGGCGACGATTCCGGCATCGGTTTCGTCGAATCCGTCAGCAGTCTCCACGACACGGGCCGGACCCTGAAACCCTTTACGAATCACGGTGATCGCCGGATAGGCCGAGACTGCGTCCTCGAACGCGTCCACGGCGTGCATCGCCATGACAGTGTCCACTGCGTAGTCGGCGGCGACCAGCGCGCGCAGCCGCTCTCCGTAATGGTTGTGCATCCACCGGTCGGCGCAGATGAACGCCAGCCTTCCCTCGGGGCCGAGCAGCGACAGACCCTTCTCGAAGAAGCCGACGTACAGGTCCGCTCGACCTCGCATGGTGCCGCACTCGGACCGGTAGGCCGCGCTGACTTCGGCTGGAACGTCTTCGAGCCTGACGTACGGCGGGTTGCCGACCACGAAGCCGGCCTGTCGGGAGTCGTCGAGTCCCGCGTCTAGCAGAAAGTCTCCTTGAGTGACCCACTCCCTGCTGAGCCTCTCCGCCACCTCGGCAGGCTGGTCGAGTTCGACAAGCCGGGCGGCGGCGGACGCGCGTGCTGCGTCGACGTTGCGGGCCAGTAGATCGAATGCTCTGATGGCCGCCCCCATGTCGACGATCGAGCGGCCATGCGTTGCGCAGGACTCCGCTAGTCGCTCGATGATCGGAACCAGGAACGCACCGGTGCCGCAGGCAGGCTCGACGATCGCCGAAGCTCCCAAGTCAGCAGAGGCCTGATAGCCGGCCAGGTCCAGGATCAAGTCGACGACCCAGCGCCGGGTGAACACTTCACCATGCGCACCAGCCGGATCGGCGTTCAAAGTCGACATCGCCCTAGCAGCCTCCATCATCTCGGGCTGACGGTACCGGGTCATGATCTCGCCCCTTCCAGAAATTACACTGGCGACACTCCATGCGGGCGCACCCTAGGTGCGACCTGTGACATGACTGCCGCTGCGGCGGCATTGTGATCGATTGAGTTGACGGCGCCTTCTGATGAGATCGGGCTGCGACGGCTGCACCTGAGGGTCCGGTTGCTGCGATAGGCCGTGGCTGGTGTTGGTGCAGGGGATGGCAGGGAGCTAGCTGTTGCCCTGAGACAGGATCACGAAGGCGTTCTCGACGGATGATTTGAAGCGCTCGGGCATTCTGGCCCAGTCGTGGATGTCTACGAAGATCGGGATGTTGGACTCCTCCAAAGCTTCGCGCAGGTCGGCGAGTCGGCTCGCAGGGACGGGTTCGAGGCTGGGGCCTCGAAGCACCAGATCAAGGTCGCTGGTCTCGTGGCTCGTGCCGGTCACACGGCTCCCGTAGGCCCACACTTCCGCATCTGGCACGTGCGCGGCAAGCATTGCCTCTATAGGGCGTCGCCAGCGTTCGGGCAGGTCCAAACAGTCACTCATCGACCGGCGTCGAAATGGTCGTTGCCAGGCTGCGGGCGTCCACGACGAAAGCGGAGAGCAGCCCGAGGATGGCCTCAGGGGTCTCTTCGCCGTAAAGATGTGCGGTGTTGTTGAACAGGTCGCGGTATTCAAGCCATCGCTCGCACTCCGCGGCGGTGATCAGACCGTGACGTGCTGCCTGACGAAAGATCGGCTTGAACGCCAGTTGGTCTGCTTGCTGGTTCGAGGCCATGTAAGCCCTGAGGCGCTTCCTGAGCAGCACGCTGCATTGCTCGAGGATGATCTCGAACTCTTTCACGCAGGCCGCTCGGAAGATGTCATGCGTCAGAGCGTCTCCTTCAGCTGCGTGCAGCCGGTCGAGAGCGGCCTCCAGGGTCTGGATGCAGCGTTCCAGGAATCCCGTGTCCAGCTTCACGATTATGCGTTCTCGAAGATGGCTGACGTGCAGACGGGGCCGCCTGCCGTCGTTGTGGGCTTTCTGACCTGCCACCGCCACTTGTGCGGTTTCGATGCCGTCTGTTTGGAGGCCTCAGGCATTGATCTCATTCGCATGGACGACTCTCTTTGTGCAGTGGTGCTGTCAAGGCGGCCAGACAGGCGTGGACGGCGCCGCGCGTCGGAACTGTAGTGCGGGGATGAGAAGATCATTGGGGTCAGGGGCCGAGAGTGGTGACAGGAGCTACTTGGACGCCGTCTTTGCGGCGGTAGGCAGCACCGGTGGAGGTCACTACCAGCAGCGTGGCCAGGTCTTGGGCGCGTCGTGCGGAGACCTTGTCGCGCAGCCTCAACAGCGATGCTGCGGCAGCGCTCACCGACTTCGGCGACGGGCTGAGCTTGGCTTCGACTGCGAGCCACGCCCCGTCGTCGCGCTCGACGACGGCTTCGAGTCCGACACTGTCTCGGTAGTGGTAGAGCGAGCCCGTGTGAACTTGGCTGTAGACGCGCAGGTCGCGCACCACCAGCGACTCGAACAGCAGTCCGAGCGTCTCGGGATCGGACAGCAGCCGTCGGGGAGTCGCCCGCAGCGCTGAAGCAGCCAGCGACGGGTCCACGAAGTGGATCTTCGGCGTCTTGCGCAGAGTCGCACGGGACCGCATCTGCACGGACCACGCCGGCTGAGGCTCCACCACGAAGATGCGTTCGAGTGCGTCCATATAGGCGGCTGCCGTGCTGCGAGCCAACGGCGTTTGCCCGCCGGCGTCTGACGCGAGGGCAGTCAAGTTGGCTTCGGTCGACACGTTGCGGGCTATCGAGCGCATCAGCCGGAGCAGCGCCTCGGGCTGATGGCGCACGCCGACAGCGTCGGCGACTTCCACACGGGCTGCTTCGTTGATGTAGTCGCCGATAGTCCGGGTGGCGGCAGTCGCGGAGGCGCCCAGGTTGGCGGGCCAACCGCCCGCACATATCCAAGACGCCACATCGTTCAGCGCTGCGCCGCTGGGCAGTGCGCCCGCAGTCTCACCGTCTAACAGCGCTCCGATGGAAACCTCGCCACCGGAGTGGCCGGACTCGAACAGAGACATGGGACGCATACGCACGCGCGCTATCCGTCCCATCCCAGAGTGCCTGGTGACGTCATCGGCCGGGACGGCCGAGCCGGTCAAGATGAACTGGCCCGGTTCGGCTCGGTCGTCGCACTCGCGCCGCACACTGTTCCAAAGTGTCGGGGCGTGCTGCCATTCGTCAAGAAGGCGAGGGACACCTCCCGTCAACAAGGCTTCGGGGGTGGTCTCAGCCAGCAGCATGGTCGCCGGATCGTCGAGACGGGCCTCGCTGCGAGCGAAGCGACGGGAGGTACACGTCTTGCCGCAGGCGCGCGCTCCGTCGACGACGACTGCCCCCACCCGGCTCAGCGCAGCTGCGATGTCGCTTTCGACCAGGCGCAGGCGGTAGCCGGGCATTGTCAGAGGCCCGGCTGGCTCAGCAGCCTCTCGGCTGAGCGCTCGCCTGCGAAGCCGGCACCCCCGCTCACGGTTCCGTCAAAGCTTCGACTGTCTGAATCCTGCGAATCGCGACCCACCGCTTTAGTTTAGCGTAATGCATTTTGGAGATCGCTAGCGCTACAAATTGCAAGTCGCTCACACTGCAGATTGAAGACCAAGTCTGAGAGGGCCGTTCAGCGCAGCCGCGATCGCGATGTCGCTCTCGACCGGACGGATCGTGTATAGTCCATTGTCTACTGGTTGAGGCAGGGTGTCCATGGGGCAAACGCTTGAGCTGTCGGCTCGTGTCGAAGCAGCGTTCGAGGGATGCTACGAAGGGCCGCGAGCCGCCGCCCTCTCAGGGGTCCCGCTGTCAACGGTCTATTCGTGGGCACGCAATGGGATTGTTGAGCCCTCGGTTTCGCCGAGGAGGATCAAGCTGTGGTCATACGCCGATCTCATGGCGCTGCGCATCGTCTATTGGCTGCGGCACCCAAAGCAGGGACGTAGTAATCAGATCGCGGCCAGTCCCATGCCGCGTGTGCGTAAAGCTTTGGCCGAACTGGAGTTTCGAGGACTGGATATATGGGACGACAGCGGGGAGCAGCCTGACTCGCCGCTGCGCGTCGATTCCGCAGCGAAGATCTGGGTGATGGTTGACGGCGTGCCCGAAGCAGCCGGGCAGCAGGCGTTGCCTGGCGTCCTGGATCTGCTAGGCCCGTTTGAGTTCGGTGGGCAGCAGGGGCCCAGCCTTCTGCGACCGCGGCCCAACCTTCGCATCATTCCGGGTAGGGTTTCGGGCGAGCCTCATCTAGCCGGTTCCCGCATCACGACGCAGGTTGCTGCTGCTTTGTACCGCAGGATTGTCGATACAGACAAGATTGCGAGCCTCTACCCCGGCTTCGATGCCAGTTTTTTTGAGGAAGCGATCGACTTCGAGCGTTCGCTCGCAGCCTGATGCGACTGCCGTTGGATCAGAACTTTCCTGAGACGATCCTCAAAGGGCTCGAGCCTCTGATGGGGGATTTGCGGCTCGTGCCGCTTCGCACGATCGACCACAGGCTGACAGTGCTTGATGATCGAAGTCTGTTGATAGCGCTGAAGCAGCTCGGGTACGAAGGCTTGGTCACGTTGAACTACAGGATGCTGCGTAATCCCAAGGAGTTGGCGGCTATTCTCAAAACTGGACTCGCCGTCTTCGCTGTAGAGGGCGTGGGTGACGATCCGATCCGTGCTACCGGAGCCTTGCTTCTTGATCTCCAGCCCGCTGTGAGCGCGATCAGGTCGGGGAGATCTGGCGTGTTCTGGATGCGGCCGCGGTCGCCTAAACCTCAAGATCCGTGGGAGTTGTTCAAACGTGCGGCGCGGAATCATGGCAAGGTTGCGACCAAGTTCTACGAAGAGGTCAAGGTGTCTGATGCCGAACTCGGGACGGCCGTTCTCTGAAATGGCGTTAGTGAAGAGGATGGCAGCAGGGGCTCGTCAGTCGCTGCGGATGATCGTGAGCACTTCAATGTCGGTTCTTCTCTTGCCTGGCTCGCTCGCTGCACGCCAGTCAACCACCAATGCGAACACTTCAGGTCCTTCGCTCTCATTGTCGTCACATACGCGGATTTTGAAATCGATATGTATATCGCTGTCAGCGGTTGAGTATACGGTGTGAATTGCGCCTGGAGCTATGAGGGCATCACCGGTACCGGCGGGTGCATCTCCGAAGACAGTCGGGGGTATGGTGTCTCTGGCGATGATCACATCCGCACCCGGCTCGGCGCAACTGGCTGCCGGGGTGGCTAGCGGTATGCCCTTTTGTAGATAGTTCTCATCAAGACGGTTATGAACGATTGCAGAATTAGGGTCACCGAAATATATCATAACATCCAGATCTTCGCGAAAATACCCCATAGGATAAGTGCAAAACTCTTGTGAACTGCTTTCGGAGATACGGTTACCTAAGTAAGTGATACGGTTACCTGAGTCCCTATTCAGTAGGCAGCGTATGAAAGTATTTCTGCGTTTCGCAAGGCCACGGAGGACGCTGTCGTCGTCTTTGATAATGACGCTAGCGCTGGAGTCTGTTCCAGGCGTGTAGTCGGTGCCAGTAGTGACGGTAGCGGTGACTTCGCCGTCGTCTTGATCTAAATTGTTGCCGTTGGTGGGCACTCGAATTTCGGGGGAGGTGGTGCTTCCGGCGGCGATGGTGACCTTGCGAGCACCGGTCTGTCTCCTGTCCACGAAATCGCCGGCTTGGCTGATGTCGACGTTGACGGTCAAGGCTTCGGTGGGCGCCGCGCTGGCTTCGACTGTGAACACGGCGGGCTCGCCTTCATTGACTTCCGGCTTGACCGCTGTGACTTCGACCGTCATGTCGTTGTCGGCGACGGCGACGGTGGCAGTGTCGGGCTCGCCGACGGTGTATGAAGTGCTGCTCTGCCCGGCGATGGAAGCCGTGACAGTGCCGGCGTCTTCGGTGACGTCGTCATCGACGGTGCGCGGCAAATGCAGTGCGCCGCTAGCGCTTCCTGCGATGAGTGTATTGGTCTTGCTTTTCGGGTTGATTGTGACGTGGTATGTGCGGATGGCGGAGGGTGCCAGGAAGTCGCCGTCCTGGGTAACGGTAACTGGCACAGTCACTGCCGACTTGGGGGCAGGGTCGGCGTGCAGGGTGAACACAGGAGCTTTACCCCCCTCGATTATGGGATCAGCGGGTGCTGTGATGGTGACGACAGGCTCGTTGTCGTTGACGATAATCGACGCGGTCGTGGGCTCGACGACGGTGTACTCAGGATCATCGCCGAGGATATCAACAGCTGTGGCAGTGATTTCGCCTGATCCTTCTACGACATCGTCATCGATGGTGGGCACCTTCAGTTCACCTGTTTTCTCTCCGGCGGCGATTTCGACTATGCGGATGCCTCCGTGCGCGTAAGACACGAAATCGCTGGATGCTTCTTTGATGTCGACACGCACCAACAGAAGTTCGAGTGGTGCCTGATGCGCTCTAACCGTGAACACGGCATCTTCGCCTTCAGTGATCTCTGGCCCGGCTGATACCGACACCGCTGGACTATCGTTATCAGATATCCAAAGAGAATCGCTAGGTGTGTCTGCGGGATTGTATTTCTCATCGGGGGTCACGGTAACGGTGACTTTGCTGGAATTCTCGACCACCTCGTCGTCGTCAGTCTGAATCAAGTGGGTCGTTGTGGTTTTACTAGCAGTGAGCATGACTGTTTTCGCGCCAGTAGCACCAGCTTGAAGCATGCTTTTGGTCTCTTCCACCGACAAGTGCACGGTTATGGGTTCGAGTGGTTCTTGGTCGGCGGTGATCGTGAACACTGCATCTTCACCCTCCGCCACATCAGAATCAGATCCAGCCTCGATCGTGACTGTGGGCACATCGTTGTTTTCGACCGTCAGCGAAGCTTTACCGGGTGCTCCAACGTTGTAGCCTTCACCGCGTTGGATGGTGACAGTGACTTCGCTGGGCTTTTCGACCACGTCGTCGTCGTCGGTCGGAATTGGGTAAGTTGCTTCGGTGTCTCCGGCACTGAGCGTGACCGTCTTGCCCGCACCAGTGGCACCAGCCTCAAGCATGCTTCTGGTCTCTTCCACCGACAAGTTCACAGTTATGTCATTGAGCGGTGCATCGTCGGCGGTGATCGTGAACTCTGCATCTTTACCCTCAGTAACAAAGTCAGATCCGGCTTTGAGCGTGACTGTGGGCACATCGTCGTCTTCGACCGTCAGCGAGGCTTCCTTCGGATTACCGATTTCGTAGTCGTCGGTCCCGTCGATGATCGTGACGGTGACTTCGCTGCGCCCCTCGACTTTGTTGTCGTTCGGGATCGTGATCGTGTGAGTCGCTTCGAGTTCTCCGGCTTTGAGCGTGACTGTTTTCTCGCCTGTGTCGCCAGCTGCCAGCTGGTTGTGGGACTCGCTTACCATGATCTTGATGGCGGCGTCAGTCACTGGAGCTTGACCGGCGGGAACCTCAAGGGTGAACACCGCTTCCGCCGGGGTGTCGCCCTCAGTCACATCAGATCCGGCTTTGATAGTCACTCCAGGCACGTCGTCGTCTTTGACCGTCAGCGAAGCTTCACTGGGTGTTGCAACGTCGTAGCGGCAACGCGGCCCTGATGTACTGTCGGGCGGGCACGTCAGAGTCGAGGGCGGCGGGCAGTCTGGAGGATCGGTAGTCGATGTTGAGACGCTGCAGCCGTCATCGGGTTGGATGGTGACGGTGACCGTGCTGATTAGCTCGACATCGTTGTCGTTGGGGATCGTGATCCTGTGGGTGGCTTTGTTCTGTCCGGCTTTGAGCATGACTGTTTTCTCGCCGGTGTCGCCAGCTGCCAGCTGGTTGTGGGACTCGCTTACCATGATCTTGATGGGAGTGTCAGTCACTGGGGTTTGACCGGCGGGAACCTCAAGGGTGAACACCGCTTCCGCCGGGGTGTCGCCCTCAGTCACATCAGATCCGGCTTTGATAGTCACTGCGGGCACGTCATCGCTTATGATCGTGACCTTGGCTGTAGCTTGGCGTCCGGCTTCGTAGTCTGAGCCGTCCGGGACCGTGACTGTGGCCGTCACCTCGCCGTCGGGCTCCACCACGTCGTCGCCTTGCGTGTTGAGCGAAAACTTGACTTGCCAGCTGTCATCAGCGTTACTGTTCTTGATTACGCTCGGATTCTTCCAGGTGATGACCGAGTCGCCGCCACTGCAGGACGCTGGGTCGGTGCCGCCGATGCTATTTTCGCCTTCATCGACCGGAATTTCCGTTCCACTGTCTGGAGTTCCCGTTTCGCTGTCTGAATTTGCTGTGCCATCAGCGAGGGCGGCCTCGATAGTGCAGATTGGCAAGTCCTTCACGATGCTGCCCAAGTCGTTTACGACTTTGGTTGTGTCGTCTTTTTCCACCACGAACCCGCCCTCTTGGGTCAAGCTGAGGTTCAGGGTTAGGGATGTGGTTGGTGGAGGGGTGACCTGGATGGTGAACTCGATCTCGTCGCCTTCGATGACTGCTTGAGGGGCGTCGAGCGTCACGTTCCGTTCGGGGCCGGCTACCACATGGGTGGCCTGGCCGTAGAAGTTCACGGCGGGGGTGAAGCCTCGCACCGGCGCCACCGACCCCTCCGAGCGGCACAGCACTCCTACCGACACGGCGTCGCCTGCTCTCACAGCGAAGCCGTCGTCTGTGTTCGTTTCCACCAAACTCGACGGTTCCGGGCCGTTGGCGCACAATTCGGCTAGACCGGGCCTCGAAGCCAGAACCTCGCCGGCGACGCTGTCGAGACATTCAGGGTCGTCGAGCTCGCAGGCCGCAGCGGCCGCGGTGGCGGCCTCCTCAGCGGCGAGATCGGCGATCAGGCTGGCACGGCCTCCCTCGGCGGCCCACATCACGAACAGCACCAGCGCTGTGAGCGCCGGCACCAAGATCACCAACTCCAGCGAGGCGCTGCCCCGAGACTCGCTGTGCCGCATCCGCTTGCGGCGCAGCGGCCTGCGGCGCCCGCAGTGACGCAGCCGGTCGCCGCTGATCGAGCCTTCAGCGGATCGGGATGCCCGCATCGTCATCGCTCAGCCTGCCACCGCGTCGCTGCGGGCCAGACCGCCCAAGTCGTTCGAACCATCGGGCGCCAGCATCCGCGAAGCGTGCGACAGCGACCGTCTGCATCCACTACCGAAGCTCAGACAACTCAAACAAGAAATCTGCATATTCAAACAAAGCATCAACACATCTCAATGATGCCACCATTCGAGCTGTTCGTCAAGTAGCAGCGACATAGAGGCCGAGCGAACAGGGACCGGATGCACTTGGGCGCTGCGCAGCGTGTGGCGGAATTGTGCGGGCCGTATGGAGGCCGAGCGAGCGGAGGCCGGCTGCGTCCACACGCTGACGCCCAGCGCGGGAGCGTGCTTCACGTCGCCGAAACCGAGGCTGGAGGGCCGCATCTCGTGCAGGATCCGCATCACCGCCCCAGCCCGACGACGGTAACGGTCGACGCCATCCAGCCGCGGCCCCAGTGCTATTCAGACCGCAGCGAGCATCCCGGGCGGTAACGGTCGGCGGGTGACGCCATCCGGTTGCGGCTCCGGTGGTATTCAGACCGCAGCGAGCATCCCGCGCTAACGGCGCCGCCTCGCCGAGACGCACTCTCGCCCATCCGTGTGCTCTGTCGGATCCGCGGCATTCCTTTGCCCGGATGGGGCGTTGCAGCGACAGAAGCAGATGGACGCCGGGCGTGCTCTGTCGGATCCGCGGCATACCTGCCCGGCTTCCTAGTCGTGACGCAACGAACTATCACCTGCCCGCTCACGCTCTTGCAGGCCGATGACCTGCGGAGTTCGCCGCCTCGCACGAAGCTAGATCGAACTCTCACTCACCGGCGCAGTCTCATAAATAGTTGCCCGGTCAGGCGCAGTCGCAGAAGATGATCTCGAAACCGACACCTGACAGCGTGCGCGCCCCGCTCCCGCAGCACGGAGACCGCCCCCAGCGCCAGGGCGATCTCGAAACCGACACCTGCTGGCGCAAGCGTCTACAAGGCGGTGACAGCGGGGGCGGCCAGCATCGCGGCCAGGGTGCCTGCGGCGAGGGCCGGGCCGAAGGGCACGACCGTCTCGCGCAGGCGGCGCGCAGGGGCTCGAGGGTCGCGTTCGGGGTCGGGCAGAGCATCGACGCCGCGGCGTTGCAGCCAGGCCACGACCAGCGCCAGAGCCGCTGCGGCCAGGCTGGCGAACAGCAGAGCAGCCGATGCGAGCAGCACCGCGGCGCTCCAACCCTCGTCGAGGACGGCGGCGGCCCAGCCGAGGTTGACGCCCAGCACGGGAGCGAGCTTCACGTCGCCGAAACCCAGACTGGAGGGCCGCATCTCGTGCAGGATCCACATCACCGCCCCCAGCCCGGCGCCGGTGGCGACTGCAGTGACGACGGCCTCAGCCCGACCGGAGGCCAGCGACTCCGCCGTCACCGCTGCCAGGCTCAAACCCAGCGCCGGGAACGTGAGCGCGTCGGGCAGGCGGTAGGTGCGCAGATCCACCACAGACAAGGTCACCAGCGACACGACGGCCACCAGCGCAGGCGCCATCTCCCAGCCGACACCGAAACGGGCGACCGTCACCGCCGCCAGCACACCCGTCACCGCCTCCTGCCATCCGAAGCGACGTTCGCGCTCAACAGTGGGGGAGAAGCGGTCAGCCACGACAGCCCCGAGCCTGCCCGCAACGCAACCGCCAGCGGCAGCTAAAGCCAAAGCCAACAGGTTCAGCGTGCTATCGCCCCCAAGCAGCGCCTGCGACCCTGAAGAGGCATGGCGCATCGGACTACTGGAATGCATCGCAAGGCTTGAACTCTCCCTAATGGACAATGGCTGCAGCGCAGCGAACGAGATGTTCGGTCTGGATATCTGGTAGAGGGGGAGGGTTGGATGCATTGTATTGCAGACTCAGCGTCCCTGCTAATGCGAGTGGGACAGCATCCTATGCGAGGGGCTAAGCACATTCCTGCGCGCACACACATGTTACCAGCTGCACCCCATGCGAGTGGTATTGCATTTATGCACGGACTAAGAGCCGAGCATAAATGCAATCTAGTTTGTGGGTTTGCAGGTAGGTGCCCCAGAAGCCTCAGGCGCGGGCAGTTTGCTTGCGTCGAAGGTGTCGCCAGCACCAGATGGAATGCTAAACTGAGGATCAAATATCAGTCCAGTGTCGCTGTAGGTAATCGCCAAGCGATTGCATCGCGCATCGTAGAATCTTTTCCACTCTCTCCAAGTGTTGATGTTTGGCTGATCGCTTCTCGGACGTCTTGAGTCGTTTGCTACTTGATCGCCGGCTAGTTCGGCGGCTGTACGGCGGGCGCTGCTTCCCGAGATCTGTTCGGCGGTGTCGGAGACCACGTTCTGCACCAGCACCACGGCCAAGGCTGCTATTCCGGCAACGGCGGCCACGATCAGCAGCCATTCGAGAGTGGTCAAACCTCTGCTGCCGCTGTGTCGGCGACGAGCCTCTGAGCCGGGGGCTTCGCACGGCTTGGAGGATGGGTGACCCGTCTGCGGGGTTGTGGGAAGTTCGGTCATTCGGTTCTCCTGGGTGTCTCGATTGTGTCTGGATTGTTTTGGGTCTCTTGTGTTATTGGCGTTCGTCCCGGCCGTGCGAAGCCCCTGCAGCGCCTTGAACCTCGACTCAAGCTCGAGTGTTCGAGTGGGGGGGGGGGGCGAGGTTTGCTTTCATCGGTGCTCAGCCTGTCACCGTGCCGTCACGGGCCAGAGTACCCGGATCGACTGGATAGACCTCACCCGGCGGGCATCTGGATGTCGATGTCGATGCCGTGAGGCGCTCACTGCGGACTGCTTCGCCTGCGACGCTGCGCCCGTCGGGCCAGACCTGCGAAGGCGCCCAGCCGCCGTTGCTCCAGTCGCCGACCAGAGCCACATACAAGCTGGGGTCCAAGCTGGGGTCGGATGATTCATCAGACGTGCACAGGATCAGCCCCGGCGTCTGCGATGTCACGTCCTGACGGTCTCGGGCTAGGGCAGTGTCTGCTTTATTGTTGACGTCGTGGACGTAGAAGCCTCGCAGCGAATCCACGTCGACGCCAGCTGTTCCCAGATCTCGCATCACCAAGTCGATCGCACGGCACAGCCTCATGTTGGTGTCCTCCTCGTCGCAGAGGCTGGTGAGCGACACTTCGAGACAGTCAGGATCAGTCGGCGTACCGCTATCGGTTGGTCTCGCATTGCAATTCTGCACATGGTTGTTGAGCAGGGCGGCCAGATCCTCGGTGGCCGACCGCATCGACGTCTCGGCCTTCAACCTCAGCGGCACCGACATGGCGATCAGCGCCGCCAGCACGGTGAGAGGCACCATCAGCACCACCCACAGCGCCACTGCGCCGCCGCGCTCGCCGCTGCTGCCCCGCAACCCGCGGGACGCCGGCCTCTTCAGTCGTCGACTCTCAGAGCTGGCTCGGGCAGGCGAGAGTCGACGTGTCGCGGCTGTGTCATTAGCGCTAGGACGTGGACCGGCACGCGTGAGACGGAGGTGGAGTGAGAGCTGTTGTGGCGCGACGGCATCATTCGCGACGGCGTCCGCTGCGACCTGAGGGCCTGCTCGGGCCACGGCCTCACCCGATGTGGACACTGGTAGCTCCTATTCGCTCAGCCTCTTAGGCTGGCACTCAAACATTCTACAAAAAACAAGACACAGACGAAATGATGGCATGATGCAGGCCATGGATCAACCCTCGCCTCAGTGTAGCGCCGACAGCCGTGCCACGCGCCCGACTCTGAGGCGAAAAGGCGACCGCGGCGACTCGGTGGCGTTCGTGTTGATCTGGCCTGTGCTGATCATGGCGGTGCTGGTGTTGACGGTGCATGCTTTCATCGTCGGAAACGCTCGTTCACAGGCCGAAGTGGCGGCTTCGGAAGGTTTGCGGGCAGTGTGGCGCACCACAGCCACCGCAGAGGGGCACCCGAGCAAGTGGAGAGAAGCGGACAGCGACGACAGTGACGCCCGCGGTTTCATGGTGCGATCCGCCGAGGACGCAGTTGCGTTCGCCGCAGCGGACGAGAGCGGCTGGAGATGGTGGACGCCGGGAGCGGCGACCGTCTCCAGCGACTGGTGCCCGGACCCGGAGGGCATCCTTTCCGCTTCCGACCCAGACGAGGTCCCAGGGACAGAAGATGGCGACGCCGGCTGGGTGCGGGTGGAGGTGCAAGGCGAGGTGTTGGGCCCGCTAGCGGCGTTTTGGCCGGACACGTTCGACTCGGTCCAAGCCGTTGCTCTGGGACCAGCCGTGCTGAAAGCAACGCAAGACGACGCTGAAGAAGTCGACTCTGAAGATAACGACGCAGACCGCTACTACCAGGATCTCGTGCCGGCTGAGTTGCCTGTGTGCTGAAAGCGGCAGCGCTGATCCGCAACTCGCGGCAGAGTGCACTGTGTCGCAGAGTTCACAGAGTGGGCCGCACAACAAGAGCGTTCGCAGGCAGGTGAGAGAGCGTCGCGTTGCGAGTCTGCCATTCCCGCTTTTGTTCGTCGCGGCCTGAGGGCAGTTCGATCTGCGGCCTCTCGGGCGTGTGAACGGTCTCGGCTCTCCTGTCCGCTCGGCCTCTACGGCGACTGCCGCAGCATCAGATTGCACTTTTTGCTGTCGGATTCCTCCCATGTCGCCGACTGGATGACATCGGGGAATTCCTGAGCGATCGCCGCGCAGCGTTGCATGAGCACTGCGTCCTGGTTGGGTGTGCCGCGTCGACCTTCGGCCTCGATCTCGGCGGCGCGGGCTTCGGCTTGCAGAACGCGCACGGACGGGTCGACGGGTTGATCGACCACGGAATTGAGGATGCGCTGAAACGCCACCGCCGACACGGCGGCGAAACCCGCCACGGCCGCCAAGATCAAAAGCCATTCGATCGTGGCGATGCCCGGGCTGTGTGCGCCGTCGCGTCTGCGACTGCTGCTGCCGTGTGCGCTGCCGCGGCGTTCAGTGATGCGTTGCAGCGCCGTGCGGCGGCGTCTGAGCAGTGAAGCTTGAGGGGAGGCCGCTGTCACAGGCCTTCCACGAGCCCGCCGCTAGTGAGGGCGCTGAACGGCGGATACACGAGCAGCGCGGCCAGCCCCAACGCCACCAGCGTGGCGGGCAGCACCACAAGCTGGGCGCGTCTCAGCGTGCGTTCGCGGTCACGCGACAGAGAGTCGCGCCAGAGCGTGTCGGCGGCTGCGAGCACGGCGTCGGAGACTCTGGTGCCGCGCTGCGCGGCCAGCCCCAGCGCCGCCACTGCCGGCGCCAGCGAACGCATGTCGTAACGCTCGACGATGTCGGAAAGCCCTTCCCAGGCGGGTCGCCGCTGCTGCTGCGCGGCCAGCAGATGGCGGTAGAGCAGAACCCAGGCGGGGCGGCGACCGACCCGAGCGGCCTGCATCATCGCCTCTGAGGCGGTGGCGCCGGCGCGCACCTGCAGAGCCACCAGCGCGATCCACACCCGGGTCACCGTGTCGAACTCGGCGCGGGCTCTGTTGGCGGCGTCGCGCATGCCCAGCATCGGCAGCACCCAGCCGGTGGCTGCCAACAGCGCGGCCACGGCCAAGGCGCCCAGTCCGGGGCCGCGCCACACCAGCCCCAACGGCACGCCCACGGCCAAGCCGCCCAGCATCCCCAGAACCCGTTGCAGGCCGTAGAGCTCAGGGGTGATCCCCGCGAGGCGCAGATTGGCCTCGTCGCCGGAGCTGAAAGTGGGAAGCAGGTCGCGCAGCCTGGATCCGCTCCTGCGTCGCGCCGGATCGCGCGTCGGCAGCCACAGTCCGACCGCCACCAGCAGCAGGCCGGCGGTGCTGCCGGCCGCGCCGAGGATCGCAGCGATGCTCACAGCGGCGGCTGCGTGCGCTGGCGCCGCCGCGACGGCACCAGCACCGAATGGTCCTCGCGCAGCACCGAGTGGTATACGAGGAAAGAGATCGACGTGAGCAGCAGACCGGCGACTCCTACCAGCACCAGCTGGCCGGTAGCGGTGTCGTAAGGCTCGAAATAGCTCGGATTGTTTATGTACATGAGTGCGATCACGCCGCCGGCGAGAGCCAGCAGGGCGATCGTCTGTGCCCAGAGCTGCACCACCGCCTCGGTCTTGGAGCGGTGCGAGGCGACCGCTTCGTCGATGCGGCCCGACAGGTCGAGGAGCTGGTCGGCCACGCCGCTGCCGGAAGCGGCCGCCATCTTCAAACCTGCTGCGATCTCCGGCTCCCAGACGGTGCCGGAGTTGAAGAGTTCGGTGAAAGCGGCGTCCAGTCCTCGCAGCTCGGCCGCGGACGCGACCTTGGTGAGCGTCGGCACTGTCAGAGCGGGAGCGTGGTCCAGGCTGCCCTGGATCGACTGCGACAGGCCCGAACCGGCGCGGGCCAACTCGGCGAGCTGCTGGCACCACTGCGACCAAGCCATCGCCTCCTGGGTCTGGCGGCGCCTGCGGCCCGGCGCCGCCACGAAAGGCGGGAGCAGCACGCCGAGTCCGCCCAGCAGCAGCGCCATGCCGACTAGCTCCGTCGCCAGCCATGCCGCGAGCAAGCCCGCCAGACCGGCGACTGCCTGCACCAGCACCAGAGGGCTGAAGCGCAGGCTGAGGCTGAATCCTGACGAGGACTGCGGCGCCAGGTCCGCGCGTCGCAGCCGGTCGCTCCAGCGGGCCAGCGGCGCGGCAGCCGCCGCCAGGATCACCCCGACAGCGAACAGCGCTCCGAGCAGCGGGCCGTAGCTGTCGCCGAGACCGTCGAGGAGCGAAGTCACGGTGCGCCTGCGAGGTCGTTGTCTGGGCGGTCTCCGCCCGAGCGGCCGATGTCCGAGCGACCGTTGCTCGGACGGTCGATGTCTGAGTGGTCGTTGCCCGGGCGGTCGATGTCTGAGTGGTCGTTGTCTGGGCGGTCGATGCTCGCGTGGCCGTTGCTTGCGCGATGGTTGCTTGCACGGTCTGTGTCAGCGCGGCCGATGTCTGAGCGGTCGATGTTCGAGCGGTCGATGTTCGAGCGACCGTTGTTTGCGTGGTCGTTGTCCGAGCGGTCGATGTCTGAGCGGTCGATGTTCGAGCGACCGTTGTTTGCGTGGTCGTTGTCTGAGCGGCCGATTTCAGCGTGGTCGCTGCCTGAGTGGTCGCTGCCTGAGCGGAAGCTGCTGTTTGTGTGGTCTGTGCCGCTGCGGCGCGACAGGTCGAGTCCGCTCTCGGCGAGGCGTGCGAGGAGGTCGGGGTTGCGGGGCTCGTCCACCATCACGAGCTTGTCGCTTCGCTGGGGACGGGTGAAGATGTCGTGGGTCTGGAACTGCTCGCCCTCCGCGCCGAGCACCTCCGAGATCGTGGCGACCACGCGCCTGCCCGAACGCGGGTCGCGGCGCACGAACACCACCAGATGGATCACGTCGGCTGCTTCTTGCACCAGCACCGACTGCAAGCCTGCGGTGGTGGAACGCATGCAGTAACGCACCAGACGCGACAGGGCCTGCCGGGTCGAGGCGGCGTGGATCGTGGCCATCGAGCCGTCGGAGCCGGTTCCGCAAGCCGACAGGAACACCGCCGCCTCCGCGCCTCGCAACTCGCCGACGATCACCCTGTCAGCCCCCGAGCGCAGGCTGCGGCGTGCCAGTTCGTCCATGGTGATCTCGCCGGAGCCGTCGCTGTTGGCGTCTCTCGTCTCGACGGCGAAGGTCAGCGGATGCGACTCGTCCAAGAACAGTTCGAAGGTTTGTTCGAGAGTGCAGACGATCTCGGTTTCGCCGATCTCCGACAGCAGCGCCCGCAGCAGGGTGGTCTTGCCCGCGCCCAGCGCTCCGCAGACCAGCACGTTCGCCGGCGCAGGCTGCGCCACCGCGGCGCGCAAGAACTCCGCCGCCTGCCCGCTGAGAGAGCCGGCCTCGACCAAACCCTCAAGGTCTACCGCACGGTGACGATGGCAGCGCACCGTCAGGTAGGGCTCGTTGCAGACCGCCATGGCGGCGAAGACCCGCTCGCCGGTCTTGAGGCGCAGATCCAGCATCGGCTCCGACAGGTCGAAGCGCCTGCCGGTCTGGCCCTGAGTGTTGGCCAAATGCGAGATGTAGGAGACCATCTCCGCGGCGTCGGCGAAGAGAGGCTCGTCGTGATGCTCCTGACGACCGCTGGCGAGGCTCAACACCACCTTGCTCGGCCCGAAAACGTAGATGTTCTCCACGTCGGGGCGGCGCAGAAAATGCTCGAGCGGCCCCGATCCCATCAGCGACTCGACCTGATGCCACAGCCAAGCTAGGTCGCTTTCGTCGAGCCAATGCCGCCCGATGTCGATGGCTTGCGCTTCGTGAGCCCTGATCGCGGAGTCGGCGGCGGCGCGACAGGCCGCTTCCACATCTTCTCCGGCCATGCTGGCCTCGACTCGCCTCTGCTGGATCTTGGGGAGTATCTGCTCCCAGATCTCCTCGCGAAGCGTCGTTTCGGGGCTCAATTGCTGCTCAATTCCTGCTAACGCCGCCGCCGGGCGGAGAGGTGCCGGCACCGTCGGCCGAGCCGCTGCCGGGCCTTCCAACGGTGGATTCCGCCTCTCGGACGAACTCGACTAGGCGCTCGCCGCGCGTGCTCAAACGACGCCGCCGTGCCGAATTCAGCACCCGCTCGTCGTGAATGTCGTTCAGATCCCCGACTATCTCGATGCCTGACTCGGCGGCGATCAGCTCGTGGTCCAGCGACTTGTTGCCCAGCACCGCCAAAGCGATGCGACGACCCGCGCCCGTCGCCGCTGAGCTCTCTCCGTCCAGTAGCCCCGAACCTGCGAGCTCGGCGCGCAGCGCAGCGAGTTGCTGCTCGGTTTCGACTTGGGAGATCACGACAGCGGCAGAGACTCGCGCCAACAGCGCCGCCAGCGCCGTGCCGGCCGACGGCAGCGAGGCCGCCAGCATCACGCGGCGCTGCGAGTCGATCCGATTCAGCTCCTCGAAATGCTCGACGAGCCACTGCGCTGCGAACATGCAGCCGTCGCGGTTGTGGGGGCCGAAAAGGATCCAAAGCGGCACCCCAGCGCGCCGCGGCTTGCGTCCCAGTCTCTGCACGGTGGCGTCGAGTGTGTAGCAATGGTCGGCGAGAAGCTGCAGAGTCAATTCTTCGTGCGACGCGATGATCGACGGCAGGCCGCGGTCGGCGGGCACGAATATACGGCCCACGGACTCTCCGAGCCGCTCAGCGAAAGCCTGTTCGGCAGCCTCGACGTCTATCAACGTGATCGGCTCTCCCTCGCGGGCCAGCCTGCTCGACACGACGTAGGCGGCCGAGCCAGACATGAGCCTCGAGAATGACGTTGCCACGACGGCTAACACTGAGCGAACGCTCCTTGCCCAGCCGGACGGGTCATGGCTCTGGCACTCACGGGGGATGGTGCATCGGTGTTGCGGGTGATCATTCGCGATACGCCTAGACGCTCAGACGCTCAGATGTTCAGCTGTCGAATGCCTGCGGGTCATCGAGTTCGAAGATTTTCGTCTCCCATTCGATGAGCCACTCAAGGTTGAGACGCTCGGTCAAGTCCATGACATCAGTGCTCGGCGCCACCGGAATCACCAGCGGCGCTTCGCCGAGGGTCTCGGGAAGCGAACTCCACCAAACCCACTCCTCCGGCGCAACGAACAGGCGGATGGTTCCGTTGTCATAGTTGATGACCTCGACACTGGTCAGTACGCTTCGGGCCCGTCCCAGATCCTCGTCACGGGGCGTCTGACCGGGGTCGATCACGAGAACGCGGTCGCCGTCGGCGATCCCCGAGGGGACCAGGCTCTCGTTGAGTCTGACCACCACTTCGAGCGTGCCCGGCGGCGCCTCAGGCGGCCGCAGCGCCTCGCGTGCAGCCGCCGCCGCGTTCACCGCTTCGGCCCACTGCTGCTCCCAGATATCGTTGAGTTGGGCGCCCAATTCGGCTACGTCGCCGCCCAGCGGCACCGGCAGAACCTGGAACACTCCACCGGCGTCGTCAAGCTCGGCGCGCCAGTGGCTCCATTGATCGGGATCGAGGTAGAGCCGCATCTGCGTGCCGTCGAAATTGGTCACTTCGAACTCCCGCAGAACCTGCCGCGGGCGGCCGTCCTCGCCTTCGGCGCCGGTCGGTTCGGCGCCGGGATCGATCAGCAGCACACGTTCGCCGTCGAATACTCCGTCGGGCGCCAGGCTCGTGTCGAGCGGCATGAGCAGCGTCAACTCGGCGCCGACGGGCGCTTGGCCTGGCGCCAGCATCATCGAATAGTCGACGAGAGCGCCCGCGAGGATCGGTTGAGCGGCGATCAGGCCGTCGAAGGCGAACGGCGCGTCCGGCGTCCAAGCGATGTGAGGAATGGATCCGGGATGAGCCAGCGTGGAAGTGAGATCAGCGGCCGCGATGGTGTCTCCGGCTTTAATGTCCGCGGCTGCGACCAACACCGGGACACGCTCGTCGAGTGCTTCGGCGGCCAATAAGAAGCCGGTGACGCTGCCAGCGGCCAGCAGGAGGCCCGCAGCGGTCAGAAGGACCCGTTTGGTGGAGCGCGAGAGTCGCCGCCTGCGCCTTCGTCCGACGGCGCCGCCCGACGTCTCGGCGGACGATGGTTGAGCCGCGCCCGTCGATATGGGTTCGGTATCGGTCAATGACTCAGCTCCTCAGATTGATACAAACATCATAGTCTCCGACATCATCCACAACGATGAGTCTTCGACGTTAGCTACAACGATAGAAGCGTCAGACGCGATTGGTTCAACTACCTGCGAATATCCGAGAACCTCGATCCGAGGTCTGGCGCCCGGTCCGGCGCTAGTGTCGCTGTGGGCTCGTAGCTCAGTGGTCAGAGCAGGGGACTCATAATCCCTTGGTCGTGGGTTCGATCCCCACCGAGCCCACAGCGACGCTGCCGGTGCAGCGTGCCAGAAGCCGGCCGGCGGCTGGGCGGTCGGATGCTGGAGGCCTGAGGCGAGTATTGCCGGAGACAGGACGGGCGGAAAGTGAGCGGACGGATCTAGTCGCCGCGCCCACGCACACCGGCCTTGGAGGCTCGCGCCTCAGAGTTCGCCGAGCCAGACTTGAGCCCGGTCGAGCAGGAACTCGCAGACGTTGCGAGCCCTCTCGAGCATGTCGCACAGCATTTCGAGGTCTTGTCCCAGATAGATGCGGCTGAGCGGCAACTCGACCCGGGCCTCGATGTTGACGGTGCTCTCCGCAGCGTCGGTGACGGCCGCGACCCTGTCCACCGACGAAACGTGCAGCGGCAGTTCGGTGCCGCCGATGGACGACAGCTCAGTGGCGAGCACCAGCAGGTCGGGCTCGAGGTGCAGCGGCGGCAGCACGAACCCCAGGGTCATCATCACCGCGATCGTGTCGTCCGGATCCTCGTCTTCGTGACGGCTGACGACGTCGTCCTCGAACGCCAGCAGGGTGCGAGCTTCGGCGTCGATGCTGAACAGCATGTCGAGCGGCCCGCCGCAGGAATGCTCGGGGTGGAGATCCACCTCCCATGTCTGCCGGTTGGAGTAGGTCTCCACGAAGTGCCGCTCACCATGCACATGGAAGCCGTGCTCGACGACGTGCTCCTTGAAGTTGGCGACGAATCCGTGCAGATCGATCAGCGACACTCAGGCCCCCTTGGAATGCTCTCGAAAAGTTACTGCGCAGGTTAGTTACCGCAAACTTGAAGCTGTCCGATGACATTAGCGCGCCGCGGAGTGGTTGCGGGGCTTTCAAGGTGGTTCACTTGGCGCGCATGTCCGGGAATCTTCTCGAGGTGCTCAATGCCGCCGCCGACGCGGTCGAGGCGGCCCTGTCGGTTTGCGAAGACTGGGGGCCGACCGGCGCGAAGCACGGCCAGTACGGCTTCGACCTGGCGGCCGACGCGGCCGCTTGCGCGGTGCTGCGCGACGGCGGGCTGCGAGTTCTCAGCGAAGAGAGCGGCCTAGCGCCCGGAGACGGCCCGGTGGCGGTGCTCGATCCCGTGGACGGCTCCACCAACGCGTCGCGGGGAATCCGCTATTACGCCACCAGCATCTGCGCGCTCGACCCCGACGGGCCGGTCGCGGCCGTGGTTCACGACCACGGCAGCTCCGAGCGCTTCGAGGCGTCGCGCGGCGCGGGCGCATGGCTGGACGGCCGGCGGCTGCCGGCGAGGCCCGAGACCCCGCTGCGGGCCGCGGTGGTGGCGGTCAACGGCACGGCCCCCGGCGCCGGAGGCTGGGCTCAGACCCGGACGCTGGGAGCGGCCGCGTTGGAGCTGTGCGCAGTGGCGGCGGGCCGCCTCGACGGCTATCTGGACTTCTCCGCTGACGGTCTGGGGTCATGGGACTATCTGGGCGCCTTGCTGGTGTGCCGCGAGGTCGGCGTGAGCATGGTCGACGCCCTGCGCCGGCATCTGGTCACCGTCGACCACGGGGCGCGCAGGGCGCCGCTGGCCGCCACGCCGCTGCTGCTGGAGGAGCTGTCGGGCGCGCATCGGCGCCTCAGCGGCGCACCGGCTCGCACCTGACGGTCCCGTCGGGCGCCGCCACGATTAGGCTGCTGCCCGAAGGGCGCGTAGCTCAGATGGTCCAGAGCGCTTCCCTTACAAGGAAGAGGCCGGGGGTTCGAGTCCCTCCGCGCCCACCATCCATCATCATCCCGCCTCCGCCGCGGTCAGAGCAGCGCCCCGCCCGCCCCGCGCCGAGAGCGCCCGTCGCCTCCGGGCGCTCGTCTCTGCCTCAGCCGCCTGCCATCCCCAAGCTGCTGACAACGCGGTGTTGGCCGCGCGCAGTAGCCGCTGCTCGCCATGCAGCGGGGTTTGTGGAGCGCTTCTGCGTGTTCTAGCGTTGGCGCGCTCAGTGATAGCCGAACGAAAGGACGCAGGCGATGGCCGACGACTACTACCGCGTGACGCTGCCCGAATCGGAGATGCCGACTCAGTGGTACAACGTGATCCCGGACCTGCCCGAGCCTCCGCCGCCGCCGTTGCATCCCGGCACCCTCGAGCCGGCGGGCCCCGATGATCTGGCGCCGCTGTTCCCGATGGGCCTGATCATGCAGGAAGTGACCGGCGACTCGTACGTCGACATTCCCGGCGGGGTCATCGACGTGCTGCGCCTGTGGCGCCCGAGCCCGCTGTTCAGGGCCCGCCGCCTGGAGCAGGCCTTGGACACCCCCGCCAAGATCTTCTACAAATACGAGGGCGTCAGCCCCGCCGGTTCGCACAAGCCCAACACTGCGGTGCCGCAGGCGTTCTACAACCACGCCGAGGGCGTCACCAAGCTCACCACCGAGACCGGCGCCGGGCAGTGGGGCAGCGCCCTGTCCTTCGCTTGCGCCCAGTACGGGATCGAATGCGAGGTCTGGCAGGTGGCCGCCTCCTACCGTCAGAAGCCCTACCGCAAGACCATGATGGAAGTCTGGGGCGCTACCGTGCATCCCAGCCCCTCGACCGTGACCGAATACGGTCGCAGCCTCCTGGCTGAAGACCCTGATCATCCCGGCTCGCTGGGCATCGCCATCTCGGAGGCGATCTCGATGGCGGCCGCGGATCCCAATGTGCGCTATGCGCTGGGCAGCGTGCTCAACCATGTGCTGCTGCATCAGACGATCATCGGCGAGGAAGCGCTGCGACAGTTGGCGATGGTGGGCGAGACCCCCGACGTTCTGGTCGGATGCACCGGCGGCGGGTCGAACTTCGGCGGGCTGGCTCTGCCGTTTTTGCGCGAGAAGCTGGCGGGGAGCATGTCGCCGGTGATCCGCTGCGTCGAGCCGTCCGCCTGCCCGACGCTGACCCGCGGCGAGTACCGCTACGACTTCGGCGACACGGCCCGCACCACTCCGCTGCTGAAGATGCACACACTGGGCCACGGTTTCATTCCCGAGCCGATCCATGCGGGCGGGCTGCGTTATCACGGCATGTCGCCGCTGGTGTCGCACATCTACGAACTGGGCCTGACCGAGGCTGTGGCCATCGACCAGACCGAGTGCTTCGCGGCGGGCTTGCAGTTCGCCCGCACCGAGGGGATCGTGCCCGCGCCCGAGCCGACTCACGCCATCGCGGCGGCCGTCCGCGAGGCTCTGGCCTGCAAAGAGTCCGGCGAGTCCAAGACGATACTGACAGCGCTGTGCGGTCACGGCCATCTCGATCTGGCCGCGTACGAGGCTTACATCGCCGGTTCGATGGCCGATTTCGACCTGTCGGACGAGGCTCTGGCCGAGTCGATGCAAGCCGTCCCCGCCCTGCCCTGACCCCAACAGCACCAGCCCCGCAATTCCACGACTGGCACTCAGCCCACAGCATCTCCTCTGCTTTCAATCTGCACTGCCATCACTTGCATCCACAACTAGTGTTAGCTCAGGGCGAGAAATGTCATGGCATGACAGGGCGACATGAACCGTCAAGAGCGCATCTCTGCGGCTCTCTTGGCGCTGTTAGCTCTGTTGTCGGCTGCCTGTGCATCGGCGGATGATGACGGGGCACAGAGAGACGCGCCGCTCACAGACGGAACTCTGACCGAGACCTCACAGAATTCAGTGAGCGCTGCCGCAGAAGCTCACGGTCACAGTGATGCTTCAGACCTCGCGGATGCTTCAGCGCTGCAGGCATCGCCTGAGCCAGAACTCGACCTGTATCTGAGGACGGCAGGACTCGAGGGTATGTACAACTGGGATCCGGCGGGTGGCCTGTATGATGCTGTGCGGCAGGGCACTCTTGTCGTGAAACCTCCGTGTGTTTTTATTGATTTGCTTGCTGCCACGGCGAACTCCACCGCCGCAGACAGTGGTCGCGGCGCTGATGAGGCGCGTGTGTTTCTTCGATTACCTAAGCCGCTGACCCACTACGATTATGACTCTGGCGCGATTTGGGTTGGCGATCAGGGCCCTATGTCGAGTGGTGATCTGGTTGAAGTCGTCGGCAGCGTTGGTCGGCCGCAGAAATCCGAAAACGGATCGGAGTTCTACGAAGGAGGCTGCTCCGCGCAAGGAAGTTTCCGGTCTTCATGGTTGCAGCAGATAACAGGCTCTTCGCGTTCTGGGTCGGGGTGAGGTTGTTGACCTCTCCTGGCGGGCCGGGAGCCTGTAGGCCTTGAGCGAACCGCGCGGCTGTGAAGGCGCGGCACGGCGGTGTTCTCCGCCTCCGCCGACGAAGGTGGTCGTCAGATCTCTTGGAGGGCTTTGGTGATGTCTACTACGGCTTGGCGGCCGTCGCCGAAGAGCATCAGCGAGTTGTCGCCCGCGAACAGCGGGTTCGGTATGCCCGCGAACCCGGGGCTGAGGCTGCGTTTGATGATCACCACCACCCCGGAGCGGTCCACGTCGAGGATCGGCATCCCGGCGATGGGGCTGTTCGGGTCTGTGCGAGCCACCGGGTTGACCACGTCGTTGGCGCCGATGACGATGGTCACGTCGGTCTGCTCGAAAGTCGGGTTGATGTCGTCCATCTCCACCAGACGCTCATAAGAGATCTCCGCTTCGGCCAGCAGCACGTTCATGTGGCCGGGCATGCGCCCCGCCACCGGGTGGATGCCGAACACCACTTCGCTGCCGCGCTCTTCGAGGCGCCTGGTCAGATCACGAACCGCGTGCTGCGCTTGGGCCACCGCCAGCCCGTATCCGGGCACGATGGCGACGCGCTCAGCGGATTCCAGCAGCATCGCCACGTCATCAGGGGAGGTCGAGCGCACCTTGCCTGCGTAGACGTCGTCGGCGCTGGGCCCTCCGCCCGACGACGGCGCCGGACTGAACAGCACCGCAGGCAGCGACCGGTTCATGGCCACGCACATGATCTGGGTGAGGATCAGGCCGCTGGCCCCCACGAGCGATCCGGCGATTATCAGCAGCGAGTTGTCGAGGACGAAACCGGCTGCCACAGCCGCCAGACCCGACAGCGAGTTCAGCAAAGCGATCACCACGGGCATGTCGGCGCCGCCGATCGGCAGCACCGTCAACACGCCGAGCAGCGCCCCCAGCGCCACCAGCAGCCACAACCACAGCGAACTCGAATCGACGACCATGAGCACAGCGAACGCCGCCACTGCGACCGTGGCGCCCACGGTCACCACGCGCATGCCCGGGAAACCCGACCAGCGCAACGCCTCGCGCAGTTTGGTGAAAGCGATCAGGCTGCCGGTGAAAGTCACCGCGCCGATCAGCGCGGCCAGCGCCGCCGCGCCCGACAGGCGCGCCGGGTCGTCCCCGAGATCGACCGCCTCCAGGTATGAAGCCGCCGCCACCAGCACCGAGGCGCCGCCGCCGAACCCGTTGAACAGCGCCACCAGTTCGGGCATGGCCGTCATCTGCACCCGCACCGCCAGCAGCGCGCCCGCAGCGGCGCCCACAACCAGGCCGGCGATGATCCACTCGAAGCTCAAGATGGCGTTGTCGGCGAGGGTCACCACCACAGCGATGAGCATCCCCGTGGCCGAGAACTGGTTGCCGCGCACCGCGGTGCGCGGCCGGCTCAGCCGTTTGAGTCCGAGAATGAAAAGGACGGCTGCCACCAGATAGCCGAGAACGGTCCAATCATCCATCACGGCCTGCCTGACGCTGAAGCCCTGTCAGCCTTGTCTTGTTGCAGCTCCGCCCTCGTCGCGGAGCGCTTGGACGGATGGTCATTGCCGGGCATGGTCGTCACGAGGCCGAGTCGGGGGCGTCGCTTGAGTCTGCTGTCGTGTCGCGGCGTCGGGTGCGCCCGAACATGCCGAGCATCCGGTGGGTGACCATGAAACCGCCCACCACGTTGATCATCGCCAGAGCCACAGCCGCGAAACCGAGAAACGTGGTGAAGGCGCTGTGATCCGCGCCTGCGGCGACCAAGGCGCCGACGATGGTGATGCCCGAGATGGCGTTCGACCCCGACATCAGCGGCGTGTGCAGCGTGGGCGGCACCTTGGTGATCAGTTCGACGCCCAAGAACACGGCCAGCATGAGCAGAGTCAGCGCCACCAGCAGATCCATCAGCTACGGGCCTCCTGCGCCTCTCCCGGCGCCTGTGACGTTTGCGGCGCCTCCTGCGAATCCGTTGCGGCCGTCTGTTCCCGTGGATCCGGCGACTCCTGCGTCGCAGGCGGCTCTGACGTCTCCTGCGACGCCTGTGCATCCGGCGATGCTTGAGCCTCCTGCGGCTCAGATGCCGCCTGTGGCGACTCTTGGTGTCCGGACGGCACCTGCGACTCCGGCATCGCCTGCGAGTCCGGTGACCCCCCGAGCGCTTCGGCCACTTTGTGATGTGTCACTTCGCCGCCTTGCGCGACCAGCATGGCCGACAGGATCTCGTCTTCGTGCAGGTCGCTGCGCGGCCCCTCGTCCGGGTCGGGCACGAGATGTCGCAGGAACGTCACCAGAGCCCGCGAGAACATCTGGCTCGAGTGACGGGCGCAGCGCGACACCAGATCCGTGGGCGCCAGCACGGTCACGCCGCTGTGGACGACCTCGGCGTCGGGCCGGCTGAGCTCGCAGTTGCCGCCGCGCTCCGCGGCCAAGTCCACCACCACGGAGCCGCTCGCCATGGCTTCGACCATCGCCGCCGTCACCAGCAGCGGCGAAGCCCGTCCCGGGATGGCTGCGGTGGTGATCACCACGTCGCTGGCCGCGACATACGGCGCCAGCAGCTGCTTTTGGCGGTCGGCGACCGCGTCCGCCTGGGCGCGGGCGTATCCGCCTGCGTCCTCGCTGGTGGCGGTGTCGGCGCCGGCCTCGGACAGGTCGATCTCGACGGCTCGGGCGCCCATCGAGCGGATCTGCTCGAGGGCTGCGGGCCTCACGTCGTAAGCCTCGACCACAGCGCCGAGACGGCGAGCCGTGGCGATGGCTTGCAGCCCGGCGACGCCCGCGCCCAGCACCAGCACCCGCGCCGGGGCCAGAGTGCCGGCGGCGGTCATCATCAACGGGAACATTTGCGGCAGGCGACTCGCCGCCACGAGCACCGACTCGTAGCCGGCGATCGTGCCCATCGCAGAGAGCACGTCCATGCTCTGTGCTCGGGTGATGCGAGGCACCAGATCCAAAGAGAAGGCGCACACCCCCGCGGCCGCGTGGCGCTGGGCTCGCTGCGGCGCCCAAAGCGGGTCGAACGCCCCCACGAAAATCGCGGCGGCGCCCGCGGCCGGGCTCAGCACGTCGGTTTCGGGCAGATCGCCCACCGACACGACAATGTCAGCGGCGAGCACCTCGTCGCGTCCGGCCAGCGACGCTCCGGCGTCTCTGTAGGAGGCGTCGTCTATGCCTGCGCCGCTGCCCGCGCCGTGCTCGACAGACACCCGCGCAGCGCTTTGCTCGCCGTTTCGGATCCAGGCGGCAACACCGTCGGGAACGACAGCGACGCGGTTCTCGCTCGGGTCGGATTCCCGTAAGACTCCCAGATGCACCGACAGAGCAGGCTAGCGCCCGCAGTGTCGCTCATCTGTCATGGCTGTCAGTCCGGGGCCGGATGCTGCGGACAAGGCGCCCGGACAGCCGAAACGCTGCGGGCCTCTGTCGTGTCCTCGATCCCCGAACGAGCCGCACGGCGAACAAGGCGCGCCGACAGTCGAAACGCTGCAGGAGGCCGGTCGCAGGCGGCTAGTAGCCGCCCGGCGTCGGTTCGGGCCGACCGACGGTCGAAGCCGCAGCTAGACACAGGTCGCATACTGATGATGCGCGCGCGGATGCGGACTGGCGGTGTGTGCTCGGACGAAGCCGCAACCAGACATCGGTCGCATACCGATGACGCGCGCTCGGACGCGGACTGGCGGTGTGTGCTTGCGTGAGCCGCGTTCAGGCACCGGCGCATTCTGATGGTGTGCGGGCGCTGCCGCCGCTTCTGCTGGTCGCCTGACGCAGACGCGTCCTGGTACCGGTCGCATATTGGTGGTGCGTGTGTGGATGTGGGTTGGTGGTGTGTGCTTGCGTGAGCCGCGTCCTGATATCGGTTGCATATTGATGATGCGCGTGCGGACGCCGACCGACGGCGCGCGCTCGCGGAGTCCCAACAAGACACCGGTCGCATTTTGATGGTGCGTGCGCGGATGCGGACTGGCGGTGTGTGCTCGGTCGAAGCCGCAGCTAGATATCGGTCGCTTACTGATAATGCGCGCGGCGTAGGCTGATTCAGACGAGCAGCGGCTCAGACGATCAGCTTGATCGAACTCTCTTGCGAGGCTTTCCGTGACCATCATCATTCACCGCAGCCCGCTTCCCGATGTGACGATCCCGGATCAGTCGATCACCGACTACGTCTTCGCGTCGGCCGCCCGCCACGGCGGCGAAGTGGCCGTCACCGACGGCGCCGACACCAGCTACACCTTCACGGAGCTTCACGACGCGGTGCGCCGACTCGGCGGAGGATTGCAGGCGCGAGGCGTTGGTCCGGGCGCCGTCGTCGCGATCCTCGCTCCGAACATTCCTGAATACGCCGTGGTGTTCCATGCCGTAGCGCTCGCCGGCGGCACCGTCACGACCATCAACCCCACATACGGCATCGAGGAAGTGAGCCATCAACTCGACGACGCGGGGGCCTCATGGATTTTCACGACCCCGATGTTCGTCGATACTGCCGTCACCGCAGCAGCAGCGTCCGGCGCGACCCGGATCGTCGTGATCGGTGCAGCGCCCGAGACAGCGCTCCCAGACAGCCCAGGCAGTCCAGGCGACGCCGGCAGTGCGACCGTCGTGGAGCTGGCCGCGATGTTCGGTGAGCCCATTTCGCAGACGCCGCTCGATTACGCCGACCATGTGGTGGTGCTGCCGTACTCGTCGGGCACCACCGGGCTGCCCAAAGGCGTGATGCTCACCCACCGCAATCTGGTGGCCAACATCGCCCAGCTGCAGCACGCTTTCAAGGCTTCCGGCGACGAGGCGGCTCTGGCTGTGCTGCCTTTCTTCCACATCTACGGGATGCAAGTGGTGATGAACATGCTGCTGGCGCAGGGAGTGCGAGTGGTGACCATGCCCCGCTTCGACATGCTGCGCGCGCTGGAGTTGGTGCAACAGCAGCGCCTGACCAGATTCTTCGCGGTGCCGCCGATAGTGCTGGGACTGGCACAGCATCCAGCGGTGGACGACTTCGACCTGTCGTCGCTCAAGCAGGTATTCTCGGGGGCCGCGCCGCTGGGAAGCGACCTCCAGGCCGAGGCTGCGGCCCGAGCAGGCTGCGAAGTGGTGCAGGGCTACGGCATGACCGAGTTGAGCCCGGTGAGCCACTGCACCCCGGAAGGCCAAGTCCGGCCGGGCACGAGCGGCGTGACCGTTTCGAACACCGAGATACGAATCGTCGATCCCGTCTCGGGCGCTGATCTGGGCGTCGGCGAGCGCGGCGAGCTGCTGGTGAGGGGCCCGCAAGTCATGAAGGGCTATCTGAACAACCCGGAAGCCACTGCGGCGACCCTCGACTCCGACGGCTGGCTGCGCACCGGCGATGTGGCGATCATCGACGAGCATCAGCATGTGTCGATCGTCGATCGCATCAAGGAACTGATCAAATACAAGGCTTTCCAAGTGCCGCCAGCTGAGCTCGAAGCGGTGCTGGTGACGCATCCGGCTGTGGCGGACGCGGCGGTGATCGGCATTCCCGACTTGGAGGCGGGGGAGTTGCCCAAAGCGTTCATAACGACGGCGCCGGGAGCGGCGACGCCGAGCCTGGAGGATCTGCAAGCCCACATGGCGCAGCACCTGGCCGCCTACAAGCAGATACGCGCCGTGGAAGTGCTCGATGCGATCCCCAAGAGCGCGTCGGGCAAGATCCAGCGCCGCGAACTGCGCGGCCGTTAGCAGGGCGGGCCGCGCGCTGTGCAGAAGGATGCCGTGGGAGGGGAGTCGGTGCAGAAGGATGCCGTGAGTCAGGAAGCCGTGCAGAGGGAGTTCGTGTTCGGCGTGGACCTCGACGGGGTGGTCGCCGACTACACGACCGGTTTCGCGCAGTTCATCGCCTCACAGCGGGGAGTCGATCCTGCGTCGCTGCCAGAGGAACGATCCTACGACTTCCGCGAATGGGGCCTGGGTCCCGGAGAGTTCGAGCGGCATCACGGCGTCGCTGTCAGCGAGCATCGTCTGCTGGCCAAGCTGCCGGCTGTCGAAGGAGCGGCCGAGGCCTTGTGGAGGCTCTCCGACGCCGGGGTCTGGATTCGGGTCATCACGCATCGCCTCTACGTCAACTGGGGTCATGCCGAAGCGGTGGCAGACACTGTTCACTGGCTCGACGCCGAGAGCATCCCCTACCGGGACATCTGTTTTCTGGGCCGCAAGCCCGAAGTCGAGGCCGACTGCTATGTGGACGACGCTCCCCACAACATCGAGGCGCTTCGATCAAGCGGCAACGACGTGATCGTGTTCGACCAGCCCTACAACCGCGACGAGGCCGAGCCGCGGGCCTGCGACTGGCAGCAGGTGGAGCATCTGGTGATGGAGCGGCTGGCGGCTTGGCGCGGCGACTCTGGAGTGCAGCCGCAATTCCCCGGCATCGACGCTGGGACGGGTCGCCTGCTCATAAGACGCTCCGGCTTGTAACGCCGGGGGGGGGGGGGAGTATCGAGCGCCGCGGCGCCAGCGACCTGCGCCGGGGCTGCATAAGACGCTCCGGCCAGTGACACCAGGTGACACCTGGGGGATCAGGCTAGTGGCCTTGAGGTGCTCGGATTCGTGACGGGAGCCAGATTCGTCACGACCTCACCCGCAGCATCACAGGCTAGTGGCCTTGCGGTGCTCGGGTTTGTGGCTTTGTGTCAGCGCTCGGATTTGTGACGGGAGTGGGTGCTCGTGTTTGTGGCCTTGCGGTGTTCTGGCTTGTGGCTTTGGGACGCTCCGGCTTGTGCTCAGGCGACGCTCGGGTTTGTGAGGATTTCGAGTGGTGACAAGCTCGACGGCGTCTCGCTCAGGCTGGTCTCGACGCCGTTGCGTCGAATCGACAAGGCGGCTGCTGCCGAGATCGCCAACGCCGACGACGCCGTCGCCAGATCCGGCCGAGGCCGTGCTCGACCGCTATCGCTAGCGACCTGCACGAGATAGTCGATCTGGTTCGCGTATCCCAGAGCGGCCAGAGGGTTCGGGGCTCGCTCTGCGGCGCGCCGACCGGTTCCATGGTCGGAAGAACCCGCAGGAATTGACTCCGGCACGCCGTTGATCTCGACGGCCGGTGTCGGCCAAACGTCCACCCGAGCCACCCGCCGGCTGTCGGCGGCCTCGAATGACGCCTCGGCGACGCTCGCTCCCCAACGCAGAGCCGCGGCAGCCCGGCGCCCGTTCGCCGCCCTGATCGTCAGGTCCACCACATGGTCGATCCCGTCGTCGATCTCGAAGCGCTGCACCTCGACCGATTCTGCGCCGGCGCCCAGAGCGGTCAGCAGCACCGGCCAGAAGCCGGGGGTTTGATCCATCATCACGCCGCCGCCGAAAGCGCGCCGGTCATCAGCGCCGCCTGCCGGAGTCGGCAGCGACAAGCGCATCTGCAGATGATGCGGATCCATGGCCGCTGTAGCGTTGAGCATGCGTCGCACAGCCGGAGCGTGCATGAGGTTCGCTGCGGCGACCACCGGCAGCTCTGAGAAAGCTGCCTGAATCTGGGTGACGCCGTCGAGGGTCGCGGCTGCAGGCGATTCGACCATCACTGCCTTCAGCTTTGGCGACTCAGCCAGTTCACACAGAATCTCGGCTCGTGCCTGCGGGGGAGCGGCAACCACCACCGCATCGCAGGCTTCTGTCAGCTGCCCGACGGTCAGCACCCGGCTGTTCAGGGCCTCAGCCAGCGCCGCCGCTCTCGGCGAGTCAGATGACCGTGCGGCCACGCCGGCCAGTCGGGCGCTGCCGGCAGCGCGGACGGCTTCGGCATGCAGGGTGGCGGCGCGGCCCGCGCCGACTATGCCAACGGTGATCATGGCTGCAATAATCTCACGAATAGACCCACACCAAGATTCCTCGTCCGGCGCTGCTGTGGAAATTTCCACTCTGCTGGATCTGCAGGAGATCGACACCGAAACAGAACAGCTTCTGCACAAGCGCTCCAACCTCGAGGCGCGCCGGACGCTGGCGGCGGCGCGGGCCGAGCAGCAGGAATGCCAGAACCGTATCGACGGCATAGCCATGCAGCGGGTCGAAGTGCTGACACGTCAGAAGCGTTTGGAGGACGAAGCCGCGATCGTGCGTTCCAAAGCCGACCGCGACGACAACCGGCTCTACTCCGGCGAGATCACCGCGATCCGCGACCTGCAGGCTATGCAAGACGAGATCGCGGGCTTGCGGTCGCGCCAGAGCGTTCTGGAGGAGCAGGCGATAGCGGCGCTTCTGGAAGCCGAGGAACTGGAGGGGCAAGCCCAGACCCTGCAGCAGCACAAAGACTCCGGGGATCAGCGGTTGACCGTGATCGAAGCCGAGCTGGGCGTCGCCGAAGCCGAGATCGACGAGCAGGTCGCGGCGCTGGCCTCGAAACGCGATGAAGTCGCTGCCTTCATCGACGATGCCGTGATCGCCGGCTACGAGCGGCTGCGCGTCACGTTCGGGCCGAGCACTGTGGTGAGATTCGACCCGGCCACGGGATGCGGATGCCCGCAGGACATGCCTGCTGTCGAAGTGGCTCGCATCAAGCGCTGCGACGCCGACGCCGTGCTCGACTGCAGCGAATGCGGCCGCCTGGTGCTGCGTTAGCTGAGATGTTCACGCCCGGCTGTTCCGGGTCGCAGAGCAGATATCCATTGTCTCCTTTTCTAGACGGCGTTAGTCGAGACGTTCACGCCCGGCTGTTCCGGGGAAGCCTGGTGGCGGGGAGCAGCGGGCGATCCAGGAAGCGGTCGACTACGTCGTCGCATTCGGGTATTTCGGTGAAGCCTGGTGGCGGGCTTCCGCACGGTCCGTTCTGCCTCGACCTGCGCGGTGGCCGCATTCGGGTATTCCGGTGAAGCCTGGTGGCTGGTGAGCACAGCTGCTGGAAGCCGCGGTGGTTGGGCTGTTTTCGTTTGGTTGTTTTGATGAAGTTTGGTGGTTGGTGAGTAGGGCTGCTTGGTGTTGGGGTGGATGGCCTCGCTTGAGCCCGTGTGCAGCGCCGCTGAGTGAGGCGCTGCTTGGCGAGGCGCTGCGCCGGCCGGAAGCCGCAGTCCACCAGACACTGAAAGTTGTAGGCTGTCAACGCTGAAAGTTGTAGGCTAGTTTCGCGGAAAGTTGTAGGCTGACATCTGGGCGGCGGTACCATGACAGACACGCTCACCCCCGACGGCTACCGGACACGGGTCATGGACGGCGAGATGCTGTCGGCTCTTGCGGCTATGGCCGCCGTCGTGATCGAGGGGCCCAGGGGCTGCGGCAAGACATGGACAGCACGACGCTTCGCTCGCAGTGAAGTTCTGTTCGATCGCGACATCGATTCCCGCAGTGCAGTTTCTTTGACGCCCGACTTAGTGCTGGCGGGCGACGAGCCTCGCCTGCTCGATGAGTGGCAGCTGGCCCCCGAAATCTGGAACCGGGTTCGGCACGCAAGCGACGAAACGCAGCGCACGGGCCGCTTCATCCTGACCGGTTCGGCCGTTCCGCCTGACGACATCACCCGGCACTCAGGAGCGGGGCGGATCGCCCGGGTGCGGATGCGGCCCATGTCGCTGCAAGAGAGCGGCGAGTCCAACGCCGACGTGTCTCTGGGCGACCTGCTTGACGGCGCGCCGGTGTCGGCGAGCCGTCCCGAAGCGGACTTCGGCGATGTTGTGGACGCTTTGTGCCGGGGTGGATGGCCTCGCTTGCGCGGTCAGCCGGTGGCCGCGGCGCAGATCTTCGTTGGCAACTATCTGGCCGAACTGTGCCGGACCGACATCCGTCTCGTCGACGGAGTCGCCCGCGATCCACAAGGCGTGGAGAGGCTGATCGCGTCCATCGCCCGGAACACCGCCACGACGGCTTCGTTCTCCAAGCTGGCGAGCGAAGCCGCCGGAGACCGACCCCTGAACCGCACGACTGCCACGGAGTATCTGCGCTCGCTGGAGCGGCTCTACGTCGTTGAGGATGTGCCCGCTTGGCGTACGCATTTGCGCTCACGAGCGAAACTTCAAAGTTCGCCCAAGAGGCATCTCGTCGATCCGTCTCTGGCAGTGGACGCTATCGGGGCCGGACCACGGAGGCTGCTGTCGGATCTGCGTACACTCGGGTTCTTGTTCGAGTCGCTGGTGGTGCGCGACCTGCGAATCTACGGACAGGCCCAAAGGGCTGGCGTCTACCACTACCGCGACAACAACGGTCTCGAGGTCGATGCCGTCGTGGAAGCACGCGACGGGCGCTGGTTTGCGGCCGAGGTCAAACTCGGCGGAGAGGAAGGCATCGAGCAGGCAGCACGGTCTCTGCTGAAGCTGCGCGAGCGGGTGGACGACTCGCTGATCGGCGCTCCGGCCAAGCTGTTGATCATCACCGCCACCGGCTACGGCTACGAACGCCCCGACGGCACCACAGTCCTCCCCATAACCGCGCTGGGCGCATAACCGACTCTTCGCGTGGGGGGGGGGGGCGGAGTGATAGCCGTTGCGTGGGTATGCCGACCCCATCGGCGGTCACTACAGTCAAACTCGGCAAGACCACGATGAGGAACTCGGGTTGCGTGGGTGTGCCGACCCCTCGGCGGTCACCACAGGGCGGGGTCGCGGGCTCTGGCACTTGTCCGGTCTCGGTTCCGGGTTCGGGTTCGAGTCTGGGTTCTGGGTGGTTGTGGTGCAGGGTCGTCTGCACAGGCCGGTCCGTAGCGGGGTTGCGTGATCGAGTAGTCGGGCGGGTGCAGGCTGTGGCTGCCGTCAGAGTGCTCGTGGATTTGCCAGTTGTGGTGATGGATCCTGTGGTGACAGTTCCAGCAGACCATTATCAGATTGTCGAGGCTGGTTGCGCCGCCTTGTGAGTAAGGGGTGATGTGATGGGCTTGGCACATGCCCGCTGGCGCCCCGCAATGAAAACAGCCGCCATAAGTCGCAAACAGGGCCTGCCATTGCGTGTCGGTGACCGTTCGGCGTGACCGGCTGC
>JAPOUM010000026.1 GCA_026708645.1 Acidimicrobiaceae bacterium | reverse complement strand
CCTGGTGGGCTCCCCCGCCTTCAAAGCGGGTGGGACGGGCGATCCCCGTCCGGCGGGTTCGATTCCCGTCCACCTCCGCCAAAACTCTTGCCGACCCTTGCCGTCAACAGAGCCCGAACTCCGGCTGCCGTCCTCAAGCACCAGTCCGTGATTTCCGATCTCTCGCGTCCACCGGAGGAGTGCAGCCTGTGAGGGGCGACGACTGGCACACACCGCCGATAATGCACACCGCCGATAACGTCGTCACTGTCAGCACAGCCACACACCGAGAGGCGCGCCATGGCAATCGAGGCCGTTCGAGGCGACATCACTGTGGAGCGGGTGGATGCAGTCGTGAACGCTGCCAACACGAGCCTGTTAGGCGGCGCAGGTGTTGATGGAGCTATCCATGCCGCAGCCGGACCGGAACTGCTGGAGTATTGTCGAGGTCTCGGCGGCTGCGCAGTAGGAGAAGCGAAACTCACGCCAGGTTTCGAGTTGCCGGCACGCTGGATCATTCACACCGTCGGACCTAAATGGCGTGGCGGCCAAGAGGGAGAGCCCGATCTGCTGGCGTCGTGCTATCGAGAGTCGTTGGCGCGTGCCGATGAAGCGGGTGCCGAGTCGGTGGCGTTCCCGTCCATCTCGACCGGCATTTACGGCTATCCAGTCGCGCAGGCAGCGCCCGTCGCCGTGCGAACGGTCCAGATCACCTCGACGAATGTGCGTTTGGTGCGTTTCGTCTGCTTCGACGACAAGACGTTCGACACCTACCGGCTAGAACTACAGAGCAACCAGCGGACGTAGAAGCTCCTCAATTACGAATATTTTCTGCATCGCCACAAGATAAGGACAGCAGCACGGTCAGTGAACGCTGACTGGTTCGGGGGCGGCGAGATCGCTGGGACTGAAGAACGTAAGCGCATCCTGAGCACTGCTCCACTGCTGCAAAAGTTGATCGACTATTCGGGAAATCGACGCGGCATTCAGATGCTGATCGACTCCTTGAAGAATGGACAGTGCATCTCTTTCGACTCCGACGCGTTCGTGGCGAAGAACCGCTACCAGGTCAATCCGCTGGAGCAGCTTTTTCGTCACCGGTCGCTTAGCGTCAGCGAACAGCAAAGACCTGAGAAGGAGAGTAGCGGCACCACTATTCAGCGCACTCAGAAGGATGGCAGCCTCGGCCGCTGATTCGCACGGCAAGAAGTACGATGTGTCGTCTAGTAGAACAGGCTTGCTCTCACTTAGACCTAACAACCGGAACCTAGGGGCTTTATGGAAGCCCGAGACAACTACTTTCCATGACGCGAATGTGTAAGGCCCGATTCCGAACATTGAGAAGGCTGCTCGGTTTCGATAGATCGACGATTTGCGAGCAGCGAACTGCTCCGCATGGATCTGCAGATAATTCCAAAGCTTGGGGGCTGAGTGTCGGAGACTCCTAGTTTCGTCTGCCAGAGATCGCTGAGTAACGATCACGTATCGTTGCGGGGCTCGACCTGCGTTCACATCAGAGCCTTTGAGGAGTGGATATACCCAGTCGTCTTCGATCTCTACGACCTCGCCGAGAGCGTTTTGGAGTTTACCGCCATCGTCGGTGCGAAGTTCCATGATAGACGCCAAGTCATGTTTGACGCCTTGTCGCCACTCAACCGGCGACGATCCGTCGTAATGTCGAGACGCCGAGTGGGCATCCACATCAGCAACAAGCGCACCATCGACCAAACCCATGGTGCTCACTGGAGAGCTTGCATCCAATGACTCGAAAACCCTGCACCGATAGTTGTGACTAGCTCCATCTAGCTGAATAGCGAAAAAGCAAGCATCAACTGCTACGCCGAACGCCTTCTTCGCGTCGATTCGCCATAAGAACGAATCAGCCACATGCAAATTCAGATGAGCTGCCAACGCAAGGACCCGACGAGCCACAGAAGTCTTGCAGAGGAGAGCGACTGTCGGCTCCTCCTGACGCAGTTCCGTGAGTAGCCGCATCCAGATGTACTCGGCGACATCAAAGTTCGATTCACCCGTAAGTGCATCGATCCCCCGCACGGAACGCAGATTCGTGCGGTCGGGGATATGGATTGAGCCCATCGCACCTAGATCAGACAATGTGACCCATGGCGGATTTCCGAGGACTAGCAGTGGTCCTTCAGTCTCCCACATGAGCGTGCTCAAGTCGTGTCGGAACATATCGCCCTCCTCGACTCGCCAGTCAACGTCTCTGGTAGCCGAGCAGTTGAGCAGGCGACGCGCCGCGGCGGCATGAGCGGGTTGTATCTCTACGCCCAGCATTTCGATTGAGGGACCGAAGACCGATGCCGCGGCCAACATGAAGCTCCCCTCACCGCATGTCGGTTCCAGCACCCGGCGAGTGCCGCGCTGGATCTTTGCCAGAACTTGAGCGCACTCGAATGCAAGCTCCCGAGGCGTCTGGAAGTCGCCAAGCTCCTTACGAGACAAGGTTTTGCACACCTTCGGCCACTCCTGCGTTCGTGATTGCGTGGCCATACTGGAGCCTCCACTGCAGTGCGTTGCTGATCGTGAGGTAGCCCTGTGTCGGAGGGTCTCGGAGAACTCGATCAGCCAAGGCCGTGCGGCCTACTTCGTCTAGCGGCAGATTGCGATCCTCCATAAAGGCAACGAGATCGTCGGAGTTACCGGCTCGGTCTAGGATTTCAAGGATTCCCCTAGTCGTCTGGTAGTCGCCGGTCCTTGACCGATCGATAAAAAGGGCGTGACGAACATCGATCACCGCAGACTCGGTCTCGCTTATGTCGGTCTTCTCGTACACGAGCACCAGAAGGCCGTAACCCAAACCGAAAATTTCTGCGCTGCATCTCTGAACGGACACGATGACTGAGGCTGCTTTATGAATGTCGCCTTGAGATCAACCTCCAGTTCCGGGAAGTCGATTCCGCTAGCTGCATTTCCAGACTCATACGCGTGCCGCTCTGCAAGAAACTCCTTGAAGTTCGCCTCGACCCAGGTGCCCAGCGCCTTGCCATCTGTCCTGCCGAACAGCTCGCGGATCGGCGCGCCGCGAAGCGACGCGGCAAAATCGACGGCCGCAGCCTTCAAGCCGTCAAGGTTGAGCGGAACTGACATCACCCCACCGTAACGCTGTCGTGTGACATTAGACACGACCCGGTGCCACAACCGCGCTGCCGGTGCAGCAGTCTTTGTCGGGCCTCTGGGACGGTCCCCCTCGCCGCCCGGCTTCGGCGCCGGCAGGGGGCAGTGAGTACGGTCTGGGAGGTGGGAACAGGCTCAGGCAAAGAGTCTTGGGCTTCATCGCCGGGCACTCGCAGATCCATGCAGGCGAACCGGAGCCGCGACACCGGCCCCGAGATGGCGGTGCGCTCTGCCGTGCATCGTCGCGGCATCAGATTCCGGGTGTCGGTCAGACCCCAGCCGGAACTGGCTCGCACCGCTGATCTAGTGCTGCGCAAGACCCGCATAGCCGTTTTCGTCGATGGCTGCTATTGGCATGGATGCCCCGAGCATCACACCCAACCGGCGACCAACTCCGAATACTGGGCAGCCAAGATCGCGCGCAATGCCGAGCGCGATCGAGAGACCACCGCCTACCTGGAGCAAGCCGGGTGGACCGTGCTGCGCTTCTGGGAGCACGAAGACCCCGAGGAAGCTGCCGACAAAGTCCAAGAAGCCGTGCAAGCAGCCCTGTCCGGACAATAGACGCCTACGACGCCCTTCCCTCCGCCGCCTAGAGATATCGACTTCACGCTGTGGCTGGCTGATCGGCCGGATCGACGCCTGTGTCCCAGCTTGTCAAGCAGACTTGAGGCGGCGATGCTTGGCGAGGCCGGCTCGCAGGAGTTTCTGGGCGTCACGGGCGCCGAGATCTAGGAATCCGTCTGGCCAATCTTGGCTGAGTCCGCCCAGCGGGTTGATGTCCGACGGCCGGAACGTCGTGTGTCCTTCGGCATTTCGTTCAGCGAACACGACGCGGACGAGTCCAGCGGTGTCGCTGGTGTCGTCTTCGGCGACGCGGCGCCTGAGCCGGTTGACGAGATTCTCGCTGTGTGTCTCGACGATGATCTGCCGTCCGCTCTCTACGCAAGCAAGCAGAAAGTCGGCGAGGCGCATCTGAAGCGCCGGATGCAGATGCAGTTCCGGTTGCTCCAACAGCACGAGGTCGCCCGGATCGGCCAGCAAGCAAACCACCAGAACCGGCAGCACTTGACTGATGCCGACACCGACCGACGTGAGGTCAACCCGGCGATCCAGGTCGGGGGGGCGCACCTCAACACTGACCCCGGCGCGGCCTCGAGCCTCCACAGCGACCTCGTCGATCACGCCCAGTTTACGCAGCCAACGCTGCAAGCCATCAACCAAGTCGACCTTTCCTAGTTCAGGCACATCGACCGTCCTGGTTCCATGCCACTGCAGCACACGCGCCAAGTGCTGACCGGCAGCACCGACGTCCAGACGATCCTCATCATCAATGTCGAAGAAGGGGCGCGGTTCCTGTCTCAGCGGCCCCAGATAACGGACATGGTCTCGGAGCATGTTGGCAACAGCGGGCCTCTGCCTTTCTGCAACAGCACTATCAGCCCACTGTCGCAGTGACGGGTCTCGTGTCCATTCGTCATCCACAATCGCTGAGACAAGTTGATGAGCAATTTTAGTGAAGTCAGTCATGAGCAATCTCTCGGGATTTACATACCAAGAATCACTGTCATCTTTATCATGGTATGGGTTATCTTCAAAGTACAAGCCTCCAAGTTCGATCATGGATAAGGCTAGTCGAGCCATGTCATCGAGTGAATAACGCAGAACTCGATCATGAATTATTTTGACTCTATAGCTTGGATCAACGGAACCCAAATTATAGACAGTTTCAAAAGCGCCTCGAATATCGTCACTACTCGCCAAGAGAAGTGATTCTTGTCTAGCTGACATATCGACAGACAGCGGCTCAGATGAGTTCTGGTATTGATCAAGTCCAGATTTTTTTAATAGCCAGCCGCGCAACCAAGATTCGACTGGCTCTCTATCGTCAACCGGGTGATAAAAATCAGTATCTTCACATTCTGTTTGCCGCTCCGAATCCCAGTCGGCATCTATACCTATACCTGGATGACCAAAAGATTCGCAAGACTGCTCCCCGGCTGCCTCCAGCACGGTTTCTCTGACTCGACTCCAAACAGCCTGAATCCATACCTCAGCGCACCAGAGAGCTACAGAGTCTGACACTTCCAGGTCATTTACAGCGAGATGGGCGTAGCCGCTTTCGGGGTTCTCTTCGGGTGGTGCCGCTTCGATCTTCAATTGCACTTCCGACCCGACCTCATCATTATCAGAAGTGCGATGCGGTGCAGTGGACAGATTAGCACGCACCGATATCGAACCTTCGGCACCAGATGTGCGGACATCGTCGAAGGTGCCCAATCGTAACTTGGTGCCGTTCAGCGGCACTTCTATCCCGGACTTGCTAGTTGCTGCTGTCTGTGACAAGAATCTCAATGTCTGCAGGAGCGAACTCTTGCCTGCGCTGTTCTGGCCGACTAGCACAGTCAATGGCCTGAAATCAACCTTACCGTGGGCAATCGACTTGAAGTTTGTGACTTCGATAGATCGTAGCGGGAACGATGGCATAGCTCAGACAGCTTCCTTCTGCAGTGTTTCATAAGACTGCGATAACGCTTTATCAAATAACGGTTGAAAGGCTGCGAATACGTCCATGCCAGCATCTCGGCCGAGGTGCTCAGACCAGCACTCAAAGTCAAGAGCCTCCGTATCAATGTCATCCACTGCGACAGACATCGGACGTGTTGCGATCTGGTGGATCGTCTCGGCAAGACGCTCACGGCTTTGCAGCGATAGAACATCCTCCGACGACTCGCCGTAAGTATCCGGCTGCAGTCGGTCACGGTCGAACTGCCAAACACGATCACCGTCAAGCAGCACAGTGAAGCAATCTTCAGTGATAGTTCTCCATTCAGTGATCTCCTGAGCTTTGAAACTCCAGCGGGCATCAGCAGGTCCGGCGAGCGGCAGACCTGTGTAAACCCCTTCAGCCATCGGGTTGTCATCAATCACTGCTTCACCGACAGCATTCATCTGAGATTCGGTAAAGCCGCCTAAACGCTCAAAGACTTGCCACAACCACACCGGGTTTCGCACATAGCACTCGACCACCAGAGGGAACGGCAGACCAGAGTCTTCGCTAGCAACGACAGCGTCGGTGTCGGTGGCGAGTTCAGGCCAAGGATGGGCCAGCATCATTTCGGCTATTTCACAGTCAGGGTCGACACGACACACAACCGCTATCCGCCTGGCGCCCCTCTGCCACGCCAGCGGCTCGACCACGCGGACATCGCCCCGCTCCACCCGCCGACGACGAGCCGCGCCTTCAAGCGACGCTGAGGTCGCTGCGCCAGCAGCCACGGACGCGCCAGCAGCCGCAGCGGTGCGGGTCGCGCAGGCTGTCGCCACGGCTTCGTTCACCGGCGCGGTCTCACCGGCGCCCGGACTCGTGCTCGCGCCGTGTCGCGAGTTCCCGTCTCGTTCCCTTGAAGCAGTCATTGCTACGTCTCCCCCAGTGCGTCACTGGCGAGTTCCAGCAGTCGGGTCGCGGCCAGATCCTGCGCGCCTGCGGGCACGCGGTCTCTGAACATCTCGTCGGTGCGTTCGAGGACGGCCTGCTTGCGCTCCGCAACCCAGCGCCTAGAGCGTCCGAGCCGCTCGGCCACCGCGCTGTCGGACACTCCTTGCGCTTTGCTGACGAACACCGCCAGATCCTCAGCAGTCATTGACACCACCAGATCTTGAACTGCCGATTCCATCTCGTAGCGCTCCATTCCTTCCTCGGCGGCTGTTCCGCTTGCGACGCTTTCAGCAGAGTCGCTGCCTTCATCAGATACAAGGGACGGTGGAAGCCACGATGCGACCAGAATCTTGAAAACCCTTTCCAGATCGCTGTCGAAGATGCCGTCAGTCTCACCAATCACCACATGCAGCAGCTCTCACAGCATGCCCGGCGAGTAGACCATCGAGGCCCGCTCAGCTCCTTCGCGTTCGATCAGTCTCGGAATCCGACGCGCGGCAGCAGCGGCGCGCCGCAACTCGGCATCGCTCAATTCGCGAGGAGCGCCGGGGTCGCCTGAACTGGTGATCCACCGGCGCGACCCAACATACTCGATGGCCAAGGGCGGCTGCGACGCCATCTCGCAAGCACGCCCTTTCAGTCTGTCGACGACGGTCGGAGAACGGCGGCGCCACAGAGCTCGCTTCACGTTGCGAGTGAGCAACCGCCTGACATCCTCAGTGCTGTCAGCAACCGTGAAGATGTAGTCGATCTGGCCTTCCCCGATCAGCAGGTCCACCGCAGTCTGCTGCGCGAGCTCTTCGATCGATGCCTTGTCCCACGGCGCGCCCCCGTTGTACTCCGCGGGCCTGTAGCGGCGCCCGACCATCCCGGCCAACTCGACGGTCAGCGCCCACAGCAGCGGACCGATGGTCGCGGCTTCGTGCTCCCGACGCAGATCCGCGAAGTTGACTTGCCGATCCTGTGGAGTCATGGCCGCAGCGCCTCGAGCATGGCGCCGAACAACTGCGAGCCTTCGGGCTCTTCGCACGAGTAGGACTCTTCGTTGAGGAGTTGCAGGTCCACGACCGCTCGCAGGTGCAGCGGGACCCAGCCAGGCCTGTCGATCCGACAGGGTGGATCGGGTGCGTGGCGGTGGGCGTCATGGCGAAAACTCGACGGCTTGGTGGAGCGCGGGAACAAGACCGCGTCCGGGCCTAATCGTGTGGCCAAGACCACGGGCCGTGTCTTGCCCTGTCCGAAAGGCCTCACGCCGCGGGCCGCTCGGGCTTCGCTCACCGGCACCCAGAACCACGATCCCCTCGAGTACTCGTAGCCGAGCGACGCACGGAGTGCATCGAATACCCCCACTGGCGACAACCTACCCACTCACGACGCACTCACGAAAAGCCGCCGTCTGTGATCGCCTCCGACGAAACGAATGCCAGCGTCCTCCAGCAACCGCACGAGAACATGCAAGAAATTCTGTAAGTAATAAATATTATTACTTACTGCAATTCCGAGGCACCGGGCGAGCTAATAATTATTATTTCTGCGGTCGGTCGGCTGGGTGCCGGTTCGCGTGAGGTTGGGGTCGCGGGCGGTCGAGAAGCGGCTGAGGCGGGGTGGGGCCGACTACAACAACTACAACGACTGCTGCTAGGCGCAGGCGGCGCAGTAGCCGTGCAGGTCGACGCTGTGGCGCAGCGGGGTGAATCCAGCCTTGCCTGCTGCTTCGAGCAGGCCGCTGTCGACTCGCCTCTCCATGTCGTCGTCGAGACGGAAGTCCTCGATGATTCCGCAGTCGATGCAGATCAGATGATGGTGATGCGAGATCAGCGGCTCAGCGAACTCGAAGAATGAGTGAGCGCCGGCGGCGGCGATCCGCTGCACGACCCCTGAGCGTTCCAGCACATCCAAGTTGCGGTAGACGGAACTGGGAGCTAGTTCCGGCGCTGCCGCCAATATGTCGGGCAATGTGATCGGCTTGCCTGCGTCCGCCAGGGCGTCAACGATCCGCCGGCGTCCCGCTGTGTAGCGATAGTCGCACCGCGCCAAGGAAACACCCACTTCCTCATGCAGATCGCCGACAACGTCCGCTCGATCTCTTACCCGGTCTCCGGTCATAAGCTCACACGGTTGGGTTGGAAATAAGACTCGCTCTCATTATAGTGCCACGGCATGTTGAGCGTCACCGAAGGAGCCTAGCCGTGCGTCGATCGACGAATCTGCCGGAACATTCTCGAACCGGCATCAGAGGGAGTTGGCGAGGCCTGCTGAGGCCCGCCTCCGTAGCAGCCGCTGTATTTCTCGCAGCGTCGGCCTGCTCTGACGACTCCTCCAGCGAGCAAGCCGACGAACCGATGCAAGTCGATGAGGATGCGCCCACCATCGTTGCGACCACCGGCATCTGGGCTGACGTGGTGTCCAATGTGGCTTGCGGCGGGCTCGCCAACGTGGAGGCGCTCATCCCGGTTGGTGGAGACCCCCACGGCTACGAGCCGTCCTTGCAGGACAGGGGACGCATGGAGGACGCCGCGCTCGTTGTGGCCAACGGCCTCGCTTTGGAGGAGCGGCTCCTCGACACACTCGAGTCAGTGGCTGAGGCGGGAACTCCGGTCTTCGAGGTCGCAGAGGCAGTGGACACGATCCCCTACTCATTCGGATCCGGCCACGACGACCACGAAGGCCACGACCACGACGAACACTCAGACGAAGAGAGCCACGACGAACACGACGACCACGAAGGCCACGACCACGACGAACACTCAGACGAAGAGAGCCACGACGAACACGACGACCACGAAGGCCACGACCACGACGAACACTCAGACGAAGAGGACCACGACGAACACGACGACCACGAAGGCCACGACCACCATGGCCACGACCACAGCGGCGGTGACCCCCATGTATGGTTCGATCCGCATCGCGTGGCCGAGGCACTGCCTGACCTAGTGAGGGTGCTGAACACCGAGGCCGGGATCGACGCAGCCGAATTGCAAGCCTGTGCGGACATCTACCAGGCCGAGTTGGAGGCTGTCGATGCCGAGATCGCAGCCAGCGTCGCGCAGTTGCCTGCTGAGAATCGCAAGCTGGTGACCAACCACGATGCTCTCGGCTACTACGCCGACCGTTACGAAGTGGAGGTGATCGGCGCAGTCATCCCGAGCCCGTCATCTATGGCGCAAACCAATCCGGCGCAGCTTGAGGAACTTGCAGAGCTCATCGAGCACGAAGGGATCCAAGCCATCTTCGCCGAGACCCAGCACACCAGTGACGACGCCGAGGCGCTGGCCGCCCGAGTGGGCGACATCGAAGTGGTGACCCTCTACACAGGCAGCCTGGGACCCCCGGGCAGCGGCGCTGACACCTACCTCGGCTTCCTGCGCACCAACACCGAACTGATCGTCGGCGCCTTGAGCTGACAAGCACAGCAGCGCTCGAACAGCGCTAGAACATCACGGCGTGGAGTTCCTGACCGACCCGGCGGCGTGGTGGATAGAGCCGTTCACCACGAACGTCTTCATGCAGCGCGCTCTTTACGCTGCGCTGCTGGTAGTGCTCACCACGTCGGTGGTCGGCACCTGGGTGGTGCTGAGAGGCATGAGCTTCCTGGGTGACGCCCTCGCCCACGGCGTGCTGCCGGGAATTGCTCTGGCCTTCATCATCGGAGTGGACACCACCATCGGCGCTTTCGTGGCGGCCATGGCCATGGTCTGGGGGATCAACCTGATCCGCAGCCACTCGCCGCTGCCTGAGGACACTTCCATCGGAGTGCTGTTCGTTGGCTTCCTGTCACTGGCGGTCGCCATAATGTCCAGCGCTTCGGGCGCCTACAGCGGCGATCTCAACCGCTTCTTGTTCGGTTCGATCACCGGAGTCAACGCAGCCGATCTCCGCCAGCAGGCCGTCGCTGCGGTGATCTCAGTCGGCGGGGTGGTGGTGTTCTACCGGGCGTTCCTGGTGATGACGTTCGACCAGGCTCAGGCGGCAGTCCTCGGCCTGCGGCCACGCTTCGCCCACGGCGTGCTGCTGGCGCTGTTGGCGCTGTCGATCATCGCCTCGTTCGAGGTGGTGGGCAACCTGCTGGTGTTCGCCTTCTTGATCGCTCCGCCCGCCACTGCGGTGCTGTTGGTGCGGCGTGTCCCTCGCATCATGGTCGCCGCCGCCGGCCTAGGCGCCGCCTCGTCGGTGATCGGTCTTCTGATCAGTTACCACCACGACACTGCGGCCGGCGCCACCATGGCCCTGGCGACGGTGGTCGTGTTCGTGGCTGTGCTGACCGTGAAATCAGCCTGGCAAGCCCTCATCTCCCACAACTCCAAGACCCTCCAAGTCGCACAAGCCTAAAGCGAGCTAACTCCGTCTAGCCAGCCAGCGGAAACTGTGAATCGCTGATCGCGCAGGCGATCAAGTCGCCGTAAAGCAAGTCGCCGTAAAGCAAGTCTCCGTCGAACTGGCTCTTCGTGGTTCAGATCAGAGTGAAGGCACCGAGCCGACCCGGCCGCCCGGCCCGCCGCATGGACGGGGTCTTGCAAGCGCGCCGCTTAGTGCGCCTGTGAAGACACAGAACCGCCGAACGGGCCGTCGTATGGGGGGGGTCTCCATCTTGTTTCTGATGGGGACGCTGAGCCTGACACAGCGTGGCTGAAAGCCGAGATGCATAGAGGGCCGCCCCATCTTCTTTCTGGTCGGGACGCTGAGCCTGACACTCTGGTGCCGCGCAGCGTCGAGCCGCTCTGCGGGGTCGCGCTGTCTCTGGCTGTTGCCGAGCGTGAGCCCGACGGCTCGACACCTAGGTTGCCTTTCGACCCCAGCGCCGACCCTCCGACCGCTGAACGATCACCATAGGGCAGGGTCGCGGACCATAGCTCTGGTCTCGGGTTCGGGATTTGTGGCTGCAGCTCTGGTCTGGTTGATGGCATGCTTTCATGTTTGGTGCTGCGTTCACCACAGCGTGGCCGACGCCGGATCTCTGGCGCGGGTTCTGGTCCGCTGTGTTGTGTTCTCAGGTCTGGCCGGCGGTCGCTTTCGACGCTGCGGGGGTTCTGGTTCTTGGGCGTGGGCCGGCCCGTAACGGGGATTCGTGGCTGTGGCTGTGTCGTCGGGCGGGTGCAGGCTGTGACTGCCGTCGAGATGCTTTTCGATCTGCCAGTTGTGGTGATGGATCTTGTGGTGGCAGTTCCAGCAGACCATGATCAGATTCTTGAGGTTGGTGGCGCCTCCTTGTGAGTAGGGGGTGATGTGATGAGCTTGGCACATGCCCGCCGGCGCACCGCAGTGGAAGCAGCCGCCATATGTAGCGAGCAGGGCCTGCCATTGCGTGTCTGTGACTGTGCGTCGTGACCGGCTGCGCCAGATCGCGTCACCGGCACGGTCGAACACCAACCCGGCCCAGCGAGCATTGCACGACAGTTCTTCGAGCACTGCTGCCGGGAGTTTCGATCCGTCAGACAATTCGCCGATCAGTTCGCCGGTGGCGTCGTCCACATGGGCCAGCACCGTGATGTCAGCGACCCAACCGGCAGCGGCGCCACCACCACCTGTGGCGCTGCCGGCGTTTGCGTCATCGTCGTCGGCCGCGCCGGTCACGGCGCTGTCAACGTTGCCGATGACCGCAGCTTTGCCAGCGTCTGTATTACGAGGGGGTTGAGCACAACCGCAACCGGCGCCGTGACAGGTTTCTGCGCTGGCGGGTCCAGCCTCCGGATCGCCGCAGCCGGTGGCTGTGCCGCCGGACGCGTTTCCGCTGCTGGTTGTGGCTGTCTCGCCGGTTTGTGGGTTGCCGGTTCGAGCGTCTCCGCTGCCGTCGAGTCCCGCGCCGATGCGGGTCGCGGCGTCTGTGTTGCAAGGGGGTGGAGCGCACCCGCAACCGGTGCTGTCACCGTTGCCTGGGCCTGCGATCCCGAGTTCTCGGAGATTCCTGACGCGACCGTCGCTGTCTCCGTCACCGCTGGCGTTGCCTGGGCTTGCGGTCGCGCGGCTGGCGCAGACGCTGCTCACCGGGGCGTCACTGGCCGCTGCGTCTCCGCCGCGACGATCTCGTCCGCAGCCGGTGCTGCTGTTTGCGGTGGCTGCGTTCTGACCGCCGCCGGGGCTTGTTCGGGTGGTGTAGTGCTGCAAGGCGTCTGCCATGCACTGCGGGAACTTGCGTCGCTGCTCCTCGGGGAGTTTCTTGTCGGCGTCGAGCAGTCTGCTGGCAGTGTGGCGCAGCCGGTTGTGCAGGCGTGTGCCGGTGATCTTGTCGAACTCGCCGTGCAGGCACACCATCCCGTCGTCTGTGTCGAATATCCTCAGATACCGCTTGGCGCGCTGGCGCAGATACTCCGCTGTGCCGCCATCAGCCTGTTGCGCCCCGATCCAGCGTTGCGCGGTTTTTGCGAACTGCTCGGGACGCATCGACTGAGCTTGCGCCAACAACTCCGAGTCGCCAGCGACGGCCTCAGGGCCGGTCTTGGTGATCGCGTCAGCCAAACGCCGAGCGTTGGCCTGCGGCACGTCACCGGCTTGCACCGCGTCACGCAGTCTCGGCACCTGACGCAGCGCCGCGGCTGTGGCGACCTGATCATGGGCCGCCCGCTGAGACAGCCCCGCAGCCGACGCCAGTATCTCGGTGCCGCCGTCGCCGTGACGCTCCCGCCGGGCGATCAACTCCGCGGCGACGGTCTGCGCGGCGTTGACCGCGGCTGCGATGCATCGGGTCGCGGCCAGCACCCTGCACAATTCGGCGGTGGACGCAGCACCTGCGTTGACCGCGGCCAGCAGGTCGGCGGCGGCTGTTTCGGCTCGTTCGACGGCTTCCAAAACCATGAACAACAGTATAGGACATGGGTGTGACATTCACACCTATCTCAATCAAAAATCTTATTCAAAAATCAAATCAAGCTGTTCTTCAACAGCAAGATGCTCTACCTGGGACGGCCAACCTGAACAACGGCACAGCTAAAGCTCGGAGACACCATCAGCGCGCAGAGTCGCAGTCAACGTGCAACGCTTTGGCCGCTCAAATCACCGCCTACAGACACGCAAGCGGGACCAACACCGAGCCGCTCCGCCTGACCGCTGCTGCCGCGCGCATCGAACGTCAGGGCCACCCAGCGGCAAATGCCGATGCAGGATCGCAGGCGGCTAGCTCTTGAAGTCGTCGAGGTTCGGGGCGAGGGCGCTGATCGCAGCCGCATAGCCGAGCGGCATCGCCACCGCATCACCGATCCATTTTGCCAGTTGGGATCGGGTCGCCGGCCGCTGAGGTTCGGGCCTGAAACAGTACGTGTCCGGGAAGCCCTGCAGTCGGGCGGCTTCAGCGGGCTTCAGTGTCCGCGGCTCGCTCGGATGCACGAAACGGCCTCTTCCCGGCGTCATGAAGCCAGTCGTGATCGTCGGCGCGGGGCGATCCGCATACATGCGTCCGTAAACAGAGTTGTAGCTGGTGCCGTCTTGGTGGCACTTCGGGCGCTCATGGAGAGCCAAGTCGTGCTCATCGTTGTCGAACAGCCATCGGATGCGCCGGCGATTCTCGTCGGTGAGTTCAGTCAATGGCCACCGCCTTCGCCGAGCACGCAACCGCATACGCCGGCACGGTCAGATACAGCCGATTCCGAGGATCAGTCCGGCGCGAATGGTTGTTCAGGCTCGAATGACCCTGACACGGAGGACCCGCTGTCACGAGATCAACCTCGCGGCAACCCTCTGAACATCTTCGCGAAGTCTCCGCTTGCGGAGCTCCGCCCGGGACGCACCTGCTCCCAGTGCCGCTGCGGATGCGGTCGACGGCCTTCAGTCACGGCTCTACATTCAAGCAGGCGAACAGGGTAGATGCCGAATTCGGCACATTCACAACGAGCGGCTGCGAGCACCTAGCACCTGACACCCTCCTGGACATCTCCGAACAGTAGCCCCGAGTCTGTGATCGCATCATCTGATATGATCTGGTCTGACTAGGTCAAAAAGGGGAGTTCAAGTGATACAAGAGAGCGGGAGGCGAACCGTGGGAGAAGCTGTTGTCAACGTCTACGAAGCCAAGACCAACCTGTCGAAACTCCTCGACCGGGTCGAGCGAGGCGAAGAGATAGTTCTCGGGCGAGCTGGACGCCCTGTCGCTCGACTCTGCGCATACCGGCCCCGGCGGGCACCGAGAAAGCCGGGTCGCCTGGCCGGCGCCATCGAGATGGCGCCCGACTTCGCAGAAACTCCGGAGTGGCTCATCGAAGCCTTCGAGGACAGCTTCGAGGTCTAGGAGTGAGCCTGCTTCTCGACACCTGCACGCTGCTGTGGTGGCTCGCCGGCCACGAACTCTCGCCGGCATCGGCGCAGGCCATAGCCGAACCCGACAATGCGGTATGGGTAAGTGCCGCAAGCATCTGGGAGATCGGAATCAAACAGTCTCTCGGCAAACTCTCGGCGCCGGTTGATCTTGATTCTGTGATCGATGAGGACTTCGAACATCTGTCGATCGGCTTCACCCACTGTCGGATCGCGGCGCGGCTGCCGCAGCACCACCGAGACCCCTTCGGCAGGATGCTCATCGCCCAGGCACAAGCGGAGAACCTGACGCTCGTCACCCGTGACGATCGCATCAGCTCCTACGATGTGAAACTGCTCCGATCCTGACAGCCGTCTGCGCCCCTTCCGGCGGCGATTACCGGCTAGCAGGGGGCGATGACCGGCTGGCGGCTGGCGGCGCCCGTTGGCGGGGTCAGACTTTCAAATCAGACGTTCAGGAGGTCGCGGGCGCCGGTATCGCTTGAGGGGTGCCGGAGCTTCGACATTGCTCTCGCCTCGATCTGGCGGATGCGCTCGCGAGTCAAGTTGAAATGCTCGCCGACCTCTTCCAGCGTGCGAGACTCGCCTCGGTCGAGGCCGAAGCGCAGTTTCAGGATGTCGCGCTCTCGCTCATCCAACGGCGACAGCAGTCGCACCACCTCGCTGGGCAGCATCGTGGTGGCGGCCGTCTCGAAAGGCGAGTCGACCGAGCGATCCTCGACCATGTCACCGAGCTCAGCCTCGCCCTCCTGATGCAGAGGCTCCGACAGCGACAGCGGCTCAGAATGGAACCGCAGCGCCTCGATGACCTTCTCCTCGGGCATCTCCACTTCTCTGGACAGTTCGCCGACGCTGGGCGGGCGGCCGTTCTTCAGCTCAAGCCGGGAGCGGGCCTTCTGAAGTCGGGCCAGCGTGTCGCCCGCATGAACCGGCAGACGGATGGTGCGCCCGGTGTTGGCTATGCCTCTGGTGATGGCTTGACGTATCCACCAGGTGGCGTACGTCGAGAACTTGAAACCCTTGCGCCAGTCGAACTTCTCGACGGCATGCATCAGACCGAGGTTGCCTTCCTGGATCAAGTCCAGAAGCGGCAAGCCCGAAGCCTGATACTTCTTGGCGATGGAAACCACCAGCCGCAAATTCGACTGCACGAAGGTGCGCTCGGACTCCGTGCCCCGACGGTCCTTGCGGCGCAGTTCCCGGCGACGGTGGTCGCTCAATGAGCCGGGAGCGGCCTCCCTCAACTCTTGGCGGGCCGTCGATCCAGCTTCGATCTCCTGTGCCAGCCGGACTTCGTCGTCCTTGGTGAGGAGCGGATACTGCCCTATGTCGCTGAGATAAAGACGGACCAAGTCCTCCTCGTCTCGTTCGACTCGCTCCTTGACCTTAACCACGTACCCCCCGCTCCGGGTCAAATGAGCCAGCCTCGCACGACCGCTGCCTCGCACGCCATTGCCGCGCTAGACGATACCCACGGTTCGGCTGTTTCCGAACAACCTGGCTAGGGCCAGTCTTGAGGGCACAGGCTCTCTGCTGGGATCAGCCCTCCCGCCGACGCCAAGATCCGCTCAGCGGAACCCACAACACTGCGGAGCTGCTCCCTTTCGTTTTGCCCGGCACCGCCGACGAGGCGCTGTCCTCGAAGCTCGGCGCCGAGCGTCGCGGCTGCCGTGATGAGAGCACCGTCGCTGTGGCCCGCAGCCCGCTCACGGATTCTTTCATAGGCGTCCAGCAGTTGCGGCAGGATCAGACCCAGGGCAATGCCGAGACGCTGCGACGAGTCGCCGCTGGCTTCGATCTCGCCGAGAGCGCCGTCCAGCGACGGGTTCGAAGGGGCGGCTCTGCGCCAAGGCGCCAGCCTCTCAGAATCCGGCTGAAGACCGTCGAGAACTGCGCGATGGTCGGCGAGCCTGCGTCCGAGCTGGCGCAGTTCCAGCGCCACAGCGCTGCCAGCGTTACCGGCGCTGGCAGCGTCGCCAGCGCTGTCGGCTCTGCCATCTTCGGCAGCACTCCCGGCATTAGCAGCACTCCCGGCGTTATCAGCCCTGTCAGCATTACCGGAGTTGTCGCCTGCTGCCTCCGTCGCTGCCTGGGCAGCCCAGATCTCGAACATTTCCGACAGCCGTCCGCACACCCATCGCAGCGCGCACACCAGCCGAGCCGCCTGCTCCAGGGAGTAGCCGTATCCCGCCGCTGTGGTCACGAAACGCCGAGTGATCGATAGCGGCTGATGATCGGCATGCGCCTGTCACGACCGAAAGCCCGTGCCGTGAGCCTGGGGCCGATCGGCGTCTGGCGGCGCTTGTATTCGGCGGCGTCGACCATGCGGCACACTCGTTCCACCACTTCCGCCGCCGCGGGCTGCGTCTGCTGTATCTCAGGAATGCTGCGAAGCTCCTCCACATAGGCGCGCAGGATCGGGTCGAGCACCTCATAAGGAGGCAGCGACTGGTCGTCTCGCTGACCCGGCGCCAGCTCCGCCGAAGGCGCTTTGGTGAGAACCGCTCCGGGGACGATTTCGCGGCCGGCCTGCTGATTGCGCCAGACGCACAGCTGATACACCTCGAGCTTCCAGAGGTCCGAGATCACTGCGAAAGCGCCGGCCGTGTCTCCGTAGAGCGTCGAATAGCCCGCTGCCAGTTCGCTCTTGTTGCCGGTGGTGAGCACCAGCCAGCCGTTCTCGTTGGCCAGCGCCATCAGCGTCGTCCCGCGCACACGCGCCTGCAAGTTCTGATCGGTGAGACAGCCGGGCGCCAGTCGGTCGCCGAGAGCCGGCTCGAGCATCTCGGCCAGAGCGGCATGGGCCGGTTCGATTCCGACGATTCGAGCATCTATGCCGAGGTTGACAGCAAGCTTCTCGGCGTCTTGCAGCGAATGGCCGCTGGAGTTGCGTGACGGCATCAGCACGCCATGCACATGACCAGCACCGAGAGCTTCCGCTGCGATGGCTGCGGTCAACGACGAGTCCACCCCGCCGGAAAGGCCCAGGCAGACGTCGCTGAAACCGCTCTTGTGGACGTAGTCGCGGGTGGCCAAAGTCAACGCGGCCCAGCGTTGGGCTTGACAGTCGAGCAGCGGCACCAGCGGCGCGGCGATGCGCTCGGGACTGCGCTGCAGCGACGACGTCCTCGTCACCGACACAACCGACCGGCCTGTCGCGATGGACGCATCCGCTGCGGAGGGAGTGCCTGACGACGCGGGCGCAGCGGTCTGCCCCGTCGAAACCGGCCCCGAAGAAGTAGCCGTATCCGAAGACATGCAGGGCTGTTGCGTCGCGGGGGGAGTGCCTGACGATGCCGGCGCAGCGGTCTGCCCCGTCGAAGCCTGCGAGCCCGACACGGCGGCGGCGCGGCGCGGCCGCAGTTCCACATCGAATACGTCCACTGACTCCGCGAACGAAGCGCAGCGGGCCAGAGTCTCACCGCTAGCGCCTACTACGAAGGACCCGCCGTCGAAGACGAGCTCGTCTTGGCCGCCGACGAGATTGACGCACACCACCGAGACTCCCGCCGCGGCGGAGCGCAGTCCTATGACCTGCTCACGGGCGGCCTGCTTATCGACACGGAACGGCGAGCCGTTGATGTTCAACACCACCTGAGCGCCCGCTTGAGCGAGATCGCTCACCGGTCCGTCGGGCACCCAGGCGTCCTCGCAGATCGTCACCCCGACCAGAGCCCCGCCGACCTCGAACAGCGCGGAGGGCTGCGCGTCCACACTGAAATGGCGCATCTCGTCGAAGACGCCGTAGTTGGGGAGGTGGCGCTTGCGGCACACGCCGCGCACTTCGCCGGCCGCGCAGACCGCGGCGGCGTTGTAGGCGCGGTTGAAGTTGTCGACGCCGGCCATGTCGGGCACTCGCCGCGACTGCTCTCCAGCCCCGTCGACGAAGCCGACGACCGCGGCGCAGTCACGAGTCTGCGCCGCCAGCTGCTCGAGCGTGGCGCGCACCTCGGAGACGAATCCGGGGCGGAACACCAGATCCTCGGGCGAATAGCCCGTCAGGGCCAGTTCACCGAAGACGGCAACATCAGCGCCGCCGGCTTCGGCCCGCGACAATGCCGCGGCGATCAGCGCCGCATTCGCATCCAAATCGCCGACGGTCGGGTTGATCTGACAGACGGCCACTCTCAGCAAGCCGGGCGCGTCGCTGGAATGCCCAAGTTCAACACCGGAGCACGCCCGCGCATCACCAGAACGCCCGAGCGAGTCGCCGCGGCCGCTTGAGCTTGAGGGCATTGTCACCGCGCGCGGCGGCGTTGCCCGGCTGCGCGCGTCGCTCAGTCGAAGCCGACGAGAGCCTCGCAGATGGTCCTCGTCAGCAGCGCGGTCACATGGTAGGGATCGGCGTTGGCGTTGGGGCGACGATCCTCGATGTAACCCTTGCCGTCGCGAGCGACCTGCCAGGGGATCCGCACGGAGGCGCCCCGGTCGGACACGCCGTAGGAGTACTGGTCGTAACGCTCGGTCTCGTGCTCGCCGGTGAGGCGGAACTCGATGCCGGCGCCGTAGCCGGCGAGATGCTCTTCGGGCTTGCCGGCCATGCCCAGCGACTCGCAAGCTGCGATGATCGGCTCATAGCCCTGACGCATCGACTTGGTCGAGACGTTGGTGTGCATGCCGGCGCCGTTCCAGTCGCCGAGCATCGGCTTGGGATCTATGGTCACCTCGATGCCGTGCTTCTCCGCGAGACGGAACAGCAGATAGCGGGCAACCCAGATGTGGTCGGCGACTGTGACAGTGTCCAACGGGCCGATTTGGAACTCCCACTGCCCGGGCATGACCTCAGCGTTGGTGCCGGCGATGGTCAAGCCGGCTTCGATACAGGCCGTGGTGTGCTCTTCGATGAGGTCGCGGCCCGAGATGCGGCCTGCGCCGACTCCGCAATAGTAGGGGCCTTGCGGCGGCGGGAAGCCCGCAGGCGGGAACCCGGCCGGCCAGCGCGTGATGGCGTCAAGCAGCGTGTACTCCTGCTCCATGCCGAACCAGGGTTCTTGATCCTTGTACTTCTCGTAGACGGCCACGCACTCGGCGCGGCGGTTGGTGGGATGCGGGGACAGGTCTTTGGTGAGCAGCGTCTCGCACAGCACCAGAATGTTGTCGCCGCCGCGCACCGGGTCGCCGCAGGTGAAGACCGGCTTGAGCACCACGTCGGAGTTGTCGCCGGTGGCCTGATTGGTCGACGAGCCGTCGAAGCCCCAGATCGGGGGCTCTTCGTCGTTCTTCAGGATCTTGGTCTTGGTGCGAAGCTCGCCCACCGGCTCGTTGCCGTCGATCCACAGGTATTCGGCCCGATAAGTCACGCCTGCTCCTTGCCCTCGTGTCTTGGTCTATTGATTTGCTGGTTTGCTTCGGGTGCAAGCCCCGAGCCCCGAGAGAGGCTATCGGGCCTGCGGCAATTCTCGACAGGGCTCACGAAAGCGCCTCCGACAGGCCGCCGCGCAACCGGCGCTGAAGACAGCGCAAAAGCCCGCCACGCCAGCGTGGAAGCCTCTCGAGGTCTCATTGGGATGGAGGTCTCATTGGGATGGGATGGAGGTCTCATTGGGATGGGATGGAGGTCTCATTGGGATGGCAGTCGGGCAGGCTCACGGGCGATTCTCGGACCACCAAAGGTCGAGCCGTCGCAGCAACTCCTCCTCAGGGAGCTCTCCTTCGGACTGCTTGAGCTCCAACAGCCAGGCCAAGGCTCTGCCCACCATCGGCCCGGGCGGCACCCCGAGATGCGCCATCACTGCGCTTCCGTCGATCTGGGGACGCCGCGCGGCGCGGCGCTCGGCCTCAGCCAAAGCAGCTATGCGACGTTCGAGGTCGTCGATCTGGCGATGGAGGTCGGCCTCTTTGGCGCGGTTTCGGGTGGTGCAGTCCGATCGAACCAGCTGGTTGAGGCGCCCCAGCAGCGGCCCCGCGTCTCGTGCGTAGCGCCGCACCGCCGAGTCGCTCCAGCCGGACGCATAGCCCTTGAAACGGCCCGACAATCTCACCAGTTCGCTGACGTCTTCGATCATCGCCTCGTCGAAATCAAGTTCGGTCAGACGCTTGCGAGCCATGCGGGCGCCGACGGCTTCGTGATGACGGAAGGTCACCTCGCCGTGCTCGTAGCTGCGGGTGCGGGGTTTGCCGATGTCATGGAACAGCGCCGCCAGCCTCACCGTCAGATCGTCAGGGGTCTTGGCCACGACCGCAACCGTGTGCGCCAGCACATCTTTGTGTCGGTGGATCGGATCCTGCTCCATTCTCAGCAGTAGAAGCTCAGGAACCAGTGCCGCCATCCGCCCGCTGTCGATGGCCGACCAGAGTCGAGGCGCGGGATCAACGCCTGCCAGCAACTCGCAGAGTTCGCCCTTAGGTGTGGACAACTGTCAGCCCGGCATGTGCAACCACCACGCAGCAGCCTATGATTGGGCCTGAAGAGTTAGGTCTTGTCGTTCGACAGGGCTCGGCTCACCGTGTGGAGGGCTGCAACAAAGGAGTTCCTGATGCGATCATTGAGGCTTGCGGCGACAGTCCTTGCTCTGACGTTGGTCGCTGCGGCATGCAGCGACGACGACAGTGGCGACGGCGACGCCGTCGACGAAGTGACCACAACCACGGCGCCCGTGACCACAACCACCACTCAGCCGTTGGTCACCCCACCGACGACGGCCCCTGTTGTGTTGCCTCCCACCACCATCGTTCCAGAATTGGTCACGGTGGTCACCACTAGCACCACCGTGCTGCCCGCAGAGACTGTGGCGCCGCCGGTGCCGCCGAGCAATGTGAAGTGCCGGGCAGGCAGCGCTCCCAATGAGCTCACCGTCGAGTTCGACGCATTGCCTGACCCCTCTGCAGTATCGAAGATCCGCGTTTACGTCTCCAACTCGAGTGGAGCGATGGTCACCAACGGCGAATACACGGTCAGCCAGATCGACACCACCCGTGCCGGCGGCAGCCGTTGGGCTGCTCGTGCTCGCGGGGTCGAGCCCGGCGTGCCGGTTCGACTGACCGCAACGTCGTTCAATCAGCTAGGCCGCGAGTCCGGCTGGTACATAGTCGGCGGCCTCTACACAGGACCGGGCGAAGCCTGCGGCAGCCTGCCTGCGACCAGCACTACAGCAGGATAGTCGCCGACCCAGACCAGCAGTCATTCCCAACTCCCAGAGCGTGCGAGCCGCCACTGAGACGGCCGCGCAGCGCTGGGCCCGGCAGATGGCCGACTGGGCCGTCCCTCAGAAGATTCTGGATTCCGCCGCCCGGCAGCCTTTCGTGTTCTCGCCGGAGATTTTTGCTGCGCCCGATCCGGGCACTTTCGAGCCGTCGCTGTCGAATCGCCGAGCTGCTGAAGCGCTCGGCGATGGCGGCTCGGTGCTCGACGTCGGCTGCGGAGGCGGTTCGGCAGCGTTCGCAGTGACGCCCCCGGCTACCGAGGTGACCGGCACCGACCGCCAAGAAGACATGCTCGAACTGTTCGCATCCACCGCTGTTGCGCGTGGGCTCGCCGCTCAAGTCCATGCAGGGCCATGGCCCGAAGCGGCCGACGCAGTGCCCGCAGCCGATGTGGTGGTGTGTCACAACGTGCTCTACAACACCGCCGAAATCGTGCCCTTCGTTGCCGCGCTGGACGCCAAGGCCCGACGACGGGTGGTGATAGAGATCACACCCAAGCATCCACAGGACCGCCGCCGCGCGCTGTGGCAGCACTTCTGGGGGTTGCAACGTCCTCACGAACCGACAGCGGCGACAGCGGTAGAAGCGATCGCCGAGGCCGGTTTCGAGCCGGTCGTCGAGGAGTCGCTGCTGGGTGATGACCCACGAGCCGAGCAGCGCCGGGCCTTCGAAGCGGCCCAGTGGTGCCGTAATCTCTGCCTGCCGCCGGAGCGAGAGCCCGAGGTGGCTGAACTGATGGCCGGTCAGCCGTTCACGCGTGAGCGAGTGACCATCTGGTGGGACACCGAAGCCTGAGACCCGCAAGGACTCGCAGCTTCGTCTGGGACTGGCACCCCAGCGCTAGCGGCGGCTGGGGATGGGGCGGTACCGCACCGGCGCCGGCGAGGAATGGGGCGGAGCGGGACCCTTCGATGATCTATCGGGAGCTGAAACCCAGCCGATGCGGCGGCGGTGTTGACGGTTATGACGCCGAGACGACGCAGCGTTGCGCAGATCTGCGGGCGGGCAGGCATTCTGCGACGAACTCGACCGCCTCGTGCGAGCAACGTTCACCACCGACTATTGGGAGATTTCGCTACCCAACCTGCTCGACACATCCGCTGCCAAGTCACCGGTCCTGTCGGCTTATCAGGCCGCCTTGAACCTCCTCGATGCCGAAGCGCTGTTCAGCGACTTGAAACTGCGCGATCTGCTCGACCCCGCCGTGGTCGCTCCCCGATCAGTGGAGCGGCACCACCTTTTCCCGAAGGCCCACCTCGCCACACTGGGGGTCACCGGCAACCGCAACATCAACGCGATCGCCAATATGGCTTATCTCGACTGGCCCGACAATGCCACCATCGCGGCTCAAGGCCCCGCCACATACTGGCAGGAGATAACGGCACGACTCGATCCCGACAGGCTGCAACGCCAGACCTACTGGCACGCTCTTCCCGTCGGCTGGGAGCAACTCGACTACGCGACCTTCTGCGAGCGACGGCGGACGCTCCTCGCGCGTGTGGTGCGTGACGGTTTCAACATCTTGTGGGAGGACGACACCCCGGTGCCGGCGACGGAGAGCATCTTCGAACTGCTGCGCGTGGGGGAATCGCAGACCGTGGAGTTCAAGTCGACTGCCCGCTGGAACCTCCATGCCGGCAGACCCGACAAACGGTTGGAGCATGTCATCGCTAAGACAGTCTGCGGTTTCCTGAACTCCCAAGGCGGCAAACTGCTCATCGGCGTCGATGACGGCGGCAGCGTCGTCGGGCTCGGATCAGACTTGCAGACGCTTCACAAGAAGGACAAAGACGGCTACGAACTGTTCCTGCGCCAGATGCTCGACGACGCCCTCTCGACTCCAACGGCTGGGATCGTCCGCATCGGCTTCGAGAACTCCGAGAGCTTCGAGCACGCTGGCAGCGAGGACGTCGGTGGCGAGGACGTCGGTGGCGAGAATGTCGGTGGCGAGAATGTCGGTGGCGATGGCTTAGACGTCTGCGTCGTCTCGGTGTCCTCGTCGGGCAAACCGGTCTTCGCCAAGCCCCACGAGGGCGGTGCCGGTCACTCCGAGTTCTGGGTGCGCATCGGCAACGCCACCCGGCAGCTTCACGGCGAAGACATGGAGGTGTACAAGTCCAACCACTGGAACTGACTCCAGCGGGAGTGCTCCAGGCAGCGCTTATCTCGCTCCTGGCCGCAGAGGGCCGTTAAGGCGTGCCACGACCAGCGAGGAACCCTCGCGCGCTCGATGTCGAACACTGTGATGCCTTCGCAGCCGTTAGGGCGTGCCACGACCGGCGAATAACCTCGCATTCAAGGGCGGCATTACCACGACGCGGCGATTTCGCGCGTTGGCGGCATCACTGTGCAGGCTGGGCGTAGGGCGGCCGAGGGTCTTGGGCTGAGCGCTTGGTCTTGGGCGAGCGTCTTGGGTCGGGCATCCGGGCCGAGCGTCTTAGGCGGGCGCCTGGGCTTCTTGGGCCGGGCATCCAGAGCTGGGCTTCCCGAGTGGGGCGTTCTAGGTTGGGCGTCAGGGCGGCCGGGCTTTCTGGGCCGGGCTTTCTGGGGCTGAGCGTCCGAGCGTCTTGGGCGGGCGCCTGGGCTTCTTGGGCCGGGCATCCTGAGCCGGGCATCCTGAGCCGGGCTTCTTGGGCCGCCTTAGGCAGAAGTCGTTGGCTCGAAGTGTGCCAGTCTTGGACTGGGCACCCTGAACCGGGGGGGGGCGTGGGTCGGGCATCCTGGCTGGGCTTTCTGGGGCTGGGCTTTCTGGCATGGATGCCTACCTCAGAAGATCAAATTTTGGATTGTTGAACAAGATTTTTTCATGAAATAGGTGTGAATGTCACACCCATGACCTATACTGCTGTTCATGGTGTTAGAAGACGCTCGACAAGCGGCCGCAGCCGCTGACCGGATGCTCAAAGCAGTGCATGCCGGCGGCGTGGCAACTGCTGAGTTGCGCGCCGCGTTGGAGCAGACGCGGGTGTTCATGGCCACCGGCGCCGCGTTCCAGACCGCAGCGGCTGAGCTGATCGCCAGACGGGAACGCCACGGCGACGGCGGCGCTGAGATCCTGGCATCTTCTGCAGGCTTGTCGCAGCGCGAAGCCCATGCTCAGGTCGCCACAGCCGCAGCGCTACAAAAGGTGCCGAGACTGCGTGACGCTGTTCAGTCCGGTGACGTTCCGCAAGCCAACGCCCGACGGCTGGCTGACGCGATCACCAAGACCGGTTCTGCTGCCGTCGCTGGCGACGCCAGGTTGTTGGCGCAGGCTCAGTCGATGCGTCCCGAGCAGTTCGCTAAAACCGCGCAGCGCTGGATCGGCTCACAGCAGGCTGATGACGGCACAGCGGAGTATCTGCGCCAACGCGCCAGACGATATTTGAAGATCTACGACACTGACGACGGCATGGTGTGCCTGCACGGCGAGTTCGACAAGATCACCGGCACACGCATCCGCAACCGGCTGCGCCACACCGCCGGCAGGCTGCTCGACGCCGACAAGAAACAGACTCAGGCGCAGCGGCGCAAGTTCCCGCAATGCATGGCCGACGCCCTGCAACACCACACCACCAGAACCAGCGCCGGCGACGCTCAGAACGCAAAAGCCGCGACCAGCCCCACCCGCAGCAGCGGCAACGGCAACGCTCGAACCGGCAGCCCACGAACCGGCGACGCCGCCCGCAGCGCGACTTGCAGCACGGACACCGCAGCCTGCGGCAAACATGCGTCCAGCGGCACAGACATCGGTTGCGGCGATACGAAGGCGGGATCCGGCAGCGCAGAAACCTGTCACGGCGACCACGGACACGAACGCGGGCATCGCGGACGGTTGTCGGTTGGACTCGCCGGCCCAGGCGACGCTGACAGCGACGGAGACGGCTGCGGTTGTGTTCAACAATCTCGCAGCACAGACAGCGACGGTTCGGTGAGCGCTATCACCGGCAGCGGCGGCGGCGACGCTGACAGCAGCGACGTTGGTTGCGGTTGCGCTCAACACTCCCACAGCACAAACGCCGCAGCCTGCGCCAACAGCACAGACGACGCCGCTGATGCAGTCAGCGCAGACGAAAGCAGCGGCGGTAATGCGGGCGCCGGTTGGGTCGCTGACATCACAGTGCTCGCCCATGTGGACGCCAGCACCGGCGAACTCATCGGCGAACTCTCCGACGGATCCAAACTCCCTGCGGCGGTGCTCGAAGAACTGTCGTGCAACGCCCGCTGGGCCGGGCTGGTGTTCGACCGTGCCGGTGACGCCATCTGGCGCAGCCGATCACGACGCACCGTGTCGGACACGCAATGGCAAGCACTGCTCGCCACCTACGGCGGCTGCTTCCATTGCGGGGCGCCCGCGGGCATGTGCCAAGCCCATCACATCACCCCCTACTCACAAGGAGGCCCCACCAACATCAAGAACCTGATCATGGTCTGCTGGAACTGCCACCACAAGATCCACCACCACAACTGGCGGATTGAAGAGCATTCTGACGGCAGCCACACCCTGCACCCGCCCGACAACCCGGCAACGCAACCCCGCTACGGGCCGGCCCGCGCAGACGACTATCCACCAGCCCCAGAACCACCCGGACCCTCGACTCGAACGCGAACCCGCAAAGCCCGAGCCCGGACCGAAACCAGTAGCCGCGAAGGCAGAACCAGAGCCCGCGACCCCGCCCTGTGGTGACCGACCGAGGTCTGCATGTTCGCCGCCGCCGACCGCGAGGCCGCCCGCGACATCGTGACCCTGCCCTGTGATGACCGACCGAAGCCAGCGGGGAAGAGCAACACAAGCTCGCGACACCGAGCGGGCGTCACAAGCCGCGCGGTCTGCGGTTACAGACTGGGGATCGGCGGAAGTGCGGTGCCGAGTGCTCCCCTTCTCGGCCTTCGAGCCTTCAACCTGGGGGGAGCGCTCCGCACTTGCATGTTCGTCGCCGTCGCGGGCGGCTCGAAAGATTCACAGGATCACAGGATCACAGGATTACATTGGTTATTGCAAAATAATATATGAAGCTATTATAAGTTATGATCTTTGCATCCACACGAATCAGCCAGACAGACCAGACAGCAGAACCGCCGCAGGCGACGGACAAGCACGACCCACGAGCGACGTCGGCGCGGGCGAGCACCCCGTCCGCGCCGGTCGTGCCACAGGCGACGAACAGGCACGACCCACAGGCGACGAACCGCACAAACCAGACAGACAGACAGACCAGACAGCAAAACCGCCGCAGGCGACGGACAAGCACGACCCACGAGCGACGTCGGCGCGGGCGAGCACCCCGTCCGCGCCGGTCGTGCCACAGGCGACGAACAGGCACGACCCACAGGCGACGAACCGCACAAACCAGACAGACAGACAGACCAGACAGCAAAACCGCCGCAGGCGACGGACAAGCACGACCCACGAGCGACGTCGGCGCGGGCGAGCACCCCGTCCGCGCCGGTCGTGCCACAGGCGACGAACAGGCACGACCCACAGGCGACGAACCGCACGAATCAGCCAGGCGAAACAGACAACAAAGCGCCGCGGCGACAAGGATCAACGACAGACTGCTGGGCACGCCGCACAAATCAGACAGCAACACCGCCACAGGCGACGAACAGGCACAACTCACAGACGACGAACCGCACGAATCAGCCAGGCGAAGCAGTCGAAGCGGGCGGCAGAGCATCCGTTGCGGGGTATCCGCGGGCGGGAGAGGCTGGCGGGTTACGGTCGCCGCCGTGGTTGAATCCGCTGTCTTCGGCGCGCAAGAGCGCATATCCGTGCCCCGGCGCAGCACTGCGGCGGCGCCGGGTTTGAGACGGTGCTGAACCTGCTGGTGGTCCGCCACGCCCAGTCTGTTTGGAACGCGGCCGGGCGCTGGCAGGGGCACGCCGATCCGCCTCTCTCGACCGAGGGCGCCGTCCAAGCGCGCGCCGTCGCCGAGCGCAACTCCGGCGGCAGCCTGGCCGACGTTCGCAGCATCGTGAGCAGCGATCTCAAGCGGGCGCGCCAAACCGCCGAGATCATCGCCGAAACGCTCAAGGTCGGATCGGTGACTTGCGACGAGGGCTGGCGTGAGCGAGATGTCGGAGAATGGCAGGGACTCACCAGCGAAGAGATCGAGCGCGACTACCCCGGCGCCTTGGCGACGAACAACTATCCGCCCGCCTGGGAGAGCCACGAGTCGCTGACCGCCCGAGTGCTGCAAGCGGCGGCGCGCCTCGGCGACAGTGTTCCTAATGGTGTCGTGCTGGTCGTGTCACACGCCGGTGTCATCTATGCGCTTGAAAGGCATTTCGATGCCGGCTTCGCGCGCACCGGCAACCTCAACGGTTGTCGGCTGCTGGTGAAGTCGGGCGAGGTCAGCCTGCACGGGCGGGTCACCCTCGACGCCGACGCAGACGCAGACAACCGCAGGCCCGCGGCGACAACGCAACGACAGTGACCGACCCCGGAGCGACAGTGAGCATCGCAGAGGCGCCTCTAGAAGATTTCGCAGACGCGGACTTCGCCTCGCGGGCCGGGTCGAAGCGGCCGCGGCCGGCGCGGGCGCCTCTAGAAGATTTCGCGGACGCGGACTTCGCGGACGCGGACTTCGCGGACGGGGACTTCGCGGACGAAGTTGTTCCGCAAGGAGCGACCGTGGTGCGTGTGATCCGCAGTACCAAGCGGCACAAGACGGCGTCTGCGCGGATGTCCGACGGCGTGCTGGAGGTACGGGTCCCGGCTTGGATGACAGACGACGAGGAGGCGGGCCTGGTGAGCAAAGTCGTGGCTCGCTGGGAGGAGGCGAAACGCTGCGGGCATCTGCCGCTGGAACCCCGAGCGAAAGAGCTCGCGGCACGCTTCGGGCTGCCGGAGCCGCGCTCGATCCGGTGGTCGTCACGGCAACGCCACCGTTGGGGTTCTTGCACGCCCGGAAACGCCGACATCCGCATTTCGACACGCTTGGCTGACGCTCCCCCGTGGGTGCTCGACCATGTGATCGTCCACGAACTGGCCCACCTGATGGTGCCTGACCATTCACCGGAGTTCCACGCCATCGTCAACCGCAACCCCAACGCCGAACGGGCCGAGGGATACCTTCTGGCGTTGACCGACCTCGGGCGCAGCCCAGCTGCGTCAAACGGCAGCCTCGTCGGCTGACGGCTAGGACCGCGCCTCGGAAGCGTCGATTCCTGCGAGCCGGGCCGCCAGCGTCTCGGCTCTTTCCAGATCGCCGGCATCGAGAGCTTGCAGCGCCTCATCAACGCTGTTGAGGTCGCTGTCGGCGACGAGCAGGCCTCCGAGGCCCTCCTCGAGACTGCTGTCAACACTGCCGCCAGCAACACTGTCTGTGTCAACACTGCCGCCAGCAACGCTGTCTGTGTCAACACTGGCTGCGTTAACACCGTCGCCAGCAACACTGTCTGTTTCAACACCGTCGCCGTCGACGCTGCCCGCGTCAAAGTTGTCCATGTCAACACCGTCACCAGCAACACTGTCTGTTTCAACACCGTCGCCGTCGACGCTGCCCGCGTCAAAGTTGTCCGTGTCAACACTGTCGCCGAGACCGCTTTCGGCATCACGGCTGTCAGGCGCGGCGCCGGTCGCATCGGCGCCGACAGGCGGCGGCGCTGGCGGCTGCGGGTCGGGATCGGTCATGCAGCGACCCTAACCGCAAGAGGCGCCGCGATCTGCGAGACTGGGCAGCATGGCTCTCAATGTTCTGGGCGGCGAGTTGCAGCCCTGCTCCTTTGACCCGCTCACCGGCTGGTTCCGTGACGGCTGCTGCAACACCGACTCCGGCGATTACGGCGTCCACACGGTTTGCGCGGTGATGACTGCGGAATTCCTGGAGTTCTCCAAAGCGGCTGGCAACGACTTGTCCACCCCGCAACCGGCGATCGGATTCGACGGCCTGAAGCCTGGCGACCAGTGGTGCCTGTGCGCGTCGCGCTGGGCCGAAGCACTCGAATCCGGGGCCGCGCCTCAGGTGGTGCTGGAGGCGACGCACGCCAGAACGCTGGAATGGGCCGACCTCGAAGACCTCCGAGCCCACCGCCACACAGCCGAAGGCGGCTGAGAGCATCAGCCAAAACCGCTGCGGGCGTCTTGTTGGCCCGGCCCGCTGCCACAATGGTGACGGGCCGCTAGCTCATCGGGTAGAGCAGGAGACTTTTAATCTCAAGGTGCCGGGTTCGAGCCCCGGGCGGCCCACCGTTCTAATCCACTTCGGGCTGGCGGCGACCGACTAGCCTGATGATGTGGAGTGGAACCCGGAGCATGAGGATCAAAACCAGTTCTGGCCCGGTGAAGAAACCTCCCGCAGGCCCCGATGGCTGCCGATTCTCATTGCTGCAGCAGCAGTGAGCCTGATCATAAGCAGCGTGATCTGGTTCATAGGCCGAGATTCCGGAGACGACGAAAACTCTGCAGACGAAACCTCAGAAACAAGCAGCGAAGCAGGCAGTGCCGCCACGACCACGCTTGCGACGACCACCACATTGCCGTTCGTCGCAACCCCTGACGGCAGCGGCGCTGACGACGATAGATCGGCGGCTGTCACGACAACTCTGCCCGACGTCACTACGACCGTCGGCGCCACGACCACCACGCTCACGACCGTGCCGCTGGAGAACCCGGGACAGTTCGGACCGTCGACACTGAGCAACAGCTCGACCGTCTCGACCGTGGGTCTCGACAGCGTCAATTTCGGCATGAGCGTCAACCAGGCGCAGCAGGCCGCCGGAACGGTGCTGGTGCCTGCCGGGCCGACAGGTTCCTGCTATCACGTCGTGCCCGCAGACGCTCCCGAAGGCATCGTGTTCTTGGTGCATGAGGGCACCATCGAACGCGTCGACATCAACAGCGGACCGATCACCACAAGATCAGGTGTCGGGGTGGGATCACCCGAGACTCTGGTCACCGACCTCTTCGGCGACAGCATCGAGCGCGAAGTCCGAGTCGATGGCACGGTGGACCTGGTTTTCGTGCCCAGAGATCCGGGAGATGACAACTACAGGGTGGTGTTCAACATTGCCGACGGCGCTGTGCGAGCTTTCAAGTCGGGACGCCTGCCGCAGATAATGCTGGACACTGGCTGCGAGCAACCCTGAACCGAACCGCAAGGCCGGCGGGCGCAACGCTGCGCTGAGAGAGCGCTGAACGCAGTCGAGGAATCCGCTCGTAGCGTCGGGCGCACTGAGCTGAAGCACCTGAGCGGGAACACCTGAGCGGGAACAGTTGTATTGTTGGGGGATGCCTTCCCAGAGCGAACTGCGCAAGCGGCGGGTCCGTGCGGCCCGCGTGCCGGCTACGAGCGGGCCCAGGCCGCGGCGGCGCAGTCGCCGGGACAGGCAGCGCGTCCTCTTCGCGGTGGTCGCCGTGTTGGTGGTGACGATGATGGTGGCTTCTTTGGCTGTGGGCCTGATCGCCTAGCTGAACCACCCGACTGATCGGATACGAAAGCACAGGCATGAGCACCGCCAAACGTGAACGCCAGCGCCAGAACCGCCAGCAGCGCTTGGCCGCGGATCAGGCAGCAGCCAAGCGGCGAGCCGCTCGTCGGCGTGTCAGGCTGGGCGTCATCGCTGCGCTGGCGACGGTCGTTCTCATCGCGGGAATCTGGCTGCTGCAGCGCTCCGATTCTGAGCCTGAGCAGGATGGAGGCCAGGCGATCGGCAGCGACTCCCAGGACTCTGAAGCCGAGGCGCCGACTGAAGAGACCTCAGAACCTGCAACCGAAGAAACGGCAGAAGCGACCGAGGACCCAACAGAAGATCCAGGCTCGACAGACCAAACAGACCCAACAGACCCAACAGACCCTGCGGGCTCGACAGATCCAGCAGGCTCAACAGCATCGACGGATCCCGCAGACTCGACAGAGCCGGCCGTAGTAGAACCGGCAGACTCGCCAGAGCCAGCGGCGACGGCTGAGGCGCCGCCAGAGTCGGCGGACACCGTCGACCTCGACCCGGGCTGCCCGCCGTCGGACGGATCCGGACCCCGCATGATCGACTTCGACGCTCCGCAGCCGATGTGCATCGACCCCGAGGCTCGCTACGTGGCCGTCTTCGACACCAGCGAAGGCGAGATGAGCTTCGAGTTGACCGCCTCAGAAACCCCGCTGACAGTCAACAACTTCGTGACCCTGGCGCGCTGGGGCTACTACGACGACACTCTGCTGTTCCGCACGGATCCGTCGATCGACATCATCCAGGGCGGCTCACCCCACACCAACAGCGCCTCTGATCCGGGTCCCGGCTACACGATCCCCGACGAACCCGCTTTCGAAGTTGATCCGGCCACCGGCGCGCTCACCGGGCCCTACCGCTATCAGCCCGGCCAGCTGGTGATGGCCCGGTCAGCCGGCGAGAACTCCGCCGGAGCGCAGTTCTTCTTGACCACCGGGCCTGACACCGCTCTGCTCGACAGCCAGGGCACCTACGTGGTGTTCGGCAGCACCGACGACGCAGGGTTGGCGGTAGCGCAATCGATCATCGGCCTTCACGAACCCGGCGGGTCGCTCGGCGGAGCGCCGTCGCGTGACGTGACAGTACGCTCGGTGACCATCGAAGAATCCTGAGACAGGGATCTGGAAGCGGGGATCTGAGTCCAGGCGAACAAGCGCCGGCCGCCGAACCGCACGCGGAACACACACCGACGAGCGACTCTCTGTGCCAAGCAACACCGCCGACAACTACGAACAGAACGCTCAGTGACCATCGAAGAGTCCTGAGACGAATGCCTGGGTCTTGGCCCAGTCCGGCCGGGCCCAGACCTAGCCGACAGGACGGTCTCGTGCTGGGGGCGTCTCATGGCGGGCTCTCAACACGACATAGTCACGCCAACGACGCGGCAAAGACCTGCAGGAGCGCCGCTCTACATCGGTGACGAACAGCCCAGCGGCGCGCAGCGCCGTTACCAGGTCTGGCCCGCCGGCCGAAGCGAAGAGCCTCGATCCGAGCACAGGCGCCCCATCGGGCCGGGTCGGCTCCACCATGAGTATCCAGCCGTCGGGGGCCAAGATCAGCTTGAGAGCGGCTACGTAGTGTTTGAGTGCGAGCAGGCCGGGGGTGCGCACGAAAGACAAGATCGTCTGGTAGCTGGCGCCGTCGCGGAACTCTCCGGCCAGTGCTGTCAGGGTCTCAGCACCGGGAACCCGATAGGTGCGGCCTTCCGCCATGGCTTCGAACTGCCCGCAGCGCGGCCTCAGCTCATCGAGGAACGCTTGCGGCGGTTGCGACGATGACGGCGAGGCTTGCGGCACTGCTCCAACTTAGAGCGAACTCCGACGGATGGGCGCCCGGCGCATCTCTGTTGTGTCATGCCCGCTTGGGTCCGCTGCGCTCACGGGCGGCTCTGGGAGCTGCCAGCTCTGCCTGCGCATGTTCTCGGCCCAGACTGTGCGGCAATCCGCATCGCTTCGTGGTTGGTGGCGCCAACTCTATGCGCCTGCGCGCGTTCTAAGCCCAGCCACCGCAACTGCTACGACGCGCAGATCGAAGTACTGCCCACCACCGCGAAAACCGCGCATTCAAACCCAACCGCCACAACAGCCGCGACCTTGTGGACGCCGCGGGCTGCGCTGGTGCTGCTGCCCGACGCGTTCTAAACCCAACCGCCGCAACAGCCGCCACACACAGACCGAAGTACTGCCCACCACCCCGAAAACCGCGCGTTCTAAGCCCAGCTACCGCAACTGCTACGACGCGCTGATCGGGGTGCTGCTCACCACCCCGAAAACCGCGCATTCAAGCCCAACCGCCACAACAGCCGCGACCTTGTGGACGCCGCGGGCTGCGCTGGTGCTGCTGCCCGACGCGTTCTAAGCCCAACCGCCGCAACAGCCGCCACACACAGACCGAAGTGCTGCTCACCACCCCGAAAACCGCGCATTCAAGCCCAACCGCCGCAACTGCTGCGACCTGGTGGTCGCCGCGGGCTGTGCTGGTGCTGCTGCCCGGCGCGTTCTAAGCCCAACCGCCGTAACTGCTGCGACGCTGCCAACGACGGCCCGCGTAGCGCCACTGCAGCGACGGCGCCGGGCAGGCCGGCGCATCCGACTGCGGCCGGAGCCGGGCTTGCAAGCTCTCGATCGCGCGGATTATGGCGGCGCGTTCGGGCTCAGTGGGCTCGGGCGTGATCGACAGAATCTCAAAACCGGCCTCGGCTCGGCCGGCGACCGGCGGATCGGTCACAGCGGGACGTTGCCGTGCTTGCGTTCCGGCAGTTCCTCGCGTTTGGATTCCAGCATCCGCAGACCGGCCACAACCTTGCGCCGGGTCTCCGAAGGCTCGATCACTTCGTCGACGAAACCCCGCTCTGCCGCCACATAAGGATTGGCGAGGCGCTTGGTGTAGTCCGCCACCAGGGCTTCGCGGCGAGCGGCAGGGTCGGCCGCTTCGGCCAGCTCACGGCGGTGGATGATCTCAACGGCGCCCTGGGGGCCCATCACTGCGATCTCGGCCGAGGGCCAAGCGAACGCCAAGTCCGATCCCACGCCTTTGGAGTCCATGACCACATAGGCGCCGCCGTAAGCCTTGCGCGTGATCACCGATATGCGGGGCACGGAAGCCTCGCAGTAGGCATACAGCAATTTGGCGCCGTGGCGGATGATGCCGCCGTGCTCCTGATCGACGCCGGGCAAGAAACCGGGGACGTCGACGAAGGTGAGCAGCGGAATGTTGAAAGCATCGCAAGTGCGCACGAAACGGGCCGCCTTCTCGGCCGATTCGATGTCGAGCACTCCGGCCAGCATCAGCGGCTGGTTGCCCACCACTCCGACCGAGCGGCCGTCGATGCGCGCGAAGCCGCACACGATGCTGCGCGCCCAAGCGGCGTGATACTCCAAGAAGTCGCCGTCATCCACCACTTCGGCGATCACGTCCTTCATGTCGTAGGGCACGTTGGCGCTGTCGGGCAGCAGCGTGTCCAGAGACTCGCACAGCCGCTCGGGATCGTCAGCCGATTTGTAGGCGGGAGGCTTCTCGAGGTTGTTGGCGGGCAGGAACGACAACAGCGTCTTGACCTCGTCAAGCACTTCGTGCTCGTCGCCGGCCACGAAATGGGCGACACCCGACTTGGTGCTGTGGCTGGTGGCGCCGCCCAGATCTTCGAGGGTCACCTCCTCGCCGGTGACGGTCTTCACCACGTCGGGGCCGGTGATGAACATGTGCGACTTCTCGCGCACCATGAAAATGAAGTCGGTCATGGCCGGGCTGTAGACCGCTCCCCCGGCGCAGGGTCCCAGGATCACGCTGATCTGCGGGACCACTCCCGACGCTTGGACGTTGCGGTAGAAGATCCCGCCGTAACCGTCCAACGAGACGACGCCCTCCTGGATGCGTGCGCCGGCGCCATCGTTGAGCCCGACGACGGGCGCGCCGACCGACACCGCAAGATCCATGACCTTGTGGAGCTTCTCGGCGAAGACTTCGCCCAGAGCGCCGCCCATGACCGTGAAGTCTTGGGAGAACACGAAGACTTTGCGGCCGTCGACGGCGCCCCAACCGGTGACCACCCCGTCGGTGTAGGGACGGTCGTCGAGTCCGGCGTCATGCGCCCGGTGCCGCGCCAGCATGTCGAGTTCGTGGAACGAGCCCTCGTCCAGCAGATAGTCGAGGCGCTCACGGGCCAGCAACTTGCCCTTGTCGTGCTGACGCTGCACCGCGCGGGCGGTGCCGGCCGAAAGCGCCTCGGACTTGCGTTCCCTGAGATCTTCGAGTTTGTGGTGCATCGAGGCGTCCGCCACGCCACCGGAGCCTAACGCCGCGGCGCGGCGCTGTCAGTTCCCGTAGAAGTCCTCGATCCTGCCTGGCGCCACTAGCAGCTCGGCGGGCGGCGCAGACACGGCCACAGCGGCGTCGTAGTCGAAGAACTCGGCGCTCAGCACAGGTCCGGCACTCTCGCCTTCCGGGGCTCCAAAGGCCGCGAACATGGCGCTCGTGTCGTACGACAAGCGCCTGAGCAGGCCGAAGTCGTCTATCCAGGCGTCGACTTCGAGCCCGATGTCGAGCATGTCGAAGAAACCGCCGAAGCCTTCACTCGGAAAGTCTTGGGACTGCTCGGCAGCGAAACCGTCGCCGGGCGAGGCGGCGTCTTCGGGCGGTGGGGCGGGAGCGTCGCCGCCTGCCGGCTGACCCAGAGAGTCGTCCATGATCTCCAGCAGCGGGAGCTTGAAGCGCACCTTCGTCACTGCGTCGCCGCGCAACTCTTCGCGAGCGACGATCTCCGCCTCCGACGCCGCCACCAGGAATCGGGTGACATCGCCCAGCGGGTCACACGAGGCAGCAGGGGACGCCCCGGCGCCGACGGTGGGGATGACGCAGGTCAAGCCGGCAACGGGCAGGTCCTCCGACAGGGAGTCGGGCCCGGTCTCAGCCAGATGCCAGACCTCGGCGGCGCCGAGTTCGGCGCTGATCTCGGGCGTCAGGGGAGGCCGCACATAAACCGAGCCGCCCACATAGCGGATCTCGGCCACCGCTCCGTCGGGGAACCCGGGCTCCTCCCCGGGACCGACCTCGAGACGCGCCGCAAGGTCGCCCGCGGCCGTGGACTCGAAGTCCACCGACAAGTCGGCGGATCCCGTCTCGCTGAGTGTCACAACCCCGCGTACCGAGCCACTGGACTGCTCGACGGCCAAAGCCATCAGCGACGCGGCGTCCGTGTCGTCGGGATCGACCAAGGTCGCCTCGGCGGCGGCGGGTTCAGCGTCCGTCTGGGGCTCTGTCTGGGGCTCTGTCTGGGCTTCGGGCGTGGCGGCGGCTTGCGGTTCTGCGATTTCGGCGGCCGGCGTCTCGGCGGAGGTTCGCGCTTGTGTGTCGTCGCCGGTGATGCCGGCGCTGCTGCAGGCCGCCGCCAGAAGCCCCGCCGCGACGAGCAGCGCAGTCGTTCGCGCCACGGCCCGCTGAAGCGGCGCGTAAGCCCGCCGCGTCAGCGTTGACGGCGACGGCGGTGCAGTCTGTGTTGAGTGTGTTGACGTTGCTGAAGGTGCTGACGGCGATGCATTCGACATCTGAGCCTCCTTGGAGAGAATGCGCGGCCTGTCGGCGCATGTGTTGCGTATTGCTGTGCCGAGTTGGTGTGCCGAGTTGGTGTGCCGAATCTTGCGGATGCGGGTCTGGGACTCGTATGCGCTATTGGGGTAGTGCTGGTTGTGCTGCTCGTGTTGACAGGCGCTCGCTTGCCGTCTTCTTGACTAGAGACGCACGACCCGCGACGCACAACTTCTGCCGAAGGTTCCCGAATTTCTCCGAGCGTCAACCAGATGTTCGCCTGCTGCAGTGGCCTTCACTGCAACTGAGGCCCCAAACTACAGGCAGCAGGCGACTGATCGAGGGACCTTGTCCGCAGAGACGACCGTCGTCGAGGCCATGGCCGAAGAGGGCATCGACATCTCTGCTCAGCACCTCAAGCCGTGGACCGTGCCGGACAGCAGAACTCGAAAGCCTGCGACTCCTGGAGGCCTTAGCATCGAGGGCGTGGACTTGCCGGTGATGCCTCCGCTCAAGCCGATGCTGGCGAAAGCCACGGACGAGGTGCCCGTCGGAGACTTCGCTTACGAGCCGAAATGGGACGGCTTTCGCTGCATCGTGTTCCGCGACGGCGACGAGGTGGAGCTGGGCAGCCGCAACGAACTGTTCCTGACCCGCTATTTCCCCGAACTGATCGAACCGCTCAAGTCTTCTCTTCCGCTTCAGGCAGTGGTCGACGGCGAGATCATCGTGCCGGTGAACGACCGACTCGGTTTCGATGCTCTGCAGCAGAGGATCCATCCTGCCGACAGCCGTGTCGCCCGTCTGGCGGCGGAGACTCCCGCAGAGTTCGTGGCCTTTGACGTGCTCGCTGCGGGCGAGACCGACCTGACGGGCGAGCCGTTCCGCGACCGCCGGGCGCGGCTGGAGGCGATTGCGTCCGGGTTCGAGGTCCCGGTTCGTCTGGCGCCGTCCACGCGCGACTGCGACATCGCCAGGGACTGGCACGAGCGCTTCGAGGGCGCCGGCCTCGACGGCCTCATCGCCAAACCGCTCGACGGCGCCTATGAGCCCAACAAGCGGACGCAGCTGAAGATCAAGCACACCCGCACTGTGGACGTGGTGGTGGCGGGGTATCGGATGCACGCCGACGGCGAAGGCGTCGGCTCGCTGGTGTTGGGACTGTATGACGACTCCGGGAATCTGCAGCACTGCGGCGTGGCCGCGAGCTTCAGCGCGCGACGCCGCAAGGAACTGCTCGAGTTTCTGCGTCCCCATGTGCTGGCGGACCCCGGCGAGCATCCGTGGGCGCAGTGGATGGACGCTGAAGCTCACGGCGAGGGGGCCGTGATGCCTGGCACCCCCAATCGCTGGTCCGGCAAACGCCGTCAGCAGCCCTGGGCGCCGTTGCGCCTCGGTCTGGTGGCCGAAGTGAAGTACGAGGCCATGCTCAACGGGCGTTTCCGCGGCACCACGCGCCTGGTGCGCTGGCGGCCGGATCGCAGCGTCGAGTCGTGCCTCTTCGATCAGATCGAGGCGCCCGCGGACTGCAGCCTGAGCGAAGTCCTGTCCTCATAGAGCCCGCGCGCCGGCAGGCGAGAGCCCGCCCGCAGCGTCGCTGCTGCGTCGTTGCCGCTTGTGCTCTCAGCTTCAGCCTGCGGCTAGCTCGTGGGCCCGTTCGGCGAGATGCGGGGCGCCCAGCTCGGCGCAACGCTCGTCGAAGCCGGGCCGAGGGCCTTTCCATTCCAGTTCGTCGACGCTGCGGGCCACTGGAGCGTCCCGCGCCACGGTGGCGATCCGGCGGAACAACAGGGCGTCTTGCATCCCGTCGCGCAGCGCAGCGGCGAGCTTGGCGGCACTCCTGACCGGCACGTCCCACTGCTCGGGTTCGAAGGGGATGGCCTCGATCTTGTTGTAGCGGGCCAACAGCGTCGCCGCGGATTTGGCGCCCCATCCGGGCAGCCCCGCGAACCCGTCGGCGGAGTCGCCGACCAGTCCCAGATAATCGGGGATCGATTCTGGCGGCACCCCGAATTTCTCGATCACGCCGTCGTAGTCGTAGAGCGCCTGCCGGCGCCTGTCGTATTGCACTATGCGCCCGTCGGCTGTGACGCACTGGGAGAGATCCTTGTCGGGGGTGCAGATCAGCACCTGCCGCACTCTCGGATCCGCCGCCGCGACGACAGCCGCCGAGGCGAGCCCGTCGTCGGCTTCGTGCGTGATCTGAGGCCACACCGCCAAACCGGCGAGTTCCAGGAGTTCTTCCAGTTCGGGGAACTGCGCCGCAAGGTCGGGGTCTGTGCCGCTGCCGTCCTTGTAGCTGTCGAGCATGTCGTTGCGGAACGACTCGATCACATGGTCGGTGGCCACACCCACATGGGTGGCCCCGTCGGCCAGCAGGCCGAGCATCGAGTTGGCCACGCCTGCCTGCGCGCCGTGGCGAGGATCGCGGTTGGACTTGGCGTAGTGGAACCGGAACAACTCGTAGGTTCCGTCGATCAGGTGTACCAGCATCGCCGTAATCCTCTCACTTGCCCGACCGAAGGCGCTCTTCGGCGTCCTTGCAGTCTTGCCGCTTGCCGTTATCGATGTTCTGGCAGCTTGGTGTTCTCGGCCCGGGTTTCAGTGGGCGGCTGACGGCGCGGAGGGCTCTTCGACCAGTTCGATCAGGGTGCCGAATGACCCTTTGGGGTGAATGAAAGCGATGGTGGTGTTGCGGCTGCCGGTCCTCGGGGCCGTGTCGATTGGAGTGGCGCCGGCTTGCACCATCGACTCGAGGGCCGCCGCACAGTCCGGCACCCGGTAGCCCACATGGTGCAGCCCCTCGCCGCGTTTTTCGAGGAACTTGGCCACCGGCGAATCATCGCGTGTGGCGGCGATCAACTGCACGTAGCTCTCAGCGACCGAGAGCATGGCCTCCTCCACGCCGTCGCTGCCGATCACTTCACGGTGGGCGACCTCTGCACCAAGAGTCGTCCGGTACCAGTCGATGGCGGCATCGAGGTCATGGACGGCTATGGCCACATGATCGATCTCAGTGAGCATTGCGGCAGCCTAGAGGCCGGTCCCCGCAAGGCCGAGCGAACTCCGAAGGCGGTCCGATGCGCTATCGGGCATTCTGGGGTTCTTCGATCGAGCGGCGTCCTTCCAATGCGCGCCCCAGGGTGAGCTCGTCGGCGTATTCGAGGTCTCCGCCCACTGGCAGGCCGCTGGCTATGCGCGTCACCTTCACGCCGGCGGGCTTCAGATATTTGTGTACGAGCATCGCGGTCGCTTCGCCCTCCAGGTTGGGGTTGGTGGCCACTATCACTTCGGTGATGTCCTCGTCGGTGACCCGCTCCAGCAGCTCCTTGAGGCGCAGCTGGTCCACACCCACACCGTCGATGGGGCTGAACGCTCCCTGAAGCACGTGGTAACGGCCCGCGAATTCGCCGGTGCGTTCAACCGCCACCACGTCTTGGGCGTCCTCCACGACGCAGACCAGACGCGGGTTGCGCGCCGGGTCGCGACACACTGCGCAGAGGCCGCCTTGCTCGGCGAGGTTGAAGCACTTGGGGCAGTACGACACCCTCGCTTTGGCTTCGGCGATGGCGCCAGCGAGACGGTTGGCGTCCTCGGGCGGGCAGCGCAACAAATAAAAAGCCACTCGCTGGGCCGACTTCGGCCCTATGCCGGGCAAACGGCCGAGTTGGTCGATCAATTCCTGCACCGCGCCGGAGTAACTCATCTCGGCTCTGCCTTAGGCACCGTTCCGCGAGCCGTGAGTGTTCCGGCGCAGTCTCCGCCGGACGCGAGCGGCCCGGCCGTCCATGCCGGGCTGCTAGTTCGGCTCTGATGTCGCTGTCGCACCGGCAACGCGTCGCTAAGACGCTGCTGCGGGATCAGGGTCCGGCAGCATCACGAACTCGACGCCCGGGAACGCGGCTTCGATCTTGTCGGCGATGTCTTGAGCATGGCTCGGCGCTTCAGCCAACTCGTCGAACTCGCTAGCAGAGGCGAAGTCGGTTTCCTCCGGCTCTTCCGTCTCCCTCAGGGCCCCGTCTGACTCTTCTGACTCTTCTGTCCGGCCTGACTCCTGCTCGTGCGTGGTCGCGGCAAGCTCAGCGGGCTCGGGCTCAGCGGGCTCGGGCTCAGCGGACTCGGCAGGCTCGACGGCGGACTCAGCGGCGGCGGACTGGGCGTCCTCTGTGAGAGATGGCTCGTCGGCGGCGGGGGATGGCGCTGACTCGACACCCGACGGCGGATCTTGAGCGGTCCGCTCGTCAGCCGGAGACTGATCGTCCGCCTCAGTGGCACTATCCACGAGGTCCAGCCACAGGGCGCGCAGCTGACCGGGCTCGCGACGACGCTGCCGGTCGGGTTCCAGTGCCGTCGCCCTGGCTATCACGACCTCCCGGTCGAGGCCCAAGTGCCGCTCGGCGAGCTGCACCACTTCACTGGGCGAGCCAGGCTGCAGCAGCCGCAGGTCGGGCGGCGGAACCGGCGGCAGCGGCGGCGGCGGCTCTGGGGCGACGGCTGGGGCGGGGCCTGGCCGGGACGGCGCGGCAGCGGTCGCTGCGGCCCCCGCGCGACGCTGGTAGAGGGTCTGGCGAGCCTCCGCTGCGGGGCTCTTCGACGAACCCGTCCGACTCGCCGGCGCGTTCGGCGGCGGCGGCGCAGGCGCAGACGCTGCTGCGGGCGGCGGCGCCGAACGCGGCTTCGGTGCTGGTGACGAAGACGCCGGCGGCGAGCTGGCGCCGTTCGAGTCGCCCAAGCGGTCCTCCAGAGTTCGGACCCTCCGGGCCAGAGCCTCCACAGCAGCGGTCTCAGCCGGGTCGGCCTCGTGGTCGCAAAGCCGGATCAGGGCCACCTCGATGTCGATTCTGGGGTCGGGGGCTTGGCGCATCTCGATCAGAGCCCGGCCCAGCACTTCCAGCGACCGGGTGATGGCGCCGGCCGTCATGCGCTCAGCCAACTGCCCCGCCCGGAGGCGTTCATGCTCCGACAGCCGCGACGGAGGCCTGCCCATCGCGGTGAGAAAAGCGTGACGCAGCGCGGCCAGAGCCAGCTCGCCGATCGTGCGCGGGTCCCGTCCCCGGCCCACGACCTCCTCCAGCGCCGCCAGCGCGGCCGCCCGGTCTCCTTCAGCCAAGGCGTCGACGATGGCGTCAGTCGAGGATTCCAGCTCGGAATCACCGCCGCCGGCGATGATGCGCTCCAAGGCGGTCAAGGTGTCGCGCACCGATCCGCCGCCCGCGGACACGGCCTGATCCACGGACTCGTCGGCGACGTCCAAACCGGCGTCGAGCACGATCCCGCGCAGATGCTCGGACATTACGTCAGCGTCGATCAGGCCGAGTTCGAACACCTGACAGCGGCTGCGGATGGTCTGCACCACCTTGTGGGGCTCGGTGGTGGCCAGCACCCAGGTCACATGCTCGGGCGGCTCTTCCAGAGTCTTGAGCAATGCGTTCTCGGCGCCCGAGGTGAGCATGTGGACTTCGTCGAGCAGGTAGACCTTGGCCCTGCCCGGAGTGGTCAGATTGACTCGCTCCAGCAGGGCGCGCATGTCGTCGACCCTGTTGTTGGAGGCGGCGTCGAGCTCTTGCAGGTCAAACGAACGGTTCTCCTCGATCGACACGCACGACTCACAAACGCCGCAGGGCTCGCCGTCGTCGCCGAGGTTCGTGCAGTTCAGAGCCTTGGCCAGCACCCGCGCAGTGGATGTCTTGCCGCTGCCTCTGGGGCCGTGCAAGAGATAGGCGTGGCCGACCTGATTGTTGCGAACCGCTCCTTGAAGGGCGCGCACGACATGGTCCTGGCCCTTGATCTGCGAGAACTTCTGCGGGCGGTAACGACGGTAGAGGGACTGGTAAGCCACCGACAGGGACTCTAGACGTGGACTGTGACAGCTTCACCGTGAAGCTTCACCGTGGAAGCTTCACCGGAATGCCGCGCCCGCTTCCGGGAGTGACGGCCAGGCTGTCTGCGGCACCCGGGAGGATCTGCTGAGAGCTGCTGCCTTCCGGCCCTGACCCGGTTCACAGGCACCCGTCGCACAGGACCCGACCGTCACACCCCGAAGCGGGTGCTGACTGTCACCACGTTAGCCTGAAGCATCGGCGTCTACTGCGCAGTACCGGGGCTGGTTGCTCCGGTCCGGTCGCACAGACCCGGGAGGGTTGCCAGAGCGGCCGAATGGGCACGCTTGGAAAGCGTGTGAGGCGAGAGCCTCCGTGGGTTCAAATCCCACACCCTCCGCGCACCGCCGCCCCCGAGCGGGCCGGCCGGCTGCGGGTCGCGAGGCGGAATTCCTGACTAATCCGGTCGGAATAGTCAGCATGGGCCGTTAGCCTGCTGGGACACACCCCCAACCAGCCACTGGAGAAGAAGAAGGCATGACACTTCGCATCAACGACACAGCCCCGGATTTCACCGCCGAAACCACCGAGGGGACGATCAGCTTCCACGAGTGGATCGGCGACGGATGGGCGCTGCTGTTCTCGCATCCCAAGGATTTCACCCCGGTCTGCACCACCGAACTGGGCGCCGTCGCCGGCCTGAAGTCGGAGTTCGCCGACCGCAACTGCAAGATCATCGGCATCAGCGTCGACGGAGTCAGCGATCACGCCGGTTGGGCGGCAGACATCAAGACGGCCACCGGCAACACCGTCAACTACCCGCTGATCGGCGACCCCGGCCTCAACGTCGTGAAGCTCTACGACATGCTCCCCGGCGACGCCGGCGACACCTCCGAGGGACGCACCGCCGCCGACAACGCCACGGCGCGGTCGGTGTTCATCATCGGCCCCGACAAGAAGATCAAGGCCACGCTCACATACCCGATGACCACCGGACGCAACTTCGCCGAGATCCTGCGGATGCTCGACTCGATCCAGCTCACCGCCAAAGAGCAGGTGGCGACGCCGGCCGACTGGAAGCAGGGCGAGGACGTGATCATCGTGCCGGCGGTCTCCAATGAGGCGGCCGCCGAGAAGTACCCCGAAGGCTGGAAGTCGCCGTTGCCCTATCTGAGGGTGGTTCCGCAGCCCGGCGCCTGAGGGCGGCTGGGAGGCTGCGCCTGTCAACCGACGACGGCGACGCCCGCCGCCGCCATCTCCTCGAGAGCCGCTGCGCTGGATTCCTCGGCGACGCCGACGCAGTGCGAGATCAGCACGGCCGTCGAGAAACCCGCTTGGACTGCGTCCAGCGCAGTGGCTCGCACGCAGTGGTCCGTGGCGATGCCCGCCACATCCACAGCAGTTACGCCGCGCTCCTCGAGCCAGTCGCGCAACTCCGCATCCTCGCCGCTTGAGGCGGCGACACCCTCGAAGCTGCTGTAGCCGCCGCTGTACTGCCCTTTGAGGAACACCTCGTCGACAGCCACCTTCAGCGCCGGAGAGAAGGCCGCGCCCGGCGTTCCGGCGGCGCAGTGGACCGGCCACGAATTCTCGAAGTCGGGGCCGGCGCCAGCCGCGGCGAAGTGGTCGCCGGGGTCGATGTGCCAGTCCTTGGACGCGACCACGTAGTCGTAGCGGCCGCCGGCTCTGTCGAGACCCACCAGATCAGAGATCGACTCGGCCACGCCATGGCCTCCCGCCACCGCCAAGGATCCGCCCTCGCAGAAGTCGTTCTGCACGTCCACGATTATCAAGGCCTTGCGCATCGTCTCTCCTCCACCGCTCTCAGCGGTCACGCGGGTCGTGCCGAGCGAACCGCTCTCAGCGGTCACGCGGCCTTCGACGCCGTTGGACGACTCGGTCGCGCCCGGCGACTCCATGCCCACCCACTCGGTGGGTATGGCGGGCGAGCGCCGCGGATGCGGCCTGCGGTCTTCGTCGGGCAGCCGACGGCGCCGCTCGGCGCAGCGCTGCCTCGCTGCCGGCGGATCATCCTGCCAGGCCCGAGAACCGCCGGTCATCAGCGTCACCTGCGGCTTGTGAGCGCCGCGCGGGCCGTCGTCGCCCGCAGGCGAGAGCACCTCGGCCTGCCATGACCCGGCCGAGTCGATGCTGCGATGCACCTGCTTGCGCCCGCCCACGGTGATCTTGCCCGGCGACAGCTTGCCGACAGCCCTCAACGGCGCCGCGGCACCGGCGGCGTCGGCGATGGCCACCAGCTTGTAGACCACCGAGGCGGTGGGATGACCCGAGCCGGTCACCAGGCTGGTGCCCACCAAGTAGGCGTCTATCGGTGCTGCGGCTTCCTCCAGTTCGGCCACCCGGAACTCGTCGAGATCGCCGGAGGCCACGATGCGGCAGTCGGCGGCGCCCAGAGAGTCGAGCAGAGTTCTGGCGCGGATGCTGGAGGCCAGCAGGTTTCCGCTGTCGATCCGCACCGCGCCGAGATCGGGCCCCACCACCCGCACCGCCTGACGGATGCCTTCGAGCACGTCGAAAGTGTCGACCAGATAGGTCGAGTCGCTGCCCAGAGCGTCTCGTTGGGCCGCGAAAGCCGCCGACTCGTCGTCGTGAGCCAGCACGAAGGCGTGAGCCGTGGTGCCGCCGGTGGGGATGCCGTAACGCCGTCCTGCCTCGAGGTTGGAAGTGGTGTCGAAACCGCCGATGTGTGCGGCGCGGGCAGCGGCCACGGCAGCGTCAGGGTCGGCGCGGCGACTGCCGCCTTCGACCAGCAGGCGGACGCCGGCCGCGTCGCGCACCCGAGCCGCGGCTGAAGCCACCGCGCAGTCGTAGTTGAGGATCGACAGGACGACCGTCTCGAGCACCACGCACTCAGCGAAGCCGCCCTCCACGGTGAGCATCGGTGAATACGGGAAGAAGAGCTCTCCGTCGGGATAGCCGGTGACGTTGCCGCCGAAGCGGTAGCAGCGCAGCCAGTCCACCACGTCGGGGTCGGACACGACGCCCGCGCCGACCAGATAATCGACGGCCTCGTCGTCGAACCGGAAATGCTCGATGGCGTCGATCACCCGGTCGGCGCCCGCCACCACCCCGTAGGCACGACTCGGCGGCAGGCGGCGGGCGAAAGCCTCGAACACGGCCCGACGCTCGGCGATCCCGGACTTCAGGGCCGAAGCCACCATCGTGATCTCGTAATGGTCGGTCCTCAGGGCCGCTGAGACGCTGCCGTCCACAGCCTCCACGCTAGCGCCGGGCGTAGGCTCAGATTCGATGGTGAGCGCCTGGGGAGTCCTGCACTCAATGTCAAACGATCGCAGCAGCCTGGCCGACAAGACCGTCACCGCGGCGACCCGACGGCGTGTCTGGGAATTCGCGCGGCGCTGGAGGGGCTGGATTTCGGCGTTCATGGTCACGACGATCGCGGCAACATTCCTGGGGCTGGTGGCGCCGCTGGTAATACGGGAAATCTTCGACTCGGCCATAGCCGAAGGCGACGGCGGCTATTTGAACGTTCTGTTCGGCGTGCTGATAGCTGCTGCTCTGGGTGAGGCGCTGCTGGCGCTGCTGGCGCGGCGGCTCTCCTCAGGCATCGGCGAAGGCTTGATCTTCGATCTGAGGCTGGGGCTGTTCGACCATGTGCAGCGCATGCCGCTGTCGTTCTTCACCCGCACACAGACGGGCACGCTGGTGAGCCGGCTCAACAACGACGTGATCGGCGCTCAGCGTGCCTTCACCGGCACCCTCGGCACGGTGGTGTCCAATGTCATCACCCTGGGAGCGACCCTCGTCACCATGTTCTGGTTGGAGTGGAGGCTGACATTGCTGGCGGTGGTGATCCTGCCGGTGTTCGTGCTGCCCGCGCGACGGGTGGGCAAAGGACTGCAAGCCATCACCCGCGAAGGCATGAACCTCAACGCCTCGATGAACAACACCATGACCGAGCGTTTCAACGTGGCGGGAGCGCTGCTGGTGAAGCTCTTCGGCCGCCACGACGACGAAGCCGCGGATTTCGCGGATCGGGCCGGACGGGTGCGCGACATCGGGATACGCAGCGCCCTTTACTCGCAGATCTTCCTGATCGCGCTGACCCTGGTGGGGGCGGTCGGCACGGCTCTGATCTATTGGCTGGGCGGGCATCTGGCGATCGACGGCAGCCTCAGCGCGGGCACGCTGGTGGCGCTGGGCCTCTACACGGTACGGATCTACGTGCCGCTGACCAGCCTGTCGAACGCCCGTGTGGACGTGATGTCGGCGTTCGTGAGCTTCGAGCGGGTGTTCGAGGTGCTCGACTCGCCCAACCCGATCACCGACCGCGGCGACGCACGCGAATTACGCCGGCCTGAGGGCAGAGTCGAGTTCCGCGGGGTGCGTTTCGCCTACCCGGTCGCCGACACGGCGCCGCAGTCTCTGAAGGCCGCCGAAGACTCGACGAAGGCTGCCGCGGCACCTGAGGCGAAGCCTGACGACGCCGCTGCCCGAGCAGAGCCGGTCGAGGTGCTTTCGGGCATAGATCTGAGCATCGATGCAGGTCAGATGGTGGCGCTGGTCGGGCCTTCGGGCTCGGGCAAGACCACCCTGGTGTCGCTGGTGCCGCGCCTCTACGACGTGACCGCCGGAGCGGTGCTGGTCGACGGCGCCGACGTGCGGCATCTCACTCAGGCGTCGCTGCGGGCCGCCATCGGCACCGTCACCCAGGATCCCCACCTGTTCCATGACACTGCGGCCGCAAACCTGCGCTACGCCAAGCCCGGCGCCAGCGACGAGCAGTTGGCGCAAGCCTGTCGCGCGGCTCGCATCCATGACGTGATAGCAGCACTGCCCGACGGTTACGACACGGTGGTGGGCGAACGGGGCTACCGTCTGTCCGGCGGCGAGAAGCAACGGCTGGCCATAGCACGGATGCTGCTGAAGGCCCCGGCCATCGTGATCCTCGATGAGGCCACCTCGCATCTGGACACCGAGAACGAGGCTCTGGTGCAAGAAGCGCTCACCGAGGCTCTGCGAGGCCGCACCTCGCTGGTTGTGGCGCATCGCCTGTCGACCATCGTGGACGCGGATCTGATAGTGGTGCTCGACGACGGCGTGATCAAAGAGTCGGGCAGCCATGACCAGCTTCGCGCCGCCGGGGGGCTCTACGCCGAACTCTACGAAGGCCTGCTCAAAGCCGAGAACGCGCCATCGCAAGCCTCCGGCGGGGCTGAGCCGTGACTGAGCCAGAGCTTCGCACGACCGAGCCAGAGCTTCGCACGACCAGCCGGGGCGGCAGCTCAACGGCGCGGCGCGCCGATCGGACCTTCACGGTGAGCGAGCTGGCTGCGACTCTGCGGCAGTCGCTCGACGAGGCCTTCCCCAGCGGCGTTTGGGTCGCCGGGGAAATCAACGGCATCTCCCGAGCCCGCAGCGGTCACGTCTATTTCGATCTGCTGGAACGCCCCGCGAGCCCCGCGGCGGGAAAGGCGCCGCTGGCTTCGCTGAGCGTAACGCTGTTCCGCAGCGACAAGGAGCGGGTCAATCAGGCGATCAAGCGTCACGGCAACGCCATCCGCATGGACGACGGGGTGACGGTGCGCATCGGCGGGATGCTCGACTTCTACGCCCAGCGGGGTCAGCTGCAGCTGCGGATGACCGCCATCGATCCGGCCCACACGCTGGGCTCGATCGCCGCGCAACGCGAGGCGCTTCTGCGCGATTTAGCCGCCGCCGGTCTGCTGCGCCGCAACGCGGACGCGGTGTTAGCCGCGGCGCCGCTGCGAGTCGGGCTGGTGACCTCGCTGGGCAGCGCCGCGCACAGCGACGTTCTGCGGGTGTGGGCCGGCAGCGGTTACGCCTTCGAGGTGCTCGAAGCCGACACGCCTGTGCAGGGCCCGGAGGCGCCGGAGTCGATAGCCGCGGCCATCGCGGCCGTCAGTGACCGAGTCGATGTGGTGGTGCTGGCCCGCGGCGGGGGCAGCCGCAGCGATCTCGCGGCTTTCGACCATCCGCTGGTCGCTCACGCCGTTGCCGGCTGCCGGCGACCGGTCTTCACCGGGATCGGCCATGAAACGGATCGCAGCGCCGCTGACGAGACGGCCCACACTTCCTGCTCCACGCCCACAGCCGCAGCCGAGGCCGTGACGCAGCGGGTGGAGGAATGGTTGCTCAGGCTCGACGCTGCGGGCAAGTCGATAATCGCCCGCGGGCGCCAAAGCCTGCTCGGTGCCCAGCATCGTTGCGACAGCATTGCTGCCGCGGCGGCGCTGGCCGCCCGGACCGCATCAGGCGGCGCCGAGCGCAGGCTCACCGCCGTCGTCCAGAGGGCAGTGAGCCAGTCGAAAGCTTCGGCGCTGCGCGCCGAGGATCGCCTGGAGGGCGCCGCCCGACGCCTGCTGGCGGCGCAGCCCAGAATCGAGCGCCAAGCGGTGGTAAGGCTCGACACCGCCTCAGCGCGTCTGGCCACGACCTGCCGTCACGAGATCCGCCATGCCCGGAGACGTCTGGACGCGATCGCGCAGCGGATGCGATCCCTAGACCCGGAGGTTATCCTGCGCCGGGGATGGTCGCTGACCCGTCGCGACGACGGGACTCTGCTGCGTTCGGTTTCTGAAGTCGGCAGCGGCGACAGCATCGTCACTCACCTGGCTGACGGCACGATCACAAGTACCATCGAATCTGATGAACAAACCTGACACCGAAACAGGCGAACCCGACGCAGGCTCAGGCGACACAGGCTCAGGCTCAGGCGACACAGCCGGCACAGGCTCAGCCGAGCCCGGATACGCCGAAGCGATGGCCGAACTAGAAGAGATCCTGGAAGAACTCGAAAGCGAGGACCCCGATGTGGACTTGCTCGCCAGCAGGGTCGAACGGGCCGCCAACCTCATCCAGATATGCCGGCGCAGAATCACCCGCGCCGGTGTGCAGGTGGAGCGGGTGGTGGCCGTGCTGGACGCGCCCGCCAAATGACCGCCGCGGATTCCGGGCCTGCCCGTCCTCCCGCTGAGCTGACCGAGATCGCAGCACGCTGCGAGGCGCGGCTCGGCGAGATCCTCGACGCGGAGCGTCGGCAGTGGTCCGAGCTGGATCCGAGCCTCGACGAGCCGCTCGGCGACCTGGCCGACATGGTCATGTCCGGCGGCAAGCGCATCCGTCCCGCATACTGCCGCTGGGGTTGGCTGCTCGGCGGAGGCGACCCCGAACCCGGCCCGGGCGACGGGTCTCTCGACGCGGGCTGCGCCTTGGAGATCCTCCACGCCTTCGCTTTGGCGCACGACGACATGATGGACGGATCGCTGACCCGGCGCGGCGAGCCCACCGTGTGGCGCAAGTTCGCTGAGCGGCACCGTCAGCGGAGCTGGCACGGCGAGAACCGGCGCTTCGGGGATGCGGCTGCGGTGCTGGTGGGCGACATGGCCATGGTGCTCGCCGATCGGACCCTGGGCGAGGTGACCGCAGCCACGAGGGCCGTGTGGAACGGCCTGCGCACCGAGCTGAACATGGGGCAGTACCTCGACATGGTCGGCTCTGCTCAGCAGCATCCGACCGCGGACGGCGCACGCCGGATCATCGAGCACAAGACCGCCCGCTACACGGTGGTGCGCCCGCTGCAGCTCGGCGCGGCTTTGGCCGGTTCGCCGGAGCTGGCGGGGCCTCTGGAACGTCACGGACTGCCCGTGGGCTTGGCTTTCCAGCTGCGCGACGACGTGCTCGGCGCCTTCGGCGACCCGAGAGCCACCGGCAAGCCGGTGGGCGACGACCTGCGAGAGGGCAAGCCGACGCTGCTCGTGGCCGTGGCCCAGGCTGCGGCATCCCCGGCCCAGCGCCGGGTGCTGGACGCTGTCGGATCCGAAATGGACAACCAGACCGTGGAGCAGATCCAGCAGGTGCTGGTCGACACCGGCGCGCTGGCCGCAGTCAACGACGAGATCGAGGATCTGCTGCGGCAGGCGCTGCACGCTCTGGAGGCTCTGCCCGACGTTCCCGCCGTGAAGGAGGCCTTGGCAGCCACAGCGCATTTCGTGGCTGAGCGTCAAACCTGAACGTTTCACGCTCGGGACAGGCCAGACTGGGACCATGAGCAGCGACGCCACGGCAGGCGCGGGCGCGGACGACGCGCTGAGCGAAACCGCACGGCAAGCCGCCAAGCGGCGCACCTTCGCCATCATCTCGCATCCTGACGCCGGCAAGACCACCCTCACCGAGAAGTTCTTGCTCTACGGAGGCGCTCTCAGCGGCGGCGCGGGATCCGTGAAGGCCAAGGGCGACCGTCGCGGCACTGCCTCGGACTGGACCGAGCTCGAACGCCAGCGCGGGATTTCTGTGACCTCGGCGGTGCTGCAGTTCGGCTACCGGGGCTGTGTGCTCAACCTGCTCGACACTCCCGGTCACGGCGATTTCTCCGAGGACACCTACCGGGTGCTGTCCGCAGTGGACGCGGCGGTGATGGTTCTCGACGGCGCCAAAGGCATCGAAGCCCAGACCCGCAAGCTGTTCGAGGTGTGCCGCAACCGCGAGATCCCGATCGTGACGTTCATCAACAAATGGGACCGACCCGCCCGGGACCCTCTCGAACTGCTCGACGAGATCGAGGATCAGCTGGTGCTCGATCCTGTGCCCGTCACCTGGCCCGTGGGCGACGGCGACAGATTCAGCGGGGTGATCGACAGGCGCAGCAACGATTTCGTGCGCTTCGAGCGCACTGCGGGCGGCGCCACCGCCGCAGCTTTCGAGGTGGTGTCGGCCGAGCAGGCGGCAGCCGTCGCAGGCGGCGACTGGCATGAGGCTCGCGAGGCGGTCGAACTGCTCGACGGGGCCGGCGCCGAACTCGACGGCAAACGCTTCGAGGCCGGCGAGCTGTCGCCCGTGTTCTTCGGTTCGGCCCTGACCAATTTCGGGGTGCAGCAGCTTCTTGAAGCGATCATCGCGATGGCGCCCAGCCCCTCGGCCCGCGCGGACGCCCACGGCGACCAGCGAGCGGTCGATTCCGGTTTCAGCGCGGTGGTGTTCAAAGTGCAGTCCAACACCGACCCCGCCCACCGTGACAGCATCGCCTTCCTCAGGGTGTGCTCGGGCCGTTTCGAGCGGGGCATGACCGTCACCTGCGAACGGACGCGCAAGACTCTCGCCACCAAATACGCCCACACTGTGCTGGGCCGTGATCGCAGCACCGCCGAGGACGCCTGGCCCGGCGATGTGATCGGCCTGGTCAACGCCTCCGCCCTGCGGGTGGGCGACGCGCTCCACGCAGCCGGCGAACCGGTTCGCTGGCCGGCGGTCCCGGCGTTCGCTCCCAGCAGCTTCCGCTTGGCGCGTTGCCGCGACACTTCCAAAGCCAAACAGTTCCGTTCGGGGGTTCGCCAGCTCGACTCCGAAGGGGTGGTGCAAGTGCTGCGGCGTCCTGAAGGGGGCGAGAGCTCACCCATCCTGGCTGCGGTGGGTCCGCTGCAGTTCGAAGTGGCCGAGCACCGACTGCGCCACGAGTTCGGAGCGCCCGTGGAGTTGGCGCCTGCGCCCTGGACCGCTGCCCGGCGCACCGACGAGGCCTCGGCGGATGCGCTGCGCGCCATGAGCGGCGTGACGGTGACCGCCCGCGACGACGGTGACCTGCTGGCCTTGTTCGAGAGCCCCTATTGGCTGGCCCGGCTGGAGTCCGACCACCCCGACCTGACCCTGGATCGCCTGATCGGCGAAGGTTGAGCCGTGAAGCGTCGACTCGGCGGCCGAGTCAGGCTCAGCGTGCCGCGCGCTAGCGTCGGGGCGGGTCGCGCAGCACTGCCAAGGAGGTTGACGTCAATACCATGACCGCACCAACCGGCACTCTCGAGGGCGCCGCGGCAGACCCCGTGGAGGCTGCGGAGGCTGCGGCTTGGCCGACGGCTGCGCTCGGGGAGCACGCCGGCGACGACGGCGCTGCTGAGGGCGCCGCGGCAGACCTTGGCGGCTACGGGCACGGCTGTTCACAGGCCCGAGAGCCGGTGAGCGACTGGGCCCGCGACTTCGATCATGTCGATCCTCACTACGCCGCCCACGCCCCCGAAATCTGGGATCAGCTGCGCGGCGAGTGTCCCGTGGCGCACAGCGACCGCTACGGCGGCGCCTGGCTGCCGGTTCGACACGCCGACGTCTGCGCCATCGCCAAGGACACCGACACTTTCAGTTCTCAAGGCGTGGTGGTTCACGACGGACGGCCCGAGATACCCGCGCCGGTGGGTTTCGCTCCGCCGATCACCAGCGACCCTCCGTTCCATCGCATAGCCCGCGAGTTCCTGCTGCCGGCTTTCGCTCCCAAGCCGATCGAAGCCAAGCGTGAATCCACTCGACAGACCTGCCGCGAACTGCTGGACGAGCTGCTGGGCGACGTGGAGACGGGCCGCAGCGACATCGTCGACGCGGCCTTGTGCTACACGCAGCACATCCCGGTGAGGGTGATCGCCGACATGCTGGGCGTGCCCCGCTCAGACGGCGAGTTGTTCCGGCTGTTCATCCATCGGATCATGGAACAGCCCGGCACTGAGATGCGCGTCGAATACGAGGACTCGATCGACCACTATCTCGACAAACTCATCGCTGAGCGCGCCGAAGAGCCTCGCGACGATCTGATCAGCCACATGACCCACGCGACCATCGCCGGGCAGCCGCTGGAACACGATCACGTGCTGGGCACCTGCGGTTTGCTGATAGTCGCCGGGGTGGACACCACTTGGTCGGCCATCGGCGCCTCGCTGTGGCACATGGCTCAGCATCCTGAGCACCGGCGCCGCTGGATCGCCGACCCACAGGTGCGGCCCTTCGCTGTGGAGGAGTTCCTGAGGTTCTATGCGCCGGTCACGATGGCCCGGCTCGTGGCCGGCGACACCGAATTCGCCGGCCGGTCGATGCACGCCAACGACTGGGTGCTGCTGCCTTTTCCCGCCGCCAACCGCGACCCGGAGGCTTTCGAGGACGCCGGCGAGTTCATCATCGACCGCCGTCGCAATCGGCATGTCGCTTTCGGGCTGGGCATCCACCGCTGTCTGGGCTCGAACCTGGCGCGCATGGAGCTGGCCGTGGCTCTGGAGGAGTGGATGGCGAGGGTTCCCGATTTCGAGCTGGCCGATCCCGACTCGGTGACATGGTCGACGGGACAGATCCGCGGGCCTCGCAAACTGCCGCTGCGGATAACCGGGCCGCTCAGAGGACGAGCGAACAGTGAGACGCAGCTTTGAGGCTGCACAAGTTCTCTGACGTCGACGCCTTCGTGGCGTTGGATCTTGATGGCGCCGAAACCGCGTCAGGACCGGTGCGCTGGGCGCGCAAAGTGCTCCAAGGCGGCGCCAAGGATCTGGCGCGTTCGCAGACCTACACCTACGCCGTTCTGCGGATGCGCCGCAGCGGGGCGTCGGCCGGGATCAGCTCAGACGCATCCGCACGGGCTGAGGCAGTGACCGGGTTCGTGGCCGAGGCCGCAGCGCTGGCTTCAGGGGGCGTCTATCTGCCTGACGCCGCCAAAGGCGTCACCGAAGACGACTTGGCGTCGCTGCGTGACGCCGACCCGCGGACAGCGGCGCGTCTAGGCGGCTTCGCGTCGGAGTGCGACGCCCTGTCTGCGGTGGCGGCCGCCGACGCCGCTGTCGGCATCGACGGCCGCTCTGTGGTGCTGGAAGGTTTCTCGGCAGCCGGGCCGACGCTGGTCGAAGCGGTGACGCGGCGGGGCGGCCGTGTAGTGGGCGTCGCCACCGCCGAGGGCTCGCTGGCGACGCCTGAGGGTTGCGACCCGGCGGCGGTGTCGGAAGCTTGGGCCGCCAGCGGCAAGAGGACGCTGGAGTCGCTGGCTGAGGCCTGCGTATCCGACGGTCTGGACGAGCCCGATGCACTGTGGGGCATCGCTGCCGATGTGGTGTTCGCCGGTTCGAGGATGGGCGTCGTCGACCATGGCGTGGCCGAGCGTTTGCAATGCCTGGCACTGGTGCCTTCGGGGCGCCTGGCTTACACCGCCAAGGCCTTGGCGGTGTGCCGCAAGCGAGACATCGTGGCGGTGCCTGATTTCGTGTCTCTTGCGGGATCAACGATTGCCGCTTGGAGCAGCACCGACATCAGCGACGACGAGGTGCGCGCCGCTGTGGCCGAGACGGTCTCGTCGCTGATGAGCGAGGCCCTCGACAGCGCCGACGGCGCTTTTCTGGGCGCCTGCTGCGCAGCCGAAGCGTTCTTGTCCACTTGGCGAGACGAACTGCCTTTCGGTCGCCCCCTAGCCTCCTGAACCCGACTGTTCCAAGCTCTGTGGACGGGCGCCGGGATCGTGATCTCGATCAAGGCGTGGATCGGGGCCCTGAACCCGCCCGTCCTGAACCTGTCGACGGCCGCCGCAGCGGAACTCGCGTCTTCTGCGTCGCGGCCCGCGGCGAACCCGCCGGCGCCTGAGCGCTCACAGCCCGCCCGGCGGCGAGAGGCTGCGAGCGCTCTCCAGCTTCCCGATCCGCGCTAAGAGCAGCCGGTGAGCTTGAGCGTGATCTGGGCGACCACCCGCGAGCGACTCGAGTCGTAACCGCTCCATTGCAGGCAGGCGCCAGTGCCGGCGTCGTCGCCGGGCGCCTCGGCCACGGCCTCAGCCAGAGCCTCCTCGAACGCGTCGATGTCGGCCACCGCCCGCGGCTTCGATTGATTCGCCTGCTGCACGTCGAATCGGTCGTTGCTGTCGTAGGTCAGGCGTCGCGGTACGGTGGCCCCGCCTGCGGGCCAGTCGTCGCCGTCGGTGTCGGCATCGCTGTCAAAGACGATCGAGTTGCGGTCGAGGTCCGCGAAAAGGACTGGCAGATCGTCTTCGGTGCTCGCCGCCTGAGTGAGGACGGGCCAGAACACGTAAGCCGGTTCGAGGTCCTCGAGATTGTTGTCGGTCTCGGATTTGCCGTCGGGGTCGACGGTGGGGGTGAGCGTCTCGACGATGCCGCCGTCGCCTCTGTAGCTGTAAGAGAAGCGGTGGATGCCGTCGCGGCCGACAGTGAACGCGTTGGTGCTGATGGTCGTGTCACGGGAACTGCTGGCGAGTCTGACCTTCGCAGCAGACAGAGCCCGGCCGTACTCGTCGTAGACCGACACGACAGCGCTGTTGCGCACCGAGCCGCTCGAGGGGACGTTGCGATAACGATTGGTTGATGTCACCGTCACCACCGAATTCCCCAGCACGGGGTCGGCGTCGCTGAACTCCAAATAGAAGACCTCTCCGCCGGTGCGGCCCGAACTCAGCTTGATCCTGAAACCATCGTCGGCGGAGACCGCGGGGGCGTTGTTCAGCGGCGCCAGCATGAAAGTGCGGGTGAGGGACTGCCCGGAGGCACTGCGGTCCGGATCCCCGACCGACAACGAGAAAGTGACCCTTCCTCTGTTGTCGGACCTCACCGTCCTGGGGGTCTTCGACAGTAGGCCCTCGCCGCTGCCGGCCGCGATGCCGTTGACGGTATCCGCCGCCGGGTTCTCACGGAGCAACTCCTCGGTGAGCGTCCACTCGGCCGGGTTCTGCCCGTCGATGCCGGCGTTGGTGGCGTTGCCGCGCGCGTCTAAGAGTTGGACGGTGAAGGTGACGGATGTGCCGAATCGGGCCTTCGAACCTCTGAACGCTGTGGACACTTTCGCCGAGACGGCGCCTTGGGGCTGGCTCGACGGCTCGACTTCCAGGGCGAACAGTTCGGTGCGGCGGTCCACTTCTTCGCCGTCACGACCGGTCCAGATCCACAGCATGGTGTCGTTGCCGTCGAGAATGGTCTGGGGAACGGTCAGCGACACTTCGCCGTCGTCGTCTGTGGTGAAGTCTGAGCCGTCGATCTCGCAGGGCTCTGAGCCGTCGACTAAATCGACCTCATCGCAGACGCCCCTGGACGTGAAAGCCAATTCGACGTCGTCGGCTTCGACGAAGAACATATCGACGGGAGCGTCGACTACCGGCTCGAAGTCTCTGTCGCGGATCGACACTCTGATCTCGTTGCCGTCGTACTGTGCGCTCAGCCCTTCCGGTCGGGCCAGAGTGTGGGCCAGAGTGCGAATTATGAACGCCGCCATCTGACCCCTGGTGACGGGGTCGCGCGGCCGGTAGTAGAAGTCCAAGCCGGGCTGGGCGCCGCCCGAAGCGGGGGTGGGGCCGGCGCCGGTGGTGATGCCGAGCTCGTAAGCGGCGCTGATAGCGGCGTCAACAGCCACCGGCACGGTGTCGCGAGCGTCTTGGAAGTAGTCGTCGGACTGACTCTGACTGCCGTCGGCGTCGGCGTCTAGCAAGATGTTGCCTCTGTTGTCGAAATTGACCACCGACCCCACGGCATCGAGGAACCGGATCAGCAGCAGAGCCATCTCGGCACGGTCAACAACGGCATCAGGCTCGAAGGCTCTGCTGACAGCGGCCGTGGCGATGCCGTTGGTGACTAGCAGGTTTATGGCATCACGAGCTTCGGCGCCCAGATGGTCGACGTCGACGAATTTCTGGTCGCGGGCGGCGTCGAGTTTCACGTTGACAGGCTGCAGAGCCCGCGCCAGGAACAGCATCATCTGCCAGCGCTTGACGGGCTCGTCGGGCGCGAAAGTGGAGCCGTCGCCGCTGCCGATGGTGATGCCGTAGTGGGCCAGGCAGTTGATGGGCTCGTAGAAGGCGTGCCTAGTGGACACGTCGGTGAAGTCCCAGTCTTCGAGCGCTTCGCCCAGACACGCCGTCAGGTTGATCTTCTCGTCGGGCGTGTCGCTGGTGGCGGCGGCGCTGCCTGCGCTCACGGCCAGCACTGAAGCCACCAGCACCAATGACAAGAGCCCGCCGCCCGCACGAAACCCGTATCGCCTCAATGACATTGCTGAACCCTTCATTGGAGACCTTTCGATCGAATGTGGCCATCCTAAGCAGCGCTTGCCTGCATTAAGCCTAACCCCGAAAGCCTAACCCTGAGCTGCTACTATGGTTCGTTTGTCAGATTGCCCGATGAGTTCCTTGCGATCCTGGGCAGCGGCGAGCCGAGCCCGGTGGCGACCGGGGATCAGCTCAGCGAGATCTCCGCGACGGATTTGGCCCGGTAGTTGCTCCACGAGAGCTCGAAACCGCCGGCGCCGCTCGCCAAAGCCTCAGCGAGCTCAGCCTCGAAGACTTCGAGAGTGGTCGGCCGACCGCGCAGGTTGAAGCGGTCTTTGTCGTCGTAAATCAGGATCTGCGCGACGCTGTCGTCGGTTACGACGATCTGTCGCCTGTTCACGTTGCCGGCCACGACCGACCAGGCGTCTTCGCCGCTGGTGGATCCGGCGTCCACAGCCCAATAAAGCGTCGCTGTCGCGTCGGCGGCGTCCGCGCTGTCAGCGCCGTACCCGACAGTCAGCGTTTGCGCCAATCCGGTGGCGCCGCTGTACTGGTGGCGGAACGAGTGGCGGCCGCGGCTGTTCACTGTCGACTCCGCCCCGGTGTTGAGCTTGACCTTGGCGTCGGCGAAGGGGCGTCCGTACTGGTCGAGCACTGTCACGGTCACGGTTGTGGAGGCCGATCCGCCCGACACGTAAACGTAGTCACGGGTGTCGATGATGACCGTGGCGCTGCCGTCAGCGATGCTGGGCGCTCCGTCGCTGAAGATCAAAGTGCCGGTGTTCGCCGGGGCGCCTTCGGCGTCGACGACGAGCGGAGCATTGTCCTCTGAGGTGAGCGTGTATGTGACCGTGACTTCGTTGGCCGCGCTGCGGTTCGGGTCGTCCAGAGTGATCGGGAAGTCGACCTGCCCGCGTGAGTTGGTGACCAGAGTTCTCACGTCGGCGTCCTCACCGGGCGCTTTGACGCTGAGGCGCCAGCGTGCGGGGTGGGCGCCGTCGACGCCTCTCCTGACTGCTCCTGCGTCGTCTTGCAGCTGCAGCCGGTAGTTAGCAGTAGTGCCGAACTGGAACTTGCGGGTGTTCGGAGGCTCTGTGAGCAGTGCCGAGGCAGCGTAGTTCACCTCGTCGCTTTCGGCCAGATCGAGGCGGTAACGCTCGACTCCTTGCGCGATGGTCGCTCCTGAGGACCCGGTCCACGCCCAGACGACGGCGCCGCCGGAGGGAATCCGCAGGAGACCGCTCACTGCGAGCGTCGCGTCGCCTTTGCGGGTGGTCGGATCGGTCGGATCGATCTCGCACGGGTCAGTGGATTCGTCAGCCTGGGTGACAGCTGCGAGCCTGCAGGCGCCGTCAGACGAGAACACGCTCTCCGCTTGGGCCGCGGGCGCCCAGAAAACGTCGACTGCGGCAGGCGGCGCAGGCCGGAACTTGTCGTCGCGCACCGACACCACGACTGTCGAACCATAGGACTGAGCGGTGATCCCGACAGGCCGAGCGCTAGTGTGCGCCAACGCCCGGGTGATGAAAGCCGCCATCTGGCCGCGTGTCACGCTTCGTTCAGGCTCGTAGTCGTAGTCGAGCGGCGGATTCGTGTCGTCCTGCACTTCAGCGGGCCGCGACCCTCTTGTGACGCCCAGTTCGTAGAGCGCTGAGGTTTCGGCGTTGCGAGCGTCGCCGAAATAGTCGTCGGCCATGCCCACAGAACCGCTCTCTCCCAGCAGGATCGTGCCCAGGGAGTCCCTGCTCACCGCGGGAGCGGTCTCGATCAGAAGACCGACTAGGAAGGCGGCCATCTCGGCTCGGGTGATGTCTTCTGCAGGCCTGAACTGCTGACCCGACGGGATGATCCTCGCGGCTGCCAGCCGGTTGATGGAGTCGGCGGCTTCAGGCCAAGTGTCGCCGAGGTCGGTGAATCTTACGCCCTCGGGGTCGTCGAGGTCTGCGCCTGCCACTTCGGCGGCACGCGCCATGAACACCGCCATCTGGGCGCGGGTCACCGGCCTGTCCGGGGAGTAGGTGCTGCCGTCGCCGGTGCCGCGGGTCACTCCGTAGTAGGCGATGCAGTTGATGGCGTCGTTGAAAGCATGCTCAGGCGACACATCGGAGAACCCCCGGTCGACGAGAGCGGGGCCCACGCACGCCGACAGTGGCGTGGTGTAGTCGGCCCTGTCGGTCACGGCCCATGACGGCGACGCAACGACTGCGACCAGCGACGCCGTCAAAGCCGTCGTCGCTAGCAGCGCCCGTCTCGTGCGCCAGTCTTTCATCATCCGCATCTTTGTCGACCTTTCGTCGTCGCCCCTGACCACAAGCCTACCGGTTGTGGATAACTGGGGCTAGCAGTCCGGTCGGTTCGAGGATCGCTGGCGAGTCTTTTCGGTCAGGCGGAGCTCTCGGCGGTGGCGCCGCGCGTCGATTGGGTGCGCCATCGAGCGGCGGCGGCACGGGCCTCTACCTCGAAAGAGACGGCCGCGTAAGCCTGTCGGTGGCCGCTGCCTCGGCGGCGGTTGCGGGCATACTCGACGACGTAGCTCCACAGGAAGCGGGCCGCGCCCAGCCGGGCGCACTGCTCGACGTGTACTAGTTCGTGGGCTAGCAGCGCGCGTCTTCCCGAGCGGTCGTCGTCGCGCAGCACCAAGATCAAACGGCCCAGCGTCATGCCGCAGAAGCCCGGCGCGAGAAACGGCACTCGCTGCACCCTGGCCCGGCGGGCCGTGGCGGGCGACACCAAGTGATAGCCGAGGATCTCAGTTTCGGTGAGTCGTCTCATGCGCCCGCTCGTCGCACCTCTTGACAGCCCGGTCGCATGCAGCCGCGCTGTCAGACAGCTTGCCGGGCGACGAGCCGGATCGGGTCGCACCTCTTGGCAGCCCGGTCGCAGGCAGCCGCGCACAGTAGCCGCAGCTGGCCGCGGACTCTTGCTTGCTTGCGCTGCCCGGTCAAGCAAGACGGCGCCAGACGGGGCCCGCCGGAGTGTCTTCGACGGTCACGCCCAGCGAACGCAATTCTTCGCGCAAGGCGTCGGCGACGGCCCAGTCTTTGCTCTCCCTGGCCGCTTGGCGTCGAGAGACCAGCTCCTCGATGCGGGCATCGGCAGTCGGGCGCGATCCGGCGGCGGCTAGTCCCAACGCCTCGGCCAAATCGATCACCTGCCGCGCCGAGACGCATCCTTCGGCGGGCGACGCATCGAGTTGTGCGTTGGCTTTGCGCAATGCGTCGAAGACCACCGCCACCGCTTCGGGCGTCCCCAGGTCATAGTCCATCGCGACACGGAACCGGGCCTCGATCTCTTCAGCCGAATGCCCGGACGCGAGCCCTCCGACATCAGCTGCGGCGCCGGCGTCGAGATCGGCGCCGAGTGCTTCGGAATGTCCGGGTGCTGAGAGGCTGGGCGAGTTTTCTGCTAGATGCGAGACTGCTGCCAAGCGACGGGCGAGAGCGTCCAGGCGCTGCAGCGCTGAACGGGCTGCGGCCAGCAGTTCGGAATTGACCTCCATGGTCTTGCGATAGTGGGTCTGCAGCACCAGCAGTCTCAGCGCCCGTGCGTTGTCCGGGTCCTCGTCGAGCATCTCTGCCACGGTGCGGTAGTTGCCCAGCGACTTGCCCATCTTGGCGCCGTCGACGTTGAGCATGGCGTTGTGTACCCAATGCCGTGCGAAGGGCCTTCCGACCGCCAGCGCCTCGGCGCGCTCGTTGGTGTGATGCGGAAAAACGAGGTCGTTGCCGCCGCCGTGGATGTCGAAGCCGTCGCCGAGGATGCCCAGGCTCATGGCCGCGCATTCGATGTGCCATCCGGGGCGGCCCTCACCCCACGGCGACGCCCACGAAGGCTCGCCTGGCTTGGCCGCCTTCCAGAGGGCGAAGTCGAGGGGATCCTCCTTGTCGTCGTCCACTTCCACTCTGGCGCCGGCGGAAGCCCGCAGCTCGTCGAGGCCGCGTTTCACCAGGTCGCCGTAGCCGTCGACGGCGCGCACCCGCAGATATACGCCGGTGCTCGTGGTGTAGGCCTTGTCGGATTCGATGATCGCGGCGATGAAGGACACCATGGCGTCGACCCATTCGGTGGCTCGGGGCTGCTCGTGGGGCCGCAGCACGCCCAAGCGGTCCATCACATCGCGATAGACGGCCTCCCATTCGGCGGCCACCTCCGACTCGGTGCGGCCCTCGGCGCGGGCTCGGGCGATGATCTTGTCGTCTATGTCGGTGATGTTGGCGACATGGCAGACCTCGAGGCCTCGCCACTGCAGGTAGCGGCGCAGCACGTCATAAGTGATGGCTGACCGGGCGTGGCCGAGGTGCGGATGGTCATAGACGGTGGGACCGCAGGCATAGAGACACGCCTTGCCCGGCTCGCGCAGCTGCAGTGGTCGGACCTGCGCCGTGAGCGTGTCGTACAGAGAGATCACTGCGAGACCTGCCGACTAAGCGCCGTCGACTCCAGCCGGGCGTGAGGCGCCAGCGAGATGCCGCAGAGTGCGCACAGTTCGGCCAGCAGCGCCGGCGCGGTCTTGTCGAGACGTCCGAGGAGTATCGAGTCAGCGAGTTCAGAGAGGATCGATCTCGCCTGGGGGGCGTCGAGATCGTCGTCGAGGGCGGCCCGCAGCCGACGGGCGTACTGTGCCGGATCGGCGCTAGGCGACGGGCGCGATCCAGAGCCAGGCGACGGGCCGCTGTCTCGGGCAGGCTCGGATCCGGCGGGGTCGCCGTGGCCGCGCGCCGCTTGTTTGAGCGTGTCGAGCAGAGTTTCTCCGACAGCGATGTCGTCGTCGTGCCATTCCCAGTCGTCTCGATAGTGATGGCCCATCAGCGCCAGCCGCACCGCAGCAGGATCGCTGCGCGCACAGAGATCGCTGACGAACACCAGGTTCCCCAGCGATTTCGACATTTTGGCGCCTTCGTAGGCGACCATCCCGCAGTGCATCCAGTGTTTGACGAAGCGCTGCGACGAAGCCGCCTCGCTCTGCGCCATCTCGCATTCGTGGTGAGGGAAGATCAGGTCGCTGCCGCCGCCGTGCAGATCGATCTCGGTGCCGAGCAGGCTCATGGCCATGGCGCTGCACTCGATGTGCCAGCCGGGGCGGCCCGGCCCGAAAGGCGACTGCCAGACTGGTTCGTCCGGCGCCGACGGCTGCCACAGCACGAAGTCGAGCGGGTTGCGCTGGCGGGGGTCGTCAGGGGTCCCGCCGCGCTCCGCGGCCAAGGCGACCATAGTGCTGTGGTCGCTGCCGCTGAGGCGTCCGAAGTCCGGCCAGCTCGCGACATCGAACCAGGTGGTGCCCTCGACGGTGTAGGCGCGGCCCGCAGCGACGAGACCGTCGATCAGATCGATCATCTGAGGCACCCACTGCGTGGCTCGGGGTTCGGCTGCGGGCGGCCGAGTGCCCAGCGCCTCCATGTCACGGTGGAAACGAGCGGTCTCGGCGGCGGCGAGCGTCAGGAAGTCAACGCCGAGCTCACGGGCTTTGGGAAGAATCGAGTCGTCCACGTCAGTGATGTTGCGCACCAGCTTGACGGTGTGGCCGAGGTCCTCGAGGCGGCGGGTCAGCAGGTCGTAGGCGAGATAGGTGTTGGCGTGCCCCAAGTGAGTGCTGTCATACGGGGTGATGCCGCAGACGTAGACGCGCACCGGCTCGGGCGGCGAGGGCGCCTCGAAGGGCGCCACGCAACGGCGTGCGGTGTCGTAGAGGCGCACGAGCCGATGCTACCGCTGGGCCGGTAGCTGAAATATGTCCGCAATTCGCTCCTGGCTCAGGGCGACCCTGCTGTCCGCGTACCACGCTGACGACTCGGCGCGCGGCGGCGCCGCCTGCCGACGCCTGGCAGCCGGTTGCGCCCCCGGCAGGAATCGAACCTGCGCGCACGGTTTAGGAGACCGATGCTCTATCCACTGAGCTACGAGGGCGAGGGTTGGGAGAGTTCGTGGTTGAGTATGGGCGGCTGCGGCGCTTCGTGGGGTGGTTCGGGTCGGTGTTGAGGTTATTGGGCGCGTCGCAGTGCCGTCTTGCAGCAGACTGGGCGCGCGTGGCAGCGCCAGCCGGGCGCGGTCATCTGGCAGGCGCGCGGCTGGTTCGGATGTGTGGTTCAGCCGACACGGACGGAGCATCTGGCGAATCCGCGCAAGGACGGGGCGCGCGGCTGCGGTGGGGCGGCGGCCGTTTAGCCTCGTGGGATGGACACTCCGGAGGCGACGCACTCTTCGGCGGAAGACCCGGACGACTCGGGCGACTCAGACGATGTGGTCGTCAGGCTGGCCACCGTCGACGACGCCGAGGCGCTGCGGCGCATCTACAACCACGAAGTGGAGCACACCACCCACACCTTCGATCTGGTGCCCCGCAGCCTGGCCGAACAGCAGGCCTGGCTGAGAAAGCGAGTTGGGGCGCACGGAGTGCTGGTGGCCGAGACGAACGGCCGGGTGGTGGGATTCTCGGCACTGAGCGAATACCGGCCACGGGCTGCGTATCGCACCTCGGTGGGGTCGAGCGTCTACGTGGAAGCCGCCGCGCAGGGCCGTGGAATAGGACGCAAACTGATGCAGGAGTTGGTGGCTTTGGCGCAAGCCCGCGGGTTCCACACGATGCTGGCGCGCATCGCCGCCGGCAACGACGTCTCCATCCAGCTGCACGCCGCCGTGGGATTCGAGAAGGCGGGAATCGAGCGCGAAGTCGGGCGCAAGTTCGGCGAATGGCTAGACGTAGTAGTGATGCAGCGGATGCTGCCCTGACAGCTGCCGGTCAGAAGCGAGAGGCGGCTGCGCAGCTAAACATCCAGGGATTCGGTGTGGCGCCTGCCCGGATGGACTCTCTGAGCGATTCGTTGGTACGCCCTGCCTAAAAGATAATCATTACTATTTTCAGACATTGTTGCACTTGGTCGTCGCAGCTAGTCACAGCTAGCTGCCGATGATCGGGGGTCGGCCTTACGAAGAGCTATATTATGAACATGAGTTTGAGTCTTTACGATGGACACACCTCCACCGGAGACGCCTGCCTCAGCACGTCTCAAACTGGAACGTGTGACCGGTTTGAGGCACGTCTCCTCGGTTCCACGTACGCATAGTCGGAGGTGATTAGGCCTTGGTCACACCCGAGCGGGGGCTTCTGTACCACTGCACCCATATCTCCAACCTTGCGTCGATCTCCGAGGAAGGTCTTTTCAGCGATGTGCAGATCAAGGCGAACCAGAAGATGCCGACGGAGATAGGCCATGCCACTATCAAGCAGCGCCGCTGGCAGCGCGAGGTGCCTCTCCCGCCAGGCGGATGCGTCGCCGACTACGTGCCCTTCTACTTCGCCGCACGATCTCCCATGCTCGGATCCGTCTCAAGAGGACGCGTGCCAACCTACAGCGGCAGCCAGGACGAGATCGTCTACCTCGTCACCAGCATCGACAGGGTCGACGAGGGACGCCTCGGCTTCGTTTTCACGGACCGGAACGCCGCTCTCCATAACGCTCGCTACGGAAACGACCTGCAGGACTTGGACGACTATGTGGACTGGGAGCTCATGGAGGGCCGGATGTGGGACAACACTGCTGAAGAGCCGGACCGCATGGAGCGGCGGATGGCTGAGTTCTTGGTGCATCGCCATGTGCCGTGGCCGGTGTTCATCGGGGTGGCCGCACGCAGCGCCGCGCAGTGCAGACAGGCCGAGCATCTGCTGGCTAGTGTCGGCGCAAGTCCCTTCGTCAAATCCCGGCCCGATTGGTACTTCTGATGGCACAGTTCGTCGATGCGCATGGCAACCTGCTGAAGGCCGACGTGGAAGCACTTGCGAACTCCGTCAACACGGTCGGCGTGATGGGCAAGGGGATCGCCCTTCAGTTCAAGAACGCCTTCCCTGCCAACTACAAGGCCTACGAGGCTGCCTGCAAGACACAGGCCGTGGAACTCGGGAAGATGTTCGTCTTCGACAACGGCAGGCTCACCAGGCCTCACTGGATAATCAACTTCCCGACCAAGGGCCATTGGCGCGCCAAATCCCGCATCCGCGACGTGGCTCATGGCCTGGATGATCTGAGCCGTGTGATTGAGGATTTGAGAATCTCTTCCATTGCGTTGCCAGCACTGGGCTGCGGGCTTGGTGGGCTGGACTGGAACGAGGTTCGGGTGCTTGTCGAGGAACGCTTGAGCGGCCTGGATGTCGTTGTTCACCTGTACGCCCCTGACGGCGCTCCAGACGCAGCCGACATGGTGGTGGCGACGACACGCCCCCGACTGACCACTAGCACGGCAGCGCTCGTGTCAATGATCGACCATTACTCCCAGGTAGCGCTGTTCGTTTCGCTAATCGAGATCCAAAAGCTCATGTACTTCCTGCAACAGGCAGGCGAGGATCTCAAGCTGCGCTATCAGGCGAACTTCTACGGTCCTTACGCCGACAATCTCCGCCACGTACTCAAATCGCTTGAAGGCCACCAACTCGAAGGCTTCGGTGACGGCTCAAAAAAGGTTCACGATGCCGAACTGGTCACCGTGCTGCCGGGCGCCGCCAGCGAGGCAGCCGCTGTCTTGGCGGGGAGTCACCTCATCGTCGAGCGCATGCAGCGAGTTCTTGAGCTGGTGGAGGGCTACGAGTCGGCCTACGGACTTGAACTTCTCGCCAGCGTTCACTGGATGGGAGCCCAAGACGGAAACGGCGACGACCTCGAAAGCGTAATCAAGAGAGTCCAGAGCTGGAACCGACGAAAGGGCCGCATGTTTACCGCCGAACACATCGAGTCAGCCTGGAACCGCCTCCGCGAACAGGGCTGGCTCGACACCGCTGATGCGGATGCTGTCCCTGCTGCGGCAGGCGGATTTGAGCTGGCCTGACTGGTGGCGACAGGCACTGCTCGCCGAAACAAAGAATCGTTACTATTTGTAGAGGGACTTAGCACTCGCCTGCTACGGCTGACGGTTGACGGTCAGGGGCGAGAGACGGCCGCGGCGCTGAGCATCCTGGGGCGCGGCGGCGCTGCTGGGCTGGCGATCCATTGACCGCTAGCACAGCAGCGAGCCGGTTGTGGGCCGGGGAGGATTTGAACCTCCGTAGGCTGAGCCGACGGGTTTACAGCCCGTTCCCTTTGGCCGCTCGGGCACCGACCCAGGCGGCTCGCACGATACCATCGCCGGTGACTCAAACGGACCGAGAACCCGAACGCGCCGGGAAGCCCGGACGGGACGGGCCGAGAACGAAGCGAGCGAACCCCATGCCCACCTTCGACATCGTCAACCAGCTGGACCTGCAAGAAGTGCGCAACGCCGTGGATCAGGCGGCGCGGGAGGTGAGCACCCGCTACGACTTCCGCAACACCGGCACCACGGTCGAACTCGGAGACGGTGCGATCACGCTGAACTCCTCCACCGAGGACCGGCTCACGGCGGCTCGCACGGTGCTCGAAGAGAAGCTGGTGCGTCGCAAAGTGTCGCTCAAGGCGCTGGACTACGGCACGGTGCAAGAAACCGGCGGCGCCAAAGTGCGGCAGGTGGCCGCGCTGCGGGCCGGGATCTCTTCGGAGCACGCACGCCGGCTCAACAAGTTCATCAAGGATCTGGGCATCAAGGGGTTGCAGTCCTCCACCCAGGGCGACCAGCTGCGGGTGCAGTCCAAGAAACGAGACGACCTGCAGACGGTGATCGCAGCGCTGAAAGAGGGCGACTTCGACGTGCCCATGCAATACGTGAATTTCAGGGACTAGCCGGCGACCGGTGCCGTCCCTGCCTGGGCAGCCAACCGGGCCGATCAGCCAGGCGACGCAATGCCGCAGACCGGGCGATCTTTTTATTGCCCGCTGCGCATGATTCCCAGCATCATCCGGCGGGCTACCGCTAAAACCCAAGCTCCCCGCCGCACATGACTCTCAGCATCATCACCGGGCTGCTGCGTTGCGCGTGATTGCCGGCTGCGAGATTTATTCCCAGCTGCGAGACTCCAGGCGTCGAATCCGCTCGGCGGTGGGAGGGTGCGTGCTGAACATCCGCGAGAAACCACCGCCGCCTGAACTGCCTCGAGCCTGGGACTTGAGCGGGTCGATGATGTAGTTGGAGGCCTGGCTGGGGTTGACCCCCGACGGAATCCGCAGCGAATACGACTCGAGGCTCGACAGCGCACGGGCCAGAGGCTTGCCGTCGCCGATGAGTTTGGCGGCGGAGGCGTCCGCTTGGAACTCGCGGCTGCGGCTGATCGCGGCCTGGATCATCGCTGCCGCGATCGGCGCCAGGATCGCCAGAGCCAGCTGCGCGAAGACGTTGCCACCGTCGCGGTCGTTGCGTCCGCCGGCGAAAATCGCTCCCCACATCGCCATGTTGGCGATGAACGTCACCGCCATGCCGACCGCTGCGGCCACCGAGCCGATGAGGATGTCGCGGTTGCGGATGTGCGCCAGCTCGTGGGCCAGCACGCCGCGGATCTCGTCCCAACCCAGCGCTTGGATGAGCCCGGCCGTGATGCACACCGCCGCGTTCTGGGGGTTGCGCCCCGTGGCGAAAGCGTTGGGCTGAGGCTCTGGCGAGATGTAGAGCTTGGGCATGGGCATCTCGGCGCGGCAGCAGAGGTTGACCATGATCTCGTAGTACTCGGGCATGTCGTCGCCGGAGACCTCGACGGCGCGCGCCGACCTGATGGCGAGCCGGTCGCTGAACCAGTAGCTGCCGCCGGTGATGGCGAAGCCGAGGATCAGACCCAAGACCAAGCCCGCTTGGCCGCCGAGGGCGCCGCCGATCACCACGCACAAGCCGCCGAGCAGCGCCAGCAGCGTGAAGGTCTTGGCTGCGTTGAACATCTTCGGTCACCTCCGCGGCTTCAACCTAGCGGGCGAAGAGCGCGGGCTCACACAACAGTGCCGGCTCGCCGCGCCGGCGATGCAGCGACGCCGTCGACTCTTTAGATTCGCTCGGCCTCTAAGCCAAGCGGCTTGCGCCAAAGGTACCCTTGCAACTTCTCTGGGGCTGTAGCTCAGGCTGGTAGAGCACCTGCTTTGCAAGCAGGGGGTCGTCGGTTCGAATCCGATCAGCTCCACTCATGATAGTTCAAGGCCGCGAGCGCGCCGGAATCTCTGACGCTGAAACAGCACGGGCGAGGCGGGCGCACCGATGACCCGAATCGGTTTGGCCCAGATCCGCAGCCGGCCGCACGCAGCCGAGGCCAACCGCTCCGCCGGCATCGACGCCGCCGCCGCCTTGTTCGCTCAGGGCGCCGACATCGTGGTGCTGCCCGAGATGACGGTGCCGTGGTACAGCACCGACCGCGGAGCGCTCGAACCGTTGGCCGAGCCGCTGGACGGCGCCACAGTCGCCGCCTGGCACGAACAGGCCCAACGCCACAACGGAATAGTGATCGGCGGGCTGTGCGAACGCGGCGGCGCAAGCAACGAAGCAAGCGACTCCGAAAACGACGCCGCGATTGGCGCCGTCTACAACTCGGCGGTGGCCGTGGATTCGAGCGGCGTGATAGCGCACTATCGCAAACTGCACCTCTTCGACACCGAGAAACACTGCTTCGCGCCCGGCGACGCAGGTCTCGGGACGGTGGAGACCGTCCACGGCAGCATCGGGCTGTGCATCTGTTACGACCTGCGCTTCGTGGAGGTGGTGAGACTTCTGGCGTTGCGTGGCGCAGACCTGATCTGCGTGCCCACCGCATGGGTGCGAGGCTTCGACCGACGCCAGTACCGCGAGGGGGAACTGATCGCTCACGCCGAGGGGGCTCTGATCCAAGCCAACCTGAGCCAGGTTTTCATCGCCTGCGTCTCGCAGGTCGGGGCAGGCGACGGTGTCGAGATGCTGGGGTCCTCGGTGGTGGCGGACCCCTACGGACGGACGGTGGGCGGACCGCTGTCGACGCAGCACGAGAAGCTGGCTGTGTGCGACATAGACCTGAGCGAGGCTCGCCGCGCTCAGGCACGCAGCGAGCTGATCACGCCGCGGTCGGACCGTCGCACCGACGTCTACGGACTGCTCCACGACGGCGAAGTCTTGTAACGATCCGACCCTTCCAGAAGCTTCGGCTCGGGACAAGCAGCTGAGCTACGGGCAGAACGACTACCAGCAGTCCAAGGCGGGACAGCGGCTGAGCTGTGCTCATGGATGTCACAACGTCAACAGGATCACAGAGGCGGCGAGGCCCAATGCCGCGGCCACGCCGGCGCCGCCGACACGGATCCGGTCGGCGAGCTGATCCACGAGGCGGTGAAGCTTGCGCAGGTCATCGGGATCACGCACACGGCTGGACGCCAGAAGGCTGACGCCTCTGGAAGCGCCGAAAACCGCTCCGACAGCCGTGCCCGCAAAAAGATCGCCGATCAGCACAGTCGACACCAAGAACAGCGGCACCAGAGCGGTGTTGACCACGGTCAGCACCGCCGCGCCGAGTTGCAGGCCGAAACCGGCGGCGTAGAACCAGCGGCGGTAGGCCGCCAGCCAGTCCTCGTTGACTTGGCGAGAACCCGGGATTCGTCGAGACGACAAGTCCCAGGCCGAGGCCGCCGCACATGCCAGGGCCAGCACCCCGAGACGGACGCCATCGCTGGTGGACGCGAAAAAGATCCGGCCGACGGCGCCGAAGGCTGAACCGACTGCGGCGCCGCCGACGGCAGCGCCGAGGGTGAGCCACAAAACGGTGAGAGACCATCGATTGCCGCGTGCCTGCTCGCCGAGCGGGCTGATGCTGGTGAGCATCGAGATCCCTCAAGGCGACCAAGTGGCACGGAACCCGGCCGCCACCGCGGCCACAGTCGCGACGACTGCCACAGCGGTCATTGTTGTTGGCTGGAGGTCGGCTGCGGTCGCTCGCCGTAGAGGCTGCTGTGGCCCGGGCCGATCCCCGCGGACTGAAGCGCCTGATCGGCGCGAGCGCCGGGGCGACGCCGCTTTTGCCGCTGCGAGCTGCGAGCGCTTCGGGCAATGCCGTGAACCACGCCAACCCCGTCCCGGCGATGAACCGACCGAGTTTCCGCCGACCGGACTAGCGCAATCGGCTCAGATCGACTGGCTCGGGAAGCCGGGGCCTTCGTGGTCGAGACCCGACATGCTGGCGTTGAGCCGTGCCGCCTCCATCAGCTTGGACATCACCGGACCCAGCTCGGCAGGATTGTCGGGCTGAGTCTCGACCGGGCCGAGATGCCAGCCTTCGGCTATGCCCAGCTGCTCGCCGCGGATGTCGAAGACGCGCCCGGTCACGTTGGCGGCTTCGGGGCTAGCCAGCCAGGCGGCGGCCACCGCTATCCAGCGCGGACTGATGCTCTCCTTGAACTCTTCGGAGGCTTCGTCGCCGCCCATCAACGGAGCGGTCAACCGAGACCAGGCCGAGGGCGCCAGACAATTGACGGTGACTCCGTAGCGCACCAGCTCTTGCGCGGCGATGACCGTGAAAGCGGCGATGCCGGCTTTGGCGGCGCCGTAGTTGGTTTGGCCGACGTTGCCGTAGATGCCCGACGGCGACGAAGTGTTGATGATCCGACCGTAGGTCTCCTCGCCCGCCTTGGCCTTGTTGCGCCAATAGTTGGCGGCGTGATGCGATGGACCGAAAGTGCCTTTGAGATGCACGCCCATGACCGTGTCCCAGTCGTCCTCGCTCATCGAGAACATCATGCGGTCACGCAGGATGCCGGCGTTGTTGATGACGATGTGGATGTCGCCGAAGACCTCTATGGCCTGACGCACCATGGCTTCGGCGTCGTCGAGGCTGGCGACGCTGCCGCCGTTGACCACCGCTTCACCGCCTGCTGCCTTGATGGCCTCCACCACCTCGGCGGCGGGGGTCAGATCCGCTCCGCTCCCGAACTCGTCGCCGCCGAGATCGTTGACCACCACCTTGGCGCCGTGCTCGGCGAGCATCAGCGCGTGCTCGCGCCCTATGCCGCGTCCTGCGCCGGTGACGAGCGCCACTTTGCCTTCGAGAAGCCGAGCCATGGAACCTCCTGGGTCTCTGTGTTGCCTTGTTGTGTTGTTGCCGGCGTTGCCTTGTTGTCTGTGCTGTCTTGTGTCGCTGTCTTGTGTCGACGTTGTCTTGTTGTCGGTCGGGCCGAATCGGATCAACCGGGTCGGATCAACAGTGCCTGATCAAACCGTGCTTCGGGAGCGGGTCGCGCCGCAGCGGCTGATCGGCTGACATCGGAACTGCGAGGCTAGCCGCAGCAGCACCGCAGAGACTCACCCGCTTGACTCCCGCTTGACTTCCATCGACGCGACTGGAAGGCGCTGCCGAACGACACCGTGGCCATCGAGCAGAGACTCACCCGCTTGACCTCATCGACGCCCCCCTCATCAACGCCCCCCTCATCAACGCGGCTCCCATCGACTAGTCGGCGAAGATTCGCACCTCGCCGCGGATGTGGCCGGGCGCCCCGCAGCACCAGCAGGGAGCGTTGGACGGGCCGCGCCAAGTGACATCGCAGCGCTCGCAGCGCAGCAGGCTGTACGAATCCGCCAGCGTCGCCGCAGGCGCGGCCGTCGAGGCATCCGTCGGGATCGAGCGCCGCATCCAGAACCGCACGAGCGTCACCATAGAGCGCGCTATCGCGCTGGTGGATGATGCCGTGTGGCATTGCCCGCAGCGACGTTTAGCGTCATGGGCGACGCCTGCTTCCGGTGCCGGCGCCGCTGCCGGCGGCGACGCCTGCCGCAAGCAGCGACTCTCGTCACAGAACCAGCCCGCTAGGAGTTCAGCCGTGGATGCCACACCTTGCCCAGCCGCAGACGGATCGAGCCCGGTTCGCCGCAAGTTCGATCAGCCGCCGCCGATGTGCATCGACGCTTCGAAGCGTTACACCGCTGCCATGGACACCTCCCTGGGTTCGCTGGTCATCGCCCTCGACGCGGCCGCGGCGCCGACGACTGTGAACAACTTTGTTGTGCTGGCCCGATATCACTACTACGACGGTGTGACATTCCATCGAGTCATCAAAGGTTTCGTGTGTCAGGGCGGCGATCCTGAAGGCACCGGCCGGGGCGGGCCCGGCTACCGGTTCGCCGACGAGCTGCCTCGACCGGGACGCTACGAGATCGGGTCTCTGGCGATGGCCAATGCCGGACCCGACACCAACGGCAGCCAGTTTTTCATCATCAGCGGACCGCAGGGCACGCGGCTGCCGCCGCAGTACTCGCTCTTCGGCAAGGTGGTCAAAGGCCTGGATGTGGTGGAGACCATGCAGCAGGTCGACACCGACCGCAACGACCGTCCTTTGGTCGATGTGACCATCAACTCGGTGACGATCAGCGAAAGCGCCGCTGACTGACCAGCACGGACTGACCAGCACGGACTGACCAGCGCGGACTGACCAGCACGAGCCGACGCGCGCTCACCGACGAACTCAAAAAGAGGCAGGCATAAAGGGGCAGGCATATGGAGATCCGCACAGTCGGCGTCGTCGGCGTGGGAACCATGGGCAGCGGCATCGTCGAGGTCGCGGCCCGCAGCGGTGCAGCGGTGGTGGCCCGTGAGGCCGCGCCGGAACTTCTGGAGGCGGGGCAGGGCAGAGTGACCGGATCGATGGGGCGCGCCGTCGCGCGAGGCAAGCTCGACGACGCCGAACGCGACGCGGCGTGGCAGGCGATCTCGTGGACCACCGACTTCGACGATCTCAGCGGCTGCGACCTGGTGATCGAGGCGGTCACCGAGAACTTGGCAGTCAAGCTGGAGATATTCGCCGAGCTCGACCGGGTGCTGGATCCCTCCGCGGTGATGGCCACCAACACGTCGTCGCTGCCGGTCATCGACGTGGCCATGGGCACGTCGCGGCCTCAGCAGGTGCTGGGCATGCACTTCTTCAACCCGGCGACGGTGATGAAACTCGTCGAGGTGATCGACACCGAGCTCACCGATCCGACGGTGACCGCGGCGGCAGCGGCGTTCGCGACGGACAAGCTCGGCAAGCGGGTGGTGGCCGCACGGGACCGTGCCGGGTTCGTGGTCAACAAGCTGTTGGTGCCCTATCTGTGCCAGGCCATCGAGATGTACGAATCAGGACACGCCACCGCAGCCGACATCGACGACGCCATGAAGCTGGGCGCGGGCCATCCCATGGGGCCGCTCGCTCTGGCGGATCTGGTCGGCTTGGACGTGTGCCTGCTCGCGGCTGAGTCGCTGCACGCCGAGTACGACGAGCGCTTCTATGCGCCGCCTCCTCTGCTGCGCAGGATGGTGGCCGCAGGGCGGCTCGGCCGCAAGACCGGACGCGGGTTCTACGACTACTGACCGCAGCGCTGACAATGCTGAACGCTTCGCTCGGCCTCTAAGCGCCCTAAGCGCCCACACCGTCGGCGCGCCGGACGGCGGTCGTGCACGCCGACGCTGCGGGGAATATTCTCCACGGGGCAGGAGGAGCAGATGGCAGCACCAACCCCGGCGGTAGAGATCGACGGCGTCACCAAGCGCTTCGGTGACGTGGTGGCGGTGGACGACATCACTCTCACCATCGACGACGGCGAGTTCTTCGCCCTGCTCGGCCCGTCAGGCTGCGGCAAGACCACCACTCTGAGGATGATCGCAGGCTTGGACCTGCCCAGCTCGGGAAGCCTGCGCATCTTCGGCGACGAAGTCGGCATGGCGCCGCCGGACCGGCGCCCGGTGAACACCGTGTTCCAGGCTTATGCCCTGTTCCCGCATATGACCGTGCGGCAGAACATCGAGTTCGGGCTGCGCATGCGGCGCGTCAACAAGTCCGAGATGTCGCAGCGCACAGAGCAGGCCATAGCCATGGTGCGCCTCGCAGGAATGGAAGAACGCAGACCGTCGCAGCTCTCAGGCGGTCAGCAGCAGCGGGTGGCGCTGGCCCGAGCATTGGTGAACCAGCCCAAAGTGCTGCTGCTCGACGAGCCGCTCGGCGCGCTCGACCTGAAACTGCGCCAAGAAATGCAACAGGAGCTCAAGGCGCTGCAACAACAGGTCGGGATCACCTTCATCTTCGTGACCCACGACCAGGAAGAGGCGCTGGCCATGAGCGAGCGCATCGGGGTGATGTCGCAGGGCCATCTGCTGCAGGTCGGCAGCCCCCGGGAGATCTACGAGCACCCCACCAGCCGGTTCGTGGCCGACTTCATCGGCCGCACCAACCTGATCGAGGCCGAAGTCGAGTCCGCCGGCACTCTGCGGCTGCAAAACGGCAAGCTCATCGCAGCCGGAATCTCGGCGCCGTCCGGCGCCGCCGTGGCGGTGAGCCTGAGACCCGAGCACATCCGCGTGCATCCACGAGACGCCTCCGCCAGCCGCGGCGACCCCGGTGACCCCGGCGGCGACAGCCTCGACGGCACGATCGCCGACGTCACCTACCTCGGTCATGCAGTGGTGTATTCGGTGGCGGCAGGCCCCACAACCATCGAGGCGCGCCGCGAGGGCGATCTCGGCGAGCCGCTCGCTGTGGGCGCCTCGGTCACCGTCAGCTGGGATCACGGCGCTGTCGCAGTGATCGAAGACTGAACAACCGACAGGAACGCCCGGATGCCGCGAAGCCCCGAAGCCCGAGGCGGCGAGGAGGCGGCGGCGCGAGCCGGACGACGACAGGGGATGCTGCTGGCCGCGCCCGCGGCCGTTTATCTGCTGATCTTCTTCGTCGTCCCGCTGGGCCTGATCACGGTCTACTCCTTCGCCACCCGCACGGTCACCGGTCGCACCTCGCTGAGCGACTGGAACATCGACGCATACCGCAGCGTCGGCGACGAGATCGTCGTGGGGATCATCTGGCGGTCAGGCTGGCTGGCCACTCTGACCACCGCCCTCTGCCTGGTGATCGGCTACCCGTTCGCCTACTACATCGCCACCCGGCCGCGGAGCCTGCGAGCCATCCTGCTGGTGCTGGTGATGATCCCGTTCTGGACCAACGGCCTGGTGCGGGTTTACGCCATCCGCTTCCTGCTGGGATCCAACGGGCCGGCCTCGACGCTCAGCGAGTCTCTGGGGTTCGGCGCCTTCCGGATCCTGTTCACGCCCACAGCGGTGACCATAGGCATGGTCTACACCTTCCTGACCTTCATGGTGCTGCCCCTCTATGTGGCGTTGGAACGGATGGACTGGCGCCTCGCCGAAGCCGCGCGCGACCTCTACGCCAACGGCGCCAAAGCTTTCTGGAAGGTGACCCTGCCGCTCACCAGGTCAGGGATCGTGGCCGGCTGCGTGCTGGTGTTCGTGCCGAGCTTCGGCTCCTACGTGGTGCCCGACATCCTCGGCGGCGCCAAGACCCTGCTGGTCGGGTCGTACATAGCGCAGCAGTTCAGCGACGCCCGCAACCGGCCCCTCGGCGCGGCGCTGAGCGTGCTGCTGATCGTGGCGATGCTGATAGCTGTGGCGCTCAACCAGCGCTCCGGCAGCGGCGCGGAGAACTCCGACGACGCCGGCTCTGACAGGCCGCGCCGACGCCGACGCGGCGCCGACACCGACGCCGACAGCAGCAGCGGCAGTGAAGCCGAAACCCGAACCGAACCGGCGCCGGCGGGGCTATGAGCGAAGCGGCCGTCGAGACGGGACTCGGTCAGAGAACCCGGCGAGGGATGGCCGTCTGGGCCGGGGCGGTGTTCGCCTTTTTGTATGTGCCCATCATCGTGCTGGTTATCTTCTCGTTCAACGCGTCGTCGCAGGTCAACATCTGGGGCGGGTTCTCGGTCTCGTGGTACGGCGAGGCGCTGCGCAACGACGCCATCACCTCAGCGATCCGGGTGTCGCTGATCGTGGCTGCGGCATCGACCGCGGTGTCGGTGGTGATCGGCACCGCCCTGGCACTGGCTCTGCACCGCCACAGGTTCCGGGGGCGCCGAGCCCTCGACGGCACCGTCTATCTGCCGATCGTGATCCCCGACATCACCATGGCGGTGATGCTGCTGGTGTTCTTCGCCGAGGCGTTCAAGTTGATCGACTCGTTCGGTCCCCGTTACACGCTGGGAATCACCACCGTGACCCTGTCGCACGTCGCATTCAACATCTCGTTCGTGTGCGTGGTGGTGAGAGCCCGTCTCGACCAGTTCGACCGGACCTTGGAGGAAGCCGCACGCGACCTCTACGCGACCGCATGGCAGACCTTCCGCCGGGTCACTCTGCCGCTGATCATGCCCGGAATAGCCGCCGGCGGCCTGCTGGCGCTGACCCTGTCGCTCGACGATCTGGTGATCTCGGCGTTCGTGTCGGGTCCCGGCTCGACCACGCTGCCGGTCTACGTGTTCGGCAGCATCCGCCGGGGGGTGACCCCCGAACTCAACGCCATCTCCACGCTGATGCTCGCCGCGTCGATGACGATAGTGCTGGCCGCGCTGGCGGTGCAGCGCCGTCGTGCCAGCAGCTCGCAGCAGGCCCAGATCCTGTAACGCGTCCGAGAGCGCGCCGGCGGGTGAGAGATCGTCGCGGCCCGCCGCAGCCCGGAAACCCGGTCCTAAAGCGCGGTTCAGCCGGGCAGCGCAGCTCGTCATCCTCTATAGTCTGCGCATCCGGGTTCAAGCCCGACTTAGCCCTTCAGGGAGGATCCATGACCGCCTCGACACAAACCCTTGTCCGCCGGCAGAGCCCGCGCAGACGCAGGCTCGTGGTGCTGGCGGCTGCCGTCGCCGCTCTGGCGATGCTGGCCGCTGCCTGCGGTGAGGACGAAGACGCGTCGGCAGCCTCCGACTGCGAACCGGGAGTGGGCGACGGTGACTTGGTGTTCTACAACTGGGTCGACTACATGGACGAGGACCTGCTCACCAAGTTCACCGCAGAGACCGGCATCAACGTCCAGTACACCACTTATGAGTCCAACGAGGAGATGCTCGAGAAGGTGGAGGAGGAAGCCGCCATATACGACTTGGTGGTGCCGTCTGACTACATGCTCGCCACCATGCGATTCGACGACCTGCTGCTCGAGCTGAACTACGACGCCATACCCAACGCAGCCAACATCGGCGACGAGTTCCAGAACCCGCCGTTCGATCCCGAGCACAAGTACCACGTGGCTTTCCAGTGGGGCACCACGGGCATCGGCATGACCTACGACGTGCTCGAAGAGCTGGGCGGCGAATCCACTTGGGCAGTGATCTTCGACCCGGAGGTTGCGGCATTGGCGCCCGGAGGCATCTCCATGCTCGACGACGCCCCCGAGACTGTCTCAGCGGCGCTGAAATATCTCGGCTACAGCATCGCGGACGTGTTCAGCGGCGAATACGAAGACTCCGAAGGCGCCATCCGCGAAGCCGGCGACCTGCTGCGCGCCACCAACGCTCGACTCGTCAAATACGACTCGGCCACCTACGGCGACGACTTGGTCAACGGCGAAGTGGACGTGTCCCACGGCTGGAGCGGCGGTTTCGCGCTGTCTATCGACAACGCCGACGCCTATGACACTCACGTCTACACCATCCCCAAGGAGGGCGCGGTGCGCTGGGTGGACACCATGGCCATTCCCCACAACGCCAACAACGTCTGCTCGGCTCACGCCATGATCAACTTCTTGACCGACGCGCAAAACGGCGCCCAGCTCACCAACTGGACCTTCTACGGCAGCCCCAACGCAGCCGCCACTCCTTTCGTCGACGCCGAGATCCTCGGAGATCCCGGGATCTATCCGCCGCCTGAGGTGACCGAAAGGCTCGAGTTGATCCCCCAAGCGGGCGAGCGCCAAGTGCTGATCCAAGACCAGCACAGCAGAGCCAAGAGCTGACACTGACAGGCCGACGCTTCTTCTACCGACTGCCGGCTCGGCTCTCCTGTTCGTTTACCTGTTCGCTTAAGCCTGCGAGGCCGGGGCGCCCGCACACAAGTCGGCGCCCCGGCTTTGGCCGCGTTCTTGGCCGCTTCCTGCCGGCTGCCATGATGAACCGAGGCCTCAGCGGCTAATCTCGCGCCGACATGGGATAGGAGAGCTTCACGGATGGACGAGCCAACCTGGACGATGGGCATCGAAGAGGAGTACCTGCTGGTGGAGCGCGACACCGGCGCACTCATCACCAAACAGCCGCCCGGACTGCTCGAGAAGGTCGCGAATCTGGACTACGGCTTGGTGGCCCGAGAGCTGTTCAGCTCACAGATCGAGATCGGCACCGAGGTCTGCAGCAGCGTCCGCGATCTGCGGGCCGAGATCGGCATGCTGCGTCTGGCAGTGGCTGAGGCGGCGGCCGAACACGGCATGGCGCCGATCGCCGCGTCGTCGCACCCGTTCGCGCGGTGGCTGCAACAGGAGTACACCGAAGGCGAGCGCTACCAGGCGATCACCGCCGACCTGCAGGGCGTGACGCGGCGGCTCGTCGTGTCGGGCATGCACGTCCACGTGGGCATCGAGGATCCCGACCTGCGGATCGATCTGATGGACCAGGTCACCTACTTCCTGCCGCATCTGCTGGCACTGTCGACTTCTTCGCCGTTCTGGGAGGGACGCAACACCGGCCTCAAGAGCTACCGCATGTCGGTGATGGAGACGCTGCCGCGCACCGGGCTGCCCGAGAAGTTCGGCTCTTGGTCGGACTTCAAGCGCCACACCGACATGCTGGTGAAAGCCGGGGTGATCAAAGATTCCAGCATGGTCTGGTGGCACATCCGCCCTTCGGAGCGCTACCCCACCTTGGAGGTGCGGGTGGCTGATCTGCCCACCCGGATGGAGGACACCATCGCCGTCGCTGCTTTGTACGTGTGTCTGCTGCGAATGCTCTGGCGGCTCAAGGTGGAGAACCGGCGCTGGCGCAGCTACGCCAACTTCCTGATAGCGGAGAACCTCTGGCGGGCGCAGCGCTACGGCACCGAAGGCGACCTGATCGACTTGGGCAAGGGATCGCTGGTGCCTTTCGGCGACCTGTTGGAGGAGATGATCGAGTTGGTCATGCCCGACGCCCGAGCGTTGGACTGCGTGACCGAAGTGGAGCACGCCCGAGCCATCAGCCGGCGCGGCACGTCCGCGGATCGCCAACTGGCCGTACACCGGCAAGCAATCGCTGACGGGGCCGACGACGGCGAAGCTCTGAAGGCTGTGGTCGACGCGCTGGTGAGCGACACGCTGGCGCGTCCGACCAGTCCCTGAGAAAGCTCGGGGCCTGTCTGGCTGCCTGCTGCCTGCGCTGTGAGCTGATCAGCTCGGCGGCAGCGTCGCTCGGGGCCTAGGATCTTCGACATGGCCGGAGCGATAATCATGGTGACAGTGCTGCTGGTGGTCTTCCCGGTGATGGTGTTGATGGGCGGCGCGGTGCTGACAGCGCTTCTGGGCGGCTTCCTGAAGGCCGAATCCGACGCGTCCAACCGCAGCGAGGACGGACCGAACGAGTACTTGCAGCTGGCCCGCAAAGAAGCCGAAACCGACTATCCGCGCCCGCTCTGAACCGGCTTCGCCGCGTTCCGGGGTTCTGAGGCCCGAAGGCGAAGCCTCTGAGGGCGAGGGGAAGCCGCGGACCAGGCAGGCTAAGCGGGCTCAGCCCGCGCCTGCGCCTCCATGGGCCGAAAGGCTCGGCCGCTTGTGCTCAGGCCTTCGGCCTGGGGCTAGCTGAAGCTCTGTCCGCAGCCGCAGGTGCGCTGAGCGTTGGGGTTGTCGATCGAGAACCCCGCCGACTGCAGGCTGTCGGAGTAGTCGAGCGTGGCGCCTGCGAGCAGCATCGCAGAGGAGGGGTCGACCACCACTTTCACGTCGCCGAACATCGCTGTGGTGTCGGTGTCGGCTATGTCGCTGTCGAAATACATCTCATATGAGAATCCCGAGCAGCCGCCGGGCTGCACAGCCACTCGCAGCGACAGCCCTTCTGTGTCCTCGGCTTTGATCAGCTGAGAAACCTTGTCGGATGCTTTGTCTGTGAGTGTGATCACGACCGTGTCTCCGTGTTGAGTGCTTCGGTGTTGAGTGCTGGTGTTGGGTGCTGGTGTTTAGTTCTTTGGTGAGGACAGCGTACAATTTAGCGTCTGCCGTCAGCCGCGACTACCGGACGCGGCGTCGCCGGAACGACGCTCGACACGGCCCCGCTAGCATCGCAGCCATGATCGCGGCCTTGCCCACATCGGAGGACGTGATGGACATGATGCGAGGCGTGATCGACCCTGAACTGGGCAGCAACCTCGTGGAACTGGGGATGGCCCGCGGCGCCGAAGTGTCCGACGAGGGCGAGATACGCATCAAGATCGCTTTGACCACTTCGGGATGCCCGCTGCGGGCTCAGATCCAGCGCGACGTCAAAGCGCGCCTGGAGTCGCTGCCGGGCGTCACCAAAGTGCGCATCCTCTGGGGTGAACTGACCGCCGAAGAGAAGGCCGCGGCCATGGCGAAGGCGCGTTTCAACGTGGCCCAGCAGGCGCCGGACACCGCCATTCCGCCCACCACCAAGGTGCTCATGGTGGCCAGCGGCAAGGGGGGCGTGGGCAAGTCCACGGTCACCACCAACCTGGCTGCGGCGTTGGCCGCGCTCAGTTTCAAAGTGGGCGTGATGGACGCCGACATCTGGGGCTATTCGGTTCCGCGGATGCTGGGCGTGGGCGGCGACCTGCGCTCGCTCGAAGGCAGGATCGTGCCGATCACGCGCAGCATCGGCGACGGGCGCCTCGATGTGGTGTCGATGGGGTTCTTGGTCGACCGCGAAGACTCGGCGCTGATGTGGCGCGGGCTGATGCTCAACCGAGCGGTGCAGCATTTCTGCGAAGACGTCGCCTGGAGCGACGACCTGGACTACCTGCTGATCGACATGCCGCCCGGCACGGGAGACGTGCAGATGGGCCTGGCCAAGATGCTGCCGCGAGCCGAGATGATCGTGGTGACCACGCCTGCGGTAGCCGCTCAGAAAGTGGCGGCCAGGGTGGTGGACATGGGCCGCAAGAACTATCTGCGGATCGTGGGCGTGATCGAGAACATGAGCGCTCTCGTCACCGCGACCGGGGAGCAGCACGCGGTCTTCGGCTCGGGCGGCGGCGACACGCTCGCGGCCGAGGTCGGTGCGCCGCTGCTGGGGCGGATCCCGCTCGAGGCGGCTGTGGCCGACGGCTCTGACCGGGGCGAGCCGGCGGTGCTCGGCGAAGGCGCCGCAGCCGCGGCGTTCAAGGCGGTGGCCGAGGCGCTGTCATCCGAGCATGTGCCGCCGGTGGAGATGGCCGGCTGCAGCGCGCGGATGCTCGACGCGGCGGCCGCAGCACTCGACGCGCTCGACAACGCTGAATCCTGAATCCCGGCGGCGGGTCTTGTCGCACGCGGCGCCAAGCAGTCTGCGGCTCTCCGGCCAAGCCTGCGCTGCGGCGTCAGGCGGTCTGCGGCGCGCAGGCTAGTTGCACACTCCCGAGTCGCTGACCCCTCGGTGGCTGCTGCAGATCAGCGTGGACTCCACGCTTCGCAGCGTGTAAGGCCCGGAGTTGTCCCTCGCGGCGGAAATCTGCAGCCGGTAGCCGCGGATGGAATCGTCGGGCAGATCCAGAACGTCGACCGTGACTTCGCCGGGATCTCCGTCGACGGGCGCTCCCGACACCACGACGCGCGACGACGAGTCGCCGGCCGCGGCCCATCGGGCGACGATCTGCGCCATCTGGGTCAGCGACGGCGCCGAAGGCGTCTCACCGAGGCTGTCGATCACGTCAGCGGTAACGTCCGAGTTGGCGCCCAAAGGCGACAGGAACGCGCTGGAAGCCCAGCCCCGCATGGCGCCCATGCGGATCTCGTGCCACACCGTGGTCTTCAGTCTGCGGGTGTTGCCGGTGGCTATCACGCCGCTGTTCAAGTCGAGAGTGGCGAGACGCTCAGGCGAGTCGGGCGCGCTCACGATCACAGCAGACTCACTGTCGGCGTTGATCGAGTTGCTGAGACGGGCGACGACATCGCCTATGGGAACGTCGCGCACGTTGAGCCTGGAGTCGTATTCGACGCCCACCACCGCCAGAGCGGCGCCTGAGGCAGGACCGTAGTCGTTGTAGGGCTCACCCGGCAGTTCGTCCTCGGATGCTGCAGCAGCCCCGCTCTCGCCGTCTGTCGGGACTTCGGGCGGGTCGTCGGCGTCGTCGCTGTCCGTGGAGTCTGACGGCGTGTCGGCGGCGCTGCCGTCAGGCGAGGCGCCTGCGACCAGACGCGACGCCGCGGCCGCTTCCACAGCGGCGGACGCAGCCGATTCTCGAGCCAGTTCAGAGGCGGACGCGGCGTCGGCCGCGGCCTGCTCGGCAGCAGTCGAAGCGGCTGAGACCCGCGCCGCCGCTTCCTGGGCGCGGTCGGCTGCAGCCTGAGCTGCGGCCACGGTCTCCTGGACGTCGGTCAGCAGCGCAGCAGCTTCAGCCAGAGCCTCCGAGGTGTCGTCGCTGTCGGCCGAGCCCGAGTCTGATCCGCTAAGCGACGCAACGACCAGTGCAGCGATTGCGATCAGCACAGCCGCAACGGCAGCCACGAGCGACCTCCGAGAGGTCGCTAATGCGCTTGACACTGCCATCTTCACACCTTGCCTTGTGGTCGGCTCATTGCCTTGTGTTCGGTTCGCAGTCTAAGTATGTCACCGCGGCACTCAGCGATCGCACACCCTGATCGCACGCCCTAAAAATCGGGCGAGGCTGCACCCAGACCGCGCAGGCAACACCGGTGCGGAGGAGTCGATATCCGTCGTTCGCGCAGGCCGGTCGTCTCGTCCGGCGGTATGCCTCAAGTCACGTCGGGCGGATCGACCGGGCCGCGTCCCGGCGCCTGGCGCGCTTCTCGCACCTCTTGCACGTCCCAGACGTCACGCTGCCCGCGTCGAGCGCTACCGCCGGGGGGAGCTTCGACGTCCCATGAAGCGGCCTGCCACGACCCGGGCCCAGGCGTCGCCGCGGCGAGCGTGACCCGCCTGACGAAGCGTCTCATCAGCAGATTCCGCGTCAGCACGCGCACGGGCAGCAAAAGCAGTCCCAAACCCACGGCGTCGGTGACGAAACCGGGCGTCAGCATCAGGGCGCCCGCGACCAGGATCAACACGCCGTCCACCAACTCTTTTGCGGGCAGCTGGCCGTCATCGAGGCGGCGGCGGATCTGGTTGAGCACCCCGATCCCCGAGCGGCGCACCATCCAGGCGCCCACCACAGACACCAGCACGAGCAGCGCGATGGCAGCGCCTGCGCCCGTCTGGTCGGCCACCACGATGATCACGTACAACTCCAGCAGCGGCATGCCGAGCAAGAGCAGCAGCAGAACGCCGAACACGTTCCTAGCGTACGGCCCGAGCGTCCGCATCGGCGCAGAGCCTCAAGACGAGCCCTAACCGGCACGGTGCCGAGTGGAACCGAAAAGAGCCTGCCCGTCTAGCCTGAGGGCGGATGCCGCAGGACCGACCGCCTTCAGTCGACCGGCTAGCCCGCTCACTGGACCACGTCGGCCTGCCCATGGCGCTGCTGGTGGACGCCGCCCGTCAGGCCATCGCAGCAGGCGACCCGGACTCGGCCGTCGAACGCGCCCGCGTCATCAGCAGGCGCCTGCTGGCGCCGGTGATCAACGGCACCGGCGTGCTGCTCCACACCAATCTGGGGCGAGCTCCGCTGAGTTGGTCGCAGAACGCCGACTACTCCAACCTGGAACTGGATCTGGACACCGGCGGCCGCGGCGACCGGCAGCGAGGGATCGGGATGCTGCTGGCTCAGGCGTGCGGCGCCGAGTCGGCGATGGTGGTCAACAACTGCGCCGCCGCGGTGCTGCTGACGCTCGCAGCTTTGGCGCAGGGCCGCGAGGCGCTGGTCTCGCGAGGCGAGCTGGTGGAGATCGGCGGCGGTTTCCGTGTGCCCGACGTGATGGCCTGGTCGGGAGCGAAGCTGGTGGAGGTGGGCACCACCAACCGCACACGCTGGGAGGACTACGCCGCCGCGCTGGCTGATCCCGGCAGCGACGCGGCGCTGGTGGTGCAAGTCCACAGGTCCAACTTCCGGCTGGTGGGCTACACCGAAGCCCCCCGCACCGCTGAGCTCGCGAGCCTCGGGCCGCCGCTGGTGTCCAACATCGGTTCGGGTTTGCTGGACAGTCGCTGCCCGTGGCTGACCGGCGGGCCGCCCGGATGGCTGGACGCCGAGCCGGCCGCGCGCCAGAGTCTGGAGGCGGGCGCGAGCCTCGTGACCTTCTCGGGCGACAAGCTCTTCGGCGGTCCGCAGGCCGGCGTCATCGCCGGGCGCGCCGATCTGGTGGAAGCCTGCCGCAAGCATCCGCTGGCCCGCGCCCTGCGGCCCGGCTCGCTGGTGCTGGCCGCTTTGCAGGAGACCGCTTTGGCTTATCTGCGCCGAGACGGCGAAGCCATCGACTTCTGGCGCATGGCCGTGCTCAGCACCGAGCAGCTGCGCAGCCGCCTCGGCGCCTACGAAGGCCTGCAGGCGACGGAAGCTTCGTCCACTCCCGGCGGCGGCACTCTTCCCGGCGTGGAGATCGAGTCGCTGGGGGTGTCCGTGGCCGGAGACTGCACCGGCAGGCTGAGGTCGCGGCCGCGGCCGATCATCGCTCGGGTCCGCGACGACGCGACCGTCGTGGATCTGCGGACCGTGCATCCCGACGACGACGCCGAAGTAGCCGACGCGCTGCGTCAGGCAGCCGCGCAGCCGTCGGATTGAGCCCGCCGAGCGAAGGCGCCTCCCTCCCCCCGTCAACGATGCATGTAGTCGCCACAGCAGGCCACGTCGACCACGGCAAAAGCACTCTGGTGCGGGCGCTAACCGGCGAGGACCCCGACCGGCTCGCCGAGGAGAAGCGTCGCGGCCTCACCATCGACCTGGGTTTCGCGTCGTTGGCGCTGCCGTCGGGGCGGCGGCTGGCCTTCATCGACGTGCCGGGGCACGTCCGCTTCCTCAAGAACATGCTCGCAGGGGTCAGCGGAGTGGACGCCTGCGTGTTCGTGGTGGACTCCACCGAAGGCTGGAAACCCCAGTCGGAGGAGCATCTGAGGATCCTGCAGCTGCTGGGACTGAGGCACGGGCTGGTGGTGCTGACCAAAGCCGACGAGGCCGACGACGAGCTGGTGGAGTTGGCGCGCCTCGACGCGGCCGAGCATGTGGCGGGCACCTTCCTGGCAGAGGCGCCGATAGTCGCCACGGACGCGGTCACCGGCAGCGGCCTCGACACGCTGACCGACGAGCTCGACAGCCTGCTGGCGCGCACCCCCACGGCGAGCGATCTGCAGCGCCCCCGGTTGTGGGTGGACCGGGCTTTCGCGATCAAAGGCTCGGGCACGGTCGTGACCGGGACCCTGACCGGAGGCCGGCTCGTTTCCGACGACAGCCTGACGCTGCTGCCGGAGGGTCGCGACGTGCGAGTGCGCAGCCTGCAGAGCCTGCATCGACGCTGCGACGTGATCGAGCCGGGCAGTCGGGTGGCGGTCAACGTCGTCGGGGTCGGCCACCGCGAAGCGGCTCGCGGCGACGCGCTGGTCAGAGCCGGGCAGTGGCAGGCCAGCGACACCGTCGACGCCGAGTTGTCGGTGCTGGCGTCGTTCGAGCATCGCGTCACACGCCGCGGCGCCTACGTGGCCTACATCGGCTCGGGCGAGCATCCCGTGAAGCTGCGTGTGCTGGGGCCTTCGGCGATCGAGCCCGCGTCGAGCGGCTTCGTGCGCCTGCACCTGCCTGCGCGGCTGCCGCTGACGATGGGCGACCGGTTCATTCTGCGCGAGTGGGGCCGCTCCACCACCGTCGGCGGCGGCGAGATTCTCGATGTCGAACCGGTGCTGGCAGCGTCCAGAGCCCGTCCCGACCGATCCGTCGAGAGGATCATCGCCGAGCGCGGCCTGATCGAGGTCGCCCATCTCGAGAAACTGACCGGCAGCGCCCGTCCGGCGGATCTGGGACGCTGGGCGGTGGCCGCGGATCATCTCGCCAGCACCGAGCAGCGTCTGCTGCAGGCGGTTGACGACGCCGGGCCGCTCGGCCTTGACCTGGCGGCCCTGGACGACTTCGAACGGGCCGTGATCACCGGAGTGGAAGGCATGGAATCCGCTGAGGGGCGGATCCGGCACGGCGGCGGAGATCCTCTGGCGGATCACTGGTTCGCAGCCGCGGCCGAGGCTGCGCCGTTCGCTCCGCCGGCGCCGGACGGCGTGCCCCGCGACGAACTGCGGATGCTGGTGCGTCAGGGCCGGCTGACGGAGAGCGGCGGGCTGTATTTCGGGGCTGACGCCGTCGCCGGCGCAGCCGCTGCCGTGGCTCGGCTGCTGGCCGTCAAACCCGAAGGGGTCACAGTGGCGGAGATCCGCGACGCCTGGCGCACCACCCGCAAGTTCGCTCTGGCGTTGCTGGCACATCTCGACAGCACGGGAGTGACTCGCCGCCGCGGGGATCTGCGTGTGGCTGGACCTCGGCTGCCGGAGATCTGACCGGCTGACCCAGGCGACGGACCGGCCATCCCAAACGGACCGGCCGCCTGGCTGACTGGGCGGCTGGACTCAGGAGATGCGCAACAGCAGTTTGCGACGCTCGATCTCGTTGAGGCCGCCCCAGATGCCGTGCTGTTCGCCTATGTCCAAGGCGTACTGAAGGCATTGCGGCTGAACAGAGCAGGTGGCGCAGATGTCTTTGGCCCGCAACTCACGCTGACGCTTCTCGTGGCGTTTCTCCACGTACTCCGGCGGATAGAAGACCGAAGAGTGAGGTCCTCTGCAGGCGGCTCTCAGCTGCCATTCGGATTGTTCTCTTGCAGCAGTCCTCATCGGCGATGCCCTCCCGCCCAATGGGCTAGCACACACCACGGCTTCGATACAAAGCCGAGCGGCTGCTTTCTGCCTCTGCTTGCTCCAAGCGTTTCTTCAAGCGCCGCCAGCGGACTCTTCACGACTGTCGGCAGGCGCTGCTTCAGCAGGCGCCACTGTGAGGATCAGGCCTTCCAGCGCCACAACCGTCACGGGGTCGCCTTCGGCGATGGGCGTGGCACGCTGGGTGCGGGCGCGCCACGGGGCGCCTTCGATCATCACCACGCCTTCAGGGCTGACGCTGCCTCGGGCGACCCCGGACGCGCCGATCATCCAGTCCCGTCCGATTCTCGGGGTGCCGTAGCGGGTTCGCACCATTGCGGGCATCCCGGCCACCATGCCCGTGAAGGTCCCGACGATGCCCGCCAGCAGAGTGATCCACGAAAGCAGCTGACCGTGGAACAACGCCAGCGATCCTGTAACCAGGCACAGGGTCGCGATCACAGTCCAGACCCTGGGCACGCCGGTCTGTATGTCCACCGCATAGCCGAACATGGCGACCAGCAGCAGCGCCATCGCCCAGCCTCGAGCCGGCAGCGCCGCCAGCCCGTAGCAGCCGAGCAAAAAAGAGGCGGCGCCTAGCCCGCCTGCGATGCCGACCCCGCCGGTGAACAACTCGAACACCAGAAGCCCCGCGCCTGCCAGAAAGAGCAGGTAAGCGACCGCCGGGCTGGCCACGGTGTGCATGAACTGATCGAACTGGGCGAGCTTGGAGAAGCGGACAGAGCTCACCGGCACCCTCACCGGCTCGGCGCCGGAGTCGTCTATCTCGGTTTCGAAGCCGGGCAGGTCGAGCACGAAGAACGGCAAGGTGGGCGCCTCTCGGGCGAGGCCCGTCTCGATGGCTCGCGCTGAGGAGATCCGCTCGGAGCGCAGGCGCGGATAGCTCTGAGCGAAGCTCTCCGACATCTGCTGGGATGAGAAGATCGGCTCGCCGAGGTCGCCCAGCTCGGATCCGGGCGCCAGCGCCAGATCAGAGACCAGTCCCCCCAGCTGCCCGACGCCTCCGGCGGCGACGGCGCCGGACGGACCGACCCACATCGTGACCGGCACTCTGGAACCGCTGATGCGCTCACCGAGCTCGATCAGGCGCTGCTCGCTGACAGTGGCTCTGGAACTGTTGGTCTGCAGCACCAGCGCCAAAGCGCCGCGGGCCTGGGCCTTGTCGATGGACCGCTCGATGAAGTCGGCCATGATGGCGTCGAGGTAACCCGAGACCTGGATCACGTCCACCACGCCGGCCGACGCCTGAGCTGCGAGACCTGCTGCGGCGCCGGCAGCAGAATCAACGGCAACAATGCTCGCTTCAACAGGGTTGCTGCCGTCGGAAGCGGAGGCGGCACCTGCAGTGCCTGCCAAGGCGGCGGGAACCAGAGCCAGTATCAGACCCAGAGCCAAAGAGACGGCACCGACGGCGCGTCGAGGGCACCTCACTCCGGAGAAGTTTCTTGCTGCTGGTGTCGTCGCGGACCCGTCGGCGGCCGGGTCAGCTGCCTGCGGCGTCGTCATCAAGCGCTGCGACGGCGGCTTCGAGGGTCTCTTTCACCGGCACGATCCGGTCGAAGCCGGTGGTGTGCAGCAGGCGCAGCAGCGTGGCGCCGTCGCAATGGACGACGACACGGCCCTCGTTCTCGCGGATGCGACGGATGCCTCCGATCAAAGCGCCGAGACCGGCTGAGTCGATGAACGGCACGCCGCAGAGGTCCACCACCAGGCGCCCCGAAGCGGCGTGGGAGGCCAGCGCCTCACGAAACTGCGCCACCGTGTAGGCATCGAGTTCGCCGGTGGGGCGCAGCAGGTGATAAGACGCCGCACTGCCGCCGCCTTCGTCTCCTTCATGGTGAATCGACTCCAGTTGCAGCATGGCTGAAGAGGCTAGCGGCGCTTCACGGCCAACCGTCAGGCCGAAGCCCGCAGGCAGCAGTCAGCGAGGCCCGTGTAGCTCTGACGGCGATGACCGCACAGTGAAGTCCGGACACTTCAGGAAGGCGCCAGCAAGCGCTACCCTCAAACATGGTGAGCAAAGTTCTGCTGGTGACGGACGCCGACTGGCTCGCGCAGCAGTGCGAGGCGGCGCTGGGCGGCGAGCATCGCCTGCATCGAGTGCGCAAAGGCAGCGACACGCTGGATGCGATCCGCTCGGTCGAGCCGCATTTGGTGCTGCTCGACATGCAGGTCGGCAACATGGGCGGCATGGCGACTTGCCTGGCCATCCGCCAAGAGGAGCAGATGGGCCGACTGGCGACGCGGCCGGTGCTGATGATGCTCGACCGTGACGCCGACGAGTTCCTGGCTCGCCGCAGCGAAGCCGACGCTTGGCTGGTCAAGCCGGTGGATCCGCTGCGGCTGGCCCGACAGGTTTCGCAGTCACTGGCCGAAGCGGCAGACGCCCCGGTCGACGCTTGAGCCGCTCAAAGAGCGCGTGGCGCGAACGCAGGCATCACGGCTAGCCTGCACAGTCGCTGCACACGGGCAGTGGCGCAGCTTGGTAGCGCGCCTCGTTCGGGACGAGGAGGTCGTGGGTTCAAATCCCGCCTGCCCGACACCCCACCTATGCTCCGCACGCAAGTCCCACTCGGGTGCGTGATCTCAACGACCTCAGGGCCTACGGCTGAGCCCGCCTGCCCCTGCGAAAAGGTCGATGGTTGTGATTGTTCCGATTTTTGAGCCCGTCGGATGCGACGCAGCCGAATCGACGGCCAGAGACGCTTCACGCTCTGTCATCTGCTTGATGCCTCTGAGTAGCGGCATGATCCCTCCCTCTGTCCGCGCTGCCGGCGACTCGCCTCAACCAGTGACACGACACTACATGAAGGGTATGACAAGTCAGTTCATATAATCGAAGCGGTGGCGGTGCTTTGGTTGCCGGACGGGGTCTAGCCGTGGCCGCCGCGTTTGACGCCTCCGTATTTCATGCGGGTGTCGCTCATCGAAGCCGGGCGGGCCTCGTCATCGCGGATGGCGCCGTCGACTAGCTCGCCCACGAACAGGGTGTGCGTTCCGAAGTCGATGGCCTGGCGCACCTCGCAGTCCATCCAGGCGGTCGCCTCGTCGAACACCGGCGCTCCAGTGGCGGCGGATCGCACGGCCCGCGCATTGAGGGCCCCGTCCGCGTAGTTTGCGGGTTTCGAGAACTTGACGAACACTCGAGTGTCTTGGGAGTCCCAAAGGTTGACTGTGAACGAGCCCCCTTCGGAAATGAGCCGATGCGTCACCGCGGTATTGTCCACGGACACGCCTATGAGCACCGGTTCCATCGACAGCTGCGTGATCCAGCTGGCGGTCATGCCGTTGCGTTCTTCGCCTGAACGCGAGCCGATCAAGGCCAAGGCGTTGGGGATCTTCCAGGTGAGCCGGTTCACCAGCTGGTCGTCAAGTTTCATCGCGGCACCCTATCGGCGAGCCTGATGCGCAGCCGCGAGCTCTCAGCGGAGCCGTTGTTCGTGATCGGAGCGGTGTCGCAGTATTCCGGCGCGGCGGTGGCAGCGTTGCTGTTCGATCATCTGTCCCCGGCGGGCGTGACCTGGCTGAGGGTGCTGGGAGCGGCGGTGGTGATCGTGGTGCTGCGCCGCTCATGGCGCAGACGCTGGAAAGCTCCAGAGTTGGCGCTGGCGGCCAGTTTCGGAGTGTCGCTGGCAGCGATGAACCTCTGCTTCTATTTGGCCCTCGACAGGCTGCCGCTGGGCAACACGGTCGCCATCGAGTTCATCGGCCCGGTGGTGGTGGCCGCGATCGGGACGCGCACGCTGCGGTCGGCCGCGGCGGTGGCCCTGGCCGGCTGCGGGGTGCTGGTGCTGGCCGGGGTGGAGGGAAGCGGCACCTTCGCAGGCGTCGGCTTCGCGCTGCTGGCAGGCGGCTTCTGGGCCGGCTACATCCTGCTCGGGCATCGGGTGGCGCACGGGCGCGACTCCCATGACGCATTGGGCGTGGGGATGCTGGCAGGCGCGGTGGCGATAAGCCCGTTCGGCGCCGGCGACGTGGGCGCGGCAGCGGGCCAGCCGCTGGTGCTGGCGCTGGGCTTGCTCACCGGCCTGCTGTCCAATGTGATCCCGTACCGGATCGACCAGTCGGTGATGCGCCGCGTCGACCCGCACCGCTTCGCTCTGCTGCAGGCTCTGCTGCCGGCGACCGCCGTCGTCGTGGGGCTGGCAGCGCTGACGGAAGTGCCGACCGCGGCGGACGCTGTCGGCATCGGCTTGGTGATCGCAGCCATCGCCGCGAGCAGGCCGGCGCCCGAAGCACGCCCCGCAATAGGCGGACACCAAGAACCGGGCCGCGACCGCGACGACCGTTGATTGTCGCTCTGAACCGCGAGACGGCCCGTGCCGCCGCGCTGAACCGGTCGCGCGGGGAGGCGGGCGCTGTTCAGGCTGCGAGCAGGCCGCGGTCGACCATGGCCTCGGCTATCTGCACCGCGTTGAGAGCGGCCCCTTTGCGGAGGTTGTCGCCCGCCACGAACAGCGACAGACCGTTGCGGCGGGTGGGGTCGCGGCGGATCCGGCCCACGTAGGACGGGTCGGCGCCTGCGGCTCTGAGCGGTGTGGGCACGTCTTGGAGCACCACTCCCGGCGCCTCGGCCAGCGCTGCGACGGCGCTTTCGGGGCTGAGCGGATCTTTGAAGGAAGCGCTGATCGAGAGACAGTGGCCGGTGTAGACCGGCACTCGCACGCAGGTGGCGGCAACGGCCAAGTCCTCGAGCTCGAGGATCTTGCGGCTCTCGTGGATGAGTTTCTGCTCTTCGTCGGTTTCGCCGCTGCCGTCGTCGACAGGCGCTCCTGCCAGCGGGATCACGTTGAAAGCGATGGGCTCGCTGAACTTGTCGCCTGCGGCGAGTCCGAGCGCGGCGCCGTCGTAAGTGAGCGACGGCGCCTCCTCGCCGGCTTGGCGTGTCTGTGCATGCAACTCGTCCACGCCGGCCAGGCCCGCTCCCGAGACAGCCTGATAAGTCGACACGACCATCGCCTCGAGGCCCGCGGCCGCGTCCAGGCATTTGAGCGGCGCCATGGCGACCATGGTGGTGCAGTTGGGGTTGGCGACGATCCCTTTCGGCATCGAATCCAAGGCGTGAGGGTTCACTTCCGAGACCACCAGCGGCACTTCGCCATGACGGCGCCATGCCGAGGAGTTGTCGATCACTGCAGGCCCGGCCTCGGCGACGCGCTCAGCCAAAGCCCGGCTGGCCGCGGCACCCGCCGAAAAGAGGCAGACGTCCAAGCCCGAATAGTCCGCCGTTGCGGCGTCCTCCACTTTCACGGCCCGGTCTCGCCAGTCGATGGTACGACCCGCGGAACGCTGCGAAGCGAAGAACCTCAGCTCGTCCACAGGGAAGTCGCGCTCGTCAAGCAGGGCGCGCATGACGCCCCCCACTTGACCGGTCGCGCCGACGACGCCCACATCCATGGCACCGCAGGCTAGCGGCGCGGCAGCGGCGCGCTCCTCAGGATCGCGAGCGGATCAGCCGACCCCGGGCATTCGACCAACGACCGGCAAACAGCCGCCCAGCAAGCGTCAGAGAGCCGACTAGTAGCCGATCGGGCGTTGCGCGGGCGCCACGTCCAGCTCGAAGGATCGGTGCAGCGCGGCCACCGCCCGCTCGGCGTCGGCGGCGCGCACCACGCAGGAGATGCGGATCGCCGACGTGGAGATCATCTCGATGTTGATCCCTTCGTCTGCGAGCGTTTCGAACATTCGCGCCGCAACACCCGGATTGGTTTGCATGCCGGCGCCGATCAGGCTCACCCGGGCGATGTCGTCGTCGGCGGCCACGGCGTTCACGCCCAGCTCGGCGACCAGTCCCTCGGCGACCGCGCGCGACGCTTCGACCTGCGAGCGCGGCACGGTGAAGCTGATGTCGGTGATTCCTTGCACCGACACGTTCTGCACGATCATGTCGACGTTCACGTCGCTGTCAGCCAGCGCCCTGAACAGCCGCGCGGCCACGCCAGGCTTGTCGGCAACCCCCGAAACCGTCATTTTGGCTTCGCCGGTGTTGTGAGTGACCGCAGAAATCACGGCGCGTTCCATAGCTTTCGCTCCCGTCACTGTCGTGCCCGGCATCCAACTGAAAGCGGATCTGACATGCAGTTCCACCCCGTAGGTCCGAGCTAGTTCCACTGCTCTCATGGCCGGTTTCGGACAACCGCTCGCGGTCATCTCGAGCAGCTCGTCGAACGACACCGCATCCATGCGGCGGGCCTGCGCCACGACCCGGGGATCGGCGCTGAAGACTCCCGGCACATCGGTGAAGATCTCGCATTGATCGGCACCGAGCGCATGCGCCAGAGCCACGGCGGTGGTGTCAGAGCCGCCACGACCGAAGAAGGTCACGTCCCCGCTGACCGAGACTCCCTGAGAGCCGCCGACTACCGGCACCAAGCCGTCCGCCAGGGCTTCGGTGACCCGTTTCGGGGTGATCTCGACGATTTTGGCGGCGGTGTGCGATGAGTCTGTGTGAAAGCCCGCCTGACTGCCGGTGAAGGAGGCCGCGGGCACGCCCAGGTCGTTGATGGCCATCGCCATGAGCGCGCAGGCTTTGCGCTCTCCGCCGGTGATCAGCATGTCGAGCTCGCGTCCCGGCGGCGCGGAGGCGACGTCGGAGGCCATTCTCAGCAGTTCGTCGGTTTCGCTGCCCATGGCCGAAACCACGAGCACCACCGCGTCGCCGGCGCTGCGACGGCGCGCCACATGGTCGGCCACCACACGGATGCGCTCGGGGCCGGCCACCGACGTGCCGCCGAACTTTTCGACCACCAGAGCCACGGCTGTTCAGGCTAGCGGGCCGCCCGCGAACGCCCCGGCTGAGGTTTCACCTCGACTCAACAAAGATTTAACCTCGGGATGGCCCTGATGACGGCTGCCGCGTGGCAACCTGAGACAGTGAGCCGAATGCTCGCCGACGACCGCGACGACGAGGCCGCCCAGGCGCCCGGCGCGGGGTCCGTCGGCAACGTTGACGAGATCGTGATCAGAGTGCCGGCGGCGACCAGCCACGTTCGTATCGCGCAAGTCGGCGCGGTGTCCGTGGCCCGGCGCCAAGTCATGTCGTCGAGCGAGACCGACGAGCTGCGAGCTGCGGTGGCACAGGCCGGCGAGCTGCTGTCGGATCAGACAGCCGGAAGCGGCGCCGTCATCGAGTTCGTCTTCAGAGCCCAGCATGATCGTCTGGAGATGCGGGCGCGGCGGCGCGACCGGCCCGATCTGCGCTTCAACAGACGCTTCGACCACGGCGGCGACGCCCGAACGCCGCGCTGCTGAAACCGCCTGCGCGCCCAGGCGCTGCGAACACGACGGCGGCGACGGTGAGGCGGGCCGGGCGCAACCCGCGGGTCTTCAGAGGCCGGTCGAGCCGAAGCCTCGGGCGCCTCTCGACGAGTCGCCCAAGTCGTCTGCCTCCAACAGCCGCGCCTGCCCCGCGGCCATTATCACCATCTGAGCTATGCGGTCGCCGCGCCGCACTTCGAACGGCTCTGTCGGGTCGGTGTTCACCAAGATCACTTTGATCTCGCCCCGGTACCCGGAGTCGATGAGCCCCGGAGTGTTGAGACAAGTCACTCCGTGCTTGAGAGCAAGCCCGCTGCGAGGCATCACAAAACCGGCATACCCTTCCGGCAGCGCCACGGCCACGCCGGTGGGCACCAGTCCCCGGCCTCCTGCGGGATCCAGCACCGTGCCGACACGAGCCAGCAGATCCATGCCTGCGTCACCGGGCCGTGAATAGCGCGGCAGGTCGAGACCAGGATCTAGGCGCAGTATCGGGATCTCAAGCATCGGCGGCGACACTAGCGCCGATTGTGGCAGGCTCTCATTCGGACGCTGTCGTCGGCTGCGCTCAGAGGGCCGCTCGGGCTGCGGCCTCGCCGGATCAGCGACGCTGCCGGTGCCGCTGGAGCTCGGGCTCTGGGTTATCCTGCCGCGGTGCTCGCGTGGATGGACCTGGAAATGACCGGTCTTGATCCTCAAGTTCACTGCATCGTCGAGATCGCCGTGCTGATGACCGACGACCGGCTGGAGTTGATCGCCACCGGACCCGACCTGGTCATCCATCAACCCGCCGAGGCGCTCGACCGCATGGACGAAACTGTGAGGGACATGCACAGAGGTAGCGGCCTGCTGGCGCGGATCGAGTCTTCGCGGCTGACCCTCGAAGACGCCGGCGCACAGGTCCTGTCGTTTCTGCGAAGTCACATCGAGGCGCCCAAAAGCGTGCCTCTGTGCGGAAACTCGATCGGCACCGACCGGCGCTTCCTGGCCCGGCATCTGCCGCAGATCGACGAGTTCCTGCATTACCGCTCGATCGACGTGTCCACCGTCAAGGAGCTGGCGCGACGCTGGCAGCCGTCGCTGTACGAGTCTGCGCCCGTCAAGAAGAAGGGACACCGCGCCCTAGACGACATACTCGAAAGCCTCGAGGAGCTGCGCTGGTACCGCGACTGCGGGTTCTTGACCGGGCCATGAACACGGCCTGCGCACGCCAGGAGCAGGAACCCGCGTCAAGCGAAGCCACCGAAGCGGCGCTCGAAGAGCCGTCCCGGGGACTGCGGTCGCGCCTGCGGGCGCGCCACGCTGCGGGGCTCGCGGCGGTGGTCGCAGCCACGCTGATCGCCTTCTTGGTCGGGCCGCTGCTCGAAGCCGGGGACTCAGACCGCGACGATGCTCACCTGAGCGTCTCGGAACTGACCTTCGACGGCTTGCAAGAAACCGGCGCCCCGGTCGACGCAGCCGGCCGCAGGCTCGCCGAATACGGCGGAAGGCCGCTGGTGGTCAACTTCTTTGCGGCGTGGTGCCCGCCCTGCGTGCGGGAGATGCCCGAATTCCAGCGAGTCTTCGAAGCCCTCGAAGGGCGAGTCGAGTTCCTGGGGCTTTCGCAGGACCGCACCGTGCAAGACACCTTGGATCTGGTCGCAGCCACCGGCGTGACCTATGACATAGGCTGGGATCTCGACCTCGAGGTCTACCAGGCAACCGGGAGCATCTCCATGCCCACCACCGCGTTCGTGTCGCCTGAAGGCGAACTGCTCGACACTTTCGCCGGAGCGCTCGACCAAGAGGCGCTGACCGAGCGGATCCGGCGCTTGTTCGGCGTCGGCGCGGACAGTTAGAGCAATGGACTGGGCGGCGCTCAGTTATCCGTTCTCGTTGGGGCTGGTAGCGGCGTTCAACCCCTGCGGTTTCGCTCTGCTGCCCGCCTATCTCGGCTATTTCATAGGCGTCGAGAACGTCTCCGCGCCCGCCTCAGGAGCGCAAGGGCTCAAAGCGATGCTGCGGGCGATGGCTGTGGCGCTGACGCTCACAGCCGGTTTCGTGATCGTTTTCGGGGCTTTCGGCACCCTGTTCGAAACCGTGCTCAGCCAGGGCGCCGTGCTCGAGAACATCGGCTACGTCACCATCGTCGTGGGTGTGCTCATGGCGATTCTCGGAGTGTGGATGCTGGCCGGCAGAACCGTCAACCTGCGCTTGCCGAAACTCAGCCGAGGCACAGAAGGCCGCGGCCTGGGGTCGGTTTTCATGTTCGGGGTCAGCTATGCGGTGGTGTCGCTCTCATGCACCATCGGGCTGTTCATCGCCGCTGTGGCCGCGAGCTTCTCGGCCGACGGAGTGGCCGACGGCACCGCCAACTTCATCGCCTACGGCGTCGGCATGGGCGCGGTGATCGCGTTCCTGACAATGGCTCTGGCGCTGGCTCGCAACAGTGTGGTGCAGTCGATGCGCAGAGTGTTCCGCTGGATCAACCCGATCTCGGGCTTGGCGCTGCTGGCGTCCGGGGTCTATCTGGCGAACTACGGCTGGTGGGAGCTGCAGATCATCGACGATCCCAGCGCCCACAATGTGCTGGTCGAGCGGTTCGCCGAGTTCCAGAGCGCGGTCACCAACTGGATCGACGACGTCGGCTCTCAGCGTCTGGGGGTGATCTGCGCACTGGGAGTGTTGGGCAGCCTGGTGCTGGCCTGGCGGCAGGGCGCCACCAACGTGCTGGCCCGCAGAGTGGTGACGTCCGTTTACGCGCTGCTCTACCTGGTGGTGGAGTTCGGCTTCAACCAGGGCGAGTTCGTGCTGTTGCCGGTGCTGCGTTTCGTCGCCGGCTGGCCGCAGCGTGCAGGCAACTGGTTCAGCGACCCGCTTCGTTTCGGAACGCCGTTGGAGATAGTCGTCGCTGCAGTGATGGTGTGGATCCTGCTGCGGCGGATACGCCGGATACGCCAGCAGCGCAGCACCCCCAACTCAAGCCCCGAAGCCGCGCACGCGCCCCAAGCTTGACGACGGCGTCAGACGTTGTTGACTCGCCGGCGCGCTCGGTCTCTAGGGCGCTAAGCGCTCCAAGCGCCAGCCGGCGGCGGTCGAGTCGTCGCGGCTGAAACGCAGCCGATCATGCAGGCGGCTGCGACGGCCCTGCCAGAACTCCACCAGATGCGGGCGCACCAGATAGCCGCCCCAATGTTGCGGGCGCGGCACGGTCGCGCCTTCGTAGCGGGCTTCTGTCTGCGCGACGAGGCGTTCGAGTTCGCCGCGGTCGGCCAGCGGCTGCGACTGCGGCGAGGCACAGGCCGCGATCTGCGAGCCCCGTGGCCGCGACGCGAAATAGGCGTCGCTCTCATGGTCGGGCAGATGCTCCGCGCTGCCCACCACACGCACTTGGCGCTCCACGGGATGCCACAAGAAGCACAGCGCGGCGCGTCCGCTGAGCTCCAGATCCGACCCTTTGGCCGAGCGTCGGTTGGTGTGGAACACGAAACCGCGCTCGTCGAAGCCTTTGAGCAGCACCGCCCGCGCCGACGGCCAGCCGTCGTTGTCGGTGGTGGCGACCACGCAGGCGGAGGCGTCGTAGGGCGCCGTGGCCAGCCACGCCCCGAACCATTCCTCGAACTGCGTCATCGGATCGTCGGCCGCTTCGGACTCGCTGAAGCCCGTCTCGGAGTAGTGCTCGCGCAGCCGAGCCAGGTCCATCGGCCGGCGCCTCAGCGGGCCGGGATCGAAACGATGCCTCCCATGTAGGGCAGCAGCGCCTCGGGAATCGCCACCGAGCCGTCGGGGCGGCGGCAGGTCTCCACCAGAGCCACCCACACTCGCGGCACCGCCAGCCCCGAACCGTTGAGGCTGTGAACCATCCGTGTGCGCCCGTCGTCTGCGGGCCGGTAGCGGACTTCGGCTCTGCGAGCCTGATAGTCGCGGCACCAGGAGACGCTTGACACCTCCAGCCAGCGGTCGGCGCCGGGCGCATACGCCTCGATGTCGAAAGTCCGCGCCGACGCGGCCCCCAGATCAGCGGTGCAGAGATCCAGCACGCGGTACGCCAAGCCCAGGTCGGCTATGGCGCTCTCAGCTCGATGCAGGATCTCGCGGTGCATGTCCTGAGCCTGTTCGGGCGTGCAGAAACCGTAGAGCTCCACCTTGTCGAACTCGTGCAGGCGCAGCAGCCCGCGAGTGTCGCTTCCGGCGGATCCCGCCTCGCGGCGGAAGCATGACGTGTGGCTCATCAGCCGGATCGGCAGAGCGTCCTCGTCGACTGTCTCTCCGGCGAGGAGCGAAGTCAGCGGCACCTCGGCGGTCGGTATCGCCCACAGGTTGTCGCGTTCGAGCAGGTAGGCGTCGTCAGAGAACTTCGGCAGATGGCCGGTGCTGGTCATGGTCTCGGTGCGCACCAGCGTCGGCGGACGGATCTCCTCGTAGAGGTCGCGGTTGCGGTCCAGCCCGTAGTCGATCAGGGCTCGCACCAGCCGTGCGCCGAGCCCGCGGTACATGGCGAACATGGCGCCCGACATGCGCACCGCCCGCTGAAAGTCCAGGATGCCGAGCTGCTCGCCGATGTCGGTGTGCTCCACCCGCTGATGCTCGCCGTAGGAGTCGGGGTCATAACCTACGGTGCGCAAAGCGACATTGTCGTCAGGTCCGGCGCCGTCGGGGCAGTCGTCGGCCACCATGTTGGGCACGTAGAGAAGGATGCGACGGATCCATTCCGCGAGCTGCTCGGCTTCGTCGGAGAGCCCGTCGATGCGCTCGGTCAGCTCACGGCTGCCGGCGCGCAGCTCCTCGGCTTCGTCGGCTCGATCCTCACGGAACAGAGCGCCCACCGACGCCGAGATCTTCTTGACTTCGGCTCTCAGCTCGTCGGCTTCGGCCACCAGACGGCGCCGGCGCCGGTCGTGGGCGATCACCTCGTCGAGCGGCGCAGTGGGCTCTCCTCTGCGGGCGACCGCGGCTTTCACTGTCTCGGGGTCGGCTCGCAGCAGCCTCAGGTCCAGCACGACTGTGACGGTAGCGCCTGCGAACGGCGGAGAAACTCCCGGCATTCCGCCCGCTGGATTAGCAGGCTCTCACCGCACGGTTTTGCACAGCTGTGGATTATCTGGCAGACTGAAGCGAGGACTCTCGATAGCCCGTGTCAGCGACGGCGGCCGTGACCGTTGGAGGGATGTGCTGACTACGACGGCTCTCCGAGAGTGATCCTCTCCGCCGACCGGGTCGGGAGCAAAAGTTCTATGACTGAAGGTGCCATGACTGCCAACACCAAAATCCAGCGCAAAGCGAAATATCAGCCCACCGAAACCGAGCGGCGAGTGCTCGATCACGTCGAGAACCCGCGCTATGACCGCCAGATCGTCAACGGCCTGGACCCGTTCATCAGCGGGTCCGCTCCCGAGGAGATGCGAGGCTTCTACTCGTCCGACGAGCTGGCAGAGTTGCAGCCCCTCACCGGCAGCGCACGCGACGTCGAGGCGCGGATGCCGGTGAAGATCACCCGCCACTACTTCGAGATGGCCCGCAACAGCCGCTCCTTGCAGCGCCTGGTCAAGGCCTCCGCCGACGAGACCGCCGACCTCGAAGGCGACGAGGACCCCGCCGGGCAACTCGACTACAGCCCGGTGGAGGGGCTGCTCCACAAATACGAGATGGCGTTGCTGTATGTGATCTCCACCTGCTCGGCGCATTGCAGGTTCTGCTACCGCGAAGAGCTGATCGCCCGCAAAGAGGTCGCCCACGCCGACGGCACCGTCAAGAAGAAGGGTCTGGCGCAGCCCGGCGAGGTGACCGATTACATCCGCGCCCACAACGCCGCAGTGGCGGCCAACGGCGGCAGGCATCCCGAGACCGGGCGGCCCAAGCTGCGCGAGATCCTGCTGTCCGGCGGCGACCCGATGGTGCTGCCCAACTCCAAGCTGGCCGGCTGGCTGACCGCTCTGGCTGAGGCTGGCGCCGAAGTGATCAGGATCGGCACCAAAGAGCTGGCGTTCCATCCGCAGCGCTTCGACGGGGCCCTGATGTCGATGCTCGACCTGTTCCATGAGGTCTACCCCGATGTGGCGCTGCGGTTCATGGTGCATTTCAACCATCCCGACGAACTCCTGGACAAGGCGCCCGACGGCGGCTACGTCGCCGGCTACGTCGCCGGCGAGAACGGCCGCTTCCGATGGAATCGCAGAGTGGCGCAAGCCGTGGAGCAGATCACTTCGAGAGGCTGGATCTGCGTCGAGAACCAGTCGCCGATCATTCGCGGCGTGAACGACGACCCCGACGCTCTGCGGCTGCTTCAGCAGACCCTGAAAGCCGCCGGCATCGAGAACCATTACTTCTTCGGCGGTCGCAACATCGTCGCCTACAAGGCGTTCAACGTGCCCGTCGAGACCGCCTGGCGAATTCTCAACGAGTCGCAGCAGGGGCTGTCGGGCGTCGAAGCCCACGCACGGCTCACTCTGGTCCACTTCAAGGGCAAGACCGAGGTGGCCGCGGTGACCGACGAACCGATTCCGGGAGTGCCGGGCGCCGAGAACGGCGTGGTGGTGTTCAAGGTGCTGCGCAGCCCGCAAGACGCCTCCGGACGCGGCAGGACCGCGATCGTGGGGCGCAACCCCGAGGCTTTGTGGTTCGACGACTACGACGACAGGGTGATCGTGGACGAGGCCGGCTTGTTCAACTTCAAGCGGCCGAAGCGGGTGGAGATCGCCGCCGCCGCCGAGACGGCGCGCTCCCAGCAGGACTCCGGCGGCGGTGCCAAAGCCCGTCTCACCCCGGCGCAGCGAAGACACGACGAGGAACTGCACAAGCAGCGTTCCGCGTCGGCGGGCCGCAAAGCCGGCGGCTGAGGAAACGCCTGAGACGGCGGCTCAGAAAGCGTCTGAGGCAGCGGCTCAGGAATACGAGTCAGACGCCTGACGACCGTACCGCCTGACGACCGGACCCCGACCCGACGGGCGCTGCTATTCGGCTGGTCTCGAATGTTCGACGGGCGGCCGGCCCAACCGCTCGAATTCGGCTGTCACGTCTGCTGTGGTGAGGGTGTCGTCCTCCAGGCGTCGGCGGCGCTCGGATGCGTCGGCTTGGCGCTGCGCAGCCGAGAAGCGAAAGAACTTGATGGCGATGAGCGTCCACAGGTAAAGGCCGCCCAGCACTTTCATAACCGCGCCCGCCGCCTGCTGGTCGGCTGTCACAGAAACACCCCAGAGCCGCTGCGCGTGGTCGTAGACCGGGTAGACCGAACCTTCAGCGAAGGTGAGCCAGCCGGCGGGCACAGTCGGCACTATCGACATGGCGAACAAATAGAGCATCTTCAACGGCTCGGAGAGCTGCATCTCCTTGAGCGGGGAGACCAGCGGCGTCCACATCGCCAGAGCGCTGGTGAACATCAGCAGGTGCATGGAGTAGTGGAACGCGCCGTTGCGCACCGACAGGTCCACCAGAGCGCTCCAGTGCATCAAACCTTGCAAGGCGTTGAAGACCACGCCGGCCACCAGCGGATGCGTCGCACGGCGGATCATACGAGACGCACGCGAGTCTTCGGTCAGAATAAGCCGAGCCAGCCATTCGGGCACGGCCATGACCAGCAGCGGCGGCACCACGAAGCTGATCAGCAGATGCTGCACCATGTGGACCGAGTAGAGGTAATCCTCGGCGATGTCGTGCATGGGCCAATCGGCCGACACCCACAACAGCAGCACCCCGGCCACGAAGCACAGCCGCTGACGGCGTGTCACTGCGGCGCCGGCAGGGGCGGCCACGGGCGCCACCACGCGGACCACGTAGTAGCCGAGGCCGACGATCGCCGCGATCATCAGCCACACCTCCGGGTGGAACTGGAATCGCCAAGCGTCGGCGGCGGCCGGCATTCGAAGGAACCTCTGAAGTCGGGGGAGTTATCCGGGTCGCGGCAGGCCTCTAAGGAAGCTCGCTCGGCCTCTAGGCGAAGAACTCCGAGGCGGCCAGCGTGGCGACGTAGACGCCCACGGCGAGCAGCAGCCCGGCGGTGAACATCCGGCCGAACAGCTTGCTGTCGAAACGCAGATGCATGAACCAGGTAGCCACCAAATAGAACTTGACGACCATCATGAACAGCAGCGACGGCACCAGCGCCACGCCCCAGTCGAGCACCGACTCGAAGTAGGTGAAAACCTCCAGCGCGGTTATCACCGCCAACGCCAAGGCGATCTTGACGTATGCCCAGTCGGAAGGATGGGCGTGCCCTTCGCTATGGGCCTCGGTGTCGGCGCTCGGGTCGCTCGACGCCGCAGCGTGCTCTGCGGCTCGTTCGGTGGTGGTCGTTTCGCTCATTGTGTGATGGTCCTGCTATGCGGCGGTGGCTCGACGCGGCTCTAGGGAATCAGTCGACTGGGATCAGGTAGATGACGGTGAAGATGAAGATCCACACGATGTCCACGAAGTGCCAGTAAAGGCCGATGATCTCAACGGTCTCGGAGTTCTTCTTGGTGAGATTGCCTTTGACTGATCGCACGAACAGCGACATCAGCATGACGATGCCCAGAGCCACGTGTACTCCGTGGAAGCCGGTCAGAGTGAAGAATGCGCTGCTGGCCGGGCTGGTGGTGAAGCCCACCCCCTCGCGCACGAAAGCCGTGAACTCGTACACCTGCCCACCGAGGAACACTCCGCCGAGCAGCGCTGTGGCCAGCAACCAGGCTCTTCCCGACTCCGGCTCGCCTCGGGACACCGCCGACAGAGCCAGCACCATCGTGAGCGAGCTCATCAACAGCACGAACGAGCTCACCGACGTGAACGGGATGTCGAAGACTTCGGCAGGCAGCGTTCGCCCGTTGCCGCGGGTGGCATACAGCAGATAAGTGGAGACCAGCCCGCCGAACAGCAGGCACTCCGAGCCCAGGAACACCCACATGGCGAGCTTGGTGTGCGACAAGCCCGTGGAAGTGGCGTGCGGGTCGTGGCCGACAGCCGCCTCGGCGGCCGCCGCGGGATCGGTCGTCACCGGCTCGGCGCTCATGACGCGGCCTCGGCCGGGGCGGGCGGCGGCGTCTCCGGCGACTCAGGCGGTGGCGGCGGCGGGCCGGAAGAGTCGTCATGGCCGGTGTGGTCGTCGTGATGGTCGTGGACAGCGTCGGGATCATCGACCGGCTCCAGCGCCCACGAATACAGCGAACCGACCGCGATCAGCGCGCCGATCAGCGCGAACCAGAGATTGAAGATCAAGCCGTAGCCGATCAAAGGCAGTCCCACGGCCACGGCCAGCGGCCAGAAAGAGGGTGAAGGCAGATGCACGTCTTGAGCTTCGCCGGTCTGAGCGGCCTCCTCGGCGGTGGCCAGTCGCACCACACTGCCGTCGGCGCCCTCGCCGTACTTGGTGTGCCACCAGTCGTCGCGGCTGCGAATCTGCGGCACCGTGTCGAAGTTGTGTACCGGCACCGGCGAAGGCACCGACCATTCGAGGCTGCGGGCGTCCCAGGGATCCGGCCCGGGCGGCGGCAGGTGACGGGCTTCGCGTCTGGACTTGATCACGTTCCAGATGAACAGCGCCGTGGCTGCGGCTATCAGCAGCGAGCCGACAGTGGCGATCAGGTTCCAGAACTCGAAGCCGTAGCCGCGCGCGTAAGTGTCGATGCGGCGCGACATGCCTTGCAGCCCCAGAATGTGCATCGGGCCGAAGGTCAGGTTGAAGCCGACCAGAGTCATCCAGAAATGCCAGTTGCCGACGCGTTCGTTGAGGAAATGCCCCCAGATCTTGGGCCACCAGAAATACAGTCCCGCGAACAGTCCGAGCACGCCGCCGCCGAAGATCACATAGTGGAAATGCGCCACGATGTAGTAGGTGTCGGTGTGCTGAGTGTTGGCCGGCGCCACCGAATGGGTCACGCCCGACAGACCCCCGATGGTGAACATCGCCACCGTCGCCACAGCGAACTTCATGGCCACTGTGAACCTCAGCTTGCCGCCCCACATCGTGGCCAGCCAGTTGAGGACTTTCACGCCCGTGGGCACCGCTATGAACATCGTCGACAGCGAGAACGCCGCCACGGATATGGGGCCCATGCCCGACACGAACATGTGGTGTGCCCACACCCCCCAGCCCATGAAACCGATGGCGACGCCGGAGAACACCATGAACTCGTAGCCGAACAGGGGCTTGCGGCTGAACGTCGGGATCACTTCGGAGACCACCCCGAAGGCTGGCAGGATGATGATGTAGACCTCGGGATGCCCGAAAATCCAGAAGAGGTGCTGCCACAGCAGCGGGTCGGCGCCGGCGTCGACATTGAAGAACTGCGCGTCGAAGACCCGGTCGAACATCAACAAGAACAGCGCCACGGTGATCACCGGAAGAGCGAACAGCAGCAGGAACTGCGTGATCAGCAGCATCCAGGTGAAGATCGGCATGCGCATCAAGGTCATGCCGGGGGCGCGCATGTTGAGGCAGGTGACGATCAAGTTGACCGCCGAAATCAGGGAGGCGAGACCCAGTATCTGCAATCCGATGGCGTAGAAGTCAACGCCGTGACTCGGAGAGAAGGCCACTCCGCTGTTGGGCGAATAGCAGAACCAGCCGCAGTCGGCGCCTCCGCCGCCCACGATCCAGGACGTGTTCAAGAAGATGGCGCCCGAGAGCCAGATCCAGAAAGACAGAGCGTTGAGCCGCGGGAACGCCACGTCGCGCGCGCCGATCTGCAGAGGGATGAAGTAGTTCGCGAAAGCCGCGGCTAGGGGCATGATGAACAGGAACACCATGGTGACGCCGTGCATGGTGTAGATCTGGTTGTAGACGTCGGCGCTGAGCACGCTGCCGTCAGGCACGGCCAGCTGCAGACGGATCAGCAGCGCCTGGACGCCTCCGACCAAGAAGAAGAACATCGCCGAGACGCCGTAGAGGATGCCGATGCGCTTGTGGTCGACGGTGCTGAGCCAGTCGCGCCAGCCGCGTCCGCCTTGCGGGCGCGTGAACACTCCGAGAGGCCTCTCGGCGTGCCTGACGACCTCGCCGGCCTCGAGTTCCAGCGGCGGGGCGTCCGGCTTCTCAACTTCAGGCTTCTCAATTATTTCAGGCTTCTCAATTATGGACATTTCATTCCACCCGGGTCGCGTCGATTATCCATCCGGCGGGCTTGGCGCCCAGCCCTGCGAGGTAAGCCACCAACTGGTCGATCTGCGCTTCGCTGAGGTCCAGGTCGGGCATTCCCCGGTACTGCTCGCCGGGCACGATGTAGTTGGCTTTGAGCTCGCCGGGGTTGCGCAGCCAGGCCTCCAAAACGGTGCGGTTCAGCGAGCCGTCGGCGTTGTAAGTGTCGAAGATCCCGCCCGCGAAAGTGCTGCGACTCGCGAAATGGGTGAGGTTCGGCGCGGCGCCCGACGCCTGATCGGCGCGCTCGAAGACGTCGTCGTTGAGGCCTTCGACCACATGGCAAGAAGTGCAGATGCCTGAGAACACTTCCTGGCCGGCCAGGGCTTCGGGGTCGACAGGCGCCACGGCGTCGAGGCTGGTGTCGTCCACCCAGGCCTGGAAATCCGCGGGGTCGAGCGCCACGGTTTGCATTCTCATGCGCGAATGCGACAAGCCGCAGAACTCCGTGCACTGCCCGAAATAGAACCCCGGCGCCGACGCTTGGATCTTCCAGGGCGAGAAGCGGTTGGGGACGGCGTCGCGCTTGCCGTTGAGCGCCGGTATCCAGAACGAGTGGATCACGTCGCGCGACGTGACGATCAACTCGACCTCCTCGCCGGTGGGTATCACCATCTGCCCGGAGGTGACGATGTCCGCGGGAGGCAGGGTCTTGGCGTCTCCGTGCCGGCGCAGGTCGGCGAGGTCCACCTGATCTGAGAAGTAATAGCGGAACTCCCACCACCACTGGTTGCCGACCACCACGACGGTGGGTTCCCAGTCGACGCTGCGACCGTCGATCTCGACGACCATGGCGTTGTCTTCGGTGGCGTTGACTGTGGGCAGCGACCAGAGCATCAGCCCGGCCACTGCCGCCATCGTCACGAAGAAGCCGACGGTCCAGCCGACCTCGAGGGGGATGTGGCCGTGAGTCTGCGAAGGCCATTCGTCGTCGCCGGCGTAGCTCTTGACCCGGTTGCGCCAGATCAGCAGGCCCAAGGCGACGCCGATCCCCACGAACACCACCGCCGCGATCCAGATCACCGGCATCACGGCGCGGCTGTGGAGTTCTTCGGCGATGGGGCCTTGCGGGGCGAAAGTGTCGAGTTCGGCGTCGGACGCGCAACCTCCGACCGCCAGCAGCCCTGCCGCGGCCAGCAGCAGCCCGCCGACTCGGCGGCGCGCCGCAGCGAGAGGCGCAGAGGCGCGGGCAGGCGCAGGCGCAGGCACAGACTTCACAGCGACTTCAGGCGTCGGCGTTCCTGCAGGCGTTCCTGTCGGCGGCACGGCCGGCGGATCGACCGTCGCGGCGGTCTCGAGTGTCTCAGCCACTGCCTGCTCCTCCGGTCGGCTCGCTGGAAGATTCCTGATGTTCCTCATGATGGTCGTCGCCGTGGTGATGCTCGAAGTCCCGCTCGCCGGCGACCGCGGCGAGCACCCCGCCGACCAGCAGCCCGAGAGCCGCCACCGCACCGAGCACCCTCACCAGACGACGGCCCTGGCCCGGGCGGGCCACATACAGCCAAGCGCCCGCGAGAATCAAAGACGACACCACGCCGGCCGCCGCCACCGCCTGCAGCTGTGAGACGTTCAAGAAGATCCGCGACGCCGCCAGCACTACCACACCGATGGCCAGAGCCCCGATGACCGGGATCTCGATCGGCGCCATGATGCGGTTGCGCAGTTCTCGGTTGGCCGCGGCGTCGCCGGTGGCGCTGTCAGCCCAAGCGTCCATGGTCCACTCGATGAGCGACAACGCCACCAGGGCCAAGCCCAGAGTGAACACCAGCGGATGAAGCACCAGCCCCAAGACTGCGGCGCCCACGCCGAAGGAGGCCAGAACCGGCCAGACGCTGGCGGTGACCGCGGAGTCGGCGGGCACTTCGGCGAGCTGGCGCAAGCGGGCCTGGGCGTCGGCGTCGGCGTCGCGATACGACACCAGCACCACGCTGATCGTCAACGACACCGCCGCCAGAGCCACCAGCAGGGTGTAGCCGATGTGATCGCCGACCCCTCCCTTCCAGCCCAGCGACAAAGGGCCGACGCCGTCGCCGCCGGTGGAGTAGCCGTAGGCGAGCGCAGCCAGCACGAAAGCGCCGAACAATCCGAAGAAGAGTTTGAATCCCGTGGTGAACATCTGAGTCGGCTGCCGCTACTTGTTGATGAACACGACGTACCAGACGATGAAGTAGCAGAACACGCACATGTGCCAGTAGACGGCGGCGGCCTGCACCCCTTGGGCCAGATCACGCCCGGACGATCCCATCAGGGCGCGGATGGTGGTGACTGTGAGCATTGCTGAGCCTGCGACCAGCATGGCGACGAACGAACCCGTCACCGCGTAGAAGAGCAGCTGCGCGGTGCCTGCGTCGATGGCGAAAGCCGTGTCGGAGTAGACGAACCAGAACTGATTGACGACCGCCGCGCCGAACAGCAGAGTCACCGCCAGCGCCACGAAACCGTGCGGTCGGTCCTCGTTGCGGGCCGCCTGCACCGCCCATTGGACTGTCACCACCGACAGCGCCAGGGTCATCATCATCATGCCCGCGGGCCCCAGTTCCACGCTGCCTTCCGGGAACCATTCCTGGCCTGTGGCCCGAGCCTGCTGACGCTGCTGCACATAGATCGCGACCAGGCCGGCGAAGGCCATGAAAGCCGCGCCGGTGGCCAGCAGCGACCCGACGGCCACGGTACGCGGTCGTGTGACGACCGGAGCGGGCAGGGCAGCGGTTCTCATGCCGGGATGCTCATGGCGCGGCGATCTGTTCAGCGGCGGGCTGTGCGACGGCGGATGCTTCGGCGGTTCCTGTCCCGGCTCGCGTCGCCTGGGCCACGCCGGCCGTCGCAACGGCGACCCCGGCGAGGAGCAGCCCGGCCCCCACAAAGTTCACCACATTCAAAAACACTTTTCCGTCCAGCGCCAAAGCCATGAGATCAGGTTCGTCGGCAATGAATCCTGAGAGCAGATCAGACAGCAGCAGCGCTGCGCCTCCTGCTCCCACCAGCGCAACGCTAGCGGCGGCGGCCCGTTGCGATACCGGCGCCCCGAACAACTCGTCGGACCAGTGGACCAAAGCGACGAAAGCCCCCAGCAGCGCCGCCGCGGCCACGCCGTGGAACACAGCCCAGGTGGCGGCGCTCTCAAGCAGGTCGAAAGGCTCGACGACTCGCAACGCCCCTGCCAGAGTCGCAGCGGCCAGAAGCGCCAGAGCCGCCGCGGCGCCGATGATTCGCAGGTCGAGCAGCTGCGGAACGCTCCGCCGGCTCTGCGCGACTTGCAGGCCGACGAAGCCTGCCAGGGCTGCGACCGGAACGACCGCGGCCAAGCCGAAAGCCACGTAGACGAGACCGTCGCGCAGATCTTGAGGCGCCGTGAAATAGTCCTGCGACCAGCCGCCCACGGCCAACAGCCCGAACAGGCCCACGATCACCGCCGGGACTTCGGGGCGGCCGACACCGGCGCCGAGCACTCCTCTGACGACTTCAGCGACGACGCCCAGCAGCGGCACCGCCATGAGATAGACGGCAGGCTGCTCCAGCAGCCAGTCGAGTTGCAGCCAGATGTCAGGGCCTTCGGCCCGGCCGAAAGCGACGGCGGGGCGACCGCGCAGATCCGCGTAGATCACGACGATGTTGGCGACGGCGATCGGCAGCGTGAAAAGCCACGCTGCCGAAGCCACGAGCATCGACCACGCGAAAGGCGGCACATCCAGGAGCCTCACGTCAGGGCCGCGCAGAGCGATGATCGTCGTCGCCAGCGAAACCGCGCCCATCAGCAGCGCCACGATCACCACAGCGGTGCCCAGCAGGGTCAGCGCCATGGCGTCGCCCTCGTTGCGGGTCACCCCGTCCAAGGCGCCCCAGCCGCCGCCCGCGAGCACTGACACCACCATGATCACCGAGCCGATGAGCCACGACCAGAAAGACGCCAAGGCGGCGCGCGGGAAAGCGAGGTTGCTCGCCCCCACCTGCCGCGGCACAACGACCATGGCCACGCCCAGCAGCAGCGGCAGCAGCACCAGCAGCAGCAGCGACATGCGGTAGAGGGTCCACATGCGGAAGTAGGCGTTGAGCCCCGAGAAGAGCTCCGCGGGCTCGACGGCGTCGCTGCGGCCGAAGGCGACCAGCGCCGCGAGCACCGCAGCGAACAGCCCCCAAAGCAGCGAGACCGCCACGAACAGTCGGCCCACGGCAGCGCCGTCGCTGGTGACGATCCGCTGAGCCAAGACCTGCGCCGCAGAGTCAGGCGTCGAGGTCGCGGAGTCAGCAGAGGGCGCAGGTGATGCGGCTGCTGCGCCGGCGTCTGGGTCGGCCAGCGGGTCCGCTGTGGCCGGTTCTGTCAGCGTCATCGTGGCGCGATGCTACACAATGAGCACATCAGCCGCGACCGCGCCGAACAAAATCATCAGATACGCATTGGACCATCCGAACAGGCGCATCGACCGTGCCGGGTCGGGATTGCGCATCACGTCTATGGCCAGACCGATGAATCCGCCGCCGGCGACGCTCGCCGACAGCAGATAGACGACGCCCATGTCGGCCACCGGCACCAGCAGCAGCGACAACGCCACCAGCAGCACCGTGTAGGCCACGATCCGCCGTGCTGTGACCGCGAGGCTCGTCACTGCCGGCAGCATGGGGACATCGGCGTTGCGATAATCGTTGCGGTAGCGGATCGCCAGAGCCCAGAAATGCGGCGGGGTCCAATAGAAGACCACCGCGAACAGCACCAGCGGCGGCCAGTCCAGCGAACCGGTGACGGCAGCCCAGCCCACCAGGGCAGGCATTGCGCCGGCAGCGCCGCCGATCACGATGTTGCGCACCGAAGAGCGTTTCAGCCACAGCGAGTAGACGAACACGTAGAAGGCGGCCGCGGCGGTGGCCAGCGCCGCCGCCAACAGATTGGCGAAAGCCCAGAGCCACACGAACGAGACGACTATGAGAGCCGACGCGAACAGCAGCGCCTCGACCGGACGGACCGCGCCCGTGACCAGAGGCCGGTTGCGGGTGCGGTGCATCAGTTTGTCGATGTCACGGTCGATGTACATGTTCAAGGCGTTGGCGCCGCCCGCTGACATGGCGCCTCCCACCACGGTGGCGGCCATGAGCCACAGCGACGGCAGCCCGCCGGTGGCCAGGATCATCGACGGAACGGTGGTGACGAGCAGCAGTTCGACGATGCGGGGCTTGGTCAAAGCAACAAAAGCCCCGGCTCGCCAGCGGCGAGGCGATCTCACTTCGCCGGTCACAGTTCCGGTCACGCTTGCAGGCTAGAAGATCACACCGGTCATCTGGTCATCTGACTGCCGGGGGGCGACGATCGAACGGCGCCGCGCCGACGGGCCACACCAGCAGATCGTCCAGATCGTCAGATCGTGTTGCGATCGTCGGGTCGCGGCTGCACGCCGACAGGCGCTCGTCCAAGAGAGCATCGCAGAGGCGACTACTCGCCAGCGGCAGTCGCCGTCCGTGGAGCGCTCAGGTGCTCGGCGAGCCGACCGGGCCCTACCATCGGCTCGTGGCTCCGACCGCCTATGCACGGCTCACTCGGTTCGCCTTGTGGGCGCTGGCGGCGATCGTGGTGACCGGCGTGTCCGTGCGGCTCACCGGTTCGGGGCTGGGGTGCGAGGACTGGCCCGCCTGCTCACAGGACCGCTTCTTGGCGGATTTGGAGTTCCACGCTCTGGTCGAGTTCGTGAACCGGCTGTTCACCGGGGTCGTGGCCGTCGCCGTGCTCGGCGCCGTGCTCGGCGCTTGGCGGCGCAGGCCGCGTCGGGCCGATCTGGCATGGTTGTCGCTGGGTCTGGTGGCCGGTGTGCTGGCCCAAGTCGGGCTGGGGGCTCTGCTGGTGCTGTCGGAGCTCGATCCCCGTTTCACGATGGGGCACTTCTTGTTGTCGATGGTGCTGCTTTGGAATGCGTCCCTGCTCGACGTGAAAGCCCGCGATTTCGAACCCGGCGACCCTGGCCGGGCTGTCGAACTCGCCGGTGACGACGCGAGCCGCTCAGAGCGACGAGGCGGCGAAGACGACCAAGACGACGCGGGGGATACAGGCGGCACCGCTGGCACAGGCGACACCGACGGCACAGGCGGCACCGACGGCACAGGCGGCACCGACGGCGTCACTCGGCTGCTGGTGTGGGCTGTGATGACCGTCGCTGCGGTGCTGCTGGTCAGCGGCACTCTGGTCACAGGAGCGGGACCGCACGCGGGAGACAGCCGAGCCGAGCGGCTGCCGCTGCTGGTGCGAGAAGTGGTGCGAGTCCACAGCGTCATCGCGATCGCTCTGCTGGTGCTGGTGATCTGGGCCTGGTGGCGGATGCGGGCGTCAGGGTCGTCCGAACAAGTCCGCATGCGCAGAATCGCCGAACTGCTGATCGTGCAGGCGGCTGTCGGTTATGCGCAGTATTTTCTGGGTGTGCCTGTGCTTTTAGTGGGTATTCATGTTACTCTGGCTTCGATCACTTGGATTCAGATAGTCAAGGCGGCCTACGCTGGGGCGTCACCGCGCAGCGGTCGCCCGGACAGCAGGCCCTCTGACTTCAGACCACTGATTGGCACGACATGACCGAACTCTGTTTTGCGGTGCTCGCTTCGGCGTCGCCGGTCACCGCTCCTGTGAAGGATCCGGTGGACGAGACCGACCGGCGGCCTGATCTGCCCTGGAAGGTGATCGTTCTCGATGACCCGGTCAACTTGATGTCGTATGTGGTCTACGTGTTCCGCAAATTGTTCGGCTATTCGGCAGCCAAGGCGCACCGGCTGATGATGCAGGTTCACACCGAGGGCAGGGCCGTGGTGGCGTCGGGGCCGCTCGAGAAGGCCGAATTCGACGCTTACCGGCTCCACGAGCACGGCCTCTGGGCTGTGCTCGAGCAGGACTGAGCAGCAGAGCAGCAGCGATGGCACGACGCATGTTCCGACACGGACCCGACGGCATCGCCGTGAACTTGCACGCCGATGAACGCTCCGGGCTGGCGACGGTGCTGCAACAGTTCCGTGATCTGCTCACCGAAGGCAGTGACGCTTCCATGCTGCGTTTCCAGCCGCCTGTGCACATCGCCGACGAGAAAGCTTCCGACGAGTTCTGGGAGATGGCCGCTGCGCCTCTGCTGAAGCACCGCCTGGAGGCCATCGACGTCGTCGAGGCCGGATTGGCGGCCGGCGTGATCGCTGCTGACGCGGTTTCTGCCTGGCTGCAGACCCTCAACAGCCTGCGGCTGTATTTGGGGAACACACTTGAGGTGGGCTCAGCGTCTTTTGATCCGGCCGACTTGGGCGACAGCGATCACGACACGGCTCGCTACATGCTTTATGAGTGGCTCGGCGGGATACTCGACCAGCTTGTGGAGACCGCAGCCGAGACTCTTCCAGAGGGTGACAGCGATGAGCTGTCTTGATACTGGCGGACTTCAGGGCTTGGTTACTTCGTGGCGGCGCGCGACGAAGCGGGCTTTGATTTTCCTTCTCGCTGCCAAGCCCGGCAAAGGCAAAACAGTCATCTTGATATCGGAATCCTTGTTTACCAGTTCCATTTCAAAGTAGTGTGACAACATCAGAATGTTGATTGCCAATTGCAGAGAAACTAAACGTTGGCCAAGACAGGTATGAGTATCAAGTCCAAACGGGGCATATCCGGTGCCGCGATGTTCATTACGCGGAGACTTGTACCTGTCAATGTCAAACTTCATTGGCTCTGGAAATTGATCGTCTAGATAGTGAGTAACTGCTGACAGAATCCAAAGTCTTTCTCCCACCGACATTTGATATCCACCGATCAAGCAGTTGTTTATCGCATGGCGGAATGATCCGAATATTGTAGGATATAAGCGCAAATTTTCAGTGACTACCCGTTGAGTTACATCAGTTGCCGGGCCAGTGAAAACTTCAAAATCAACTTTGCCGCCTTCACCGAATACTGCATCAGCCTCGGCAGTGACTTGCTGATAAACTTCCGGGTTTGACAGCAGTAAGTACATTAAGGTCGACATCTGCTGCCCAGTGTACATGGAATTTATCAGGGCGTTGATGATTGCAAAGCGCATGTTGGCTTGGGGCATCAGCTGAGGGTCGCTGGCATTGAAGCTCACCAGATCATCAATGTAATCTCTGGGGCAACCGGCTCGTTGAGCAGCTGTATGACTAGCAAAGACCTGATCCACAAGCTCATTGAAGAGTTTCTTGCGGCGCCGCATTCCAGGAGTATGATTCATGAGCTTGGGAAGGTAGCCAGCAAAATCCGTCATTAGAATTCGCAATATAAATTTAGATACATCATCAAAGACGTCCTGAGTTTCAACACCAAGCAACAACGGCGACATCTGCGAGTTGGATACCCGATATCCAAGTTCTACTAACGGAATCTCACTACCGATTTCCAGACTAGAGATACTGTCGAGACCATAATTGAGCATTTCATCAGATCGCTCCACTAATCTGGAGCGCGAAAAAGACTGTTGAAAGGACTTGCGACACTTGAAGTGATCAACACCGTCAAGCGTGTTCACAAAATTTCTTGCACCGACAGCTTTTAGGAAATCATCAAGAGCATGCCTTGATGACAGATACAATCGACCGTGGCGGTGAACCCACGCATTGACTTCGGGACCGGCTACGCAGGTAAAAGGCTGCTGAAACGGCTGCTTGAGCCTGAAGACAGGGCCGTATTTTTTGTAACATTCAGCGAAGAACGCCGGCATATTCCCGTTGCGAGCGTTTGGACTGCGAATCATGTCCATCAGCTTCACAGAGGGAATCTGCTTGGTGATCGCGGTGGGAATAACTTGCGCAGTGACGAAATTCTCGCGAACCGCGTCGGCAATGGCACGCCCGATCAGATCCATCTTGCAGATTTCGACCACCCTCTGCTCAGCTGCCTCGTCAAGCTCAAAGATGAAACGCAGCACATCACAGACATCGGTGATACAAACGATGATCACGTCCACAGGCGACGGGATCTCATCGGTGAAGATAGCTCTACTGATACGAGTCTTGACGAACTCGTTACTGGCCTGATCGTCGGCACCGTCAGCGGATCCGTCTGCTGCGCCCCAGACGACCTTCGACAGCGACCAAAATTCGCCTTCGTGATGCCGCAGAATGTTCATCTCGGTCAGACGCTCAAGGGTCATATCGATAATGGGCTCGGCCTCCGGCACAAGCTTCTCGATCCAATATTGAGCGTTGTGCTGCCCGGTCGAAGCTCCGATCTTTTCAAGCAGCCGATCAAGCGCCGGGTCGCCGGTAGGTGCGCCGTCCACGAAGATCAACGAGTCGAGATCAGTGTCGATGCGGCCCCGCAACGACAACTCAGCCAGAGCCCCGCCGATAACGGCGCAGTTGAGGTTCCAGATCGGCACCTGACGGAAATAGCCGGATTCCTCATTGAGAAGAGTCAACACCAGCTCATCAACCAGCGTCAGAGGTCTGCCAGGATCAACGCTCCCATCTGCAACTTCACGCTCAATAATCGTCATCGAATATCCTTTCGGGCTCTGCCGTCAAGAGCAACGCAATCAGTGCGGTTCGCAATGTTTGGCACAAGGTTATCATAACGCAAGCCGCGGCAACATCGCCCAGCGCAAGCCAGCGGCAACATCGCCCAGCGCAAGCCGGACGCTGCAGCTGCCTCTCAAGATGGACGGCCTCGCACGCACAGCGCTGTGGGTGCTGTCACGCCTGAGCACGTCAGGCGTCGCCGTATGCTCGACGAGTGCCTGAGCACCCGCCGATCCCGCTGGAGGACCTGAAGCCCGACGTGCAGGTGACCGGCGTCCACCCCCGCCGCCGCGACGATCGCCGAGTTGGAGGGCGAGAGCGCCACGCTGAAGAGGCTGCGCGAGGCTTTCGATGGGCAGGTCTACGACGTTGTCGGCGAGGTGCTCTCAGGCCGCGAGCCGCGACGGCTGCTGCCCGACGCAATCCGCTACGGGGATCAGCCCGAGGTGCGCCGCCAGCTCGAACAGGTCATCGACACCGACGTGCCCGAGCGGGTTGCCGCTGCCATCACAGACCCGGTGCTCCGCGGCTGACAACATCGGCTACTCCGACATGGACCGCATCCGGCGCGACATGGACGAAGTCGCGTTGCGCCGCCTCCAACCCCATCACATTCACGCCTTTTTCGATGCCGCTCGCACGCAGCTCGGCGGACGGCCGCACGAGCGGACGGCGGCCGCTATCAGATCGACCGGGCGCCGCTGGCGGTGCGCAACCGCAGCCGCGAGGTCGGCGCCGCGCCAGGGCTCGCCGACCCGGCCCGCGAGCTCCTCTACCGCCTCTACGCCACCTGCGAGAAGAGAGGCTGGACCGACGAGGCACTCGCCTACAACGACCAGGTGCAGTCTTGTCCCACTATGAGCCTCCTCGCCGCTCTACCCCCGCAAAGCCAGGAAGCGCTGCATCTGAAATGCTGATCGGCCATGTCGTTAGCTTGCGATACACTAGATATCAAATATCACCACATCTCAGGGAGGATCACCGCCAATGACCTACGAGCCGCCCTTCCTCCCCGAGGGACGCAAGGACGACGAGACCCTGCAAGACCGTATCGCCCGTGCCCGCAAAGCCCGCGAGGACGCCGCCGCGCGAGTCGCGGAGCGCTACGCCAACATCAAGCCCGACGAGCGCAGCTGGCGAACTCGAGAGCCGCTGAAAATTCCGTCGGAGCCTCTGCGTGTCCTCTGAGACACAGCCTTCCGAGCCGGAGACTCCCACCCAAAGCCCTCTTTTTCGCGCCGTCGAGTCGGACCGCTATGGGCGTCAGGCGGGCATATGCAAATACGAGGAACTCACCGGTCGCTCATTGATCGTGTTCTACGGCAAGATTGACCACAGCATCATAGCTCCTTTTGCCGACGCTGTTGGTGAGGCTCAGCAGGAAAAGCCTCTTGACCTTATGCTTACTTCGCCAGGCGGTGATGCCGAGACAGCCGTCAGGCTTGCCAGAATGTGCCACGCAGAACGCCAAGACTTCCGGGTCATAGTTCCCGACACCGCTGCATCAGCCGCAACACTGCTTGCGCTGGCCGCGGAGTCCGTCGTGATGAGCAACTCATCGGCCCTCGGACCGATCGATCCTCAAGTCCCAATGGCGACAAGGCAAGCCTATATTCCTGCTAAAGACATCGTTGAAATCGTAGACGACTTGGAGAAGCGCACAACAAACAACCCAGTAGCACTTGAGCTTTACGCTGCTCTTTTGGCCGACATCGATGCTGTTATCTATCAGATTGCCAAGGCTGCCATCAGACGAACGAGGGAACTGGTTCCCGAAGTGCTGAGTTTGCGTCAAACCCCTCCCTCCGCAGAAGAAACCGACCGGATTGCTAAAGCTCTACAAAGCCATGCGATGCACTCGGCAACCATCGGCTACGATCAGGCCAAATCTCTGGGGATACCAGCTGCATACTTGTCACCCCAGTCGCCAGAATGGAACGCATTGTGGCGACTGCATACCTTCTATGTCGTTTTGCTGGGTTTGCGCTTTGTGGAGACTCTCATTGAGGGGCGCAGAGTCTCATTTCGGTTTTCGCCGGACGCTCTCTAGCAGTCGGTTCGGCGTGAGTTTTTGAGCTGTGGCGGAGGTTAGCAATCGGGCTCGGGTGGGGGACGCTTTCGACCTGCTGGCGCAATGCTTGCAACCGTTCGTGTCGAAGCACATGGCGAGGACGGACGGACGCGGGCAGGAATCGACTCGCTGCTGCGCAGCGAGGACAGCTCCCCGCTGATCCTGCCCTGCTCGATCCCGTTGGGCGATCCACGAGTCACTAGCGAACTAGCCGGCAGGCTCCCCGACTACTGGCACCCGGTGATCGACGCCGACGTCGACGGCCGTGAATCATCGTCTTTCAAGATCGACCGCGAGACGCCCCACCTGGGAGCGCTGCACGCCACCCGACGGGTCGCCCGCGCCATATTCGTGGGCGCCACCCCCAACGTGGGCGCCACGAATCAAGGCTTGGAGGTGCGTCGCGTGCGGCTCGGGGCGACCTTCGCAGGCGACAAGCCCGGACCGATATCCGACGCTCTCAACAGACTCGCCGCCACAGCCCCGCACCTCTACGTCGACCGCGACCGCTACTGGTTCGACCGCCAACAGAACGTCACCCGCACCGCCCGCGACGACGCCGAGCGCCTGCTCGCCGGCGACCGTCACGAAGTCAGAGAGCCGATCGTCGCGAAGCTGAAGGAGCAGCCGCGCGCAAGAAGCGAGTTCGCTAGCATCCACTATGCGCCGGCCGGGGGAGCGGACGTGGCCGACGAGCCCCGCGCCCGTCTGGTCGTTCTGGAACCCGACGCCGCTCACCGCGTTCCGGGGCTCGGTCAAGCTCGACCCCGAACGGCCCACCAAGGCGTTCACTACGATCAGCGAAGAAGTTCTCACCCACCTCCTGAAACAGCCCGACATCGAGGCCGAAGTGAGGGTGGAAGTCGAGATCCGCAATCCTGAAGGTTTCTCCGAGCACACCGTCCAGACCGTCGCCGAGAACACTCAAACTCTTCAATTCGAAGAGGGCAGCGGCTTCTCAGAGACCTGACCGCCGGGCGCCGGGGGCAGCGGCAGGCCGGAGGCCTAGCCTGAGCGGCCTAACCTGATCTGTCGGTCAATGTCGACATGCCCCCATCGTCCAGCGGCCTAGGACGCCGGCCTTTCACGCCGGAAACACGGGTTCGAATCCCGTTGGGGGTGCGAGCGGCGCGGCGGTTCGCTAGCGTTTCGGGTTCCGCACGCTCGTCGTGCGCCAGGTCCTGTAGATCAGTCTGGAGTGATCGCCACCCTGTCAAGGTGGAGGCCGCGGGTTCAAATCCCGTCAGGACCGCGTTGCCGGCTTTCATGAGCCGGCGGCACACCCCGGTCGGGTAGCTCAGTTGGCAGAGCGTCCGCCTGAAAAGCGGAAGGTCCGCGGATCGACGCCGCGCCCGACCACCACATCGACGGACACGCCGGACCGCTCACCGGGCCGCGCCCTGAGTTCTTGACCGATCTGCGAGCACCATGACGACCGTCACAACCGAGCCCCCGACGGCCGAGTCGGCGCCGATGGTGCGGCCCGACCCGCACAACCCGCTGCATACCGCCTTCTGGCGGCGTCACCGCAGCGAGATCGAAGCCGAACTCCAGAAGCTGCGCTCAGAGCCGCTGACGTTCTTCCCCGGCTTCGATTTCACCGGCGCGCTGTCGAGCATTCACACACCGGGCGCCTGGGTCGTCGCACGTCATGCACCGATCCTCGAGATCTCTCGCAAGCCTGAGATCTTCTCCTCGGCCCGAGGGGTGACCGTCAACGACCTGACTCCGGAGTTCAACGAGTATTTCAACTCGATCATCACCATGGACGACCCGCGCCACGCCCGGCTGCGACGCCTCGTGTCGGCCGGATTCACGCCCAGGATGCTGGCACAGCTCGACGACTCGATCAACGGACAGGCTCGGATGATCGTCGACGAGATCTGCGAAAGAGGCAGCTGCGACTTCGTCACCGACGTGGCCGCCCGGCTGCCGCTGCGGATCGTGTGCGACCTCATGGGCGTCCCGGCCTCGCATCACGACTTCGTGTTCGACCAGTCGAATGTGATACTCGGCGCCGCCGACGAAGAGTACGTCCCCGATCTAGACGGCCTCATAACCGCCATCCTCACCGCGGGCGCGGAACTGACCCGGCTCATGGACGATGTTGCCGACTCCAAAATCGGCAGCAACGACGACGACCTGACCAGCGTGCTCGTCAACGCCGAAGTCGACGGCGAGCGGCTGACCCGCGCCGAACTGGCCAGCTTCTTCATCCTGCTTTTGGTGGCCGGCAACGAGACGACCCGCAACTCGATCAGCTGGGCGCTCATCTACCTCACCGAGCATCCCGATCAGCGCCGCGTCTGGGCCGACGACTTCGAGGCGGTAGCCGACAGCGCCGTCGAGGAGATCGTGCGCATCGCCAGCCCGGTCACCTACATGCGGCGCACCGCGCTGTGCGACACCACCATCGAGGGCGTCAAGATCAGCGAGGGCGAAATGGTGGCCATGAACTATCTGAGCGCCAACCGCGACGAGTCGGTGTTCGACGATCCGCTTGCCTTCGACGTGCGACGCGACCCGAACCCGCATGTCGGCTTCGGAGGCCCCGGCCCGCATTTCTGCCTGGGAGCGCACCTGGCCCGACGCCAGATCAAGGTGATGTACCGGGAACTGCTCGCGCGCCTCGGCGACATCGAGGCCCTCGGCGAGCCCGAACTGCTCTCGTCGGCTTTCATTCACGGCATCAAGCATCTGCACGCGGCGTTCACGCCTTCCAAGCCGGTGGCAGCGACCGCCTGAGACGCCTTCAGCTGAGCTGTCGCGGCAGCTACTCGGTCGGGTCGTCTTCTGCCAACAGGTCGGACGGCTCGTCTCCTAGCGGCGGGTCGGACGGCTCGTCTCCGGATTCAAGGCCGTCGTCAGGCGGCGCCGACAGATAGGCCGCCATCATGTCGCTCAACTCTGCCAGGCGTCTCATGTCCTTCTTGTATTCCTCGAAGAATTCCACCAGCGACGCCGTGGCCTGCTCAGTGGCCTGATAAGCCGTCTTGTTGAAGTCGTTGAGGCTCGATGCCATAACATGGAGCCCCGACGCAGCCTCGAGCAGAGCCTCTCTGGCCCGCCTCGAGTCTTCCCGAGAGGCGACTACCGCGGCGTGGCGCTTTTCCATAGCACGCTCCGCGCGTCTGCCCATCTCAGCCAACTCCCGAGCCGTGTTCGCTAAATACTTCAGGAAATCATCTGATGGAACGTAGTTTGTGCTCATACATCTAATATAACTTTATTACACATCAGATCACAACCTCAAATTTCTGAACTTCGGCGGATTGGCCTCCGCCGGCCGTGGCTCGGTAGGGTTCCTGCCATGCCGCAGCTTCGATCCCACACCACCACCCAGGGCCGCAACATGGCCGGGGCGCGCGCCCTGTGGCGCGCCACCGGCATGACCGACGACGACTTCGACAAGCCGATCGTGGCCGTGGCCAACTCGTTCACCCAGTTCGTGCCCGGTCACGTGCATCTGCGCGATCTCGGCAAGCTGGTGGCCGACGAGATAACCGACGCGGGGGGCGTGGCCAAAGAATTCAACACCATCGCAGTCGACGACGGCATCGCCATGGGCCACAGCGGGATGCTCTACAGCCTGCCGAGCCGCGACTTGATAGCCGACTCGGTCGAGTACATGGTCAACGCCCACTGCGCCGACGCGCTGGTCTGCATCTCCAACTGCGACAAGATCACTCCGGGCATGCTGATGGCGGCGATGCGGCTCAACGTGCCGACCGTGTTCGTGTCGGGCGGGCCGATGGAAGCCGGCAAGACCAAGCTGGCCGGGGTCAGCGTGAAGCTCGACTTGATCAACCCGATGATCTCCGCAGGCGACCCGACGGTGAGCGACGAGGACTTGCTGGAAATGGAACGCGCCGCGTGCCCCACCTGCGGATCGTGCTCGGGGATGTTCACCGCCAACTCCATGAACTGCCTCACCGAGGCGCTGGGGCTGTCGCTGCCCGGCAACGGCACCACCCTGGCCACGCACTCGGACCGGCGGGAACTGTTCCGCGAGGCCGGGCGGCGGGTCGTCGACCTGGCTCGGCGCCACTACGAGAAGGACGACGAGTCGGTGCTGCCGCGCCGCATCGCCACCAAAGCCGCTTTCGAGAACGCCATGCGCCTCGACATCGCCATGGGCGGCTCCACCAACACGGTGCTGCACATCCTGGCCGCCGCCCGGGAGGGGCAGGTGGACTTCACGATGGCCGACATCGACCGGCTCAGCCGCAGCACCCCCAACATCTGCAAAGTGGCGCCCTCCACCGAGGAGTTCCATGTCGAGGACGTGCACCGCGCCGGGGGGATCATGGGCATCCTCGGAGAGCTCGACCGCGGCGGACTGCTCGACACTTCGGTGAGCACCGTGCATGCGGACACGCTGGCCGACGCCTTGCAGGTCTGGGACGTGAGGCGCGACCCTTCCGCCGAGGTGGTCGAGTTCTTCAAGGCGGGGCCCGCGGGCATTGCCACGCAGCAGCCGTTCAGCCAGTCGAGCAGATGGCCGACGCTCGACACCGACCGCAGCAACGGCTGCATCCGCTCAGCAGCCGACCCGTACAACGCCGACGGCGGGCTCGCAGTGCTCTACGGCAACATCGCCGCCGACGGCTGCATCGTCAAGACCGCCGGCGTCGACTCTTCGATCATGCGGTTCTCGGGTCCTGCGAGAGTTTTCGAGAGCCAAGAAGAGGCGTGCGACGGGATTCTCGACACCGACAACGGGATACAACCCGGCGATGTGGTGATCGTGCGCTATGAAGGCCCGCGCGGCGGCCCGGGCATGCAAGAGATGCTCTATCCCACTTCGTACATCAAGTCACGAGGGCTGGGCAAGCAGTGCGCGCTGTTCACCGACGGACGCTTCTCGGGAGGGACCTCGGGGCTCTCTATCGGTCACGCATCCCCTGAAGCGGCCGAGGGCGGGGCGATAGCGCTGATCCGCGACGGCGACATCATCGACATCGACATTCCCGAACGCACAGTCAATCTGCGGGTGGACGAAGCCGAGCTGCAACGCCGCCGAGACGAACACGAAACCCGCAGCGACGGCTGGAAGCCGCGGGCGCGCCGACGTGAAGTGTCGGCCGCTTTGCAGGCTTACGCCGCCATGGCCACGTCAGCCGACAAGGGCGCTGTGCGCGACGTGTCCCGCCTCAAGAGCTGAGACGCCGCACGACGGACACTGGCATTCGAACCGCGCTGTGTGAGGACACCCGGCGCCGAAACGCCGACAAAACATCGGCGCCCTTCAGGCCATCACCAAGTCGTGAGCATCCTCCACCGAGCAGAGCGGATTGATCTCGATGTTGCCGCTGGCGGCGCCGACCGCCGAGGCGAAACGGCCCAGAGTGCCGGGGCGGTTGCCTCGAGACACCTTGATTGTTATGGAATAGGCAGGAGTAGGGGTCTCCATTCGGGCGCCCCTCCGTGTCTTGAGATTCGCGGTTCATGTGCCTGCGCCGGCGGCCTGCGACAGTGATGACGCTATTGACTCTCCTGTTCGATCGCCCCTGTTGTGGAGAGGCACATTCCCGAACGAAAATAATCGTGCCGACGAGGCGTCTGAATTCGCGGACACGCCAATAGTATTGTTCTCACAAATCATGTACCAGCGAAAGGACAAGGCATTGGTACGATACATGTCAGATGAGCACCGGGCGGCGAACGCCAAAGCTCGCGAAGAGAACCGAGCTGTGGGTGAATACCTCGAAGCCCTTGAGGCGCACAAGCCCAAGCGGGGCCGCCAGCGCACCGCAGAATCAATCCGCAATCGCATGGAAGCCATCAGCGACGCTCTGGAGTCAGCTGCGCCGATACGGCGGGTTCAACTCATTCAGGAGCGCATCGACCTTGAGCGCGCCTTGTCCGTTCCGACTGAGGACGTCGACATCAGCGCACTCGAGGACCGCTTCGTGGATGTCGCGGTGTCCTACAGCGGACGCAAGGGAATCACTTACGCCGCCTGGCGTGAGGTGAATGTCCCTGCTTCGGTGTTGAAGCGCGCCGGCATCACGCGAGGCGGCGCCTGATCGGATTCGTCAGCCGCGGCTGCTGATCTGCAGCCGGGCTACGAGCTTGATTTGCAGCCGATCTGCGGCTGTGCTGCGGCTGCTGATCTGCGGCCAGGCTGCGGCCGTGATTTTGGAAGGCTGGAGGTTCGCCTGAGTCACAGGCGGACCTCGGCTTTCTGTTGCGCGGCCTGCGGATGATGGCGCGTCACTTCATGTGCCGCGGCGACGACACGCTCCACCTGCTGGGCCGCGGTTCCCGCCAGGCGGTGCCGGTCCGCCGTCAAGCCGGCCAGATCGGATCGATCCAGCGGCACCAGCGGATCCTCGGCAAGTTCGTCGATCAGCGACTCCAAGCCGGCGGACTCTTCGCCGCAGGCGTGCTGCGCAGCCCGCCGCGCGGGTCCGGAGAGCGCTGCATGGGCGGCTTCGCGGCCCATCCCTGCCCGGGTCAAAGCCCCGAGCAGGCGCGTCGTGATCAGCAGAGGCTCATAACGCTCGAACTCTGATGTCAGAGCGGCCTCGTTGATCTGCAGTTCGGCTAGCACGCCCAGCGCGGTGTGCAAAATGCCGTCAGCCGCGCAGAACGCATCGGGCAGCATCACCCGGCGAGCCGCTGAACAGCTCACGTCGCCCTCGTTCCATTGGGTCCCCGCCAACGAGGCCGCGACTGCGACATGCCCGTTCAGCACTGCCCGCAGCGCAGCGATGCGTTCGCAGGAGCGCGCGTTGACTTTGTGGGGCATGACCGACGAGCCGACCTGGCCGTCACGGAAGCCTTCCGACACGAGCCCGTGCCCGGCCATGAGCCGCAGAGTCGTTGCCAGCGACCCGACACCGGAGACCGCCTGCAGCAGCGCCGTCACCACATCCAGATCCAACGAACGCGGATAAACCTGGCCCGAAGCCTCGAGCACGCCTCCCCAACCGAGACGCTCGGCCACGATCCGCTCCAAGGAATCGACGGCTTCCACGGACCCGAGCAGATCGAGCTGGTCCTGCTGTGTTCCGACCGCGCCCTTGATGCCGCGCAACCGATAGCGCTGCAAGAGCTCCGTGATCCGCTGGTAGCCGACCAGGGTTTCGGCTGCCGCGTCGGCGAAGCGCTTCCCCAGGGTGGTGGCCTGCGCGGCGACATTGTGGGTGCGCGCCACCATCAGGGTCTCGGCATGGGTTGCGGCCAGGTCGGCCAGACGAGCCAGCGTCGCCACCAGACCGTCTCGGACCACTTTCAGAGATTCGACGATCAGGAGCTGTTCGGTGTTCTCGGTGACGTCGCGTGAGGTCATGCCCAGATGGATCGCCTCATGGCCCGCCAACGCGCAGAACTCGTCGATGCGAGCTTTCACGTCATGGCGCGTCACTGCTTCACGGGCGGCTATCGACTCGAGGTCGACCTGCTCGAGCACATCTCGGTAGGCGTCTGCCACAGGCTGCTCGACATCGAGACCCAGCAGGCGTTGCGCCTCCAGGACCGCCAGCCACAGGCGGCGCTCGAGCACGACACGATGCTCCGGCGCCCACAAGGCACGCATGGCCGTGCCGGCATAACGACTCGCCAACACGTTGGGCACAGAATCCGGGCTCACGAGGAGTGCGCCAGTCGCTCAGAATCCGGGCTCACTAGGAGCGTCGGGAGCACCACATCTCGTTGCGCTCGCCGCGGTCGAGAGTGTCGCTCAGAAGCCGGGCTCACAGAGAGCCTCGAAAATGATCGGGGTGTCGGGAGTGTGCGGCTCTGTCGATGCCGGCCCAGCCGACGAGGTCGCCCAGAAGCCGGGCTCACAGGGAGCCTCTGGAATGGCAGGCATGTGCGATTTTTTGTGTGTCTGATGGTGGTTCTCATTGGTTGTGGCTGGTGATCCGGTCGCCGTAGTGCGTGGTCAAGGTGTCGAGGATGGGCTGAGCAGGCGGGGCGGGCAGGTCGCTCTGTCGAACGTAATAACAATGATGACTGTATCGGCTAGTCCCTCCGCACGGCAGCCTGCCTGTGGCGCGCCCTTGCATCGTTGGCTGCGTTGCGAGGGCGACAGGGCTGGCAGCACTGGTAGAACACAACTGTTATTACTACTATTAATTTGTTATTACTACTACTAATTGCGGCTTGTACTCGGAATTCTCCTTGCCCGATTTGCCCGCTGAGGCAAGCGAAACTAGAATGTAATAATCATTCTTATATGCTGGATTGGTGCAGCAGCCCGTCAGTAGGGAACAGTAGATCCGCGGTAAATAGTATTCATTATTGTTCTAACCTGCCCGTGCGGGCAACATGCATCTAGTTTATTGCTGGCAGCTCGCGTGACGATACCGCACGAGTGCGACTGCGGCTATTCAGTGGTCGCGCACAAAGCTTCATAACTGGAGAGCAGTTGAACGAACTCGACATCGGGCAAGGCCGCGGTGATCTGAAGTTCACGTCGAACTTCAGCGTTGGATGCAAGTGAGCAGTTGTGCCTCTGTCTCGCGGCTTGATCCCTGAAGTGCACGGCGGACTTCACCGAGTGGCTGCAAGAGATAAGTCATGATGACCAGTGCCACTGCCGGCATCCGACCGGTGGAGTTCGCCATCCTCCAGATCTCGCTTGCCGCACAGCTCAGATTCGCCGGGGATCTCACATCCCCGGCGAGGATGGCCGTCAGCCCTGCTCCACCCCAAATGAGAAGAGCCATTATTCGGCGCTGTCCGTAGAAAGTGATAAAAATTATTACTTTCATGGCTGACCGGCAGAAGCAAGGCCTCAGCGTCGCCGCCCGGCTGTCGTTCCGCTTCGCGATCTGCTCGACCGCGGCTGCCCGGCAAAGGTAATACCTCAGCGTTGATGATATAGTAATAGTAATTATTACTTACTCGGTGCAGAGCCTGCGCGCACGCCATCGGATCTGGGCTTCGCAAGATGTCAGGCCCCTGAATGGGAAGAGCGGTCAAGCTGCGGTCGCGCCAAGCCGAGCCGATCAAGTCTGTCAGCAGTTCAGGATAGAGGCAGCCGACGAGGCCCTCCAGCCGCCGGGATCAGATGGCCGCTTCGAGCAGGTTGTGATCGACCCTGCCTTGAAGGGCGGTTAGTAATAGTAGTGATTACTTCCCAAAGGCGCGCCGCGAGTGTCGTGGCGTTACGCCCACGAGCTGTCGATGGGCGGATGTGGAGGCGCGCACCCGCGTAAAGCGCTGCCCAGTGGTGTGGGCCGCGCCACCTCTGGCACTCAGTGCCCAGCATCTACCCCGCCCCCACTCGCAACCACCACTAGAGTTCGCCGAAGCTTAGAGTTCGCCCCGCACGTAAACAGTTCCGCGGCATCGGTAGCGACGTGACACATGAGTCGCCGAAGAAGGGGCGATCGCAAGGACGATGGGGCCTCGGGACAGTATCACGTCAATAAAAAGGAGAGAACCCGTGGTCAGTAATATCTACTATTATTTTGTGCGGCTATCTTGTGCGGCTCAATTCAATACCAGTTTATTTTGTCGGCTCGCATAACTCTAACGCACGTTAGAGTTCGCCAGCCAGCTGCAACATCATCACCCGCTGCCAGACATCAGGCTTGCATTCGCATGCGGCATCAAGCCTACTGTGTTCATGTCGTTTGCTGTTGCAACCCCACACTCACACAGGAGGCCCACCCCCTACACGCTGCTCCCAACCTCTGTGACCACTACAGCTAGACAAGACCAAGCCGCAAGCCGCGACCCGCAGCCGCGCGGCCAGACCAGAGCCAGAGCTCGTGACCCTGCCCTGTGGTGACGGCCTGTAGAGCGGACACGCTGCTCCTACTTTCGATCCGCCACGCGAAAAGCGACGAGAACTCAGAGTGCCTGGCTACATGCCGTCCGAGGTAGTCGCTATGCGCGAAGACACATCCAGTTTGCACGCGAAACTTAGAGTGCTTGGCTACTGGCCGTCCGAGGAGCCGACATGAGCGCTGTGCCTCACTTCACCGAGAACCAGGTCGCGGAACTGTGCGATCTGGCGACTGTCACCGACTGGCTGGAGCAGGCTTGGCGCGACCTCGCCGCCGCCGAGGCGGCCACCACGCTGCGGGTGAGGGCCGAGGCCGGAGGGCTGATGGGCAGCGCCATGGCCGCCTCATGGCCCCGGCACGGCGTGGCCGGCGGCAAGCTGTACATCACCCACCCCGGCGGTTTCTCCTTTCTTGTGGGTCTCTTCAAACCCGAGGCCGGGCTGGTCGCCACCTTCGACGGGGCAGGCCTCACCGCCATCCGCACCGCAGCCGCCAGCGCGCTGGCCGTGAGGCATCTGGCGCCGTCGGACGCCACCACCGCAGCAGTGCTCGGCACGGGCAGACAGAGCCGGCCTCACCTGCAGGCACTCGCCCAGGAGATGCCGCTGACCGACCTGCGAGTCTGGGGGCGCGACCTGCACAAGGCCGAGCAGGTCGCCGCCTGGGCCCAGCAACGGGGCATACCGGCAAGGGCGACGGCCGGCGCCGACGAAGCGGTGGAAGGCGCCCGAGTGGTGGTCACCGTGACCTCGAGCCGCACCCCGTTGTTCGACGGCGAGCGTCTGGAGGCGTCCGCTCTAGTGTGCGCTGTGGGCTCGACCAAAGCCACCCGCCAAGAGGTCGACACCACGACCGTGGCCCGCGCGGCGCTCGTGGTGAGCGACAGCGAAGAAGGCGCCCGCAGCGAAGCCGGAGACCTGATACACGCCGCGGCGGAGGGAAGCTTCGACTGGGCCAGTCTGGTCGACCTCACCGAAGTGATCGCAGGCACGGTCACGATCCCGGTTTCGCTCCCGGCTGCACAGGCCGGCCCAGGCCCCGGCAGCGGCATAGTGCTGTTCGAATCCCAGGGCGTAGCTCTCCAAGACGTGGCGATCGCCACACTCGCCCACCAGCGCTCCCAGCAGCAGCTACGAGACTGAGCAAGCGATTTAATACCCAGCCTCCTCTGCCCAAGTCGTTCGATCGCCTGGCACTCTCTGTAAGGGCGCCGGGCCGCGGAAGTCAGGGGCGGATTCCCACTCGACTCTGAACATTGACGGGTCGGCGCGCTCTTCCTGGGCGCCGGGCCGCGGAAGTCAGGGGCCTAGAGCGGTGATGGGCACCACCGAGATGCCGTCGTCTCGTTCGTAGCCGTATCCGGTGGCGGTCACCACGACCTTCTTCACCGTCTCGCCGCGCTCGCCGGCGTCGATCGTGGCGCACGCTTTACGCAAAGATTGAGCGGCTTCGTCCGCTCTCGACGGACTCAACTCGACCTCGACGGCCATCCAAGCCCCGTCGCGTCGTTCGACGATCGCGTCGATCTCGTCGCCATAGCTAGTGCGACAGTGATGACGTCGGCCTTGCAGGCGGCTGCATAAACACACAGGTCGCGACCACCAGCGACTCAAAGAGCAGGCCCATTCGCGTCTCCCGCTCGGGGCATGTAGCCGGTCGGAGAAGCGAGCCAACTTCACAGATCATCAGTTCAGACTATCTATGTTATAACTTTCAGATCCCGGCCGGGATGACAGAACCGTTATCTCGTTGTGCAGCGTCAGGCGCAGACTGCGGGATCGCTGAGTGGCGGCTCAGAACTCCGCAACCGGGCTTTCCGGCGAAGCTACTGCTGCTATGGCATCGAGCTTCTCGGTGATCTCAGGATCCATCTCGTCGTCGGGCACCAAATCAGCCAACTCATGGAAGCTCTTCTTCGCTAAGAGGCTGGGCAGACCGACGCGGCTGAAATACTCGCCGAACAGCGGCTTGAGGAAGTCGTCGCTGACCTTGGCGTCCGCGCTCCAAGGCGACCCCCGTCCCAGGGTCCGCATAGCCGAAGCGATCCGCTCGATCGCTTCGGTCATGTGCTGACGGCGTGCGAGCAGGTCGAGCGGTCCATGACCGGCCTCGGGCCGCTCAGCGAACGCCATGAGCGTCGCCTCCGTACACAAGTAGTTCTCGATCTCGCGGCGCCGCCACGTCAGATGCTCCAAGTCGCCGGTGTCAGATGCGCCCGTCTCCATCCGGTCGAACAGTGCCACGCCCCGAAGCGAAGGCAACGCCTCACGCAGACCGTAAAAATGCGACCGGGCCTCGTTGGGCTGGTTGCCCACGTAGTGAACGAACGGCTTGTCCAACGCTGACAGCGCGGGCGCATGGTCGAGGCGCCGGGCGAACGCCTGCAGAACAGCCAGATCGGTAGAACCCTCCAGATACAGGACCCAGCCGGTCTGCTCCGCCTGAAGATAATGATCGAAACTGATCTGTTTGAGAGACTTCAGCACTTGACTGAAGCGGTCTTCTATGCGGTGGGGCCGTCCCACGAATGCCACAACAGCGTCCTTGCTCGCGGCTTCGCTCAGCACCACCTCCGAGTGGCTGGCTGCGATGACTTGGCTGCCGCTCTCCGACGCCGACTCGGTGATCGTCCGATACGTCTGTCGCTGGCGCAGCGTCTCAAGGTGGGCGTCGGGTTCATCGAGCAGAAGAACCGATCCGCGATTGACGGACAGATACGCCAGCAACAGCATCGTCTGCTGCAGGCCGCGTCCGCTGCTGGACAGATCCAGGGTTATGCCGCGCTCTCGGTAGGTCATATCGATCTCGCCGCGCTCGACAATGTGGCGCGGTCGATTCAACTCCACTCCGAAAAGGTGCTCGACTCGCCCGACGAGGCGCTCCCAGTCCTCGGGGCTCTCCTCGCAGACTCGATGACAAAGATTGCGCAGCACCTCCGCAGTGCGGCCCTCGCCCACCCGCACGCTGACGGCGCCGTGTTCGAGCCTGGTCTCGGTAGCGGCCAAACCAGACATCGGCGGCAGGTACGCCAGCGTCACACGGGCGGCGTCGTCGGGTATGGGCATACGATCAGCCGTCGAGCTTTCTCCTGATCGAAGCGGCCGGCAGTAGAACGACTCCTCATTGGCGTAGTCGAACTCCAATCCGCACTTCCATTCGCCATGCTCTCCCACTCCCTCGACGATGATGTCCATGCGGACATTGGAGGTGCCGCGCGCTCCGTCGGCGACCGCCTGCTTGCGCACTGACAACCCTCGCCACAGCAGCCTCGCACTGGGCACAGGGGCTGCTACCAAGTCCCGTCGACCGACGGTCACGCCCGGTCGCTTCTCGGGGGCCGTCTTGCCGGCGTGCCGCTCGTTCCAGCGCCTCAGCCCGACTCCCCACAGAGCAAGAGCCTGCATCGCGCAAGTCTTACCGGAGTTGTTCGGACCGACGAAAACGACCGGGCTGTCGAGTTCGATCTCCTCTGAAGAGAAGCGCTTGAAGTTGCGGACAGTGAGCTTCGTCAACACCGTGAATCATCTTAGAAAGCGCGAGAGAGCACCCGGAGACTGCGCTTTCATCCAAGCTCAACGTGTCGTGACCAAGTGAAGGGTCGAAACTTTGGGGCGGGCGGCGAGCCGGTCGGCCGTGAGTGAGACATCCCCGGAACGAACGGCGTCGGCCGTCGGAACTTTGGGGCGGGCGGCGAGCCGGTCGGCCAACCCAACAGCGGCGCCAGATCGGCGCTGCTAATCCGCCGGGAATTCGAGGCGGGCGGCGACCCGACCAGCCGGAAACGGCAAATGGGCGCGCCTGACGGCGGGCGTCCGCCGGTGAGCCCTGTCAGCTGAGCCCTGTCAGCTGAGCTCGTCAGCAGCGGGTTCCGAAGGATTGCTGGGGGACGCCGCGCATCAGCGAGAAGTGGGCCTGCACGCCCCGCCACTCGTCGTTGAGCGAGTCTCTGACCACGACGAACGAGCAGCGTCCGGGCCGGTCGAAGGGCTCGCCGTCGGCGCTGTAGCCCGTCGAGGTCCAAGTCACCATCAGCGACGCCATCAGCCTGTCCGGAGAGGTCCGGGCGTGCATCTTGTCGGTGACCAGCACGAAATCGGTCATGGTGTGCCAGACGTTGCGCCACTGGCTGTTGACGAACTGCTCGATGCCGACCACCACGTCGGTCCAGGTGCTGAAGCTGTTGACGCAAGGGTCCATCATGGCCGCCGCTTCGTCGTAGCGAAGATCGGCGACATGGCCCGAGAACCGGTCGACCCAGGCCTTCAGCGACCGCTCGTCGGCTGCCGCCAGGGCTGCGTCCGCTGAGGCTGCTTCCGAAGCAGTGCCCATGGAACCATTCGCATTTTCTCGCATGACTCAAAGCCTACGAACCCAGCCGTGCCACGCCCCGCAACGAGCACCCGTAACACGAGCCGCAAACTCGCGCGAGCCGACAGCTAGGTGTCGGTTATCGTGAGGTTGTTGGCGCGTGATGCCGTTGTGGTGTCGGGGTGGATCTGTGGTGGCTGCGTGTTCGCTGAACCCGCCGACGGCGACCGCAGTGCCAGGCGGCTGCATGGTCGGGGTAGATCTGGTGGCTGCGTGTTCGCTGAACCCGGGGCGGTCACCACAAGGCGGGGTCGCTGGCTTTGGCTTTGAGTGCTCGACCCGCCCGAGGCGAACCAGCTGCCACCCGTCACCACAAGGCAGGGTCGCGAGCTCTGGCTCTGGTCCAGCCACGGCGTCCACATGGCCCGCGCCAAAGAGCTGCCGCCCATGCGCGGGGTCGCTGGCTTTGGTCTGGTCCCGGCTGCGGGCCGCGGCTCGGTCTTGTGTGGCTGCGGTTCGCGTCTGGTTTGGTGCGTTGTTTGTTGTGTTGTCGGTTCTGGTTATGTCCTCCTGGCTTCTGGCTGGTTTCTGGCGTGATTGGCTTCGGTTCTTGTTCGGCTTGTCTTGGTTTCGGGTCGGTCCGGGGATCGTCTTCGCCTTCGGCGTGTCAGCGGCTTTGGTTCTGGTGGATAGTCGTCTGCGCAGGCGGGCCCGTAGCGGGGTTTTGTGGCTGTGGCCGGGTCGTTGTCTGGGGGGGTGCAGGCTGTGGCTGCCGTCAGAATGCTTGGTGATCTGCCAGTTGTGGTGATGGATTTTGTGGTGGCAGTTCCAGCAGACCATGATCAGGTTGTCGAGGCTGGTGGCGCCGCCTTTGGAGTAGGGGGTGATGTGGTGGGCTTGGCACATGCCCGCGGGTGCTGCGCAGTGGAAGCAGCCGCCGTAGGTCGCGAGCAGAGCCTGCCATTGCGTGTCTGTGACGCTGCGTCGTGAGCGGCTGCGCCAGATGGCGTCACCGGCACGGTCGAACACCAACCCGCTCCAGCGGGCGTTGCACGACAGTTCTTCGAGCACCG
>JAPOUM010000006.1 GCA_026708645.1 Acidimicrobiaceae bacterium | reverse complement strand
CGACGACGCGCTCATCACCAGGATCATCAAGACTGTTGTCAACGCCGGTCACCGTGATCGTCTGGGGTTCATCCCAAGTCGACGCAGTGAACGTCAACGTCTCGGTCGCGGTGCCGGTGTTCGGCTGGTCGGGGCCGTCCACCAGCGCCGCCGACGGCGTTCCCGAAGTCACCGTCACAGTCACATTCGCCGTCGGTCGACTGTCCAAAACAACCGTATAAGAGTCGCTGCCGGAACTCTCCCCGACAGTCGTGCCGACGCCAGACTCGGTGATCGTCACCCCAACAGTGTCATCGTGTATTTTGAACTCACCGAAGTTGTCGGCCGGGGTGGCGGCACCTCCGCTCAGCTCTGCGTTGTGCGTCACAGCGCCGATACCGATGTTCACCGTCTCGCCCCCGGCCTCCGCCGAAGCATCTTTGACGGTCGTCAAAGTGATGGTCACACTGCTCGCCGACGTATCCGTCAACGATCCGGCAAAAGTCACCTGCGGCACGCCCATGTCGAAGTTCTGACATGTCACACCTGTCGGCAGCGGGCTTTCGCATGCCAACATGTAGTCGCTGCGGTGTTCGGCAGTGCCAGCGAATGTGAGCGGCACTGTCAGCGTCTCGTTCCACAAGAAGTTGCCGGTGAGGCCGCGCCCGATGCTCACTGTGAACATCCGTGTGTCTCCCTCGATGAGCGCGCCGTGCGCGCCGGTGAGCGCCACCGAAGTCTGATCGTCGTCGTGCGCCTGCACCCACACCGAATCTCGGCTCAGTCCGTCAGGTTCGTAGCCGTCACCGCTTTCCACCTCAACTATCACCCAGCCGGTCGGCTCGTCTACGCTGTCGGCGAGCGTGGGCAACATGAAGGTCGCTGAGTCGGCACCGGCGGCGATAGTGATCTGTCGGATGCCCTCCTCAGCGGAGTCCAAGAAATCAGACGGGGAAGATTCCCCCACGAACAGGTTCACTGTCAGTTCTGAATCCGGCGCCGGCACTGCCGACAGTGTGAAAGTGATCGCAGTGCCCTCGGTAACCGTGTCGGCGTTGCTGGCGATCGATACGACAGGTGTCTCTTCCACGGTGAACACCGGCGATATCGCCAGCACTCTGCTCTCTCGCACAGAGGCAGCTCCGGCGTCGGACGCGTCGGTGGGGTTGCCGACGTCGGTCAACCTGACAGCGGGGGCGCCGGCTCGAACATGCCTGACTCTCAGTTTCTTGCCGTTGGTGCTGCTGCCCCACCACGCGGTCGTGGCAGCGGCGACCGAGGCGCCGTTCTCGTCGCGGCCTGCGCCGCTGGCAGCCCAGCCGCCGGTTCCGTCGCCGTAGAGGCCTGCGTTGTCGTCGGCTGCCTTGGTGTCGCTGCCCAACCAGTAGACGCGATGGCCTGCTCCGTCGGCAGCAGGGCTGGTGCGGGTGTTGTCGCGAGCGTCGATGCCGGCTGTGCTAAGCCAGGCGCGGAAACCCTTGGCGTAGCTTGCGATGTCGGTGTGGCCGCCTGCCACTGCGCGCTCCACGAATCTGTTGTAGAAGCTGATGCGATCCGATGACGCCGCAGTCGTCTGAGAGGTCGCAAGCACCAAACGGAACGACTCTCCGGGCGACACGCCAGAAGGGATGAGCGGCCAGTCATGCGCGACCGTGTAGTTGAAGATGTCGTCATCGCTCACCGCTACACGCACCGCAGCTCCGACTGTCACATCTCCGTAGCCCGACACCGTATGCGTGATGCCGGCAACTTCGTCGAATCCGTCGTCGTCGGAGACGGCCGTCACGGTGACCGTCCGCGGCGTCGACCAGATGTCAGCGCCGGAGGACGAGAAGGTCAGCGACGACGGCTTCACCGTCGCCACGGTCTCATCGGTGGAGACGGCCGTCACGGTGACCGTGCCGCCCGGGACGGAGCGCAGCGACACCTGATAGGCGGCGGTCGCTCCCTCTTCGACGGCCAGGTTGAGCGGCGTTATCACCACTCCCTCGGTCTGCGCCTCTAGCAACAGGATGCTCTTGGCGCCGACTGCGACTTCCTCGTCTACGCCGGTGGAGCTGACTTCAGAGACTCTCAGTGCAATGACGAGCATCGGGTCGGCTTCAACGCCGTCGTCGCCGAGGATGAGAGTGAGCGTGCCGCTTCGGGCGCCCGCTCCGGTGAAGCGTAGTTTCATCTCCTGATATTTGACCGATTTGTTCGTGTCGGGGTGGACGCGGGTCACGTCAGCCAGGGCGGACACCACCGAGAACCCCGTTTCAGAGTTGCCGGCGCTCGTCAGCGTCGCATCGCCCAGAATCGTGCCGGCTGCGTCATGGGGCAGCCTCAATGTCACATCGATCGTCTCACCCGCCGTAAGAGCACGCCCCAGCGACACCGTCACACCCACGGAACCGCCCTCGGGCACTAAGTAGTCCTCGTTCGGATCAGTGAACTCCAACGCGGCGCTCAGCGGCGTCGTGTTGCCGATGGAGATCACCGGCGCCAGAACATCTACGTTGGGGCGGTTAGCGACCCCCGTGAGAGCGATCATCTCGCCCGGGTCGTAATCGGCGTCGACTGCGATGGTGATCTCACCGGACTGGCGAGCGCTGCTCGAAGTGCTCTGCTCGCCTCTGGAGATGTGCAGCGAGCCGTCGGTAAGCGTGAAGTCATCGCCGGAGGCGCCACCGACGGCAGCAGCCGAGACATCAACGCTCGTTCTATCTGCGGCTGCCCATCCTTCAGAGAAGTGCGCCGACAATCTGATCGTGTCGCCTTCCCGCGGCGCTTTCGGGTCTGCCACGACATAGATCGTGTCGCTCGCAACGTCGGGCTCGATCACCATGTCCGCTTGCGTCCCGCCCAGGGCGTCTGACCGCCAAGTGGTGCCCGCCGGCGATCTGCCCCGGGCGCGCACTCGGAAGAACTCGTAGTCGGAGTCCGCGTCGTCGATCGTTGCCACGGTGAACGACGCCGAGGTCTCGCCTGCGGCAATGGTGACCGTCGCCGACGACACCTCGACGAAATCGTTGGCTTGAGCCCGCGTGACGGACTGCCCGTAGAACATGATCGGGGTGGAGGGGCGCACTGTTCGGTAGCGCACGTCAATGTCGGATGAGAGCGGGTTTGTGATCCGAGCGACGAAGAGCGCTTCCTCACGGTTCTTCACCACACCCGGCACAGACGCCTCGAACCACACGCCGGTCAAGTCGTCGGGATGATCATTGATCTCCACAGTCACACTACGCGGACTCATTTCCAGCGGCGTGCCCACGGTGTCGCTGCCGACATACAGAGTCGCGCGGCTTATCGACGCTCGCAGCGTCTCGGTCGGCTCGTCGTCGCCGACTGTGCCCCGCAATGTGTTCACGGTCACCGTCTTCGACGTGTCGGCAGGCCCGAAAGTGACAGCGTCTGCGCCCACCTGCAACACCGCCGTGTAGTCCTCGCCGGCGGTTGCGGTGCCACCGTCGGTGATGAAGTTCACGGTGACGGTTCTGCCTGCACCAGGAGCACGGTCCAATGTGATCTCGTAATCGAACGAACCGCCTTCGGTGACCATCTCAGGGCTCACCGACAGCGAAGCGTTAGAGGTCGTTGCGGCTTGCACATGCCCGTGAATTTGAAGAGTCCATGACCGAACTGTGGTGGGTATGAAACTCGTGCCGACAGTATCCGCGATCCGCAGCGTCCAGTCTCCCGCAGGGTTCTCGCCGAGATGACGCGTCGAACTCATCGCGGCTGATCCGGATACATCGCAGATCGAAGCGAACCCGCATGCGAACGGAACGCTCAGTTTTGAGATAGTTCCCGACGGTGACTCCAGTTCAATGTCGAGATCTCGGAAGTCGAGAGTTGCGATATTCAATGTGACGGTGACGTGTTCCACGAAAGTCATCGAACCGGTGACTGTGACCGAACTCTGCACATTCGGGTTCACTGAATCGATCGTCAGCTCGCTGTTGTTGGTGACCGAAGTTGACAGTTCAGCAGGAAGCGGCGTCCAATTCTGCGCCAAGGCCAACGCCTGCTCGGCGTCCACCACACCGAACCCGAACTTGTGACTGTAACGATAAGCAGTTGACGGACTGCTGTACTTCGCTGCACCGTCGGACCAGCTGTCATCAGTGCTATCGACTGATCTCGCTGAATCGGCTAGTATCAGCTTGGTGTCACGCCACGAAAGGCTGCGATTGGCGGAGCGCACCAGAGCCGCCACACCGGAGACTATCGGAGCAGCTGCGCTGGTGCCGCCGAAACTCGGCCAGTAGGTGTTCCGGGTCCTTGTCGTGGCGATGCCCGGTCGCCCAGAGTTGCGAGTGGGTGCGCAAACCCAAAGGTTGGGACCCTGATTCGAGTTTATATAATGTTCACCCTGATCATCGATGCCGCAAACTGCAGCAAATCCTCGATAATTCAAGTAGCGACTGTGAGAGGTGTAACCCCCTGACAGGTTCTCGTTGCCAGCGGATTGGATCTGCAGAGTTCCACGTCCGTCGTCGCCTGTGGTCATAGAGGCGTCGAGAGCCGCTTTGATCGCGGCGGGAAGCTGAAGACGAGGCGCCAACTGATTCGATCCCCAGCTGTGATGACGGATCGAGACGTCGGACGCACGCAGTGAGAAAGCCTCCACAAGCCCGATCGTGTCGGCCTCTCTGCCTCTGTCATCGAAAATCTGGTATGCCGAGACGGTGGCGCGCGGCGCTACACCGACTACGCCCACACCGTCATCACGCGCTGCGATGATCCCAGCTACGAGGGTGCCGTGCTCGTCGGCTTCTCTCAGGAGTTCCACCGTGGGATCACCGAAGGCGCTGCCGCTGGTGTCTGGGTAGAAGTTGCTTCGCAAATCGTTGTGCAGATAGTCGATGCCCTCATCGACAACGGTCACATTGACTCCTTCACCTCTGGTCACATCCCAGACGCGACCGAGATTGATGTCCTCACCGACCGCCCCGCCGGTGAACTGGCCGGTGTTGTGCAAATGCCATTGACATCCGTGAAGATGATCCTCGATACCGAGCTGACCTGCCGGGCACTGCCGTGCTTGCCAGGCATAATCAGTCTCGTAGTGCATCAGCGCGAGGAAGCGGCCTTCGGCACTCGCGTCAGCGAAACGTATGTTGAGATAGTAGGTGCCCGCCTCAAGATATTCTCTCAGCAAGAACGTGTGAACTGTCGAGAGTGTCTCTCTATAAGTGTCGATGTAGGCGTAGTCGCTCACGTCCAATACAACTCCGAGTTCGTTCTGCAACTCGACGTTCATCTCACCTACTCTGCTGCTACCGCTCAGTTCCACCATCGCATCCTGTTCGATCACGATGCGAAACAGCGAGTCTCTATCATGCGATGCTGTTCCGCCTGCCACAGTATGCACCGGCAGCGCCACTGCCTCAGTTCGGATGGTGGCCGGAGACGGCGCTTCTTGAACATAGAAAAAGTAGGGCTCATCTTGCCGCGGAGTTTCACTGGTAAGTTGGATATAATATACTCCTGCTTCAAGATTTTCATGGAGCACTACCTGAGTGCCGACAGGCTCCAAATAACCGGCTTGGCTCGGCACGATCACATTGCCCTTCGAGTCTAGAATCTGGCCAATGACAGTTAATGACGGCAGCTCAACATGCGCTGAAACAGTAGTTGCAGTGGGTAAAACTAATTCGAAGAAATCTCGATCAGAACCGCCGTCATCGGGAGTCTTCAACAAAGCTGCCGACTTGCTGCCGAGGCTCACAGATCGAGCATCGTGGATTCCGGTCGTGTCCGGTGACAAGTGCAGATGAAAAACGTACGGTCCGGTACCCTGCCACAGCACGGTGCTGCTTCGAGCACGAGTTCCCGGTGTGACTTTGAAAAAATACTCTCCAGGGCTTATTCGGCCGAACAACATGAAGTTGTCAGGCCCTCCTGATCTACCGGAGACATTGTTGTGGACGATCCGCGGAGTTCGACTCGTGCCATCGGTCAGCGTCAACTCGCCCAGCGTGTCAGTGTCGCCGGTCGTCCAAATCATGTACTCTGATTCTTCGGTGACGGTGAACGTATAGAAGTCCACATCGGTTGAGGAACTCAATTCGGCATGCAGCGGTATGTCACTGCGGGCCGTGGCAGCAGCAGAAACAGTCGACCCAGGATCAGCTGGAGTTCCAGTCAATCGATTGGACCAGTCGCTGCTCAACGAATCGGTAATTGCTCTCACTTCTACGTCGTAGGACGTCCCGTCCGTCAAACCGTGCAGCACCGCAGTCAAACTTCTAGCGGCCCAGGCTTCTACCACAGCATCCCAGGCGTCTTCGACCACCGTCCAAGCCGAGTCGTCGTTTTTGTCTGTGGAAGCCGAATTAATGTAGCGGACGTCATAACCTACGGTCGCGTCTGCTCCCGTCGGTGCCGCCCAGGCGACCGTCAACGACTTCTCGCCAGCGATCGCGTGACGCATCACAGGTGCTTCGAGAGACTGCGGGAGATCGTCGTCTGTGATGGTGAAGGTCGTCATGCTGATGCGATGATCGGCGCCTCCGTCGAGGTGCATCCAGTCGCTGCTTGCGAATGCATCCACAGCAACGACGACTGTCTCGTGAGTGCTTTCGTCGATCGTGTCCTGCAAGGCCGTCAGAGTGAGCGAGGCCGTCTGCCCACCCGCCGTGAAGGTGAAGGTCGGCTTCGCGGGATCGGTCGTGAGGTCGCAGGCGACGCCGGATTCGCAGTCGGCGGAGAGTTCATAGTCAACGCCCGCCGCCGCCGTCCCAGCCAGAGCGAGTCGCACTATGAGTGACTCCGTGCCTGTCATCGGCCGACTGGTAGCAAGAATCAATACTTTGCTGCCGCCGTTCTCGGCAATGGCTGCTGTACCGTTCTTCAACGAGAGTGTTATCGCCGTCGGGTTCTGATCGATTATGCTGATGTCGGCGGATTCGAAGTCGGTCGAGTCAAGGGTGTAACCGCTCGATGAGGCAGGCGCGTCGAGCCTGACGCGGAACTTCTCCCGAGCCGGTTCATCAAAGCGGTCGCTTGCGATTTTCACCTTTCCTGCTACTGTCGTCGTCCCGGCAGTCAGCGTTACGGTCGTGCCGCTCAAGGCGGTGTAGTCGACGTCGCTGGTGGCTATAGGTGCAGCTGTCGCCTGCATTGTGCTCACCACGATGCGCTGATCGAAAGATGACTCCCGCTCGGCGGTGACAGTGAACGAGGCCTCAGCGCCTTCTGCAACCGTCGTGACCCCTCCGGTCCAGGCGATGCTCATCTGCGGACGGTCTGCGTCGTCGGTTATCGTCACACTCGCCGTGTGCATTGAGCCGATCTGCACTGAGTCAGGCAGTCGCCCCAGGGCAATGTCGAACGTCTCGTCACCTTCATAAACGCTGTCTTGCGCCGTGGCCAGCATCACTGCCGAAGATTCGGTCATGTTGGCACCGATTACGAGACTGCTAACAGGTGTGTAGTCCGCGCCGCCCGTCGCAGTGTCATCAGTGAAGACGATCGGGATGGTCACAGCAGCTTTCTGCGCTTCGCTGATTCTCACGCTGAGCGCCACCGAGTTGCCTTCGGTCACGCTGGCGGGTGACACAACCAGATCAACGATGGGATCGTCGCTGATTTCGAACACAGTCGACAGCGCATAGAACGGTCGCAGTTCGCTTCGACCTGTGGTGCCTTCAGACCACGGCGACACATCCCAGGCATTGCCTCCTGCCGCCGCTGCGCCGGCAGCGCCGTGAGCCGCATCGGGTGAAGCCCCCAGAAACAAACTCGCGGAGGTCGCACAAGACTGACTCGTTCCTGTGAACGGCTTGCGGCTCGCAGTCTCGACTGAGCCTGACTCTAAGCGGATGTTCGCAAAATAAAACTGGTTCTCCAGCGCAGTCTTCTCGGCATCTGACAGCGCCGAGAAAGCGCACAATTCGAAGTAGTTGTCTGCGTATTTCGCGCCTCCCAGCCAATAGGTCGGCACCCCCGACGAAGAGACCGAAGTGGATCCGTCCACCCATCCGGTACCGTTCCATAGCGCATTGTGCAATCGAGCTGACACAGCTTCAGTGCTACCGAACACTTTGAACCGACCAGCGTAAGGTTCGAGGGCGTCGTGAGCTTCCGGCGCGACTGCTGCAGCTCGCACGAAACTGTCGTAGACTTCAATCCGCGATGCGGCGGCGTCGCGAGTTGTCGAGGTTTTGAACAGCAATCGGAACTGATCGCCGGTGGACATACCTGACGGAACCAGACCCCAATCGCTCGGCACTTTCACAACTGTGTCGTCGTCGATGATAGTGACTGTGACGGTGCATTCAGTCGGTGACGCACAGTGCGACTCGGAAGCATTAAACACACCGGGAGATGCTGTCAGTCTCAGCTGGAAAGTTTCGTCGCCTTCTTTATCAGTGTCCGAGCATACCGTTATCGCACTAGTCGTGTATGCGGACGTGCCAGCGGCGAGCGTCAACGCAGCCGGGGTGCTGTTATCGAAATCTGTGCCAACCGTCGAGCAGTCCGAACCGCCCGTGGCAGTGCCATCAACAAGCGCGGCGGTCACCGTCGCGGCTAGCAGCGGATCACCCGACAACTCGACACTCACAGAACCCGCCTCCTCAGACACCCACACCGCCGCAGGCGCCTCCACCAAAGCACGCGTATGGCCGTGTATCTCAAGCGACCACGACGCAACCGCAGCACCCGCACCACTGCTGACCAGATCAGACATGCGAAGCGTCCAGTCACCCCTGGGATCTTCACCCAGATGCCGCGTCGAACTCAACACCGTCGCCGAGGAGACGCCGCACTCATCATAGAATTCACATTGGTACGGGATGCTGAGTTTTGAGACGGTCCCCGACGGTGACACGAGCTCGATGTCGAGATCACGAAAATGCGGTGCATCGATGTTCAAAGTCACCTCGACGTGCTCCACAAAAGTCACCGCTCCGCCCACCGTCACCGAACTCTGCACAGCGGTGGTCTGCATGTCAGCAACCGTGAAAGCAGTGTTCTGGGTTGCCGACACGGACTTCTCATCAGGAAGCGGCGTCCAGTTCTGAGCCAACCCCACTGCCCGCTCAGCGTCCACCACACCGAACCCGAACTTGTGACTGTAACGATAAGCACTCGACGGACTGCTGTACTTCGCAGCACCCGACAACCAGCTGCTGTCACTGCTGTCCACCACACGAGCCGAATCAGCCAAGATCAGCTTGACATCACGCCACGACAAACCCCGATCGACAGCACGCACCAACGCCGCCACACCCGACACAATCGGAGTGGCTGCGCTGGTGCCTCCAAAGTCGAGCCAGTATCTGCCAGCGCTATCGGTCGTGGTGATACCTGGTCGAGAGTCATTGATGGTAGGAGCGCACACCCACAGATTCGGCCCCTGATTCGAGGCCAAAAAATGATGGCCTTGGTCATCCACACCACAAACCGCAACAATACCGCGATCGTTCAGATAGCGATTGTGCGAGGTATAGCCTCCACTCTTATTAGCGTTGCCAGCAGCTTGAATCTGCAGAATACCTTGACCATCGTCTCCGGTGGTTCTGGCATTTTCGAGGGCTAGCTTGACAACAGTGGGAAGTAGCGTGCGAGGTGCCACCTCGGAAGGCCCCCAGCTGTGGTTGCGAATCGAAACTTTATCTGCGTGAAGTGAGTATGCTTCCACCAGTTCCGCCAGATCTGCTTCACGGTTTCCGAGCGCTTGATAGGCGGAGATGGTTGCGCGCGGCGCGACACCGACAACGCCAACCCCGTTGTCGCGGGCTGCGATGATCCCAGCGACGCGTGTTCCATGAGACGCGAACTCCTTCGGCAGTTCGTCCTCTAGGTTGTCACCGAAGGCACTGCCGCTAGTCGCCAGATCAAAATTGTATCTCAGATCGGCATGAAGGTAGTCAATTCCCTCATCGACGACGGTCACATTGATGCCTTCACCTTTGGTCATATTCCAGACATCGCCCAGATTGATATCCTCACCTGGCATACCACCACTCTGGCCAGTATTGCTCAGATGCCACTGACAGCCATGCAGATGATCGTCGATTCCCAGTTGCCCCGCCGGGCATTGCCGCAAAAGTCGTGCGTATCGGTGATCGTGCCTCACCAGCATCAGAAACGGGCCCTCAACTCCCGGATTTGAGAACTTGGCATTAAGATAGTAGGTTCCGGCTTCTAAGAACTCTCTAGCAGTGAAGCCGTGCGCGGCTGACAAACTCACAGGAAGACTTCGTCTTCCGAAACTGGTGCCTAGATTACGACCAGTCCGATCCCACAACTCGAACGTCATCTCACCGATAGCGCTGCTGGCACTCACCTCGATCGGTGCATCCTCGGTCAGCACCATCTGGAACAACGCCTCTGAGTCATACGAAGCAATCCCACCCGCCACGACGTCCATCGGCAGAGTCACCGCTTCAGCACGAGCAGAAGCAGCCACCGGTGATTCATTCACATACAAAAAATATGGATCACCCACCCCGATAGCTGACCCGACAACGATATAATATATCCCCGCTTTGAGCGACTCTCGAAGTGCGACATGAGGCCAACTAGGTTCTAATAGTCCGGCTCGATTCGGAACAATTACCTCGCCGGATGAGTTGATAATTTGCCCATGCAATGCTAATGTGTTCGATTCGGCATGCACAGAGATTGTGGTGTCTGCAGAGAGCTCTAGTTTGAAGAAGTCACGATCTGGCACGAAGTCGACTCGCTGAGTGAACACGCCAGCGGTTCTGCTGTTGAGCTTGACAGGGATGGCATCGTTGCGCCCGGTCGTGTCCACACCAAGATGCAGGTGCAAGGAATAGGCGCCTAAGGACTGCCAAAGAGTGGTCGCGCTCTCAAATCTGCTGCCCGATGTTACTTTGAAGAAGTAAGTTCCGGGGGTTATGGTGCCGAAAAGCATGAAGTTGTTAGGCCCAGGTTCGCTTTGCCAGTTGTTGTGAATGGTTGGCGGGTTATGACTGGTGCCGTCGCTACGAGTCAACTCCACCATCGTGTCAGTATCGCCAGTCGACCAGATGATATACTCCGATTTCTCTGTGACAGTGAATGTGAAGAAATCCACATCAGTAGCGCTTGATAACTCGGCATGCAACGGCACACCGCTATGAATCGTAGCAGCCGACATCACCGTAGATCCCGGGTCCATGGGAGTGCCAGACACCGTCATCGACCAGTCGCTCGTCAATGTGTCAGACCGAGCTCGCATCGCCACGTCATATGACACAGCATCAGTCAACCCGTCCACTACCGCCACCAGACTGCCTCCCGTCCAAACATCAACCTCAACCGTCCAGGCAGAGTCATCACTCTTCGATGTGGAAGATGATTCAATGTAACGCATGTCATAGCCGACGATCCCCGAAGCACCTATCGCCGGTGCCCATGCCACCGTCAAAGATCCCTCACCAGCAACCACATGACGCAGAATTGGCGCTCCGAGCGACTCGTCGTCGATGATAGTGACTGTGACGGTGCATTCAGTCGGTGACGCACAGTGCG
>JAPOUM010000018.1 GCA_026708645.1 Acidimicrobiaceae bacterium | reverse complement strand
GCGTTGCCTGGGTCGGTGCTGCTGGCGCTGGCTGCGGCGTTTGTGCTGCTGCCGGCTGCTGGGCTTGTGCTGTCAGCGTCCCCATGCTCGTGAACTGTGGCGACCTTGTAGTCGCGGCGGCAAGCGCTCGCATCACAGCCGCAGCCGGTGATGCCGCTCACCGGGTTGTCGTTGTTCGCTGTGTCTGCGGCTGTGCTGTGGATGCTGGCGCCGGTTCGAGCGCCGCTGCTGCCGCCGTTTGCTGCTGCGGTTCCTGGCCCGGCGCTGGTCGCGGCGTCTGGGCTGTGGGAGCATTGAGCGCAACTGCTGTCGATGTCGCCGTTGCCGCAGTCGGTGTTTGGGTCGCTGCTATTGGTGTCTTCGTTGTTGGTGCTGGCTGTGTCGTCTGTGCTGCTGCCGGCTGCTGGGCTTGTGCTGTCAGCAGTCACACACTCGTGAACCGTGGCGACTGTGTCACCGCGGCAAGCGCTCGCCCCACAGCCGCTGCCGGTGATGCCGCTCGCCGAGCTGGCGTTGTTCGCTGTGTCTGCGGCTGTGCTGTGGATGCTGGTGCTGGTTCGAGCGCCGCTGCGGCAGCCGTTTGCTGCTGCGGTTCCTGGCCCGGTGCTGGTCGCGGCGTCTGGGCTGTGGGAGCATTGAGCGCAACTGCTGTCGATGTCGCCGTTGCCGCAGTCGGTGTTTGGGTCGCTGCTATTGGTGTCTTCGTTGTTGGTGCTGGCTGTGTCGTCTGTGCTGCTGCCGGCTGCTGGGCTTGTGCTGTCAGCAGTCACACACTCGTGAACCGTGGCGACTGTGTCACCGCGGCAAGCGCTCGCCCCACAGCCGCCGCTGCCGGTGACAGCGCTCATCGAGCCGCCGCTGTTCGCGGTGTTTTCGGCTGCGTTGTGGATGCTGGCGCTGGTTCGAGCGCCGCTGCGGCAGCCGTTTGCTGGATCGGTTCCTGGGCCGGCGCTGGTCGCGGCGTCTGTGCTGTGGGAGTGTTGAGCGCAACCGCAGCCGGTGCTGTCTGGGCCTGCGATTGCGCCGCTGCTGCCGGTGATGCCGCTCACCGGGTTGTTGTTGTTCGCTGTGTCTCCGCTTCGACGGTCGCTGTGGTCGCCGCCCGTGCGGTTGCTGTTGGTGGCGTCTGTGCTGCTGTGGGTGCTGTTGTTTGCAGCCTCTTTGGCCGGGTTGTGGCTGTTGGAGACGTCTGATCCGAAGCCTGTGCTGCGGCGGCTGCGGCTTGAGGCCTCTGTGTTCTGGCTCCGGCCGTCGACAGCGCGGGTGCTGGCTCGGTCGGCGAAGTGTTGCAGGGCGTCGGCCATGCACTGCGGGAACTCGCGCCGCTCAGACTGCGGGAGTTTCTTGTCTGCGTCGAACAACCTGCTGGCGGTGTGGCGTAGCCGGTTGCGCAGGCGTGTGCCGGTGATTTTGTCGAACTCGCCGTGCAGGCGCACCATGCCGTCTTCGGTGTCGTGCATTCTCAGGTAGCGCTTGGCGCGTTGGCGCAGGTACTCCGCTGTGCCGTCGTCAGCTTGATGCGCGCCGATCCAGCGTTGCGCGGTGCGTGCGAATTGTTCGGGGCGCATCGACTGGGCCTGTGCCAGCAACTCGGCGTCGCCGCCCACAGCAGCAGAGCCGGTTCTGGTGATCGCGTCAACCAGGCGTCGGGCGTTGGCTTGTGGCACGTCACCGGCTTGCACCGCGTCACGCAGTTCCGGCACCTTGTGCAGCGCTGTTGCGGTGGCGACCTGGCTGCGAGCCTCCTGCTGCGACAGGCCTGCGGATGCTGCCAGGATCTCGGCGCCGCCGTCGCCGTGGCGTTCCCGTCGGGCGATCTGCTCCGCGGCGGCGGTCTGTGCGGCGCCGACTGCGGCTGTGACAGAGCGGGTCGCGGTCAGCACCCGACGCAGTTCGGCGGTGCTCGCGGTGCCGGTGTTGACTGCGGCCAGCAGGGCAGCGGCGGCTGTTTCGGCTCGTCGGGCGGCTTCCAATATCATGAACAGCAGTATAGGATAGGGGTGTGCCATTCACACCCATCTCACTCAAAAATCTTGTTCAACAGTCAAATCAAGCTGTTCTCCTGCAGCAGGCGACGGCCTGCGACAGCCCCCCCCCGCCTGGGCCGCCCGGCTTGGACAGCGACGCTGTCAGCGCTCAGGGTCGCCTTCCGCGGAGATCCGGCGGTGGATATCGTGGAGCCTGCTCGTTCAGAGCCTCTTCGCCGCAGCCGAAGCTTTCGGCGTTGTGATGCGAAGCGAGAACCTCCGGTGCCCGGCACGACGAACAGGTCGAGTGCCGAGGGCGCCGTCAACAGCTCGGCGACCCTCGGCTTGGCGGTCACGGGCCGATCAAGCAGTTCCGGGGAGTTCAGCCCGAGCCTCGAACGAAGCCCATATCTGAACGCGGCGTCTCGCTGCCCCCGCCCCCGTCGAGGTGGTTCACCGTGGGCGCACAGAGTCGCCGCCATTAGCGGGGGATGGAGTGTCCGCGCCTCCGAGCTTCAGCTAGATGTAGTGGACATAGAGGTTGGTAGCAGCGTGTAGGGGGTGGGCCTCCTGCGTAAGTGTGGTGTTGTGCAACACAACGACACGATCACAGGAGGCTTGCTGTCGCATGCCAACGCAAGGTTGACGCCCGTTGGGCGGTTGTTGATGGCGCGCCGGGTCGAGGCGGGCACGCCGCAGGCTCATGTGGCTGCGCAGATGGGCGTGTCACGCGGCGCCGTGGCGAAGCGGTGTCGCCGTTGACGCTCCGAAGGCGAGACTGGTTTGGTCGACCGGTCGTCGCGTCCGCGTCGTTCGCCGCGGCGCACCCCTGCTGCGCTGGAGCGGCGGATCTGCGCGCCGCGGCGCATCACCCGCAGAGGGACTTTGTATTTGTCGGCGCGCGCCGGGGTGCCCGCGGCGAGCGGTGCAGCGGATCCTGGAGCGCATCAACTTGAACCGGCTGTCGCGCGTTGACCGTCGGACTGGACGGGTGATGCGCCGCTACGAACGCTCAACGGCTGGTGAGCTGGTGCATCTCGACAAGACATCCGCCGCGCTGTTGCTCGCCGGGCTGTTGCTCAGCGGATGCGGGGACGAGCGGACATCAGAAGACGTGCTCGTCGTCGGCGTCGCGCCGACGACGAAGCATGGGATCAGCCCTGCGGGCCTCGAGTGCCTCTGGCGCCAGGCCTCGTTGGCAAAATCTGCTTGAACTCCGTCCATACGCGTGACGGCTGGATCAGTTAAAGCCGCGTCGAGATGCGGTATACAAGCTGACATGACACTCACTCGGTTCGGATTCAGCATTCCCAGCTTCACCTATCCCGGCGTCGCCGACACGGCCATGTTCGATGTGGTCCGCTCCGCGGCCACCACCGCCGAAAGCAGCGGTTTCGACTCCATATGGGTGATGGACCACTTCCATCAGATACCTCAGCAAGGCTCAGCCGATGAACCGATCTTGGAGGCCTACACGCTCCTGGCCGCGCTGGCGGCGGTGACACGAACCGCCCGGCTCGGAGCTCTGGTGACCGGTGTGACCTATCGCAACCCGGCTCTGCTGGCCAAGTCGGTCACCACCCTGGACATCGTGTCAGGCGACAGAGCGGTGCTGGGCATCGGCGCCGCCTGGTATGAAGAAGAGCACCTCGCTTACGGTTATGAGTTTCCGCCGGTGCGCGAGCGCATGGACCGCCTCGAGGACGCCGTGCGGATCTGCAGAGCCATGTTCGGCGGCGGCCCAGCCACGATCACCGGCAAACACCACCGGACCGCGGGCGCTCTCAACCTTCCACGACCGATCAGCGGGGAGGGTCTGCCGATACTCGTGGGCGGAGGCGGCGAACGGCGCACCCTCGACATTGCGGCCCGCCACGGCGACGCCTGCAACATTTTCGGCGACCCTGCCACCGTGCGCCACAAGTTGTCGGTGCTCGAAGCCCACTGCGAACGAGCCGGACGAGACCCGGCCGAGATCTCGAAAACCCGGCTGGGCGCCCTAGTGATGGCCGACACTGCCGCCGAAGCGGCCCGGATAGGCGCAGAACTGCGGGCCAAGCGCAACATGAGCATGGACAAATACCGGGATTACACAACCGAAGGCACCCCGGACAGCGTCTGCGAGCAGGTGGCCGAACTGTTCGACGCCGGACTCGACGGTTTGATCTTCAACCTGCCCGACACGGCTGATCTCGACGCCATCGCCGCAGCCGGTTCGGTGCTCAGCAGCAACTTCGCCTGACTCGGACCGTCGACCCGCGCAACCTACCCAATACGACTCCGCCAGTAATAGCGGGGCTAGCTCAGGTGCTCAGCTCAATCGTCTGAGCCCGTCTAGCCATCCGTCGGGGATCGGCTTCGGCAGCTCAAAGCCGGACAAGGGGCCAGCCACGGACGCGTCCGCGCCGACACCGACAGCGACCGGCTCGACCGGACGCACGGTGACACTGTCGACCCGCGGCGGTGGGGGCAGGTCGCTCCGGCGGCCGGCCAGAAGCAGCCCGCCAACCGACAGGAGACCCTCGAAGCCCGCTCAACGGAACGCCGACCGCCGGCGGCCGGCCAGAAGCAGCCCGCCAACCGACAGGAGACTCTCGAAGCCCGCTCAACGGAACGCCGACCGGCAGCCAACAGCGACTCTTGCGAGCGACCGGATCGGCGACGCCGACCGAGCCACGCTCAACGGAACGCCGACCGGCAGCCAACAGCGACAGCCGGCGCTCAATAGCCCAGAACTGCGCCGCCGTCGACGCGCACCACGGAACCCGTGACAAAACTCGCCCGGGCGCTGCACAAGAAAGCGACCACATCGGCTAGTTCTTCGGCTCGACCGAAACGGCCCAGCGGAGTGTTGGCGCGGTGCCGTTTCTGCAGAATCGCAAGAGGCACGCCTTCGGCTTCTGCGATGGCCGTCTGGGCCCGCAGCAGAGCAGGCGTGTCGAACTGACCAGGCACCACTACGTTGACGAGCACCTCGGGCGCCAGCTCCACGGCCAGCGAACGCGCCGCGGCCGCCACGCCGCTGCGGAACACTCCCGAGAGGGCCAGCTCCGGCGACGTTTCCAGCACCGATCGGGCGGTTATGTAGAGCAGCCGCCCGGCGCCGCCTGATCGCAGATGCGGTATCGCGGCTCGTGATGCGGCCAAGGCGGGCTTGAGCATCCGCTCATACGCGGCCGCTTCGTCATCGGCCGACACGTCGGTCATGCCTCCAGGTTTGCCGCCGGGAGTGTTGACCACGCAGATGTCGAGGCCGCCGAAGCGCTCCGCGGCTTCGTTCACCATTCGGGCAGGTTCGCCGTCGGCGGTCAGATCGCCGACCACGGCTGCCGCCTCGGGCAGCGACCCGACGATCTCAGCGGCACGGTCGGCGTTGCGTCCCGACACAGCCACTCGCGCGCCCTCTGCGGCCAGAACTCGTGCCACCGCCAAGCCCAACCCCGAAGTGGAACCGAACACCAGCGCTCGGCGGCCCGCCAATCCCAGATCCATGACCACAAGCTAGCCGTCGCCGTCAGAGCCGACGGCGCCGCCGTATCTTCGAAGCAGCCATGCGCCGAGCAGTCTGCCGGCCAGTCAGCGGCGCTGTCAGCCCGCCGCCACCGGCGCGTGACGCGCCCCGCACGCATCCACCGGCACGAACCGGCATCGCGCGGCGTTGTTGTAGTGTCAACACTGCGTCCTGTATACAAATCGCACAGAACCTTCAAGCAGAACCGTCACGCCGGCCAAACAGAGCCGTCACGCCAGCTAGGAGCCGTCCGTCATGCACACAACAACCGTCGAAACCCTCACTCTCGCGGGTGCGAAACTCGCCGCAGAAGCAGCGCTCGCCGCCGCGGCCGACGAAGGCTTGGCGGTCTGCGTGGCCGTGGTCAACGCCACCGGCAACCTGGTCCTGGTGCATCGCATGGACAATGTGGTGGAAATAGCCTTGGACAACTCCATCGCCAAAGCCCAAGCCGCCTTGATGTTCAAGCGCGACACCGGAGCTTTGTCGGACTATTTCCAGACCGATGAGTCGCTGGGGCCGCCGATGACCGCACGCCATCACATCCTGGCGGTGGAAGGCGGCGAGCCGCTGGTCACATCCGCCGGCGCCATCGTCGGCGGGCTCGGAATCTCGGGCGCCAAGCACGCCGAGGACGTGGTGTGCTCACAAGCCGCCGCCGCGGCATTCAAAGCCGCCACCTGAAGCATCCTCGCCGTCAGCCCTCTCGCCGTTCGCCGACTCGAACTCCGCACCCCTACCCCCTAATCCCGACTCCTCTATAAGGCCCGCAAGGAGACGAGTTGCTTCGATGGTTGGCAAGACGCATCATCGCTGCGGCTCTCGTGGTGTTCGTCGTCACCTCGCTGGTGTTCGTGGTCACCCACGTCTTCACCGACCCGGCCACAGTGTCGCTGCCTCTGGAAGCCAGCGAAGAGCAGCGTGACCAACGCCGCGCCGCACTCGGGCTCGACCGGTCGATAGGCGTCCAATACTGGGATTTCGTTTCGGGACTGGTGGTCGGCGACTTCGGAGAGTCTTTCTGGCAGAGCCAGCCTGCGTCGAAGCTGGTGCTCGAACGCCTGCCGGCGACTTTGAGACTCGTGGCCGGCGCCACTGTGGTGACTGTGCTCATGGCCGCGCCTTTGGGCATGCTCGCAGCCTGGCTGGAACGCCGATTCGCTGACCATGCGATCATGGGACTCTCGATGGCCGCGATCAGCGCACCGCCGTTTTGGATCGGCTATCTGCTGATCATCGTCTTCGCGGTGCAGCTCGGCTGGGTGCCGACTTTCGGCTCTTCGGGATGGCGGTCGTTGATACTGCCCTCGTTCGCGGTGGGGCTCGCCAGCGCCGGTCGGCTCACTCAGATGACCCGGCGCGGCATCGTGGAGGAGCTGCGCAAGCCCTACGCGGTCACAGCCATGTCCAGAGGCTTCTCGCGGTCCTACACGATCGTCCATCACACGTTCCGCAACATCGCCACAAGCTTCGTGACCATGACCGGCTGGGAGCTGACAAGGATGTTCACGGGTTACACGGTGGTGATCGAGGTGGTGTTCTCCTGGCCTGGGGTGGGGCGCCTCGCGGTGCAAGCCATCGACAACCGCGACCTGATCCTGGTGCAGGCCGCGGTGGTGGTGCTGGCCACTCTGGTGGTGGTCACCAACCTGCTGGTGGACGTGGCCCGGCGGCTGATCGACCCGCGTGTGGAGCTGCTGTGACCGCGGAACAAGACCCTGCGGAACCTACGGCTGCCGCTTCGGGGACGGCTGGCGCCCCTGAGACGGGCGAGACAACGGGCACGACACTCGAGGCTTCCGAAAACGCCGCTGAACCGACCACCCCCGAAACAGCGTCCGGCGCCTTCGAGATCTTCGAGGCGACCGAAGACACTGCCAAGACCGCCGAGGCGCCCGAAGACAAGCCCGGCTTCCTGGCTGACCTGAGGGCGCATCTGCGCAGATCTCCGGCAGGCATCGCCGGGATCACGATCTGTTCGCTGTTCGCGGCGGCGGCCGTCGTCGGCCCCTGGCTGCCGTTTTTGCCCGATCCCACGCAGCAGAGCCTTCCCGACAAGCTGACTCCTCCGGTGGGGTGGGGCGGCACTTGGGCGCACCCGCTCGGCACTGACCAGCTCGGTCGCGACATCGCAGCAAGGCTGGTCGACGGCGCTCGTATCTCGCTTCTGGTGAGCGTGGCGGCAGTCTTGATCGCCGCGGTCCTCGGCACTGCGCTCGGTCTCGTCGCCGGCTACATAGGCGGCAAGGTCGACACTCTGATCATCTCGGCCGCCGACGTGCAGATGGCCTTCCCGGGAGTGTTGGCGGGCCTGATCCTGGTGGCGGCGTTCGGGCCCAGCGTCTGGCTGGTGATAGTCGTGATCGCCATCTCCAGCTGGATGGTGTTCACCAGAGTGGGGCGCAGCCTGGTGTTCACTTTGAAGACGTCGCTGTTCGTGGAGGCGGCCGAACTGACTGGTGCGCCGGCGCGGAGGGTCATGTGGCGGCACCTGCTGCCCAATCTGTTCAGCTCGCTGATCACTCTGGGCGTTCTGGAGCTGGCGGCCGCCATCCTGGCAGAGTCGGCGTTCGCTTTCCTCGGCTTCGGAGTGCAGCCGCCCCGCTCGTCATGGGGACTGATGATCCAACAGGGGCGCAACTACATCACCAACGGATGGTGGATCGTCACTTTCGCAGGTTTGGCCATCTCGCTGGTGGTGTTGGGAGTGAACCTGTTGTCTCAATGGCTGCAATCGTTCAACGATGTGGCCGAACGCGAGCAGATCATCCTTGAAAGGCCCGGCTCGTGAACACCGGCACCGATCAACCCGGCGCCGGCCAACTCACCGCCGACGTAGGCACAGCTGATGTAAGCACTGCCGACGTAGGAACCGGCGACCAACACACCGCCGCCGGACGCTCAGGCAACGGACAGGGCTCTGCGGGCGAGGCCGGGCAGCGCCTGCTGGAAGTGAGCGATCTGACGGTGGGCTTCCCCACGCGTGACGGCGTGGTTCTAGGAGTGGACGGCCTGACTCTCAATGTCGGCTCGCATGAACGCCTCGGCGTGGTCGGCGAATCCGGCTCGGGCAAAAGCGTCATGGGTCTGGCGATTCTGGGGATGGTGCTGCCGCCGGGTCGCATCATGGGCGGCTCGGTCAAATGGCGCGGTGAGGACATGCTCGACAAATCAGTCGCCAACCGGGTCAGAGGCCGAGAGATCGCCATGATCTTCCAAGATCCGATGGTGTCGCTCAACCCGCTCAAGACCGTGGGCGCGCAGTTGCGCGAGCTGCTGCGCCGGCGCGCCGGTCTGGAAGGATCGGCAGTCAAGAAGCGGTCGATCGAGTTGCTAGACATGGTGGGCATCGCCAACCCGCGAGATCGGCTGAAGTCGTACGCCTTCGAACTGTCGGGAGGCATGCGCCAGCGTGTCATGATCGCCACCGCTTTGGCCTGTGAACCGCTGCTGTTGATCGCTGATGAGCCCACCACGGGCCTCGACGTCACGATTCAGGATCAAGTCCTGGGCCTGCTGCATGACCTGTCCACCGAACTCGGTGTGTCGGTGCTGATGATCACCCACGACCTGGGAGTGGTGGCGCAGTTCTGTGATCGGGTGCAGGTGATGTACGCGGGCCGCATCGTGGAGCGCTCGCCGATAACTGAGATGTTCGCCGATCCTCAGCATCCTTATTCGCTGGGTCTGTTGCAGTCCGTGCCGAGAATCGACTTTCACCGCGGCGAACTGACCGCCATACCCGGCGAGCCGCTGGACCGGACCGACTTCCCGCCGGGCTGCGCGTTCGAGCCTCGCTGCCGCGAAGCCACCGACATCTGCCGTGAGGCGCCGCCGCCGCTGGTGCAGTTCGCTTATCGTCGCTGGGTGGCCTGCTACAACCGCGCGCCAAGCCGGGCGCCAGACCGCGCTCCAGACCTGACCGCAGACCCGACGGCTGACCTCGCAGCAGAATCAGGATCAGCGGCAGCGCCAGGATCAGCAGAATCCGCGGCAGCAGCAGAATCCGCGGCAGCAGCAGAATCAGGATCAGCAGAATCAGCAGCAGGAGCGGCGGCGACATGACCGAGACGCAGGCACCGCTGGTGGAGAGCCGCGAAGTCAGCGTGCATTACAGCCGCTGGGTCGGCAGCCGCAGACGCACCGTCTACGCTCTCGACGACTTCAGCATCGCCGTGCATCCAGGCGAGACCGTGGGACTCGTGGGCGAGTCCGGCTGCGGCAAGTCCACCGCGGGAAGAGCGCTGCTGGGAGCGGTCAAACCGGTCAAGGGACAGGTTCTGTTCGCCGGCAAGGACGTCACCGATCTGAGCCGCCGCGGCTGGCGGGCCATGCGCAAACACGTTCAGATGATCTTCCAGGATCCTTACTCGGCGCTCAATCCGAAGCTCAAAGTGGGCACCAGCATCGCTGAGCCGTTCTTGGTGCACACCCACAAACGCGGCGCCGAACTCGACACCGCAGTCGCTGAACTCCTCGAAACTGTGGGCATGCCTGCGGGTGCGGCCGACAAATATCCTCACGCTTTCTCGGGCGGCCAGCGTCAACGCATCGTGATCGCCCGTGCCTTGGCTCTGCATCCCGGTTTCGTGGTGGCCGACGAGGCCACCGCTGCGCTCGACGTTTCGATCCAGGCTCAGATCGTCAACCTGCTGGTGGAGCTCAAGGACACGGCGGGTTTGGCGTATCTGTTCATCTCGCACAACTTGGCCGTGGTGCGCCACGTCTCGGACCGGGTGGCGATCATGTACGCCGGTCATCTCATGGAACTGGCGGTCAGTTCCGATCTCTACGACAACCCGATCCACCCCTACTCGCAGGCTCTGCTCTCGGCGGTGCCGGTGCCCGATCCTTCCAGACGAAGCCGGCGCACACCCCTCACCGGCGATCTGCCGAGCCCCATGGACCCGCCCGAAGGGTGCCGCTTCCACAGCCGCTGCCCGCTGGCTGAGGAACGCTGCCGTCAGGAGCGCCCGCCGCTGACGCTGCGCTCGCAAGGCCACTATGTGGCTTGCTGGGTGAATTGACCGGGTGAGTTGAGCCGACCCCTCGAACCATCGACGCCGAGTCGCGGCGCCTGCTGAGGCGAGGACGCAACGCATCCGCAGATCAACCATGAACACCGGCAACAACAATTCGGGCGGCAGTGGTTCCGGCGGCAACAACGCAGGCGACAGCAGTTCCGGCGCCCGCTGGGCGGCTTTCGGCTACCTGTTCACGCTGTATTTCATTCTGGGCGGCACCGAGACGCTGATGTCGCCGCTGTTCCCGCTGGCGCAACCCGACCTCGAACTCACCGAAAGCAACCTGGCGGCAATTCTGGCTTCGGTCTCGGCGGGCACCGCCGCTTTCAACATCCTGGGCGGCATCAGCAGCCGCCGGCTCAGCGAGCGGGCACTGGTGCGGGCTTCGGCGATGGCATTGGCCGCGGCCATGCTGTTGTCGGCGACGGCTCAGACCTTCTGGGTGCTGCTCGTCGGTCAGACCCTGCTGGGCGTGGCTTTCGGGATCTTCTTCCCGCCGGCTCTGGCCGGAGTCGCCCGCCTCTACAAGGGCCTCGAAGGCAAAGCCATCGCAGCCTGGGGTCAGGCCTACTCGTTCGGTCTGACCGCCGCCGCTTTGAGCGTCTTCGCCGGGGGACGCTGGCGGTGGGTGTTCGTCGGTTGCGCGATGCCTGCGCTGCTGGCTGTGGCTTATGTGCCTCGCTGGCCTGAGGCCGACCGTGCGGTGACGCAGCTGCCGTGGCTGGCCCAGCTCGTGGAATACACCCGCAAGCAGACCTACCGGCTGGCCGGTTACGCCAGCTTCGGCGGGGTGTCGCTGCATTTCGTGGTGATCGGCTTCTCGCCTGTGTTCTTCGAGGGCCGGGGAGTGGATCTGCGCCTGGTGGGAGTGCTGCTGGCGGCGGGACGGTTCTTGTCGGCGCCGGTGAAGCTGCTGGGCGGCGTCGCCTATGACCGCAAAGGCGGCCCGTGGACGGCCCGGTTGATGATGGCCTGCGCCACGGCTGTGGGGTTGCCCATGCTGCTGGCGCCGGCCGATGTGGGAGTGTGGCTGCTGGTGCCCTTCGTCGGCGTGGCGGTGTCGGTCATGCCCGTGGCCAACGCCATGCTGGTGGCCGCGCTGCCGCCGCAATCGGGTTTCGGGATCGGCACTTTCCGTGCGGCGCTGCTGGGAACGGCAGCCCTGCTGTCAGCGCTGGTCAGCGGTCTTCTGAGTCTGGGCGTGCCCCTGTCAGCGCTGATGCTGACCGCTCTGGGATCTCCCGCACTCGTAGCCGGAACGATGCACCGCGCCACCACCTAGAAAAGGGCTGACAGGCCCGATCTGACAGGCCCTTGACAGGCTTGATGTCTTCTGCGTAGTGTGGGGTGATGCACACTCCGGGTCGGTCTGGTGGCGGTCGGGCGGTGTTGTTTGTGTTGGCGG
>JAPOUM010000016.1 GCA_026708645.1 Acidimicrobiaceae bacterium | reverse complement strand
TTGATGAGACGGTGACGGTGGTGTTGACGGGTGCTGTGAACGCGTCGGTGAGCACCGTCGCGGGCACTGCCACAGGCGTGATCACCAACGACGACACCGACCCCGATCCTGAGCCCCAGCCCGAGGTAAATCCTGAGCCCCAGCCCGAGGTCGATTCTGAGATAGACCCCGAGACCGACCCTCAGCCCGACCCCGACTCCGAGATCGATCCTGAGATCGATCCTGATCCTGATCCCGTCCTAGATCCTGATCCCGGTGCTGTGGTGGCGGAGGTTGTCGTGGTTGAGTCGGGTGACCCGGCCGGCACGGTGGTGTCTGAGGATGGTTCGACTCTGATCGACGGTTACAGCGTGGTGTTGGCGTCTGCGCCGTTGTCGCCGGTGACGGTGTCGGTGTCGCCTGGGGCTGGTGTGGAGGTGGACGCTCCCGGCGGTGACGTGGTGTGGGTGTCGTCGTCTGTGGATGTGGTGTTCACCGTCGCGGATTGGGATGTGCCGCAGGTGGTGGCGGTGCGCGGTGTGGATGATCTGGTGGCCGAGCCCGGCGGCGCGCGTGTCGTGGAGATCACGCATTCGGTGGCGTCTGTTGACGAGGCTTATGACGGGATCGACGTGGTGTCGGTGCTGGTGACGGTGGTCGACGACGACGGCATCGTTGACCTGGAGGGCTTGGCTCAGGGGGATGCGCTGATCGGCGTGTCTGACGAGACCGCGGTGACGGTGAGGTTCTCGACGGGCGCGGCGTTGAGCGTCGCTGAGCGTGACGATACGTCCACAAGCTCGCGTGAGGATCAGGTGACAGTGACGGTGGCGTTGAGCGCGGATCCCGGGCGCAGCGTGACGATACCGCTAACGGTGACTGTCACAGGCCGCGCCAATGAGGCGGATCACTCAGGCGTACCCGACAACGTCGTCTTCGCGAGCGGTGAGACTTCGAAGAGTTTCGTATTCTCTGCGCTCGATGACACGGTGGTGGATGAGGGTGAGCAGGTGACGATCGGTTTCGGGGTGTTGCCTTCAGGGGTGACGGCGGGGGTTCCGGCTACCACGGTGGTGTCGATCACTGATGACGATCGGCGTGTTTTGCAGGCTCATATGGCTGACGATCGCACCAGCCCGAACGGTCCGGCGAACAATGATGTAGCGCCTGATTATTCTTCTGTGTCGGGCATTGACGCGGGTGATTGGCTGCGTTTCAACAATGTGCGCTTCGGTGAGGCGCCTGATATTTTGATGGTGTCTCTGGCAGCTTCTAGCGCTGACGCGGGTGACACGATAGAGGTTAGGCTAGGTTCGGTGTCGGGCACCAGGGTGGCGAACCTGGAGATCACGGACACCGGCGGCCGGTTGGTGTTCAGGGAGTTGTATGCGGACGTGTCGGGGATCTCTGCGGGAACCTATGACGTGTTTTTCGTGTTCCCTCAGGCTACTGACGCGAACATCAACTGGTTCGTGTTCGGCGAGGATCCTGCTGATGAGACGAAAGCGGAGTTCGATGAGCGGATGCGTTGGTGGCGCGACGCCAAGTACGGTCAGTTCATCCACTGGGGCCCGTATTCACATCTCGCCGGCAGGTGGCCAGGATGCCGTGATTTGGCTGCTTCATGGATAATTCATTGGTGCCGTATCTCGATTCAGGATTATGAGAATCGTGCGTCTGCTTTGTTCAATCCGAGCAGTTTTGATGCAAAGAAATGGGCAAAACTCGCGAAAGATGCGGGTCAGAAGTATGTGATCATCACTGCGAAGCATCATGATGGGTTCAGTATGTTCGACACTAACGTGAAAGGTTTTGAGACCAAGCATCGTAGCCCTACAGTAGACTATGATATTCATGATATGAATGGCTGGGGGCGTGATCCTCTTGTTGAGTTAGCAGAGGCAGTGCGTGCTGAGGGTTTGGTATTCGCTGTGTATTATTCGACATTGGATTGGCATTACGTTTTCAATGAGTCATCAAATATATCGACTACTAGAAGTTATTTGGCAGCGATGAAAGAGCAGTTACGTGAACTGATAGAGAAACTTGATCCAGCGATTTTCTGGTTCGACGGCGAATGGATCCATTCGTGGACTTTTGAGCTCGGCAAAGAAATGTATAAATTTCTCAGAGTGATATCGCCAGATACACTGATCATAGATCGCATCGGGAAGCGCAGGATAGAACATCCGGACAGTGTCGGTGATTATGACACTTCAGCAGAACGGCAAGGACCTCAATCTGCTTGGCCTGACTGGGAGAGCAGCCAGTCGATCAACGACAACTGGAGCTATGATGCTGATGACACTAACTGGAAACCCAACTCACAACTGGTGCGCGAATTGTTCACCAATGTGTCCAATGATGGCAACTATCTGCTAAATGTCAGCCCCACCGCCCCGGGTGTGATGCCTCAGGAAAATATTGATGCCTTAATGGCGGTATCCGGTTGGCTGGACACCCATGGCTCTGCTATCTTTGATGTCAAGAAACCGAACCCTTTGAGGTTCTCCGTGCCGTCATGGGGCTACTACACCACTGACACTGACAATTCTATAGTGTATGCCGGTGTCTTCGACTGGCCGTCGAACGGCCGATTGGCACTGCAGAAACTGAACGCCGAAGTCGTCAAAGTGACTGTGATGGGCACTCCCGACACCGAATACAACTTCCACACGATACGCGGCGAGACGATAGTCACAGGCTTGCCCGCCAAGGCTCCGAACGATCTTTTGCCAATGCTTGTGCTGACCGCGCGAAGCGCAGTCAAAGGAAGTAGGAGCTTGGCTTTTGCTCAACCCGTAACAGCATCATCTTACGACGTTCATGACGAGGAACCAACAGACACAAGATTCGTTGGCGCTCGGGCTGTTGACGGCAGTACCGGGTCTTATTGGGCCGCAGGCAGCACCAACCGGAGATGGCAGCCTAACGATATAGAAGACACAGCCCCGCATCTTACTGTCATGCTGGACGGCACTCAGACTTTCAACCGGATAGTTATCAAAGAATTCGAAGAAGCGCAAAACATAAACGGTTTCAAGGTTCAGTATCATAACGGCACGAACTGGGTGGATCTGCATTCTGGCACCACCATCGGCCCGGCGTTGACGATAACTTTTCCGTCTGTCTCGAGCGATCGAGTAAGATATCAGACAATATCGGCAAACAGAAATGGAAGTAAAGGCAGCACTAACATAGTTGAGTTTGAGGTGTGGAATGATCCGCAGAGTCTGGCTTACAAACGGCCTGTTGTTGCCTCTTCTACTCAGTCGGGAGATTCGTTTGTCGCTTCCAATGTTGTGGATGAGGATGATTCCACTTATTGGCAAGCAGCATCTGGCAGCACTACAGATCACTTGACTATCACGCTCGACGGAACTCAGACTTTTGATCGCGTGTTACTCAAAGAACCTGCTTCTGCTGGTTTGCAGCGTGTGACGGGTTTCAAGGTTCAGTATTATGACGGTTCCAGTTGGGTTGATTTGCATACTGGCACCGCGATCGGCGCTTCCCGGGAGATTGTTTTCGAGCCGGTGTCTGCCAGCATGGTGAGACTGCGAATCACAGGAGCTTCGGATCCACCTGCTATCGCCGAGTTCGAGGTTTGGAACAATGAGCGGGGCGTGCTGACTGGTTTCGCCGAGTCTTCTTATACGGTTGCCGAGGGCGGTGCCGCGGCGACCGTCACGATCGAACTCAGCGATACTCCCGGTCGCAGTGTTACTATTCCGATCTCTGCGGTTTATCGGGGCGGTGCTTCTGCCGCGGATTATTCGGGGATTCCCGCGTCAGTGACTTTCGCTGCTGATGAGTCTTCTAAGACTTTCACGGTATCTGCTGTTGACGACAGCGTCGACGACGACGGCGAGTCTGTGGTGATCTCTTTGGGTTCGTTCCCGCATGCTGTCAGCGCTTGGAGCGTCCGGACTAGATCGGTCACGATTCCTATCACCGACAACGACGACGATGTGGTCGTGTCTGCGGGTGTGACGGTCTCGGAGTCTGCGCTCACTGTCGCAGAGGACACCGGCACTGTGACTTACACGGTGGTGCTGGACAGCGACCCGACTCATGATGTGACCGTGACGGTCGCTTCCGACGACGGGACTGTCGCGGTGGTGGACGGCACCGACAGCAACACGGATTTCACGGCGTCTGAGACGCTGGTGTTCAACCCGACCGGCGGAACGAAACCTTGGAACGTCGCGCAGACGGTCACGGTGACCGGCGTCGACGACGCCATCGACAATCCGAACAACCGGCGCAGGTCGGTGATCTCCCACACCACAGCATCCACCGACGCTAAATACAACGAGATCTCCGGTATTGACAGTGTGACGGTGACGGTGACTGACGACGACGTTCCAGCGGTGCAGTTCGCGTCCGCAAGCTATGCCGGTGGTGAGGCGTCGGGTGACCGTAGTGTGACGGTGACGGTGAACGCGTCGCCCGTGCCGGCTGTGAACACTGTCGTTTCTTACACGGTCACCGGCACCGCCGCGTCAGGGTCTGATTTCACGGAGCTGTCGGGCACGGCCACCATCGCTGCGGGCGATTCCAGTGTCCCGATCCCCGTGGCGGTGCTCGACGACAATATTGACGAGCCGTCTGAGACGATCATCTTGACGCTGGGCGCCGGTTCGGGTCACACGCTCGGCGCCCGGGCGGCCACGACGGTGACGGTGACTGATGACGATGCGCCGCCGTCTGCGATCACGCTGAGCGTGGATGCTGACACAGGCAAGGACAATGTGCAGTTGAGTGTGGCTGAGGACGGCGGCGCGCGGACGGTGCGGGTGACCGCCACGATCACGAGCGCCACGAGGTTCGCTGCGTCTCAGGATGTGACGGTGTCGGTCGGCGCTGCTACTGACACCGCGACCGAGGGCACGGATTATGAGTCGGTGGCGGCTCAGATGATCACGATCCCTGCCGGCGCAGCGTCAGCGTCGACGACTTTCGTGTTGACCCCGACCAACGACACGCTGTCTGAGCCGACGCAGTCGCTGTCGATCACCGGCACGCTCGGCAGCGTGGTGTTCAAAAACACGAAGATCGATATCACTGATGACGAGACCGTGCCGTCGATCGCGTTGAGCGTGGTGCCGTCTTCGGTGGCTGAGGGCGGAGGCACCACGAATGTCGCGGTGACCGCGACGGTCGGCGGGACTGTGCGTTTCGACGCGGCGCGCACAGTGGGCGTGTCTGTGACGGGTTCCGGCGGTTCCGGTGTGGTCGGTTTCACGGCGGTGCCTAACTTCACTTTCACCATCGCCGCGGGCGCCGGCTCGGGCTCAGGGACTTTCGTGTTGACCCCGGCAGTCGATGGCACTGATGAAACTGATGAGACGGTCACCGTGTCGGGTTCGGTGTCGGGCACGCCCACGCCGACGGTCACATCGGCGACGCTGGCGTTGACTGACGACGATCCCACGACGGTGACGTTGTCGCGTGTTGACAGCGGCGCCATCGTCGAGGACGCGTCCGCGTCTGCGGCGGATCGTGCGGCGGAGCTCACGGTGACGCTGGACCGGGCGCTGGTTGTGGGCGAGCAGGTGGATGTGCCGTTGGAGTTCAGCGGCGCAGGGATCACGATCGGCGATTTCGGTTTGGCGTTGAAAACCGGTGACGGTGTCAACACCGGCGTCACGCTGACCGGGGCTGCGTCGTTGACGCCGACGGTGCGGCTCGCCGGCGCGGCGGCACAGACGGCGACGCTGGTGCTCACGGTTGTTGATGACAGCACCGATGAGGGCGACTCCGAGACGTTGACCGTGGCGTTGGGTGATCTCGCTGACACGGATTTGGCCACCAACACCGGCGGTGGCGCCGCGCCCAGCGACGACGGCGTTGAAAACACCGATGACAACACTTTCGGTGTCGTGATCACCGACGACGATGATCCCCCGGCGCCGGATGATGTGGCGGTGACCCTGGCGGTGAGCAACAGCGGCGACGTGACCGAGGGCGCCACGTTGACGGTGACGGTTACGTTGGGGTCGGCGGCGCCGTCGGGCGGGGTGAGCGTTCCGGTGCGGATGCGCACTACCGGCAGCCCGACCGCGTCGGCATCCGATTTCACGCTGGCCGCGACCGTCGTCGTCGCGCAAGGCGACACGTCGGCCACCGCGACGTTCACCGCGACAGACGACGATCTCGATGAGGACTCGGAGTCGCTGGTTTTGGAGTTGCACACTCTGCCGTCGGGTTACACAGCGGGCACTCCCTCGACCGCGGCGGTGACTATCGCCGACAACGACACCGCGGGTGTGACGATCACCGAGATCGGCGGCACGACCGTCGGGGAGAGTTCAGGCAGCGACACTTACACGATCGTTTTGGACAGTCAACCGACTCATGATGTGACTGTGACGGTCACTTCGGACACGCCGGGCGCGGCGCGGGTGGACGGGCCCGACACCCCGAACCCGGACAATCCGACAGTCACGGACACGCTGGTGTTCACCCCGACGGGCGCTACCGCCTGGAACGTGCCGCAGACGGTCACGGTGACCGGCGTGAACAACGATCTTGACGACTCCGGCGACGAGCGCACCGCCACTATCAGTCACACCACGGATTCCGCAGACACGAATTATGACGAGATTTCTGGTGTCGCTGATGTGGAAGCGACCGTCACCGACGACGACGCCACCCCGGAGATCGACTTGAGTTTGGACCGGTTGTCGGTGGCTGAGAACGCACCAGCCGCGGACACGGTGGTGACGGTGACCGCGACGGTGGATGACGCGACGGTGCGTTTCGATGCTGTCAAGACGGTGCGAGTCACTGTCGCGGGCCCCTCAGGCGACGAGTTCGTGGACTTCACCCCGCCAGCGGCTTTCGACGTCACCATCGCTGCCGGCGCTGCGACCGGCACGGGCACGTTCACGTTGGCGCCGGAGAATGATCAGGTCAAAGAAACCGACGCGACGATCATCGTCTCGGGCGCTTCGACCGGGTTGGTCGTCAACAGTGCTTCTTTGACGTTGACAGACGACGAAACGGGCCCGATCATCTCTTTGCAGGCCGTGGACGCGTCGATCGCGGAAGGCGCCGCCGTGGTGTTCACGCTGGTGGCCACCGTCGCGTCGTCGCTGCCTTTGACAGTCAATCTGACCGTCACTGAAACCGGTGGCGATCATGTCGACGCTGACGATCAAGGCCAAAAGACCGTGACACTGCCCGCGGGCGACACGCGAGTCTCCTACAGCGTGCCCACCACTAATGACAGCATCGCCGAGCCCGGCAGCACAGTCGGGCTGGCTTTGCGTTCCGGGACCGATTACAGCGTGTCCGTGTCGAACTCGCGCAGCAGCGTCACCGTCACAGACGACGACACACCCACGAGCACCGCCGTCGCATTCACCGCAAGCAGCGGCAGCGTCGCAGAAGGCCAGAACTTGACAGTCACCGCCACCCTGGCCGCACCCGCGACAGCCAACGTGACGATCCCGGTCGTGGCGACGCCCGTCACTGCCGTCGCCGCGGATTACACAGCCCCCGCCGGCATCACCGTCACTGCCGGGCAGAGCGCAGGCACAGCGACTTTCACCGCGACAGACGACAGCATCGACGAACCCTCAGAGACGCTCACCCTGCAGCTCGCAGCACTGCCGCAGGGATACACCACAGGCACCCCCTCCAGCGTCACGGTCACCATCACCGACGGCGACGCCACCACGGTCACGCTCACACGCCAAGCCGGAACGACGCTCACAGAAGGCGGCGCGCTGGATCACACGCTCACACTCGGACGCGCCCTGACCGCCGGAGAGAGTTTGAGGGTGCCGCTGACGTTCAACACTGGAAGCGGCGCCGCCACCAGAGGCAGCGACTACACGCTCGCCTGCCCCGCCCCGTCGCCGACAGGCGTGGCCTGCGCGAGCCTGAACAGCGGCAACGCGACCGTGACTTTCACCGGCGGCGCAGCAGCAGCACGATCCGTCACGATCACATTGACCGCTGTTGACGACGCCGCCACAGAAACCGGTGAGACCGTGAACATCGGGCTCGGCACTCTCACCGCGTCAGGCCTCGACGGCGGAACCACAACCAGCGACGACACCGCCGCCTTCACCGTCGTCGACGCGCCCGCCACCCCCGCCACCGCCGTCACACTCGCGGTCAGCAACAACGGCAGCGTGACTGAGGGCGGCACGCTCACTGTCACCGTCACGCTCGCCGAAGCCGCCGCAACCAACGTGACCATCCCGCTCACCGTCGTGAACGGCAGCGCCGTAGCCGCGGACTACAACCTCTCAGCCGCCTCCGTCACCGTCACCCGCTCAGCGTCCTCAGGCAGCGTCACGCTCGCCGCGACCGACGACAACATCGACGAACCGTCTGAGACGCTCACCATCGGGCTCGGCACGCTCCCCGACGGATACACAGCCGGCACGCCCAGCAGCGTCGCCGTCGCCATCATCGACAACGACCCCCCACCCCCGCCGCCTGTCACGCCTGTTACGCCTGTTACGCCTGTTACGCCGGTGACACCAACCCCGCCAACCCCGCCAACCCCGCCGATCACGCCGGTCACGCCTCCGGTAACCCCACCACCACCACCACCACCACCCCCGCCGCCGCCGTCGACGACGACCCCGATACCGGAACCCGGCACTGGCACCGACACAGAGCCCGAACCCGACACTGACACCGAGCAAGAGTTGGACCCCGAATCCGAGACCGAGACCGACACAGACTTCGAGGACCTCAAAGACACCTCCGACACCCACCGCGAAGCCGTCACCGGGCTCACCGAAGACGGAACCCTCGAAAACGTCGGCTGTGGCGACGACCAGCTCTGCCCGCAACAGCCCCTCACCCGCTGGCAGCTAGCTGTCATACTCCAGCGCCAACTCGACAAAAACAATCAACCAGACAACGACGACAAACAAACAGACCCAGACAGCGGCGAAACCGGCGACAGCGACCAGACAGACCCCGGAAGAGCTCCCGACGCGACAGAAACCGGCGACACGCCAGACGGCGACGAAACCGACAACGACGGCGACGGTACCGGCGGCGAAGCGTGGCGGGCGGCGTACCTGGAGCGTCTCACAGAACTCGGCCTCACCGACAGCTGTGACAGCGGCGACGGCTGCGGCGACGAGCAGCTCACCCGCGCCCAGGCCGCTTACTACATCGCCACCGCTTTCGGGCTGCCCGATCCCGGGCGGACCGTGTTCGCCGACGTGCCACAAGACGCTGCTTACGCCGCGGCGATCAACGCACTCCACGCGGCAGGGATCACCAACGGCTGCAGCAGCGAACCGTTGAACTACTGTCCCGACCAGATGATCACGCTGCAGCAATTCGCCAGCCTCATCGCCAGAACAGCACAACACGTCGCAGCCGGCGACACCGAAGAATCGTCGTCTGAAGAGGTCACACTCGATGAAACCGAAACCGGGCCGGTGTTCGCAGACCTCGACACCGCCTCACCCGTGCATCGCGAACTGCTCACGGAACTCACCGAAGACGGAACACTCGACGGCGTCGGCTGCACCGAAGACCGGCTATGTCCGCAGCAACCCGTCACCACCTGGGAATTCGCAGTCATACTCGCACGACTATTCGACAATCGACAAACACCCGACACCAACACAGAAACCCCCGAAACCGAGACCCCAGACAGCGGTGAAGCCTCCGAAAGCGAAACAGCAACTCCCGACGAGGCAACACCCGGCGAAGACGGTGAAGCCTCCGGCAGCGGAACAGAAGGCGCCGACGCCAGCGATGAAGCAACCGAAGACTGGTGGGCGCCTTACCTGACGCGCCTCGCCGAGCTCGGCGTCGCCACAGTCTGCGACGACAGCGGCGACACCGACGACGACTCATGCATCAGAGACGTGCTGACCCGAGCCCAAGCAGCCCGGCTCATCGTCGCCGCCCACAACCTCCCCGACGCCGACCCCGCCGGATTCGTCGACACCGCCGACAACCCGCATGCCGCGGCCGTCGACGCCCTCTACGCAGCAGGCATCACCACCGGCTGCGCCAGCGAACCGTTGAGCTTCTGCCCCGATCAGCCCATCAGCCGCCAAGAAGCAGCCACCATGATCACCCGCGCAACCCGACACTTCGACCCCGAACCGCCACAATAAAACACCGCCACAATCAAACACCGCCACAATAAAACACAGGCAAGCCCTTATTTTGCTTCGCAGGGAGTTCGGGGGCTGCGGGAGTTCTGGTCGGTGGTGGTGAACGATGCGAGTCGTCTCGACGGCTAGCGTCAAGGCAATGACACTATGGCAATCCTCAGGCATTGCTTCCTCAGGCATTGCTTCTTGTGGGGGCCGTGTTCCGCGCGGCGGGGCTCGATGTTCGCTGCGGTTCGGTCGAGCGGCTCGCACTTTGATCGTGGTTTCGCTCGCCGGTGCTGTGGCCTGCGCTCCGACTGACGGCACAGAAACGTCAACATCGTCAGAGCAGGCGCCGCCCGCCGCCGCTGCTGCTGCAACCGAGACCGAAGACGCAGCGCCTTCGCCGACTGTGTCGGCGCCTGCAGAGGTTTCTGTGCCGACGGCGACGGTGCCCAGCGCCGAGGCTGCAGAGGGCGAGTCGCCGTCGGTGTCGGCGTCTGACATTTCTGTTCCGTCTGCGCCGGTTGCTGAAGAATCGATTCCGGCCTCCTCGACGTTGCCTGCGGTGGATGCTTCGACGACCTCTCAGCCGTCGGCGGCGCCTGCCACGACGACTTCTCTGGCGCCTGCGGCGGCTGCAGTGACCGTCACGACGACTTCTTCTGCGCCGTCTGCGGAGGTTTCGGCGACTGCCGCCACGTCGGCGGTCGTCACCACCACGGCGCCGCCTGTCACGACGACTTCTGCGCCGCCTGCGGAGGTTCCGGCGCCTGTCACGACGACTTCTTTGCCGTCGGTGGTGGTTCCCACTGCGTCGGCGCCGGTTGCGTCAGTGCCGGTGGTCTCGCTGCCGCAAGTGGAGTTGCCGGTCGCTGCTGAGGTTGGGGCGGGTTACGCCCGAGATGAGTGGGGGCCCCACAACAGTGGTCTTTGCCGCGGCGCGGTCGGGTCGGTTGATCCTTATACGGGGACCCGTATCGACACCTGCAACGTCGATCATGTAGTGGCATTGCTTGAGGCGCATGAATCCGGCGGCAGGGACTGGTCGAGCGGCAAGAAGCAGCGTTTCAGTCAGGATCCGTCCAATCATGTGGCGTCTCGTGCCTGCGTTAACCAGTCCAAGGGTGCAGACGACATATCGGAATGGTCCGACGCCGACATTGCCTCGTCGTCGGCTTGCGGCGGCGGATACAGAGTCACGGCGCAGGGCCGCTGCTTTTTGGCTGTCACCACCGTGGCCGTCAAAGCCGACTGGGGTTTGGCGGTCGATCAGGCCGAGGCCGACGCCTTGAGCGCCACTCTGGCAGGATGCGGCGCCGGATCGCCCGATTTCGAGCCTGCCGAGCGGGTCGCGCCGTCCACGACAGCCGTTCCGCCCGCAGCGACGCCCGCTCCTCGGGATTGCGTGATCGCCGGCCGCAGCGCCGCCGACTACCAGGCAGTCTCCGGGATCGGCCGGGTGCTCGCAGCCCGGCTGGTAGAGGCGCAGCCGTTCCGGCGCCGAGCCGACCTGCAGGCGGTCTCCGGGATCGGCCCCGCCCGTTCCGAAGCGGTCTGGTCGCACTTCTGCGGTTCCTGACCGCGATGGAGGCCGGGCGCCGTTGCCGCGGGCCGTGTCCGAGCACGCTCAGCCCGCCTGTCTCAAGAGTCCCGGAACCGGTGTCTGCGAACGCCTCACGGTGGCTGCCGTCGCCGGCCATGCTGCCGGCAGCGACGTTGCCGGTAGCATGGGCTGAGAACAAGCTGGACGCGGCGACGCCGCCGAGAAACTACAGAAACAGGAGGTGTCGTTCAGATGAAGGATGCTTTGAGACCGAGGAATGCATCCAGCAAGACGTCCGCCCGGACGCTCTTAGCGGCACTGAGCGTGCTGTTGCTGCTGCTGACAGCCTGCGGCGGCGACGACGAAAGCCCCTATCAACGCACTGAGTCGCCGCTTGATCCGAGCCGCGCGCTCGCTGAGATCAGGCCTCAGGACGACGGCTCGCTGCTGGTCTACACAGAGGTCGTGATCGAAGCCGAGCCCGAGCAGGTGTGGGAGGTGCTCACCGACTTCGAGGCGATGCCCGAATGGAGCAGCACCCTTCAGGGCGTCTCCGGAGAACTCGAGGACGGCGGCGAGGGAGTCGCCGTCTACCTGAACGAGGGCGTCGCGACCGAGTTCCCCCATGTGCTGTCGTGGGATGACGGGCACTCCTTCAGCTGGTCCGACGAGATCGCCTTCGCCCCCGGAATCGTCGACGACCACCGTTTCATAGTTCACAGCACCGACGGCGACTCCACCCTTTTCGTGCAGACCGACCAGCTCACCGGCGACAACGCCGACCTTCCTGCGCCGCTGCTCGCCGAACTTCTCACAGGCTCCTACAGCCTCTTCAACCAGGAGTTCAAGGCCGAAGTGGAGAGACGCTTCTGACCTCGCCGTTGCGTCGGCGGGCCCACCACCCCGCCGCGCATACGCCTATGAACGCGCATACGCTTATGAATGTGAGGCGAGTCTCCTTCCGTGAGACAGAGGTTCTTTGAGACAGAGGTTCTTTGAGACAGAGGTTCTTATGGAGACAGAGGTTCGTGTGACTTCGCAGGGATGCCGAGAAGCGACCGGCAATCACTGCGGGGGGGGGGTGGCCCCAATCAGCCCCCGGCACTTTCTGCGCCCCGACTCGTCCGGCAACGCAAAGAGGGCGTATAGATGCCCGCCGAAGGGGTTTTGAGCACCTCGACCCTGAGAGCGGGCGCGCTGTGGCTCTCAGGCTTGCTGTTAGCGATGTCCGTGGCCCTGCTCGCCGCGCTCGCCGCCGGAGACGGACACTCCGCTGCGCCGCAGTCCGCCGCACAGCTCCCCGCAGAGCCGTCCGCCCCTTCTGCACTGCATGCACTGCCTGCACCGTTTGAATCGCAAACAGCCGCTGCACTGTCCGAGCTCTCAGAGCTGCCCGAGCCGTCAGCGACGGAAGTCGCCCAAGCAGTCGCGCCCAATGCACCGATTCTCTACCGCGGCGAGGTCGGCCTCGAATGCCAGGAATTCGAGGCTTGGCTGTCCGACGAGTTGTCGGGATGCCTGTGGCACCTCGACAAGGCGCGCTCCTTCGACCGGCGGCTGGGCTCGGCCCCGGCCGGCGGCGACATAAACATCGGCAACGCCTGGGCGACCAGCAAAGGCGCCAACGTCAATGTCGCGGTGCTCGACGAGACTTGGAACCCCGATCATCACGACATCGTCGACAACGTCGACCTCAGCCGCTCGATCGACTACACGGGCACTTCAGCCGGTGAAGGCCCCACCGGCCACGGCACCTCCGTAGCCGGCGTGATAGCGGCACGCGACAACGAAGTCGGGGGACGCGGCGTGGCGCCCCGAGCCACCCTTTTCAACTACAACGTGGTCGCTTCCCCGGCGAGTCTCAGCGACGCGCTGAAACGCAACGCAACGGTGGTGGCCGTCTACAACGGGAGCTTCGGCGGGAGCGACGATCCGCCCTACCAGCGGATCTCAAGCGCCGCTTGGAACGCCCTCGAGCAAGGCAGGACCAGCGGATTCGGCGGCTTGGGCTCGCTCTATGTGTTCTCGTCCGGAAACGGACGAACCTCGCTCGCAGGCTCGGGACAGGTGAACATCAACGAGCGCCACGCTCATCCGGCGGCGCTGGCGGTGTGCGCTGTCGACGACGACGGCGTGCATGCCTCGTACTCCAACATCGGTTCGGGCCTGTGGATGTGCGCGCCCTCCGAAGGCGACGCCGCAGACGACGACAACCAGCTGCTGGCGCCCACCGGTGACAACCTCTACGCAGTGTTCGGCAAGACCAGCGCAGCGGCCCCGCAAGTGTCGGGCGTGATCGCCCTGGTCCGCAGCGCCAACCCGTATCTCAGCTGGCGCGACGTCAAGCTGCTCCTCGCAGGCACCGCGCAGAAGAACCATTCGAGCCATTCGGGCTGGCGCACGGGCGGCGTCAAGTACGGTTCGAGCAGCTCGAGCTACAACTTCAACCATCACTACGGCTTCGGCGTGGTGGACGCGTCCGCCGCCGTGGCTGCGGCCCTGCGATGGCAGCGGCTGCCGGCGGAGCTGACGCAGACGGTCTCCTCAGGCGAGATAAGGCTGCCGAAACAGGGCTTCCCCTCGGGGGTCGCAGCCTTGATCCCCAACGACGGCACGGCGCTGGAGCACAGCCTGGAAGTGCCGTCGGGCGCCGCCATCGACTTCATCGAACACCTCTCGGTGAACCTGGACATAAGCTCGCAGTTCGGGAGGGATCTGCGGATAGAGGTCGTTTCACCCAGCGGCACGACATCGACGCTGATCGAGCCGATCGGCCACCGCGATCACTGCTACGGCTTGCAGGTCGGCGAATATTACTTCCCCGACTGCGATTTCCCGCGGTCTCAGTCCAACAGGCCCGACGGGATGCTCTTTGCGTCGAACGCCTTCTTGGGAGAGGATCCCGAGGGCACTTGGACTCTGCGGATCACCGACACGGTATCCAACGGTGTGCCGCGTCGCCCGAGCGACGATCGTCGTTTCGAGGACCTCTATCGCAGCAAGCTCAATTCCTGGGATCTGCACCTGCGCGGCCACTCCGGGTCTTCTTCGGACAGCGCGCCGCGTGCCAGGCTGTCGGTTTCTGGCGCCTCCGGCCTCGAGGCCACCACTCGTGAGGGCGCCCATGTCGTAGTGACGGCCACGCTGCTCGACGGCGTGGCGAGCCGTGAATACACCTTGCCGGTGAGCGTCGTCGACGGCAGCGCCACTTTCGGCGCCCGAGACTTCGCGCGTCGCCAAGTGCAGGTCACCATCCCCCAGGGCAGCCGCAGCGGCAGCGCGCAGCTGGCGGTGCTCGGCGACAGCATCGACGAGCCCGACGAGACGTTCACTCTGAAATGGCGCGACCAGTCGTCGGGCACGGGCCCCGACTCGCTTCTGTATCTCGGCGATCCGGTCGAGGTGACGATCTCGGGCACTGCCGCCACGAAGCCGCTCCTGCGGGCTCAGCTGAGCGTCGCTTCCACCTGCGTGACTGAGGGCGGCTCGGTCGAAGTCAGTGTGAAACTGTTCGGGGGCACGCACGCCGACGACATAAAGCTGCCGGTCGAAGTGCGACCCGGAACTGCCAGGGTCTCGGGCGTTTCTCGCGGCGGGGGCCGCAACGATGTGTTCCCGATTCTCAACCTGTTCAGCGACTCGGTCGAAAATGCTCGGATCCGGGCCGGGCAGACAAGATTCTCGGGCTCGCTCACAACGATCGCGGACAGCGCCATCGAAGACAACGAGACCTTCACGATCGTGTTGCATCGTCCCGCGGGCCTGGCAGACGTGGTCACGGTGACCGACTCGCCCGTGACCATCACGATCGTCGATGACGACCGCAGAGTGCCCCGGCCCTGCGTCGAACGCAAGACTCCCGTGGTCGAATGGTCACGCGCCGCCGGTGATTCCGTCACAGAAGGCGGCGCCATCGACTACAGGCTCGCACTCAACCGCAGCCTCGTCGCCGGCGAGACGCTGACGGTGCCGTTGACGTTCAACACCGGCAACGGCGCCGCCACGAGGGGCGCGGATTACACGCTGGCCTGCCCGACCTCGCCGCCGGCCGGCGTGGCCTGCTCCAACTTGAACAGCGGTGCGGCAACGATCAAGTTCACAGGCCCAGCAGCGGGTTCTGTCACCGTCACCTTGACCGCAGAGACCGACAGCAGCATCGAAACCAGCGATGAGCCAGTCGACGTCGGCATCGGCGCTTTGGAACCCGTCGGCTTCGACCTCGCCGGCTCAGTCGACAAAGCCGCCGCTTTGACCATCAAAGACTTGCCGCCGACGACGGGCACCCCGGCTGTGACCATCTCACAAAGCGGCAGCAGCACACTCGTCGCCGAGAATGCGGGCACCGACACGTACACGGTCGTGTTGAATGCTCAACCCAGCGCCGACGTGATAATCGTAGTCCGCTCCCGCGACCCGGGCACGGCACTGATCGACGGCCCCGACGACTCCACGGCGCCCACGTCATCTGAGCGGCTGACGTTCACCGCCGACAACTACAACACTCCCCAGACCGTCACCGTCACCGGCGTCGACGACGACATCGACAACCCCGGCGACCATCGCAACGCCCTCATCGTTCATCTCGTCGGGCCCGCCTCTGCCACCGAATACATCAGCGTCGAAGTCGCCAGCGTCGTAGTCACAGTCACCGACGACGACAGCGCTGTGCAGCCTGTGGTTGTGCAGCCAGTGGTTGTGCGGCCCGTGGCTGTGCGGCCCGTGCAGCCTGCCGTGCAGCCTCCGCCCCCTCCTCCTCCGTCTTCGCCTCCTTCCAGACCTCCTGTGCTGCCTCCTCCGTCGCGGCCGTCTCGGTCGTCGCAGTCGTCGCAACCTCCGCCGTCTCGGCCCGCCCAGCCGCCGCCCTCTCAACCGACGGCGGCAGCCGTCGATCCCGACGAGGAGTTCTCCGACCTGGCAGATGCGGCGCCCGTCCATGCCGAAGCGCTCAATTCGCTGATCTCGGCGGGCGTCTTCGAGGGCACCGGCTGCGGAGAGGAACGTCTCTGCCCCGCTGAGCCCATACTGCGGTGGGAGATGGCCGTCCTGCTCGTGCGCATCATCGACGACGAGGATCCCGATGCCTCCGAGGACTCGCGCTTCGACGACGTGGACGCCTCGCTGTGGTGGGCGGCCTTCGTGGATCGCCTCGCCGAGCTGAAGGTGACTCTGGGCTGCAGCCTCGAGCCTGCCAACTACTGCCCGCTGGACGCGGTGACACGGGGGCAGATGGCGACGTTCCTCACTCGGGCCTTCGATCTCGCTGCGGCGCCGTCAGCGGGATTCGTCGACGCGACGGAGGAGGGCGACGCCCATGAGGCCGGCATCGACTCGCTGGCCGCGGCGGAGATCACCAGCGGCTGCTCGACAGACCCTCTGAGATTCTGTCCAGCGGACCCCACCAGCCGCCAGCAGATGGCCAGCTTCCTGCACCGAGCCTCGAAGCCCTCCTAAACTTGGAGGCCCTGCCAAGGCAGGCGCCGACCGCTGTGCCCGGCGCCATCCCGCGCCGCCGAAGAGGCCGAGCGAATACTGGCGCCGTCAGCGTCCGCACGCCGGTGTTTCGGCGGTGTCCGAGCGGCCCGTGGGCGCAGCGCACAACAGCGGCAGCGACATGGCTGCGATAAGACGAGTTCTCATCACCGCGCCCAGGGTGGACTTGCCGCAGCGTTGATGAACTCTGCGACCTCCACGGCTGCGTCGTCGACGAGCTCTCACCGCGCCCAGGGTGGACTTGCCGCAGCTGTCCGGGCTAAGGCAGGCGACGCCGCGGCATGACGAACTCTCGCCTGCCCGCGCATCGCTCGTTGTCAGGCGTCGAACATTTCGCAGGCCAGCAGGTCGTCGCGGGTTTCGCGGCGCACCACCAGCCGCGAGCGGCCGTCTTCGACGAAAACCACCGCGGGCCGCAACGCCTTGTTGTAGTTCGAGCCCATCGAGTGGCCGTAGGCGCCGGTCACGGGCGACGCCAGGACGTCTCCCACCGCGATGCTGGAAGGCACCGCAGCGTCGCGTGCCAGCGTGTCGCCGGACTCGCAGTGCATGCCCACCACGGTCACCAGCTTGTTGCGACGCTCCTCGGCGCAGCGCGGCAGGAAGAACTCATAGCCGCTGCCGTAGAGCAGCGGTCTGGGGTTGTCGCTCATCCCGCCGTCGACCGCGACGTAGGTGCGCACGCCGTCGATGGTCTTGACAGTGCCCACCGTGTAGAGCGTGACCGCGGCGGCCGCGGCGATCGAACGCCCCGGCTCGGCGGTGACACGCGCAGTGACTCCAGCCTCCCGGCAGGCCTCATGCACCGCTTCGCCCCACTGGGTGATCGTCGGCGCGGTCTCGCCGTTCAGGTAGGGCACGCCGAGGCCTCCTCCCACGGAGATCTCATCCACACCGAAAGGCTCTGCTGCTGCGGCTATGACAGCCACGGCTTTGGTGAAGGACGACGCGTCGAGCACCTGGCTGCCGATGTGGGAATGGACGCCGAGCACTTCCACCGAACCCGACGCCCGGGCCCTCCGCATCGCAGCTTCGGCCGCTCCGGTCGAGACCGTGAAACCGAACTTGGAGTCGTCCGCGCCGGTGAGCAGGTATTCGTGGGTGTGGGCTTCCACGCCGGGCGTGAAACGCAGCAGCACAGGGGGCCTGCTCCCCGTCTCGGCGTGCAGAGCGTCGAGGCGGTCCAACTCGTCGAAGCTGTCCACCACTATGCGCCCCACGCCCGCGTCAACAGCGGCACGCAACTCCGACATCGACTTGTTGTTGCCGTGCAGCACCAGGCGGTCCCCGGGCACTCCAGCGGCCAGGGCCACATGCATCTCGCCGCCGGTGGCCACATCCAGGCACAAGCCCTCGGAGTGGACCAGACGGGCCATGGCCACGCACAGGAAGGCTTTGGACGCGTACGCCGCACGGTCGCCGAAGACGCGGCGGGCTTCTTGGCAGCGGCTGCGCAGATGCTGCTCGTCGTAGACGAACAACGGCGTGCCGTGCTCGCGGGCCAGTTCCAGCAGATCGCATCCCCCAATACTGACGCGCCCCTGTGACATTTCGTGATTGTCCGGCAGAAGCCGGCGCTCGATCGCCGAATCTGCCGCCTGCGAAACGCCGCTGCCCGTGCCCGCCGGAGCGCTCACCGTTTCAGAGCCGTTCGGGTGCGGACACTCCGAGAATGCCCAAAGCCACAGCCAGACCGATCCGTGTGGCTTCGACGAGCCACAGGCGCGCCCCGCGCTCATCGTCGGCCACGTCGTCGCGCAGTATCGGGCAGTCGTGCCAGAAGCCGTGGAACGCCGCGGCCAGTTCGCGGGCCCAGGCCGTCACCTGATGAGGGGCGCGGGCGTGCATGGCGGCGGTCACCGTGTCGGGCAGCGACGCCAGCACCCGCAGCACCTCCAGCTCGCGCTGATGCACCAGCACCGACAGGTCGGTCTCTGCGAGCGGCGGCCGGATCACGTCCCGAGCCCGGGCCTGACGAGCCAGGGAATGGATGCGGGCGTGGGCGTACTGGAGGTAGTAGACCGGGTTCTCGGCGGACTGCGCCGACACCACGCCGACGTCGATGGTCTGGGTGGTGTCCACCGACTGCAGCAGATACACGAGCCTGGTCACATCGGGGCCCACCTCCTCGACGAGGTCGGACACCAGCACCATGTTCCCGGCGCGTTTTCCCAGGCGCACCTCGACCCCGTCGCGCCGCAGAGTGACGTTCTGGCCGATCACCGCCTCGTAAGAGTCCGGCGCATGGCCCAGCGCCGCCAGCGCGGCTCTCATGCGGGGCACGTAACCGTGATGGTCGGCGCCCAGAACATCCACCACGAGGTCGCCCCGCGAGAATTTCTCATGGTGGTAGGCGATGTCGGGCAGGAAGTAGGTGGGCTCTGAATCGCTCTTGATCAGCACTCGGTCGGCGCTGTCGCCGAACTCGCTGGTGCGGAGCCACACCGCGCCGTCATGCTCATAGACCATGCCGCGTCCGCGGAGTTCGTCGAGCGCTTCGTCCATCGCTCCTCTGCCCACCAGTTCCGCCTCGCTCGTGCAGACGTCGAAGGCCACGTTCATGGCCGCCAGAGTGTCGGCCTGGTCCTGACGGGCGCGCCGCAGCCCCCAGTCGCGGGCGTCAGCGTCTGCGGGCATCTCCTCGGCCCACTGCGTGACGTAAGCCCCGTGGTATCCGTCTTCGGGTGGTTCCGCGCCTCGGCGGCGCGCCGCCAGGGAGTCGGCGAAAAGTTTGATCTGGCTGCCCCGGTCGTTGACATAGAACTCCCGGCACACCTCGTATCCGCAGCGCTGCAACAGGCGGCACAGCGAGTCGCCGTAGGCGGCCCAGCGGCCGTGGCCGGCGTGCAGCGGCCCGGTCGGGTTGGCCGAGACGAACTCGACGCTGACACGGGCGCCGGCGCCTTCACTGCTGCGGGCGTAGCCGTCGTCCCCGGCCTCGACTGCCGCGGCGAGCACTTCGTGCAGCCAGCTCTCGGCCAGCCGGAAGTTGATGAAACCCGGCCCGGCGACCTCCACGGCCGTCACATGAGGTGGCGGGCAGGCGTTCAGTTCGGCAGCCATCTGAGCGGCCAGCTCACGCGGTGGGCGACCGGCCGCGGACGCTATCACCATGGCGATGTTCGACGACCAGTCGCCGTGCGAAAGGTCGCGGGGACGCTCGATCTCGATCTCAGGCCGCGCCTCATCCAGGCCCGCAGCGTCGAGAGCGGCGCGCAGCCCGTCACGCAACCCGTCGCGCACATCCGGCATCGGCCAACCTTATCGACGCAAACCTCACATTCGAGCACGGCGGATCAGCGCCTGTCAGCGCCGTGTCACACTTGAGCGCTAGCATGACGCGTCGAGCCCCCGTAGCTCAGGGGATAGAGCATCGGCCTCCGGAGCCGTGCGCGCAGGTTCGAATCCTGCCGGGGGTGCGAAGATTCAGACCTACAGCGAGAGGGAGACGACCACGCTGTGCAACAAGAACTTCTTCGGACCGGCACGATGAACCCTCCCGCATTCAAGACGCAGCTGCTTAAGTGGGTCGGCAACAAGCAGCGTTTCGGTCATCAAATCGCAAGCTATTTCCCAGCGGAATATCGAACTTACTACGAACCGTTTCTAGGTTCTGGTGGTGTTCTTGCTGTTGTGAAACCGCACACCGCTCTTGGAAGTGATGGCTTCAAACCGCTAGCCGAGATATGGATTACATTACGCTCAGACCCTCAAACTCTCACCCAGTGGTATCGCGAAAGATACGCGCGCCTCGATAAAGCAATCGATCGCGTCGAAGCATACGAAGAAGTCAAATCTTCATACAATGCTAATCCGAATCCTGCTGACCTCTTGTTCTTGAGCAGATCTTGCTATGGTGGAGTCATACGATTTCGCCTGGACGGCTATATGAGTACTCCGATCGGTGTTCATAAGCCTATCACTCCAGAATCTTTTGAGGAGCGAGTCAACATATGGTCTGAGAGGGTTCAAGGCGCTGGTTTCGCCCACATGGACTTCCGCGAAGCAATGGCTATGGCTGGATCCGGCGACATCATCTATTGCGATCCTCCCTACGTTGATACGCAATCGATTCTGTACGGCGCTCAACACTTCTCGCTGGTTGAACTGTTCCATGCGATAGAAGGAGCAAAAGAACGCGGCGCGAAAGTCGCTCTATCGATTGATGGTACCAAGAAGACTGGTAAAACTAGAATCGCCCTGGACCTTCCAGTCAATCTGTTCGAACGCGAAGTGAGCGTCAACTGCGGCTACTCGCACCTTCGTAGATTCCAACTAGGAGGCGAAACGATGGAGAACGAAGTCGTGACAGACCGCCTACTCTTGACTTGGTAGAGTACTCGCCCGTCGTCAGGCAGTACTGCTGCAACAAAGCACAGAGAGATGGAGTGAGCCCACTGCACCTGCCAGCGATGCGGAACCTGAGCCTATATTGGTCGAGAGGATGAATCACAAGAGCCTGTTTTGGGGATTTGGTGTTCCGGGTTGTTGACGTAGTTCGAGTTCCGTAATCCACGCTTTTGCTAGCTGCGGGATTCTATCGACTACCTCACGTCCGAACAGTACTTCATCAACGTATCCCATGTAAGCCATATCTATCATTCTGCACAAGTACGACTTCCCGTCTTCCCACCACGTTTTGTAGGCATCAATCATCAGATAATGGCGTACATGTATTCCGGAAGCTTCTCGCAACTCCTTAAGTTCCATTCCATCTAACAGGGTTTCGTATACCCCATCAGCAATGCGCGATCCGAATGTTGTCGTGTGATAATATTCTTTGACTTCCCAGATAGCCACGGGATCTACGACAGATGGAAATGCTCCATCGAGTCTTCGAGCTAGAGTGCGCAGTGGGCGATCGCCTTGTGTCACTAGCGTCAACGACTTCGGATCGTAGTCACAAGGGTATCCCTGGATTGCTGCTTCTACAGCCATATTGACTAACGCCGACAAGTAGGCTATCTGTCGCTTCTCCCCGCGTTGCTTGTTCATTGGGGGTTCAAGGCGAGGGCGGAGTTCATCGCGTTGAACCTCATAGAGAGCTTTTGCCTGTTGTGCATCCATGAGCAGCGGCTTCACCGATTGCTCAAGCACTTCCGCCCTGTATCGAAGGTAGTCGAACAACAGGCGTCCGGTGGAGGTCCACATGCGCCCAGACACTAGATGTCCCGAGTTTAGATTTAACCGATCATAATACTCTGCTACTTCAACAGCAGTCGGGACTCTGATGCGATCTTCTCCTCTGACGGTGTATCCGACACCTTGGCTGACGGTGCGGACATCAGCCCAAAATTCCATTGGCTGTGACGCATAGTCGGATATCAGTAGCACTGGATCAGAGAGTTTCGCTTTGCTGTCGGTTGCTTGGCAGTCTACGCCGCTGCGGTTCATGCACGCTGACTCAACTTGATCCAACCTGCTTTGAGTTCGCGTCGTCACCAGCTTGCATTGCGAGTGGCGGTCCAGTTTCTGATTGGGCGAGATGAGCCTCAAGCCCACTATCGTGGGGGTGCATGACTGTGACCGATGCGGCCGCGGCCCCGGCTGCGAAGCCTCGCTGGACTTACCAGTGGAAAGAGCTCCACGACGAGGTGATCACTTCGGGGCTGTGCACGGGCTGCGCCGGATGCGTGATCGCCTGCCCTCACGACGTGATCGGCTACACACACGAGCCGGGCGCCTACAAGCCGTTCCATCTCGAAGAGGAGTTGGGCGCCGACGACTGCGTCCACGGCGTCAAGGGCTGCACCTCATGCACCCGCGCCTGCCCGCGGTTTCGCATGTGGGAGCCTGAAGCCGACATGCACCTGTTCGGACGCGAGCGCCGCCCGGACGAAATGTCGGGCGTCTACTCCGACATCCTGCTGACCCGGGCCTCCGACGACTTCGTCTACGAGGTGGGCCAAGACGGCGGGCTGGTGTCGGCCATCTTGATCTGGTGCCTCGAGAACGACGTCATCGACGGTGCCCTCACCAGCGGGGTGGAGACGCTGGACGACGGCGAACCCGGCTGGAAGGCGCTTCCGATGGTCGCCACCGACCGCGACGAGGTGCTGCGCGGCGCGGGCAGCCGCTACACCTACTCGGCCAACACCATCGCCGCGGCCGAAGCCAAAGAGCGGGGCTTGGAGAGACTGGCGCTGGTGGGCATGAGCTGCCAGACGTCGGTGGCGCCGGTGATGTGGCACCGTAAGGCGGGCAAAGTCGGCAAGCCGATCAAGCTCAACATCGGCCTGCTGTGCTCTAAATCGTTCGACGACTCGCTGTTCGACGAGCTGTTCGAGGTGAAGTACGGGCTGCCCAAGGAACGCATCGCCAAGATGAACATCAAAGGCGTCTTCCAGGTCTGGACCAAAGACGGCGAATATCATGAGATCAACCTCAAGGAATGCCATGCCTGGACTCGCGAAGGCTGCAACCACTGCCCCGACTTCGCGGCCGAGCACGCCGACATCTCCACCGGCGGCATAGGCGATCTCACCGACTGGACCCTCACCATCGTGCGCACCGAACTGGGCCGGGCCGTGATCGGCGCCATGGCGCGAGACGGCGTCATCGAGACCCGGCCCGGAGATGACGACCCGGGCGCCGTCGCCCTGATGCACCGCCTCGCCGCCAAGAGCCGCGAGCGCTGGCCGAAATGGGCCGACGGCGCCGCCCGCATCGGCCTGCCCGAGCGCAAGCCCTGACCCCGCCCCGACAGACCCGGCCACCAGACCACCCGCTTCCAGACCACCTACTCCCGGCCGGACTCCGACCGGCTGGAGACTCCGACCCGTCCCCAGATCAGACCCGCACCCTCCCCGACATCTAGCAAAGGAACTCTCATGGACATCGAGTTTTGGATCGACCCGCTTTGACCCTGGTGCTGGGTGACGGCCCGTTGGGTCGTTGACGAGGTTCAGCCGGCCAGGGATCTGAACATCACTTGGCAGCCGATCAGCTTGCTGTTCAAGAACAACCCCGACCCTGAGTCCGACTACTACGAGAGGTCGTATTTCACGCTGCGGCTGCTGAGGGTGCTCGAGTCGGTGCGCGCCGCCGACGGCGACGACGCGGTGGGGCCGCTCTACTGGGAGTTCTGCCGTCGCATCCACCACGACGGCGACACCGGCTTCACCGCAGCCGAGGCCTTGGCGACGGTCGGCTACGACGCCTCGCACGCCGCCGCCTTCGACGAAGACGCATGGGACGCCGGCATCCGTGAGCGCATGGACCGGGGCCTGGCCCTGGTCGGCGACGACGTGGGCACCCCGATCATCGCCTTCAACGACCGCGACGGCGTCAAGCAGGGGTATTTCGGGCCGGTGATCACTCGGGTGCCGCCCACCGAAGACTCTCTGGCGATGTGGGACGCCTTGGTAGCGCTGATGAGCGTGTCGGGCTTCTGGGAGCTGAAACGCACCCGCACTGAGCGTCCCGAGTTCGGTCCCCGCCCCTGAGCCCGAGGGCCCTCTAGTGCCGTCTCCAGACTCTACTTTAGATTATCATGATAATCTAAAGTAGATGTTCCAAAGATCACTGACACTGCCGGAACCGGGAACGGAGACTTTCTTTCTGTGGGGGCCGCGGCAGGCGGGCAAGAGCACCCTGCTGCGGCAGCGCTACCCCGACTCTGTCTGGGTCGATCTGCTGAAATCGGACGAGTTCCGGCGTTATGCCTCACGCCCGGAGCGCCTGCGCGAGGAGCTGGATGCCGCAGGACCCGGCCCTTCGCGCCAAGTGGTCATCGACGAGATCCAGAAAGTCCCCGCCCTGCTCGACGAGGTTCACTGGCTGATAGAGAACCGGCGCCTGCGCTTCGCTCTGTGCGGATCGAGCGCTCGCAAGGTGCGGCGCGGCGCGGCGAACTTGCTCGGCGGGCGTGCTCTGCGTTACGAGCTCAGGGGCCTGACCGCGGGCGAGATCGGTGCGGACTTCGACCTCGACCGTCTGCTCAACCGCGGCTGTCTGCCTTCGATTTACGAATCCGGGCAGCCCCGGCGCCGGCTCGACGCCTACATCGCCGACTACCTGCGAGAGGAGGTCGCAGCCGAGGGTCTGGTGCGGAACCTGCCGGCCTTCTCGGACTTCCTCGACGCGGCGGCCCTGAGCGACGGCGACCCGGTCAACCACTCCAACATCGCCCGCGAGTGCGGAGTGTCCGCTCCGACGGTCAAATCGTACTTCGACATACTGACCGATACGCTGCTCGCTCGCTGGCTGCCGCGCTGGCGACAGCGAGTCAAACGCCGACTTACGGGCGCGCCGAAGCTCTATTTCGAGGACGTGGGCGTCGTGAACCGCTTGGCGAGGCGCGGTGAACTGCAGCGTGGCGCCAACTCCTACGGGAAGGCATTCGAGAACTGGGTCTTTCACGAACTCTCCGCCTTCGCCGCTTATCGCAAGACCGACGAGCGGTTGGCCTATTGGCGGCTCCCCAGCGGAATAGAGGTCGACTTCATCGTGGGCGAGATGCGGTTGGCTGTTGAAGCGAAAGCGACCGCCAAGATCACCAGCCACCACCTCAAGGGCCTTCGCATCCTCGCCGAGGAGCATCCTGGCATCGACCGCCGCGTCGTTGTCTGCCTGGAGTCACGGCCCCGCCGCACAGTCGACGGCATCGACATCATCGGCGCAGAGGACTTCGCCCGACGACTCTGGGACGGCGAACTCGTCTGAAATCGGTGCGCCTGAAGCGTGCCCGTCAACTGCCAGGCCGCCGACATCGAAGACATACAAAGACATCAAGGACACGGCGAGCACCGCCCTTGAGGAGTTCCGCGACCGCGACACGCGCCTGCGCTTGCTGGCTCGCATCCAACAACTCGACGCCGGCGCGGATGCCACGGGTCAGTCGACCGAGCAGATCGAGCCCCGAGGGCCGACACTCAGCGGGCGCCGTGCTTGGCGGGCAGCAAGGCTGCTGCGAGACCCCTCACGCAACGCCGCCACCAGCCGGGCGTCGCCGTCGCCGTCGGCGCTGAGGCTCGGCGCGCCGTTTCGTGCGCTGCTCTCGCCAAGGGGCGCGACAGCGTGAAATCTACCGTCGGCGTGGAATCGGCGGCGCTGACCTGACGAACCGTCGCCGGCAGCGACCCGCTGCCCGCAGCGAGCATCCCGGCCGCGTCGCGCGCGGTCAGCGAGGAAGCGTCGCCGTCGTGCGCCGCGGCGCTTTGCAGCATGAACGACAGCTCGGCACTGAGAACCGCCGAGCATCCCAGCCGCCGCAAGTCGCCTGCCCGCCAGAGCGCCGCAGGGTCTATGAGCACTCCCGTGGCCAACTCCGTCAGCGTGACCGCCAGCGCAGCGACGTCGGTCGCGAAGCGTGCCGGGGCGCCGGGGGCGGCTCTCGGGGGGCTGTGACGCTGAAGCGGCCGGCCGTCGGCGGTCGCCGTGGCGTCGAAGTCGGCCAGCCAAAGCTCGCCGTCGTGGCTCAAAAGCAGGTTGGCCGGCTTCACGTCGCCGTGGACCAGCCCGGCTTCATGCACCCGAGCCAGCGCCGCCGCGGCTGCCGCCCCGACCGCCCTGACCTCGGCCTCGGGCAGGGTTCGTCGATGATGCACCACGTCAGCGAGCGAGCAGGCCGCTTCGGCCAGCGTCAGCCGGGACGCAGCCGAGCCGTGAAGCGGAACCACCCCTCGGCCTTGCACCTGCTGCAGGCGCCGGGCCTCACGCTCCGCGCGATCCGACGAGATGCATTGCTTGGTGAACGTCATTCGCTCCCTCGCCAGAAGGCGCCGCAAGATTTCGGGCGCTGCCCGAATTCATGGGATAGCGGAGTTTGCGGGCCCGTCAGAATTCTTGTTTATCGGGCGTGCTTCGAGAGTTAACGACTTGGCTCTGCGGACCATGAAGGCTCATGCCATGACTGAGCATATCTGCAGTTGGCGCCTTCGGGCCGTGCCTTCGGGTCTGCGGCGCCTCGCCCCGGTCGCGAATTGTTCGACGAACCCGCCTAGTAGAGTGAAAATGAGAATAATTCTTGCTGCATCGGGTAAGAGGTGTCGGGTAAGAAGCTGCGGGTAAGAGGCTGCGGGTAAGAGGCTGACGTAAGGGGCGAACAGAAGACGCGAACAACAGAGGCGAACAGTGGAAGTGAACAGCCTCCGGGCGCCTCTGGGTGCAGGGCTTCTACGAACCGATGCAGGCAGTCAGTGAAGAGTGCCAGTTGTAAATAAAGAGTAGTGCCAGCTGTAAATAAAGAGTAAGGAGTTTGGCGTGGGTGAGCGATTGCCGGTGACGGTGCTGTCGGGGTTCCTCGGGGCCGGGAAGACCACGTTGTTGAACCATGTTCTGGCGAACCGCGAGGGTCGACGGGTCGCTGTGATCGTCAACGACATGAGCGAGGTGAACATCGACGCGTCGCTCGTAGCCGAGGGAGCAGCGCTGGACCGCACCGAGGAGCGGCTGGTGGAGATGTCCAATGGCTGCATCTGTTGCACGCTGCGAGAGGATCTCCTGATCGAGGTCGCCCGGCTTGCTTCTGAAGGCCGGTTCGACTATCTCCTGATCGAGTCCACGGGCATCAGCGAACCGATGCCGGTGGCAGCCACTTTCCTGTTCGAGGACATCGACGGCCAGAGCCTTTCGTCGCTGGCCCGGCTCGACACCATGGTGAGCGTTGTCGACGCAGCCACTTTCCTCGAACGCTTCGAGGTGCTCGAGGAGCTGGCCGACCTCGGCGTGGGCCGAGACGAAGAGGACGACCGCTCGGTAACAGACCTTCTGATCGACCAGATCGAGTTCGCCAACGTGCTCGTGGTGTCCAAACCCGACTTGGTGAGTGCCGAGAAGCTTGAGCGGGTCGTGGCCACGGTTCGCCGGCTCAATCCCGACGCCCGGATTGTGATGGCCGAAAGGGGCGACGTCCCCCTCGACGCTGTGCTCGACACGGGCCTGTTCGACGAAGACGAAGCCGAGACCGCCCCGGGGTGGGCGCAGGTGCTCAACGGAGAGCCCACGCCCGAGACCGAGGAGTACGGGATCAAATCGTTCGTCTACCGGCATCGCTGGCCGTTCCACCCCGAGCGGCTGGCCCGTGAACTCGAAGCGTCTTGGCCCGGAGTGCTGAGGAGCAAGGGCTTCTTCTGGATCGCGTCCCGGCCCGACGTGCAGGCTATGTGGAGCCAGGCCGGGCTCTCGGTCATGCTCGAGCCGCTCTCGTTGTGGTACGCCGCAACTCCTGAAGATCAGTGGGAACTGGAATCCGAAGAGGAGCGAGCAGAGCTCGAGTCACGCTGGGATCCGGTGGTCGGCGACCGCCAGACCGAGATCGTGTTCATCGGCATCGACATGGACGAAGCCGACATCCGCCGCCGCCTCGACGCCTGCGTCATCACTGGGCGGGAGTTCGAGCGGGGGCCCAAGAAATGGGTCCGCTACCGGGACCCCCTTCCCGAGTGGGACCTTTCCTGCGACCTGCCGCCATTGTGAAATCCGCAAGCATTGTGAACCCCGAAAGCTCGCATCCAGATGCAAGCAACTTTCAGTGATAGTTGTTGTTTTATCAGGGTCAAAGCGTATTTTCCACTTTGAATGACGCGTGTCATCTCAGAGTCGGAAGGCGTCAGGCTGGCGCTGGCTTGCGTGGGAGTTCGGAGTTGGCTACAATGAGCGGTTAAATAAATTCTACTCCGTCCTTCGGTTCTGCTGTCAGCGCTCGCGCCGGGCAATCGGGGGGGGGGGGGGCTCGTTGCAGCGGCCAGTCAGAAGTTTGGGTTATGCCCGACCGTTGGTTTTGACGGGCGTGCGGAGTTTGTCGGCGTGGTGTCGGAGCGCGTGTTGCGTTCTCGTGTTTTGGCGTGTCGTTGTCGTGGCGTTGTTGGCGGCGGTGGCGGTGCTTGGTGCGTTGTTAGCTGTGTCGGCTGCTCCGGCCGCGGCTCAAACGGTGCCGGTGCTCGTTGTGTATCGGCCGTCGAGTTCGTCGATCACAGAAGGCGCCGACGCTGAGTTCGTGGTGGAGGCTCACATAGCGCCGTCGATGGATTTGACAGTGAGCTTGACGGTCACCGAGACCGGCGGCGGTGACCACGTCGACAGCGACGCCGAGGGCCAAAAGACTGTGGTTCTGCCAGCTGGTCGGATACGAGTCTCCTACACTGTGCCCACAGTTGATGACAGCACTGCTGAGCCCGGCAGCACGATCGGGTTGGCGTTGCGCGCCGAGCCCAGTTACAGCTTGGGCGTGTCGAGGTCGCGCAGCATCACCGTCACAGACGACGACACGCCGCCTGTTGGTGTGGAGGTCACGATCGCTGCGGGCAGTGGCAGTGTTGTTGAGGGTCAGAACTTGACGGTCACTGTCACGCTTGCCAGCCCGGCTGCGGGGGGTGTGACGGTTCCGGTGACAGTGGTGACGGGCACTGCTGGCGCCGCGGATTACACAGCACCCGCTGGTGTTGTTGTTTCTTCTGGGCAGACTAGTGGCACAGCGGTTTTCGCTGCTGTTGACGATGCTGTCGATGAATCGTCTGAGACGCTCACTTTGCGGCTCGGGGCGCTGCCGACGGGATACATCGCGGGCACTCCGTCGAGCGCGACGGTCACCATCGTAGACGGTGACGCCACTGCTGTCACGCTTGCACGCGCCGCGGGAGCGACGCTCACAGAGGGTGACAGCATCGATTACACGCTCACATTGGGACGCGCCCTGATCGCTGGTGAGAGTCTGAGCGTGCCGCTTGAGTTCAGCACTGGTGCGGGCGTCGCCATCAGAAACACTGATTACATGCTGGCTTGTAATGAGAATCCCGCACCGGCTGGGGTGGCTTGCAGCAATCTCAACAGCGGCGCCGCGATGATCGTGTTCACCGGCCCGTCCGCGGAGTCGATGACGATCACGCTCACTGCTGTTGCTGACAGCACTACCGAAACCGGCGGTGAGACGGTCAACGTGGGGCTCGGCAGCCTCGCGGCGTCGACCCTCGCCGGCGGCGCCATCGGCAGCGACACCGCCGCCACCGCGTTCACCATCGTCGACACGCCGCCTGTTGGTGTGGAGGTCACGATCGCTGCGGGCAGTGGCAGTGTTGTTGAGGGTCAGAACTTGACGGTCACTGTCACGCTTGCCAGCCCGGCTGCGGGGGGTGTGACGGTTCCGGTGACAGTGGTGACGGGCACTGCTGGCGCCGCGGATTACACAGCACCCGCTGGTGTTGTTGTTTCTTCTGGGCAGACTAGTGGCACAGCGGTTTTCGCTGCTGTTGACGATGCTGTCGATGAATCGTCTGAGACGCTCACTTTGCGGCTCGGGGCGCTGCCGACGGGATACATCGCGGGCACTCCGTCGAGCGCGACGGTCACCATCGTAGACGGTGACGCCACTGCTGTCACGCTTGCACGCGCCGCGGGAGCGACGCTCACAGAGGGTGACAGCATCGATTACACGCTCACATTGGGACGCGCCCTGATCGCTGGTGAGAGTCTGAGCGTGCCGCTTGAGTTCAGCACTGGTGCGGGCGTCGCCATCAGAAACACTGATTACATGCTGGCTTGTAATGAGAATCCCGCACCGGCTGGGGTGGCTTGCAGCAATCTCAACAGCGGCGCCGCGATGATCGTGTTCACCGGCCCGTCCGCGGAGTCGATGACGATCACGCTCACTGCTGTTGCTGACAGCACTACCGAAACCGGCGGTGAGACGGTCAACGTGGGGCTCGGCAGCCTCGCGGCGTCGACCCTCGCCGGCGGCGCCATCGGCAGCGACACCGCCGCCACCGCGTTCACCATCGTCGACCGGGCGTCGGTCATGACACCGGCAGTGACGGTCACCCAAACCGGCGGAACCACCACTGTGGCGGAGAACTCAGGAACCGACACGTACACCATTGCCTTGAACGCGCAACCGAGCGCGAACGTGAACATCAACATCGCCAGCAACGCTCCCTCGACGGCACGAATCGACGGACCCGACCCCGGCAGCACGCCGACAGCGTCTGAGACGCTCACCTTCACCCCCGGCAACTACGACCGGCCGCGAACTGTCACCGTCACCGGAATCAACGACAACATCGACAACCCCGGCAACCGTCGCAGCGCAGTCATCACCCACACCGTCGCAGCCGCGTCGGCCGCCGAATACCGCAGCATCAATGTCGTCACCGTCACCGTCACGGTCACCGACGACGACAACCCGACCACGCCGCCCCCGTCAACTAGCCCCAAATCTGAACCGAAACCCGCACCCGACCCGAAAACCGAGTCCGAGCCGGTGTACGAGGACCTCGACGACACGCACGACATCCACAGCCAAGCGGTCATGCGACTAGTCGGTGACGGGCTGTTCAACAGGCTCGGCTGCGGCGAAAGACTCCTATGCCCCGCCGGGCCCATGACACGCTGGCAATTCGCAGTGCTGCTAGTGCGTCTGCTCGAAAACACCGACACCCCCGACACCAAAAGCGGCACCAGCAGTTTCGGCGACGTCGAAGCCGGCGCCGTCTGGTGGGCGACGCATGTGCAACGGCTAGCCGAGCTGGGCATCACCCGAGGCTGCCGAAGCGACCCCGACCTGTTCTGCCCGCAGCAGCTGCTGACGCGCGCCCAAGCAGCCGAGTTCATCGCAAGAGCCTTCGATCTGCCCGCTGCAGCAGATCCAGCCGGTTTCGTCGACATGACACCCAGCCACACTCACGCCGCGGCCGTCGACGCCCTGTTCGCAGCAGGCATCACCAAAGGCTGCGACACAGACCCTTTGCGTTACTGCCCCCAGCAGGCTGCCCCCCGACAACAAGTCGCCAGCCTGCTGACCCGCGCCATCACCACCAAACACAGACACCGACAAAGCGGATAAATAGTCTCCCGATCGCCGGGGCCTGTCAGAATTTTTGTGTGTCTGGCGTGGTCTGAAGGCACGCGGTTTGGTGCTGAGGCGCGGTAAGGATCATGTTCATGGTTGATATCGTGATCTGCTGGTGGGTTCTGGGTGGGCAGCTCTGACTCAGAGGCTCTGAGCCACCGGTAGCTTTGCGGAGATGAAGCGACTTCGTGTAGGCCTGCTCGGCTGCGGCAACGTCGGTGCGGGTCTCGTCGCCCTGCTCGGCGAGCAACGCGCCGTGATCGCAGCCCGAACCGGCATCGAACTCGAGATCAGCCGTATAGCGGTGCGCTCCGCCTCCAAAGACCGCGGCCTGCCGATGGCGCCGTCGGTGTTCTGCGACAGCGCAGCCGACGTTGTGACCGATCCCGAGATCGACGTGGTGGTCGAGGTGATCGGCGGAATAGAGCCGGCGCGCACGCTGCTGCGCCAGGCCATCGACGCCAAAAAGCCGGTGGTGACAGCCAACAAGGAACTGCTGGCCAACCATGGCGCCGAGCTTTTCGGCGCCGCCGACGAAGTCGGGGTGGATCTGCTGTTCGAAGCGGCGGTCGCGGGGGCCATCCCTCTGATCCGCCCGTTGCGCGAGTCGCTAGCCGCTGAGCCGCTGCAGCGGATCATGGGCATAGTCAACGGCACCACCAACTACATCCTCACTCAGATGTCAGAACACGGCGCAGGCTTCGACGAGGCCTTGAGCGAGGCCCAGAGCCTGGGTTACGCCGAGAGCGACCCCAGCGCCGACGTCGAAGGGTTCGACGCTGCGGCGAAAGCCGCGATCATCGCCACGGTCGCTTTCGGTGTGGAGGTGGTGGCAGGCGACGTCTACCACGAGGGGATCACTCGGATCACCCCCCACGACATCGAGATGGCCCGCCGGCTGGGATTCACGGTCAAAGCGGTCGCTGTGGCTGAGCGCGCCACCGTCATCGACAGCGACGATCCGGGCCTCCCCGAAGTGGCGGTGCGGGTGCATCCGGCCATGGTGCCGTTGCAGCATCCGCTGGCCGGCGTGCGCGACAGCTTCAACGCGGTGTTCGTCCAGGGTGACGCGGTGGGGGAGTTGATGTTCTACGGGCGCGGCGCCGGGGGCCGCCCCACGGCCGGTGCGGTGCTCGGCGATCTCGTGGACGCGGCCGTGAATCTCAGCTCGGGGGCTTCGGGCAGGATCGGCCGTCTCGCTCCGGCGAGGATCCGCTCGATCGACGATCTGCGCACGGCCTACTATTTGAGCCTCGAGGTGGCCGACAAGCCGGGGGTGCTGGCTTCGGTGGCCGCAGTGTTCGGCCGTCACGGAGTGTCGATCCGTTCGATGCAGCAGCACGGGCTCGGCGACGACGCCCGGCTGGTGTTCATCACCCATCAATGCCGCGAGCGCGACCTGCGGGCCACGCAGCGCGACCTGAGCGGCCTGCGAGAAGTGCATGAGCTCGGCAACGTCATCAGGGTGATCGGCGAGGAAAGCCGGCCTAGGTGACCCGCAGCAGCGCGCCGCGCCGCTCGTGTCATCTCTGCGCGGTCTGTCGCACCATCCGGCAGGCGAACGCGACCAGCAGCAGCGCGCCGCGCCGCTCGTTTCATGGCTGATGGCATGCCTCGCACAGCGGCTGATGCGAGCGGCTCGGGCCGTCGACGTCGGGCGGTGTGAGCAGTCTTGGGCAGCATGCGCTATGTGAGCACCCGGTCGGCGCCGCAGCGTCGGCAGCGGCTCGCCTTCGACGATGTGCTGCTCGCCGGTCTGGCGCCCGACGGGGGACTCTACGTCCCCGAGCGAGTGCCCGAACTGCCGGAACTGCCCGCAGCGCTGCCCGTGTCGTCCGAGCTGCCGGAGGCGCCGCACGGACAGTCTGAAGCGCTGTTTGAGCCGTCCGAGCTGCCGGCGGCGCCGCAGGACGCGTCCGGCCGAGCCGCCGGCATGTTCGGCTACGCCGAGCTGGCCGCCCGACTCATGGCCCCTTACGTGGGCGAGGCCCTGACCGTCGACGAGCTCACGGCCATGGCCCGCGACGCCTACTGCGGATTCGCCCGGCCCGAAGTGTGCCCGCTGGTGGAGCTAGCCGAGGATCACTGGCTTCTCGAGCTCTTCCACGGCCCGACGTTCGCTTTCAAGGACATCGCCTTGCAGGTGGTGGCCCGGATGTTCGACCACGAGCTGCAGCGCCGCGGCGAGCGGGCCATGATCGTGGCCGCCACCTCCGGCGACACCGGCTCGGCGGCCATGGAGGCAGTGGCCGGACGTGACCGCCTCGACATCGTGGTGCTGCATCCCGCAGGGCGCACCAGCGAGATCCAGCGACGCCAGATGACCACTCTGGACGCTGCCAATGTCCACGCGGTGGCTCTCGACGGCACCTTCGACGACTGCCAGGATCTGGTCAAGGCGATGTTCGCGGACGAGGCTTTCCGCCGCGACATGCGGCTGGCCGCGGTCAACTCGATCAACTGGGCCCGAGTGGCGGCTCAGATCGTCTACTACGTATGGGCTGCTCGCCGTCTGGCCGCAGACGGGCGCCCGGTCACGTTCTGCGTGCCCACCGGCAACTTCGGCAACGTTCTGGCCGGCCACTATGCGCAGCGCATGGGGCTGGCGATCGACCGGCTGATCGTCGCCTCCAACAGCAACGACATACTCAGCCGCCTTCTGGAGACCGGTGAGCTGGTCGCCCATGACGTGAAGCCCACTCTGTCGCCGAGCATGGACATCCAGATCTCGTCCAACCTCGAGCGTCTGCTGTTCGAGTTGTGCGACAGCGACGGCGCCGCCACAGCGGCGCTGCTGCAGCAGTTCCGCGCCTGCCGCAGGGTCAAGCTGAGCCCCTCGCAGCATCGGCGCATCCGTGAGCGTTTTGCCGGCGAGAGGCTCGACGACGCCGAGACTCTCGAAGTCATGCGCCGCGTCCACGCCGAATCGCGGATGTTCATCGACCCGCACACCGCCGTGGGGGTGGGCGTGGCCGAGCGCTGCCGCCGTCCCGGCGAGCTGGTCGTGTCGCTGGCGACGGCCCATCCGGCCAAGTTCCCCGAAGCGGTGGCGCTGGCCACGGGACGAGCCCCCGATCCGCCTGCGGCTCTGGCGGACGCGGCCGAGCGGCCCGAGCGTTGCACGTCGCTTCCCAACGACGTGTCAGCCGTCAAAGCCTTCGTTCGCTCAGCCCGGCGCTCTTAGCACTCGCTCGCAGCTTTCAGCGACTGGAATTGCAGCCGGCAGGATTCGGGATCTCATCGAAGAAGCCGCGCTGGTTGCGGTTCGCCCGGGTCAGCCTTTAGCCTGCGGGCGTCGCCTCGCGCTTTCGACGTGAAGGCAGGCGTCGGCTCGTGGTGCGGCACTTCGCCGAGCCGGGACTTATCTGAATACGACGACGGAGAGAAATTCATCCCGTGGAAGCGACTGAGATGCGGCGGTCGACGCTGCAACGCAAAGATCGCAGCGAACTCAACCAGATCGCTGCCGCGCTTGGCGCCAGACCTTCGAGCCGAGCCCGCAAGGACGAGATCATCCAGATGATCATCGATCTGACCGCCGGCGGAGGCTCGGCGCCGCCGGCGGCGAGAGGCCCGTCGGACGCGCCTCATGCAGCAGACGACTTCGCCGTTCCGGGAGACGCCTCGTCGAGGCCCTCGGCTGAGCCTGATCCCACGGCGCGTCCCGACGACCAGGAAGGCGAAGACCAGGAAGGCGAAAACGAAAACGTCAACGGCGGCGCCGGCGAGGCGCCGGTCGGCGACAGCGACGCAATGAGCGGAAGCGAGCGGGTCGAAGACGAGATGGACACCGGCAACCGCCGCCGCCGTCGCCGCAGTCGCGACCGCGACCGCGACCGCGACGACGGCTGGGACGGCGACCCGGTGGCGGTGTCGGGACGCCTCGACCTGCGCGACGAGGGTTACGGCTTCCTGCGGGTGGACGGCTGCCTGCCGAACCGCAACGACGCCTATGTGGCAGTCAAGACGATCCGCCAATTCGGATTGCGTCGCGGGGATCACCTGACAGGCACCTCCCGACCCGCCAACCGCACCGAGAAGAATCCGGCTCTGCTCACCCTCGAGAGCATCAACGGCGAGCCCGCAGGGCTGAAAGACCGGCCGCTGTTCGATGAGATGACCCCGATTCACGCAGGACGGCGCCTGGGTTTGGCGCAGGCCGAAGACGCCGGGGCTTTGACGACGCGGCTGATCGATCTGATCGCGCCCGTCGGCGTCGGCCAGAGAGTCTTGGTGAAGGGGCCTCGCCGCTCCGGCGTCACCGGGGTGCTCACGGCGTTGGTCGCCGCCATCGAAATGAACGAGCCTGACATTTTTGTGATGGCGCTGTTCTTGGATCAGCGCCCCGAGGACGTCACCGAGGTGAGGCGTTGCGTGCATAACGGCGAAGTCGCCGCCACCACCTTCGACCAGAACCCCGAAGATCATGTGCTGACCGCCGAGATGACCATCGAGCGGGCCAAGCGTCTGGTCGAGTCGGGCATGAACGTGGCCGTGGTGGTCGACAGCCTCACCGCTTTGGCGCAGGCCTACAACTCGGCGTTCTCCAGTTCGGGCAGGAGCTGGAACAACAGCATCGAGAGCGGTGCGGTACACATGCCCAAGAAGCTCTTCGGCTCGGGCCGCAACATCTCCGAAGGCGGGTCGCTGACGATGATCGCCTCTCTGGCCACGGGCGGCGCCGGCCCGCTGTCGGAGGTGCTCAGCGACGAGTTCCTGGGCGCCGCCAACACCGAGGTGTGCCTCGACCGTTGGGCCGCGCGGCTGGGACTGTTCCCGGCCGTTGACGTGCTCGCTTCGGTGTCGCGTGACGCCGACCGCTTCCTGGACGCCGATGAGGTCGAGAAGTTGCAGCGACTGCGGCGCAGCCTCGTGGACGGGCCTGCCGATCACCCGACGGCCGTGGTCGAAGCCCTCAAGACAATGCTGTCCAAGCTGAACGACAGCGCCTCAAACGCCGAGCTGCTGGTCTGAACACGACCGCCGCCGAAAAGTTCGTCGCTGCCGGGGTTGCGAGAGGACGGATCGGCCAACACACTGGTGCCTTGATGAAGACCGACATTCACCCCGAGTACCGGCTGGTCGTCTTCTCGGATCAGTCCGCCGGCACCTCGTTTCTGACACGTTCCACCATCGCCACCGACGACACCGTCGAGTGGTCCGACGGCAACACCTACCCGTTGGCCAAGGTGGAGATATCGAGCGCCAGCCACCCGTTCTTCACCGGAACCATGCAGATCGTCGACACGGCCGGTCGAGTGGAGCGTTTCGAGCGCCGCTACGGGCAGCGCAAGGCTCGCAAGTAGCCGCCGCACCGGGACCTGCGAACTTCTTCGCCTATGGACGCCAGCAGCAGGACGCGCGCCGAGTCGCGTGAGATCCGCGCCGGGGCGGGAGACGCGCTGGCGAAGGTCTTCGAGTTGATAGCCACTCCCGCCGTCTTCGGTTTCGGCGGCTGGCTGCTAGACGAACGCCTCGGCACTTTTCCCTTGATGACGCTGCTGCTGGGATTGACGGTGCTGGCCTACCAGGGCTGGAGTTTCGCCCGCGCCTACAACGCATCGCTCGATCAGGCTCTCGAGCGCCGCCGCGCCGGTTACGGAGCGCATCCCCAGGATCCCGCCGCGGACAACCCTGCCGCCGTCGGCGACGGCCCTGCCGATGGAGTCGGCGAAGTTGCTGCCGGCCGAGATCCTGCCGACGAAGTTGCTGCCGGGCGCTTGTGACTGTGTCAGGGTCTGCGTCAAGGGCTGCGGCGACGGTCGGCATGGAGTCGCCCGCCGAGGCTCAGTCGGCCGCTCCCGAACAGGACGTGGCTCGCGACATGCTGCGCCGCTCGGTGTTCTTCGCCGCGCCGCTGCTGGCTGCCGGAGCTCTCGGCTGGGGCTGGGCCGGGACGCTGTCGGCCGGTTTGGCTCTGGCGCTGGTTCTGGTGAACTTCGTGCTGGGCGCGGCCGCCATACGCTGGGGCGCTCGCAGCGGGTCCGCGGGCCTGATGGCAGCCGTGATGGGGGGATACGTTCTGCGCCTTGCTATCGTCACCGCCGCTGTGCTGCCGATACGTCATCACGACTGGTTCGAGTTGCTGCCCTTCGCGGTGAGCCTGCTGGTCACCCATCTGGGCTTGCTGATCGTCGAGACTCGCCATGTGTCGGCGACTCCGGCCTTCCCGGGCCTGAAGCCGCGGCTCGGCGGCTCGTCCGGCACTGGCGCCACGAAGCCTGAAGCAACGAAGCCGCGAAGCAACGGAGTAACGCCTTGAGCATCCTCGCTTTGGAACTGCCGCCGGTCAGTCACCTGTTCGACTGGCCCACCATCTGGTTCGACGGCACCTTTTTCGCGATCAACAAGACCGTCCTGGTTTATCTGGCGGCCACGGCGGTCACCATGGTGCTGTTCGGGCTGGCGGGGCGCCCCCGCGAGTCTCTGGTGCCCGCAGGCGCGCAGCATGTGGCCGAGTCCGGGGTGAACTTCATCGAGAGCTCGGTGGTGATGCAGACCATCGGCCCCGAAGGCCGCAAGTTCATGCCGTTGTTGACGACGATCTTCTTCTTCATTCTGTTCTCCAACATCACCGGGATCATCCCGATCGTGCAGTTCCCGGCCAACAGCCGAATGGCCATGCCGGTCGCTTTGTCGCTGCTGGTGTGGGTGGTCTACAACGTGGTCGGGGTCAAGAGCCAGGGCGTGGGGGGCTATCTCAAGAGTTCGCTGTTCCCGCCGGGAGTGCCCAAGTTCCTCTATGTCATCGTCACGCCCATCGAGTTGGTCTCCACTTTCGTGGTGCGGCCCTTCTCGCTGGCGATCCGGCTCTGGGCCAACATGGTCGCGGGGCACCTGCTGCTGGCCACCTTCGCGATTCTGTCTGCGACGCTGTGGGACTTCTTCTACGTGCCTGCGGCTCTGCCGTTCGTGATGCTGCTGTTCTTGACCGTCTTCGAAATCCTGGTCGCGTTCTTGCAGGCGTTCATCTTCACGGTGCTGACCGCGGTATACATCGGCGGCTCGATGCATGCCGAGCACTGACACGCCAGCCTCGAAACCGACCTGTCCCTCGACAATCACCCTCACAAACAAACAGGAGAACACTAAAGTGCTAAGTCTTCTTGCTCAGACCGCTCCCGGCGAGTTGGTCGACGGGCTCCAAGCCATCGGCGCCGGCCTCGGTTACGGCTTGGCCGCCATCGGCCCCGGTTTCGGCATAGGCACAGTGGTCGGCAGCGCCATCTCCTCGATGGCCCGCCAGCCCGAGTCCGCCGGCATGGTCCGCACCACGATGTTCCTCGGAATCGCCTTCATCGAGGCGCTGGCCCTGATCGGTTTCGTGGTCTTCATCCTGCTGCTCCCGTAGTGGCCGAAGGGACTGCGAACATGGCAGCAACAAACTCGAGGCGCCCGCGGCGCCATGCGGCGCGCCTGCTTGCGTCCGCCGCCCTCGTCGTCTCGGCGACGCTGTTGGCGACTGCGGCGCCGGCGATGGCCGCGGGCGAGACCATCGGCGGGTGCGTTCTCGAGAAGGCCAAAGAAGCCGAGAAGGAGCACGGCAGCCTGCAAGCCCTCAAGGACGGCCCTGAGGAGGTCTTGGAGGATTTCGAGGACGATCTCGAAGGCTGCGTCGAGGCGCCCAGCCCGATCCTGCCCGAAATCGACGAGATCATCTGGGGAAGCGCCGCTTTCGCGATCTTGTTCGTGTTCATGGCGTGGAAGGGCTTCCCTGCGGTGCGCCGGGCCATGGACGCCCGCTCCGAGAAGATCCAGGCCGACCTCGACGCCGCTGACACGGCCAAAGCCGAGGCCATGACCACCAAGTCGCAGTACGAGGCGCAGCTGGCCGAAGCCAAGACGGCCGCCGCGGCGATCATCGACGAGGCTCGCGTCCAGGCCGATCAGCTCCGCCAGGATCTGCAAGCCCGCGCCGAGGCCGACATCGCCGAGCAGCGGACCAGAGCCGCGGCCGACATCGAGTCGAGCCGTCTCCAGGCCATCGACGACCTGCGCGGCGACGTGGCCTCCATAGCTGTGGGAGCGGCCGAGCGGGTGGTCGGCGCCAGCCTCGACGCCGAAGTGCATCGCTCCCTGATCGACGGCTACATCGACGAGGTAGCGGGCTCGCGCGGCAATGGCTGATCATCTCGCAGCCGAGAGCGTCGGCGACTACGCCGACGCAGTGCTGGCAGTGGCGCGCGCCGAGCGGGCTGCGGGTGAAGTCGAATCCGAACTGGCCCGCTTCGCTGCCGCGCTGAGGGTCAGCACCGAGCTGCAGTCCGCCCTCGCCGATCCGGTCATCGACGTCGAGCGCCGCATGCGCATCTGCGACGACCTGCTGGCAGGCGGAGCGCACAAGGCGACCAAAGCCGTGGTGTCGATGGTGATAGCAGCAGGCCGAGGCGGCGAACTCGCCGGCATCATCGATGCGGTCATCGACCGTGCCGCCGCCGGCCGTAACCGCCGGGTGGCGCGTGTGCGCAGCGCGGTGGAGTTGAGCGCCGACCAGAAGGCCCGGCTGGCCTCGGCCATCAAGGCATCGTCTGGAATCGACGTGGAGATACACGCCTTGGTCGATCCTGGTGTGGTCGGCGGGATAGTCACAGAAATCGGAGACGACGTGATCGACGGCAGCGTGCGCAGCCGGCTGCAGCAGATGCGCAGCGATCTCGGCTGAGCCGGGCGCCCGCCGGCGAACACTGAGAACGGATCAGGACCAGGATCAGGACCATAGGACGGACCATCTGACATGAGCGAAACAGCCACGAGCGAAACAGCCATGAGCGACACGGCATTGGACGCGTCGCGGTTGACGATCAACACGGCCGACATAGCCGCCGCCATCCGCAAGAACCTGGAAGGGTTCGCTCCCGGGCTCGAGCAGTCGACGGTGGGGCGGGTGCTCGAAGTCGGCGACGGCATCGCACGAGTGTCAGGCCTTCCCGACGCGGCCGTCAACGAGATGCTGCGCTTCGCCAACGGCGCGGTCGGCCTGGCTCTCAACCTCGAGGAGGGTTCCATCGGCGCGGTGGTCCTCGGCGACGTGGAAGGCATCGAGGAAGGCCAGCCGGTGCAGGCCAGCGGCGACATCTTGTCGATCCCGGTGGGCGACGGCCTGCTCGGACGCGTAGTCGACCCGCTGGGCGAGCCCGTGGACGGCAAAGGGCCGCTGTCGAACCCGATCCCTAGACGCATGGAGATCCAGGCGCCGGGCATCACCGGGCGCAAGCCCGTTCACGAACCGCTCCAGACCGGCATCAAGTCGATCGACTCGCTGATCCCGATAGGCCGCGGCCAGCGCGAGCTGATCATCGGCGACCGCAAGACCGGCAAGACCACCATCGCGCTCGACACCATCTTGAACCAGCGCGGCCTCGGTGTGAAATGCATCTATGTGGCCATCGGCCAGAAAGCCTCGACCGTCGCCCAGGCGGTGGCCACCCTCGAAGAGCTCGGCGCCATGGAGTACACCGTGGTGGTCGTGGCGCCGGCGTCGGACCCGGCGCCGTACAAGTACCTGGCGCCGTACGCCGGCTGCGCCATGGGCCAGCACTGGATGGAGAACGGCGAGCATGCCCTGGTCATCTACGACGACTTGTCGAAGCAGGCCGAGGCTTATCGCCAGGTGTCGCTGCTGCTGCGCCGCCCGCCCGGGCGCGAGGCCTACCCCGGCGACGTCTTCTACCTGCACAGCCGTCTGCTGGAGCGGGCCGCCAAGCTCAGCGAAGACCTCGGCGCCGGCTCGCTGACCGCTCTGCCGGTGATCGAAACCAAAGCCGGCGACGTTTCGGCTTACATCCCGACCAACGTGATCTCGATCACCGACGGGCAGATCTTCTTGCAGGACGACCTGTTCAAGTCGGGAATCCGTCCTGCGGTGGATGTGGGCATCTCGGTGAGCCGCGTCGGCGGCGCCGCCCAAGTGAAAGCCGTGAAGACCGCGGTGGGCACCCTCAAAGGCGACCTGCAGCAGTTCCGGGAACTGGAGGCGTTCGCCGCTTTCGGCTCCGACCTCGACGCGGTGTCCAAAGCCCAGCTCGAACGCGGCTATCGCCTCACCGAGCTGCTCAAGCAGGGCGTCAACAGCCCGCTGCCGGTCGAGGAGCAGGTGGTGTCGATTTATGCGGGCACGCACGGCTATCTCGACGATCTCCCGATATCCGACGTGCGCCGCTTCGAGAGCGAGCTGCTCGACTGGTTCCGCAGTCGCGAGGCCGCGACCCTCGCAGAGATCCGCGACAGCGGCGCCATCTCCGACGTCGACGACTTCGACGGTCGGATCAAAGCGTTCGCCGAGCAGTTCGAAGCCTCCGAGGCTGTCGCCGGCGACGCTCCCGAAGCGCAGGCGCAGGGGGCTGAGCAGGCCACCATGGTCGACGCCGACACCACCCTGCCCGAAGAAGACCTGAGCCGCGAAGAAGGCTGAAGGCGCGCGTTGAGAACCGAGACACTGACACTGACACTGAGAACTGAGACGTTGAGAGCTGGGGCTGAGAGTTGAAGGCTGGGGTTTTGCAAGTGCGGACGACACCGGTGACGGGGAAGTAGAGGCCGAGGCGTGCCCGGAGGCAAAGAGCGGGAGCTGCGTCGGCGCATCAACAGCATCGGGTCCACCAAGAAGATCACCCGGGCCATGGAGCTGATCGCCGCCACTCGCGTGGTGAAGGCCATGCAGCGGGCCAACGCGGCTCGCCCCTACGCACGCCTGATCACCGGCGTGATCGAGGATCTGGCGGCGGGCGGCGCCGAGGCCGATCATCCGCTGCTGCGACAGCGGGCTCAGGTCAGAAACGTCGGTTTCATCGTGATAACCGGCGACAGAGGCTTGGCGGGCGCATACAACAGCTCGGTGATCCGGGCGGCCGAGCGTCAGCTCATGGGCCACGTTTCAGAAGGCAAGGGTTATTCGCTGTGCTGCGTGGGCCGCAAATCGGCCGGCTACTTCCGTTTCCGCAACTACCGCATCGCCGATGCCGCAGCCGGTTTCAGCGACAATCCGTCATACGACGACGCCCGTCGCATAGCCGAGACCGTCAGCGGATGGTTCCTGTCCGAGGCTGTCGACCAAGTCGAGCTGATCTACACCGAGTTCGTCTCGATGGGCACGCAGCGGGTGGTGGTGCGCCGCTTCCTGCCGTTGGTCGACACCGAGATGATGGCCCAGCAAGGCTCGGGCACGGACCGCGGGTCGAGCTTCGAGTTCGAGCCGTCGCCGCAGGCGGTGCTCGAGGCGCTTCTGCCTCGCTACACCGAAGCCCGCCTCTACGGTGCGCTGCTCGACGCGGCCGCGTCGGAGCATGCCAGCCGTCAGCGGGCCATGAAAGCCGCCACTGACAACGCCGAAGAACTCATCACCAAACTCTCGCGGGCCATGAACCAGGCTCGCCAGGACGCCATCACCACCGAGATCATGGAGATCGTGGGCGGCGCCGAGGCGCTGGGCGGCGACAGCCGCGGCGAAGCGGAGTCGCAGCCTGACGCGCTGTCCGCAGGCGTCCAAGCCCCAGTCGCCGCCGCCGCAGGCTCGCATCCCGTGTAGGCCGCTCCCGCAGACCCGACTCACCCAAGACCCCGACTCGCTCACAACAGACTCTCCCTGCCCCGACTTCGACGCACACAGACCTTCGCAGAACCCCGACTCCGAAGCAGACACCAGACAAGGATCAAGCAATGACCATCACCGAATCGACTTCTGAGACCGGACTCCGCACCGGACGCATCGTCGGCATCGCCGGCCCGGTCGTGGACGTCGAATTCCCGGCCGGGCACCTCCCCGAGATCAACACCGAGCTCGAGTTCGACGTCAGCGTCGACGGCGAAGACGTGAGAGTTCCCGCCGAGGTGGCGCAGCAGATCGGCGACAACCGGGTGCGGGCCATCGCCTTGAAGCCCACCGACGGCCTCACACGCGGCACCGAAGTCCGCAACACCGGTCACGGCATCCAGGTGCCGGTGGGCGACGGCACGCTCGGCCACGTGTGGAACGTTATGGGCGAATGCCTCGACACCCCCGGCCACGACACCCCCGATCATTGGGACATCCACCGGCCCGCGCCCTCGTTCGACTCGCTCGAGCCGTCGGCTCAGATGTTCGAGACCGGTGTGAAAGTGATCGACCTGCTCACCCCCTACAAGCAGGGCGGCAAAATCGGACTGTTCGGCGGCGCCGGCGTCGGCAAGACCGTGCTGATCACCGAGATGATCACCCGCGTGGCCACCAATCACGGCGGCGTCTCGGTGTTCGCCGGGGTCGGCGAGCGCACACGGGAAGGCACCGACCTCTTCTTGGAGATGGGCGAGACCGTCATGGGCGACGGCGCCACCCGAGTGCTCGACAAGGCGGCGCTGGTGTTCGGCCAGATGGACGAACCGCCGGGGGTGCGCCTGCGTGTGGCGCTGGCCGGCGTGACCGTCGCCGAGTATTTCCGCGACGTGCAGAACCAGGACGTGCTGCTGTTCATCGACAACATCTTCCGCTTCGTGCAGGCCGGGTCGGAAGTCTCGACGCTTCTGGGGCGGATGCCCTCCGCGGTGGGCTATCAGCCGACCCTCGCCGATGAGATGGGCGAGCTGCAGGAGCGCATCACCTCGACCCGCGGCAAGTCGATCACTTCGCTGCAGGCTGTCTACGTGCCCGCCGACGACTACACCGACCCGGCGCCGTTCACTTCGTTCACGCACTTCGACGGCACCACCGAGCTGAGCCGCGACATCGCCGCGCTGGGCATCTACCCGGCGGTGGACCCTCTCGCTTCGACGTCCACGATCCTCGACCCTCTGGTGGTGGGGGAGCGCCATTATTCGGTGGCTCGCAGGGTGCAGGAGGTGTTGCAGCGCTACAAGGAACTGCAAGACATCATCGCCATCCTCGGCCTCGACGAGCTGTCCGAGGAGGATCGGGTGACGGTGGACCGGGCCCGCAAAGTGCAGCGCTTCCTGTCGCAGCCCATGTTCGTGGCCAAGAACTTCACCGGCCAGGACGGCATCTTCACGCCGGTGGCCGAGACCATCGAATCGTTCGAAGCCCTCGTCAACGGCGACATGGACGAACTGCCCGAGCAGGCTTTCTACATGGTCGGCGGCGCTTCCGACGTGGAGCGCAAAGCCGCGGAGCTGCGTGCCTGACATGGCTGTCGAACTGGCTGTCGAGCTGGTGTCGCCCGAGGAGGTCAGCTACTCCGGCGCTGCCGAGATGGTGATAGTGCGCACCGCCGAAGAAGGCGACATAGCGTTCCAGGCCGGGCATGTGCCCTTCCTGGGGGTGCTGGCGACATGGTCGGTGGACGTGCTGCGCGCCGGCGGTGAACGCGACAGCTTCGCGGTTCACCGCGGCTTCGTGGAGGTCAGCCACAACAAGGTGACCATCCTCTCCGACGTGTCAGAAGCGGCCGGCGAGATCGACGTGTCGCGAGCCGAAAAGGCACGCGACCGCGCCGGCGGGGCACTCAAGGCTGATCCCGACGACGCCGCGGCCCTCGAAGCGCTGGAGCGAGCCGAACTGCGCCTGCGGGTGGCCGCCTCCGCCTCCGCCTGACCCTGCCCGTCTGACCCTTTTCCGATCCGTCCGGCCTCTGGGAGGCGCCGAAAAGATGAACGCATTCACGCTTGAGCCCATGCCTGTCACTGCCGTGGGAGAGGGCAGCGTCGCCGGGCTCGCCGGGCATGTCAGGGCACACGGAAGCCGCTGCTTCGTGGTGAGCGACCCGGGGGTGCGCGACGCCGGCGTCCTCGACACGGTCACCGACGCCCTCACCCGAGACGGTATCGAATGGACGACGTTCGTCGGCGTCGACCCGAACCCGACCGACGCCAACGTCGCCGCCGGAGTCGAAGCGCTGCGAGGTTTCGGCATCGACGACGCTGTGATCGTGCTCGTCGGCGGCGGCTCCGTGATGGACTGCGGCAAGTACATCGCCATGGCCGCGCCGTCGGGAATCGAAGACACTTCGCTCGCCTTCTCGCCCGAGCTCGACGACGCCGACCAGATCGACTTCGCCACGCTGGCGCCCGCGGCTGTCCTCAGCGCGCCGTGCCTGCCCACGATCGCCGTGCCCACCACCTCCGGCACGGCTTCTGAGACCAACGGCGGAGGCCTCATCACCCGAAGCGAGGACCACCGCAAGCTGACTTTCATCAACCCGGACGTGCAGCCGCGCGCCGTAGTGCTCGACCCGCTGCTCACCGTGGGGCTCCCGCCGGGCGTCACCGCGGTGTGCGGCATGGACGCCTTGACCCATGCCATCGAGGCCTACACGTCCACCGCATCCAACCCTTACGCCGACGGCCTCGCTCTGCAGGCGATCCGGCTCACCGGGCGCTGGCTCCCTGAAGCGGTCGCCGACGGCAGCGACGTCGAAGCTCGGTCGCAGATGCAGGTCGCCTCGCATCTCGCGGGCCGCGCCTTCTCGTCGGGCCCGCTGCTGGGGCTCGTCCACGCGACCGGCCACCCCGTCTCGGCTCTTTTCGGAGCGGCGCACGGACAGACGCTCGCCACCATGCTGCCGCACGTCATGCGGTTCAACCTTGAGGCCGTCTCAGACCGCTACGCCGACGTCGGCGCGGCGCTTGGCGCCGACCACGACCCGCTGGCCGCGATCGAGGCGGTCGAGAAGCTGTCCGCGACCGTCGGAACGAACCTCCGTCTGAGCGACCTCGGCGCTGCGGCACGAGACATCGACGCGCTCACCACCGACGCGCTGCGCGACCTCATCATCTTGAACACGCCGCGCTACCCGAGCCGCGAAGAGGTCGGCGCGCTCTACGAACTGGCGATGTAGTTGCATTCCGATGGGCGGCAGCGGTGACAGTTTGCGGCGGTGGTGTTTGCGTGTGCTGTAGTCGTGTTGTTTGATTCGTTTGTGCCGGCTTTTTGTGGGGGGTTCGCGGCGCAGTCGGCGCGCTCCATGAACCGCTTGATGCAGTTTTACCGACTCGGTTGCGCAGGAGGTGTCGTGCCATGCCATTGACCCAATACCGGATCGACCGCGACGGCGCCGACCGTCTGCTCTTCTTGATGCACGGCTACACCGCCGAGCAGCATCACCTCGCCGCCTACGTGCCGCTGATCGACCCGGACGAGCGCTTCACCGCCATTGCGCCGCGGGGGCCGATCGACATGCCCGACGGCGACGGAGCGGGCTGGTGGAGCATCGACCTCGACACCTTCAAGGCCGACGTCTCGCAGCTGGTGCCGTCGTTCGAGAAGCTCGAGTCGTTCATCGCGGGCGAGGCCGACAAGGCGGGCGTGCCGCTCGAGCGTTGCGTCGTGGGCGGTTTCAGCCAAGGCGGCTACCTGTCGCTGGCACTGGCCGGACGACCCGGAGGCCCTCGTTACGCCGGCGTGTGGGCGATCTGCTGCGGCCTGCCGAGAGCACCGGGACTCGAACTCGACCTGTCCGGCGGCGACGGCCGGCCGGCGCTGTTCCAATGGGGCGCCCGCGACCTCGTCATCGGCCCGGATCAGCCCAAAGAGGTGATCTCAGCCCTCGCCGGCGGCGGCTGGGATCTGCGGCATCACGTCTACGACATGGCTCACAGCCAGACCATCGAAATGATGATCGACGCCCGCGAGTGGCTAGCCGGAGTCCTCTGAACCCCCCGCCGAACAACGCGACTGGACCCATCAGGTCCCTTGCGGGCTGATGCTCGCCCCAGTCTGCGGGGGCTGGGGGGGGGGGAGTCTTCGCGTTCGGGGTCAGCTCCGGCAGCAGGTGGCGGCTCACCACGTCGGACACGCTGGGGGTGGAGAGTCTTCGCGTTCGGGGTCGGGGCAGGACTGTCTGCCAGCGAGAGGCGTTGTCCTCGGCCGGGGCGTCCGGGGCGTCACTGAAGATCGTCTCGGGCGGCTGCCCGCACGATCTCGCCCGCTCGGGAGGCCTTGGCGCGCTCTGTGCCCTCTCGCTGTCTCGCCTCTTCGACGTTTCGCTCTCGCTGCACTTCGATTCGCGGAGAACTGCTTATTACTCCTATGTCTGATCCGCTTTAGAGCCTGTGACAGCCATATAAGCGGCCTTGACGGCCTCAAAGATCAGAGTTATACTCGACATTCTTGGGCCAGTTCGCTACGGCTTGCGCCTGGATCAATTTCACACGATAGGAGAGCGAAATGAAAAAGCTCACAATTCTGATGTCGCTGATGCTGGCGTTCGCGATGGTTGCTGCGGCCTGCGGCGACGACGAATCCGACAGCGACACGGGCGCTGCTGCGAGTCAAGCGGCGGACACGGACGCTCCCGCCGAGCCTGACAGCAGCCCGGATGAATCCGCGGCTGCCCCCGCCGAGCCCGAGCCCGAAGCCGCCGAGCCCGTCACTTTGCAGTTCTGGACATGGTTCCCCTCGGAGGGAACCTGGCAGCGGGTGATCGACGGATTCGAGGCGGCGAACCCCGACATCAACGTCGAGATCAGCCTCTTCCAGAACGTCGCCTACCAGGACCGGCTCCCTCTGGCGCTCACCTCAGGCGACACGATCGACATCGCGGCTGTGCAGACGTCGACCATGGTCAACCTCGTGAAGCCCGACCTCGACCCGCTCGCTCCGCTGTTCGATCAGCATGCTTCGGCGCCTCTGGAGGAGACGCTGGTGCCGGCGGCGTTCTCGCAGTCTCGGGTGCTCGCCGACGATGGAGAGCTCTACATCGCTCCGATGGGCTTTTTGGGTTCAGCCGCCGCCTACTACAACGTCGACCTGCTCGACGAGCTCGGGCTGGAAGTCCCCAGCACACGCGCCGATCTCAAAGCTTTCGTCGAGTCCGTCGAGTCGCAGCGGCCTGATCTGCTGCCGATCTCGTTCACCGGGGACAACTGGTTCCTCGACGAGATCGTGCTCACCGTGACCGAGCAGATCGAGCCGGGCTTCTTCAACTCGGTCCGTTACGACGCCGGCGGCGCTTGGAACAGTTCGACTTACGCCGCAGCTTTCGAAGCCGTCACCTCGGCTTTCGATGAGGGGATCTTCAGCCAGGACGTGCTCGACTTGGATTACGGCAGGGCCATCGAGGTGTTCCAGTCCGGCGAGGCCGTGATGTTCCTGCAAGGCACCTGGGAGTCCGGCATCCTCTCTGAGCCGTTCCGCGACTCCAACGGGATCGCCTTGTCGAACGTGACGGCTTCGCCTCTGCCTCTGCTCACCGACGGCGGCGAGCACTCGATTCGCGCATTCATCGAAGTGGGGCTGTCGGTGCCCAGCAACTCCGAGCACAAAGCCGAAGCGGTTCGCTTCATCGAGTACGTCACCAGCGGCGACGGCGTCGACCTGTGGGTGACAGACCTGCCCGTCGTGCCTGCGCGTGCCGGTTACGCCATTCCAGCCGACGCGGTATTCAGCACTGATCGAGCCGCCGCCGGCTACGACTCGATCTCAGCCGTTCTCACCAGCCCGGGCAGTGACCGCAACAATGTCTCCGACTTCTCCGCCGCGGCCGGAGACGCTGTTATCGACAGCATCATCAGCGGCACGTCCGTGTCGGACCAAGTCGAGTTCCTGCAAGACGAATGGGAGAGCGGGCGCTACTCCAACGTCGGCTGAGCACGTTCCGGCGCCTCCTTCTCGGCAGCCCCCGGCCTGCGTCGCTGCGATGATTCCGCGGCGCAGGCCGGAGGGCGCCGGATTCTGGTGCTCCGTCTAAGTCGCTGAGACCGATGCCACTGTCAGCGAACCGGCGGACGCCGCAGTCTTGAACGAACTGCTGGCTTTGCGGAGCCTCTCGGCGGTGAGCCTCAGCCCTCAGGGATCAGATGACAGCCGAGGCTCAGCTGCTCGCCGTGTCGAGCTAAGCCGCCGCGTGGTTCTTGATGTCACCGCTGTCAATGATGTCACCGCTGTCGCCGCTGTGGCCGTCTTCGGTCGCAGCGCGGCTCGCGTCGTCTTCTTCGCGGCCGGCGACGACGCTGTCGGCGTTGAAGAGTTCGTGGCGCAGCCAGCGTTCCACATTGGCGACGTGCGACATGGCGGCCGCTCCGGCAAGCAGCGGCTCCCGATCCTTGATGTGGCGGAAGATGTCGTCGTGCTCGACGGTTGACCGGGCCCGGATCTCATCGGAGTTCTGAACCCTCGTCAGCCGGGCTCGCTGCGTTCGAGCCGAGAAGGACGAGCAGAGCATTCGCAGTGACACATTGCCTGTCGCGGCTGCGACCATGTCGTGGAATTGGATGTCGAGCCGCACGAACCTGTCGCAGTCGCTCTCGGCACGCAACTCGTCGAGATGAGCTCCGAGCTGCTCGAGCTGCTCGTCGGTGATCCGGGACGCCGCTATGGCCGCGGCCGCCGATTCCAGGATGCGCCGGATCTCGAATATCTCCAGAGCGGTCTGCTCGTTGGCGACTTCGCCGAGCAGACCGAAGCCGCGCAGCAGGGTGGTGCCGTCGAGATCGGTGACGTAGGTGCCGTCTCCGACCCGCACGTCCAAGATCCCGAGATGCGCCAGCACTCGCACTGCTTCGCGCAGCGATCCTCTCGACACGCCCATGAGCGCCGCGAGTTCTCCTTCGGGGGGCAGCCTGCTCGCCGGTGCCAACTCGCCGGCGCCGATCATCGCCACGATCCCGCCGATGGTGCGGTCGGTTGCTGATCCACTGTCGGCAGACCCTTCGGGCTGCTTGAATGCAGAGGCGAGCGACGTTGTGGCTCGCTCGGCTTGGCTGCGGCGTCCGTCGACAGGCGCTACAGGCTCGACATTCACCATTAGAGCCTAGTTGTTAGAGCCCAGTCGACGACTGCGCTACGCTCGGGCGGCCCGAAACGATGCCTCGCCGCGGAATCCGATCGTTCATTCTTTGATCCCTCCTGCCGCGAGGCCGCGTGTGATGAACCTCAGACTGGCCACCACGACGACCAGGGCGGGCACGGCCAGCAGGACGAGGCTGGCGTTGTATTTGCCGATGTCGTCGGGCGTGACCGCCAGATACTCCTTGAAGCGGAAGACGGCCTGCGCGGCGGTGGTCTTGCCGTGGTCGCTCAAAAGCAGCGCAGGGAAGAGGAAATCCTGAAGCGACCACATCACCGACAGACTGCCCAGGCTCAACAGGGCGGGTCTGCTCATCGGCAGGAACACCCCGCTGAATGTTCGCAGGTGCGAAGCGCCGTCCATCGAGGCCGCCTCGATGTAAGTGTCAGGAATCGTGTCGGCGAAATTGCGCATCAGCAGCACGCCGAAAGGCATCGTCAAGGAGGCTTCGGCCATGGCCACCCCCAGATAAGTGTCGCGCAGGTCGAGTTCTCTGGTGATGAAGAACAGCGGGACGAGCACGGAGGTCGCAGGCACCGCCAAGAACACGAGCGTCACGTAATACATGAGTTCTTTGCCCCGGAACTCGAACTTGGCGAACCCGTAGCCGGCCAGGCTCGAGACGGCGATCACCATGACCGCGTGAAGCGCAGCGATCGCGAAGGAGTTCCAGTAGGTCTGCCACAGCGTTATCCCGCCGATGTCACCGGTTATCACTTCAGAGAAGTTGCGCCATCCGTTGAAGACCAGCGCCCGGTCGATGGCTGACGCGATCGGCACCAGCCACAGCACGGCCATGGCGATCAGCAGTGTCGTCATGATCGTGCGATCGAGCCGCGACCGGTAGAGACGATCCTCGGAATCCCGGCCCGCGGCCGCGCGGCGACGGCCGGTCAGCCGCATCATCGCTGGGCGCCCGCGCTGCGGTAGATGCGCAACTGCACGGCCGACACGATCAGCGACACCAGCAGAACCAGCACGGCGGCCGCGGAACCGAATCCGACCTTGATGCCGCTCGTCGTGTAGTTGTAGACGTAGGTGCCGGTGATTTCGGTGCGTCCCGCAGGCCCGCCGCCGGTGGAGAAGAACACGATGTCGAAAGCTCTGAACGACATGAGCACCGTCGACAGGGTCACGGTCTTGTGCGTGTTCCTCATGATCGGGAACAGGATCTGCGACATGAGCCTCAACGGGTTCGCTCCGTCGAGCACCGCCGATTCCAATGCGGAGGTGTTGATGATCGAGAGGTTGGATGTGTAGTAGAGAATCGGCAGCCCGATCAGGTAGACGAACATCACCATGATGACGCCGTAAGCCAAGTCGGGATCGATCAGCCAGCGTTGCGCCAGCGCGTCGAGGCCGACGCCGCGCAGGAACTCGTTGATCGATCCGAATCGGGACTCGAGCATCGTGCGGAAGACTGCGGCGATGAGCGCGATGGGCATCAGAGTCGGAAGCAAGAAGACGGCGTAGAGCAGGGCGCGCCCGCGCACTCCCGACCACAGCGCCACGGATATGAAGAAGCCGATGGTCATGGCGGCGACGATGGCGACGCCCGCGAACACCAGGTTGTTGCGGACTGCGTCGATGAAGCGCGGGTCGTCGATCAGCAGGCGATAGTTCTCCAATCCGACGTTGGTGGCGTCGCGGAACGACAGCGACACCTTCTGAAAGCTCGTGCGGATCAGAAAGCCCACGCTGAAGAAGTAGAAGACGGCGTAGAACGCGATCAGCGGCCCGAAGAAGATGGCGAAGGCGCCGATGCCGGGCCTTCGGGTGAGCCGTCGCCCGACGTCGGGGCCGCCGGCGGCCGGAGACGACCTCATGTTTGTGAGTCCTCGAGGCCGCGGCGGTTTTCGGCCTCGCTGCCGCGGGGCTCGTCTCGCGGCGTGCCGTGGCGCGAGACGACGGTCTTCCCAGTGGACGGATCGAAAACATGCAGCGATCCGACGGCGACGCGCAACTCTGCGTCCTGGCCGCTGAGGTCGCTGCGGTTGCCCGGTGTGCGCACCAGCAGCGAGTTGGCGCCGGCGTCGCCCTGCGTCACCTCTCCGGCCTCGACTGTCACGCCGGGCAGATCGACTTGGACGTGGCACAGAGTCTCTGCGCCGAGCGTCTCCACTGCGGCCACCTTGCCGGCCATCGCCAATTCGTCGGGCCCGGCGGCGCCGAATTGGATCTGTTCGGGTCTGACTCCGACGACCGCCTCGACGCCGGTGACAGATCCCGCAGAGTCGGCTTCCAGAGTGCCGGCCGGCGCGATCTCGCGGCCTGCGACCGTCACGACGCCTCCTGCGCAGCGCGCGCCGAAGAAGTTCATGGGGGGCGAGCCGATGAACCCGGCCACGAACAGGTTGGCAGGATGCTCGTAGACCTCGGTCGGTTCTCCGATCTGCTGCACTCGACCCTTGTTCATCACAACGACCCGATCGGCCATGGTCATGGCCTCCACCTGATCGTGGGTGACGTATACGGTGGTGATGGCCAGCCTCCGCTGGATCTGCGAGATTTCGCTGCGCATCTGCATTCGCAGACGGGCGTCGAGGTTCGAAAGCGGTTCGTCCATGAGGAACACCGACGGCTCGCGCACCAGAGCCCGACCCATGGCCACCCTCTGACGCTGGCCGCCCGACAGCGAACCCGGGCGCCGTTCGAGTTCGGAGTCGATTTCAAGCAGGGCGGCGGTCTGTTCGACTCTCGCATTGCGCTCCGACTTGGGCACTCCGCCCAGCTTCAGCGGGTAAGCCAGGTTCTTGCGCACCGTCATGTGCGGATAGAGCGCATAGTTCTGGAACACCATCGCAATGTCGCGGTCGCGCGGATGCACGTTCGCGACGCTGCGACCGTCGATGCTGAGTTCGCCGGAGGTCACCGTCTCAAGCCCTGCGATCATGCGCAGAAGCGTCGACTTGCCGCAGCCCGAAGGGCCCAGCAGCACGAGGAACTCGCCGTCGGCCACGGTCAGCGTCACCTTGCTGACCGCCTCCGTTGCGCCGTCGTAGGACTTGGTGAGCCCTTCAAGCGCCAAGCTGGGCAAAATGCCTCCTCACCGTCTGCACCGTCCGCTCGCCGTGTTCCTGCAGCTTCTCTTCACAGCCACCGTTAGCCCCGCAGAGCGCTTCTCCGCGCTGTGCCTTCTGACTGCCTTCTGGCTGCCTTCTCGACTCTTCACGTTAGCCGCAGCATGAGCCGCTTTCAAATCATTCATCTGATGTTTGCAGCCCAAAGTACCTGCACGGGCTCATTCAAAGCAAAGAGATGTTTATTCATCTGATTATTGATGCGCGATCTGAGCGTCGCCCTCTCCGTGTCGGAGCACGACCACGGCATGCATGTCGATTGTGGGCAGCGCGAACGCCACGGCGCCGTCAGCGCGGCGCTCGAGTTCCACCGGCGCTTCGCCCACAGCGTCGAATGCGTCGACGACCTCACGGTCCAGGCGCACCGTCGCTGAGGCGCCTGCGACAGTCACGACATCGTCGATCACGACCGCGCGGCCGCGTTGCACGACCGGAGCGTAGAGAGCGTGTATCAGGGTGCGGTTGCTGCGCCGCTGGTGCATGACGGTGACGCGGGCGCCGGGCGGCAGTCCCGAGACGCTGATCACCGGACGCTCGTCCACGCAGTCGAGCAGCGCCCAGAGGAGACTGCGGTGCGCTTCGGCGCCGTGACGCAGATAAATCCGACCCAGCGGATGAGCGGCGACCATATGGCGGCCGTGACGATGAACAGCCGGGCTCGTGGCGGGTCCTGGATGCGGGGGAGCGTTCTGGTGCGAGAAGTATCGGCGATAGGTGCGGTCGAAGAGCGCGTCCCGGATGCTCGCCAGCACCTGGGCGCGCTGCGACAGCTCGAGGCGCAGGCCGGGCTCGTAGT
>JAPOUM010000030.1 GCA_026708645.1 Acidimicrobiaceae bacterium | reverse complement strand
CGCGACAGTCACATCCGCGGTCGGGCGACTGTCCAACACCACCGTATACGACGCTACGCCGCTGTTCTCAGACACCGACACCGACGACGGCGTGAACGTCGCGCTCTCAGCCGGCGTGTCGTCATCAGTGACCGTGACCGTCGCCGTGTCGGACGAACCAACGACATAGCTCTGACCGGTGTTGAGAGTGACTGTCACCGAACCGTCAGGTTCGATGAGCTTGTCATCCAACGTAGTCACCGAGATGGTCGTTGTGGTGCCGCTGAAATTCAGAGTCCGGGTGCCTGCGGAAACGAAATCGCCTTCCTGTGAAACCGTGTAATTGACTGTGATCGCAGCTGAGGGCGCATGGTCGGCGGTGACCGTGAAAGTCGCGTCGGTTCCCTCTGTGACTGACGCGCTGCCGCCGACTGTCAGGCTCAGCGTCGGCGTCACTTCGAACACCGGCGACAACCCGTAGAAAGGACGCTCACCCGCGGGATCTACAAGACTCTCACCTAACGGACCGGCGCTCCACGCGTCATCGCCCGACGTGAGCACTCCGCCCGCTCCTGCCACCACTTGACCAGTCGACCCCAGATACAATCCCCCCATGTCGGTGCGGGTGCGGCACTCGTTGTTGATGCCTGTGAACGGCGCCGCTATCGACGACCGCGACCCGCCGGTTTCAATTTTGATGTTGCCCGTATGGAAGTCGTCCTCGTTCCAGCCCCCGTCTCTCTGCTCTTGGCAGAACACCGTGTGACTGGCAGCGATCCGGGCGCCGTTGAGCCAATACACCGCCGGACCGGAAGAACCCAGCCCCAACCGCTGTCGAGCTGCAGCGCTCTGCGTGGAGCCCAGCACCTTGAAATCCCCGATGAACGGACGCAGCGCTTCATGGCCGCGTTCGATCAACGCGTCCTGCACGAAACGATCATAAGCAGCTATATCTGTCGAAGTCGCGTCACGAGCAGTAGAAGTTTTGAAAAGCAACCGGAACTGGTCGCCGACACCCAAACCAGAAGGAATCAACGCCCAGTCGTGCGGCACCGGCACTGCACCGGTCTCGTCGTCGGTCACCAAGAAGCGCGCCGTGCCACCCCGGAGCAGAGCACCGGCGACGCCCGTCGCGCTCGGAGCACGCGCGCCCGTGCCGAAACCGACAGAAACCAAAGGCGAACCTCGGCCAGCATTGGCCACAGACGTGTATCGCAGCGTCGCGGTCTGAGCTCCAGCGGTGAACGTCAACCGAGGCTGCACCAAACTGTCAGAGCCGTCAGTGCTCAACACCACGCCAGACTGCGACACCGGATCCAATGCCAACATGAAAACATCCGTACCCACACCCGCGATCGTCAACGGAACCTCGACTGTCTCGCCAGCCGTCAACGCGCGCCCCAACTTCACAGTGACCGTCTTCGTGCCGCCGTTCTCGGCTACTGCGCCAGACGACGCCGAAACCGCGACACACAATTGCCCGGACCGGCCAGACACCGTAACACCAGTCGCCGAAGCCGCGCTAGTGGAATCGCTGGGCACCGAATTGCGAGCAATCACTGAAATATCGTAATCACCTGCTGGCAAACCAGCGAATCTCACAGATAAAGCAGACAGGTCAGTGACAACACTGCGACGCTGCACAACACACATCGCTCCAGCAGAACTACGCAACTCCACCACATACTCGGACACATCATCATGACCCTGATTCTCAGGTGCCGCCCAAGAAACCGTCAACTGATTAGCCACACTCACATCCGTGGTCATATTTCGCGGCGCCAAAGGTGGGAACATAAACTGCCACGGATTCGGAACTTCTGCTAAAAACTCGCTAGTCTTTTGAGTGATCTGACTTTGTTTCTCGCTTTGTGAAAGTTGAGTGTTATCTCTCACACCTTCAATTGCAAGAAGGCGATCTTTGACATTATTTGAATCATAATATTCACGGCCTAAGAAACTGGAATCATTGAAGCCCTGCATGGCGATCCATGCAAAGACACCTTGTCCGCCATTAGTGCCAAACGTGTTATCTAGAACCCAAGCCCAGAAATTGTTGATCTCTGATCGCTGCCAAAGACCATCAGAGCCGCGAAATCTAGTATACAAATACTCAGGTATGTTACCCGCGGCTATCGATTCAAATATGGTTCTATCTTGACTTGTAGGCGGCTTGTTACAGATTTGCGACGACCAATAGATGCCTTCAAACGAAGAGCTAGGCATCATAGCTTTAATAAGAGTCTCCGCGGCACGATCCGCGTATAACTCGTTCACTGGAGCGCAGTTTCCGAAATTTCTGTTTCTTATCACTTCCGCCAAATACAGATACCCAAAAGCGTCTGCTGCGGACACGCCATAGCCTGCGGGCAGAGTTATACTGTGTGGATGATGTACTATACGATGGTCAGGGTAGGGACCAGATAAGTAAGCATGATGCAATTCGTGACCAATGGTATACAGACGTATTAGCTCAGTAGCAAGTTCGGAGTGCAGTACGCCAAGTTCTAGGGGATAGACCCATTTGAAAGAACCTGAACTTGTAAGTTGCTGAGCAACATAGCCAGCTCCTCTAATACTAGTAGCGACCGGATAGACTAATACCTTGCGAAATGTGGAATTGTTCTCAAGAGGAACATATCCCCATGCCTTCCTTATCCACGGAATTTCGCTCTCTGCTTGCCTGACTACGTTTTCTATTAAAAAGTGAAACTGCTGATTAGCTGTCAATGGCGTGGCCGTAATCACCGTTGAAGCTGCGCTCAGCCCATTAGTGCCGTAACGCGTGAAAACCCGGATGTCATAAGACGTACCGTTGGTCAAACCGTCGCTCGGAGTCCCGATCTGGTAACTGGTCGTAGAAGCACCGTTCACATCATGATGCGACGCCGCCGACCAATTCGAGACGCCCGATTCTCGCCACTGCACCCGATAACCCGTAGGCGAACCGGTAGTCACCTCATTCCAAGAAACATGCAGGATCTTGCCGCCATCGAGAAAAGCATTCGGATCGTTCGGGTCTACGCCGATCTCCGCGAACACCTTGAAACCGCCGAGCTCGACCCGCAGATTCGACGGCGCAGGCGGAACCACAGGCGTCTGCGCCGAAGCCACAGACACCACGACGGACTGCGACAACGCCGCGACCAGCACGAGCAACAGCGCACCCAGACCCCAGCGAAAAGCTCGGCGAGCGCGCCCGCCGTCAGAACTCACCGTATGGTCGGGGCACCTGAGCGTCGGCCTGCACCGCCAGAGCCTCGACAAGAGCCTCAGACGGTTCATGATTCAAGATCCACTCCGATGCCCGCCTCGGTCATGTGCAACCCTTTCGTCGCAGGCACCGCTGAGTCTATCAGCCGATACGACGCATCTCAGCGTGGTAGCGCAAGCCGCGTGCCGCGTAAATGTCGGCGTTTTCCTGATTGTGCCCCTCGGCCAGCACGTCCTCGCGTATCCGAGCAGGAGTCCCCAACGCCATGGCACCGGGCGGCACCACCAAGCCGGCGGTCACCATGGCATTGGCGCCCACCAAGGAGTGCGGGCCGATCACGGCCCTGTGGATCACCACCGCGCCCACGCCGATGAGCGAACCGTCTTTGACGGTGCAGCCCTCCAAGTGGGCCAGATGCCCGACAGTGCAGTTCTCGCCCACGACGGTCGGCAGCCCGGGCGCGCAGTGGATGACCGCCGCGTCCTGGACGTTGCTGCGAGCGCCGATGCGGATCCAGCCGTCGTCGCCGCGCAGCACCGCATAAGGCCACACCGACGACTCCGGGCCGAGCTCGACGTCTCCGATCACCACAGCCTCCGGATGGACGTAGGCCGTCGGGTCGACACGCGGCACCGCCTCGCCCAGCGCGTATATCGCCATCTACAAACCCAAACCCTCCACCCGTCCGTAGGCGCCTCGCAGGAACACCAGCGGACCGGCGGAATCCGGCCCGGCACCGTCGCTTGTGCCCAGCGCCACAACCTCGCCGATCACGATGTCGTGGTCGCCTGCAGGGTGCATCGCATTGAGTTTGCAGTCGATCCAGGCCAGGCAGCCTTCGATCACCGGGGCGCCTGTGGATTCTGATCGGGTGGCGACCCCGGCGAAGCGGTCGGCGCTCGCTCCGGCGAAAGCCGAGGAGAGCTCGGCTTGCCGGTCGCTGAGCACGTTCACGCAGAAGCTGCCCACACGGCGCATCCTCTGCCAGGAGTCGGAGTCGCGCCCAGCGCAAAACGACACCAAAGGCGGATCCAGCGACACGCTGGTGAACGAGCCGATGGTCAGCCCTTCGGGGCCGTCGGGGCATGAGGCGGTCACCACGGTCACGCCTGTCGGGTAGCAGCCCAGCACCCGGCGGAACTCACGGCTGTCTATTTGATTCGATTTGACCTGATTTGATTCCGGCTGACCGGAATCCGGGGCGTCGCCGCCTTCCATCACACGGCGATGGTAGCAGTGACACAATCGCGCCATGAACGAAGTCGACGCTCGGAGGCCGTCGCCCCCCAACTCGTCCCCAAATCGCCCCCAAATCGCTCGGCGTCTAGCTCGGCGTCTAGGCGAACAGTTCGGGGACGACGGGGCAGTCGGACGCCCTTCCGGCTTCGGCGGGGGTGTACATGCCTGAGGGGGTGACCACCCTGTCGACGAAACGCTCCACATCCAAAACGGCGAGACCCAGCTCCATGAGATCGTCGGTGACGAACTGCTTGCTCAACAGGTCCCACATGGCCCCGGGCAGCATCCGCCCCGCCTCGGTGACAAGCCACACCGGCGTGCCTGCCTGCTGTGCTGTCTCGACCACCGGCAGAGCCCCGACCGGCACCAGGGCCTCGCGTGGTCCGGCGCAATCGCTGGCCACGAGCACCACGTCGACCTCGGCGGCCCGGCCCGGGTCCTCTGGTCCTGTGCAAGCCCAGTCGGGAGTGATGTACATGATGACGTCGACCCCCGCCACATCGCCGACAGCCACCACCTTGAGGGCGGTGAAGTCGTCGCTGAGAGCGACGAGACCGTCGTTCAGCTTCCAAGCCGCAGTGTCGCAGTCCATGGCGTTGACGATGTCGATGACCTCGTCATGGCAGTCGACGGCGGCCACCATCCGCGCGGCCATCCACACCAGCGGCCCGCAATGGCCGCGACGCTCCAGCAGGCGCCGACACGCCGAGAGCAGGCTGCGACGGTCATGAGCCAACGACGCCAGCGCCGACGCCGACTCCTCGATCAGCGGCTGCACCCGCCCCACAGGGTTGCGGGCCACGTAGCGCAGACGCTCCAGGGGATGCACAGCGTCGAGCGTAGGCCCGCCCGCCGACAAGCAGCTCGCCCGCCCGCCGAACATGAACGCCGAACGCCGGCCGGGGCAGGACAGCCGGCGGTGACGCAATGTCGAGCCTGAATGACAGTGCCGCTGCGACGGGCGCCGCCATGCGCCGAGCCGTCGTCGGCGGTGACGCAGCCGCTAGCTTTGAGCTTGATGACGACGGCTTCGCTCGACTTGCCGCTTGATCCCTTGGGCGCCGAGCCTCGGCCCCTGCAGGACTGGCTGACCACTTTCCCGCTGCTGGCGGTGCTGCTCGACCCCTACACCTCACAGAGCGCCGCGATCCTGCACACCGCCAGGCGCATCCTGATCAACTACGCCGACGCAGGCTGCCGCACCTGCTGGGTGATCGCTTGCGGGCCTGACGACGCCAAGCGCTTCCTGGGGCCCTACGCGCAGGAGACCCTGACCTTCTCGGATCCAGACCGCCTAGCAGCGACCGCTTTCGGGATAGGCGCCCTGCCCGCGTTCGCCTTCGTGCTGCAGGACGGTTCGGTGGCCGCTGCCGCTCAGGGCTGGGATCCCGCGCAGTGGCGCAACGCAGCTGAGACCGTCTCGGAGTTCACCCATTGGAGACGACCGGTGATCGGCGACGAGCGTGATCCTGCGAACTTCGCGGGCACGCCGGCCCGACCCTGAAACCGTCGCCGCGGGCCGATCGGCAACGCAGACCACCAGGCAGCGCAAGCCACCAAGCAACGCAGACCGCGCTGGCAACGCAAGCAATACAAGCCACCAGAACATCCGACAACACGACAGTACGGCGGACAGGCATGGCTGAATCAACAAGCCGCAGAATGAAAGCCCCGAAAGCTCCGAGAGCCCCGGAAGCCCCGAGAGAGTTCGCCTATTCGGACATGCTGCCGCTGGGCGAAGACGACACCGAGTACCGGCTGATCTCCAGCGACGGGGTGTCCACCATGGAACTGGCCGGCCGCACGTTCCTGAAGGTCGAAGCCGAGGCGCTGACCCGGCTCACCGCTCAGGCCATGCACGACATCAACCATTATCTGCGACCTGCGCACTTGCAGCAGCTGCGCAACATCCTCGACGATCCTCAAGCCTCCGACAACGACCGTTTCGTGGCCACCGAGTTGCTGCTGAACGCCAACATCGCCGCGGGCGGCGTGCTGCCGATGTGCCAGGACACCGGCACAGCGGTGATCACAGGACGCAAAGGCGAGCAGGTGCTGACCTTCGGCGATGACGCAGAGGCCGTCTCCCGCGGCGTCTACGAGACTTATCTCAGCTCCAACCTGCGCTATTCGCAGCTCGCCCCGCTCGACATGTTCAGCGAGGTCAACACCGGCAACAACCTGCCCGCCCAGGTCGAGATCCACTCCAAGCCCGGCGACGTCTATGAGTTCCTCTACATGGCCAAAGGCGGCGGCTCGGCCAACAAGTCGTTCCTCTACCAGAAGACCAAGGCCCTGCTCAACGAGCAGTCGCTGCTGGACTTCTGCGACGAGACGCTGCGCCTTCTGGGCACGGCGGCATGCCCGCCCTACCACCTCGCTCTGGTGGTGGGCGGCACCTCGGCGGAGTTCAACCTGAAAGTGGCGAAGCTCGCCTCCGCGAAGTATCTCGACTCGCTGCCCACTTCCGGCGACCCTGCCAGCGGCCACGGCTTCCGCGACCTCGAATGGGAGAAGCGGGTGCTGGAGCTGACTCAGACTTTCGGCATCGGGGCTCAGTTCGGAGGCAAGTATTTCTGCCATGACGTGCGGGTGGTGCGCCTGCCCCGCCACGGGGCTTCCAACCCGGTGGGGATCGCCGTGAGCTGCTCGGCTGACCGGCAGGCTCGTGCCAAGATCACCTCCGAGGGGCTGTTGCTGGAGCGCTTGGAGACCGACCCGGCGCGGTTCCTGCCGGCGCCGTCGGACGGCGAGCTGTCCACCGAAGTGGTGTCGGTGGATCTCGACCGGCCCATGGCCGAGATCCAGGCCCAGCTCACCAAGTATCCGGTCAAGACCCGCCTGGCCCTGACCGGGACTCTGGTGGTGGGCCGCGACATCGCCCACGCCCGAATCAAGGAGCGTCTCGACGCCGGCGAGGCGCTGCCGGCATACCTGAGGGACCATCCGGTGTATTACGCCGGTCCGGCCAAGACCCCGGCCGGTTACGCCTCGGGGTCGTTCGGGCCGACCACGGCGGGCCGGATGGACTCCTACGTCGATCAGTTCCAAGCGACGGGCGGGTCGCTGGTGATGCTCGCCAAAGGCAATCGCTCCTCGCAGGTGACCGAAGCCTGCGCGCGCCACGGCGGGTTCTATCTGGGCTCCATCGGCGGGCCGGCGGCCCGGCTGGCCCGCGACTCGATCAGACGGGTCGAGGTGCTCGACTATCCCGAGTTGGGCATGGAAGCGGTCTGGCGCATCGAAGTGGAAGACTTCCCCGCCTTCATAGTGATCGACGACAAAGGCAACGACTTCTTCGCCGAGGTCTCAACGCCGGTGAGGCTGCGCAGCGCCTGAGCCTCTGAGCTTCTAAGCCTGAGCGGCGGCGGCTGAGCTCGACTCCTGAGCGAGCGGCGGAGGAGCGAGCGGCGGCTGGGCTTCCAAGCCTCTAAGGCTGAGCGGCGGCGCCGCAGATGACCGGCAGAGCCTCGGCGCCGCAGATGACCGGCAGAGCCTCGCTGATCGAGCCGGCCACCAGCACGTCGGCCAGATGATCGAACTCGGTGGCTTCACCGTTGACGATCACCAGCCGCGCCCCCGACTGCACCGCGAGCCGGGCCGTCATGTTGATCGGCGCCACCGCCAGCGTGGTGCCGACCGCCAGGAACAGGTCGCATTCCAGCGAGGCGCGCTCGGCGCGGGCCAAATCGACCGGATCGAGGCTCTGGCCGAAAGACACGGTCGCCGATTTCAGTATCCCTCCGCACAGCGGGCACGGCGGATCCTCCTCGCCGGCGCGGACCCGCTCGAGCACTTCTTGCATGTCGGCGCGGTAGCTCTCGCACGACAGGCACTGCACCTTGCGAGTGGTGCCGTGTATCTCCACCAGGCAGCCGGGATCGCTGCCGGCGCGCTGGTGGAGCTCGTCGACGTTCTGGGTGATCAGCAGATGCAGTTTGCCGCGCCGTTCCAAGGCGACTAGGGCTTCGTGGCCTTCGTTGGGCTCGACCTCCGCCCAGATCTCGCCGGAGGCTCGCCGAGCCCAGTTGCTGCGACGCACCTCGGGGTCGGAAACGTAGACGTCGATGTTCGAAGCCCTCTCGGCCGCCGGGTCTCGGGTCCAGATTCCTTGAGGCCCGCGGAAGTCGCGCAGGCCGCTGTCGGTGGATATCCCGGCGCCGGTCAGCACGGTGACGCGCTGGGCCTGATCGACCATGCGACCCGCCACCGCAGCAGCGGCCGCAGCATCGCTTCGCACCGTGCGATCGTAGCTCGAACGCAGCTTCAAGCCCTGGAGCGAGCCCCCCCCCCCTCGAATTCTCAGGGCTGGACGGTCACCTGCTGTCGGAGAGCATCTCAGCCACACGGAAGGCGAGGTCCACCGACTGGCGCCCGTTGAGGCGAGGGTCGCACAGCGTCTCGAAGGCCTGCTCGAGGTCTTCGTGACTGATGTCGTCCGCTCCGCCGACGCACTCGGTGACCGCGTCGCCGGTCAACTCCACATGCACGCCTCCAGGCCAGGTGCCGCAAGCGGCGTGAGCCGCGAAGAAGCCGCTGATCTCTGCGAGCACGTGATCGAAGTGGCGGGTCTTGCGGCCCGACTCCGACGTGTAGGTGTTGCCGTGCATGGGATCGCACGCCCACGCCACCGGATGGCCCGAGTCGCGCACCGCCCGCAGCAGCGGGGGCAGCAGCGTCTCCACCTTGTCGGCGCCCATCCTGGTGATCAGAGTGAGCCGGCCCGGAACCCGCTGCGGATTCAGCGTCTCGCAGAGCGCCAGGATCTCTTCGGCGGCGGCGGTCGGCCCGACTTTGCAGCCCAGGGGGTTGCGCACGCCGCGCAGGAACTCCACATGGGCGCCGTCGAGCTGGCGGGTGCGCTCGCCGATCCACAGCATGTGCGCGGAACAGTCGTACCAGCCGCCGCTGGTGGAATCCTCGCGGGTCAGCGCCTCCTCGTAGTCGAGCACGAGCGCCTCGTGGCTGGTGTAGAACTCCACTTCGTGCAGCTGCGGCGTGTTGATGTTGGTGACCCCGCAGGCGGTCATGAAGCGCAGCGCCCGGTCGATGTCCTCGGCCATCCGCGCGTAACGCCGGCCCGCGGGCGAAGTGGCCACGAATTGGCGGTTCCAGCTGGCCACCCGCGACAGGTCGGCGTAACCGCCGCGGGTGAAGGCTCGCAGCAGGTTGAGCGTGGAAGCCGCCCGGTGGTAGGCGGTCAGCAGCCGCCGCGGGTCGGGCAGCCGCTCGGCTTCGCTGAAGCCGATGTCGTTGACCATGTGGCCGAGGAACGAGGTGAGCTCCACCGCGCCTTTGGTCTCGGTGGGGCTCGACCGGGGCTTGGCGAACTGCCCGGCGATCCGTCCCACTTTGACCAGCGGGACGCCGCTGGAGTAGGTGAGCACTATGGCCATCTGCAGGATCACCCGCAGCTTGTCGCGTATCGAGTCGGCCGAAGAGTCGAACGACTCCGCGCAGTCGCCGGCCTGCAGCAGGAACGCTTCGCCGTTGGCGACGCGCCCCAAGTGGCTCATCAGCGAGCGCGACTCGCCTGCGAACACCAGAGGCGGAAGGTCTTCGAGAGCCTTGGTGGCCTGTTCGAGCTCGGCTTTGTCGGGCCAGTACGGCTGGTGGAGGGCGGGCCTGTCCCGCCAAGACGAGGGAGACCAGTTGTCGATGCCGGCGACCGGGGTGTGAATGCCGACGGACATGACGGTCAGGCTGCGTCCACCGTTTCGGCGAGCCTCAGATCGTCGGCGAGCTCGCGCACGGAGTTGATGGCGCGCTTCACCAGACGGCGGGCGGCCTCGGCGGTGACGCCTAGCTCCTCGCCGACCTCGCGGTACGAGCGCTTGATGCCGTCGGTGAGCCCGAAACGCTGCTCGACGGCGTACTTGGCGCGCGGCTCGAGAATGTTGAGAAGGCCGGTGACCATCTCCTCCTCGGCTTTGGCCATCACCTCGAGTTCGGGGCCGGGGTTGGCGTCGGGCAGCAGATCGATCAGTTCGTTGCTGTCGTCGTCGCCGATGGTGCGGTCCAGCGAAGTGGGGGTGGTCAGCCGGTGAAGGCGGGCGTGATCATCGTCGAGCTCGTCGCCGTCGCCGGAAACCTGGCGCAGCGCGGCGCGAAGCGACGCCGAGCGGTCGCCGGGCAGGCGCACCAGACTGGCCTTCTGATCGAGGGCCCGCCCGATGGACTGCCGGATCCAGAAGGTGGCGTAGGTGGAGAACTTGAAGCCTTTGCGCCAGTCGAACTTGTCGACAGCGTGCTCCAGGCCGAGGTTGCCTTCTTGGATCAGGTCGAGCAGTTCCATGCCGGGAGGGAGCGGGTAGCGGCGAGCCACGCTGACCACCAGACGCAGGTTGGCGCGGATGAAGCGGTCTTTGGCTGCATCGGCCTCCCGAATCGCCTTGTCGAGCTCGCGACGGGGGTTGCTGCTGTTGAATTCGCGGTGATGATCCTTCAGCCAAGCCCGGAACGCCCTGTCGAATTCGCGTCCGGTCAAGCCCTGCTCTTTGAGCTGGCGGGCGTCCACGCCGCATTCGATGGCCTTCGAGAGCTCGCGCTCCTCTTGCGCGTTGAGCAGCGCCACCGCGCCGATTTCATTCAGATACTGTCCTACTGAATCACTCATTGCCTGATCTCGACCCTGATCCGCTCGCGCGGCACAGCGGTCTTCTCACTTTCTCTGGGAAGGGTTTGTATGTGTGGTGTGGGAGGGTTCGATGCCAGGCGCACACCCTCCACGCGCGCTACACCTGCCCTTGTCTTGCCAACAATAGACCAAAAGGCCGTCGTCCGCAAGCGGAGACGCGCACCTGTTCCGATCAGGGGGCGCGGGCTCTGTCATTACGATAGCAGATCCCGCGCCCCCTGCGCAAGCGCTGCACTGCCTGAGCGAGCTCGGTTCTGGACCCGCCGCGCGGCCGCATCCGCGGCGATGCTTCGCTCGGCTCCGGCACCCGGAAGCCGCTAGCCTGACGGTTCGGCTCGGACACGGACACCAAGGAGAATCTCATGACCACGGTTGCGTCCGAACTAGCTGAACTGGTAGCGACCGCCCGGGAAGCAACCGAAAGCCTCGCAGACTCCGACCTACGCCGAGCGGCTTTCGAACGCGTGCTGGAGCACTTGCTGACGAACGGTGGGGGCGACAGCAAGCTTGATCCCGCAGGCACGAACGAGGCGCAGGCGCAGGCGCAGACCGCGCCAATCGCCTCAGGAGACGCCGAGGTCGCAGATCGGGCCTTCGCCGACGAGCAGCAGCGCCAGGATGCGCTGGCCACCTACTTCAAGATCAAGCCAGAGCAGGTCGCTCATATCTTCGAGGTGTCGAATGACGAGCCCGACTTGGTGATCCACAGCAACAAACTGTCGGACGCCAAGTCAAGGGCAGTCAAGGAGATCTGCTTGCTTCTAACCGGAGCGCGCACGGCTCTCGGACATGAAACGGCGACAGCTCACATTCGGTCGGCGTCTGACCACTACGGACGGCTGGACAGCAGCAACTTCATGACGACTCTCAGTCAGATGTCTGAGATATCGGTTCTAGGGCGTCCAGGCTCGAAGAACCGAGTGATCCGCATGAAGGCCCTCGGCGCCGAAGCGTCGCAGACCCTGGCGCAACGGCTGATCGGTGAATGATTCCGAAGCAGACGCTCAGCCGCCGGTCGGGTCGACTGCCCCGAGAGAACCGTGGCCGCACCTGCAACAACTCCACCACGAACTGGACTCCGTGTCGGAGCTTTTCGCTCATCATCACCACGACGAGGCCGTACGCAAGGCGTCTCAGCGTTTCGCCAATCGTGTCAAGGAGTTGACCAACCGTGCCGACCTTGACGGCACGGCACTCATGGAGAAGGCCTTCTCTGGACAGGCGCCCCTGCTGGCATTCAGCGACTGCGAGAACCCGGTCGAACGCGACGAGCACGACGGCTTCCGCTCTTTGGCGGTTGGCATGTCTCGCGCTCTGCGAAACGTGCTGTCACACAGCGATTCCTACGGTTTTGACGAAGTCACGGCACACGAATGGCTGATCTTCATCAGCGCCATGCACCGCAGACTCGACCAAGTGCAGCAGGTAGCGACCTCATGAGCCAGGACATGCAGACGCGCACGTTTGATGCGGACTCCCGCTTCGGAACATCTCTTGAGATGGTTGTGGGGGTCTTGGTGGTGCTTTCGCTGGTGCCGCTGATCGCCTCCACCGTCATCGAAGAAGGAACCGCCACAGCCGACTGGATCGCAAGAATCGACACCGTGTTCTGGGCTGTGTTCACTGCCGAGTGGGTTGTGAGGCTGGCAAAGGCCCGCCCTCGGCTGAAATATGTCCGTTCGTTCTACGGTGTCGTGGATCTGCTGGCCGTGGTGGCCGGACTGGCGGCTGTTCCTGCTTTGGCATCGGTGAAGGTGCTGCGGGTGCTGCGCGTCCTGAGAGTCCTCAAGCTGGCGCGCTACACCGCGGCGGCCGATCGTTTCGCGGCGGCTTTCAATGACATCAAGGACGAACTAGCCCTCTACACGGGCGTGACCGCGGTGATCACTTTCATCGCCTCTTACGGGATCTGGCTGTTCGAGCACGAGGCCAACGAAGCTTACGGCAACCTGTTCGAGTGCATCTACTGGTCGGTGGCGTCTCTGACGATGGGCGCTGAAGGTTTCGCTCCCACGACAGTCGCCGGCAAGATCCTCGCAATGGTGCTGGTGTTGCTCGGGCTGGGCATAGTCGCCGTGCCGTCCGGTTTGCTCGCCTCGGCTCTCTCCAAGACGGGCGTCGAGGAGCAGTAGGCCGGTGAAATGGCCCGCCGCCGCGTCTACCACCGCCCGGTCTCATGCTGGCCGGATAGACGAGACACGCGTCGGGCGGGGCCGGGGCGGGGCGCGGGGGACTGTTTCAGGCCGGGGCCTGCTGCAGAAGAACAGCTTGATTTGACTGTTGAACAAGATTTTTGTTTGAGATAGATGTGAATGTCACACCCCTATCCTATACTGCTGTTCATGGTTTTGGAAGCCGCCCGACGAGCCGAAACAGCCGCCGCTGCCCTGCTGACCGCAGTCAACACCGGCACCGCGAGCACCGCCGAACTGCGTCGGGTGCTGACCGCGACCCGCTCTGTCACAGCCGCAGTCGGCGCCGCACAGACCGCAGCCGCGGAACAGATCGCCCGACGGGAACGCCACGGCGACGGCGGCGCCGAGATCCTCGCAGCATCCGCAGGCCTGTCACAGCAAGAAGCCCGCAGCCAGGTCGCCACCGCCGCAGCGCTGCACAAGGTGCCGCGACTGCGTGACGCGGTGCAGGCCGGTGACGTGCCGCAAGCCAACGCCCGACGTCTGGTTGACGCGATCACCAGAACCGGTCCTGCTGCTGTGGGCGGCGACGCCGGGTTGCTGGCGCAGGCCCAGTCGATGCGCCCCGAACAGTTCGCACGCACCGCGCAACGCTGGATCGGCGCGCATCAAGCCGACGACGGCACAGCGGAGTACCTGCGCCAACGCGCCAAGCGCTACCTGAGAATGCACGACACCGAAGACGGCATGGTGCGCCTGCACGGCGAGTTCGACAAGATCACCGGCACACGC
>JAPOUM010000010.1 GCA_026708645.1 Acidimicrobiaceae bacterium | reverse complement strand
TCAGTCAGTCAGTCAGTCAGTCAGTCAGTCAGTCAGTCAGTCAGTCAGTCAGTCCCAGGACCTGCCGCCGGTCGGGGAGCTTTGGCCGTGGCAATGGCGCAGCGGCGACCCGGCCGAATATGTGGAGTTGCCGCCGCCGAGCGACGAACTCGCTCTCGCAGGCGAGCGCTGGTGCGATGTGGTGCATCGACGGCAGCGCTACCGCCAACAGTTCGAGAGCCTGTCTGACCCGCAGCGCGTCTGGAGCATCGACGACGCCATAACCGAGAACCTCGACCTGCGCGAACTGCTCAGCGACTATCTGGCCCAGCTCGCCACAGCCGCAGAGTGCGACACCGCTTTCAGGGTGCTGCGGTCGTTGACGATCTGCGATCCGACGGTCGGATCTGGAGCGTTCCTGTTCGCCGCTCTCGACGTGCTCGAGCCTCTGTATGCGGAGGTTCTAGCCCGCGCCGAGGAACTCGAGGCGAACGGCATGCCTGCGCCGGAGTTCTTGGCCGAGTCGCGCACGCATCCCAGCAGCCGCTACTGGCTGACGAAAACAATCTGCCTGCACAACCTCTTCGGCGTGGACCTGATGCAGGAAGCCCCCGAGATAGCCAAGCTGCGCCTGTTCTTGAAGCTGGCCGCCCAGATCGACCGAGTCGAGGACCTGGAGCCTCTGCCCGACCTGGATTTCAACATCAAGACCGGCAATCTGCTGGTAGGCATCGCCGACAGCGCCGACGCGAGCCGCCGTCTAGGCGGCGGGCGCCTCGACCTGGGCGGCGAGATCGCCGCGATGGAGACGCTGGCCGCCGAGATGGGCGAGGCGTACGAGCAGTTCGTGTCCGATCAGTCGCGGACGCCGGGATCGGGCTCAGAACCGGCTGATTCCAAGAGAGCGCTCACAGAAAGCTTCGACGAAGCCCGCCGACGCTGCCACGAACTGCTGCACAGCATCCGGGGCACAGGCCAACTCGATGACTGGATCGCGTCGCATCAGCCGTTCCACTGGTTCGTGGAGTTCCCCAGCGTGTGGCGCAAAGGCGGCTTCGACGTGGTGATCGGCAACCCGCCCTACATCAAAACCAGCCTCGTGACCGACTACACCTGGATCGGCTACGAAACCCAGAAATGCCCCGACCTCTACGCAGTCTGCATGGAACGAGCCACCAACCTGCTCAACAAAAACGGCCGCTTCGCCATGATAGTAATGCACAACCTGTGCTTCAGTTCGAAGTTCGACTCTCTTCGCAAATTAGCTACCTCGCAGTTCGACACGATATGGCTATCGAGCTACTGGGGTGGTCGAATGGGTCTCTTCACGGGCGCTAATCCGCAAAACTCCATCCTTCTTGGATCGCGGCGCTTAGATAGCTCATCTAAGGATCAGTCGCAACTCATAGCAACTTGCATGAACCGCTGGAAGAGTCAAAGACGATCTACATTGTTCAACACGCTGGCGTACACGACAGTGAGTTCCGCTTTACTCGCACCACATATCACTAGCCAAATCTGGCCGTTCACTGACATAGCCATATCATCATGGGTTGATGATATGATTGACACTAATGAAAAGATCGAGCGCGTGTGTGTGAAGCATGCACAGTTTGCTCTTTGGTACAAGTCCACAGCTCTATACCAAATTGGTGTCAATACGGAGGAACCTCCAGCCGTAAATCCAGCGACAGGTTTGCCCGTTGACAACAGTGATAGTTCGCGCTGGATGTATTTTCAATCAGAGGCAGAGCGTGATCTTGCGCTCATTGCACTTGCGGGACGGTGGGGATATCTGTGGTGGTTGACCTACTCGGATGGTTTCAATGTCACCCGAAGCACGCTTTTAGCGTTCCCGGGTGACATTGAAACTTTAGTCAACCGTGCTTCGGGTGACATGGAAACCATAATTCTACTGGAGCTGTCAAGAACCCTCCAGGAAGAGATGCCCAAACACCTGGCATGGATGAAGAAAGGAAGAGTCTTGGTTGGGCGATACAACATGCTCAACTTCCGCTACCTGACCGATCAAGCTGACTGGTTGCTGGCGAAGGCCTGGGGACTCGACGAAGCTGCCTTCGAGGCTGCCGGCAACCTGCGCGACCGCATGGTCATCGGAAACAAGGAATAAAGGAATAGATGCAATGATTGCTATCGATCCAGTCTCAGTCGACCTTTTCTGTTCTGAATCCAGACACGCCCCTCATAGGGCAGCACCGCCAGTCGTTTCTGCCAGCTGGTCACGCATCTCGCAACCGTGTCGATCTGATTTTGTAGGCCGCGTATCTGGTAGGCGAACACGATGACTTCTGCGCCACATTGCGTGAGTGCGCTGGTACGGCGTGCGCGGCCGCGAAAATCGTCGTCGCAGGTGACGATCACACGTTCGTTCACTCCGCACCAGAGCGCAATCTCTTCGTCTGACGCATCAGAGCGGCCGATCACGTCAACCGAGAAGTCAGGAACGCGTGAGATGTGGATTACATCGGCAACGTTCGGATCGACGGCTTCCGCCACCCGATACGAAAGATTCGCGTCGAGGCAGAACTTGACCTCAGAACGTCTAGGCGTAGAACTCGGCAACGCCTCTCACCTGACGGATGCTCAGTTCGTACCAGTCGGCGACCTCTTCGACTGTGGCGCCGGTCAGGTTGGCCGTGATCGTCTTCACGGGAATGCGGGTGCCGCGGACTACCGGCGCCCCGAAGCAGACGCGAGGGTCGATCCCCACCCAGGGAGAGATGTCCCAGGCTGCTGCCACATCATCCACGAAACGGATCTCGTCGGCGAAGGTCCGCAGAGCGTCTCGGAACGCCAGCTGCTGGCTGTTGCGTCCGACGATCTCCTCGGTGCGTCCGACAATGTCGGCCCACACGCTCACGCCGTCAGTGAAGAAACTGCGATGGGCCAAAGGGCGAGCGACACTCGGGACGGCGACGCGCAGAGCCTCAAGCACCTTGCGGACTTTCTGCAGGGATGTTCCCTGATCTCGGAAGCGACGCACCGTTTCGAGGCTCACCAAATCGAGGAAGCTGATCGTGTCGATCGAATGTGTCTCGCCGGTCGGCGCGATCACGACCGCTATCCAGCGTCGCAGCTGCCCACGGGTGACGCCGTTTCGCCGCCCCACGATGTCGGCCGCCTGAGGGAACGAATAGATGCCCTCCGACAGACGCGCCGCGGTGTCGGAGCGGTGCTCGATATCAGCAGTCGCGAGTGGTGGCGTCACATCTTCAACGCTAACGCAATCAGAACCTCTGTCTGCTCCTCGGGCCCCGGACTCGATGAACCCAACAATGCGACTGGGGGCTCAGGGCGGGCTCAGGTCCAGAGGGCGCAGATGGGGATGGCTTCGATGCGGTCGCTGAGGGTGAAACGTCTGGGGCCGGTGTGCAGCACCACTCCGGCAAGGAACTTCTCGCCGAGTTCGTCGCGCAGCCACATGAGATGCTTGGCGTGAGCTGCCCTGGGTGCGCCGTGCGCTTTGATCTCGACCCCGATGAGCCCGCGTGCTCGCAGGTCGGCCACCAAGTCCACTTCACGGCGAGCGTTACGGTCGCGCAAATGGCACAGCCGGGGTCGCAACGGATCGACCAAAGACTCGGCGCGCAGCTGGTTCGTGACGAAAGTGTCGATCAGCCGGCCCAGCAGATCTCCGTCGCCCATGACGAGATCGGCGTCGGCGCCGACGGCGGAAGCCCACAATCCGGTGTCGGTCACATGGCGTTTCGACATGCGGGCGAGGCGCTTGAGCCGGTTGCTCGACCATGCCGGCGACTCCGCTGCGATCCCCATGTCGGTCAGGAGCCTCGTGTAGGACTGGGCGGTGCGGAGGTCGATCCCGGCTGCTTGGGACAGAGTCGAATCATGCACCAGCCCGGCCGAGTTGGTCGCATACGCCTCGAAGAACGCCGCCAGGCGGGCGGGGTCGACGCCGTTGCGGCCTCGCGCTCGCTCATGCACCAGCAGTTGCTCGACGTAGCTGTCGAGCCACGCTTCGCGGTCGCCACTTTCGAGTTGGAGCGTCGGCTCGGGGAAGCCGCCTCTGAGAGCGATCTCCACATAACCGCGCAAGTCGGGGCCGTCCGCCGCGGAACCAGGCTGCTCGGACGCCAGCAGCCCGCTGAAGAAAGGGGCGGGCGGGCGACCCAACTGCTCGCGCACCGTCATGGGTTGCATGGCGATTCGGATCAGGCGGCCTGTGCCGGGCCACAAGCCCGGATCGGCGTCGAAGCGGGCCGAGCCTGTGAGGATGAACCGTCCCGGGCGTCGCTCAGTGTCGACGGCTCGCTTGACGGCGCCCACAACCGACGGGCATTCCTGCCATTCGTCGAGCAGCAGAGGCTCGGCTCGGCCCCGCAGAGCAGCGTCAGGGTCGGCTTCGAACGCTGCCGTCTCGAGGGGATTGTCGAGCCGCACCACGCTCGCAGCGTGGCGCAGGGCGGTGGTCGTCTTGCCGCAGCCCCTGGCGCCTGTGATTATCACGGCCGGCGACGCAGCCAGTATCTCGGCCAGGCGGGCATCGGCCATACGCTCGATATAAGCCACCATTCAGCCATTCTAGCCGGTAAGCAGCCACCGATGCACATTTCGCACAGATTTGAATGCGCCTTTAGCACAACAACCAATGCTTATATCGCACACCAGCAGATGCACACTTCGCACAAACCCAAATGCGCCTTTAGCACAACAACCAATGCTTGCATCGCACACCAGCGGATGCCAACTCCGCACAGGCTTAAATGCGCTTTTAGCACGCATCTTGATGCGTTCATCGCACACCGGCAGATGCACGTTTCGCACAGGATCAAATGCGCTTTTAGCACAACAACCAATGCTTATATCGCACACCGGCACCACGAGTGCCGCGAACACCTAGGCGGACGGCTGTGCCGCTGATTCTTGACAACATCGAGCGCGGCACCGAAGCCGAGCTTCTGCGGACGCTGGCGTCGTCCTACCGACTCGACGCCGCCATCGGCTATTTCAATCTGCGGGGCTGGAAACTGCTGACCGAGGCTGTGGACGCACTGCCGCGCAGATCGGGAGCACCTAAGGCTCGAGTGCTGGTGGGTATCCATGAGGCCCCGGGCGAGGAGATGCGCCGGCTGGCTCGGATGCGCCGCGGCGAGCCGACCGACAACCGCACGGCTGCTCGTCTCAAAACCGAGACGGTGGCCGAATACCGAGAGCAGCTGCAGATCGGCCTGCCCAGCGAAGGCGACGAGACGGCGCTGCGGGCGTTGCTGCGCCAGATCAACGCCGGCGATGTGCAGGTGCGGGTGCATACCGCTCATCGGCTTCACGCCAAGCTCTATCTGTGTCATCGTGACGACACGGCCGCGCCCCGCGTCGGGTATGTGGGGTCGTCGAATCTGACTGTGGCGGGACTGCGCGAGCAGGGCGAACTGAACGTCGATGTGGTGGACGGCGACGCCACCGACAAACTGGCGCGCTGGTTCGAGGACCGCTGGAACGACCAGTTCACGGTCGACGCCATGCCTGAACTGGCCGAGACGCTGGCAGAGTCGTGGGCCTCGCAGGATCAGCTCGACCCGTATCTGGTGTATCTGAAGATGGCCTGGCACCTGTCCAAAGAGGCCCGCGAGGGTTTGATCGAATACGGGCTGCCGGCTTCGATGCGCGACAAGCTGCTGGACTTCCAGGCTGCCGCGGTGAAGATCGCGGCGCGCATCGTGATGAGCAAAGGCGGCGCCATGATCGGCGATGTCGTCGGGCTCGGCAAGACCCTCGTGGGCACCGCCGTGGCTCGGCTGCTGCAAGAGGAGCAGGGCTTCGAGACGCTGGTGGTGTGCCCCAAGAACCTGACCGAGATGTGGGAGTCGTATCTGCACACCTACGAGGTGCGCGGCAAAGTCGAGTCGCTATCGATGGTCCACAGGACTCTGCCCGACGCTCGCCGCTACCGCCTGGTGATCATCGACGAGGCCCACAATCTGCGAAGCGACCGGCGCCGCGACCACGGCGTGCTGCAGAGCTACATCGCCGACAACGACTCGCGGGTGCTGCTGCTAACCGCCACCCCTTACAACAAGGAGCTCAGGGACCTGGCTTCGCAGTTGTCGTTGTTCGTCCGTCCCGACGCCGACTTGGGGCTGCGTCCAGAGAGGGCGATAGCCGAGGTGGGCGAAGCCGACTTCGAGCTGTCCTGCGACGGGCTGACCTCGACTCTGGCGGCGTTCAAGCGCTCGGGGCATCTCGAGGACTGGCAGGCGCTGATGTCGCAGTATCTGGTGCGCCGCACCCGTCGCTTCGTCGAGGACAACTACGCCGAGACCGACGAGCATGGGCGGCATTACCTGGAGTTCGATACTGGCAGACGGTTCTACTTCCCGAAACGCACTGCGATGCCTACCGAGCGGGTGATGACCGAGGACGACCCCGCCTATGAGATGGCGTCCGACGCCACCCTGGACTCGATCCGCGACCTGCTGCTGCCTCGCTACCGCCTCGGCGACTACCTCGACGACGACTACGAGCCCGCCGAGCCTGCCGTGCAGCGACTCGCGAAGGATTTGGAGAACTCGTCGCGCGGCAACCTGGCCGGGTTCACCAGAGTGACCATGTTCAAGCGGCTGTCATCATCCGGGCCGGCGTTCATTGCGACGCTGCGCCGTCACCGGCTGCGCAATCTGGTCGCCGCGCACGCTCTCGACAACAGCCTGCCGGTTCCCGTCGGATCGGTGGACAGCGCTCTGTGGGCCGCAGAGACCGACGCCGACCCCGAAGACAGCGGCGAACACGGACATAGCGGCGACAGCGTCACTGACGGCGACAGCACAGCGCTGTTCGGCAGTGCTAACGACGCCGCGGCGAGCGCCTACGACAAGCTTCGGGCCAAAAGCCCCAAGGCGATCCGCTGGGCGCCGTGCGCCATGTTCGAAGACGGTCTGGCGGACGACCTCCGCCACGATGCTGACGTGATCAGTGGAATGCTCGACCGTTTCGGCGCCTGGGACGCCGAGAGCGACGGCAAGGTCGCCACTTTGGAGAGGCTGCTCAGCGACCGCTACCCCGACGCCAAGGTGCTGATCTTCACCGAGGCGGCCGACACCGCCCACTACGTGAGCGAAGAACTGCTGCGCCGCGGCGTCGAAGCGGTCGGGGTGGTCACCGGCGACTCCGACAACCCGACCGCTCTGGCGCAGCGGTTCTCGCCGCAGTCCAACAGCATCATCACAGACGGCTCGGCCGCCGGCGACGAACTGCGGGTGCTGGTGTCCACCGACGTGTTGTCGGAGGGCCAGAACCTGCAAGACGCTCACATCATCGTCAATTACGACCTGCCCTGGGCCATCGTCAAGCTGGTGCAGAGAGCCGGGCGCGTCGACCGCATCGGCCAGAACTCCCCCGAGGTGCTGGTCTACACGCTGCTGCCGGCGGATTCCGTAGAAGACGAGATCAGCCTGCGCGCACGCATCCGCAGGCGCCTCGGCGAGAACGCCCGGCTTCTCGGCTCCGATGAGACCTTCCTCGGCGATCCAGACGAGCTTCAAACCATCTCGGACGTCTTCAACGAGCACTCGACTCACGGAACGGGCGCACTGGCCGCAGCCCCGGAAGACGTGGATCCCGTGTCGATGGCCTATGAGATCTGGCGACACGCCCTCGCCGACCATCCCGACATCGCCCAGCGGGCCGCCGCCCTGCCCAACGTCGTCTACTCGACCAAGCACACCGCTGGCTCGAACACCGCCGACTCGACCGGTCACGCTGACGGTCGGGCCGGCGCCGAACACGCCGCCGGCAACGCCCACAGGGGTTGCGATTCAGGGGTTCTGGTTCACACCCAGACCGTCACGGGCGCCGACTCTTTCGCTTTCGTGGCGCTCGGAGGAGAGGCGCGCCGCGTCACCCCACAAGAAGCGCTGCGGCTGGCGGAGTGCCGCCCCGACACACCCGCGGCACCGCGACTCGGCGACCACCACGACCTCACCGCGTCCGCACTGGGCGGACCGCTGAGAACTGTCAGCGGACGAGCCACCGGCGCCCTGCAAGGCGTGCGAGGCAAAGTCTGGCGCATGCTCCACGACCAGATGGACAGCCTCAACGACAACCTGCTGTTCGCCAAAGCGGACCTCGAAGCGGCCCACGACGCCATGAACGAGCGCCCCTTCTACGAAGCAGCCAAGCACCGGTTGGCCTCCGCCGTGCGAGACCGAAGCGTCGAAGACCTGGCAGCGCTGGTGGCGGACCTCCACCAAAACGGCCAGCTCTGCGTGCCGCCCGCAGCCGACGGCGCCGACAACGAACCTGCCATCGTCTGCACGATGGGGCTGACCGACAACGTCTGAGTCCCTTTTCACGGAGCGGCAGGCGGCGCGCCGCACGACGCCCGCAACTAGCGCTAACCAGCGGGCCTCAGTGGCGGCGAGTGAAGCACAACCCGTCGGTTAGGGCCGAGCCCGACAAGACGCAGCAGCTAGCGCTAGCAGGCAGCGGCGGCGGCGAGGGATGCGACAGCTGCGGGCAGGCCGTCGCCGTGGGGCAGGCCGAGCACTGTCATGGCCGTCTCCAAACCGCCCAAAGCACCGAGCAGCATCGGCTCGTTCAGATCGCCGAGATGCCCCACACGGAAGCCTCGCCCTTCGGCTTGGCCCAGCAGCCACGACCCCACGCTCACGCTGAAGCGCTCACGCGCGGTGTCGATCAGCGGATCGACGTCCAGTTCGCCGCTGCGGACGCAGGTGATGGCCGAAGTGCGATGACCGGGCTCGGCGATGTTGATCTCCCAAGGCCCGGCCGCGGCCCAGCCGTCGACCGCCGCGTGGACCGCCGCGGCCCAGCGCCGGTGACGCGCCGCCATGGCGTCGACACCGCCCGCCTCATTGACGATGTCAAGCGCCGCCCTGAGAGCGAACATGTGCTGGATCGGAGGCGTGCCGCCGAAACGCTTGTAGACGTGGTCCTCTTCGAAGCGGGGCGCCCAAGCCAGGTGATACCGAGGCGTGGAGGCTGAGCGGTTCCGCTCCAAGGCGGGCTCTCGCAAGGCGCAGAACGACAGGCCCGGAGGCATCATCAGACCCTTCTGCGACGTCGCCACCACCACGTCGATGCCCCAGTCGCGCATCCTCATCGGCTCGACGCCGAGCGAGCACACCGCGTCCACCACCAGCAGAGCCGGATGCCCGACAGAGTCGATGGCCGCCCGCACAGCAGGCAGATCTGTGAGCGCCCCGGTGGAAGTCTCGGTGTGGACGACGCACACATTGCGGATCCGCCGTGCAGTGTCGGCAGCCAGAATGCCGGCGATCTCGTCGGGGTCGGTGGGGCGGCGGAAATGGCTCTCGGTGGTCACCACCTCATAGCCGAGGCTGCGAGCCATCGCCGTCCAGCGCCGCCCGAACATGCCGCAGTCCGGAATCAGGACAGCGTCGCCGGGATCGAGGGTGTTGACCAGGGACGACTCCCAGGCCCCGTGCCCCACCGAAGTGAGCACCACCACCTTGTCGGCGCCGCCGAAAATCCGCGGCAGCTCGGCCCAGATGCCTTTCACCATCTCCACGAACTCGCTGTCCGCGAAGTCGATCGCAGGCCTGCGAAAAGCCTCCAGCACCCGGTCGGGGATGTTGGTGGGCCCGGGGTTCTGGACGAAGTAGCGCCCGCCCGCGCTGCGCAGGCCGCCGGCAGCAGCTGAAGACGAAGACGGCTTCACCCGCGCCGGGCTTTCTGTGCCTCGCTCCAAGTGAGCCCCGCCTCCGCGTCGGGTTCGCGGGGCAGGCCCAGCACCTGCTCGGCGAGCCAGCGGCGCGCTTCGAGCCGGCGAGGATCATCGTCGCTAGGAAGATCGAAATCCACTGGTGCCTATGTTGCCAAACTTTTCAGTCAAGCCAACGCCGCCGTCGGCGTCGCCTCGACCCGATTGATCCGCCGCACCTCGAAGCAGCTCTCAGCGAGAGCCGACAGCATCCCGGAGCGGCTCTCAGCGAGAGCCGACAGTGGCGTGAGGCAGGTTCTCGGTCATCCCCTGAGGAGTGACCGCCACGAACTCCGCCAGGCTTCGGAACTCCTCCAGATTGCGAGCGTTGGTGTAGCTCATGGCGCTGCGCAGACCCGCCATCAGCTGCTGCACCAGCTTCGACGCCTCGCCCTTGTAAGGCACAGTGCCCTCAACCCCCTCGGGCGCCCGGTACGACAGGTACTCCTCGTCGAGGTCCTCGCCGGAACGGTCGGCGCGAGCGATGACCGCCTCGAAGCTGGCCATCCCCCGAATGCGCTTCTGCAAGCCTTTCGGCCCCTGCTCCAACTCGCCTGGGCTCTCTTTGGTGCCGGCCAGCATGCTGCCCACCATCACGGTGGACGCCCCCGCAGCCAAAGCTTTGGCGATGTCGCCGGAACTGCGGATGCCGCCGTCGGCTATCACCGGCACGCTCACATCGGCGGCGGCGTCGATGGCCGTCAGCTGGGGCACGCCGACACCGGCCACTGTGCGGGTGGTGCAGACCCCGCCCGGACCGACGCCGACCTTGACCGCGTCCGCGCCCGCCTCCACCAGGTCGCGCGCGCCGTCGCGGGTGGCCACGTTGCCCGCCACCACATCGACAGCGCCGAAACGCTCTTTGAGAGACCGCACGCCGTCGATCGAATGATCGGAGTGGCCGTGCGCGATGTCGAGCACCAGCACATCGGCGCCGGCGGCCACCAGCGCTTTCGCCCTGTCGATCATGTCACGGTCAGTGCCCACGGCGGCGCCCACCAAGAACTCGGCCCCGGCCTGTTTGACCTTCTCGATCTCGCTCGCCTGCCTGTCGATCGGCAGGAAACGATGCACGATGCCGATGCCGCCGAGTCTCGCCATGGCGACGGCCATCTCATGCTCGCAGACGGTGTCCATGTTGGCGGCCACCACCGGCAGGTCGAGTTCGACGTGGCGCGACAGCCGGGTCTTGACGGACACGTCTTGGCGCGACCGGATCGAGGACCGCCTCGGGACGATCAACACGTCGTCGAAGGTGAGCCCCGTGCGCAGTCCTGCCAAGCTCACGTCTGTCCTCTGCTGCTATCTCGGCGAGCGTTCGGCGGTCAGGATCAATCGACGGAGATCTGGGCCATCAGCGCAGCACGCCGCTCGTCGAACTCTTCGAGGTCCATCTCGTCGCTGCCGTATTGACGGTGCAGTTCCTCGAGCTGGGCCACGATCTCGTCGTTGCTGAGCTTCGGAGCATCTGCCTCGGTCTCGACTTGTTCGTCGCCGTTGCGGTGAGCGTGCTCCAGCTCGTACAGCTCTCCCCTCCCCAGACGCTTCTGGCGCTTGGCTTCGGCGCGAGCCTTCTTGTGCATGTCTCGTTGACGCTTCGCGAAGCTGGATCGTCCTGTTGCCATTTTGGATCAACCTCCGCGGGAATCGGTTGCGATGACGCTCGGCGACGGCTCTCGGCGACGGCTCCAGAGGCGCTGTGGGCACTCTGAGGCCTGCACTGCGGAACTGTTGCTCCGAAGGCTGCCGCTCCAGCCGGGCCGAAGAGCCAGACTAGAGCCGCCTCGGCCCAATTCCATGCTCTGAGCCGAGCTGAGCCGGGCTCGAGGGTCGGATCAGTCGGCGCAAGCCAGGCCGCCGCCCACCACCACGGCGGCGCCGGTGAGATACGACCCCGCTCTGGAAGCCAGATATACCGCAGTTCCCGCGAGGTCGTCGGGCTCTCCGATGCGTCCCAAAGGCACGGTCGATGCCAGGTCGGCCCGGGCTTCGGGGTCGTCGAGGATGAAGGCCATCATCTTGGAATCGAACGGGCCGGGAGCGATGGCGTTGACGGTGACATGATCGGCGGCCAGCCGCTTGGCGAGGTGCCTGGTCAGGTGGATGATCCCCGCTTTGGAAGCCGAGTACGAGTAGGTCTCCAGGTCGGGCACCCGCAGACCGTCGATGGAAGCCACGTTGATGACACGGGCGGGGTCGTCGGGTCGGGCCGAGGCTTTCAGCAGCTGCAGCAGCTGCCGGGTCAAAAAGAACGGGCCGCTGAGGTTGGTGTCGATGACTTTGCTCCAGCCGTGAGCCGGGAAATCCTCTAGAGGCGCCCCCCAGCTGGCGCCGGCGTTGTTGACGAGCACGTCCAGCGAGTCCCAACGCTGCGACACAGCGTCCGCGAAAGCCGCGCAGCCCTCGGGCGTGGACAGGTCAGCGGGAATCGCTTCGCACGGGCCCCGCGCGCTCAGTTCGGCGGCCGCGGCCGTGACCTGCTCGACCTTGCGCGCCGAGATGATCACCCGGCAGCCCGCATCGAGCAGCCCGCCGGCGATCATGTATCCCAAGCCGCGGCTGCCGCCGGTGACCACCGCGGACTTGCCGTCCAGGCCGAACAGTTCAATGAGACGCTGCGGGTTCATCGCCATGGTCGCTGTGCCTTCCCTCTGTAATGCTGGGGTGCTGGGGTCCGGGTTCGCGGGTCGCGTCGACTGGGCTCATCATCGCACAGCCAGGCCCGCGGCCGCCTGCTTCTCAACGGCGCCGGGCGATGTCGAAGCAGGCCACTGCGGCCGCGGCGGCCACGTTGAGCGATCCCAGAGCGCCGCGCAACGGAATCGAGGCCAACACGTCGCAGCGCTCAGAGGCGAGCCGCGACAGGCCTCTGCCTTCGGCGCCCAGCACCAGCGCCACCGCCTCGCTCGCCAGGTCGAGCTCGTGAAGAGGTCGAGGCGCGGCCGGGTCGAGCCCGACGGTCCACACGTCGTGACTGCTCAAGTCGCGCAGCGCCGCGGGAATGCCGGGCACCACCGCGAAGTCCAGATGCTCGACCGCGCCGGCGGCTGCTTTGGCTGCGGTCGCGGTCACGCGAGCCGCTCGATGGCGCGGCAGCACCACCCCGGAAACGCCCGCGCACTCGGCGGTGCGCAGCACGGCGCCGAAGTTGCCGGGGTCAGTGATGCCGTCGAGCACCAGCAAGAAGGGCGCTCGCTCGGCTGAGCCGTGGGCGGGTGGGAGCGGCCGAGCCAAGTCGCTGAGTTCCTTCGACGGCAGCGGGTCGGCCAGCGCGACCACGCCCTGGGGTGCGTCGCTTCGAGCGGCAGCTTCGAGCTCTCTGCGGGGCACCTCGCGAACGGCGGCTCGCTGCTCACGGGCCAGTTCGATGATGTCATCGAGGATCGGCGCCTGCTCGAGCCCCTCGGCGATCATCACGGTGCGGGTGCGGCGCCTGCCCGCCAGGAGCAGCTCCCGGACCGCTTGACGGCCCTCGACCTGCTCGCCGCCCAGATCGCTGCGACGGCCTCGACTGTCCGGGCCTGGTCCAGGCGACGCCGACGCGCCGCCGCGGCCCGCGCCACGTCCTCGGCCCGAGCGGCCGGCGACAGGGCGTTGTTGACGCGGCGAGCGTTTCTGTTTCGACGGGCTTTTCTGGCTCGGCGAGCTTTGTCGACGTGACGGACGTCGTGAACGGTTCGGGCGGTTGGAGGATGCCATCTGTTTCGCCTCTTGACGCCGGCCCGTCAGCGCTGCTGCGGCGAGCGCCGCGCCACCAGCGCCGAGGCCATGGCGGCGACTCCTTCGCCGCGGCCCAGAGCGCCAACGCCTTCGGTGGTACGGCCGGAGACCGTCACCGGGGCGCCGACGGCATCGCTCAGGCGCTGCCGCATCAGATCACGTCGCGGCGCCAGTTTGGGCGAGTCGAGCACCGCTACGCAGGAGACGTTCACAGGCGCCCAACCCGCGGCTCGCAGTTCTGTGACAGCTCGTCGCAGCAGTTCGATGCTGTCGGCGCCGGCCCAGGCCGGGTCGGAGTCGCTGAACATCTGGCCGATGTCGTCCATGCCGGCGGCAGCCAGCAGAGCGTCGATGCAGGCGTGGGTGATCACATCGGCGTCTGAGTGGCCCGCAAGGCCCCGATGACCGTCGAAACGCACTCCGCCCAGTATCAGCGGTCGCTCTGCGTCGTCGCTGTAACGATGAACGTCGAAGCTCTGCCCGACTCGCATCTCAGACGCGACCGGCCCTGATGACACCGGATCCGTCGTCGCCAGTTCCGTCCTCGTCGACTCAGCTATCGCTGGCTCAGGCGTCGCCGAATCGGCGTTCTCCGGCGCCGGTGTCGCTGGATCAATCATCGCCGCGGCGCCTACTCGCGCTTTCGGTCAGCAACCTTGCCTTGCCCGGCCTCGGCAGGCCAGGGGCGGCATCGCCGCGGCTCCCGCTCGCGGTTTCAGCCAGCAAGGCTTCCGCTGTCGCCAG
>JAPOUM010000033.1 GCA_026708645.1 Acidimicrobiaceae bacterium | reverse complement strand
ACAAACCCCGATCGACAGCACGCACCAACGCCGCCACACCCGACACAATCGGAGTCGAAGTCTTGGGTCCTCTGGAACGGAAGAAACGATCAGGGTACATATACTGACCTGTCCGAAGTGTTGAGGCGACCTGTGGTCGTCCGTCGCCGTTGGATGGTGCGCACACCCACAGATTCGGCCCTCGATTAGAGGCGGGGTTATGATGACCTTGGTCGTCCACACCGCAGATCGCGGCGAAACCGCGATAATTCAGATAAGGACTGTACGAGCTGTAGCCACCGAAGAGCCCACTTTCCCCGGCCGACATGATCTGCAGGGTGCCTTGGCCGTCGTCTCCGGTCATTCTGGATGTGTCCAGCGCCGCTTCGACCGCTGCGGCGAGGCTTTCTCGAGGGGCGGCACCGCGTGCGGACCAGCTGTGGCTGCGGATGGAAACGTCGGCGGCATGCAGTGAGAACGCCTCTGCTTCAGCGTTCATGGCGGTCTGCGTATGGCCATGGCCAAACAACTGGTAAGCAGAGATGGTTGCTCGCGGCGCCACTCCTACTAGGCCTTCACCGTTGTCCCTCGCAGCGATGATCCCAGCAGCGAAAGTGCCTTCTCCCAGGCTCTCGTGCAACAGTTCCTCTGTCGGATCATCCCCGAAGGCGCTGTCGCTGGTGGCCGGGTCGAAGTTATCCCTGAGGTCGGCATGCAAGTAGTCGATTCCCTCATCGACGACGGTCACGTTGACGCCTTCGCCTTTGGTGGTCGCCCAAACATCGCCGAGGTTTATGTCCTCGCCTGCTGCGCCACCGAGTTGCCCTGTGTTGTGCAGATGCCATTGACAGCCGTGCAGAGGGTCGACGATGCCGAGTTGTCCGGCCGGGCACTGTCTCTGTTGTCGTTGATACCGGTGATCCGTTTGCAGCAACGTCAGGAACGCTCCGGTATTGCCCGTGTTAACGAATTTGACGTTCAAGTAATAAGTACCTGCAGGCAGCACTTCTCTGACGAAGAAGACATGAGCATCCTCGAATCCTTCGACTTCTGAGTAGAGTGATATTCTCAGCGGGTTCCCGTTGTTATCGCGAATCTCGACTGCCATATCATCAACTCGACTGCTGCCGCTCCACTCGATCGGAGTATCTTCGGCCAGTATCAGGCGATACATCGTGTCGGAATCTTGAGCGGCGTTTCCGCCGCCCACCGTGTCAATAGGCAGATCCACCGCTGAAGCGCTAGTCGCTGCCGGTGATGGCGACGTGTTCACATGCAAAAAATAGGCTGCATTCTCAGTGATATCACCCTGTTGAATCTTGAGATAATAGGTTCCCGCCTGAAGCGAAGCCTGGAATGCAACATGATACCAATTAGTTCCTAGTATCGGTCCCAGGTAGCCGATATGGTTTTCTTTGATTTTCATTCCTGACGAATTGAGCAGTTCGGCTTCCATGCTGTAGGCAGAGGATTCAACATGAGCAGAGATGGTTGCTGCTTCAGCAAGCACCAGTTTGAAAAAGTCAGGGTCTTGTTTGCCGAAGAAACTTATGTTCGAAATGACTCCCGGTGTCCTGCTATCGAGAGTCACAGAAGCCGCGTCGCTGCGCCCGGTCGTATCCTCAGCTAGATGCAGATGAAGTGTGTAGTCTCCTTCGGGTTGCCAGAGATCAGCGGAGCTCATTGCTTGACTCCCTGACGTAACCTTGAAGAAATACGTGCCCGCGTCCAGAGTGCCGAAGAGCATGAAATTGTCGGGCCCGGGTTCGCTCTCTCGGTTGTTGTCAGTGACAGGCGGGCTGCGACTACTGCCGTCGCTGCTAGTCAACTCCACCATCGTGTCAGTGTCTCCAGTCGTCCAGATGATGTACTCCGATGCTGCTGCGACGGTTACTGAGAAAAAATCCACATCGGTAGCCGAATCCAATGCAGCATGCAACGGCAAACCGCTGTGAATCGTCGTAGCTGACACCGGTGCAGCCCCCGGATCAGCCGGAGTGCCCGACAGCGACATAGACCATTCGCTCGTCAACGTGTCAGTGCGAGCCCGTAATGCCACGTCATATGACACATTGTCCATCAAACCATCCAGCACGGATATCAGGCTTCCGCCCGTCCAAATATCAGAATAAACCCCCCAGGCAGAGTCATCGCTCTTCAATGTGGAAGATGACTCAATGTAACGCACGTCATAGCCGACGATCCCTGAAGCGCCTGTCGGCGGTTCCCACGCCACCGTCAGCGATCCCTCGCCTGAAACCACAAGGCGCAGCATCGGCGCTCCGAGAGTTTGAGCATCCGCTGGTAGACTGAAAATCACATTGACCGCTACTGCAGCCCACAGCAGAAATGCCAACTGCACGATGCGGGAGCGCATGTAAGTCTTCATATCTGCCGACATTCGCTCATGCCCACCATGCCTCAGATCTGGCAGTGTCGGTAAACTGATCCTGCGGTACTATTCAACGAGTCCGCGAATCCACCAGTTGGGGCTGGAAATAACAACTCCGCTTTGAACCGCTAGTGAATTCGCTGTTCGCAGTGATGGAAAGCCCGGAGCGGTCTCCACTTTGAACGCATTCGTGAGGCCCGCGAATGCTGTAGCATCATCCGGAACGATACCGTTGGACTCCATGAACGCTTCAACAAAAGAAGCATCCCAACCTGGATCAAGGATCAGCACGACGCCCCCAGGCAATGCCATCAACTCATCGGACTCCGACCAGAACACTGGGCCCGTAGAGTCACCCCAGCCATCGTCAGTAAAAATATCGGCCACCGTGAGTCTGATATCCTGCCACACAGGCACTTGCTGCTCGCCGTCATGCCAGATGAACATCTCACCTTTGGTCGGCGAGAAGCGGGGGAAACTTTCTTCGCTGCGTTGACCGACTGCTCCTTGTACCTCATCCTCGGGCCTGCTGATGATGACTGCGCTGTCACCATCCACATCCACATGCAGCGGACGAGGCCGCTGCATGTCGTCGTATAGGTATGAGCCGAACTGTGAAACGTCTGTCGATCCACCGAACTGGGCAACCCCCTGTGGAGACAGCGGCGCGACAACAGCCGTCTGCTGCGGCAGCGGCTCGGATTCACCGAGTTCGTCTGGAGACGAGTCCGAAGGGACCGCGAGAGGCGAAACTGCGTCATTTGTCGGCGTCCGACCAGCAGTCGACCGCTGCTCCTGTTCGTCTTCACTGCCCGTTTCGGGCGGCATCTCCTGCATAGGGATCGAGATGATCGCCGCCGCGTCCGATTCGGGAACCGCAGCGCCCGACTCGATAGTTTCGCTGATGACGGCAGCAGGTTTCCTTAGGGATGCAATCGTCGTGGCAGCAGCAGTTTTCGGCGGCTCGGAGGCTGGCTTCTCGTCAGCTTTCGCATCAACAGCCGTCGTCGGCGCCAGAAGCTCGTCATCGCCCTGTGAGCAACCGGCCGCAACTGCGAGCAGCAGCGCTATGACTAGGGCTGGCACTCGGGACGACTTTGAGTCCAGCGATCTCGCCGTGTCCACAGCCCGCTGCCGTCGGCTCAGGTGCTCGCATCTCTCCACTGAGATCAAGTTACAGGACTGAGACTGATTCTTACACTTAGAGAGCTGCACGCTAGGTGTCGGTTCGCATCGGCACGATGGCGACGTGCCGCCGACGGCAACGGATGCTGCTGCTGGCGGCACGCCTGTTCATATGTCTCGTTCAGGCGTCTTCGTCGTCGAGGATGCCGACGAAAGCGATCTTGTTGGGGATGCCGGCCACATCCCAACTGTGAACCACATCGAGATCCTCGTCGTCGAGCATCAGCACGCTGTCAGCACCAGGGTCGGTCACGAAGATCGCGCCCGGAGCGGTCGCCATGTTGGGACGCTCCCAGAAGTCCGGCGACACGCCGCCTGCGAGGAAGCCGCTGGCAGCCGCCTGAAGGGTCAGGCTCTCGGAGTCGTATTTGCGCAGCTCGCCGTTGCTCATCAGCACTAGGAAGCTCTCGCCGTCGTGGCTGAACTGCACGGCGACCGGTGAGCGCCCCTCGACCGCGGGGACCAACAACTCCATGGCGCCCTCATGGGGATGCACCACCCAGAGCCCGACAGCCCGACCGCTGACCAGGAAGTGGTCCAGCCCGTAAGTGCCCCAAACGCTTCCGAGCCGGAAATCCTCGGCTTCGCCTTCGGGCGCCGCGACGAAGCCGCCGTGATAGCTGGAGTCGTGAGCCTCGACGAACATCGCTCCGCCGATGCAGCCGAACACGGCCACTGTTCCGTTGCCGCCATTGCCGTGCAACCCTTCACAGCCAAGTTCCTGGTGCAGCACTTCACCGTCGACGGTCACGATCTCAGCCCCGATCGGGAGCACATAGCTCTCGGGGTCCGATTCGTAGTCGGGATGCCGGTAGGACACTGCGAACAGGTCGCCGTCCAGCGGCACCACGGCACCGTGATGAGAGCCCACATTGATGCGAGGCGCGACATAGTCGCCGCCGTCGGATTTGAGGCCGTCCTCGGCGATGAAGGCGACGTCACCCGAGCCGTCATAGAACAGGCCGGCCCAGTCGGCGCCCATGTAGAGGTGAACGGGGCGCTCCCCCGACAGGTCGACGTCGAGGCTTTCGATGTCGCGCTCGATCAGATCCATGTGATCGCCGTGAGGCTCGAGATAGATGCCGCCGTCGAAGACATGCACGTCGTTGGCGTCGGTGGCCACAGCGATGGCGTAACGCCCGCTCTTGGTGGGGTAGATGCGGGTCGGTCGCGCTCCCAGATCGAAAGCGTCCTGAGTGACTGTGTCGCTGCCGACGTCGATGACCGAAATCATGGAGTTCTCGCCGTCGCCGATCAGCAGCCGTCCGTTCACCTCGGGCACTTCCGGCGCCATGTCATCCATCGGCTCGGGCTCTTCGGTGGTGGCCGGCGGCGGCTCGGGAGCTTCAGTGGTGGTCGGCGCGGCAGTGGTGACCGGCGCGGCGGTCGTAGCCGGAACAGCAACGGCGTCTGCTGTCTCGCCGCTGGTCTCGGAATCGTCATCTGAGCAACCCGCAGCAAACACGAGCAGCACGGCTGCCGCCAAGGCTGTCAGCCAGGACGTTTTCGCCGCTGGGGGCTTCGACATGAATCTGCGTCGCCACATCGAGATTGACTTCATCTGAGGTTTGCCTCCTTGAGTGAGTCGAACAAGGGAGTTTATGGGAATAAGTCTTATTCTTATTATTGTCTACCATAGCGTCCCGCAGCGACCCCTGCACCATCACCAGCGGCCCAGCGGGCATCAACCTTGCATTGCGGAGCTGGGTGCCACGGGATCGCGGCCCTGCTCAGACTCTTATTTCAACGGCCCTGCACGCGCTTGCAATGCGGAACTGGGTGCCACGGGATCGCGCCGGCTCATCAGAGGGTTGTGACACCGGCATCTGCCAGCTCGGCGAGCTTCGCCTCGTCGAAGCCCAGCTCCGTCAGCACTTCGCGGCTGTGCTGGCCGAGTGTGGGCGGCGGGCGGCGCACCGCTCCGGGCGTGGCGGACATCTTGAACGGCACCCCTGTGAGAGCGAGCCCTCCAACCTCGGGATGGTCGACTGTGGTCACCATCTGACGTGCCAGCGTCTGAGGAGAGGCCAGCGCCTCGGCCACAGAGTTGATCGGCGAGCAGGGAATGCCCTCGGCTTGCAGATCGGCCATCCACTGCGCACATGGGCGGGCGGCCATGCGCTCGCGGATCAGCCCGTCGAGCAGGTCGCGATTGGCCACCCGGTCGGCGTTGAGAGCGAAGCGCTCGTCGTCGGCCCAATGCTCGGCGCCCATGACCCGAGCGAACTTGGCGAACTGGGCGTCGTTGCCCACCGTCACCACCAGTTCTGAGTCGGCGGTCGGATAGGTGCGGTAGGGCACGATGTTGGGATGGCCGTTGCCGTAGCGGGCCGCCTCGGCGCCACTCACCAGATGGTTGGCGGCCACATTGGCGAGCATCGCTATTCCAGTGTCGTGCAGCGAGACCTCGATGCGCTGGCCCTTGCCGGTGCGGACGCGCGCGGCCAACGCTCCCAGCACCGAAATGGCGGCCAGCATCCCGGTGCACACGTCCACCAGCGCCACTCCGTGCTTCATGGACTCGCCGCCGGGCTCGCCCGTGACGGACATGAGCCCGGTCTCGGCCTGCAGGATGAAGTCGTATCCGGGCATGGCCGCCTTGGGGCCGGTGGACCCGTAGCCGGAGACGGTGGCCCGCACCGCGGTCGCTGCTTCGGCCTCGTACCAGTCGTCGTCGAAGCCCCAACCTTCCAGCGTGCCGATCTTGAAGTTGTCGAGCACCACGTCGGCACCGCGGATCAACTCGGCGAGCACTTCGCGGCCTTCGGGTCGGCTCAGGTCCAGTGTGAGACTGCGCTTGTTGCGGTTGACGCCCAGGTAATAGGCCGCCTCGCTTCCGGCGAACGGCGGCCCCCAAGCCCGGGTGTCGTCGCCGCAGCCGGGGCGCTCGATCTTGACGACGTCGGCGCCCATGTCGCCGAGCCACATCGAGCACATGGGCCCGGCCAGCACGCGGCTGAGATCCACCACCCGACAACCGGCGAGCGCGCCCTGCGTCATGACCCCTCGCAGCACCGACAACACGGCCGGGGCCGGCGACCAGTCACTTCAGTCCCAGCCGACACAACCCCCAAGACTCACCACTTCGCGCCGCTGCCGTTGCCACTGCCACACATTAGTGCAGCCATGCGACACCCGGCCCTTCACCCCTCCCCTCCCCACTCGAGTCAGCACCGTGGCAGTCGCACCCGTCGTTTATCATTCGCGGGTGGGTGAACGACTGTTCGATTTCGCTGCTGAAAGCCCTCGACTGGCGAGGCGGGAGCGGGTAACTTCGGAGGCGATGAAGCGCCGCGAGGAGCCGGTTTCGCCGTCGGGGTACCGCAGGCTGTCTTCGGCTGAGTCTGTCGGCTTGAGTCAGGTGGACGGCTCTGTGCTGATTTGCGGGCCGGCGTTGGAGGGTCTGGACATGTTGCCGGATCGCAGCGTGCGCACGGTGGTGACCTCGCCGCCGTATTGGTCGCTTCGCAACTACAAAGCGGACGGACAGATCGGGCGAGACGACGCTCTCGGCGCTTACCTCAAAAACATCGTTGTGACCTTCGACAAGTTGCGGCGAGCGCTTCGAAGATGCGGCGATGGCACACCTCGTTGTGAGCGTAGAGCCGGGCGCCCGCCCGTTTGCCGCCTGCGCCGGTGTAGGGCGGATCCACGAAAACGCGCGCGCCGTCGATGCAGGCAGTCAACTCCAGCACCGCCAGCCCGTCGCCCTCGCAGAACGTCAGCCGGTCGGCGTGGGCGACTATCGCAGCGATCCGATCAGCGAGGGTCTGCGGATACCACCGCGACGCCACGCCGTTGCCGTTCTCGCCTCGGCGGGTCAGCGGTCGTAGTAGCCGGAGTGGACGTAGAGGGCGAAGACCCCCTCGGAGCGATACATGTCGACGACCCGCTCGTCGTCGTCGAGCGCGACCTTCACTTCATAGCCCGCCTCCCTGAGGCGCTGGAGCTCGCTGCGCTTGAAGTCCGCTGACGGGCTCGACCTGAACCTGCCCCAACGGGGTCGCAGGATCAGCAGGTCATGGCGGACGTCGTTGGCTGACAGCCAGTCGCGTGTGCCGTCGACCACATAGAACGGACGGGCCGTGAGGATGGCCACAGCGTGGTCGTCAGTCACCGAGGCCGCCAGCGCTCGTCCGACGGGCAGCGGCGGATCGTCGACGGCAGCAGTGAAGAAGCCTCGGAAGTCCTTCCGCTCCCCGCGCATGAAATGCTGGCGATGAGAGGCGTCGGAGATCACGCCGTCGAGATCGAAGATCACCAGCGGACCGCCCTCGAGCGGGTCGCCGTCGCGGAAGAACCAGTTGTGGTGGGCGATCACTCCTCGTCGCCTGCGACCGAGGCGCGCTCCCTGATCTCGGCCACCACCCCCGGATCGGCGAGCGTGGTGGTGTCGCCCAAGTCGCGTCCGTCGGCCACGTCACGCAGCAACCGGCGCATGATCTTGCCCGAACGGGTCTTGGGAAGGTCCGGCACCAAGAACACGGCTTTGGGCCGCGCCGTGGGGCCCAGCTTCACCGCCACATGCTGGCGCACCTCCTCGCGCAGTTCGTCGGTGGCCGTGACCGAGCCGACCAGGATCACATATCCCACGATCGCTTGGCCGGTGATCTCATCGGCGGCGCCCACCACGGCGGCTTCGGCCGCTGCCGGATGGTCGACCAGCGCAGACTCGACTTCGGCGGTGGAGATGCGATGACCCGACACGTTCATAACGTCGTCCACCCGTCCCAGCAGCCACAAGTAGCCTTCTGAGTCCACCCGCGCGCCGTCCCCGGCGAAGTAGCGGCCCTCGTATTCCGACCAGTAGGTGTCGCGGTAGCGCTGCGGATCGCCCCAGATGCCTCGCAGCATCGACGGCCAGGGGCGGGTGATGGTGAGATAACCGCCGCCCTCGGAGACGACCGCGCCCGAGTCGTCCACCACCTCGGCGAAGATCCCCGGCAGAGGCACGGTCGCCGAGCCGGGCTTGGTGACGGTGACCCCCGGCAGCGGCGTGATCATGTGTCCGCCCGTCTCGGTCTGCCACCAGGTGTCGACGATCGGGCAGCGCTCTCCGCCGATGCAGCGCCGGTACCACATCCACGCCTCGGGGTTGATCGGCTCGCCGACCGTGCCCAGCACCCGCAGGCTCGACAGGTCGCGGCCCTGAGGCCACTGCTCGCCCCACTTCATGAACATGCGGATGGCTGTGGGCGCCGTGTAGAGCTGGGTGACGCCGTAGCGCTCGACGATGTCCCAGAGGCGATCCTTGGGCCATTGCGCCCGGTCGCCGCAGCGGTGCTGCGGCAGCGGCGTGTCGGGTGTGCCCTCGTACATCACCGACGTGGCGCCGTTGGCCAGGGGCCCGTAGACGATGTAGCTGTGGCCGGTGACCCAGCCGATGTCGGCGGCGCACCAGAAAACGTCGCTGTCGGCGCGCAGGTCGAACACGTAGCGGTGGGTGAAAGCCACTTGGGTGAGATAACCGCCGGTGGTGTGCATGATCCCTTTGGGCTTGGCGGTGGTGCCAGAGGTGTAGAGCAGGTAGAGCAGCTGCTCGGCGCTCATCGGCTCGGCCGGGCAGTCGGGCTCGGCGACAGCCATCAGTTCATGCCACCACAGGTCGCGGCCCTCGGTCATGGCCGGGTCGGTGCCGCAACGGTCCACCACCACCACATGCTCCACCGACGGCGCCCCGGCTGCGAGAGCCTGATCGACGTTGGGCTTCAGCAGCGAGGCTTCGCCGCGGCGGAAGCCTGCGTCCGCGGTGACGATCAGCCGGGCCTCGGCGTCGGCGCAGCGGTCGGTGATGGCGTCGGGCGAGAAGCCGCCGAAGATCACCGAGTGAGCCACGCCTATGCGGGTGCAGGCCAGCATGGCGACGACCAGTTCGGGGATCATCGGCATGTAGACGGCGATCCGGTCGCCTTTGCGCAGACCCAGGCTCAGCAGGACATTGGCGAAGCGCTGCACGTCGGCGAGCAGTTCCGAGTAGCTGATGGTGCGTGTGTCGCCGGGCTCGCCCTCCCAGTGGAAGGCCGTCTTGTCGCCTCTGCCTGCGGCCACATGCCGGTCCAGGCAGTTGTAGGACACGTTGAGCTCGCCGCCGACGAACCATCGGGCGAAGGGCAGCTCCCATTCGAGGGTCGTGTGGAAGTCGCTGTGCCAGTCCAGCAGTTCGCGGGCTTGTCGAGCCCAGAACGCCTCGAAATCTCGGGCGGCTTCGTGGTACATCTCCATGTCGCTCGCCTGGGCGGCTGCCGCGAAGCCCGGAGACGGCGCGAAGGTGCGGTCCTCGGTTTCGTAGGTTTCGATTGAACCGTCAACCATGCGCCAACCGTAGCAATCCCGGCGGCGGCGTGTCGGGCTGAGCGCCTGCTAACGACCCGCCGACGGCGACCACGCAGCCGCCGGCCCTCGAGTCGTTGCGGACCGCGCAGCGCTCCTCCGCACAGCATGCCGCCGCACTGCGCGCCACCGCCGGCGATAAGGTCGGCTGCATGCTGCTGCGACGCCACAAGACACGAATCCCCGACGCTGCTGAGACCCTGCCCGGACGCCAAGAGGCGATGCCCGTGCAGGACTACGGGCATGTGGTGCTGGGCACTCCGCTGATGCCGCCGTTCCCGCCGGAGTGCGAGCGGGCGATGTTCGGGATGGGCTGCTTCTGGGGGGTCGAGAGGTTCTTCTGGCAGATGCCCGGCGTTCACACCACAGCCGCCGGCTACTCAGGCGGCGCCACGCCGAACCCCACTTACCAGGAGGTGTGCAGCGGCCGCACCGGCCACAACGAAGTAGTGCTGGTGGTGCACGACCCGGCGAAGGCCCCGTATGAGCAGCTGCTGAAAGTGTTCTGGGAGATGCACGACCCCACGCAGGGGATGCGCCAAGGCAACGACGTGGGCACGCAGTACCGCAGCGGGATCTATGTGTTCTCCGAAGCTCAGCGGGAGTCGGCGGAGACGTCTCGGGATCGCTATCAGGAGGCGTTGACCGCTCAAGGGTTCGCCGAGATCACCACCGAGATCGTCGACGCCGGTCCCTTCTACTACGCCGAGGATTACCACCAGCAGTACCTGGCCCGCAACCCCGGCGGATACTGCAACCACGGCTTCTGCCAGGTGGCTTACACGCCGACGGCGGCATCCGCCGAAGCGCCGGCAGGCTGAACTGCTTCGACCCGGCGTCTCGAGCCGCTTTCAACTTGGCGGCTCGCACACTGCCAATACCAGTGGGCTTTGGGCCGTTCCCTGCGGGCTTTGGCCGTCTTGCTCGCCTCCGCCGAGGGCTTGAGCGCCGCCGAAACCTCCACCAGATCACCCAATACCCGATCCGCAGCCGCATCGCTCTACCAACGCTGTCAGCTTGACCACCGCCGAAACTGTGCCCGAGGAGAAGCATCGCTGAGTCGGGACAGCTGAAGCTTCGTTCGGCGACTTACGCGCACCAGCGTGCGCGCGGGCGGTGCTCAGCCCGGCGTTCTAGTCGTTCTAGTCGCTGCCGGATGCTGGGGGTCGATAGAACAACAAGAGCTGCGCGGCGCCTGCGCCGAGTCCGAGCAACAAAGCGATCCCCAGCCCAGTCCCACCGTCGAGCCGGTGAGCCACATCGAGTTTAGCATCGAGCGAGATGCTGCCGGGGCCGACCATGGCGCACACCAGGCTCATGGCCGCGATCAAAGCGACGTATTCCCAGCCCTCGCCGGTGATCATGAAGCCTTTGCCGCGGTGAGCCGTCCAGAAGGCGACCAGCATCACCGCTATCAAACCGGCGGCGGCGGCGGACGTGAGCAGGCCCAGCACCAGCAGCACGCCCACACCCATTTCCGTGCCGGCAGCCAGCCGAGCGTGGACCGCGCCGGGGCGCATCCCTATCGCCTGGAACCAGCCGGCGGTGCCTGCTATGCGCCCACCCCGGAACGCCTTGTTGTAGCCGTGCGCGAAGATCATCATCCCCAACGAGGCGCGCAGGATCAGCAGCGCAGCGTCAACTGTCCATGACGGTTCCTGCGACGTCAGCAAGGCGAAGCCGTCGCTGTCGGCGAAGAGGCTGTCATAGAACAGCACCGCCAGCGCCAAGGCGGCCACAGTCGTCACGGTCAGTGCTTTCAGCACCTTGTCGGCGGTTCGGTCGTTCACGATGAGCCTCCCGGCGAACACTCTCTGTCCGATACTAGCGACCTGATGATCGTGACCTGATGATCGTGATCTAATTATCGTGACCTAATTATCAGGTGCCTCTCTTGGCCGGGAGCTCCACGAAGATCTTGCCGTCACGAAGTTCCAGCGAATAGCGGGGCTGGTGACGGTCACGAGCCCGGCAATAGCCGGTGGTGACCTCATAGGCCCATTGATGGCCCGGGCACACCAGCCGGGTGCCGAGCATCACGCCCTCGACGAGCTTGCGGCCCCGGTGGATGCACACATTGGACAACGCCGCAGGCTCGCCGTCGTTCCATAACAGCAAGATCTCGTGCCGGTGCAGACTCACGACGAGCTTGCCTTCCGCGGCCAAGGCTTCGACCGTAGCGTCGAGTTCGAACCATCCTCTATGCCCACTACATTTATGCCCACTACATCTAGGCGGCTGGGAGGCCGAGCCTGGGGCCGAAGTGCTCATTGAGTCGCTCGAGGGTTGAGTCGCTGAGGGAAGAAGCTGAAGGAGTAATCAGCCGCTGCCACTGCCTGCCCAACCGGACCTTGCAGCACCGCGGCCCCGGCCGGCGCTGCTGCTTTCACCGCCGTCACCGTCGCTGGCGCTTTCATCGAGACCGGCCTGGTCGGGATCCCAGCTGAAGGTCACGTCGCCGCGAGTGTAGGTCTGGCAGGCCAGTCGATAACCCTGATCCACCAGCTCCCCGAGCCGGGCGCGTTCGCGCCTGCGCGGCGGGTCGAGGTTCTCGGCGCCCTCCTCCACTACCAGACGGTCGGTGCCGCAGTTGCCGCTGGCGCACTGCCACGGCACTTCGACGTCCTCGCGGATGGCCATGCGCAGAACATTGACCTCCTCGCCGTCAGCGAAGTCGACGTATCGCCCGGCTGTCTTGAAATGGATCCGCGGCACTTGAACTGCTTGATCTGGGGTGGATGGGAGGTCTCGCTCGCTCAACCGGACGGTGACACGTCGCGGGCAGCACTTGAACTGGGGTGGATGGGACTGGGCTTGGCGAACCGGATGGACTGGGACTCGCCCGAGATTCGGCTCACAGATCGGCTTGCTGCATCGAGCGTCTCAGCGGCTGCGCAACCGGCGTGGTCAGCGCGGCCGACGCTGCGAGCGCCGACATCGCGGGTGCTGAAGTAGAGGGCGCTGACATCGCGGGCGCTGAAGCCGAGAACAGCAACGCCGAGGAGGCCGATGAAGACTGCACGCAGCAGCGGCTGCGGGGCTTCGAGGGCATCAGCCGACGAGCGCCGGGCGGCGGTCTTCGGTCTCCACCCAGGCGCCCAGATCAGGCTGCACGTAGGTCTCATAGAGCGCTTTGGTGTAGGCGAATCGCATGTCTGCCGCTTCGCGCACGAATTGCAGGCACCGCTGCTGCAGTTCGGGCGTGTCGGCGTATTTGAGCACGATCTGGTAGCCCCGCTCGCCGTGGATCTCGTCGGAGGTGATGTGAAGATCGAAGAACTCGGCCTCCCACTCGGAGAACCCGTACTGGTTGATCAGGGTCGGATACTGGGTTCGGTAGATCGAAGGCACCTGCGACTCGAGGCCCACGATCAAAGCAGCCGAGGACACCACGAAGTGCTCACGGCCCGACACGTAATACATCCAGCCTTGCATACCTTTGGTGAACGGCATGGCGTTGTTGCGGTCCTGCACGTAGGCGCGGCTGCCGCCGCACGCCTCGGCGAATCGGATCAGCAGGTCGGTGTGGCGGTCGTCGCTCAGCTCTTCCTCGTACATGTTCTGCAGGAGGAAGTCTTTGGCGTCGCGGGCGTGGTCTGGCGCGTTGGCGTACATCAGGCCCAGGTAGTCGCCGAACGGGCCGATGTAGTGATAATGGTTGGTCGCCCAATGCACGAAGTGCTGCTTGTCGAGCTTGCCGGCAGCCCAGGCGCGACTGAAGGACGCGTCCTTGGCCATGGTGCCCGAGAACGCCTGCTCCAAGGCCAGTCTGAATTCACTCGGTGCCATGAGTTCCGCCATCGGGCTGCTCCTGTCGCTGTCGGGGTTGTCCGGGGTTGTGATTGCTTTCGGGGACTGTCAGACCTGGTTCGCTGTGGCTGCGCCTCGTCTGTCGGCGCCGAAGGCGCCTTAGGGGCTCTTGGAAGGGGCTCTTGGAGGTAGTCGCTTGAAGCCGCACAAGCACTTCGGCACGGAAGACGTCGAGCCTTGGCCTGCGCCTGCTAGAAAAAGGGCGCCGGGGAGAGGTCGGAATCCCCGGCGCCCGTGCTGTATACAATATTGGTTCGAGGCAGCAACGTCAAACCGGGCCGCAAAAAATTTTTCGCCGGCCCTCAGGCGACTGGGAGAGTGTGTTGCGGCCAGTGCTCGCGAGCGGCGCGTCCTCCGCCCATGCTGACCATCACCCCGAGTGAACGCAAAGTCCATTGTTGCGGCCAGCGCTCGCGAACGGCACGTCCTTCGACCTCTGGCCGATCACCACAGCGTCCCAACCCCCGAAACGTGACGGGCCGACCATCTCGCGGCACGTCCGCCAGCCCCCGAACAGTCACCACAGGGCAGGGTCGCGGGCTCTGGCCCTCGCTTGTCCTCGGCTGCGGCTTCCGGGCTCAGTTCGGCTTCGGGCTTGCCGGGTTCGTGCCCGAACCGGCGCTCTCGATGGTTCTGGGGGCGGGTCGTCTGCATGAGCCGGCCCGTAGCGGGGTTTTATGGCTGTGGCCGGGCCCTCGGGCGGGTGCAGGCTGTGGCTGCCGTCAGAGTGCTCGTGGATCTGCCAGTTGTGGTGATGGATCCTGTGGTGACAGTTCCAACAGACCATTATCAGATTGTCGAGACTGGTTGCGCCGCCTTCGGAGTAAGGGGTGATGTGATGGGCTTGGCACATGCCCGCAGGCGCCCCGCAATGAAAACAAC
>JAPOUM010000035.1 GCA_026708645.1 Acidimicrobiaceae bacterium | reverse complement strand
CGACGACGCGCTCATCACCAGGATCATCAAGACTGTTGTCAACGCCGGTCACCGTCACCGTCTGAGACACATTCCAAGTCAACGCAGTGAACGTCAACGTCTCTATGGCTGTCGGATCGTCCGGATCCGGGGTGTCAGGGCCGTCCACCAGCGCCGCCGACGGCGTGCCCGAAGTCACCGTGACTGTCACGTTCGCTGCAGGCCGGGAGTCCAAAACCACCGTGTAAGAATCAGTAACGCTGCCGTCCTCGGCGACGGTCGTGTTGCTGTCGGTTTGGGTGATGGTCACCCCGGGGGTGAGCGTTGACTGGTCTGTGATCGTGACCGTCGCGGCGCCTGTGGCTGTGAGGCCGCCTGCGAGGTTGGAGGGTCTTGTCGGGTTGTTGAGCGTCGCGGGGATGGTGATGTTGATCCGGTCGTCGGTGTTGTCGTCGTCTGGTGCTGGGGCCGGGGTGAGGGTGAGTGTCGCGGTTTGTGCGCCGGCGCCGGTGAGGGTGACCACCAGGTTGACGCGGTCTGTGAGGCGGCTGACCCGCGCGAACGGGTCGATTCCGACCGTCGCGCCGACGCCGGTCAGCGTCCAGTTGATCGCCTGCGGCACGCGCTGCTGACCGGGCCGCACCCGACGCGGCGTGACCAGCGTCGCTGCGGTGGGGCTGACCAGCGACAGCGGGACTTGCACCGTCTCGCCGGCGGTGAGGGTTCTGTTGAGCGTGAAGGTGACTTCGGCGCTGGTGGAGGTGTCGCTTTCGGTGACGGTTCCTCCGCCGGTGAGCGTGATGGTGGTCGGGTCGTCGTCGGTCACGGCGACGTCGACTCGCGCGGCGGTTGTGACTGTGCCGTATCCCGTGACGGTGTGAGTGACGGCCAGGCTGCGTGTCGTGTCGTCGGTGTTGTTGTCGGAAGCGGTGACTGTCACCGGTTTGGTTCGCCACCAGTCGGACGCGGTGAACACTGCTTGCGCGGTGGCTGACGGGCTGGCGCCTTCGGTGTTGACTCGCAAACCTGAGGCCGCGGTGGCGGTGACCGTCGTCGTGGCGGTCGGTGCTGTGGTGAGCCGTATCCGGTAGGCGGCGCCGTCGCTGTCGCCTTCGACGATCCGCAACGACACCGGACTGACCGCGACAGCCGCGGTCTGGTCGTCGTCGACGATGTCGACGGTCACCGACCGAGCCGCGGCGGCAGCGGCTTTGACGGTGCTGCCGGCACGGTCGAAAGCGGCGGCGTCGCCGAGCGTGATCCGTGCGGTCTCAGCGAACAGGCTCGGCGCGTCGCCCTCAGCGACCGCGTCGGGCGTCGCTGTGAGCACCAGCACAGCGACGGTGGCGCCTCGCGCGAACACCAGCACCGGGTTGGCGCCGGTGAGCGGCGCCGTGGCGAGTTCGGTGACGCCGGTGTTGATCCCGGTCCCGGTTTTGAGGGCGAGCGTGTAATCGGTGCCCGCGGCGGCGGTGCCGGCGATCCGCAAAGGCACTTCGACGCGTTCGCCTGTGAACAAGCCTCCGGGGCGGCCCGGCGCGTTCAACGCGATCTCGATTTCGCTGCTGCCGCCGGTTTCGAGTATCTCGACGGCACGCTCAGCAGCCGGGCGGCCGCTGAACCCGACCGTGACCGTTACGGCGACGGCGTCGGGGTCGTCGGGATCACCGAGCGGTTCGTCGTCGTCGGTGACCGCCAAAGTGACGCGGCCGGCGGCTTGAGGGGTGTCGGGCAGGCCCGTATGGGTGACCTGTCCGGTGGTGACTGTGACGCGCTCGTCGATGATGTCGTCGTCTTGCAGAGCTGTGACCGTGACGTCGGCGCTGTAATCCGCCGCTGACGACGACGGTCCCGTGAAAGTCAGCGACGAACCCGACAGCACCACTGTGGAGGTCTCAGAGTCGAGACCCTCGTTCAAAACGCTGCGGGCGCCGACGGCCTGCAACGCCAAAGCAATGTCGTCGCCGACCGTGCCGGCGGTGAACACCAGCGGCACCGTGACAGACTCACCGTCTTGCAACGGCGCCGACAACGCCACCCGCAGCCGCGCCGCAGCCGAAGAATCGCCCTCGCTCAAGGTCGTGTCGGTGGCTGTCAGCGTGACTGTCAACGGCTCGGCCGGGGTCGCTTCGTCGTCGGTGACCGTCAACGTCAACATGCGGGGATTCGCGACACTGAGCGTGTCTTCGAGGCCTTCGGAGCGCCATCTGCTGTCAGACGCAGCCGGGATCGTCAACACGACTTGTTCGCTGTCGGTGTCAACGTCGGCCGCCGCTGTGAACTGCAGCGTCACAGCAGCCGCAGAAGGCCCGGTGAACACCACGACAGCCGCGGCGGGCGCGGACACCAGCCGCACACCCGTCACAGCGCTCGCCGGCGCGACGGTGAAGTCTTCGCCTGAGCGCCCGCCGGTGTATGTGATCGGCACGCTCAGCGACTGACCCGCAGCCAGCGCACGCGACAGCGTCACCGTCACTGTGGCGGTGTCGCTGCTGTCGGCTTCAGCCAGGGTCGCGTCCGATGCTGCCAGAGTGATCTGCAACGCCGTCTCGGCGTCGGTTATCGCTGCCGAAGCCGAGTTCTGCGTCGACGACGCCGCTGCGCCGCCTACGACGTTGGTCGCGCCGTCAGCGCCGACCGCCGAGAACGAAGCAGCGTCGCCCAAAGCCGCGGTGAGGGTCTCAGTCGCGGCTTCGTCGAGGCTGTCAGCCGTAGCGGTCACAACAACACGAGCCGTGCGCGCCCCGGCGCCGGTGAAGTGCAGGGTCGCATTGAGCACGCCGCCTCGAAGAACCAGACGCACGCCGCGGCTGCGACCACCCGAAGCATCCAGACTCAACAAGAAATCGGCGGCGGTGATCCCGGCGCCGGTGAACGACAACGGCACTGCGACCTGCTCGCCGCCGAACAGCGCCCGGCTCAACGACACGTCGAACAACGCCTGCCGTTCAGCGTCTGTGGCGCCGGCTTCGAGTATCGCTCCGCTGTCGCTGCGTGCCAGCGTCACCGACACAGGTTCGTCGTCGTCGGCGATCAACACCTCGAAAGTGTTGTCCACAGTGCCGGAATCGCCGTCGTCGCTGGGCGCCGCGCCGCCGCCGACGTTGGTGCCCAGACCCCGTGCCGCCAAATCACCCAGCGCCACCCGCAACGTCTCACCGGCGCCTTCAGCGACCGCGTCGTCGACCGCGGTGACAACCAGCGTCGCCGTGCGCGCCCCGGCGCCGGACAACACCACTGTCGGTGTCAGCGTCTCCCGGCCGCGCAAAACGACCCCGGTGTTGACCCCGGCGGCGGATTTGAGAGTCAACGAGACGTCGCTCGCGGTGACGCCCGTTCCTGACAGCACCAACGGCGCGTCGATGCGCTCGCCTGCGGTCAGCGCCCGACTCAACTGCACTGTGAACTCCGCGGCGCGGTCTGAGGCTCTCGGCGCTTCGGTGACCGGACCGCCGACGCCGCTGCGTGCCAGCGTCACCTCGGTGGCGTCGTCGTCGACCACCGCGACATCCACCGAAGCGACAACCACACCGTCGAAAGACTCGTCGGTGGACGCGGCGGTGTGAGTGATCGTCGCGCGCCGCGGCGCCAGACCCGCCAGATCGGCCGCGTCGTCAGCGGCGCGCACGGTGAACGTCTGCGGCGTCTGCCATGTCTGGGTCGTGAACGTCAAAGCTGCCGACACCGACACCACAGCGCTGTTCGACGACGCGGCGGTAAGCGTCACATCCGCGGTCGGCGCCGACGCCAGCGACACCTCATAGGTGGCCGTGGCGCCCTCGGCGACTCTCAGCACAGCCCCGTTCACCGCCACCCTCACCGAACCCTGCCCCGACACGGCGGCGTCGAAGACTCTGAGCACCGCCACGTCGCCCGCGGTCAACCCGGCCGGCAGCACCCCGAAACCGATCGTCCACGACTCGCGGTCTTCGGTCACAGCATCGGACGCCGCGGCGATCACCGCCGTCGCGGAGGTCGCCCCGACAGGGACCGTCACCGTCGACGTGCTCAGCCTGTAATCCGACGCTGTCACTCCAGTGCCGGTCACCGTCAACGGCACCGACAGCGCCGTGTTCAACGGCGAGCCCGACAAGCTGACCGTCACCGTCGCCGAGCCGCCCTCAGACACCGCGGCCGGCGCGACCGACAGGTTCACTATGCGGCCCGAATGCGGCTCCGTCAGCCACACCGCCGCTGATCCGACCACAGTGCCCGACAGTCTCGCGTCAGCCAGAGCCGCACCGGCAGCGGTCATGTCGCCGACTGACACGGTCAACCGTTCGCTCACCGTGTCCGCGTCGGACACCGCGGCGAGCCGCACGAAAGCCGGTCCCGTCACCGGGCCGGTGAAAGTCAGCACACCCGCGGCCGACACCGCCACCCCGGACGGCGAACCCGAACTCAGCGACAGCGTGAAATCTGTGCCGGCCGCGCCGCCGGCGAAGCTCAACGGCACGGTCACCGTCTCACCGGCCAGCAAAGGCAGACCCACCCCCACAGACATCACCGCCACATCAGCGGCTTCGCCCTCGGTGGCGGTCGCGTCAGAGACTTTCACCAGCGCTTCCACCCAGGTCACACCGGTGACGGTCACCGGCGCAGAGAAAACCGTCTCGGTGTTGCCGCCGCCGTCGGTGTACGACGCCCTCAACCGCAACAGACGGCCCGCATCGGCCGCCGCCACACTGTAAGACGCGGTCGCTGCGCCTGTGCCGGTCGCGGTCTGCCAGCTGCCGCCGTCATCAGCAGAGGTCTGCCACAACAACACCAAACCGGCAGCGTCGGCGTCGCGAGAGTTCGGGTCGCCGTCAGGGTCGCCGCCCAAAGCCGCGAAACGCATCACGCCGCGGCCCGCGTACGCGAACCCCGACACCGACAGCTCCGCGTCGCCCTCGTCGGCGTCGGTCACTGTCACCGTCACCGGCCGGCGCACCACCGTCGACACGCCGCCACGGCCCGGCGACACCGCCGTCACCACCAAACCCACCGAACCACCGAGACGCTCACGATCCAAGCCCGTCCCCGAATAGGAGATCTGCCCGGACGCGGCGTCTATCGAGAAACCCGGATACACCGGCGCCGCCAACGCATACACGACCGAGTCGCCGTCAGCATCTGCGGCGGTCACCGGCGAGCCCACCACGATCGCCGTGGTCGAACCGTCAACATTCTCAGCGACAGCCAGATCACCCGGCACAACAGCGAACACCGCCGGCGAACCGGCATCATCATCAGTCACCGACACCGACAGCGGCGCTTCGGTGACCCCCCCATAAAGCGGATCGAACGCGACCACCTCAAACGACAAACTCACCGCACGCGCCCCGCCGATGTTGACGGTGTCGTCATCGACGCCACGCACATAAACCCGCTGGGCAGTGTCCCAGTCGTCATCACCGAACACTGCTTGCGTGCGATTCGCGAACGGACCCGACGCCGACAACGACACCTCAACAGCAGACCTGTCGCTGGAGGCGACTGTCACGCCCACACACTCCTCAGGCAGCGAAACCGGGCACGACACCGGCGCGTCCAACACCACCGTGAAACTCGCCGTGTCAGACCCGTCCTCGGTCACCGTCAACCCCGAAGCCTCCGCTGTGGTCACACCCGGCAACGACAACACCGCCGACACCACCGAAGGCGCCCCGAACACGTAACCGCCGACGCGGCGCAGGCTCACCGTCACCCGATCAGGCGCCCACCAGCCCGGCGGTCTCGAAGTCGCGGCGCTGAACACCACCGAACCGCTGCCCGCCGGCACCTCCCTCGTCACGTCGCCCCGGTCTGTCACCTCCGTCAGATAACCGACGCCCCCAGAATCCGAATTGACACTCAGTCCCACCGCCAACGGATACGGCTGCGCCGGGCTCACCGCCACCCCGTAACGCAACGGCGACCCCACAGCCACGTGATACTGCAGCACCGACAACGAAACCACAGGCGTGTCCTCATCGCTCACGATCCCCACCTTCACCGGAACCTGCCTGAGATTCGGCGCCGCGCCGCCCTCCACGTTCGTGTCAGTGTCAGCCGCGAACGCCGCCCGGTCACCCAACGAAACCGACACAACCTCGAAATCCTCGACCTCCCCGTCCGCGGCTGCTCGCAACACCAGCCGCGCAAACTGAGCGCCGACACCCGAGAACACCACCGTCGGCGACAACGAACCCGGCGACTCCAACACCACGCCCGTGTTCAAACCATCACCGGTTGCAAGGCTCAACGAGAAATCCGCTGCAGTCACCCCCGAACCCGACAGCACCAACGGCACATCCACACGCTCACCGGCCTTCAACACACGCAACAGCTGCAACGACAGCCCCGCCTCCTGCGACGACCGCTCCAACACCACGACATCCACCGAATCGCTGACCGAAGACCCGGCAGCAGGCCTCAAATCCACAGCCACCGTCGAAGTCTTCAAAATGAAATCCAACCTGCCCGGCGACACCGAGAACCCTTCAGGCACAGACGGCACCAAAGCAACCAACTGAGAACCCAACCAATCAGAATCCAAAGACCGCAAAACCGCCGCCACTTCCGACTCCCCGGCAGGAATCACCACCGACAACGGCACCGCGAAATCAGTCCCATGCACCAAATTCACCCGCTCATCGACCGCCAACGACACCGTCACCGGACCCGTCCCCGACACCAGCCGCACCCTGAACGAAACACTCTCACCCTTCTTGAGCACCGGCGCCCCGAACGCAGACCCATCGGACCGCTCAACCACCACCCCACGAACACTGCCGTCATCATCGTCGTCATGCACACGCACCGACACAGACGACACCGCACCCAACGAATACCCCGAACCGTCCGCCAACACCACAGACACCAAACCATTAGGCTCGTCAACCGAATCATCGACCGTGCCCACCGACAGGCTCGCCGAAGTCTGGCCGGCACGGATCACGACAGTCCCGGCGCCCTCATCATCGGCGGCCACATGATTGCCGGCACTGTCCTCAGACACCGCCAGCGACACCGACAAATCCGCCGCCGGCGCCGGATCCGCGGACACCGTGAAAACCGCCGCCGCGCCCTCGGTCACCGACGCAGCCGCGACCGAAACCGACACCACCGGCTCGTCGTCGTCGGTCAACGCCACCGTCGCGGCGGTCACTGTCAGCGTGGGCGCGCCCGACACAACTGCTGACACGGTGATCGTCTCATCGGTCTCATCGTCCGCATCAACAATCGGGGTCAACGTGAAACTCCCGGTGCCGGTCGCCGCGCCCGCGGCGATGGTGATGTCGAAATCCTGAACCGGCATGAAATCCACCGCCGTCGCCGCGCTCGAGCCGGCCACCGACACGGTCAGGGTGCGCGCCTCGTCGAACCTCACAGTGCCCGACACCGTCGCGGTCACCGCGATGACCGTGGCGCCGTCGCCTTCTTCCACCGACGTCGGCGACACGCTCAACGCGATCGTCGGGGTCGTTTCGTCGTCGGTCACGGTCACCGTCACACTGTCGACATCGGAGATCTCGTCGTATTGAGTGTCTGTGGATTCTGTGGTGTGGCTTATCGTGACGATGCGCTGGTTGTCGGTGTCGACGATGTCGTTGTCGACGCCGGTCACCGTGACCGTCTGGGTCACATTCCACGCCGTCGCGCCCGACGGAGTGAAGGTCAGCGTCTCAGAGGCGGACCCGACCGAGTTGTTGTCAGACCCGTCCACCAGCGCCGCTGACGGCGTGCCCGAAGTGACCGTGACGGTCACGTCATGGGTCGGCTGGCTGTCGAGCTCGACCGTGTAAGTGTCGCTGCCGCTGCTCTCCGCGACGGTCGTGTCACCGCTGGACTCGGTGATCGTCACACCGGCGGTGTCGTCATCGGCGATCGTCACCGCCGCCGCCGACGGAGTGCCGGTCGTGTAACCCGACGGCAGAGTGTGCAACTCCAGCACCAGCGACTCTGAGTCTTCGTCGAGGTCGTCGTCCACCGCGGTGAACGTGGCGGTGCCTGTCGTGTCGTCCTGCGCGACGGTGACGGTCGCAGCCAGCGTGAAATCGTCCGCGGAGGCGGTCGGGCTGCCCGACGTGCGCATCCGCACCGGAACAGTCACACCGCCCGCCGGAGCCGCGGACCCCAACGTGACAGTCACGGTGAGAGTGTCGCCCTCGTCCACGGCGCCGCTGTTGCTGACCGCGAGCGTGACCACCACATCGGTCGGCGCGGCGGTGTCGTCATCGGTTATCGCGACATCGAAAGTATTTTCTGTGGTGTTGGGATTGTTGTCGTCGTAGGGTGCGGCGCCGCCGGCTGTGTTGGTGCCGAGGCTGGCGCCGGCGAGATTTCCGAGCTCGACGGTCACCGTCTCAGAGGCGTCCTCGTCGGTGCTGTCATCAACAGCGGTGAGCACCAGCGTCGCCGTCCGTGCTGCCGCTCCGGCGAGTTGCACCGTCGGCGCCAGAGTCGTGGTGCCGGTGAGCGTGACGCCGGTGTTCAAACCGGCGCCGGTTTTCAACGCCACAACGAAATCGCCGATGGTGATCCCGGCGCCGGACAACGACAAAGGCACGTCGACGCGCTCGCCCGCGACCAGCGTCCTTCCTAGCGTGACGGTGAACTCCGCTTCTCGGGCGGCCGCGGACGCGGACGCGTCCTCGACTATCGCGCCGCGGTCAGTGCGCGCCAACGTCACCGTAGTCGCGTCGTCGTCGGTGATCGTCACGGTCGTGCCGGTGAAAGTCACCCCCTGCAGCGGCGCGGCGGTGACCGACAATGACTCCGACGGCTCATCGAGCGCGTCGTCAACCGGCGCCAACGCGAAAGTCGCCGTGCCCGACGCCATACCCGCCGGAATGGTGACCGTCTGATCCGCCACCGCCGCATAATCAGTGACCTCGGTCGCGGTGTCAGCAGAAGCGCCGACCCTCACCGTGACGTCCTGTGAGGCCGCGAACCTGGTGGTGCCGCTGATGGTGGCGGTGACCTGCGCCGTCTTGGTGCCGCCGCCCTCAGCGACACTGCCCTGCACACCGTCGGCGGCGGTGTCAGCGTCCACCGACAGCTTGATCGCGGAGGGCGCCGCGTCGTCGTCGTTGACAGTCACTTTCACATCATCGACATCGGAGATCTCGTCATAATCAGCGTCGTCGGATTCCGTGGTGTGGCTTATCGTGACGATGCGCTCATCGCCGGTGTCGTCGACGTCGTTGTCGACGCCGGTCACCGTGATCGTCTGGGGATCATCCCAAGTCGACGCTGTGAAGGTCAGCGTCTCAGAGGCGGACCCGACCGAGTTGTTGTCAGACCCGTCCACCACAGCCGCCGACGGCGTGGCCGACGTCACCGTGACGGTCACATCCGCGGTCGGTTCGCTGTCGAGCACCACCGTGTAAGAATCGGTAGCGCTGCCGTCCTCGGCAACGCTGGTGTCCCCGCTGCTCTCGTCGATGGTCACACCGGCGGTGTCGTCGTCGTTGACAGTCATAGTGAAAGGCGCAAACGCGCTGTTGAATATGCTGTCAGTCGAAGACCATGTCACAGAGATCATCGACGTGCGCCGGCCGCCGGGATTGACGATGTCGTCATCGACGCCGATCAGCACGAACTCCTGGAGAGTTTCCCAAGCGTCCGGAGTGAACACCAGCGTCTCAGAAGCCGAACCGACCGAGTCCTGATCCGAGCCGTCCACCACAATCGCAGACGGCACAGACGACGTGATCGTCACCGTCACATCCGCAGTCGGCTCACTCGACAAATGCATCGAAAAAGAAGAGCTGTCGTTCTTCTCAGACACCGCAAAAGAAACCAAACCCAAATTGATGCCGGCCCGGTCGTTGTCAGCGATAACCACCACGACACTGGACGGTTCGCCCGCCGTGTAACCCGACGGCAACCCCCCCAATTCCAACACCAGCGACTCCGAACCCTCAGCCACATCATCATCCAACGCGGTAAACGTGGCGTCGGCTGACGTGGCGCTGGCGGCGACGGTGACGGTCCCAGCGAGCGTGAAATCGTCCGCGGAGGCGGTCGGGCTGCCCGACGTGCGCATCCGCACCGGGACGCTCACCCCGCCCGACGGAGCCGCGGTCGCGAGATTGACAGTCACCGTCAGAGTGCCGCCCTCGGTCACGGCGCCGTTGTTGCTCACCGCCAACGTCACCGCCACATCAGACGGCGCGGCGGCGTCATCATCGGTGATCACAACATCGAAAGTGTTGTCTGGGGTTGTCGAGTCGCCGTCGTCGCTGGGCTCAGCGCCGCCGGCTGTGTTCGTGCCCGTAGCCGCGGCGAGATCATCGAAAGCGACCGTCACCGTCTCGGAGTCGCCTTCGTCGATGTTGTCGTCAGCAGCCGTCAAAAGCAGCGTCGCCCTCCGCGCCCCAGCGCCGTCCAACCGCACCGTCGGCGTCAACGACAAAACACCCGAGAGCGTCGCACCGGTGTTCAAACCGGTGCCGGTCTTCAACGCCAAAGCGAAATCGCTGATCGTGATCCCGTCGCCGGACAACAACAACGGCACGTCCACACGCTCACCAGCGACCAACGCCCGACCCAACGACACCGTCAACTCCGCGGCACGGTCAGCCACCGACGCGGACACGTCCTCGACTATCGCGTTGCGGTCAACACGCTCCAACGTGACCGTCGTCGCGTCGTCATCGATGAAAACGACCGACGCCGAAGTAGCAGTCTCGCCGGTCCCGATGGCGCCGTCGGCGTCTGTGTCACCGGCGTCGAACAGCGTCGCGTTCTGCAGGGCGCCGAGCTTGACGGTGAGCGTCTCAGCGGGCTCGTCGTCTGAGTCGTCCGCGATGGCGACGTCGAGAACAGCGACCCGCGCGCCGGCGCCGGCGATGGTCACCGTCGGCGTCAGCGTGCCGGCCGAAGCGAGCGTCACTCCAGTGTTGACGCCGGCGCCGGAAGCAGCCGTCAGAGTGAAATCATCCGCGGTGACGCCGTCGCCGCCTATGACCAGAGGCACCGCGAAGCTCTCGCCCGCGACCAGCGCCCGGCCCAGTGAGACAGTGACACGCGCCTCACGATCAGCCTGCACAGCAGCGCCTTCGGTGAGGTCGCCGGAGTCACTGCGAGCGAGGGTCACAGTCACAGCGTCGTCATCCGTCAGCGTCAACGTCGCGTTCGACACCGTCGGCGTGGGCGTGCCCGACACGGCGCCTGACACGGTGATCGTCTCGTCGTCTTCGTCGATGTCATCATTAGCCGGGGTCAACGTGAAGCTCCCGGTGCCGATCGCGATGCCCTTGGCGATCGTGATATTGAAATTCGGCACTGCTGTGAAACCGACCACCCCGGACTTGTTGGAGCCCGCCACCGTGACAGCCACAATCCGCTCCTCATCGAACCGCACAGTCCCGCCGATCGTCGCGGTCACCGCAATATTCGTGGGGTTGTCGCCCTCAGACACCGTCGTCGGCGCGACGCTCAAAGCAATCGTCGGGGTGGCGTCGTTATCGGTGATGACGATGCTCGTGTCGTTGACCGTGAAACCGGCCAGCGTGCCTTTGATCGACAACGACTGCGGCCCCTCAGCGAAAACGTCTTCGGTCGGCGTCAAAGTGAAAGTCGTGCTGCCCGACTCGGCTTCCGCAGCGATGGTGATCTGCTGACCGGCGACAGTCGCGTAATCGTCGCCTTCGGTAGCGGTGTCGGCCGTGTCGCCGACCGCCACCGACACGACCACCCGATCCGAGAGCTTCGCCCCGACGACCGTCGCGGTCACCCGCACCGTCTTCGGATCGTCGCCCTCGGACACGCTGGTCTCAGCAGCGTTCGTGGAGGTGTCAGCGTCCACGGACAGCGTGATCGTCGGCATCGGATCGTCATCATTCACCGTCACCGGCACCACCTCGTCAGTCAACGCGTCATAAACCGTGTCAGAAGAAGAAGACACGGCATGAGTCACCGAAGCCGAACGCGACCCGCCCGCATTGCGCAGATCATCATCTACGCCCTGCAAACGCACGGTCTGCGGCGTGGCCCAGTTGCCTGTGGTGAACGTCAACAACTCACTACGCGTGAAATCCGTGGAGCTGTCAGGCCCGTCGAGCAGCACCGGTCCGGCCGCTGTCAACGCCACCGTCACATCCGCGGTCGGGCGGGTCGCCAGCTTCACCGTGTAAGACGCCGTGCCGCTGTTCTCTGTGACAGTGCGAGACGTCTGCGACAACACCAACCCTGCCGTGTCATCATCAGTGATACCGATGGTCGCGCCAGTGAACGCCACACCGGTGAGCACACCGATCACCGACAACGACTCTGACGGCTCGACGTCATCATCATCGGTCGGCGTCAACGTGAAAGTCTTGCTGCCCGACCTGGCACCAGCCGGAATCATCAGCACCTGATCAGCCACAATCTCATAATCAGTGCCCTCGGTCGCGCTGTCAGTGCCGGCACCCACCCGCAACGTCACATTCTGATCCGTCGCGAACCGAGTCGCACCGTCGATCGTCGCCGTCACCCGCACCATCTTCGCGCCGCCGTCCTCAGCCACGCTCGACTCCACAGTGGGCGTCGAATCATCCGCGTCCACGGTCAACGTGATCCTCGACGGCGCCGCGTCGTCATCAGACACCGTCACCGACACCACCTTGTTAGCCAACGCGTTGTAACCCGAATCACCCGACGACGAGAAATCATGAGTCACCGACGCAGGACGCTCATCGCCAGGATTATCCAAAGCATCGTCCTGGCCCTGCACCCGCACCGTCTGCGGCGTGTCCCAATTCGTTGTGGTGAACGTCAACGACTCACTACGCGTGAAATCCGTGGAGCTGTCAGGCCCGTCGAGCAGCACCGGCCCCGACACCGACAACGCCACCGTCACGCTCGCGGCCGGGAGCGCGTCCAAAACCACGCTGTAGCTGTCTGTGCCGTTCTCAGACACTGAAAGCGACGACGACGAGAACGTCGCGCCCGCTGGCGCGTCGTCGTCGGTGATGTTCACTGTTGTGGCTTGGTTGTTCCAGGCTGTGACTCCGTCGGGGAGTGTTCCGAGGGTGATCGTCACCGACTCGTCGTCGTCGTCGGCGGTGTCGTCGACAGCAGTGACCGTGAAAGTTTTGGAGGTCTCGTTGGCGGCGAAGGTCACTGATCCGGGGATCCCCGAAACATCGGCGGCAGCGCCGCCACCACCGTAGGTCACAACCAGCGGGATCGTCACCTCACGGCCCGGAGTACTGCTGAGCTCGACGGTGACCGTCGCCGCGGCGCCGCCCTCGGCGGCCGTGTACGAAGACTCAGCGAAACCGGCGAGCACGCCGCGCTGCGACGTGGCGGAGGGCACGTTGTAGACTGCGAATTCGGCTATGCTGAGGAGATCGCCTGATGTTTTGCTTGTTATCAGCAATCTCAACCGGTCGCTGGTGACAGCCGGGAAGTCGATCTTGTAGAACCCGGAGGCGCCGATGGTGGTGCCTGTGTGCAGATCCTGCCAGTTGCTGCCCCTGCGGTATTGGATTTTGAAACCCAGCACATCAGCATTGGTTTTGCCGTTTGTAGTTCTTTCGGTGTACTCTTGGAGTTCTATCCGATTGAAAGTCTGACGTTGTTTGAGTCTGAGGGTCAGCTTCGGCGCCGTAGAATCATCAAAGGTCGTGGCTGTGTTTTCCGTGATCCAGCGGGATGCGATGCTGCCGTCGAAAGCACGCTCAGCAATGTAGTAGTCAGCGTCGGTATATATGTGATGCTTGTAAACATCCGTAGCCGTGACGCTGTTATAGTCCAGAGCCAGGTTCGCGCCTGCCTGGGTCTTCGGTTCGCCTTCCACGCTCAACACCAGCACCGGCAAAAGAACCCCCGCCGGCGCTGAGGCGGGCAAGCCCGTGACGATCGTCTGACCGTTGATCGTGTGGAACTTGTATTCGGTGTCGGGAGCGTTCAACAACACAGCTTTGGTGACCGTCGCGTCGAGATACTCAAGAGTCAACCGCCCATCCGCTGGCCAAGTGTAGACACCCGCGTAAACAGTCGACTTGTCGGCGCCTGTCGTGTAACGACCCCACGACGGAATATAGAACCTCAAAGGATTCGGTCTAGTCACATCGAACACCGCGGGGCTGTGAGTGTCCAACCACGCGCCTATCGCCGTCAGACCATCTTTATTGACCTGCGTCAACGCGCCCGTGTCGGTCGGGCTGACGTTCAACAGATAATTGCCGTCACGGGAAACGTTGGCGAACAACTCCTGAGCGAACTGCGAATGAGGCTTCTTCTGAAGGTCATGCCTTGCGTACCCCCATTCTTTGGTCATGGTCTGGCTGTTCTCCCAGTCAGGCCACACATAGGTAGGCCCTTTATGCTCAGCCACAGTGTCATAATCGCCGACCCCGTTCTTATGGATCCTGCGCGTCCCGACACGATCATTGATGATCACATCCGGCGACAGAACACGCAAGAACTTGTACAAATCCTTACCGTGCTCAGCGTTCCACGGAGGATTCCACTCGCCGTCGAACCAGAACAACGCCGGATCGAGCTTCTCCACCAGCTCACGCAACTGCTCACGCATCGCAGGCAAATGATCCTCAGGAGAAGCAATAGGAGCCCAATCCGCCCCAGCACTATTTCCGTAGAAACCGACCGACAAGAACCGGTAATGCCAATCCCACGTCGAATAATACACCGCGAACACCAAACCCTCAGCACGCACCGCCTCAGCCAACTCCACAAGAGGATCACGATCCCAACCAGAACCATCCGAAGTAGCAGCACAAGAACCGGTCGTGTGATCAACAATATCATAACTCCTGCCCGTGCCGCAAGACTTAGCCTCGAAACCCCGCACGTTCGTGTCGAACATGCTGAAACCGTCATGATGCTTAGAAGTGATCACCACATACTTCTGCCCCGCCTCTTTAGCTCTCCTGGCCCACTCCTTCGCATTGAAAGCGCTCGGATTCAGCTTCGCGGCAGCCTTCAACTCATAATCCGCCATCGTTATCGGACACTGCAACATGATCCACTCCGCAAACATACAAGTTCCCCAAACACCCTCCAGATGCGAATACGCCCCCCAATGAATGAACTGACCGAACTTCGCGTCACGCCACCAACGCATCCGCTCATCTTTCTCCGCTGTGGTCTCACCAGCAGGATCCTCACCGAACACGAACCAGTTGATGTTCGCGCCCGTAGCCGTCGGGAACACGAAATACAGATCATGAGTCCCCGCAGGCAAGCCCGAGACCGGCGCGTACTGCACCCCGAATCTTCTGGAACTGCCAGTGCTCTTAATAAACAAACCTGACACTAGCTCGCCCGACGCAGAACCCAGCCTCACCTCAATCGTGTCATTCACGTCACCGGCTGCGGCAGCCAAAGACACCATCAAAGTATCGGGCGCCTCATCGAAATGCACGCCATCGAACCGCAGATAATCCCCGGCGGAGATGCCCCCCACAGACGAATAATCAGGCGCTGCCTTATTGTCAGTCACCGAACCGTTGCGCGCGTCAGCCAGATGCGCCTGCAACACGCGCCGGTCGTCGTCGACGATCGACACTGCCGTCGCAGCCGGGGTGCCCGCTGTCACCGCCGTCGGCAGCGTCCCGAAACCGATCGTCACCACCTCGCCCTCATCCACCACCGAGTCATCAAGCGCAGTGAAAACGAAATCCTGCGAGGTCTCCCCGCTCGCGAAGACGACGTTGTCGGGCACGCCCGAGTAATCGGTCTCATTAGCACGACCCGTCGGCGTCACTGTCAACGGCACCGTCACGCTGCGCCCAGGATCAGCGCTCAACACGACCGTCACCGTCACCTGATCCTCACGCGTCGCCGTTGTGGACTTGTCGTCGCTCTCCGCCACGCTCAACGTTGCGTTCGTGGAGAAACTCACCGTCACGATTGGGGTCACAGCCGTGCCGGTCACCGCGGAAGCGGTTTTGCCTGCGCCTAGGGCATCCGTGTAAGACGCTGTGGCTCGCAGCCATTTGCCGTTGTCCGCGGCGACGGTCGTGTACGACGCCGCAGTGGCGCCGGTTATGGCCGTGCCGGTCGTGGAGTCAGCCGTGTCGAGACGACTCCACGCCCAGGTGACGCCGGTGACGCCGCCGTCGGGATCCGTCAACGACGCGGTCAACGACGCGCCCGCATGCACGATCGGCGCGTCGAACGCGACCGCGCCCGGCTCGTCGATGTTGTTGACGTTGACCGTCACCGAGATGTAATCATCGGGCGTGCATGCTCCGACAGACTCCGCTGCGCCTGACGGGGTCTTGCAGTCCGTGACCTGCAAAGTCAAAGCGTGACTGGCAGCGGTCTCATAATCCAAAGCGGCACTAGTGCGAAGCTGACCGGTCGTAGCGTCCACAGCGAAAGACGCTCCGTCACCACCCGACGCGATGCTGTAAGTCAGCGTGTCGCTATCAGGGTCCGTCGCCGTCAACGCCGCGCCCACATCCGCGCCCGACGCGGTGTTCTCATCCACAGAAAACACCACCGACGCGCCCGCATCGAACGTCGGCAACTGATCCGCGCCCAGTATCTCCAGCGGCGGCGACAACGCGTAGAACCGCGCAGCGACGTTTTGCAAAGAAGTGCCGGACTGCAACTCGTCTGACGCTTCCGACGTCGCGGCGGTGGAAGCAATACCATAAGCCGAACTGCCGATAGCGGCGCCCAACGCGACACTCACCGAAGCACCCTGATATGGCACTGAGGTTTTCGTGCCGTCGCCGCCGGTTCCCGTATACACCCGATAACTGTCAGGTGAGCCGGTCTGCTCAGTTCCGTCCACCAAAGTCACATACTGCTGGGCAGCCGACGAAGGCGACGACTCCCAGTTCCCGTCAGCATCCCAGAAACTGGCATAGTCGCTCGCCGCTCGCTTGCCGCCCACCCACCAGATCG
>JAPOUM010000008.1 GCA_026708645.1 Acidimicrobiaceae bacterium | reverse complement strand
CAACCCCGCAGATGACGCCAGCACCTCGACGCCGCCGTCGCCGTGGCGTTCCCGTGCGGCGATCAGCTCAGCAGCGGCGGTCTGGAACGCGGTGCCGGCTGCGATGAACGCCCGCGACTCAGCCAGCGCCTCGCGCAGCTCATCGAGTCCGCAAGCACCTGCACTCACTGTGGCGCGCATCCGGTTGGCTGCCGCTGTGGCTTGCCGGGCATCGGTCAACATCATGAACAACAGTATAGGGCACCGGTGTGACATTGAAACCTATTTCATGAAATAATCTTGCCTGGCGATCAAAAATATTCTCCTGAGGCAAGCCCACGGGCGAGTTCTGGATGACCAGTCGGCAGAGTTCGGGGCGAGGTCGAGCCGAACCAGGGCGGACTTGTCGATCAGCCAGGTTGTCACGACCAAGCGGCTCGCATCACGTCAGGGTCGCGGAGATCGGCGACCTTCTCGCAGAAGCGTTCCAGGGGCTCCACGGACGCCTCGTTTTCAGCGATTTGACGCTCACGCCCCAGAACTCGCCGTAGGTGTCGGCCCTCGACAGGCCCGCGAGTGTGGCGAGAGGCTGCTGGCTGCCTGCCTGCCTGGCTGATCCGGCGATGATTTGAAAGCTTTTCGTGTCAAGAGTTGCATTCTAGTTAAGGTCTGATAGGATGCGGCCATGAGGCTGCCATGAGATGCTGCCATGAGATGCTGCCACGAGAGGAAGACACGAGAGGCAGCCATAAGAGGAAGCCATGAGAGGATTCGAGATCGCTCAGCTGCTTACCCTTGCTTTCGGGTTTCTGGGCGTCGTCTGGCATCAGCAGCGGATCACCAGCAAGCTGCGAACCGAAACTCGGGAGGACTTCCGCGAAATTCGGTCAGATGTCCGCAAGGCGCAGACCTCCATCGGCAGAGTCGGTGAGCGCCTCGACACGCTCGGTCAGCGAGTAGCGCGCATCGAGGGGTATCTGCGGATGTTCCCGCCGAGTGAGCCGCCCGAGAGCACCGAGCCGCCCGATAGCACCGAGCCGCCTGATAGCACCGAGCCGCCTGATAGCACCTAGCCACCCGGGGGCGCCGAGAACCGGGCTGAACTCCCAGCGGGCCCCTGTCCAAGGCCTGCGTGCGGCCATCGACGGTCTCGGCATGGTCGTCGTCGACTGTCTGCTCCCAGCGGATGCCCTGTGCAGAGCCAGTCTGCGGCGGCTCATAGAAGCCGTCGGCGTCGGCCCCCCCTTGGACGAGCTCGCGTGCGTGGCCGCACACGGGGCAGCTCGTCAGTACCGTGTCCACCCCCCCCGGCACCACCGGCAGGGGGCGAGCCAGCGTGCGTGGCCGCACCGCACACGGCCGCCGCGCCAGCGGCTCACTCGTGGGCGATGGCTTGGAGGATGTTCATGCGGCCTGCTCGCAGCGCCGGCAGGATCGCGGCCAGCAGGCCGGCGACAGCGGAGATCGCCAGGAAGACCAGCAGGTCCAGCCACGGCACCGCCAGCGTCTGCACGAACGACTCCGGCAGCGCCAGCGAAGCCGCAGCACCGAACACGGCGCCCACGGACACTCCCAGCATCCCCCCGAAGACGGCGACGATCAAAGCCTCCCAGTAGATCGAGCGGCGCAGCTGGTTGCGGGTCATGCCCACCGAGCGCAGCAAGCCGATCTCGCGGGTGCGTTCCAGCACCGACAGGCTCAAAGTGTTGACTATGCCGATCAGCGCGATCACGAAAGAGAGGCCGATCAGCACCTCGACCACCCGGATGAAGGAGGTGATCTGCGACTCCTGCGACTGCCGGAACTCGGCCTGGTCCTCGACTTCCACCGTGGGATAGCGCTCCAGCACTTCCTCGACTGAGGCCCGGCTGTCGCGTGCCAGAGCCTCCCGGACGGCTGCGGATGCGCCGGGCGGATCAGTGATCAGAGCGCTGGCGAAAGACAGGTCGTTGCGGTTGAAATGGCGATCCCACAAGGTGCCGTCGATCAGCCAGTTGCCGTAAACGGCGGCATCCTCATACACCGCCACCACGGTGAGCGTCTCGGTGCGGTTGTTGGCGAAGGTCGCCTCCACGGTGTCGCCGACGCCCACGCCGAGGTCGCCGGCCGAGTCGCTGTGCAGCGCCAGCGCAGTCAGCGGATCGCTCGCAGCGATGCTTCCCGAACTGACCCGAGCGTCGATGTGGTCGTCGGCGACGGCCAGATCGGCGGCGACGATGTCGCGGGGCACGCCGTCCACGCTCAGCCCGTCGAAACTGAACTGGAACCTCATAACGCTCTCGATCTCGTCGAGCGCCTCGATCTCGTCGGCCGCCTGAGCCGGGAAACCCGGCGGGGGGCCGAAACCCGAAACCGAAGCCTGGATGAAGTAGTCGGACTCCACAGCGTTGTCGAAGACGTCGACGAAAGTCTTCTTGAGAGACTCGCCCACCACAGCGGCGAGACCCATCAAGGCCAGACCGATCATCAGAGCTCCCGCAGTGGAGGCGGTGCGCCGGGGGTTGCGCGCCGCGTTGCCGCGGCCCAGTCGCCCGGGTATCCCGCCCAAAGCGCTCGGAGGGCCGCCCAGAACCGAAGCCACAGGCGCGGCGAACGCGGGACTGACGATGTTGATGCCCACGAAAGCGAGCACCGCCCCCAAGCCCAGCAGCATGAACGTCGTGGCTGTGGCGAACTCGACGGTCATGCCGACAGCCAAGGCGGTGACGCCCGCGGCCGTCACCGACCCTCCCGCCATAAGGCGCCGCTGCAGGCCCGCGGCGCCCAGCCGGGAGTCCTGGTTCAACGCTGCGACCGGCGACACGCGCCGTGCTCTGACGGCGGGCGAGATCGACGAGACCACAGTCACTCCCATGCCCACGGCCACTGCCAGCACCACGGTGCGGGGCCGCAGCAGCAGTGGCCCCGCCGGCAGCGCGAACCCGACCAGTTCGAGCACCGCCCGCAGCACCTGCGCCAGCACGAGGCCGAGCCCGATGCCTGAAACAGTGCTCACCGCGCCGACGATCACCGACTCGCCCACCACCGACCGGCTCACTTGACTGGGAGTGGCGCCCACAGCTCGCAGCAGCCCGATCTCTCGCACTCTCTGACCGACGATGATCTGGAAAGTGTTGTTGATGATGAACGCCGACACGAAAACCGCGATGAAGGCGAACACCAGCAGCACGGTGTTGAAGACGCCGACGATCTTATCGAAGTCGGCTTGCTGCTCACGGGCCTCCACTTCGGTGGTGACGACCCGGAAGCCGCTGCCCACGACGGCCTCTATGCGAGCCTGAACCTCCGCCGCGTCGGCGCCGGGCGACACCACCACAGCGACCGACTCGTAGCCGTCCTCTGCGCCGAAGAAGCGCTGAGCCTCTCTCAGCTCGAAAGCTGCCATCGTCTGGCCCAGACCTGTGTGCGAGTCCGGGTCGCCGAAGTTGAACACTCCGACGAGCTCGAAAGGCTCGGCGAACAGCGGGCCGTTGATCGCGTAGACGCCGCCGATCCGCAGATCGTTGTCTGCCGCGGTGGCGGAATCGGCCGCGAACTCGCCCGCAGCGTCGGGCGCGCGGCCTTCGCTCAAGAAGAAGGCTTCCGGGTTGAAGCTGAATCCCAGAGCCGGACCGAAGGAAGGCCTGATCGCCTCGCCTGCGGCGTCGACGACGGTCACGTTCAAGGCGGCCACGTCGGGCCTGACCCGCGTCACTCCGTCGACCGACTCCAGCTGCTCGGCGATCTCCGGCGGCACCGCGGCTCGGTTGAAGTCGCTGCCGAAGTCCTGATCGGCGCGCACGGTCAGGTCGGCGCCACCGGCTATTTCGTCGGCCAGGTCAGCGAAAGTGGCTCGCAGGCTGTCGGTGAGCGTGAACGACCCCACCACGAACATCACGCCGATGACCACCACCAGCGTGGTCAACGCGAACCTGAGCTTCTTGTCTATGAGGCTGCGAAGAGTGAGCTTCAACATGATCGAAATGTCCCGGCTCGGATCGGCAGGACTCCGGCGCCACGGGCTGCGAGCGCTGCGCCGAGTGCGTCGAGGCCGGCAAGGCCAGCAAGGGAGAGATCGGCGAGATCGGAGGGGCCGGGTTCGATTCGGCGGCCCTCCGGCCTGCGACCCGGCACGATCACAGCGAGGCCTCGCCGTGGCGGATGAGCCGGTTCGACCGAGACTCGCTCAGTCGGTGGCGATGGCCTCCAGAACGTTCATCCGACTGGCTCTGTAGGCAGGGAAGATCGCTGCGATGACGCCGAACAGCACGGACAGAAGCATCAGCCCCACGATCTGGGCGACCGGCACGGACACCTGCCCGACCACCTCTTCGGGGATCGCCACCGAGGTCGCCACACCGAAGCCCAAGCCGAGCAGCACCCCGATCACAGCCCCGTAGAGGGCGATGGCGGCCGCCTCCCAGCGGATGGTGCGTCGCAGCTGCCGTCGGGTCATGCCCACGGCGCGCAGCAGGCCGATCTCGCGGGTGCGCTCGAACACCGACAGAGTCAGCGTGTTGACGATGCCGAACAGGGCGATCACCAGAGCCACCAGCAGGAACACGTTGATGAGCGCCAGAACGGTGTCGAGTCCTTCTTCGGCGCTTTGCTGGAACTCTTGACGGTCTTCCAGATTGACCTGCGGGTATCCGGCCAGCACAGCCTCGATCGGCGCACGCGAGGCTTGCGGATCGTCGCCGCTGACGCTCACCATCACGAAATCATCGGCCTGCGAAGTGGCGAAGCGCGCATGCAGGGCATGGTCGATCATCCAGTCGCCCCAGAAGAGCGATTCGCGGTCGTAGAGGCCGGCGACAGTGACTGAGGCGGTGCCGCTCACGAACTGCATGGAGACCTCGTCTCCGACTCCAAGGCCCCAGTCTTCGGCCTTGTCAGTGTGGACCAGCAGCCCTGCCGCGGGATCGAAGCCCGTCAGCGAGCCTTCGGTGATGTCGAGGTTGATCACCTCCTCGACAAGGTCGAGTTTCGTGGAGGTGACCGTGGTCTCCTCGGTGCGGCCAGGGTCTATGTCGCTGCGGATCTGCACCCGGTCCGAGTCGAACCCCACTACTGAGCCCACCCCGGCCGCGCGGAGGTCGCTGGCGAGGATCTTGGGCATTCCGGCGGGACCGTCGACCGTGATGGTGTAGTCGGCTTCGATGGCGGTGCTCAGGCTCTTGACGAAAGTGTCCCTGAGCGACGCTCCCACCACGGACACCATCGCAACCAGCGCCAGCCCGATGGTGAGCGCCACGGCGGTGGCGGCCGTGCGTCTGGGACTGCGAGCAGCGTTCTGCTGAGACAGCCGTCCGGGGGTGCGCAGCACTCTCAGCGGCCTGGCGATGGCTGACACCACAGGCCCGGCGATCAGCGGGCTCAGCACGGACACCGCCACGAACACGATCGCGGCCCCCGCGCCCAGCGACACCAGCTGGGCCGTGGTGCTGTCGAAGTCCGCGAAGAGTCCTCTGCCTGTGAGGATCAATCCCGCCGCGGCCAGCACCGCGCCGCCTATGGGCCGCCACCATCCGCGATGCTCGGCGTCGCCGCCGGCGGCGTCGCGCAGCCCGGCTATCGGCGACACACGCGAGGCCTTCACGGCGGGGATCAACGAGGCGATCACAGTGAAGCCGACCCCGACCGCAGCCGCCCACAGCAGGGTGCGAAGCGTCAGAGGCAGCGGACCGTCGGGCAGTTCGCCGCCGAAAGCCGCGAACAGCGCTCTGATGCCCAAGGCGCCGAGCATTCCTAACCCGACGCCGACGACGGTCGCGACCGCGCCGATGATCACCGACTCGGTCAGCACCGAGCTGCGCACCTGCCGGGGCGTCGCCCCGATGGCGCGCAGCATCGACAGTTCCCGGAGGCGCTGCCCGAGCACGATGTTGAACGTGTTCGAGATGATGAAGGTGCTGACGAACAGCACGATGAAAGCGAAGACCAGCAGGATCGTCTGGAACGGGCCGATGAAAGTCTCGAAAGCGTCGCCGAACTCCTCGGTGGCTTCCTCTGCGGTGATGACTTCGGCGCCGGGGGGCAGGATCGCCTCGATGCGTGCAAAGACGGCGTCGAGGTCGGCGCCGGAATCCGCGCGCACTGCGATGTCCTGGAACTGGCCCGGGTAGCCGAGCACCTCCTGCGCGGTGGCCGTGTCGAAAGCAGAGAAAATCGCCCCGACACCGGCGTCTTCCGGGAATCCGAACTGGTGCGTGCCGGTGAGGGTGAACAGGCGCGGGCCTAAGGGGGTGACCAGCTGGTATTCGTCGCCGAGCTCGAAGTCGAAATCGTTGAAGGCCGTATCATCGATGGAGAACTCTGTGAGGCCTTGCGGCCAGCGTCCGCTGATCAAGAAGAACTGCGACAGCGTCTCGTCTTCGGACCAGTTGGTCCCCGCGATCGGCCCGCCGAGAGTGCTGGGGGTTTCGCCGGATCCGTCAACGGGGATGACGCCGTCCACGAAGAGTCCGCCGAAAGCCGCGTCCACGCCGTCCACCGACAAGAGCTCGTCGACCAGGCTGTCGTCCACCGGCGGTGCTTGAGCTTCGGTGATGTCTCCGAAAGTCAGAGCGCCGCGCACGGTGAAGTCGCTGCCTGTGTTGATGTCGGCGGCGAGGTCGTCGAAAGTGGAGCGCAGCGAGTCGGCCGTCACGAAGGCGGCCACAACGAAAGCCACGCCCACCACCACCGCCAGCGCAGTGAACGCGAAGCGGATCTTGCTGTCGAGAACCGACTTGAGAGCTAGTCGCAACATGTCAATGAACCCTCTGCTGAATCCCTGATGCCGATGTCAGGCGCCGAGGCTGGTCATTTGGTCGCGCACGGTCTGGGGCGTCGGGTCGGCCAGCTCGTCAACGATCTTGCCGTCCACCAGGAACACCACCCGATCGGCGTACGAGGCTGCTACAGCGTCGTGAGTGACCATGACGATCGTCTGCCCCAACTCGTCCACGGCCCTGCGCATGAAGCCGAGGATCTCAGCGGCCGTGTTGGAGTCGACGTTGCCGGTGGGTTCGTCCGCGAAGATGATCTGGGGCTTGCCGGCCAGAGCCCGGGCCACAGCCACGCGCTGCTGCTGCCCGCCGGAGAGTTCGTTGGGGCGGTGCTTCACCCGCTCGGTCAGTCCGGTGGCGCTCACCACCGAGTCGATCCAGTCGCTGTCGCCCTTCGAGCCTGCGAGGTCCATCGGCAAAGTGATGTTCTCCATGGCCGTGAGCGTGGGCACCAGGTTGAATGCCTGGAACACGAAGCCGACGCTGTCGCGCCGCAGCAGTGTGAGGTCCTTCTCGGACAGGGTGGTCAGGTCGGTGTCGCCGATGAACACCTGGCCCGAACTCACCGTGTCGAGTCCGGCCATGCAGTGCATCAGCGTGGACTTGCCCGAGCCCGACGGTCCCATGATCGCGGTGAACTTGCCCTGCTGGAACACCGCGTCGATGGCGTCGAGGGCGCGCACCTCGGTGTCGCCCGATCCGTAGATCTTGGTGGCGGCCCGGGCTTGAGCAGCCGGGGCGAGCGTTTGAGTCGCTGTTGAATTCACAGATCCTCCTGATCGTGGATCAGCTGGGGTTCGGCTCCTCGCTGATGGTCGTCTGGCGGCTCGACCGGGCCGTTCATCGGAGCGGGCACAACTCTACGCGCCTGCTCAAACTCCCCAACCGGCGCCGACTCGCGGCCTGCTGGACGACAATCTGGCGCCGCAATCGGGCGCGGCCTTGCAGGGATCGCATAATCTGGCGGCATGCAACCTCACAAGATCGCCACTTGGAGCGAGTTGCCTGACCGGTCGCCGGTCGGGGTCTTGGTGGCCGACGTGGATCTGGTGATCGTGCGCTTCGACGACAACCACAGCGTGCTATACGGAAGGTGCCTGCACCGGGGAGCGCTGATGAGCGACGGCAGCGTCGTCGGCGACAACCTCGTCTGCGGCCTGCACGGCTGGGACTATGGGTTCCGCACCGGGGTCTCGAGCTACGACAACTCCGATCGGCTGACCAAGTTCTCGTCGTGGCTGCAAGGCGACGACCTGATGATCGACTTCGAAGAGGTGGCCGACTTCTGCAAGCAGCACCCGCAGCCCTTCGACCGCGGCGCCTACCAGGGGGCCTACGCCGATCCCCACGGCGATCCCAGCGAGCCTCACGTCGGCCTGATCCGACGGCTGGCCGATGAAGGCTTGGAGTATCTGGGCCATCACGGGCCCGTCGCCTCGATGGGGGTGCCTCGCAGCGAGCTGCCGAGCTGGGACGACATCCAGTTCGCAGTCGCTCAGCTGGCCCGCCGCCCGCTGCTCGACGACGAACCCGTCGCCACCGATGTGGTCGTCGGCCCCGACGCCGGATCGCCGCTGCGCTTGGAGATCCCGATCTTCGTCAGCGACATGAGCTTCGGCGCCTTGTCCGAGGAAGCCAAAGTGGCTCTGGCGAGAGGCGCCGAACTGTCTGGCACCGGGATCTGCTCGGGCGAGGGCGGGATGCTGCCCGAAGAGCGGGCCGAGAACTCGCGCTATTTCTATGAGCTGGCCTCGGGTCGTTTCGGCTGGGCGCTGCACAAGGCAGCCGGCTGTCGGGCCTTTCATTTCAAGTTGGGCCAGGGCGCCAAGACCGGCACCGGCGGCCATCTGCCCGGCAGCAAGGTTCAAGGCAAGATCGCCGAGGTGCGGGGCCTCGCGCCCGGCACTGCCGCCATCTCGCCGTCGACTTTCACCGATCTCTGCAGCGTCGAGGATTTCCGGCGGGTGGCTGACGAGGTGCGTGAAGCCTCAGGCGGGATCCCGATCGGGGTGAAGCTCTCGGCTCAGCACATCGAAGTCGACATCGACGCGGCCCTGCAGATCGGCGTGGACTACATCATCTTGGACGGGCGGGGAGGCGGCACCGGGGCGGCGCCGGTGCTGTTCCGCGACAACATCTCGGTCCCGACCATTCCTGCTCTGGCCCGCGCCCGTCGGCATCTCGACGCTCAGGCCGACCGCAGAGTGACTCTGGTGATCACCGGAGGCCTGCGCACCCCGGCTGACTTCGCCAAGGCTCTGGCGCTGGGCGCCGACGCTGTGGCGGTCTCCAACGCGGCTATGCAAGCCATCGGGTGTCTGGGCATGCGAGCCTGTTCCACCAACAACTGCCCTGTGGGCATCGCCACTCAGAATCCCCGACTGCGTGCCCGTCTGCCGGTGGATGAGGCGGCCGAGCGGCTCCACAAGTTCTTCTGCGCTTCCGTGGAGTTGATGTGCGTGCTGGCGCGAGCTTGCGGCCACCGCCGTCTCAGCGAGTTCAACAGCGACGATCTCACCACCTTCGACCGCGAGACGGCGCATCTCACCGGCATCGCCTACGGCGGGATCAGCCTCTAGACGCCTGCTTGCTGCGCCGCCGCGGGGTTTCCGCGGGGTTTCCGCGCTGCTTCAACCCTCGCTTTTTCCGAGTATTTTATACTCGCTTTTTCCGAGTATTTTATACTCGCTTTTTCCGAGTATAATGCCTGTGTGGATCAAAGTCCGTTCCCTTATCACGGTCCCCTCCTGCCCGAGCAGGTATTAGGTCGAGAGCTGCTCGCGCGCGATATCGCTTTGCGCATCCGTGATCGGCGCCTCACTGCTCTGCTCGGCCCTCGCCGCTACGGCAAGACCAGCCTGCTCAAGCGGGTGGCGGCCGACTTGGCGGAGGTCGGACCTCAGTGCGTGTGGATCGACCTGTACCAGATGACGTCCATGGCGGATCTCGCCGCGGCAGTCGATCGCGGATTGGCCGGGTTGGCCGGTCCGGCGCGACGGGCGCTCGACAGGATCGCAGCCTCGCTGTCCGTGTCTGTCGGCGTTCTCGGGATCGAACTGGCCCACAGTCCTCGCAATGGTGTCGATCCGGTGCTGGCACTGCGCAACAGGCTCGATGTGCTGGTGAGGGCGGCTGAGCGCCAAGACCTGTTCGTGGTGTTCGACGAGTTCTCGGGAATAGCCGAAGTCGATGGCGGTCCCGCCGTCCTCAGGACCGGTTTGCAGCACCATTTCCAGTCGTTGGGCATCGTCTTCGCAGGTTCGGAGCCCTCGACGATGAGAACCCTGTTCGGTGATCAGTCGCAGCCGTTCTTCGCTCAAGCGGATCTGATCGATGTCGGGCCGCTCGGCGATGAAGCGCTCCTTTTCATCATCGAGCAAGGCTTCGAGCTCTCGGGCAGAGATGCCGGGACGTCGGCCAGCCGCATCGTCGCTGTGGCCCGCGGCCATCCGCAGCGCGCCATGCAACTCGCCGACGCGGTGTGGAGGCGGGTGCAGCCAGGGGCGGCGGCGGAGGAGATCGACTGGGAGCAGGCCCTGTCCGAAGTGCGCAAAAGCGTTGACGCAGCTTCGGAGAGGATGTTCGACCTTTTGCCTTCGGGTCAGCGAAAGACCCTCAGGGCGGTCGCCGCCAGCGGCAGCATCTACGGTCGGGCCGCGGCGTCGCTCGACCTCCCCGCAGCAACAGCGCGCAACGCCTCGGAGTCGCTGATCGGCAGAGGCTTCCTGCGTCGAGGGGCACGACTGGAGGTCGTCGACCCGCTCTTGGATGACTGGCTGCGACGCCGTTTCCCGCTATGAGACCGGCTGAGTCCGGCGACGAGCCACTCCACGATCTTGCCGCCGCCATCATCGCCGCTCTGGCCATGCTTCTGGCCGGCTGCGCCGTTCTCGACGCCAGCTACCTGGGCATGAAGCCGCCGCAGGACTGACACGCCTGCGCTGTCAGGCACTGCCTGGCATTGCCATAGCCGCAATCATTCCATCTGTGAAAAAACTTCGGAGACAGTAAAGTTTCTGCATGAGTTCATCGATGCCTCTTCGTCCCGAGACGGTCGAGGCCGCGGCGCTGCTCGGCAGCCGGGTGGCTCTGGCACGGCGCGAGCGCAGATGGACGCTCGCAGAGTTGGCGGAGAGGGTCGGCGTGTCGGTGGTCACGATCCGCAAGGTGGAAAGGGGAGACCCGAGCGTCGCGCTCGGAACTGCGTTCGAGGCGGCGTCGTTGCTCGGGGTTGCTCTGTTCCATCCCGACCCGGTGTTGCGCTCCGCGGAGCGCGAAGTACTGCAAGCCCGTCTGGCGGTTCTGCCTGCGACGGTGCGCTCCCGCAAGGTCGACGATGATTTCTGAGACGACTGCCGACGCGACGGCTGCCGAGCCGCTGTCGCACAGGTCCGACCGCGCCTTCGTGTGGGTCTGGCTGGAGGGCGCCGTCGAGCCGGTCGTGGCGGGCAGGCTCGACGACCGCGGAACGACAGTGACCTTCACCTACGCACGCAGCTATCTGCAAAGAACAGACGCTGTGGCTCTCTTCCTGCCTGAACTGCCGCTGAGATCGGGCGAGCTTCAGCCGCGCTCGGGCGAGATAGCCGGTTGTGTCGCTGATTCGGCACCAGACGCGTGGGGACGGCGAGTCATCGACCGTCGCTGCGGCGCCCGGTCCGAGTTGCCGCTTCTCGCATACCTGCTCGAGTCCGGGTCTGACCGTATAGGCGCGCTCGACTTTCAAAACTCGGCCGGCGTCTATCGGCCTCGCGAGGCAGATTCGGCAACGCTGGCCGAACTGGCGGAAGCCGCCGAACGTGTTGACAGCGGCGAGCCCCTCACCCCGGCGCTGGACCGGGCACTGCTTCACGGGACCTCGGTGGGCGGCGCCAGGCCCAAAGCGCTCATATCCGACGACGCCCGTCACGTGATCGCCAAGTTCTCCTCATCTACCGACACTTATGCGGTGGTCAAGGCTGAGTTCGTCGCCATGCATCTGGCTCGCCTCGCCGGACTTGATGTCGCGTCGGTGGAGATGGCGAACGTCTTGGGCAAGGACGTGCTGCTGGTGGAACGGTTCGACCGGACTGATGTCGGCAGTCGGCGGATGATGGTGTCGGCTCTGACGATTCTTGAGCGTCACGACGCCTACGGCATCGCCGGCCGATACGCCACTTACGCGGACCTGGCTCACGAGATCCGCGCAAGATTCGTTGCTGCCGATGAGACGCTTCGGGAATTGTTCGCAAGGATCGTGTTCAACGTCTTGGTGGGCAACACTGACGACCACGCCCGGAACCATTCGGCGTTCTGGGACGGCGTCCACTTGCAGCTGACTCCCGCATACGACGTTTGCCCGCAGGCGCGCGCGGGCGGCGAGGCTGCGCAGGCGATGGCCTTCGGGCCTGACGGCGACCGTCTCAGCCAGTTGTCGAGATGCGTGGCGCACGCTGGTCACTATCACCTGACGACACGCCACGCTCGGGAGATCGTCGAACGCCAGATCGCCGCGATTCACGACCATTGGGACGAGGCCTGCGATCTCGCTGCCGCCGGCCGCGCCGTCAGTCAGCAACTCTGGGGCCGTCAGTTCCTCAACCCCTATGCCCTAGAGGGTTATCGGTCAGTCCTGTAGCCGAGTGCATCCGCCCGGCGCAGGACGCGGCGAGCGCCGTGGCGCATCTCGTCGTCCACGATGCGTGGCACATATCCCTCAGGAGCGATTCGATGGAGTAACGCCCCGCTGGTGGTTGTGTCGTTTCAGGGCCCTAGGGCGGTCATGGGCACGACGCTCACTCCGTCTTTGCGTTGGTAGGCGTAGCCGCTGGCGGTGATGACCATGAGCGCGGACGGGTCGCCGGTCCTTTCCTGGTTGAGCTTGTGCTGCAGCCGTTGCAGCGTGCGAGCGCCTTTCTCGATGGCTGCTGCGCCTCCTAGCTTGACTTCAGCGGCGGCCCATCTACCGTCGGATTGCTGGATGATCAGATCGATTTCGAGGCCGTCGCTGTCGCGGTAGTGCGACAGCGAGCAGCGGTTGGCTCGGGCGTAGATCTGCAGGTCGCGGATCGCCATCGACTCGAAGAGACGTCCTGCGAAGCGCAGATCTCGTATCAGCTGGTCGACGCCCACGTTCAGCGCCGCGGCGGTCAGCGACGGGTCCGCCAAGTGGATCTTGGGTGCTCGCCGCGCTTGCGCGCGCGATGCCAGATGCGGCCTCCAGGCGGGCACCTCTTCCACCACGAACAGCCGTTTCAGCGCAGTCAGATAGTCGGCTACCGTGCGGCGCTCAAGGGGCGCCTCGCCAGCAGCGGCGGTATCAGCTGCAAGCACAGTGTGCTTCACCTCGGTTGCCGCGTTGCGGGCCAGAGAAGCGAGCAGTCTGCCCACGCGCACCGGGTCGCGCTCTTTAGCGTCGACTCTGGACACGTCGGTGCGGCTGATCTCGTCGAGGTAGGCGCGCGCCGCGTCGCCGGCGGTTTCGGTGTCGGCTTGGCGAGTCCGGGGCCAGCCGCCGCGGCATGCCAGAGCGAGCACGTCGTTGAGCGCCAGTCCGGAGTCGGGCGCCGAGCTGCCGTCACCTTCGAGGAGGTCAGCCAAAGACACGCCCCCGTCGGATTCCCCGCTCTCGAACAGGCTCATGGGCCGCATCCGGACTCGGATGATGCGCCCTGCGCCGGAGTGACGGGTGATATCGTCGGGCGGGTCAACAGAGCCTGTCAGGATGAAGCGGCCGGCACCGTCGACTGTGTCGCAAGCTCGACGCATCGGGTTCCATATCTTCGGGGCTAGTTGCCACTCGTCGAGCAGCCGGGGCGATTCGCCCTCGAGGAGTGATGCCGGGCTCATCCCGGCGTCGAGCGCAGCGCCGGCGCTGTCGTCGAGATAGGCGGCGCTGCCGGCGAACCTGCGTCCGGTCCATGTCTTGCCGCAGGCGCGAGGACCTTCGATCAGCACTGCCGGCATGGCGGCGAGCGCTCGGCGCATCTCGTCGTCCACGATGCGTGGCACATATCCCTCAGGAGCGATTCGATCAGCGGTCGTCATCACAAGTTCCTCTATCTGGCTGCTTGGCTGCCAGTATAGTGGCAGTTAATTAGCCAATAAAGTGACAGTCCACCATTGCGTGCATGATGGACGGAGCATGGTGGACGGAGCATGGTGGACGGAGCATGGTGGACTGACACTGCGCCGGCTTGGAAGCCCCGCCGCCGGGTCGCGCGGCTCCGCTCTGGTCAGATGTGGGCGACTAGCGAGACAGGCTTCACCTGCGACAGGCTTCACCGATTGGGTGCTGTTCGTTGCTGACGAGTAGCGTCGGGGCGGCTCGACGGCGCTGGCGAGGACTCAAGACGGGAGAGACGCTGTGGCTGCAACGACCAACACAGTGTCTCAAGAGCCTGTCGGAAGTTCAAAGGTGCAACTGCTCCCCAAGAATGAGATCGCCTCAAGAACACTGCATGGGTTGGCTGCATCGGACGTCTTTAGGTACCACGAACGTTGCCAGCGCTTTTGTAGCACGAGTGTGCTATCATCGTTGGCTGTGAGCACTACGACGACTACGGTCCGCCTCAACGACGAAGAACGCGAACTCCTGGCTGGGCTTGCGGATGACTACGGCAGCCAAACGGCTGCCATACGCCGCGGTCTGCTGCTTCTGTCACGAGAGCGCAGCCGACGCGAAGCTCTACGGGAGTTCCTAGACGGATGGGCCGAAGAGGCAGGCTCACCCGATCCTGAAGCTGTGGCGGCTATGCGTAGTCGTTACTTCGCTTCGTGATACTCGATGCCGGGGTATTGGTAGCGGTCGACCGAGGCGAGCGAGCAGCGCAATCCTTCCTCGTTGCGGCGTTCGAGCAGGGAGAAGTGTTGCAGACTTCGGCACCTGTTGTAGCGCAGGTCTGGCGTGACGGCAGCCGCCAGGCTCGACTGGCCCGGTTCCTCGACACTCTTGAGGTTCATGAGTTCACTCTCGTCGATGCTCGGGTGGTAGGCGGAGTGCTCTCGCGGTCTGGTTCTTCCGACGTTGTTGACGCACATGTCTTGGCGCTCGCTGTGCGTCTCCAAGACATCATCGTCACCGCCGACATCGATGATTTCCTGCTGCTGGCGTCCTGCTTCGGAGCTGATGCGCCGCGGGTGCATCATTGGTGGGCTGACAGTGTCGCGCTACGACGGAATCGGTAGTCCGATGCGAGCAGCGCGATCCTCGTCTTGTGGCCTTCTCGGACTTAGCACCTCCTCTCAGACATTCACTCCGAGGTCAGGGGGATGCTCAAGGGAAGCCAGTTCTCCTCATAGATGCGCAGGTGGTGCAGAGGACACTTCGGCGCAGACGTTGGAACCTCCCGCTGCTAGCCGCGACAATGCCAGCATCCACCAACGACGACACAGGATCGGCCTGGCGCAGGCTCGGTCCGAGCAGGAGTGAACGGCTGTGGCCCCTGATTCAGACATGACCCCGAGCATCACCGAACCGGCGTTGCCCGACGACGAGTTCGCCTGGCACAGGCTGTTAGGTACCGACGACCTGGCGGAGGGTCGGGTGATGACCGTGACGATCGGCCATGAGAGCCTCTGCGTCACCCGGACCGCTGAGGGCGGCTACGGGTGCCTGGCCAACGCCTGCCCTCATCAAGGAGGCCCGCTGGGGGAGGGGTCGGTCGAGGGCGGCTGGCTGCGCTGCCCCTGGCACGGTTACGACTACTCGCCCAAGAACGGCAAGCCGCCGCCGCCTTTCAGCGACGCCCCGGCCGCATACCGCACCGAAGTCCGCGACGACGGCGTCTACGTGGCTCTGCCCGTGGCGAAGCCGCGGGCTCGGAGCGTGTCCGACGTGCTGGTCGAGACGATGACCGCCTGGGGCGTCAGGCACGTCTTCGGCATGGTGGGCCATTCCAACCTGGGTTTCGCCGACGCTTTGCGGGCCGCCGAAGCCCGCGGCGATCTGGCTTTCGTGGGCATCCGCCATGAGGGCGCCGCCGCGTTCGCGGCTTGCGCCTACGGCAAGCTGACCGGTCGGCTGGCCGCCTGCTTCGCCATCGCCGGACCCGGGTCCACCAACCTTCTGACCGGGCTCTACGACGCCAAGATGGACCGGGCGCCGGTGCTGGCCGTCAGCGGGCAGGTGCCTTCAGCGGTGCGCGGCCGCGGCGCTTTCCAGGACACCGACCTGTCCGCGGCTTTCGCGGACGTGGCTCGTTACAGCGCCACCGTGCAGGCCGGCGCCAACCACGCCGAACTGATGAACCTGGCCTGCAAGACGGCCCTCGTCGAACGCGACGTGGCGCATCTGGTGCTGCCCGACGAAGTGCAGGTGCTGCCGGCGGGCTCTGGTGCCGGCGCCGCCGCCGGCGAGCCCGGGTCGCCGCAAGGCCGGGTCGGCCTGCGCTCCGTCGAACCGCCGGCGGAGGCTTTGGACGCCGCGGTCGGGGCTTTGACAGCGGCGCGGCGGCCGTTGATCATCGTCGGTCACGGCGCCCGCGGCGCCATGGGCGACATAGTCGCTTTGGCCGAGCGGCTGGGCGCGCCCGTGGCCACCACCTTCAAAGGCAAAGGGCTGATCAGCGACTCGCATCGTCTGGCTTGCGGCGTGCTGGGCCGGTCGGGCACGCCGGTCGCCAGCTGGTTCATGAACGAAGCCGATCTGCTTTTGACCTTCGGGGTGTCGTTCGCCAACCACACCGGCATAGCCGACTACAAGCCGATAGTGCAGGTGGATTTCGATCCCATGGCGCTGGGCCGGTTCCATGCGGTGGACGTGGCGGTGCTGGCTGAAGTCGGGGTCGCGGCGCGGGCTCTGGCTGCGGCGCTGCCCGCGGACCACGCCGCCACCACCGCCGACATGCGCGGCGAGGTGGCGCAGCGTTGGGCGATCTGGCGTGAGGAGAAGTCCCGCCGTCGCGGCGACGACCGCGGACGGGGGCTCGCAGCTGCTTCGGTGTTCGACGCTTTGAGCCGCTTGGCGCCTGCGGATGCGATCATGGCCGTGGACGTCGGCAATCACGCCTACTCATTCGGACGGTATTTCGAGACCGGCGGCCAGAGCGTGCTGATGTCGGGTTATCTCGGCTCGATCGGTTTCTCGCTGCCGGCCGCCATGGGCTGCTGGGCCGCCACCCAGAGCTGCGACGAGCACGCCGGGCGGGCGGTGGTGTCGATATCAGGCGACGGCGGTTTCGGGCAGTACGCCATGGAGCTCACCACGCTGGCCGCCCACAGCATGGACATCACCCATGTGCTGCTGAACAACAATCAGCTGGGCAAGATCTCCAAAGAGCAGCGCGCCGCGGAGCTGGACGTGTGGCAGACCTCGCTGCGCAATCCCGACTTCGCGGCCTTCGCGGAGTTGTGCGGGGTGAAGGGCCTGCGAGTGACCGCACTGGAGGAGCTCGACGCCGCGCTGCTCGACGCTTTCGACCATCGAGGCCCCGCCCTAGTGGAGATCCTCAGCGACCCCCTGCTGGTGTAACCGCCGACACCTGCGTCACCGTCGCCAACTCCGTCAGCGCAGCGTTCCGGGCTCGGTCCCCCCGGCCGCGCTTTTCGTCGCAGCCA